>NZ_BGOW01000009.1 GCF_003851125.1 Sulfuriferula multivorans | reverse complement strand
CGGGCTGTACTACTTTGCGTTTGGTCATGGTTTTCCTTTGGAGGTGGCAGTCTCCTGCCTAATGACCGTTTACACAAAATTATTTACACCCTCATAAAATCGGATACGCTCCATTTTTTTTCTGGCTTTCACAGCGCGCAGCCGCGGCGAAGGATTAGGATGGATGGCTGAGTCTATCGCCTGGTTCCGCACCCTGGGAAGCAAGCGATCGAATTCGTTTTTGACCACCGCATAGCATTCACACACGCGGGACTCCAGGCCTGAACGGTCAAGCACGGTGATGTGACCACGGCGGTAGCGAATGAGCCCTGCTTGCTGCAAATGCCCGGCGGCCTCGGTAATGCCTTCACGCCGTACGCCGATCATGCTGGCAATCAGTTCCTGCGTCATGGTCAACTCGTTCGAAGGCATGTGATCTAGGGTCAGCAACAACCACCGGCACAATTGCTGCTCCACAGTGTGGTGGCGATTGCATACCGCCGTTTGGGATACCTGTGTAATCAGCGCCTGGGTATAGCGCAGCAGCATGTGCTGCATGGCGCCGGCGCGGCGCCCCCCGACACGGTTGTATTCCTCCATCAACACCCGCGTCTTGAGTCGGTAGGCATAACCGCCGGTAGACACGATGGCCCGGCCAGTAGTGGTATTCCCGCCCATGAAAAGCGAAATACCGAGTACGCCCTCATTGCCCACCCCCGCGATTTCGGACGATGCACCGCTTTCCGTCACGTAATGCAGAGACACGATGGCGGTTGTCGGAAAATAGACGTACTTTAACTGGCTGCCGGATTCATAAAGGATTTCGCCCAGCGGCATTGCGACCAACTCCAGATGCGGAGCGATGTGTTCGAATTCAGCCGTGGGCAGTCCGGCAAGAAGATGGTTTTGATTGGGACTTTGCGGGGTATCCATATGCGTCCTATCAATAAGTACATCTAAATCATCTGTATATGTATAGCATCAACTTGAAAAAATACAAATCCAGCAGGCTGTCATAAATAAGTATCGAGCGCCCGTTTTTGGTTGAAAGTGATACCCAGAGAGCTGGCTGTGATGGACAGCTTGCGCTCCGGAGTGGACGGTCGATCGTGCATGATCGATACCCGCTTAATCCAGCGTGCGCCGGTAGCGTTTCAAGCCTATCGCCAGTACCACCGCCATGAACACCAGCAGCGGCCACACGCTCGGCCAGGTTTCGGTCCAGCCGTTGCCTTTCAGCATGATGCCGCGCACGATGCGCAGGAAGTGGGTGAGCGGCAGCGCGGAACCGATGACCTGCGCCCACTCCGGCATGCCGCGAAACGGGAACATGAAGCCGGACAGCAGCATGGACGGCAGGAAAAAGAAAAACGTCATCTGCATGGCCTGCAGCTGGCTTTTGGCGATGGTGGAGAACATCATGCCGACGGCGAGATTGGCAGCCAGAAAAATCAGCACGCAGGCCAGCAACAGCGGCAGACTGCCGGCGATGGGAACGTGGAACAGGAAGTACGCGGCGGTGAGGATGACCACCACCTGGATGTAGCCCACCATGATGTAGGGGATGATCTTGCCGATCATCACTTCCAGCGGGTGCACCGGCATGGCCAGCAGGTTTTCCAGGGTGCCGCGTTCCAGTTCGCGGGTCACCGCCATGCCGGTCATCATGATCATGGTCATGGTGAGGATGGTGCCCATCAGTCCCGGCACGATGTTGTACTGGGTGATGCCCTCCGGGTTGTAGTTGCGTTGCACGCGGATTTCGAACGGCGGTGGCGCGCTGTTCAGCTGGGCGAGCGGGCCGGTCAGGTCATGGGACAGCACGGTCTGGTTGAGGCTGGCCAACGCCGCCAGCGCGTTGCCGGTGGCGGAGGGGTCGGAAGCGTCCGCTTCCACCAGTACCGCGGGTTTCTCGCCGCGTACCAGGCGGCGCGAGAAATCGGCGGGGATGGAAACAATGAACTGGATCGTACCCACCGCCATGCCTTGTTCCGCCTGTGCGACACCTCCTGTGTAAGGCCGTATATCGAAGTAACCGCTGTTTTCCAGACCCGCCGTGAAGCTGCGCGAATACGCGCTCTGGTCGGCGTCCAGCACCACAGTAGGCAAGTGCTTGGGGTCGGTATTGATGGCAAAGCCGAACAGCACCAGTTGCATCACGGGAATGCCCACCATCATGGCAAAGGTGATGCGATCGCGCCGCAGCTGGATGAATTCCTTCGCCACGATGGCCCACAGGCGGTGCAGGGAGAGCGGCAGCTTCATGTTAACAATCGCAATTCAATGGCCACAGAGGCCACAGAGAGCGCAGAGAAGGCGGGAGCGAGATTGGCAACGATCTTGTTCTGGGCATACAAGCATATCCGGCCTGACCGCCTTGGCTGTTCTCCGTGTGCTCTGTGTTCGCTGTGGCCAAAGTAATTTCAAGCTTCATCCGATTTTCTCCGGGGTGCGATCCATGAGCTGGATGAAGACCTGCTCCAGCCCCGTTTCCACCGGCTCGAAGCGCAAACCCTCAATCCCGGACAGGCTCTGCCTGATGCGTTCCCCATCGGTGCCGCTGACGCTGTAGACATGCCCCATGGCAACAACCTGCTCGATGCCGGGCAGGGCCTTGAGCCGTTCTCCCAGTGCCAGGTCGCTGCCCCGCACGTTGAAACTCACCAATCGGCTGGCAGCCAGCAGTTCGTCCGGCGTGCCGGATGCGAGCAGGTCACCATAGGCGATGTAGCCCAGGCGGTGGCAGCGTGCCGCCTCGTCCATGTAGTGAGTGGACACCAGCACGCTGATGCCTTGTCCGGCCAGGCGATGAATTTCATCCCAGAAATCGCGCCGCGCCTTGGGGTCGACACCGGCGGTGGGTTCATCCAGCAGCAGCAGGCGCGGCTGGTGCAGCATGCAGGCAGCCAAGGCCAGGCGCTGTTTCCAGCCGCCGGAGAGCGTGCCCGCCAGTTGTTCGCGCCGGTCGGCCAGACCGAGGTCGATCATCGACTGTTCCACCACGCTGCGGCGGTTGTCCATGCCATACATGCGCGCAACAAAGTCCAGATTTTCGCGGATGGATAAATCATCGTAAAAGCTGAACCGCTGGGTCATGTAGCCCACCTGTTTCTTGATTTCGCGGCTCTGCGTGAGCACGTCGAAATCCAGGCAGGTGCCGCTGCCGGAATCCGGCGTGAGCAGCCCGCACAGCATGCGGATCGAGGTGGTCTTGCCGCTGCCGTTGGGTCCCAGAAAGCCAAAGATTTCGCCGCCGCGCACCTGCAGCGACAGGCCGTTGACGGCGCGCTTGCCGTTGAAGGATTTGCTCAGTTCGTGGACGTCGATGAGCAGCGCCTCGCTCATTGCAGTGTCACGCTCACCGGCTGGCCGGGGTGCAGCCGCGTCGCATCCTTCGGCGCGGGCCAGGCTTCCACCATGTAGACCAGACGGTGGCGGTTGTTTTCGCTATACAGCACCGGCGGCGTGTATTCGGCTTGCTGGGCGATGAAGCGCACGGTGGCTGCGATCGGTGCGCCGCAGCCATCGCAACTGATGTGCACATTTCCTCCGGCATGCAGGGCGGCCAGCCGCGTTTCCGGCACGAAGAAACGCACCTTGATATTTTGCGGCGGCAGGATGGACAGCACCGGCTGGCCGGCGGCCACCCATTCCCCTACACGGTAAAAACTGTCCTCCACCGGACCGCTCACCGGCGCGGTCTGGGATTTCTGCGCCAGCCGAACCTGGCTTTGCGCCAGCTGCGCCTGGGCAGCATCGACTTGAGCGGCAGCGGCAGAACGCTCATCCGCGCGCCCTGGCAGCCGGGCGCTGCTGCGCTGTGCTTCGGTTTCGGCGAGGTGCGCCTGGTCGCGGGCGAGCTGGGTGCGCGCCTGGTCCAGTGCCTCGACGCTGATAAAGCCTTTCGCCCGCAATGCCTGCTGGCGCGCCAACTGATCCCGGGACAGCCGGGCGCGTGCCCGCGCATCCGCAATCTGTGCATCGATCACTGCGATCTCCGGCGCTCGCTTGCCTGTACCCAGGTTGGCCGCTTGCGCCTGCGCCTGTGCCAGCAGTGCTTGTGACTGCGCCACTGTTGCGGCTTCCTGCGCCTGTTCCAGACTGAACAAGGCGGTACCCGTCTGCACCGTGTCGCCGCGCTGCACCGCGAGCGAAGTCAACACCCCCGACTGCTGCGCCGCCACCCGCACCGGCTCGCCTTCCGCGTAGCCCTGGAAGTGTTGCGGTGGAGCGGGCTGGCATCCCGCCAGCAGACATCCCGCCAACAGGTGCGGTACTAAGCTGTAACAGCGGTTAAACAGAATATTCATGGGTCGGCAGCATGGTGGACAGGTGCAGGATGAAGCATAACATTCTAAACGCGTCAGCCCGGCGCGCGGTAAGTGCCGGTTGACTTAAAGTCAGGGCGGATGAAGCCGACGCGACCTATACTGGTTATGTAACAGTGACGGGGCATGATTACAAGGCACCTCTAAAGCCATGGAAGGCGTGGATTACTTCGAGCACGATGCCGACATTGGTGTCATCGGCTGCGGCGCCAGCGTGGGTCAGGCGTTCGAGCGCGCCGCCGCGGCCATGTTCGCGGTGATGACCGATCTCGCGGCAGTGCAGCGCAACGTGCAGGTGGCGTTCGATTTCGAGGAAGCCGACCTGGAGCTGGCGCTGGTGATCTGGCTTAACCGCCTGTTGGCGGAAGCGCGTGCCCGGGGCTTGATATTCGGGCATTTTCAGCTGCGGCGAGACGGCGACAACTGGCATGGCACAGCCTGGGGCGAGCCGTGGCGGTCCGATCTGGAACGCGGCGTGGAGGTGAAGGGCGCCACGCTCACCATGCTGTCGGTGCGGGAACGTGAGGGGCAGTGGGAAGCGCGCTGCATCGTGGACGTATGAGGGCATGTCATGGACATCAGTCGGCTCAAGCAGATCGAAGACTACTGCTACACCCTGCCGTCAGACGGCAAGCGCGCGCTGGTCAAGCTTTACGGCTCGCAGGTGCTGCTGGAAACCATGGACGACAAGGTGCTGGAGCAGATCAGCAATGTGGCGCGCCTGCCGGGGTTGGTGGGCGCGGCCATGACCATGCCGGATGCGCACTGGGGCTACGGCTTCCCCATCGGCGGGGTGGCGGCATTCGACCCGGAGCTGGGTGGCATCATTTCCGCCGGCGGCGTGGGTTTCGACATTTCCTGCGGCATCCGCTGCCTGCGCAGCAATCTGGATCTGGCCGACATCGTGCCGGTGCTGCCGCGGCTGGCGGACGAGCTGTTCCGCCACATCCCTGCCGGTGTGGGCGAGGAGGGCAGCCTCAAGCTCGCGCCCAGGGAACTGGATGAAGTCATGCTGGGCGGCGCGCACTGGGCGGTGGAGCAGGGCTATGGCGAAGCCGATGACCTGCCCTGCATCGAGGAGCACGGCACAATGGCCGGCGCCGTGCCGGGCAATGTTTCCCAGCTCGCCAAGCAGCGCCAGCGCGGGGAAATGGGCACGCTGGGCTCAGGCAATCATTATCTGGAAGTGCAGGTGGTGGAAAAGATTTACGATGCCGAAGCCGCCCGGGCGTTCGGCCTGCACCAGGGACAGGTGCTGGTGTCCATCCACTGCGGCTCGCGCGGGCTCGGACACCAGATCGGCACCGACTATCTGGTGAGTCTGGCCAAGGCGGCGCAGCGCCTCGGTATCGCGCTGCCCGACCGCGAGTTGGCGTGCGCGCCGATCAATTCACCGGAGGGGCGCGAATACATCGGCGCCATGAACGCTGCCGTCAACGTGGCGCTGGCCAACCGCCAGATCCTCGCCCACCTCACCCGTCAGGTGTTCGCGCACGTGCTGCCGGCAAGCCGGCTGGATACGCTCTACGACGTTTCCCACAACACCTGCAAGGCGGAAAAACACCAGGTCGAGGGCCGCGAACGCTTGCTCTACGTGCATCGCAAGGGCGCCACCCGCGCTTTCGGCCCCGGCCATCCCGCCATCCCCGAAGCCTACCGCGCGGTGGGACAGCCGGTCATCATCGGCGGCAGCATGGGCACCGGTTCCTACGTGCTGGCCGGGATCAAGGAAAGCGAAACCAAAGCCTGGTCCTCCGCCAGCCACGGCGCCGGCCGCGCCATGAGCCGCAACGCCGCGTTGAAGAAATGGCATGGGCGCGAACTCATCGATGAGCTGGCCGGGCGCGGCATCCTGATCCGCACCCGGTCCATGCGCGGGGCGGCGGAGGAAGCGCCGGGCGCCTACAAGGATGTGGACAGCGTGGCAGAAGTCACGGAAAAAGCAGGTCTGGCGCGGCGCGTGGCGTTTTTGCGGCCGAAGGCGTGCGTGAAGGGGTGAGTCCGGTTAATCCTTCTATTGGTTGATGCTCATGCACTGGCACATTGGCACCTCCGGCTGGCATTACCCGCATTGGATCGGGCGTTTTTACGCCGCCGATCTGGCGCCGGACGCCTGGCTCGCCCACTACGCCCGCCACTTCGATACGGTGGAAATCAACACCAGCTTCTACCGCTTGCCCACACCCGGCGCCATCGCCCACTGGCTTGACGCCACACCGGATCACTTCGTGTTCGCCGCCAAGGCGAGCCGGTTCATCACCCATCTGAAGAAGCTCATGCAGCCGGAGGCCACGCTGCCGCCTTTCCTCGAAGTGCTGACCGGGCTTGGCACCCGGCGCGGTCCGGTGCTGTTCCAGCTGCCGCCGCGCTGGCGCTGCAATGCCGAGCGGCTGACGGTGTTTCTCGATGCTTGGCCGGCAGCCATCCCCTGTGCGTTCGAACTGCGCGACCCGGACTGGCTGCGGCCGGAAATCTACGCGCTGCTGCGTGCCCGCAACGCAGCGTTGTGCATCTACAGCCTGGGCGGCTACACCTCGCCGCTGCTCGCCACTGCCGACTTCGCCTACCTGCGCCTGCACGGACCGGACGCGCCCTATTGCGGCTGCTATAGCCACGCTGCGCTCAAGCGGTGGGTGGCGCAGGTGCGGCGCCTGGGCGTGAACCACGCCTACGTTTATTTCGACAACGACGAGGCAGCCTACGCGGTGCGCAATGCCCTCGAATTGAAGGAGTTGGTGGCGTGAAAATCCATCACCTGGAAGCGCAAGCGGCACTGGCCAGCCTCAATACCGCTGCCGATGGATTGTCCGCGGCGGAGGTGGCGCGGCGGTTCGCGGAATTCGGCCCGAACCGGGTTGAAAAGGTGGCCGGCGTGCCGCTGCCGTTGCGCTTCCTGAGAGAATTCACCCATCTGTTCGCGGTCATCCTGTGGGTGGCGGCAGGGCTGGCTTTTGTGGCGGAACTGGCTGATCCGGGCAAGGGCATGGCTACCCTCGGCTTTGCCATTCTCGGCGTGATTCTGGTCAACGGGCTGTTTTCCTTCTGGCAGGAATACCGTGCCGAACGCGCGCTGGCTGCGCTGGAGAAGCTGTTGCCGCCCAAGGCACGGGTGATGCGCGCCGGACGGGTGGAAGAGATCGTCGCCGCCGAACTGGTGCCGGGAGATATTGTGCTGCTGGGAGAGGGCGACGACATCCCTGCCGACTGCCGGCTGATCGAAGCCTTCGGCGTGCGCGTCAACACCGCCACCATCACCGGCGAATCCGTGTCGCAGGGGCGCGACGCCCAGCCTTCCCAGGTAGACGAGGTGTTGCACAGCCGCAACGTGCTGCTGGCGGGCACCTCAATGGTGGCGGGGGAGGCGCGCGCGGTGGTGTTTGCCACCGGCGATCATACTGAATTCGGTAAAATTGCCCGCCTCACCCAGACGGCACGCGCGCCCATGTCGCCATTGCAGCGCGAGATCGCGCGCCTGTCGCGCCTGGTGGCCCTGTTGGCGACGGGGCTGGGGGTGGTGTTTTTTTTCATTGGCCAGGCGCTGGGACTGGGCTTTTGGGAAAATGCCCTGTTCGCCATCGGCATTATCGTCGCCAACGTGCCGGAAGGGCTGCTCCCCACCGTGACCCTGTCGCTGGCCATGGCCACCCAGCGCATGGCCCGACGTAACGCGCTGGTGCGCCACCTGCCGGCAGTGGAAACACTGGGTGCCGCCAGCGTCATCCTGACCGACAAGACCGGCACCCTTACCACCAACCACATGCAGGTGAAGTCGTTGTTTCTGGGCGGCGAATATGCGACGCCGCAGGCGTTTGCAGCCAGCACCGAGTTGCGACGCGACTACCGGCGTCTGCTCGAAACCGCGTTGCTGTGTCATGACCTCAAGGCTACCGGTGCAGACGCGTGGCTGGGCGACCCGATGGAGATCGCGCTGGTGCGCATGGCGCAGGCAGCGGTGCCGGATTTTCAGGCGCTGCCCAGGGTGGATGAACTGCCCTTCGACACTGACCGCAAGCGGCTTTCCATCCTGCAGCGTATGCAAGACGGTCTGGTGCTGTACACCAAAGGCGCGCCGGAAACCGTGTTGCCGCTGTGCAGCCAGGTGGTGATGGGGGGCGTGTTACGCCCGTTCACGCCGGAATTGCTGGCGCTGTTCCAGCGCGCTCAGGAGGACATGGCAGAACAGGGTCTGCGGGTGCTCGCTTTTGCCCATCAGGCGGTGGCAGCAGGCTACCAGCGCGAAAACCTGGAACGCGACATGGTGCTCACCGCCCTGGTGGGACTGGCCGACCCGCCCCGCCCGGAGGCGGCCGGCGCGGTGCAGAAATGCTTCGGCGCGGGCATCCGCGTCATCATGGTCACCGGCGACCACCCGCGCACCGCGCTCGCCATCGGGCGCGAGGTCGGCCTGATCCGCACCGACCAGGCCGTGGTGGTGAACGGCGAGCAGCTGGCGCGCATGTCCAATATACAGCTTCAACTTGCACTGGACGCGCCGGAAATCCTGTTTGCCCGGGTGGGCGCCGACCAGAAGCTGCGCATCGTCACCGCGCTCAAAAGAAAGCGGCACATCGTCGCGGTCACCGGCGACGGCGTCAACGACGCGCCCGCGCTGAAACACGCCGACATCGGCATCGCCATGGGCCTGAGCGGTACCGATGTGGCCAAGGAAGCCGCCGACATCATCCTGCTCGACGACAATTTCGCCAGCATCGTTGCCGCGGTGGAGGAAGGGCGTGCGGTGTTCGACAATATCCGCAAATTCCTCACCTACATCCTCACTTCCAATATCCCCGAACTGGTGCCCTATCTGGCTTTCGTGCTGCTCAGGATTCCCCTGCCGCTGACCATCATCCAGATTCTGGCGGTGGACCTGGGCACCGACATGCTGCCCGCCCTCGGCCTGGGCGCGGAAAAGCCTGATCCCGGCGTGATGAAGCGGCCGCCGCGCCCGCGCCGCGAACGCCTCATCACCTGGCAGTTGCTGGCGCGCGCCTACCTGTTCCTGGGCGTGCTGGAAGCGGCGACCGCCATGGCTGCGTTCTTCTTCGTGCTGAAGGGAAGCGGCTGGCATTACGGCGAAATGCTCGACCATGCCGACCCGCGCTACCTCGCTGCTACCACCGCCACGCTGTCCGCCATCATCGTGGCGCAGGTGGTCAACGTGTTTCTGTGCCGCAGTCCACGTGATTCCCTGCTCACCACGGGGCTGCGCGGCAACCGGCTCATCCTCGTCGGCATCGCCGCAGAGATTTTGCTCATCCTGGCCATTGATTACACACCGCTCGGCAACCACCTCTTCGGCACTGCCCCGATCGGATGGGAGGTATGGCTGTTCATGCTGCCTTTTGCGGCAGGGATGCTGGTGCTGGAAGAAGCGCGGAAATGGATGCTGCGGCGCTGGATGAGGTAAGCAAAATGCAAAAGGCAAAAGGCAAAAGGCAAAAGGCAAAAGGCAAAAGGCAAAAGGCAAAAGGCAAGAACCGGGGGGTTGTCTGGTTTGGCTTTTACCTTCTGCCTGGCCGCACTAAAGTTCGATCTGGGCGCCCAGTTCAATCACCCGGTTTGTGGGGATATTAAAGAAAGCGGTTGCGCTGCTTCCATTGCGGGCCATGTTGACAAACAATTTCTCGCGCCACAGGGCCATGCCCGGCACCTTGGTTGCGATGAGGGTTTCACGGCTAAGGAAGAAAGAAGTTTCCAGCATGTTGAACTCCAATCCACCTATCTTGCACAGGGCGAGCGCTTGCGGAATGTCGGGATCATCCTTGAATCCATAATTGATCTTGATACGGTAAAACTCATTTCCCAGTGGGGAAGTTTCAACGCGTTCGCTGGCGGGCACCCACGGCACATCTTTGGTCCGGACGGTGAGCAGCACCACCTTTTCATGCAGCACTTTGTTGTGGGCAAGGTTATGCAGCAGCGCATGTGGCACGCCTTCCGGGGTGGCGGTCAGGAATACCGCCGTCCCGGGAACGCGTAGCGGCGGATGGGCAGCGATGCCCGCGAGGAAAGGTTCGAGTGCAATCGCATTGATGTGCAGGCGTTCGAACAGGATTTTGCGTCCTCTTTTCCAGGTGGTCATCAACGTAAACAGGACGATGCCGACGGCCAGCGGGAACCAGCCGCCATGGACAATCTTCATGGCATTGGCACTGAAAAACGCCAGGTCGACCGACAGGAAAAATGTCATGCCAATCAGGGTGGCAGGCCAGCTCCATCGCCACAGCCCGCGCACCACAACAAAGGCGAGAATGGTGGTCATTGCCATGGTTCCGGTGACGGCGATACCGTAGGCTGCAGCCAGTTTGCTGGAAGTCTGGAAACCGAGAACCAGGGCGATGATGCCTGTCAGCATGGTCCAGTTTATGAATGGAATGTAGGTTTGACCGATCTCCCTGGCCGAGGTGTGCAGGATTTCCATGCGCGGCAGGTAGCCCAGCTGGATGGCCTGGCGGGTGATGGAAAAAGCCCCGCTGATCACCGCCTGCGAGGCAATGACCGTGGCCACGGTGGCGAGGGCAACCATGGGTAACAGCCCCCATTCCGGTACCATTTTGTAGAACGGGTTTGCCGCGGCACTGGCATCATGGATCATCAGTGCGCCCTGGCCGAAATAATTGAGCAGCAGTGCAGGCAAAACAAATCCGAACCAGGCTGCGCGAATGGGGTGTTTGCCGAAATGCCCCATGTCGGCGTACAGGGCCTCGGCACCTGTCAGCGTGAGTACCACCGCACCCAGCGCCAGGAATCCCTGCCATCGGTTTTCAATGAAAAAATGCACGGCATACATCGGGCTGACAGCCTGCAGCACGTCGGGGAAATGGATGATTTTGATCAGTCCGAGTCCGCCCAGGGTGGCGAACCAGATCATCATGATCGGGCCGAACAGCGCGCCGACGCTGGCCGTTCCCTTGCGTTGAATCAGGAACAGTCCGATCAGCACAGCAAGAGAAATGGGAATGACATACGGCTTGAACGCAGGGGTGGCGATTTCCAGTCCTTCCACGGCGGAGAGCACCGAGATCGCCGGGGTGATGATGCCATCGCCATAAAACAGGGCCGCGCCAAACAGACCCAAAACCACGAGCGTCCAGCGCATGCGGGATTCATTCGATGTGACCCGCTGCACCAGAGCGATAAGCGCCATGATGCCGCCTTCGCCCTTGTTGTCCGCACGCATGATGAAGACGACGTACTTGAGCGAGACCACGATCAGTAATGCCCAGAAAACCAGGGAGAGAATTCCAAGCACATTGTTGTGGCTGGGGATGACACCGTGCGGCCCATTGAAAACCTGTTGCAAGGCATACAGCGGGCTGGTGCCGATATCGCCGTAAACGACGCCGGTCGCGCCGATGGAAAGCGCGGCCAGGCCCTGCTTTTTCAATGGGTCTGAGACGTTGGGCTGCTGCATGATGTTCGCAATCTGGAGTTTACGTTGAGTGTGATTATCTGGTTTTTCAGCGGGTGCAATATCCACATGCAACGCCAAAGACGGAATGACAGGTAGGCCGGCCGGTTAGGATGACTGTTGCGCAGCACGACACAAGTCGGGTTCAGCCACGGACTCAGGAATTTACCACAAAACTCAAACACCAGTCTTCGTTCAGCATCTGGGTGATCACTTCAGCGGGGACAGGCCGGCTGAAATAATAGCCCTGCATCAGATCGCACTGACGCGACTGCAGGAATACCAGCTGTTCGTTGGTTTCCACGCCCTCGGCGATGGTTTTCATGCCGAGACTGCGCGCCATGGCGATAATGGCACTGACGATTGCCGCGTCGTTGGGGTCGGTGTGTATGTCGCGCACGAACGACTGGTCGATCTTGATGGCGTTAATCGGAAAGCGCTTCAGATAGCTTAAAGAGGAATAGCCGGTGCCGAAGTCGTCGATGGAAATGGCAATGCCCAGGGCATTTAATTCATGCAGCATGCTAATGGATGTCTGGATGTCCTGAATCAGCGTGCTTTCGGTGATTTCCAGTTCCAGCAAGTCAGGGGCCAGACCGGTTTGCGCCAGGATCCGGGTAATGGTTTGCGCCAGATTGTGCTGGGCGAATTGCCGTCCGGACAGATTGACCGCGATAGGCAGCGCAGGCCGGCCCGGCAGCTGCCAGGCCTGGTTCTGGGCGCAGGCGGTGCGTAATACCCACTCGCCGATGGGAACGATCAAACCGGTTTTTTCGGCGAGGGGGATAAACTCGGCCGGAGAAATCATGCCCAGTTCCGGGTGTTGCCAGCGTAGCAACGCCTCCATCCCGCATACCTGGCCGGTGACGAGATCCAGTTGCGGCTGATAGTACAGTTGCAATTCCCCGCGCTCCAGCGCGTGGTGCAACGCATTGTCCAGTATCAGGTGTTGCAGCGCCTTGGCGTTCATCTCCGCGGTGTAAAACTGGTAAGCGTCGCCGCCCATGTCCTTGCTGCGGTTCAAGGCGATGGCGGCATTTTTCAACAGGCCGCCCGGGGTGAGGTCGTCATGCGGATAGACGGCAATGCCGATGCTGGCGGTAAGGAATAATTCATGCTCCTTGATGTGGAAGGGTACCTTGAAGCTGTGCAGGACTTTTTGCGTCAATTCACTCACGTCATCCAGCTGCTCGATGTCGGTGAACACCAATGCGAATTCATCCCCTCCCGGACGGGCCAGGGTGTCATCGTCGCGTATTCTTTGCTCGAGACGCTCGGCGACTGCCTGCAGCAGCGCATTGCCGATCTCGTGGCCGAGGGTGTCGTTGATGGTTTTGAAGCGGTCGAGGTTGAGATACATCGCAGCCACCAGCCGCCCGCGGCGCTGGGCTTCGAGGATCGCCACTTCCAGGCGGTCGGTATAGAGTGCGCGGTTGGGCAGCCCGGTCAGGCTGTCGTGCGTGGCGAGGTGCAGCAACTGTGCCTCATGGAGCTTGCGCTCCGAAATGTCACGCATGATGGTGGAGAAAAAATCCACGCTGCCATCGGGGAGTTTGTGCGCGACGATAACTGCAGAGACGGGAATTTCCTGCCCATTGCGACAGAGGAGTGCGCTTTCGCCGTACCACATGCCTTCGCGTATGGCAGTCGGGATGCCGTGGCCGATCACTCTTTCCTCCGCCCACACCGGCAGATAGGCCTGCATATGGGTGGTGGAGAGGTCTTCGTCCATGGCGATGCCGAGCATATTGCGCCCGGCCTGGTTCACAAAGCTAACCTTTCCATCCTGGCCGCAAACACCAATAAAATCGATGGCGGAATTGATGATGGCGGCCAGTTGCGCACGGCCGCTCTCGGCCAGCTTGCGTTCGGTAATATCCCGCGTGATGGACAACAGCGATGTGCTGCCATCGATTTCGCTGACCAGCGGGACTGCGTGGGTTTCCAGCCAGCGGCGATGGCCCTTGAGACCGATGATTTCGAATTCCAGTGAGCCTTTATTACCTGCCAGCACGTTGCTGGTCAAATTCTTGAAAGCTTGACGGTACTCGGGTAAAAGCATGTTCAGCAGTTTTTTTCCGAGCACTTGCTCGCCGGAATCCGCTTCGATCATCGTCAGTCCCGATGCATTCATGAATTGCAAACGGTGATCCGGGCCTATGATTTTGACGCATTCAGGCTCGGTGTCGATGATGGCGCGCAGGCGCGATTCGCTTTCGCGCAACGCGTTTTCTGCTTTATGCAGAAGCTGTCGCTGCTCGGCTCGATCCAATATCGAACGTATGCGGGTGGGAAGCAGGGCGTAGTGCCGGGGGGCTTTGAGCACATAGTCATCCAGGCCTGCCTGCATCGCTTCCACGGCGATTTCTTCACTACCGGTGCCGGTAAACATGACCACCGGACATTCCGGCAGGGCGGCCTTGACCAGGCGTAGAATGTTTAATCCGTCGGTCCAGCGCAAGTGAAAATCGGTAATCACCAGGTCGAGATTGCCTGCTTCAATGCGTCGCATGAATTCGCCCATGTCGGTGACGAATTCGACTTGCATGCCGGGAAATTCAAGCTGCAAAGCACGCGTGGCCAGTGCGCGATCATCCGGGTTGTCATCGACCAGCAGGCATGTCAGCGGTAAAGGATGGGATTTTTCCATATCCATATCATCCCCCGATGGACGGATTGATATCCGGTTTTTCATTGAGAATGAACCAGTACAGCCCGAGCGCCTTGATCATTTCCAGCAGGTTGTCGAATGCCACCGGCTTGACCAGGTAGGAATTGGCGCCGAGATCATAGGCAAGCCCCACATCCGTACTTTCCTTGGAGGAGGTCATCACCACGACCGGCAGGCGGCGCAGGCCGGGTTGCTCGCGTAGCCATGCCAGCACTTCGAGACCGGATTTGCGCGGCAGCTTCAGGTCCAGAAGCACCAGCGCGGGCAACGGGTAGCGATTGCGGTCGGCGTACTGGCCCTGACCGGACAGGTAAGCGACTGCCGCTTCGCCGTCTTCCACCACCTGCAATGGATTGGCCAGATTCGTCTTGTCCTTGGCGCGCCGGAACAGCATGATGTCATTGGGATCGTCTTCCACCAGCAACAGCGTAGGCAGCGTTATATTCATCATTTTTTCTCCTGTATCGGCAACTCTATCCAGAACCGGCTGCCTTGGCCATTTTGCGATGCCACGCCCACGCTACCGCCCATGCGCTCCATCCCCTTCTTCACGATGGCGAGCCCGATGCCGGTGCCCGGGTAAGACTCGATGCCGTGCAAACGCTCGAACACGCGAAAAATTCGCTCCTCGTGTTCGGCGGGGATGCCGATGCCATTGTCTTCCACCCACAGGCGCACCCGGTTTTCCTGCGCTTCGGCCCATACCCGGATTTGAGGCGTCACCCCGGGTGCGACGAATTTGATGGCATTGGATAACAGGTTGGCGATCACCTGTACCAGGGTCGGGCGATGCCCGAGCACGTCCGGCAATGGCTCAACGACGGAAATGATGGCGTGATGTTCGGTGATCTGGGCTTGCATCTGGGATGTGGCCTCGGCGACGATTCTGGACAAGCTGACCGGCTTCGGGCTGAGTTCGCTGCGGCTCAACTGGCTGTACGCCAGCAAATCCTGGATCAATATGTCCATGCGGCCTGCCGCGGCGACAATGCGCTGCGCGAAATCCTGACCCGCCGGGTCGAGTTGCGCTGCGTAATCTTCCTGCAGCGCCTGAGTGAATCCCTGGATGGCGCGCAACGGAGCACGCAGGTCATGCGAAACCGAGTAGCTGAAGGCTTCCATCTCGTTCATCGAGGCTTGCAATTCTTCCGCGCGTTGCTGCAGGGCCACATTTAATTCGCGGATGCTTGCTTGTGAAAATTGCAACTGGGCATTGGCTTTTTCAAGTTCCGCGGTTCGTTCGGCGACGCGGCGCTCCAGATCGCCGTTGAGGGTGCCGATCTCCTGCTCGGCCCGTTTGCGCTCGGTGATGTCATAAGCGGTAGCGAGTCCAACCGGCGCACCTTCAAATTCAATGGAATCGGCAGTGACCTCCAGCCAGCGCTCCTCCCCATGCTTGGTGATGATCTTGAGTTCATAGCGGGCTGGACCGCCGGCGCCGTGCAGGCGCGACAAGGAACGCTCGCGGATCATCTCCTGATACTCCGGGGAGACCAGTTGCCATAAATCCATGGTCAGCAGTTCCTCGCGCGTATAACCGCTGTAGGCGATCGCCTTGGGGTTGACGAAACACAGGCGTCCGCCGCGGTATAGGAAGATGGCGGTAGCAATGGTTTCGGTGAGCATGCGGAAATTTCTTTCGCGCTCGCGCAGGATGCAATTGGCGCGTTCGACCGCAGCCTGCTCGCGGCGTAACAGCAGGAACAGTATTAGTGCGGTGATCAGAACGAAAGACAATCCGCCCAGGAGTTCCAGTTGCTCGACGAGGCGGGAGCCGACAAACAGTTGCTGCAGGAGGTAATACGACACAAAAATCCATAGGGCGGAGAGCAGCAGGTACAGCAGCGCGATGCGCAGCGGTCTGGATATCATCGCGTCATGCCGTCCACTCAGGGAACAGCGCGAGGAAGCGGATAGTGGCGTGGTTTTTCTCTCATATTTCTCCCCCGGACGTCAAATGCGGAAAATACCCCCCTCCGGGTTTTTCCAAGACTTTGAATTTAAATATACTTCATTCCGGCTATCGGCGATAGCGCCGACGTCAGTGTTGCAGTGTTCCGTAGAGTTTGGCGTAGAGCCCGCCCCCGCGTATCAGCTCGGCGTGCGCGCCTTCCTCGATGATCTGGCCGCCGTCGAACACGTAAACGCGGTCGGCCTGCTTCACCGCGGACAGGCGATGGGCAATGATGAGAGTGGTGCGATCCTTCAGAAAATCATGCAGCGCCGCGTGCAGCCGGGCTTCGGTAGCGGCATCCAGTGCGGAGGTGGCTTCGTCGAGGATCACCACCCTGGGGTCGGCAAGGATCATGCGTGCGATGGCCAGGCGCTGGCGTTGTCCGCCGGACAGGCGCACGCCCTGGCGACCGACGAGGGTATCCAGCCCGCCGGGCATGGCCTGCACGGTGTCGGCCAGTTGCGCTACGGCCAGCGCGCGCCACAGCGCCGTTTCATCCATATCGCGGCCCAGGGTCAGATTCATGCGCACGCTGTCGTTGAACAGCGCCGGGTGTTGCAGCACGCTGGCGACGTTCTCGCGCACCACGTCGAGGCCGATTTCAGTGGTGGGTACGCCATCGAACAGCACGCTGCCGGACTGCGGCTGGTACAGGCCGAGGATGATCTGCACCAGCGTGGATTTGCCACCGCCGGAAGCGCCCACCAGCGCGACTTTTTCGCCCGCCTGGATGGTGAGGCTGACGCCGTTCAGTACCGGGTTTTCAGCGTAGCGAAAGCGTACGTCGCGCACTTCCACGCCGACCGTGTGCCGGCCGGCGAATGGGTTGGCGAGGTGCGGATACTGCGGCTCGTCCTTCAGGGCGAGCAGATGGTTGATGCGCGTCAGCGCGGCCCTGGCGCCGAACCAGGCGTACTGGATGCCGAGGATATCCTGCACCGGACCCATCATGAACCACAGGTAGCCGAACACCGCCATCATCTCGCCGATGCTCAGGTTGGAGTACACCACCATCAGCATGCTCACGCCGCGAAAAATATCGAAGCCGAACAGGAACACCAGAAACGACGCCCGGCTCGCCGCGTCGCTTTTCCACGAGAACGCGGCGGCGTGGGTGCGGATATCTCGCGCCCGTTCGGCCACCCTGGCAATATAGTGGCGCTCGCGGTTGAGGGCGCGGATCTGCTGGATCGCATCCAGGGTTTCGGTAAGGGATTGCTGGAACAGCTCGAAGGCGCTGTTTTCACGGCGCTTGAGGTCTTTCACTTTCTTGCCCAGCACCATGGTGAAGTAGATCACCAGCGGATTGAGCAGCAGGATGAACAGTGCCAGCTGCCAGTGCATCCACAGCAGCACCGCCGTCATGCCGAGCAGCGAGAGCGCGGCCACGACGAACTTGGCCACGGTGGCGCCGATGAAATCGTCCACTGCATTCAGGTCGGTGACAAAATGCGACGCCACCGTGCCGCTGCCCAGGGTTTCGTATTCGGACAGGGCGATGCGCGACAGGCGCGCCAGCATCTGGCGGCGCAGGCGGTAGGCCACGTCCTTGGCGATCAGGGTGAACTCGCGGCTCTGCCATACGCCTGCCAGCATGGCGCTCAGCCGCAACACCAGCGTGGCGACGAGCACCGCGCCGATATACAGCAGCGGTCCATGCCAGGCAGCGGGAAAACGCTGATCGATAAAGTGGGTCAATGCGCCCGGTTTGTGCAGCAATACCTGATCCACCAACAGCGGCAGCAACAGCGGAATCGGCACACTGGCGGCAGCCGCAAACAGTGCGACCAGATGGGCAACCAGCAGCGCGCGTTTGTGCTCGCGGGCGATGCCGAGCACGTAAGACCAAGTATAGGTTGGCGGAGCGGCCACGTGTGATCCCGGTTTTATCCGGTCTGTAAAACCAGCCACCCGGCCGCGACGCCGAGTACGATGGCAAGCATGCCCACGGCAGTTTTGCGCGCCAGCAGCTTGCCGCCGATGAATAGTATCAGTCCAAACTTGAATGCCATATTGGCGATGAAGGCCAGTGTCACCGCCGTCACCACCTGATTCTGCGCCAGCTTGCCCAGCCCGAACAGGCGCAGGCTGGACAGGGTGATCGGATCCACATCAGTGAGGCCGGACGCCAGCGCCACGGCGTACAGGCCCTGGCTACCGGCGTAGTCGGAAAGCCAGGCAGCGGCGAACAGTACCGCCGCGTAGAGCAGGCCGAAGCCCAGCGCGGTGCGTATTTCGGTGGGGTTGTTGAGCTCCAGATCAGGCAGTTCGCCATCGCTGCGCAAGCCTCGCCACAACAGCGCCGTGCCCAGCAGACCCGCAATCAGTCCACCGCCCAGCACCGGCAGCAGCGCGGGCAGCAGCCGTGGCGACACCACCGCAGCGATCACCCCCAGCCGTATCAGCACCATCAGATTGGCGAGCAGAATGACCACCACGGCGGCCGGGATCAGCGCTGCGTTGCCGCGCGCGTGGCGGGAAAACACCAGCGTGGTGGCGGTGCTCGACACCAGCCCGCCGAGCAGCCCCATCAGGGGTGCGCCGTGGCGCTGTCCGGCGATGCGCAGCGCGGCGTAGCCGGCCAGGCTGACGCCGGAAATCAGCACCACCATCCACCATATTTGATACGGGTTGAGTGCACGGTAGGGGCCGTAATCCTGGTTCGGCAGCAGCGGCAGAATCACCAGCGACAACACCGCGAATTGCAGGAATGAAATCAGGTCGCGGCGTGTCAGGCTGCGCGTGATGCCGTGCAGTTCAGCCTTGAAGTAGAGCAGCACGGTAGAGACGATGGCGAGCATCACCGCGAGCTGGTGGTAGCCGTACCACACCATCGCGCCCAGTCCGTAACACAGTACGATGGCCGCCACCGTGGTGGTGCCGGGATCGTCGCCCAGATCCGGCGCGCGCGCATAGGCTGCCACCATCATGCCGCCCACCACCAGCAGGCCGCCTGCCAGCACCCATGCAGTGCCGGTTTGCTCCGACAATAAAGCCGCCAGCGTGCCGAACAGCGCCACCAGGGTGAAGGTGCGCAGCCCCGCCTTGGCGGTGGGCGTGCGCTCGCGTTCCAGGCCGATCAGCATGCCGATGGCGAGGCTGATGGCGAACGCGGGCAGGTGTTCCAGGCCGCCGCTGGCAATGAATTCTGTGTTGATTCAGGTCTCCTCAGCCCAGTATTCCAGCTTCAATTGTAGGCTGGCCGAGCCATTGTAGACGTTCATTTCTGGCCGGTACACGGCATGAATGCGCTCCGGCAGCGGCTGGTCGCGAAAAAACAGGATGCTCTCGAACTGTTGTCCGGCCATCTGCAGGCGCAGTTTCAGGTGTTTTTCACCCACCACGCGCTGCTGCACGACGCGGAACACGCCGCTGAAGCTGGGCGCAGCGAAGCCTTGCCCCCACACCTGCCCATCCAGCGCCTGTGCGAGCTCGAGATTCAAGGATTCCGGTGGCAGTTCGCCGTCGGTTTCGATCACCTTGGCGAGGTCGCCGGGAGACAACAATCCTTGTACAGTTTGTTCGAACAGTGCGGCAAAACGCTCGAAATCGGCTGCGCGGATGGACAGCCCGGCCGCTGCGGCATGACCGCCGAATTTGAGGATCAGGTCGGGCGCGCGTTTGGAGACGATGTCCAGCGCATCGCGCAAATGCAGCGCGCCAATCGAGCGGCCGGAGCCTTTGATCTCGCCATCATTGCCGCGCGCAAAGCACACGGCAGGGCGGTGGAATTTGTCCTTGAGGCGCGATGCCAGAATGCCGATTACACCCTGATGCCAATCCGGGTCGAACAGCGCCAGGCTGTAGCTGTCGGCGGTTTCAATGGCGTCTAGCGAGGCCAGCGCGGTTTCCTGCATGTCGGCCTCGATGCTGCGGCGCTCGGCGTTGAGTGCGTGCAGGCGCCGGGCGATAGCGAGCGCCGCGGCGTCGTCATCGGTGAGCAGGCAAGCGATGCCCAGCGACATGTCCTCCAGGCGCCCGGCAGCATTCAGGCGTGGCCCGACCATGAAACCGAGATCGAATGCCGATGCCCGCGCCGGGTCACGGGCAGCGGCCTGAAATAATGCGCGGATTCCTGCACACGCCCGACCGGCGCGCATGCGACGCAAACCCTGCTCGACCAGGATGCGGTTGTTGGCGTCCAGCCGTACCACGTCGGCTACCGTGCCCAGTGCCACGATATCGAGCAGTTGCGCCAGATTGGGTGCGGTGTCAGCGCTGAACATGCCACGCGTGCGCAATTCGGCGCGCAGCGCCAGCAATACGTAAAACATCACCCCCACCCCGGCCAGATTCTTGCCGGGGAAGGGGCAACCCGGCTGGTTGGGGTTGACAATCAGCGCCTCGGGCAATTCATCGCCGGGCAGGTGGTGGTCGGTGACCAGCACTTCGATGCCCAGCCGTTTCGCCTCGGCCACGCCGGCCACGCTGGCGATGCCGTTGTCCACGGTGACGATCAGGTCAGGACGGCGTTCAGCTGCCAGATGCACGATTTCCGGGGTGAGGCCATAGCCGTACTCAAACCGGTTCGGCACCAGATAATCCGCGCTGCCGCCCAGCAGCGCCAGCCCGCGCAGCGCCACCGCGCAGGCCGTGGCGCCGTCGGCGTCATAATCCGCCACGACCAGGATGCGTTCCTGGCGGCCGATGGCATCTGCCAGCCGCTGTGCCGCGGCGTGAATGTTTTTTAGTGAATCGAAAGGTATCAGCCCGGCGAGTCGGGTTTCCAGTTGCGCTGGCTGGGCAATGCCGCGCGCCGCATAAATACGCGCGAGCACCGGGTGCAGACCGGAGGCAGTGAGTGAGTGAGCGACGGATTCGGGATAGGTGCGAGCGGTAATTTTGACCATGACCGCAGTTTACCTTTAACCCGGATGTTTGATGAATTGACGCTTACTCGACGACGCGAACATCTTTCACGAAATATTCGGTATCGGCGAAGCAGGTGGACGGCACACCGATGTGCTGGTCATAAGTCAGGCTTACGCGCTTGCCCAGGCTCTTGTTGATTTTGGCCGCCACGGCGCCGTCAGGCACCGTGAAATAGAATTTTTCGCTCAGGGTTCCCGGCATGTTGACCATCGCCAGCTCTCCTTCCCAGGTTTTGCACAGCCATCCCTTTTTGGAAAACTTCTGCACGTAACCGGCGCGTTCGCCGGATGAATACGACCAGTTGAGTACCACCCATGTATAGGCGGCAAACAGCGCCAGCAGTACGATGATCAAGCCTGCGACCCACGGCCACACGCGCCGTTGTCTGGATGGTTGCATCATTATTCTCCCCGAATTGTCTGCATCATTTTAGCGCGATTGAGCCGTTATAATCGCGCTTTGTTTTGGGAGCTGTCATGTTGACTACTATTGATTTGATCCGGCACGGCGAGCCAGTGGGCGGCCGCAAATACCGTGGCCAGACCGACGACCCGCTGTCGGAAAAAGGCTGGGCGCAGATGTGGAAAGCAGTGGGGGATTATGCGCAATGGCAACACATCATCACCTCGCCGCTCAGCCGCTGTCAGGCTTTTGCCGAGGCACTGGCGGAAAAGCGCGGTATTCCGGTCAGCGTGGAAGCACGTTTCAAGGAGGTGACCTTCGGTGTCTGGGAAGGCCAGACCTCTGCACAACTCACCGCCCGTCATCCCGACTTGCTGTTCGACTTCAGGTGCGATCCGGTAGCGCATCGTCCGGCGGGTGCGGAGTTGCTGGCGGATTTTCATGCCCGTGTCACCGCCGGCTGGCAAGCCATGCTCGATGCGCATTCCGGCGAGCACCTGCTGGTGGTATGCCATGCCGGCGTGATCCGCATGTTGCTGTCCGGGGTGCTGGGCATGCCTGCGCACAATGCTTACCGCATCCAGGTGGGTAGCGCCGCAGTGTCTCGCATCGAGGTGGAAGAAAGACACGGGAAAAGGCTGCCCACGCTGCTGTTTCACGATGGCGCTTTGGTACTGTTCTGAAAATTTATGGTATCCGTATTTTGTGATTGAAATCAGGTTAAATCTCGCCCAACTCGACCCACCGCGTCAGTGTTGATATATCCACGCTGTAGTTCTTCGGTACGTGCGTTGATCGCTGGTTACGCTGGGTCGGTAGTAGCGCGATGAACATGTGTCGTCCCATTGCATCATCCGACATACTGCAACCAGATTTCAGCCTGTTTCCCGTCCTCTCTGGTGCCTTGGCCTAGCAATAGCATCGAGCCTAAAAGCGACATGGCATCGATATGACCCAGTTCTGCGGATTCCTTCATGAGGGGCAAAGCTTTCTGGAAATCCTTCGAGCCATAGAGGTCAAGCGCTTCATCGTAAGCCTGAAGCGAACGCGCCTTGCCGGTAAGCGCAATATTTAAGCTGAGAAGATTTTGTATGAATTTCAGCATAGGCGTATGTCTAGAATCAGGATAGTCGGGCAATAAGCGCCAGGGCTTCATCAATTGAAATGGTCACGACAATGTCGTCACTCGTGTTAAGAACACCGTCCGGTCCGGCTGATCTTAATGAAAAGGCATCGCCCGGTGGTGAACTAGTCGAAATTTGGGTTGTGAGAGGCACATATTGTATTGGTGTAATCCAAGGGTCATTGGGAGGGGTCCAGGATGCGGGCAAAGGGTAAATATATGCCGGAGGAGGCGAGGCAGGCGCGCTTCGATTCGAAATGGCGTATGAAATAATTGCCGTTTTGCTCGCTTCGAAATCGTCATTTAACACGGCATGGGAATCTTTGAGCACACCTCCTTGAATCAACGGGGTGAGCAAGTCATTCGGCGTCAGCGCCAGAACTATATCGTCATAGGGATTGGTGGGCGAGTCAGAGAAATCCTTCACTACGAAAAGACTATCCCCATTGGTATTTTCCAGCTCATCCGGGCCGATAGCCGCCGTCTGTTGAATCCCTTGAGCGCTGAATGCGCCATAGCCGTTTCGCCCATGCGAAACAAGTATTGCGACCACCTTGCATGTGCTGCTCCCACAGTCGTTGACTTGATTGCCTGTAGGCGGTGCCCCAAGAACTCCCGGACCACTGCTATGAAGCGAAATCGCCCCACTAATTGCAGCCACCGTCTGTGACGTCAAACTCGTGCTGGTGGCGGCCAGGACCACTTGGTAGGTAAACCGATTGTAGTATCCATCGCTGGCCGCGTCAGACGAGATCCCCAGGCTAATCCATGGAACAATGCCCGTAACCATTGGGAGTCAGCCCGGTACAAGCGCTAGCCGTTGCCGTCGCTTCCCGGCCATAACCTACCGCACCTGGCGCTAAAGCTGGAATCGCGGGGCAAGGTAGACGATTGTTTTGTGCAATGAAATTTGTAAGCGCAACTTTAATGGCGGCTTCATTCGCTTTGGTAGAGGTAATGCGTTGGTTGGTAAGCTGGATATTGAAAAATGAAATCAGGCCGCCTGATAAGAGAGTGATGATAATCAGCACAACGGCAATTTCAATGAGGGTAAAGCCTTGGCTGCGCTTCATAAGTGGTGGCATGTATTCAACATAGGCGGTTTCAAAGGAGCCTATCCACGGGGTTTCCCAGAATCAAGCGAGACGACCCTGTTGATTTCCTGCGTGTTGCGAATGCAGCGCCAGTAGGCTACAGCGTGCGCCACGAACGAAACCATCGCCGATATGGCGAAAGTTTTAATGACAGACAATAACGAAGCTGCTGCATTAATTGTTTCAGATGATATTTGGTTAATCACTCCATCACCTGTAGGAGCCATATTTTTTAATAATTGCGCAGACGATTCAGCAGTGGAAGTCATACCCAAAAAATCAAAGTATCCAATCGCAACTAGTCCAATCACCAAGAACAGGTGCACGATCAACCCGAACACCTGAAGTGCTATCAAGTACCTGATCGGTCTCATTTACTTAGCCCATTTCTTAAGCACGTCAATTGCTTTATCAGAAGGAGATGGCAACCAAGAATAGCCTGCTTCGCTAGCAACAGGCACGGTTTCGCGCGCACATTGATTAATGGCCTTTTCTGTTTGCTGCATAGCACCACATGCACCTCCTTGCGGATAATTGAGGCAAGCTCCTAATTGTGCATTCTTGATCTTTTGAAGTTGCCTGAGATCGTCAAATTTCCACTTTGCTTGCTGGATGGAACTGTATTGATCGATTCCAAAATAAAAAGCAGCGGCCACGCCTAATGCTAGAGGGAGTCCAAACTCACCTGTCGGATCAACATAACTTAGCGGATTCTGATTCGCGTACGCATAAGTATTGATCCCCCCCGCCAACCCAACCGGATCACTTTGCACATACCGCCCCACCCGCGGATCATAGTCCCGCGCCATGTTGTAATGCAGCCCGCTTTCCTGATCGTAATATTGCCCCGGGAACCGCAAGTTCACCGTGGTCTTCACCCCATCCCCGTCCGGGTCTTCATTGGCAGCGCTGCTGCCGAAGGCGTCACTCTCCCAGCGCCACACCACCTTGCCGGTGGCGTCCGTGGCCGCGCGCGGAGTGTGGGTCTGGTCCAGCTCATAATACAGAATCCGGCGGCTCGGCACATACTCGATCTGCGCCAGCGGCGCCTCGTCGCGCCACACATAGGTGCGCAGCGGCGCACCGCTACCGCTGGTCTCGGCGATCAGGTGGCTTTGCTGGTCGTAATGATACAGCACCGTCTGCGCGCCCTGCGGCGCGGCGGCGGTGGTGACCTTGCGGCTGCGCTCACCCAGGTAGTTGTAATAGTAAGTGGCGATCAGCGTCGCGCCCTGTTTCACCTGGCTCAGTTGTCCGGCCTGGTTGTAGACATAAGTCTTGCCGCTGCCGTCACTGGTGAGATGCCCGGCGGCGTCGTGGGTGACGGGGCTGCCCAGACGCGTGCTCATTCGGTTGCTGGCGGCCGGATAAGTGTAGCTGCCCATGCCATCAGAGAGGCGGTTGCCGTTGGCGTCGTAGCTGAAGCTCTGGGTTTTGGCCGGGCCGGCTTCGCTGTTGAGCCGGTCCATCGCATCGTAAGTATAGGTGGTGGCGCCCAGCGCGGTGCTGCGCTGGATCACGTTGCCCGCCGCGTCATACTGCAGGCTGGCGTCGGCCCAGGCAGTGGGTGCGCCGAGCGCGCCGCCCAGCAGCAGGCTCAACCCGAACAGCGCCAGCAGCGGCAGCGGCATACCGCCGCGCCCGCGCGGGCGGCGCTGCAGGGTGGAGAACAGCAGCAGCCCGCCCATCAGGATCACCCCCCATTCGGGCAGGGTCGGCACGTCGGCGTCGCTCACTGCGGCGTTCGCGGTTTGCGCACTGACTTGCCCGCTCAGGTCGAAATGGGTGGTCTGGGTCACGCCGTTGCCCAGCGTCTGGGTAATCACCTGGCCGGCACCGTCGTATTGCAGCTGTTGCGCCAGCACCGTGCTGGCGCTGCCATTGCTGGCCACCACCTGGGCAATGCGTCCGGCGCCGTTGCGGGTCAGGCTGACGGTCTCGCCGGTCGGAGGGATGACGACAGCAGGCTGGTTGGCGGTATCGTAGCCATAGCGCGTGATGCTGGTGATGCCGGCCTCCAGCCGCGTCTGCTGGATCAGGTTGCCCTGCGCGTCGTAGGCAAAGCTGGTCTGCCCGGCGCCATCGCTGACCTGGCACAGGCGCCCGATGCCGTAGGTGCAACCGGCAGCGCTGTCCCAGGTGTAGCTGACATTCTCGCCGGCCGCGGGATAGCTCACGCCGCTCGGGCGGTTGAGCGCATCGTAGGTATAACTGGCGGTGACGCCGCGCGCATCGGTTACGGTTTTGAGGTTGCCGGCGGCGTCAAAGCTGCGCGTGGTGGTGCCGCTATCCGGGCTGGCCTGCTGGAGCGCATCGCCGAGGGCGTTGATGGTGTAATGGGTGGCTGCCTGGCGCGGGTCGGTGATCCCGGTGACTTGGTCGAGCGGGTCATAGCCGTAGGCGGTGATGCCGGTCAGCGCGTCGGTGACCCGGCTGAGCCGGTTCAGCGCGTCGTAGGCCAGCGCGGTGGTATGGTTGAGCGGGTCGGTGCGGGTGGTGAGGTTGCCGTTGGCGTCGTAGCCATAGGTGGTGATATGGGACGTGGTCGGGTTGACGTAGGCGATTGCCTGCGCCAAGCGGTTGAGGCTGTCGAACACCCGGCTTTGGGTGGTGGTGAGGGTGTTGTTGGCATCGAACACCTCTTCCTTGATGCGGTTGCCGGCGCCATCCAGGGTGTAGTGGACGCGGTTGAGCAGGCTGTCGGTGATATCGGTGAGGCGGTGCGCGGCGTCATAGGTGTAGTTGAGCTGACTGCCGTCGGCGAGGGTGACGCGGATCAGCTGGCCCACACCGTCGTAACTGTAAGCGGTGCTGTTCGCCCCCACCGTGCGCTGGGTCAGGCGCCCGCGCGGGTCGTAGCTGAAGCTGGTGGCGACGCCATTCGGATCGACCAGGCTCAGCACCCGGCCGTTGGCGTCGTAGCCGGTGACTGTGGTGACCTGGCCGAGCGCGTTGGTGACGCTTTGCAACTGGCCGCGGCAACCGGCGACGGCCGTGCCGGTGCAGGTAGCGGCGGGGTCGTAGTAGGTGCTGGTGGTCAGGTCTGCCACGTCGCTGCGCGGGCCGTCGACGATGCGCTTGAGCATGGCGCCGGGCACTGTAGTGGAATAGGTGTAGGTGGCGGTCCAGGTGCGGGTGGTGCCGGCGGCGGTGTCTTTAACCGATTGTTGGGTGACGTTGCCGTGGCTGTCGTATACATAACTGGTGACGCGGCCCGGTTCGCTGATGCTGTCGGGCAGGCGGAAATTGGCATCCCAGACCGTGGTAATGGTGCGCGCCTGGGGGGTGCCGGACGCCTCGGTGCGACTGGTCTCGAGGTTGCGCGTGAGGTCGTAGGTGTAGGCGGTGACGTTGCCGTTGAAGTCGGTGCGGCTGGCGACGTTGCCGTTGGCGTCGTAGGTTATATTGGAACCGGTTGCACCACAGGTGGCACAGGGTTGGGTCAAGCCGGTGTTCTTCACGACCCCCAGGATGGTCTTGAAGTTATAGGTGCGGGCGGTGCCGAGGGGGTCGGTGACGACTGTGCTGGTGGGGTTGCCGTTGGCGTCGATGGTGTAGGCCAGAGCGAATTTTTCTGCGCCGCCTGACAGCTGAGTGGAAATGGCGCGACCCGCCGTATCGTAGGTAAAGGTGACAAAGCGGGTGGCGTTCTCATCCAGAATACCAGTCAGCGCATGCGGCAGATTGGTACCTGTAGTGTAGGTTTGCTCGTTGTAGAGATAAGTGCGCGCGCGGGTGTCGGGGTAGGTGACGGAGGCTAGGTTGTTGCTGGCATCATAGGTGTAGAGATAGCCCCCTCCCGACGGGTCCGTCATCTTGACTATGCGACTACTGGCATCGTAGCCAAACACTAGAGCACGACTATTGGCGTCAGTGACACGAATTAAGCGGCCTGCTGGCAAGGTCGTGGCAGTCGGGTTGCCACTGGCATCGAGGATATAGCCGCCGTTGGGGCCGGTGGTGCCATCGCTGTAGGTAAGCGTTTGCTGGAGGCCAGCGCGATTGGCGATGGATAACAGCCTCCCCGTGTTGTCATAGGTTTCGACGGAATCGTCCGCCGTGGTGTAAGTCCAGCCGGTGGCAATCTGTTGCAAGCGATCAGGCACATCGGCATCGCCTACCCAAGCGCCGCTGCTCGACTGAAACTTGAACGATTTGCCGTCCGGACGGTAAACGGTGGCAGTCGTGCTTTGTACGGAAATCGAGCGATCATAGGTTCCGCGCCAATAGGCGCCCAGCGCGGCGCTCTGCACCTGAATATCATTATTGTAGTAGCGTTGCCAAGCCAATGGAAATAGGCCCGAACCGAGATAGTCGCTCTCGATCTGATATTTGTTGCCGTTCGCTTGGTTGATCGGGTCGCCGATAGGGCAGAAGTCAGGTTGGCCGAGGTTTTTAGGGTCAGTGGAAATAATTGGGCTCCACAATATGGCGGTGCCACTAACTCCCACCACTTGGCCGGCAGTGTTGATGCCGTAAGCGACGCTCGCGTTTCCGCCCAGAGTGCCCAAGTCGGTCATCACGCCATTTTGGTGCAGGAATGCATGTACGACAGTGTTTCCGGCGACATCGGACTGCCCCACCACTTGACCGGCACTATTGATGCCGTAAGCGGAGCTGTTGCTTCCGCCCAGAGTGCCCAAGTCGGTCATCACGCCATTTTGGTATAGGAATGCATGTACGACAGTGTTTCCGGCGACAGTGGAGGACCCCACCACTTGACCGGCACTATTGATGCGGTAAGCGTAGCTCGAGTTTCCGCCCAGAGTGCCCAAGTCGGTCATCACGCCATTTTGGTATAGGAATGCATGTACGACAGTGTTTCCGGCGACATCGGACTGCCCCACCACTTGACCGGCGCTATTGATGCCGCTAGCGATGCTGTTGCTTCCGCCCAAAGTGCCCAGGTCGGTCATCGCGCCGTTTTGGTACAGGAATGCATGGGAGGTGGCGTTTCCGGCGACAGAGGAGTTCCCCACCACTTGACCGGCACTGTTGATGTCGCGAGCAACACTCCAGCTTCCGCCCAAAGTACCCAGGTCGCTCATCACGCCGTTTTGGTACAAGAATGCATGGTTGAAGCTGGTTCCGGCGACATAGGAGGCCCCCACCACTTGACCGACACTGTTGATGACGCTAGCGATGCTGTTGCTTCCGCCCAAAGTGCCCAGGTCAGTCATCGCGCCGTTTTGGTACAGGAATGCATGTACGACAGTGTTTGCGGCGACATTGGACTGCCCCACCACTTGACCTGCGTCGTTGATGCTGTAAGCGCCACTGTAACTTCCGCTCAGCGTTCCGAGATTGGTCACCGTGTAAGTCATGGCCGATGCTTCGCCGACAGCAAACAGCGCGCTCAGTGCAAAAACCACGAGGGTTAGAATCGGGGACCGTGTCGCAAGCAATGCGAGACACGTAACGACGCGTTTTCTCAGTTCATAGAAAAGTTTTCCGTGAGGAAGTAGCTTCATTTTTATTAGCCCCTTTTACGAGCGCTATGCCGCCCGGATCAATCTTGTCCATGACAACAGCATCCACCCGCACTCCTCTGCGCGAGGTGGATGCCCTGAATATTTATTTTTCTGAACCCCAGTGAACGCTGAAGCAACACCAGTATGATTTTCAGGGACAGATTGGCGCTTCAACATGACCACTTTATTATTCGGGTACCCGATTTTTATAGGTCAATGGGGCTATCAAACATTTCTATCGGCGACGGAACGGCAACTTTTCATGCTTTGAGCCGCCCTATGCGCTTAGCGCGTCCCCAATGTGCCTGACCAACCGCCCCCCACCCGCTGCAGTCTTGCCGCCCCCACCGCTGCGGCAATGCTCAATGCAAAGCGCCCGCCCCCATCCATCACGTGCACCCATTTCTCATGTTTTTGAATAGGCTCAGCGTTCGAGCATGACGGCTCGTTGGGAGGCTCCTCCGACAGGGCGACGTCCCGCTGGGGCGCCACCCGGATGATGCGCCGCTGTGTGGCGGTGGGGGAGGGTGGGGACTCGGAGAGAGAATGTCCGCGCACAGTCTACTGCGGGCATGATGACGGGGGGACAGCGGGGTGGGCCTTGGCATGACCAGACTTACAGACTTACCCAAGCAGTCCGCGCCTGGTGATATAACCCAAGCGTGACTCAACTATCGCTTTGGCCGCCGACCAAGTTTGTCATTTCAACCACAAAATACGTTTTATCAATACGGTTACCGCAGGTGGATTAGAGTCAATATCAACCGCAAAATATGGAGCCCAAAAATTTAAAGGACAGGCTCCGGTCCGCATATAGCTGAATAGTTTTTCCATTCCCATGGAAATCGCGTATCACAATGGTGGCAGCACCTGTGGTGGTGTCCACTGATACAACCAGGTCTCGCTCAATGCCTGGCCGTCTGCGCGCAAATACAGTCGAAGATTGATTGGGTCCGTCGACGTGTCCGTGGGTTTCAGATCGAACATTGCCCGCAATCCGTGGATGGATTCGAGTGAACGTACCGAGGTCAGCTCGACTTTGCCACGCGAAGCCGTGATCACCGCTTCGATTACCGTATCTTTGCCGAGCATGGGGAGTTCACCGCCGGCGAAATCGATCACGAAGCGCCAGGAAAAATATTTGCGCTTCTGCCCGACAATGCCGCCCTGACCGGTACGGGTGGCGACCACTCGGGCGAGCGGCGATGCGAAGGGCGGTTTCGCGCCCCAGTAGAGGCGATAGGCGAACAGCAACTCCTGACCGGCCTGAGTTGGTTGGGCCGGATTCCAGAATGCGACAATGTTGTCCGAAGTCTCGTCCACCGCCGGTAATTCGACCAGCTGAATCGAGCCTTTGCCCCAGTTCGAGCGCGGTTCGATCCACACGCTGGGGCGGCGCTCGTAGTAAGCGCCGTCGTCCTGGTAGTGGTCGAAATTGCGGTCGCGCTGGAGCAGCCCGAAGCCGCGCGGGTTGTCGTCGGCGTAGGCGTTGAAACGCAGGGTCGCCGGATTGGTCAGCGGCCGCCAGATCCATTCGCCGTTTCCGCGCCATATCGCCAGTCCGTCGCTATCGTGGATCTCCGGCCGCCAGTCGTTGTTGATGCGATGATCGTTCTCGCCATACAGGAACATGCTGGTCAGCGGCGCCACGCCCAGCCGCTCGATCGGTTTGCGTGGGTACAGTGCCGCATCGACATCCATGATCATCCGCGCTGCCGGATGAATGACGAAACGATAGGCGCCGGAAATACTGGGGGAATCCATCAACGCGTAGACCGTAAGCATGTCCGATTCCGGTTCGGGTTGTTCAAACCAGAAGGCGGTGAAACGCGGGAACTCTTCGCTGCGCGCCATGCCGCTGTCGATGGCCAGGCCGCGCGCCGACTGGCCGTACTGCATCTCGGCGCCGACGGCACGGAAATAACTCGCGCCCAGAAAGGCGGCGATGTCGCGCTTATCGTCGGTATGGTAGAACAGCTGGAAGCCGGCGAAGCCAAGATTTTTGGGCAAGTGCGTCCCCTGCAGCCCGCTCTTGCCATAATCGAACATGTCCGCGTCATAGGCGATTTCCTGGGCCTGGCCGTCATTCACCTCATACATGCGCACCGGGGTTTTGAAAAACAGTCCCAGATGAAAAAATCGTATCTGGAAACGCAAGCGGTCTTTTGCCCACAACGCATGGGCGGGGCGGTAGCGGATCGCCTGGAACTGGTCCCAGTCGAGTTTCTGTACGCGCTCAGGCAGTGTCTCGCCGGGGGCATGATAGGTGCTGCCGGCCAATGCCCGGGCTTGCCCCTTGAGCGCGGCAAAATCGAAATGCTGGCGCCCGCCCAGGACTTTCAGCGGGGCACCACCAGCTACGGCAGCGCGGCTCAGCGGTGGAAATGCAGCTAGGCCGAGCGCTGCAGCACTGGCTTTAAGGAAATCGCGTCGGAACATGTTGGGTTGTCCGTAGTCGTTTGGGAAAGGGTATTGCGCCATGCCGGATGCGCCAGCTCCGAAGTCCAGACTTCGAAGTGCAGGCGCGATAGCGTGATGGGGTCGTTGAGCAAGTGCATCCTGCGGCCTGCATCAAGCGCTGCCGGGCCTTCCCGGAGCGCTTTTTGCAACAGTCTTGCGCGGCTCTCTGCAACGCGGAATTGCCGGAAACGGGGTACGCCCGTGGCGCAGATCAAGGCGTTGGTGGCCGGATCAACGACCGCATCAATGAAGTCCGGCGGGGCATCGGCATGCGCGGCGTAGTCATGCGTCTGGCGCAGTTCTGCGGGGGGATTCAGCTCCTCCGGAATCAGGAAAAGACGCATCTTGCGCAGGCGCTGTCCCAGGGACACGCGGCTGGAGAATACCGATATCGGTATCGAGAGCATCAGCGCGCCGACGACAGGCAATAACCATAGCAGGTAGGAGGGCTTGAGCCAGTAGACGCCCCCAGCCCATACCAGACCCAGCAGCGTATGCCAGCCGTGACGGCGCAGCGCTTCGCCCCAGCCGGTTTCGGCATTTTCCCGCGGTGGCGATTTCCATTTGACGCCTCGCCCCAGCAATGGCGCCAGCACGAAACTGGTATGGAACAGCATGCGGATCGGAGCCAGCAGCGCCGAAAATAGCGTCTCGATCAACATGCTCAGACCGAGACGCAGCCGCCCGCCAAAATGCTTTGCACCTTGAATCCAGATCAGCATGACACTGAGTATTTTGGGCAGGAATAGCAATGCCGCGGTGACCGAGAACAGCGCAATGGCACGCTGCGGATCCCATTGCGGCCATATGGGAAACAACTGGAACGGCTGGGTGAAGTATTCCGGCGTTGCAAGGGCGTGCACGGCGAGCTGGGCGGTGGACAGGAGCAGGAACAGGAACCACAGCGGAGCGGACACATAGGCAGCCGCCCCGGTCATGAATACCGCCCGGTGCGCAGGGTGCACGCCATTTGCCAGGAGCAGCCGGAAGTTCATCAGGTTGCCCTGACACCAGCGCCGGTCGCGCTTGAGTTCATCGATCAGGTTGGGAGGGACTTCTTCGTAACTTCCGGGCAGGTCATAGGCGATCCATACGGTCCAGCCGGCACGCCGCATCAGCGCGGCCTCCACGAAGTCATGCGAGAGAATTTCGCCCGACAGGGGGCCGCCCCCTGACAGCCGTCCCAGCGCGCAGTGGCGCATGAAGGGCGCCACGCGGAGGATCGCGTTGTGTCCCCAGTAATGGGATTCGCCCAGTTGCCAGAAATGCAGCCCGGCCACGAAGATCGGCCCGTACACGCGGCTGGCGAACTGCTGCATGCGCGCATACAGGGTATCGCGCCCGGCCACCAGCGGTGCGGACTGGATGATGCCGGCACCGGGGTTGGCTTCCATCAAACGCACGAGACTGATGAGGCACTCGCCGCTCATCACGCTGTCGGCATCGAGCACGACCATGTAGCGGTAGTTGGCGCCCCAGCGCCGGCAGAAATCGGCGACATTGCCGCTCTTGCGCTTGACCCGGTGCTGGCGCCAGCGGTAGAACACATGTCCGAAACCCTGTACCTCGCGGCACAGCTCGAGCCAGGCATTGACCTCGGCGACGCGGTTGTCGGCGCTGCTGCTGTCGCTGAGGATAAAGAAGTCGAAGTGCTGCAACTCGCCGCTGCGTGCCAGCGATTCATGGGTGGCGCGCAACCCGGCGAATACACGCGCCACGTTTTCGTTGCAGATCGGCATGATGATCGCGGTGCGCGCCTGATCGCCGATAGGCACATCGGCGGCGCCGGTGGCGGAAATCGCGTAGCGATCGCCGCCCGCGAGTTTCAGCACAAAGCCCATCATCGCGGTCCAGAAGCCAACCGAAACCCAGCCGGACAAAATAGCGAACAGGATCAGGATGGCAATTTCCAGCGCTTGCTGCCCATGATAGGGCAACACGGCTGCCATGGCGCTGGTGGAAAAATAGACCTGGGCAATGATCAATACCAGCAATACCACGCGACGCAGGGTGGCGGCGGCTTGCCAGCCGCCAGGGGCCGCGGCTCCGGCCTGGGCCGGATGCTCTCCTTCATGGCTGCCAGCCTGACTGAATCGTAGTTGGCGCGACTTGAATAGCCGCAAACTGGGCTTGGGTGGCCAATGTAGCGGGGCCATGGTGCTGCGCCTGATTGTCGGACTGGCGGGTAAACATATTTGTGCTTGCACAGCAGGTCCGGCAATGGTTTCGGGCGCTAGCGGCAGGGTCTTGTGGTTGATGGCGAGTCGGCTGCAGATCGAAGCAAGCGCGGGGGTGTCAGTATCGACAGGGTGATCGGAGCCGGCGAGCGCAGTATGCAAACCCGTCATGGCTTCCTGAGGGTTGCATGGATATTGTTCTGCTACCTGGGTGAGCAGCTCATAGCGCCGTTCCTGCGCCAAAGGCAAACGGTCCAGATAGCGTTCACAAATACTTTGGCCAGGGAAGCAGTGTTTTAATCGGGTGGCAAGATGTAGCTCCATGTTTCGGATATCCCCTTGTTATCGCTGCGCAACGAAGCGCGCAACTCCACTGGTTTATTCGCGTCGATTCTTTGCAAACGCAAGGAGAGGCGCCACCCGCCCGTGGCATCGTTGCGGATCAGTTTTTGCTCCAGAAGCTTGCCGTTTGCATCGACGGATACCATTGCCTCGGGCTTCAACTCGGCGGTGTTCGTGTCTGGTGGCGGATTGCCTGCGAAATCGATCGCCAGTGAGATGCTCCCGTCAGGCGCATGCGTATAGCCTCTGCCATGCAATGTTTGTGCCACCCACAACTCAGGTGGTCGCGTATCTTTATTCTTCTGCCACAATATGCGGTAGGAAAAATCATAAGCAGTTTTTGGTGCGGGCTGCTTGTCCGGCACCCAGTAGGCAACGATGTTGTCGTTGGTCTCGTCCGGGGTAGGAATCTGCACCAGCTCGACGCGGCCGGCGCCCCACTGGCCTTTGGGCTCAACCCACGCGCTGGGGCGAAGTTCGTAACGCAAAACCGGATCCTCGTAATCGGAAAAGTCGCGCTCGCGCTGCATCAGCCCGAAGCCGAACGGGTTGGTCGTGCCAAACGAGGTAACCAGCAGACGCTTGGGGTTGCTCAATGGACGCCATATCCATTCGTCATTACCCATATGGATCGAGAGTCCGTCAGAGTCGTGTACCGACGGGCGGAAATCGTCGCTGTCCGGGTGTTGTCCACGGCCAAAATAAAACATGCTGGTCAACGGCGCCAGACCCAGCTTGCCGACCGGGCTGCGCAGATACAGGCGGGCGGTCACATCCATTACCGTATCAACCCCCGGTTGCAGCACGAAGCGATAGGCGCCGGTGGCGCGCGGCGAATCAAGCAGGCCGTAGATGATCAGCTGTTTATCTGAAGGTTGCGGACGCAACACCCAGAATTCCACGAAGCGCGGAAATTCTTCGCCGGTGCCCAGCGCGGTGTCAATCGCCAGTCCGCGTGCCGACAGGCCATAATGTTGCCCCTTGCCGAGCGCGCGAAAGTAGCTTGCACCGAGGAAGGACAGGACTTCATCCTTGTGGGTGGCCGAATTGACGGGAAAGCGCACGCGAAATCCGGCGAAGCCCAGGCCACGCAATTTGCCGGGGTCTATCTTGTTGGTTCCATAGTCGAAGTCATTCGGATCAAAGCGGACTTCGCGCACGCCTTGAGCCGTGACTTCGTTGATCTTGACCGGCTGGTCGAAGTGCCAGCCGGGTGGAAAGAAATCCACATTGAAAGGCACTTTGGCGTCGTGCCACAACGTACGGTCTTTCTTGTAGCGGATCTGATGGTAATGTTCATAGTCCAGCGCGCGTAATTCAGGCGGCAGCGCAACATCCGGTTTCTTGAATGATTCACTTGCAAGTTGTTTTGCACGTTGCGCAACATCCTGAAAATCGAAGGCCGACGCTGGTGCAGACAGGCAGCTGAACAGAAAACCAGCGACACAGGCGAACCGCGAAACCAGTCTGGAAGTAGTGACTGTTCGGGAAAGCACGGGCGCACGGCAGCGGGGGAACGGCAGTAAAAAAGTCAAATTCAATGAGGCTCCGGCTTGGCATTATTAACTTATTATTGGTTCAGGCACCCTCGCGCCCGAACCAAGGCGGGTATCTGTGAGAACAACTCGCGGGAGAGAAAGTTCCCTAATCCGGTCGCAGCACTGTGCAACATTATGGATGCGCCGACGGACAAACCTATCGGATTGCCGACCGCAGGGCGGAATGATGCTAATACGACTGAAAGTTAGCGGAACGCGGCTTCCAGCCGATACGAGTGAACGGCTGATCGTGCCCCGATACTGCGAGCGCCACATCTTCAATCCAGCGTTCGGTAGGAACCGGTTTCAAATAGGATGAAGCAAACACGGCCAGGAGTCCGGCCACCAGCGCCCAACGGCTCACCCGAAAGGCTTTGAGCGAAGCTGCGCTGCGCAGAAAAACAATGCTGATCAATCCGCCCAGCACAAAGCCCGCCACGGCTTCGGAAATCGAATGTGCGTGAATGACCACGCGCGATACGTCGATGGCGATTGATATGCCAAATCCCACCGTTGCACCCAGCAAGCGCATCAATGGTGCGCTACGCAGCATCACCAGATAAAACAATACCGGATACACCGCAGTAGCACGCATGGCATGGCCGCTGATACCGGTAAAATCCAGCGCCTGGATACCCAACCCCCAACCGATGAATGCGATTTTCGTTGCTACCACCAGTGCCATGCCGCCGATAAACAGTACGCACCACCAGCCAGCCAGCCGCCAGGCGCGTCCCATCATCAGCCAGGCAGTAATGGCGGCCGCTGCCGGTGCGGTCACGACGATGCCGCCGAAGCTGGTCAGTTTGAGCCAGGAGATCATGTGTTATGCCCCGAGAATGCGCTGGTGGAACGCGAGGTGGTCTGCGATAAATGTGGCAATGAAGTAATAGCTGTGGTCATAACCGGCGTGTCGGCGCAGGGTAAGCGGCTGTTGTGCGACCGCGCACGCTGCTTCAAATTCATTCGGCAGCAGCTGTTCCTGCAAAAACTTGTCGTTCAACCCTTGGTCGATCAGGATACCGTGCGGGAAGGGTGTGGTGCGTTTTTGCATCAGTTCGCTGGCATCGTATTGCTGCCAGTCGGACTGGTTGGCACCGAGATAATGGGTGAAGGCTTTCTGTCCCCACGGGCACTGCGCTGGTGCAGCCACGGGTGCAAACGCCGACACCGAGCGATAGATATCCGGGTTGCGCAGTGCCAGAACCAGCGCACCATGGCCGCCCATGGAATGGCCGAACACGCCGATGCGGTCTGCCTGCGCTGGGAATGCGTCGAGGATCAGCCGGCGCAGTTCCTGCGTAACATAGCTGTTCATATTGAAGTGCTGGTTCCACGGCGCCTGTGTCGCATCCAGATAAAACCCGGCGCCCTCGCCGAAATCCCAATTGTCGGTTGCGCCTGTGATGCCGGTATCGCGCGGGCTGGTATCGGGCGCCACCAGCATGATGCCGTGCTGCGCTGCAAAGCGCTGCGCACCGGCCTTGATCATGAAGGTTTCCTCGCTGCAGGTGAGCCCCGCCAGGTAGAACAGAACCGGCACCGGACTGTGCTTGGCCTGCGGCGGTTGATACACCGAGAAGCGCATCGGCAGGCCGATGGCGGTCGAGTCGTGGCGATAAAAACCCTGTACGCCGCCGAAGCAGGCGTGTTCGCTGATGCATTCGAGCATGGTCGGCGTCTCAATAAATCACAACGGAACGAATCGATTCGCCGCGTTTCATCAGGTCGAAGCCGTCGTTGATCTGATCCAGCGTCAGGCGATGGGTAATCAGATCGTCGATATTGAGCTTGCCGTCCATGTACCAGTCGACGATTTTGGGTACGTCGGTGCGCCCGCGCGCGCCGCCGAATGCGGAGCCTTTCCAGACCCGTCCGGTCACCAGCTGGAATGGGCGCGTGCTGATCTCCTCGCCGCCAGCGGCCACGCCGATGATGATGGATTGCCCCCAGCCCTTGTGGCAGCATTCCAGCGCCTGACGCATGGTGGTGACATTGCCGATGCACTCAAAGCTGTAATCGGCGCCGCCGTCGGTCAGCGCGATGATGCGATCCACCACGTTGTCCACTTCCTTGGGGTTCACGAAATCGGTCATGCCGAATTGGCGCGCCATTGCTTCGCGTGCCGGGTTGATGTCGACGCCGATGATCTTGTTGGCGCCCACCATGCGCGCGGCCTGGATCACATTCAGCCCGATCCCGCCCAGGCCGAATACCACCACATTCGCGCCGGCTTCGACCTTGGCGGTAAAAATCACCGCACCGACGCCCGTGGTCACGCCGCAACCGATATAGCACACCTTGTCGAACGGTGCGTCTGGGCGAATCTTTGCCAGCGCGATTTCCGGTACCACGATGTAATTGGAAAAAGTGGAGGTGCCCATGTAGTGAAAAATGGGTTTGCCGTCGATGGAAAAACGGCTGGTCGCATCCGGCATCAGGCCGCGCCCCTGGGTGGAGCGGATGGCCTGGCACAGATTGGTCTTTTGCGACAGGCAGAACTTGCACTGCCGGCATTCCGGCGTGTACAGAGGGATGACGTGGTCGTCCTTCTTCAGGCTTTTGACGTCGGGACCGACGTCCACCACCACGCCGGCGCCCTCATGACCGAGGATGGCCGGAAAAATGCCTTCCGGATCGGCGCCGGACAAAGTGTAGTAATCGGTATGGCAAATACCGGTGGCCTTGATTTCCACCAGCGCCTCACCGGCGCGTGGGCCACCCAGCTCCACCTCCTCGATCGTCAGTGGTTGTCCGGCCTTCCATGCGACTGCGGCTCTGGTTTTCATGGAAAATTTTCCTTCATATAAATGCTGATGTAGTGAATGGGATCAAGCACGCTGAAAATTAAAAACAGGTACGAGTATAACGGCTGCAGTTGAGTTTCGAACCAGGCGAGCATCGGGCACTCGCTGATAGAGGCCGGTTTTCCGGTAAAGTTTTGTGGAATACAACCGAAACTCAATATTATGGGTTCTATCTATGCGCTTCAATCAACAGTCGTCGAGCAGATTTCGCTTTCCGCGATTATCGGCTCGCTCAGCTATGCCCTTGATCTGACCGAAGGTTTGCCTGCCGGGCATAGCCTGCGCAGTTGCTGGGTTGGCATGCATGTGGGCCAGCGCATGGGTATGGACAGCCAGGAGCTGTCGCACCTCTATTACACCATTCTGCTCAAGGATGCGGGTTGCAGCAGTAATGCCGCACGTTTGTTCGAACTCTACGGTGCGGATGAACGCCTGATCAAACGCGACTTCAAGCAGGTCGATTCAGACAGCCTGATGCATCTGGGGCGATTCGTACTTTCCCATGCAGGCATTGGGAAATCTCTGCATGAGCGGGTTACCCGCATTATGAATCTGGCCCAGAATGGCAATGAGTTCGCCACCGAACTGGTTGCTACGCGTTGTGAGCGAGGCGCCAGCATTGCTCGCCAGCTTGGTTTCGACGATGAGGTGGCAGCAGGCATCCGCTGTCTGGACGAACACTGGAACGGCCACGGCAAACCTGCCCGACTGATGGGTCCGCAAATCCCCCTCAATGCCCGAATCGCTTTGCTGTCGCAAGTCGTCGATGTATTCCATTCCGCTGGCGGCGCAGCGCTTGCATTGGAGGAAGTCGGCAAACGTTCGGGTTCGTGGTTTGATCCTGATGTGGTGAATGCTTTCAATGAGGTCGAGAAACAGCATGATTTCTGGAGCGGTTTGACCGACGACGGCTTGCAGCAAAAAGTCAGCCTGCTGGAGCCAGAATCCAGAGTGATCAGGATTGATGAAGACCGCCTGGATACCATAGCCGAAGCATTCGCCCAGGTCATCGATGCGAAAAGTCCTTATACCTATGGGCATAGCAGCCGGGTTGCAGCGTACACATCGGCCGTGGCAAATGCCATGGGGCTCCCTGAAGCACGGCAGAGATGGCTGCGCCGGGGTGCGCTGCTGCATGACATTGGCAAGCTGGGTGTGAGTAATGCCGTACTGGATAAACCGGGCAAGCTGGATGCAGATGAATGGGAGCAGGTAAAATCGCATGCCGCGCACTCTGAACAAATTCTGGCGCGTATGCGCATTTTTTCGGAGTTGTCTTTTGTCGCTGGCGCACACCATGAACGCCTTGATGGTAAAGGCTATCCGCGTGGGCTGACCGCCGCGCGCATCCCCCTCGAAACCCGGATTATCACGGTCGCTGATATTTTTGATGCGATTACCGCTGACCGCCCTTACCGCGGACCGATACCCATACCGGAAGCCATTGCCATCATGGAAAAAGAGCGCGGCACTGCGATCGATGGAGATTGCCTGGATGCTCTGAAACGCTCGCTGCCTGAATTGGACGCGGGATAGCCGATCAAGCTGCTAAACGATTACAGCCAGAGGTTTCATAACATCAAAAAGAGGCGGGATGTCATGCGGGAGACGATTGAAATTCTGGGAAAAAGTATTCTGGTTGAATGGACCAGGGCAGCTGAAAATGCGCTGAATAAACTGGACTCACCGCTACTAATTGAAATGGAGTTGTTGTTTAGCTGCCTGATACGTAAAGCTGTCCGGTTCAGACTAGGCGATGTCAATCCGGATAAATTTGTATTCGTCACTCCACAGATGAAAGTACGTTTCCGTCCCGTGATGACAAAGGCTTGTCGCATCAGTGATCTAGGGGAGGGAGAAACGCCGCTGACCGATTTTCCGATTAAAAAATCTTCCGCGTTTGTTCCTAAATATCTTTTCATTGATTATCAGCGCGGCAAGTGGAGCGGGGAGTTTCAGCTGGTCGAATTTGCGAAAAACCGATGATTCATTAGGGGTATATTGGATAGCAATCGGTTTCCCGAAACCTGCTTATCCAGTAGAACCAAAATCCGGCCTGCACAATTTCACCCTGGGATCGGGTTATGCGCTTGAGACTGCTTGATATTGTTTGAAGCATAGAGACGCTTTACATCTCCGGCCTATATCAACCATTCATGCTGAAGAGGTTTCGCGTCGCCATTTAGCAACATCGATAAAAGCCGCCAGGCTTCTGATTTTGTCCGATTAGTAAAAATATTGTGAATTTAGTGTCTCCAACAAGAGACAAAATCAGCCCTCTCTCTTTCCATTCAAGTATCCGCTGTCTTACCGTGATTTTATTGCCCTAAGCAATTTCGATTGCACCAATTTAGTGCCCTGGTTTTACTCTTTGAATGTTCCAGTGTTTCCGCACTCGTCTCATATCCTGTCATAAATCTGTCTGGAATCGGAGACATTAATTAACTGGTCACGCCACAGAAATATTTTACAAGTTGATGATTAATATTGAAATTATATGCATGGCATAGGGTTTGCTAAGGTGGCTGGTGGCAAGTTGAATCTTTACGCCATCTGCACGAGTAAGTATTGACAACCCTATGGATAAATTAAGGATGATCAAATTGATGACTAGACAGTGTCGTCACGTGATATGTTAAAATAGTTTTTTACATAAACTGCGGTGGACGCGAATGGCTGATGCCTATCAACGACATGACAT
>NZ_BGOW01000008.1 GCF_003851125.1 Sulfuriferula multivorans | reverse complement strand
CGCTCCCAATACCGCTTTGGTTCGCGCCATGGCTCGCTCCAGAAAGACGATGAGCGTAGTGTGGCATAAAGATAGTTAACCGAACAGTATTGGGTCATGTCTTGGATTAAATTGCCTGAACATGCTTTGCCGGGGGTAGCCCGGCGGCTAGTCACCTTTTCTTGTGTGGCCAAGAAAAGGTAACCCAAAAGAAGGCCACCCCACTGTGCCGTCCCTTCGGGATACCTTCGTCCGAGCCGGTCAGACGGGGGCTGCGCAACTCGCCCTGACAGCTTGCACAAACCGCAAGCTGCTGCGGAGCTCGAACAGTGCTCGCCTGAATCTCCCGCCTGCCCGGCTCGGACGAAGCGGCGCAGAAGGGGAATTTCAAAGAACGTGGGGTCACGCGCGTTGCGCATGTTCATATTGTCTTGACCTGTCCGGGCTTTGCCCGGACAGGGTGTTCTGCCCATGAGGGTCAGACACCATAATTCTTCTTTCTGGGGACTCTTCACGCTTCACGCCCTTTGTTGACTCAAGACCTCGAACTGTTCCCTGGCAGTTTAAGTTTCGTCCAGCAATTCTATCCAGTGCCGAACCGGCGTGGCGGTGCCGGATTGCAGATGCGTCAGGCAGCCGATATTGGCTGTCGCAATGACTTCGGGCTGGCGCGCCTGCAGGTGGCCGAGTTTACGTTCGCGCAACTGGGTGGAAATTTCCGGCTGCAGGATCGAGTAGGTGCCCGCCGAGCCGCAGCACAGGTTTGACTCGCTGACCGATATCACCTCAAACCCGGCCACGGTGAGCAGAGCTTCCACCACGCCGGTGATTTTCTGGCCGTGCTGCAGTGTGCACGGCGCATGGAAGGCGACGCGTGCGCGCGGCTTGGGCAGCGGCACATACCGGCTTTTGAGCAACTCGGCTTCGGCCAGCAAGACTTCGCTGAGGTCGCGCGTCAAGGCTGAAACCTGCGCGGCTTTAGCAGCATAGGCCGGATCGTGTTGCAGGTAATGCCCATATTCCTTGACTGTGACGCCGCAGCCGGAGGCGGTCATCACGATGGCTTCTGCGCCCGCCTCGATATGCGGCCACCACGCGTCGATGTTGCGGCGCATGTAATCCAGTCCTTCGTCCCGGGCGTTGAGGTGGTAGCTGACCGCGCCGCAGCAGCCGGCTTTATCTGCCGCAACCAGCGAAATGCCGATCTTATCCAGCAGCCGCGCCGCCGCCGCGTTGATGTTGGGCGCCAGTGCGGGCTGTACGCAGCCTTCCAGAACCAGCATGTGGCGTGCATGGCGCGCTTGCGGACGAGATGAAGAATTCTGTTTCTCGGGTAGTTTTGATTTCAGGCTGGCGGGCAAGAAGGGGCGTGCCGCGTGTCCCAACGCGAGCAGGCTGGAAAACAGGGTTGGGCGCGGCAGCACCTGACGCAGGGCGTAGCGTTGCAGGGCAGCCCGCGGGCTGCGCGCAACCTGTTTTTCGATCAGGTTGCGACCGATATCCAGCAGTTTCGAGTATTCCACCCCGGACGGGCAGGTGGTTTCGCAATTGCGGCAGGTGAGACAGCGATCCAGGTGCAGCTGGGTTTTTTCTGATACCTCACCGCTTTCCAGATACTGCTTCATCAGGTAGATGCGCCCACGCGGCGAATCCAGTTCGTCGCCGAGGATTTGATAGGTGGGGCAGGTGGCCAGGCAAAAACCGCAATGCACGCAGCTGCGCAGGATGCGTTCGGCTTCAACCCCTTCGGGCGTGTCGCGGATGAAATCGGCAAGCTGGGTTTGCATGGTCAGAACTCCGCGTAGAGTCGCCCGCGATTGAGTATGCCGTGCGGGTCGAATTGTTGTTTCAGGCGCTGGTGCAGCGCAAGCATGGCTTTGGGCAGCGGCTGGAATACGCCGGCGGATTTGTCCGCCGCGCGAAACAGCGTGGCATGACCGCCTGCCTCGGCCGCAGCGCTGCGGATGTGCCCGGCCGGGACATCGGACTTGAGCCAGCGCTGCGCCCCACCCCAGGTGACGGCCTGTTTGCCGGGCAGGTCAATGGGCGGCGTGGTGGCGGGCACCGACAGGCGCCATAGCGGCATATCGCCGCCGAACAGCGCGGCAGTTTGCTCGCGTGCGGCGAGCCAGAAAGCGGCGCCGTGCGGGTTCACTTCACCGCCCAGCTTCACTTGCGCAGCATGAATGCCCGGGCCGCTCCCTTCCAGCCGCAGCATCATCACGCCGCCGACCCAGGCGGCGGCGGAAATGGGCAGCGGCAGGCCGGCGAGCTGATTCATGCGGAGGATGGCGTTGTCCTGATCGAGCTCGAATTGCAGGGTGACCTCCTGGGCGGGGCGGGGCAGCACTTTGAACGAGGCTTGCAGGATCACACCGAGCGTACCCATGGCGCCCGCCATCAGACGCGATACATCATAACCGGCGACGTTCTTGATGACTTTGCCGCCGAAGTTGAGCACGTCGCCGCGGCCATCCAGCAACTGCACGCCGAGCAGCGCGTCGCGCGCGCTGCCGGCAAAGGCGCGGCGCGGCCCGGCGAAGCCGCACGCCAGGGTGCCGCCCAGCGTGGCGTGTGCGCCGTAATGCGGCGGCTCGAACGACAGCATCTGCCCGTTGGCGGCGAGCACGGCTTCGATTTCGGCCAGCGGGGTGCCGGCTTTTGCGGTCAGCACCAGTTCCACCGGCTCGTATTCGACGATGCCGCTGTGTGCGGAAAGATCGAGCAGTTGGCCGGTCGGCGCATTGCCGTACCAGTCCTTGCTGCCGCCGGCGCGGATTTGCAGCGGCGTTTGTGCGGCGATGGCGGCGTGTACCTGGTCAATGATTGCTTGCATGGGCGCCTGTCAGAATCGCGGTAATTCAGGATGCGGCAGTTGCCCGCCATGCACGTGCATCGCGCCCAGTTCGGCGCAGCGGTGCAGGGTGGGTACGGCCTTGCCCGGGTTCAATAATCCCTGCGGGTCGAACGCGGCCTTGACGGCGTGGAAAGCCTGCAATTCGAGCGGGCGGAACTGGACGCACATCTGGTCGATTTTTTCCACGCCGACACCGTGTTCGCCGGTAATGGTGCCGCCATGGGCGACGCACAGCTCGAGGATTTTTGCGCCGAAGGCTTCGGTTTTTTCCAGTTCGCCGGGGGTGTTGGCATCGTAGAGGATGAGCGGATGCAGGTTGCCGTCGCCGGCGTGAAACACGTTGGCGACGCGCAGTCCGTATTGCGCGGACAACAGGGCGATGCCGTGCAGCACGGTGGGCAGCGCGCGGCGTGGAATGGTGCCGTCCATGCAGTAATAGTCCGGCGACAGGCGCCCTACGGCGGGGAAAGCGTTTTTGCGCCCGGCCCAGAATTTGAGACGTTCGGCCTCGTTGCTGGCGGTACGAAATTCGGTGGCGCCGCTGACGGCGAGGATGTCGTGTACGCGCAGCACATCGTCGGACACCTCCTCGTTGGTGCCGTCCACTTCCACCAGCAGAATGGCGGCGGCGTCGAGCGGGTAACCGGCGTGGACAAAAGCCTCCGCTGCCTCGATCGCGGGTTTGTCCATCATCTCCAGGCCGGCCGGCAGGATGCCGCCGGCGATGATGGCGCTCACCGCGGCACCCGCCGTTTCGATGCGGTCAAAAGCCGCCAGCACCACTTGCGCGCGTTCCGGTTTGGCGAGCAGTTTGACGGTGACTTCGGTGATCACGGCGAGCATGCCTTCCGAACCGTGCATCAGTGCCAGCAGGTCGTAGCCCGGGCTGTCCAGCGCTTCGCCGCCGAGTTCCAGCACCTCGCCGTCGATGGTCACCGCGCGCACGCGCATGACGTTGTTCACCGTGAGGCCGTATTTCAGGCAATGCACGCCGCCGGAGTTTTCCGCCACGTTGCCGCCGATGGAACAGGCAATCTGCGAGGACGGGTCCGGCGCATAGTAAAGCCCGTGCGGGGCAGCGGCCTCGGAAATGGCGAGATTGCGCACGCCGGGCTGCACGCGCATGGTGCGCGCCAGCGGGTCCAGATGCAGGATTTTGTTGAATTTGGCCAGCCCCAGCAGCACGGCGTCCTCGCGCGGCAGTGCACCGCCGGACAAGCCGGTGCCAGCGCCGCGCGCAATGACCGGCACCCCGGCCGCATGGCACAGCCGCAAAATGGCGATGACCTGGGTCTCGGTGTCGGGCAGCACCACCACGCCCGGCTGGCATTGAAATGCGGACAGGCCATCCGATGCATAGGGTGCTACGTCTTCACGCACGGACAGCACCGCCGAGGCGGGAAGCAAGGTTTGTAAATCGCGGATAAGGGAAGCGCTGATCATGGTTACGTGAAAACGCTATTGGCCGGTTGAAGACAGGGACAAAATTACCGCAAAACTCATTTTCATCCCGATACCCTGAGGTGGATCAAATCGCGATTTTCAGGCTGATTCGAAGGGAAAGGTAATTCTACTGCCCTCGATTATTCACTGCCACCTGGTTTTGGCGCGACCAGGCGTTGCCAGGCTTGCGTCAGCGCGTTGGCATCGCCCACATTGCCGGGGAAGATCACTACCGGAATCTCGGGGAACGGGTGGTCGGCGGGCGTCAATACCACGCTGCAACCGGCCAGTATCTGTCCCACCAGTCGCGCAGTGGGCAATGCCAATCCCTTGCTCAGCATGTCGTTGGAAGTGATGCCGCCCTTGCTGATGATGAAACCGATGGTGGCGGGCAGACCGTGCACTACGTCCATCAGGAAACCGGAAACGTGTTCGCCGAACGCCAGGCGCGTTGCCTGGTCGGGAAACTGGCGTTCGACCCGGCTGGTGAAGATCACCGGCGTCAGGCCACTTTGGTGAGCACGAGCAACTTGCGCCAGCACTTTCTGGAGCAATGCCTGGCTCTGTTCCGGCATCCGGCTGACATCGACTTCCACGGCAACGACGCCTTTTTGCTGCAGCAACACGGCAAGTTGCTCGGTGGTTTTCTTGACATGCGAACCGACCACCACCACGCCGGGACGGCCATCCTTGACGTAGCGCCGCATGTCCTCGGCGGGTACCGGTTGCGGCGGCAGTTTGGCCAGCGCGGTGAGCAGACTGGCGGCGCTGCGGAACAGGAAGCGCTTGCCCCGGCTGGCGGCCTGTTCGAGGTCGTCGGCGAAGCGGTTGAGGTCGGTCTGGTTTTCCGCATCCACCACGCAGCAAGCATTCCCTTGCAGCGCCATCAATCGGTCCAGCGTGCCGGCGCGAATATTGTCCAGGGTGAAGCGCACCACTTCGTCGGCTTTGATCCTGCCCTGGGTTTTTTCTTCGACATAGTCGGGTAGAAAACTGTGACGGTAGCCGAACACGGAATCGCGCGCGAATTCGGTTTCGTGCACCGGCACGGCCTTGCCGTCCACTTTCAGGTAATGCACGCTGTCCACAGTGAAACGCCCGCCTTCGAAAAAAGCGGGGACCAGAAAATGCGCGTCGAACGGACCGAGCTCTTCGGCCATCACATCGGTTTCCACCGGATAGTGACCGCGCAGGGTCGAGTCGGAGCGGCTGATGAACAGGGCCGGACGATCAAATCCCGCCATTGCCAGCTTCAGGTTGTGGCATACCTCGCGCGTGATTTGCGCTGCCTCGGCGGCACCCATCCCGCGGGTGTTGGTGAGCACAAACATCAGCGGCGAAGCATCCGCCAGACCCTGCTTGAGCGTCGCTACATCCCAGCGGGTGAGCAGCAGACAACCATGCACGGTCTGTGAGCCGGTGGGGTCGTCGTCCAGAACAATGATTTTTGGTTGCATCGTAATTAACCTGAAAAAAACAGTTAGCCACTGAGAGCACAGAGTTGGGGCGGGTTTCGCATATATTCCAGCTCGCCTGATAGGCGAGCCAATATTTACGACAACCTCTTATATCCATCTGTGCTCTCTGTGGCTTGAATTGCGGTTTTAGGATTAAACCCTTTTCAGCTTTTAATTCCCAAGCAAGGCCTGCGCACGCTGTTCCAGCGCCTTGGCGTTCATACCGTTGAGGTCGAATAATTGACCTGCGGTCGCGGTGGTTTCGCCGCGCTGCCAGCAGAAGGTTTCACGACGGGCCGCACGCGTTCTCAGCAGTACCGGCTCCAGCATCGCGGAGGGACCGCCGCTGACGGCGATCAGCGCATCGCCGTGGAACAGCGCATCGAAATCCGCATCGCTCATGAACTTGCCGTCGGGCTGCGACACCGTGTTCCAGGAAACGTCGGTAGGACGATACAGGCGACGCGGGTTGACCACCGAGACGATGCGCACGCCCACGCCTTGCTTGGCCAGGGCTTCGGCTGCTTCGAATACCGGCAGCAGCACCATGTCGCCGGTGACTGCGAACACGACTTTGCCGTTGCCATTCTGATCCAGCAAAGTGATCGCGCCTTCCTCGATTGCAGTGCGGCTTTGTGCCAGCGTGGTGCGTACCGGTAGCGGCGTTTTCGAGGCGGTGATCACGATGCCTTTATTGTGGGTTTTCAGCGCCCATTCGTAAGCCGCCTGAATCGAGTTGGCGTCAGTCGGGAACAGCGGAAACACATTGCCGTTGCGCATCATGGCGGCGAAGTAGGCCTCGACCTCCGGGCGCTGATGGGTCCAGCCATTGCGTCCCTGCTCCAGTGCGCCGGCGGTGAACAGCGTCACCGTGCTGGGGGTTTTGCGGCGCAGTTCGGCCATCGCCTGGATCACGGTCTGCCAGATCGGCAGGCCGTTGATGACGAAGGACTCATACGAGCACCACAGCGATCTGCCGCCGAACAGCGACACGGCAGCGGCCAGACCGGCACAGGCATCCTCGTTGAGCGGCTCGTAAACCTGGCCGTTCGGGCCCTGGAAGTACAGTTCGTCCACCGTCGGGTGGCGGATGGTCAAGGCCTTGTTGATGTTGGCCATGGCCGAGGCTTCGTTGCCGTCGGCATTGGTGACGATGAAGCGCGGATCGCGCTTGCCCACTGCGCCGACGACTTCACCAAACGCGGTGGTCGGTATTTTGTTTTCCTTGCCGGGTTCGAATTCGGTCAGCGGCAGTTCGCCGAGGTCGGGCAGATCCAGCTCGAATTCCGTCACTACGGTTTTCACGGCCGGGCCGCCGCCGGCATGGCGGAAATTCTCGCGTACCAGTTCCCACGCTGCGGTGGATAGCGCGCGGCGTTGCAGTCCGGACACGACGTCTGCGCTCTCCAGAGTGTGATGGGCGTAGAGGTTGTGCGACTTGGAACCGGTGGCATGCACGCCGGTGCCTTTCAGTTGCTTGAGGATCAGCACCGACAACTCGCCGTTAAGCGCATGTTGTGCGGCGGCATCGCTGGCTTTCAGCACTGCACCGGCAAATGCCACGCGTTTTTCCCACGCGAACAGCGAGCTGTCGACATAGGCGCCGTCCTGATTCTGGTCGTCGAATTCCTTGGCGTCGACCAGATACACGTGCTTGAAGCCGTGCGCCTTCCAGTAGGCCGTCATGCGCGCATTGTCCCAGGTCGAAACCATGCTGTGATGTTCCTGGGAGTAGCCGTTCCACACCAGGATGGGCAGGAAGTTGGTGGCCTTGGGATAGGCGGTATTGAAGTGCACCATGGCACTCATGATGTACGGCTCGCCCAGGCCGCCGTCGCCGATGGTCACAGGGAACAGTTTGCCGGGGTGGAGCAGGGCGCCGGCCATGGCGAAGTGCTGGCCCTGGCCCAATGGGCCGGCGGGCGCCAGCAGGCCGGGAATGGCGCCGGACAGGTGGCCCAGCAGCCCGTGGCTTTCGCGGAAGCGGTCACGCATCTGCTGCACCGTGGTGATGCCCATTTCCTCGAGCGAAGTGTCGAGGAACATTGCGCTGTAGAAGCCCGGCGCATGGTGGCCGACTTCAGTCACGATATTGGTATGACCCAGCATCACCATGGAAGCATAGGCCTCGGCGCTGCTGGCGAAGCCGCCGGGATGGCCCGAGGATTTGGCGCCGGTCACCTGCAGGGTGAGATAGCGCAAGCCGTCGGCTACCAGCAAGGTCTGGTAGGCGGCTTTGCTGGCACTGGCGTCTTTTACGCCAGGTACATTTTCCGACAGGCATGGCGTATCGCCCATTTGTGCGAAATCCGGCATGGATTCCGCGAAATACTGTATGCCCTGGCAAAACGCTGGGATGGTTTGGGGTTCGATCAATTTCTTTTCCGTGCTCATTTTCGTCTCCAGAAAAATTCAGAAAACCGTTGCGGTAGCAGAGCGGATCTGCCGTCTTAAATTTCGTATCGTGAAATACAAATTCGCTGTATGAGAAATACTAACAAACCCCCTGCACAATTGCAATTTATTCAAACACCTTGGTCAGGCGACGCGGTTTTGCGGGGTGCCGTGGAAAAAAGCTTCGATGTTGTCGATGAGCTGGTCGGCGAGGGTCTGCATGGCTTCCCGGCTCGACCAAGCAATATGCGGAGTCAGGATGAAATTGGGTAAATCCAGGTCCAGCAACGGATTGCCCTGCCGCGGCGGCTCGGTGTCCAGCACGTCGAAGCCTGCGCCGCCTATCTGCCCGGCCCGCAATGCATCGAGCAGCGCGGATTCATCCACCAGACCGCCGCGTGCGGTATTGATGAGCAGCGCACTGGATTTCATCAGCCCGAATTCACGGGCGCCGATCAAGTGCCGGGTTTTCGGGTTGAGCGGCAAATGCAGGGAGAGGACGTCGCTTTCCTGAAGTGCGCTGTCGAAATCTGTATAACCCGGACGTATCGTGGTGGCACCCTTATGTTCCACGATCAGTACTTTCATTCCGAACGCCAGCGCGAGCCGCTGCACCGCTTGACCAATGGCACCGTGGCCGATCAATCCCAAAGTGCTGCCGTGCAGGTCGCGCACCGGGTGGGTGAACAGGCAGAACTGGTCGGCGCGCTGCCATGCGCCGTCGCGCAGGTCGGCTCGAAACGCCAGCATGTTGCGGCGCAGCGCCAGCATCAGCATGAAGACGTGTTCGGGGACGGTATGCACCGAATAGTTGCGGATGTTGGACGCCACGATATTGCGTTCGCGGCAACAGGCGATGTCCACATTGTCGGTGCCGGTGGCGGCCACTGCGACCATCTTCAGGCCGGGCAATTGCTCCAGTATTTCCCGGCGCAGCATGACCTTGTTGGTGATCGCGATGCTGGCATCGGCAAGCCGCGGCACGACCTGATCTGGCGCTGTAGCCGGATAGTCCACCCACTGGTGCGGAAAAGCCGGACGCCGGATGTCGGCAATGATGCTGTCAGAATCCAGAAAGACGATTTTTTCCATTGCCGCAACCCTAGTCATTACCTTTGCCGGACATGCGTTCCAGCACTTTGACCACTGCAGCAGAATCCAGATCCGCATCGCCGCTGCCCATCAGGGCATTGAGGTGTTGGGTGACCAGAGCGGCGGCGGGGAGAGCCACGCCCAACTGATGCGCAGTCTCCATGACGATGCGCATGTCCTTCTGGTGCAGGCCAACCTTGAAACCGGGCTTGAAATCGTTGTCCAGGATGCGCTGGCCGTGCACTTCCATGATCTTGCTGCCGGCAAAGCCGCCCATCAGCGCCGCGCGCACCTTGGCCGGGTCGGCGCCGTTGCGGCGCGCAAAGGTCAGCGCTTCTGCCACGGCCTCGATGGTCACCGCCACCACGATCTGGTTGCAGGCCTTGGCGACCTGTCCGGCGCCGCTGTCGCCGACGTGGACGATGTTCTTGCCCATGCATTCGAACAGCGGTTTGACGCGTTCGAATACCTCAGGCTTGCCGCCCACCATGATAGACAGGGTGGCGTTGATCGCACCGGTTTCGCCGCCGGAAACCGGTGCGTCCAGCATTTCGATGCCATGGGTTGCCAGGCGTGCTGCGAACGTCTTGGTGGCGGTAGGCGAAATGGTGCTCATGTCTACCACCACGGAGCCAGGCCGGGCGCCATGCACCACGCCGTGCTCGCCGAATAACACGGCTTCAACGTCCGGTGTATCCGAAACGATGGTGAAAATGATATCTGCATGTGCCGCGACTTCGGCTGGCGAAGCGCAGCCCGTAGCGCCTGCCGCGGTCAGCCTTTGCAGGGCTTCTGCGCGACGTGCAAATGCGTGCAGTGAATGGCCGCCCTTGATCAGGTTGATTGCCATCGGATAGCCCATGATGCCAGGGCCAATGAAACCGGTATTGATAGACATGGTGTCTCCTCGATCAGGTTTTCAAAAATACTTAATTCAAAAAGAATTTTGGCCACGGAGAGCACAGAGAACACAGAGTAAAAACAACTTATCGGTGGCTTTCTAGGATTCGTCCATCAAGGAAAATTCACCTCAAAAGCCGTGCTCTCTCTGTGGCCTCTGTGTTCTCTGTGGCTTAAACTTTTCCTTAAACGATTTTGGCCACGGAGTGCACAGAGAACACAGAGTAGAAATAACTTATGGGCGCCTTTCCGGGACTCGTCCACCAAGGAAAATTCACCTCAAAAGCCGTGCTCTCTCTGTGGCCTCTGTGTTCTCTGTGGCTTAAACTTTTCCTTTCCGGATCAATGCCAAAAAAATACTTTTTAGAATTGATGGACCAGCCATAGGCTGAACGGCAACGTGAACCAGAACAGCAGCGTACTCCATCCTACCAGTAGCGCTCCCGCTTCAGTATCCAGGTGAAAGCGGTCGGTCAGAATCAATATAGTCAGCATGGTGGGCATGGCCGTCTCGATGACTGCGGCATATTGCGGCTCATTCGCCGGCGCAAACAGCAGTTTCGCGGCGATCCATGCCAGCAGCGGCATCAGCAGCAGCTTGACAGCAGCCGTCGTCAGAATCACACCGTTTGGCCTTAGTTTGCGCCATGGAATGGACAGGCCGAGCACGAACATCATGATCGGAATGGTGGCCTCGCCGATCATCCGGGCAGCATGAACCAGCGGTTCGAAGGCCAGACCGGTGACATGCAATGTGGCGCCGATAATGAATGCCCAGATCGGCGGCATCCCCAGCATCACGCGCCAGATGGGCTGGCGTCCGACGCTTGCTTCCGGCGGGCCGAGCCGGGTACAAATCCACACACCCAGGCTCCATACCAGCGGCATGGTCATCAGCATGTCATGGAAAGCCGGATAGCGGGCTGCCTGCGGGCCATACAGAAAAGTCAGCACCGGCATACCGATGAAAAAGGTATTGCCGAACATGCCTCCCACGACCAGCGCAGCGCGCGTGCCGTTGTGCAAATTGCGTCCCACCGGCGAGTGATAAAGCAGGAGATACAGCACGACGGCGGCCAGCAGCGAGCCGATCCCGCCCAGCAGCGGTACCAGCAACAGCCCGGGCGTAATCGGTGTGGTCGCCGCGATGGAAAACAGGATGGCCGGGAAAAACAGGTTGAGTACCAGCCGGTTGAGCTGGATGCGCAAGGTCTTGCTGGGGACTTCCTGGAAGTAGCCTGGCCAAATTGCTCCTGCGCCAACCAGGATGGCGATGGGGAGCATTACCTCGATCATCAATTTGGCCAGATGATTCAGATCCATGTTTTCGTAACATTCCGGTATGAATAAACATGCGCACGAGCGCGCAGTGGCGAAACCCGGCTGGCATCAATTCGCTGCATTCCATGCTGCTGCGCTATCTTTAAACCGGTAATTCTAAAAAGCGATGGGTCCACGAAAAACACGAAATACACGAAATAATGCAGTACCCACATTCACCTTTATTTGAACATTTTGCGAGCTTCCGCCTTACGGCGAAATGCCTGCCTACCCCATTTCGTGTATTTCGTGCTTTTCGTGGACAAGTAGCCGTTATTTGGTTAGTGGAATGGAGAAGGAGCTGTACTGTACTTAACCCAGCGTCGGCATCACCAGGGTCGAGGCGCTGTGCTCCGACTGTTCCGGCCAGCGGCTGGTGATGGCCTTTGTGCGGGTATAGAAGTACACGCCTTCCATGCCGTGCATATGCAGATCGCCGAACAGCGAGGACTTCCAGCCGCCGAAGGAAAAGAATGCCATCGGCACCGGAATCGGCACATTGATGCCGACCATGCCGACTTCGATCTCGTGCTGGAAACGTCGCGCCGCTGCACCCGAGCTGGTGAAAATGGCGGTACCGTTGGCGTAAGGATTGCTGTTGACCAGCTTGATGGCTTCATCGTAGCTGGCGACACGCAACACGATCAGCACCGGTCCGAAGATTTCCTCGCGATAAATATCCATTTCGGTGGAAACATGGTCGAATAAGGTCGGCCCGACAAAGTAGCCGTTCTCGAATCCAGGCACACGGATGCCGCGCCCGTCCGTCACCAACGTAGCGCCTTGTGCCACGCCGCTATCGATGAGGCCTACTATTTTGTCGCGGTGCTGCGCCGAAATCACCGGACCCATGTCCACATCCTTGCGGTCACCCGGACCGACCACCAGTTTCTCGGCCTTTTCCTTGAGCCTGGCCACCAATGCTTCAGCGATATTGCCTACTGCCACGACTGTGGAGATCGCCATGCAGCGTTCGCCAGCGGAGCCGTAGGCGGCGCCCATGATGGCGTCTGCAGTGAAATCCAGCGCAGCATCGGGCAATACCACGGCATGATTTTTAGCGCCACCCAGGGCCTGCACGCGCTTGCCGTAATGCGCCGCAGTTTCATAGATGTATTTCGCTACCGGTGTCGAGCCGACAAACGATATGGTGCGCACATCGGGATGACTGAGCAGGGTGTCCACCGCTTCCTTGTCACCGGGCACCACGTTGAACACGCCGTCGGGCAGCCCCGCTTCCTTGAACAATTCCGCCATGCGCAGGCTGCACGAAGGCACTTTTTCAGAGGGCTTGAGCACGAAGGTATTGCCGCAGGCGATGGCGAGCGGGAACATCCACATCGGCACCATCGCCGGGAAGTTGAACGGGGTGATGCCGGCGCACACGCCGATCGGCTGCAGCATGGAATGGCAATCCACGCCGCGGCCAACATTCTCGGCGTGCTCGCCCTTGAGCAGATGCGGCGCGCCGACGGCGAATTCCACTACCTCGATGCCGCGCTGCACCGAGCCGGCCGCATCTTCCAGCGTCTTGCCGTGCTCTTCACTGGCGAGTTGCGCCAGCTCGGCGCGATGCGTTTCGAGCAGATCGCGAAATTTGTTCAGGATGCGGCTGCGGCGCAGCGGCGTGGTTTCGCGCCAGGCCGGGAAGGCTGCCTTGGCGGCTTCAATCGCATTCGTTACATCATCGCGACAGGCCAGCGGCACCTGCCTGATCACCTCGCCGGTAGCCGGGTTGGTCACGTCGGCCCGGCGGCTGCTGCGGCTTTCGGTGCGCTGACCATTGATCCATAGGGGAAGAATTGGTTTGGACATGATTGCTCTCCTGGTTATATTGATGCCGAATGAATTGAGTTCATCACGATCTGGCTATGATGATGTGTTGACAGTGGGTTTCGCGGATAGTCAGTGCGCCGATCAGGCCGACCACGGAAAATGCCAGCATGATGCCCAGCCCGGTCTGGTAGTTGTGTTGCGAATAAACCCGGGCGCCGGCGTGCATCTGTCCGTTCCAGCCCTGATCCATGACCCAGCCCACCAGCGGCTGCAGTATCGCCGCACCCAGAAAGGCGCCGGTATTGATGACGCTGGTCGCCATGCCGGACAGGGCAGGCGGATTGACTTCCTTCGCGCAGGCCCAGGACAGCGTGAAACCGGCGGCGCTGAACCCCATCACGGCAAACAGCAGGTAGTTTTGGCCGGGCGACAAATGCCAGTCGAATACGATGGGCAGCCAGCACAACACATACACTAACAGACCGCCGATGATCACCGGCAGGCGTTTGCCGAGCCGATCCGACAAAGTGCCCAATGCCAATGCGCCCAGCGCGAAACACAGCAACAGCAACATGGTGTGATTGGAGGCGGTGGTGCGCTCCATTCCATACACATCATGCAGGTAGGGGATGGCCCACAGTCCGGCAAATGCGAACAGGCTGCCGCCGATACCGAAGTTGGGCCAGAAGCCGGGCCAGGTGGCGCGGTTCTTCATGACCTTGAGCAAGCCGTCATACCAGTGCCCATGATGATGGGGGTGGGCTTCCTTGCCCTCCAGTTCGCGCATGGTGGGCAGACCCGCCTCGCCCGGATGGCTGCGCACCAGAAACCACACCAGCACCGCCAGCACCAGGGAGAACACGCCGACCGCGACAAAGACATTGCGCCATGAGGTCTGGGTGACGACCCAGACCAGCGGCGTGGCGGCCAGCACAGAGCCCAGGTTGCCCAGCAGCAGCGACATGCCGCCAATGGTGCCGAAATGGCGGTCATGAAACCACACGGCATTCAGCTTCATCAGTGAAATGAACATGGCGGCGACACCGCAACCTACCAGCAAGCGGCCCAGGGTTGCGAGAGCCAGCGTATCGGCTACACCAAACAGCACTGAACCCACGCCGGATACCAGGGCGCCATAGGCAACGACTTTGCGCACGCCCATGGTGTCGGCCATCACACCTACCGGGATTTGCATCACGGTATGCGCATAAAAATATGCCGCCGCCAGGCTGCCCAACCCCGCGCCGCTGGTGTGGAAGGATTGCTGCAGGTTATTGGCGATTGCGGCGGGCGCCAGGCGATGGAAGAACGCCAGCATGTAGCCGATGATCACCAGTGTGTAACTGGTCCAGCGCAAACGGCGCATGCGGGCGTGTATGAGGGTGGGCATTATGGATGGGCCGGTTCAAGATCATTTAGCGAAACGATACTAAATTTCTAATCACGGAGATCACGACAGATGTTGAATCAGGGCAGCCCGGATGTTCTGCACCCTGGATAGGGTTTATCCGAGCCTGCCACTGTCTCCGTGGTTGTTCTGGTGATGCCCCGGTTTAATGAGCCGCGCCAAGGTACGCTGCTTTTACCGCAGGATCATTTTTCAGCTGTTCGGCCGGCCCGTGGCAGGAAATCCGTCCGTTTTCCATGACATAGCCGTAATCCGCGACATTCAGAGCGGCTGCGGCGAACTGCTCGACCAACAGCATGGTGATGCCGCGCGTTTTGAGCTCGCGGATAATGCGGAATACTTCTTCCACCAGCAACGGAGCCAATCCCATTGACGGTTCATCCAGCAGCAATACCTCGGGGTTGAGCATCAGCGCGCGTCCCATGGCCAGCATTTGCTGTTCGCCACCTGACAATGTTCCCGCCAGTTGATTGCGGCGTTCCTGTAGGCGTGGAAACAACTCGAAGATACGATTCAGGTCGCCCTGCACATCGCCGCGTTCGCGTCCGAAGGTCAGGCGCGGGAAGGCACCCAGGGTCAGATTGTCAGTGACCGACAAGGTGGCAAATACGCGCCGGCCTTCCGGCGAGTGTGCCAGACCGGTCCGGGCAATCTTGTGCGAAGCCAGGCCGGTGATGTCCTTGCCGTTGAGCCGGATTTCTCCTCCGGCCGGCTTGATCATGCCGGATACCGCGCGCAAGGTCGTTGTTTTGCCGGCGCCGTTGGAACCGATCAGGGTGACGACTTTACCTTGCGGAACCTCGATGGAAATACCGTGCAGCACTTCTACCTTGCCATAGGCGGCATGTAAATTTTTTACCTGTAACATATATTGAACCTCTTAGGCTGCATCGGCGTTGCCGCCAAGGTAGGCTTCGATTACCTTGGGGTCGGACTGTACTGCGGCAGGCTTGCCCTCGGCGATCTTCTGACCGAAATCCAGTACCGTGACGGTGTCTGAAATACCCATCACCACGTCCATGTGGTGTTCGATGAGAATGACGGTAATACCATGGTCGCGGATCTTCTGGATCATGCCGACCAGTTCCTTGATATCAGGCGCGGTCAGACCGGCGGCTGGCTCATCCAGCAGCAACAGGCTCGGATTCAGACCCAGCGCACGCGCAATTTCCAGCAGGCGCTGTTTGCCATAGGGCAGGTTGCGTGCTTCCTCATTGGCCAGATCAGCAAGGCCTACGAATTGCAGCAAACTGGCGGCACGCAGACGCGCCTCGCGTTTCTCCTTGAGGCAGCGCCGGGTATGGAAGATGACGTCAAACGTATTGCTGCGATAGGTATGGTGCAGCCCTACCAGCACGTTTTCAATGGCGGTCATTTCACCGAATAGCTGCACGTTCTGGAAGGTGCGCGCGATACCCTCGCCGGCAATGGAAGCAGGTGCAGTGCCGGAAATGATCTTGCCGTTGAATTCGATCTCGCCTGCAGTCGGTGTGTAGATGCCGGTGAGCACGTTCATCATCGTGCTTTTGCCTGAACCGTTCGGACCGATCAGGCCGTGTACAGTGCCCTTGGCAATATTCAACTGCACTTCATTGAGGGCCTTCAAGCCGCCAAATTGCATCACGATATTGCGCGCTTCCAGCAAATTGCCGTTGGCGGTGACAGCACGATCCGGCACCGACCAGACATGTCGGGAATCACCCTGATCAGTGATGATTTCATGCCGATGTATCCACTGCGGCCGAAATTTCTGCACGATATTGCGCAGAAATCCCATGATGCCGTCCGGCAGGTAATAGACCACGAACAGGATCATCGCGCCGAAAATGGTCAGCCGGTAGTCGGTAATATTGTCGATCCAGTAACCGAAAGCGGCGAGACCTAGCGTAAATAACAGGGGAATGGCCACCTGTTGGGGGGTGCGCTTTTTGGTGATCACCGTGTAAACCGAATAAAGCACAGCCACTGCCGCCATCGCCACTGCAATTTTTCGGAACAGATCAATATCACCCAAAACATTGGGCAGCAAGACGATAATGATGGCCCCCAGGATCGGGCCGGAACGGGTCTTGCGCCCTCCCATGATCACCGCCAGCAGGAACAGAATAGTCAGTTCGAAGCTGTAGGTATTGGGTGAAATATATTCTTCCGAGTAGGTGAACAGGCTCCCCGCCAAGCCCGCCAGGGCGGCACTGAACACAAAGGCATAAACCTTGTAGGCATATACGCTTACTCCCATGCAGTTGGAAGCCACCGGACTGTCACGCAGCGCTTCGAAAGCGCGTCCAAGATAGGATTTGACGATACGGTGGACCACCGCGATGGTCGCCAGCAACGCGACCAGAACAATGTAGTAATAGTCGGAACCGGTAACCTGATGTCCGAAAAAGACCGGTTTGCGCAATGAAATCCCGAGCGGACCGTTGGTGAGGAAATCCATCTCGTTGATCAGTATCTGCACGATGGTGCCAAATGCCAGCGTCACCATGGCCAGATACGGGCCGGTTACACGTAGCGCCGGTAGCGCCAGAATGGCGCCGAACAACGCGGTCACAACGATACTCGCCGGTACCGCGAGCAAAAATGGCACGCCGAGCTGGAAGTTAAGCACGCCGGCAGTGTAGGAGCCAATCCCGAATAGCGCGGCATGGCCGAGCGAGACTTCGCCCACATAACCTACGACGATGTCGAGACCAAGCAGCAGGATTGCATAGATACCGATGACCACCATCAGGTGGATGTAATAAGGATTTGTCCAGATCAAAGGCAACACCGCAAGCGCGGCGATTGCCAGAATGAGAGAGATTTTTTTGATGGCGCCCATGTTATACCTTGTTGATAACGGTTTTACCGAACAGACCGGCGGGCTTGATTGCGAGCACCAGCAGTAGCAGTACCAGACCAGGAACGTCCTTGTAACCCGTGGAGAGATAGAAGCCGGTGGTGGTTTCTGCGATACCCAGTAACAGGCCGCCGACGATCACGCCCATGCCGCTATTGAGACCGCCGATAATTGCGACCGAGAAAGCTTTCAGTCCAAGCACCACGCCCATGGTGGCGCCAGTAAGTGTCAACGGGGCGATCAGTACGCCTGCGAAAGCGGCAGTCATTGAACTCAAGGCATAGGAGAACGTGATCACCATGCGGGTATTGATGCCCATCAGCCCGGCGGCGTCGCGGTCATTGGAAGTCGCCACGACTGCCTTGCCATAGATGGATTTGCGATTGAATATTTCCACGGCCAGCATCATGCCGAGGGCGCCAATCACAACGACGATTTCCATAGGCAGCACATGGATGCCATGAAAAGTGAGCGGGGATTCGGGGAGCGGGGAAGGAAACTTGAGATCGTCGCGACCCCAGATGTTTTCTGCCACGTTTTTGAAAATAGTGGCCAGGGCAATCGTGCCCATGATCCAGCCGAATTCGGATTTGTTCTTGAGTGCGGGCCGCACGGCGACGCGTTCTACCACGACTCCCTGCAGTGCGCCGAAAATCAGTACCAACGGGATCATCAGCCAGTAATTCATATGGCCAACCAGGGTCAGGCCGACCAATGCGCCCAGCATCAGCGCCTCGCCTTGACCGAAGTTAAGGGTGCGCGAAGTGGCAAATGTCAGTTGGTAGCCAAAGGCAATCACAGCGTAAATCATGCCGAGTGATATGCCGCTTACAATCAGTTGCGCGAAAATTTGCATAGGGAGCTTTCCATCTAAAATGAGCCGGGAACGGGGCCCGTTTCCGGCTCATGATTTGCTACTGGTTTAACCTGTGCACAGATTACTTTTTGGAATGAGGCTTGACTTGTTTCGGCCCTGCCAGATCAGCTTCGTCAGCATAAACCACACGCCCGTCCTTGACTTCACCCATGACGGTCATATTCATGGTGATAGCTTCATGATTGTCGTGAGTGTAAGGGTGGTTGTATGTCGTGACTACACCAACGACCGGGGTACGCAAGTTTTCCAGCGCTTGACGGATTTTAGGGCCATCGGTGCTGCCAGCCTGCTTGATGGCGGCCGCCAGAAGGTACATTGAGTCGTAGCCCTGAGCAGCGGAGACCGGGGAAGGAATGCGATCGACTTTATAAGCCTGTTGATAGGCGGTAATAAATGCCTTGCGCTTCGGCGTATTGGGTTCCTGGATGAAGGTTTGCGGCATGCGTGCACCTTCACCGTTCTTGCCGGCATTGTCGATGAAGTTGCCCATTGACAGCGTCCAGCTGCCGATCATCGGTACTTTCCATCCCAGTTTTTCCATGCCGTTGGCGATCTGCGCCAGCTCAGGTCCGATGCCGTAAGTCAGGATCGCTTGGGCTCCGGCCGCTTTGGCCTTGAGCAACTGGGCGGTCATGTCCACATCCTTGATATTGAATTTTTCTTCTGCAACCGGCTTGATGCCTTTCGCCGCCAGCGCTTTTTCCAGATCTTCGCGACCCAGCTGACCGTAGTTGGTCGAGTCAGCGAGGATGGCTACCTTGGTGAATTTGCGCTTTACGATCGCGTCGTTGACGATCATTGCAGACTGGATGGTGTCGTTGGCAGAAGTGCGGAATACGTAGTTGTCAGGATATTGCGGGGGCAGGAACTGTTTGGTGACGATGGAGCCGGTAGCGACGTTGTTGATGACCGGGATCTTCGCTTCTTGATAGAAGCGCTGTGCTGCCAGCGATACGCCGGTATTAATGAATCCCAGTGCTGCAACCACATGTTCCCGGTTGATCAGTTCCTGGGTGACTTGAATGCCGCGGCTGTTATCCGCCTGATCATCACGCTCAATCAACTCGATCTGGCGACCCAGGATGCCGCCGCTGCGATTAATTTCAGCTGCCGCCAATTTCACACCGTCACGCATGCTGACGCCCATCGGTGCGGAACCGCCGGTGAAGGGGCCGGAAACGCCGATCTTGATTGGTTCCGCAGCAATTGTTGCGGAGGAGGCGCACAGCGCAAGCGCTGCTACCAATGTCTTAAGGCTATTTTTCATATACTGCTCCATGGGTCGTGGTTGTAATGTCAAACCGCGTGGCGGATTGACGGCAGGTTCCATGCCGCTGAAAGGCGGCGACGGAATTTCATATTATAAAATTCATTGCTGCACTGTGGGATACTCTAGCTGATTATTTTCCCGATTTCAAGAATTCGTGTGAATACAAAATTAATCAAACCATTGATAATATTATTCAATTCTAATGTTGTTCTATGCTCAAATATTTCAGGCTCTAGGCATTCACCAAAATAATCAATACCCGATAGGGGCCATGCGCTCCCAGCGTAACGGTCTGTTCGATGTCGGCCGTTCGCGAAGGCCCGGAAATGAAGTTGACCGCGCGCGGTGGAGCTTTGTGTTCTTTACGCAGCAGATCCCAGGCATCTTCCATCGAGGCCACAATTCGCCGGGTATTCAGGATGGCAATATGGGTTTCCGGCAACAGGCTGTTGCTGGGTGGCGTTTCCGGCCCGGACAGCATCATCAGCGTGCCGGTTTCAGCAATCGCGCAAAATGTGCCGGTGATGCCCACCATGTCCTGGCTATTGGCACCCCGCACTGCAATCTCCAGATTGGCCTCACCCCAAGGCAGGCTACCGACAACCGGCCAACATGCACCGCGGGGCGGTAGTCCCCGCTCTGCCAGGTAATGCGCTACCTGTGCGGGAATCTCACCCGGGTGAGCGACCTCGATTACATCGCTGGATAACTGTAAGGCACGCTCCCTGAAATGTGTGATTAGATTATCTCGTAGCGCGGGTGCCGGCCCGCGTGGATGCTCGACGAGATAGGCATCGATTTCAGCGTCATGATTGCCGATTGCAGTGCCAATCCGGGCCAGGATCCGCTCGCGCGCGCTCAAGAGAGTTTCCTTTGGCGATAAAGTTCCCGGAAAGTTTTTCCTTGCGGCGCAGGCATGTCCCGGCCAGCAGTCCAGCCGGATGCGCCGGGAAGGTGATGCAACATGCGTTCCTTGCCGCCGGCGAAATGCAAAATACGAACGGTGATTTTAATCACCATGGCATAGACCGCAGGACGACGAGCCATCCATCCCCATAGCTTCAAAGCCAGTTTTTCCTGCCACGATTTCAGGCCTAGTGACATCTGCTTTTCGCGTAACTGGCGCAATAGATCCGGCAATGGAATTTTTACCGGACACACCACTCCGCAAGCGCCGCACAGCGTAGAAGCGTTAGGCAGGTCTGGCGCATTCTCCAAACCCACAAAGGTTGGCGTCAAAATCGAGCCCATCGGTCCGGGATATACCCAGCCATAGGCATGGCCTCCGATGTTCTGATACACCGGGCAATGATTCATGCACGCGCCACAACGAATGCAACGCAGCATGCTTTGCATATCGCCGCCGAGCAAGCTGCTGCGGCCGTTGTCGACCAGGATGATGTGAAAATGTTCGGGACCGTCATGATCGGCAGCGTCCTTTGTGCCGGTGAGCATCGACACATAGTTGGTGATGGACTGGCCGGTGGCGGAACGCGGCAACAGACGCAGCAGGGTGGTAACGTCTTCCAGAGTCGGCACCACCTTTTCGATTCCGGTAATGGCGACATGAACCCGCGGCAGTGTTGTGACCAGGCGGCCATTGCCTTCATTCGTAACTATCAGCGCCGACCCGGTTTCGGCGATCAGGAAATTGGCCCCCGAGATGCCCATGTCAGCTGCAAGAAACGCAGGACGCAAAATTTCCCGGGCTTCGCGGCATAACTCGGGAATGCCGGTTTTGCGCGGTAGCTGGTGCTTCTCCGCGAACAGGTCGGCGATATCCTCCTTGTTTTTGTGCACCACAGGCGCAACGATATGGGAGGGCGCTTCGTGGGCGAGTTGAAGAATATATTCACCCAGGTCGGTCTCAACCACCTCGACGCCCGCGTGCTCCAGTGCTTCATTCAAGCCGCACTCTTCGGTCACCATCGATTTGGATTTAGCGACCCTGCGAACGTTATGCAGGGTGGCAATTTCCGTAACGATGCGATTGACATCTGCACCGCTTTCAGCCCAGTGAACAAGGGCGCCGCGGGCAATGGCCTGTTGTTCGAAATGGAGCAGCCACTGATCCAGATTCTTCAGTACGCGGTCGCGGATTGCGGCCGCTGCGGTGCGGGTCTCCTCGAAATCGGCAATTTCGCCGATGACAGCTGCACGCCCCTCAACAAAGCGGGTTTGCAGGCGCGACAGGGCATTCTGCAATTTTTCGTCGTTGAGTTTTTCTGTGACCGAGCGTTTGAAATGGATGGAAGACACTTGCATCAATCGTCCCCCTCATTACCCGCCAGAACTTCCGCGATATGCAGTACCTGCGTCGTGTGATTGCCGCGACGGCGCAGGCGCCCCTCTATGTTGAGCAGACAGCCGAGATCGCCTGCGACTATGGCGTCAACGCCGGCAGCTTCGATGTGGCGACATTTGTTGTCCGCCATGCGCGTGGACAATTCCCCGAATTTAACTGCAAATGCTCCGCCAAAACCGCAGCAAGTGGTGGCTTCTGCCATTTCCTTTACGGTTACGCCGGGCATTGTTGCCAACAAGGCGCGAGGCTGGTCCCGTATGCCCAATTCCCGCAGCCCGGAACATGAATCGTGATAAGTGAGCGTGCCTGCAAAGTGGCCGGGGGCTGCATCGAACTTGACCACATTCACCAGAAAATCGGCCAGCTCGTAGGTGCGCTGGGCGAGCAGGGAAATTCTGTTCAGGACGGTCGGGTCATCGCGAAACAAGTCGGGGTAATGCACCCGGATCATGCCTGCGCAGGAGCCGGAAGGCGCCACAACATAGTCGCAGGTCTCGAATTCATCGAGCAATTTTAGCGCCAGCGTTTTGGCGGTTTCCCGGTCGCCGGAGTTGTAGCCGGGCTGGCCGCAACAGGTTTGATTTTCTGGTACGACGACCTGGCACCCGGCAGCTTCCAGCAATCTGAGGCTGGCAAAACCAATGCGAGGGCGCATCGCATCAACCAGGCAGGTTACAAATAAACCCACACGCATTACTTCATCTCCTGGATCAATAGCAGTCAAGTCAAATACCTGTCAGGCCACTCCATCACGGCATAAGCAGGCTGGTGCTGCTATGCTGCCGGGAAAATATTTTGCATAATGATCCTATGTTTCATATGCTGCAACTGCACTGCAACAATAATCAAGATCGGGAGGGGAAGGCAATTGAGTAAGGATGAACCCAAATCATCGATTCAAGTCATTGACCGCATGATGAAATTATTAAATGTATTGGCTGACCATGTCGAACCCCTGGGCCTTAAACAATTGGCAGCACAGACCAGCCTGCATCCTTCAAGCGCGCATCGTATCTTGGGTGTAATGGTGGAAAAAGGCCTGGTAGAGCGGGTTGAACCAGGTAGCTACCAACTCGGTATCAAGTTGCTTGAGCTGGGAAATCTGGTCAAGGCACGTATCAATGTGCGTCAGGTGGCGTTGCCTTTCATGCAAAAACTGCGTGACGAACTGGACGAGACGGTGAATCTGACATTGCGTCAAGGCGACGAAATCGTCTATGTCGAACGAGTGACTGCGGCCAAGTCAATGATGCGCGTCGTGCAGGTGGTCGGGACGCGCGCGCCACTGCATATTACTGCGGTCGGCAAAATATTTCTTGCCCAGGATGGCCAGCAAAGCTGCGAGGAGTATGCACTGCGTAGCGGCATGCCGGCTTTTACCAAGGATACGATTACCACGCTAGACAGACTTCGGGAGGAAGTTGAAAAGGCCCGGCGTGCCGGATTCGCTATTGATAAAGAAGAGGCTGAAAAAGGGGTTTGCTGTATCGGAGCCGGAATTTGCGACTCTTCAGGAAAGTTGGTAGCCGGGTTGTCTATTTCTGCACCCGCAGATCGGATCAACTACAAATGGTCGGGAAGGGTAAAAGGAATCGCGGACGAAATTTCCAGGGCCATGGGCTACCTAGGCTAGGCAGTATCCAGGCTTTCCAAGGGAAACAGGCAGCAGACATAATCCGCACAAATCCGATAGACTGATGGCGTCCGTTGTAGGCCAACCATGGGAACGCTTGGGGGCGAGTTTTGCAGGAAACTTTTTATCGGCCTGACAGTGAGGTGTTGCGTTCCACGCGAACCCTGCCTGCGGCCATTTACAATCTCGCGCATACGTTGCTGGTGCAAAGTCAGACTGGGTGTGTATTTGTGCCGATTCGTACCATGCAATATATGGCCGTGCTCGATGCAGCAGAATTCATTTTTGTGGATCGGGAACGACCCGGTTTGATTGAGTTGGCCTGGCAATCTTTTCATCCCGGTAGCCGGACTGCATTGGAAGATCCCGTGTCGTTCGACCTGGTGTACTACGACGAACGCGCCGCACTCACTATGCAGCGGCTGATCGCGGAATTTTACAAGGCTTTGGTACTGTTATCCGAACGTCGGGTAACCGGCTCCCCCCCGGCAAAAATTCTCAGTTTTTCGCGTAAGCACTAGATGAGTGCCGCTGGAACCTGCCGTCGAGTTTGAGCGCGACCGTAGTGGGTGCCAGGTGCTCCAGCCAGGCTTTAATGCGCTCAGCGTCGGCAACCCGCGCATATTTCCCGCCATCCAGCAAAACAATAATAACTTCTTTTCGGGCGATTTTTGCCTGCATCACCAGGCAATGCCCCGCTTCATTGATAAAGCCAGTCTTGGACAGTCCGATACTCCAGTTTTCATTGCGTACCAAGCGGTTGGTGTTATGAAATTCGACACGTTTTACGATATGTCGCCATTCTTTTTTGTGCCTGTGCCCTACGCGTACCAACGCTGGTCGAGTGATTTCATAGCTGCCTGTGGTCGTGATGTCGCGTATTTGCGGGTAATGAGTGGCCGCTTCCACCATTTTTGCCAAATCCTCAGCTGTGGAACGGTTATTGCTGGATAAGCCCGTAGGATCTTCAAATGTAGTGTGTTGCATGTTGAGCGCGCGTGCTTTGTTGTTCATGGCATTGATAAAAAGCCGGAGTCCGCCCGGATAATTTCGCGCCAGTGCATAAGCTGCGCGGTTTTCAGAAGCAATCAGAGCGAGATGGAGAAGCTCTCCGCGGCTGAGTGTGGTGCCGACAGCCAGACGTGAACTGCTGTGACGTAAATAGTCCACATCTAGCGGACTGATGGTGATGTCTTCGTCCATGGGCTGATGCGCGTCCAGTATGACCATGGCGGTCATCAGCTTGGTAATTGAAGCAATCGGGGTCTGGGTATCAATATTTTTTTGATATAAAGCTTGTCCGTTATCCTGATTCAGTACCAATACGGATAGGGAATTGAGTTGTGGTTCATTCAGTTGCAGGCTGGATACGGCCTCGATATTGTTTTCCGCGCTGTTGGAGTGGTGAGTACGAGTGCTACGGGGATCGGCATGCGCGACCGATATAGTAGTGAGGGAAGCGACCAGAAGAGTAAATAGCTTGGCATTCATGATGTATTGGAGTGGGGCGCGTGGAATGGAATGTATCAAAAAAAGCGGCACTTGACGCAATAACTTTAGATTTATTTTAACTATCGGGCGGGGTATCCAGAAAGTCCTGATTTTCGTTGACACAAATGATGATTTCAAATTATAAAGAACGACATGGGAGCTGGTCTGCATAAAATGCTCGAAAAAATAGACATAACTGCGCTCCCATCGCTCCCGCATCTATTGCTAAAGCTACTGGCAGTTTGCGATCAGGAGGATGTGACCATAGGGGATCTTGCCGCGTTGTTACGGCAAGATGCGGTATTGAGCGCGAAGGTGATTGCTTCCGCCAGCTCGCGTATTTCCATGGTGTCGACACGACAGGGTTTGCTGCTATCTGCATTGCAGACGCTGGGAGTTGAAGAAGTACGGGGAATTGCCTTGAATTCGGCGTTGATCGGCGCTACCGTCAGATCGGCCGCGGATTGGTATAAAATCAGGCAGCTATGGCGGCATGCGGTACTCACTGCGCAAATGGCACAAGCGCTGGCGGTCAAAACAGCTTATGCGGATAGCGAGGAAGCTTATCTGGCAGGTCTATTGCACGATATTGGGCGAAATGCACTATGGGCAGGCTATCCGGCCGATTATATCAATGTACAGGCCAACTCGCAGGATGAGGGTGTGCTTATGGCACGCGAGTCTCGCTTGCTGGGTGTTAACCATGCAGAGGTGGGCGGCGCCATTGCACGTAGCTGGGGCATGCGTTCGTTCCTTGCGGACGCGATACGTTATCACCATGAGACGGCAACCCGACTCACCAACGCGCACCCGTTGTTGCGGATTGTGAGTGTAGCTCAGCACCTCACCGAACTGGACGAGAACAAACCGCATGATGCGCAAATGTTGAGCTTGTTGAATCTGTCACCTGCCGATGCACAGGCAGTTGCCCAGCTTGCCCATGAGCGTTTGCATGAGGCAGAACATAGCCTCGGCTTGAATTCCGAGCCGGTGGCGGAATTGGCAGATACCGCCACTCGCACAGAAGAAGGCGAGCGCCGGCGCCACCGGGCTGATCCTGGCCGAGTAAGTCCGTCGGCACAGGAAGTGGCTGACCAGCGAGTTCGCGAGAAATTGGCAGAACGCGTACGTGATATGGTGATGTTCGATACACTGAAAAACGGCATGTTTGCTGCGGTTGACAATGCGGCTTGGCGCGGTGCGCTTAACCACAGTCTGCAGGCGGCATTTGGATTGAAGGATGTGATGCTGTTTCTGCCGCAAGGGCGGGATGGCATGTTGCGGGGTGTGGGTGAGGCTGCCGAAGGCTTGGCCAGTCAAATACTTATCCCGCCCGATGATCCATACAGCATGCTGGCACTGACTCTGCGCCAGGGCCAGCCTGCACACAGTCTGCAGCCTGATACAACGGCATTGACGGTGCTGGATGAGCAAGTAATAGGCTTGACCGGGAAAAGTGGCATGTTGTGTTTGCCGCTTCTGGATACAGGCGTGCCAATGGGATTAGTGGTATGCGGAATAGATCAGGCAGATGTTGCCTTGCTGGACGAACGTTTGCCTCTGCTGACGCGCTTTATACGGCAGGCTGCGCGGGCGCTACGCCAAAAACAGGCTGTCAAGGCCGCATCGGCACCGCGTAACGAGCAGGCACGAAAAATAATGCATGAGGTCAATAATCCGCTCAATATTGTCAAAAATTATCTGCGTATTTTGGGAGCCAAGCTCCCCCAGGATGACCCGGCGCATGGTGACCTGAAAATCATTACTGACGAAATTGATCGCGTCGGTAGCCTGCTTAAAGGATTGCTGGGCGGGCAGACAAACGGCAACAAGGCAGTAGCCGCAGCGGTGGATATAAACCGGTTGGTGCTCGAAGTGGTGGGCTTGCTCAAACCCACATTGCTTACCCCAGGGCGGGTACAGGTGGAAACCTTGCTTGCGGCCGATCTCCCGGAGTTGCTTAGCGATGCCGGTCAAATCAAGCAGATACTGCACAATTTGATTAAAAATGCGGCAGAGGCAATGTCCGAAGGCGGCAAGTTGCGCCTTGCGACAAGCCGGTTGCAACAAGGCCCGGACATGTGGGTTGAACTGCGTATTGAAGACAGCGGTCCCGGTATCCCGGAAGCAATCCGCACCCAATTATTCCGTCCGCTGGCTACTACCAAGGATGGAGATCACGCAGGTCTTGGGTTATCCATCGTTCACGGTTTGGTGAAGGGTCTTGGCGGTGTAATCGAGTGTGAGGCACAACCCGTCGGAACCGCATTCATTGTGCGTCTTCCGGCCAACGGCAAGCGCCATTAGTCTTTAGCGAGGATACTCATGCTGGCAGAATTAAAGAAGCGCATTATTGACGGCCAGGTGCACGAGGTATTCAGTGTGCCGCGCATCCTCGTGGTGGATGATGAGCCATTGTTACGCGACAGTCTGCGCGATATTTTGCTGCAAAACGGATATGAAGCCAGTGCGGCGCGCAACGGTCGCGATGCGCTGGTGCAGATAGCACGTCAGCATTTTGACGCGATTCTGCTGGACCTGTTCATGCCTGATATTCATGGCACCGAGGTACTGGATTTCATCGCCAAGCGGGGTCTGGATACGCCGGTGATTGTGGTGAGTGGCGACGACTCGGTGGATTCGGTGATCAACGCGCTGCGCGGAGGAGCCCAGGACTTCTTGCGCAAGCCATACCAGCCCGATGAAATGCTCAAGCGTGTTGGAAATGTCATCCAGCGCCGCCGGCTGGAACTGGAAAACCGATCCGTGCTGCAGCAGATGGAACAGTCGGAAAAATGGCATCGATTCCTGGTCAATAGCTCACCGGATTTTATCTATACCCTGGATTGTGAAGGTCGTTTTACCTTCGTCAATGACCGTGTCGAATCTCTGCTGGGCTACAAGCACGACGAGTTGCTTGGTCAGCATTACACTGCCGTGGTCTTCGACGACGATTTTAATCAGGCGCAGTATGTGTTTAATGAACGCCGCACTGGAAAACGTGCCTCACGCTATGTTGAGCTGCGCTTGAAATGCAAGGAATGCTCACGCTCCAATGGGGCTGAAGGCCGGATTCTGGTGGTGGAACTCAACGCGATTGGCATGTACGAGCAGCCAGACAACAAATTTGCATCGCGCTACCTGGGCACCTACGGTGTGGCGAAGGATATCAGCGAGCGTAAAAAAGCCGAAGAAACGATTCACTATCAAGCGTACCACGATCTGCTGACTGGCCTCCCTAATCGCGTGCTATTCAAGGATCGCCTCAATCTTGCCATTGCCCAGGCGCGCCGCAGTAGCGAGATGTTCGCGGTGATGTGTCTGGACATGGATCATTTCAAAGTGGTCAATGATACGCTGGGCCATGTTGTTGGCGACGAATTGCTGCTTGCGGTGACCGCACGCCTGCACGGATGTTTGCGAGAAGGCGATACGCTCGCGCGCATGGGCGGGGATGAATTCTGTCTGTTGTTGCCACAAATCAGTGGTATCGAAGTGGTAGGAAGCATTGCGGAAAAGGTGACTGTTGCGTTGAGCAAGCCGTTCCATATCGACCATCGGGAATTGTTCGCAACAGTAAGCATCGGTGTATCGCTTTATCCCGCTGACGGCGAAACGGGTGACAGTCTCATCAAGCATGCCGACATCGCGCTTTATCATGCCAAAACCTGTGGCCGCGACAACTGCCAGTTATTCCATATGGGCATGAATGTGCCGCTCTCCAATCGCTTGTCACTGGAGAACGACTTGCGCCATGCCCTGGAACGCAACCAGCTGGTTGCGTACTATCAGCCGCAGGTTGACCTTAAGCGCGGACACATCGTCGGGTTTGAGTGTTTGATACGCTGGCAACATCCAGTGCGTGGCCTGATCTCGCCGGCGGAATTCATTCCGCTTGCAGAAGAAACCGGCATGATTACTGCAATTGGCAAATGGATGCTGGATACCGCATGTCAGCAGCTTAAAGTCTGGAAAACCCGGGAACTGCCGCCAGTGCGGCTGGCCATTAATATTTCTCCCAGGCAGATGGAGCAGCCTGACTTTGTCGAACACATTCTGAATGCGCTACACCAGCATGGCCTGGATCAGGGCATGCTGGAAGTGGAAATTACCGAAAACCTGATCATGAAAGACGTAGAGCGTACCGTTGAAAAGCTTAAACAACTCAGCGCCAGCGGCATCAAGATTGCAATCGATGATTTTGGCACCGGTTACTCCTCGCTCAATTACCTGAAAAAATTTCCCATCCATACCATCAAAATTGACCAGTCATTTATCGCGGATATTGAGCGCGATGGCGATACTTCAATTGTCACCGCGATTATTGCCATGGCCAAGGGTTTGCATCTGAACCTGATAGCCGAAGGTGTGGAGACAGAAAACCAGCTCGCCTTTCTGCGCAGGATGGAGTGTGATGAAATACAAGGGTACCTGTTAAGCGAGCCGCTCACCGCACAGGCTGCCACCACGATGCTGATAGAGAATATAACGCCACTGGCGATGTTTGCTGGAAGATAGATTTCGCGCCCAGCCGTCCGGCGCTGTGTGCCTTGGTCCTTCCTGGTCCCAAAGATCGGGCTGAATCCCTGATTTAAGATTTCCCCCTGTACCTGACGTCCGCCGGGTAACTCTCCCGTCCAATTTTCAGAATCCCGCAAATGGATTCACTGAACCTTGGATATTTATCCAGCCCGAGTAACAGGCCTCCGTATCGAATTTTCCTTCGGCATATATAGCCTGGCCGCAGATTCGGCCAGGCTGAGCATTTGCCCTGTTTCGGTAATAACTGGAGCTTGCGTCGGCACATATTCAGTGCGTTCTATACCAGTGAGCACGATTCCAGTGCCAGATAAATTCCCCCTGTTATAAATTTCGGAGCGATATAACTTCATATATATCAATATGATGGCAGGTATCGCATAAGCTGGAATACGTTGGCATGCGGTTTGCTTTATCTCATCTTGTCATAACAAGTAAACATATGCACGGAGTGGTTGATCAATGGAACCGAAAAAAGAAACCGTACTGTCCCTGTCGCCTGTACCGCTGTATACGCAGATCAAGGAAATACTCAGGAACCGCATCCTGGATGGGACCTACAAGGCCCACGAGCAAATGCCGTCGGAAAGCGAATTGACGCGCTCTTTTGAGGTAAGCCGAATTACCGTGCGGCAGGCCTTGGGTGACCTGCAGAAAGAAGGGCTGATTTTCAAAATACATGGCAAGGGCACCTATGTATCGCAACCCAAGGCATTCCAGAATCTCGGAAAGCTGCAAGGGTTTGGTGAAGCAATGGCCAGTATGGGTTATGAAACCTTCTCGCAGGTGATCAGTTTCAAGATCGTTCCTGCCGACAAAACAGTAGCGCTGAAACTGGGCCTGGGCGAGAACGAAATGGTGTCCGAGATCCGCCGTGTGCGTTACCTGAACCGCGCCCCCATTTCGCTGGACGTGACCTATCTGCCGAAATCAATCGGCGAACGGCTGATCAAGGAAGACCTCGCGCACCGCGACATCTTTCTGATTCTGGAAAACGACTACGGTTATTCATTGGGCCAGGCAGAACTGCAGATCGAGGCCATGCTGGCGGACGAATCCTTGGGCAGGCTGATCCATTTGCAGGAAGGATCACCGGTTTTGCGCATTGAGCGTCTGACATTTACCACTGACAACCAGCCGCTTGATTTCGAATATCTCTACTACCGCGGCGATGCCTTCCAATACCGGCTTCGCGTCGAACGCGGCCGCATTTAACGTCGATTCATTTAGAACAAGGAGAAGCATTCAATGAATACCATCGAAATGGAAGTGGATGTACTGGTGATCGGCGGTGGAACAGCCGGGCCGATGGCCGCCGCCAAGGCCAAGGAAAAGAACCCTGCGCTTCGCGTGCTGGTGATGGAAAAAGCCAACGTCAAACGTAGCGGCGCCATCTCCATGGGAATGGACGGACTCAACAACGCAGTCATCCCCGGTCATGCCACGCCCGAGCAGTATGTGAAGGAAATCACCGTCGCTAATGACGGTATCGTCAACCAGAAGACGGTAATGAAATATGCCACCAGCAGCTTTGACATGATTCAGGAACTGGATAGCTGGGGGGTGAAATTTGAAAAGGACGAGACCGGCGATTATGCGGTCAAGAAAGTCCATCACATCGGTACTTATGTTTTGCCCATGCCGGAAGGACACAACATGAAGAAAGTGCTGTATCGGCAACTGAAAAAGCGGCGCGTTGAAATCACCAATCGGCTGATGGCAACCCGCTTGCTGCTGGATGAGGGGGGTGCGATTGCCGGCGCGATGGCAGTCGACAGCCGTACTGCCGATTTCTATGTGATCCGTTCGAAGACCGTCATTCTGGCAACCGGCGCAGCCGGGCGTCTGGGCATGCCCTCATCCGGTTATCTGTTCGGTACTTATGAAAACCCCACCAATGCGGGCGATGGCTACAGCCTGGCTTATCACGCTGGCGCCGAGCTTTCCGGTATCGAGTGCTTTCAGATCAATCCTTTGATCAAGGATTACAACGGCCCTTCCTGCGCTTATGTCACCGGTCCATTCGGTGGCTATACCGCTAACGCAAACGGAGACCGTTTCATCGAGTGCGATTACTGGAGCGGCCAGATGATGATGGAGTTCTACAAGGAACTCGAAGGCGGCAACGGGCCGGTGTTCCTGAAGATGGATCATCTGGCCGAAGAAACCATTTCCACGATTGAAGAGATTCTGCATACCAATGAAAGGCCGAGCCGTGGACGCTTTCACGAAGGACGCGGTCTCGACTATCGCACCGGCATGGTGGAAATGCATATCTCCGAGATCGGTCTGTGTAGCGGCCACAGTGGTTCAGGCGTGTGGGTCAACGAGCATGCTGAAACCACCGTGCCGGGCTTGTACGCTGCCGGTGACCTGGCTTGCGTGCCGCATAACTACATGCTAGGCGCGTTCGTTTACGGCAAGCTGGCCGGTGAAAGTGCGGCGGAATATTGTGCCAGTCACGCATTACCGCCGGTCGATAACGCCCAGGTTGAAGCAGAGCGCAAGCGCGTATGGGGGCCGCTGGATGTGGTCGACGGACTTCCTCCCGGCCAGGTCGAGTACAAATTACGGCGCATGGTCAATGACTATCTGCAGCCACCTAAAGTCACCCGCAAGATGGAAATCGGGCTGCAGCGCTTCGCAGAAATCGAAGAGGATCTTTCCCGGATGAGTGCAACGAATCCGCACGAATTGATGCGCGCAATGGAGATACACGCCATCCGCGATTGCGCCGAGATGGCCGCACAGGCATCGCTGTACCGCAAGGAAAGCCGCTGGGGTCTGTACCACTATCGAGTGGATTATCCGGAGAAAAACGACGCCGACTGGTTCGTGCATGTGCAGGTAAAGAAAGATGCCAACGGCAACATGAGTTGTTTCACGCGGCCGATCGAACCCTACATCGTTGCCCTCGACGAGGAAGAAAAAACCGCTTATCAAAAACTTCGCATCGTCAAAGAACCCGCGGCTGCCTAAAGGAGAGATGCCATGACTTACGCCTTGAACCGAGTAACCGTGCCTGTCACGGTAGATGAAGAAAAATGTATTGCCGCCAAGGGCTGCACCGTATGTGTAGACGTATGCCCGCTCGACATACTGGCAATCGATCTTGCCAAAGGCACGGCCTACATGAAATTCGACGAGTGCTGGTATTGCATGCCCTGCGAGAAAGATTGTCCGACCGGGGCCGTGCATGTCGATATTCCCTATTTGTTGCGTTAAGCCTGGAGCCAGATCATGACCGCACTCAGCATTCAAGATGGACTATCAGCGCAGCTGATGCAGCGCATGACCGACGCCGATCCGGAAATCAGACGCATTGCGCTGATGGATCTGGCCGACAGCGAAGACGAGGACTTGATCGTCCCGCTATTAATCGAAGCGCTACAAGACGTCGATGCCAATGTTCGGGCCGAGGCAGCGGCTGCTCTGGAAGGCTACGAGAGCGAAGCAGTGGTGACGGCGCTGATTGGCGTGCTGACGGATAGCGATCCGCAGGTTGGCGCCAATGCAGCGCTATCGCTAGGTGAACTGAAAGACGCAAGTCTCGGCGGAGTATTGCTGAACGCGCTGGATGCCTCATCAGGATATGCCAAGGCAGCGATTTTCCGGGCGCTGAAAGAACTCAAGGTGGCAGGTAGTTTGGAACCCGCCCTGGCAGCCATTGCCGATGCCGATGCCGATGTGCGACAGGCGGCGGTCGGCGTGCTGGGTTATCTCAAAGATCCGCGCGCGCTGGCATCATTGTCCAAGGTGGCCACGCAGGATGCAGATTCAGAAGTGAGGCGCATCGCGGTGGGAGCACTCGGCTTTGCTCCGGCATTGGCTGTTGTGTTCCCTGCCTTGGCCGATGCCATGAATGATGAATCCTGGCAGGTGCGCGAGGAAGCCGTCATGACACTGGGCAAGTTGCGCGCGGAAAACGCGGTGCCGCAACTCATTGCCGCAATGCAGGACAGCTACTGGCAAGTCAGGATCAAGGCTGCACGCAGTCTCGGCAGGCTCAGGAGTCGTGCGGCTTTGCCCGCGCTGTGCGAGGCACTGGTGCACCCGGTGAGCAATTTACGCAAGGAAGCCGCGGTCGCCCTGGGTGAAGTGGGTGATCCCGCAGCATTGCCCGCACTGGAAAAAGCGCTCGAAGACCCCGATCCGGATGTGCGCAAACTGGCCAAGCTGGCCATGACGCAGATAGCGCGCTGATCAAGCAGGCTGAAAGGAAAAAACTATGACCTATATCGTTGCCGAACCCTGCATCCGTTGCAAGTTTACCGATTGTGTTGAGGTATGCCCGGTGGATTGCTTCCATGAGGGTCCCAATTTTCTGGTGATCAACGCAGCCGTGTGCATCGACTGTTCGCTGTGCGTGGATGAATGTCCTGCCGGTGCAATTTTCGCTGAAGAAGATTTGCCGCCGGAGTATGAAAAATACGTGGCCCTGAATGAAGAGCTGTCGCAAGTGTGGCCGGTCATCAGTGCCCGTGTGGATGCGCCTGCAGATGCGGATGAATGGATGGGTGTGCAGGAGAAATTTCAGTATCTGCAAACAGGTTGAAATGTGCACCGCATGAATGCAGTGCGCGCCACAACAGGTCGCACGCTTGAAGGGCATGGAACACAGTGGCAAGAGGATAAAGATTCAATAAAACAGGTTGTTATAAAAAATACTCGCTGGGTATGAAAGTTGCCTATTTAAATACAGGTGTAACTTATTTTAAAAGGGGTACTTATTGTGATTACGCGGCTAACAAGTAATACAACCGGAAGAAAAGCATCATTATTTAAACTGCTACTCGCAGCTGCGGCACTGGCGTCCTCGGCATTTTTAACGGTGGTGGCACATGCTGAAGACGTGACTCTCGGTATCGGTATCCAGAACACCACGACCAATACAGTCACTGCCGGAATAGTCATGGAGAAGCTGGGCTTGCTGGAAAAATACTTGCCGAAGACCGGCAAGTACAAGGATATCCATTTCAAGATCGATTGGCAGAACTTCACATCCGGTCCACCAGTCACCAACGGCATGATCGCGAACAAGTTGCAGATCGGGATGATGGGTGACTATCCATTGCTGGTGAATGGCGCCACTTTCCAGAACAGTAACGACACCAAGAGCGAACTGGTCGCGATTATTGCGTACAACAAGGATGGTGCAGGCAATGGCGTCGTCGTGCGCAAGGACTCGCCTTACTACCAACTGTCCGACCTGAAGGGCAAGAGCATATCCGTGCCGTTCGGTTCCGCCGCCCATGGCATGCTGTTGAAGGCGATGGAGGACAGGGGCTGGAAGGATGATTTCTGGAAGCTGTCGAATCAGAGCCCGGAAGTCGGTACGACCAATTTGCAGGAGGGCAAGATCGATGCGCATGCGGACTTCGTGCCATTCGCTGAACTGCTTCCCTACCGCGGCTTTGCGCGCAAAATCTTCGACGGCGTCGAGACCAAGGTACCGACCATGCACGGCATCGTGGTGCGCAAGGATTTTGCGGACAAATACCCGGAAGTCGTCGTCGCCTATCTGAAAGCGCTGCTGGATGCGAACGACTGGGTTCGCAAAAACCCAAAATTGGCTGCAGAAAAAATTCAGGACTGGACCAAGATCGAAAAAGAGGTCGTCTATATTTTTCTGGGGCCAAGCGGTATCCACACGCTGGACCCGACCATCAAGCCGAAATGGATAGAGACCATCAAATACGACACCGGCGTGCTGCAGCGCATGGGGAAGGTAAAGCAATTCAATGCCGATGCCTGGGTTAACGAGTCCTACATCCGCGAGGCTTTCAAGGAAAAAGGCCTGGATTACGACAAGCAGAAGGCGAGTTTTGCCGGGTATGAAATTGGCGGCATGGATCCCTTGTGCAAGAAGACGATCAAGGACCCCAGGGCGGGCGGCGAGGTGTGGATAGAAAATGGTGCCATTACAGCCTATAGCTCGCCGGACTGTACGTTGGCTGCGGTAAAGAAAGCCACATCCGAAGGCAAGAAGATAGATGTGGTTTACCTGTTCGACAAGACGTACGGCATCAAGCTGTTCGCTGACAAGGCATTCTATGCCCTTGATGCCAAACAGCCAAAACACCCTTCCATCGTCCCGTTCCTGTTGAAAAATGATGCCGCTGCGTACGCAGCCAAGCATGGGGGCAAGGTTGCGGATTATACCGAAGCGCTTGCAGCCGCAAGCGTGGGGAGGTAATGATGCGAACCGCAGAGCTGATTAACTATCACGAAGAGACAAACGATGCGGCAAGTGCGCCGGAGAGGGCGGCAACGCCAGCTAATGACCAGCGCAAAGTGATCGCCGAACAAACGGTTGGCCAGACCTCTCCCGGCCATGCAGTCTGGAGAAATCTGGCAGACAGTGTCGGACGCAATATCGGCTCCGCGGTGCTTGCACTGATCTCCATCGCACTGTTCATCGGTGCCTGGTACCTGGCCGTGAAATATCGGGTCGACTTCTATGTCCGGTTTACCAATATCCCGGCACCGCTGGATGTCTTCAAGGAGATGGTGGACCTGAGCAAAAACGACAGCTTCTACCAAAACATGCTGATCAGTTTGCGTAGAATCCTGCTGGGGTTTGGCATCGCTGTGGTTTTCGGCGTTGCTTTGGGGCTCGTCATCGGCCGCTATAGGTTGGCCCGGCAACTCATGTCCCCGATTCTTGAAATACTCCGGCCGATTCCTGCCATTGCCTGGGTACCCATCGCCATCATGTTGTGGCCGACCAACGAGGGCAGCATCGTCTTCATCACTTTTCTCGGGTCGTTTTTTCCGATCCTGCTGAGCACGGTGCACGGCGTGACGAGTGTCGATCCGGTGCTGATTCGCGCCGCACGCAGTCTTGGCGCGAAAGAGCCCGCATTGTTGCGGCAGGTCATCTTGCCGGCCGCGCTGCCGCAAATCTTCAACGGCTTGTCGGTAGGCATGGGTGTGGCCTGGGTTTCATTAATCGCCGCAGAAATGATTTCCGGTCAATACGGGATCGGTTATTTCACTTGGGAAGCTTATTCCCTGATCCAGTATTCCGACATCGTCATCGGCATGATCGTCATTGGATTCCTGGGCCTGGCCTGCAGCACGGCAATACGCTGGATCGGGCGTTTGAGCATGCCCTGGGCTAACCAGAACGGAGGGAGCAAGGCATGATGGCAGATAAAGGCAACGTGGAAATCAGGAATCTGGACGTTCGCTTCGGTTCGGGTGCAAATGTGGTCGATGCCGTCAATGAGGTCAGCATTGATGTGAAACCGGGTGAATTTGTCTCCATACTCGGCCCATCCGGCTGCGGAAAATCAACGCTGCTGAATGTCGTGGCGGGTTTCGTCAAACGTACGGGAGGCAGCGTACTGGTCGATGGAGTGGATGTGCGCGGGCCCGGCGCCGAGCGTGGCATGGTATTCCAGCAATACTCGCTGTTTCCCTGGATGACGGTACGCAAGAACGTGGAGTTCGGTCTGAAAATGCAAGGTCGCCAAAGAAGTGAACGGGAAACAGCGGCCCGAACCCTGCTCGGCCTGGCCGGATTGCTCGCGTTCGAAAATCATTATCCGGATCAGTTGTCGGGGGGGATGAAGCAGCGCGTCGGCATCGTCCGCGCGCTGGCAACCAGCCCACAGGTACTGCTGATGGACGAGCCTTTCGGTGCGTTGGATGCACAGACGCGCGTCGTGATGCAGCAAATCCTGACCAACATGTGGCAACGCTTCCGGCTCTCCGTGCTGTTCATCACGCACGACATCGACGAATCCATTTTCCTCTCCGACAAGGTCTACGTGATGACCGCGAGACCCGGTCGCATCAAGGCGGAAATCGAAGTACCGCTGCCGCGGCCGCGTGTCGCGGAAATGACGACGTCAAATGAATTTCTCCAGCTGAAACGGCAGCTGCATGAGCTTATCCGCGGAGAAAGCTTCAAGGCCATGGGCGGCGATCTCAAAGAAGGAATGGGCGGGTTCGGTATGGAAGTAGGTCCGCAAGGCGTGGCTGAACTGATTTAACCGGGAGCCAGGCGATAGGGTCTGGCTTGCTGTAGAACAACTTGTAATTACATGTCTTATCGTGATTATGAGGTTAACAAAAATGCAGGCGATTCAGATGCATTCCTGAATGAATGGAAATTGTTTTAAGAAAGAGCAGAGATGAAATCATTCGAATTGAAGTTGCCCGGATTCAAGTACGCAGACATCTACGAAGCGGAGCGCCTGCCTGTACTGGATGAATTGTTTTTGGGCTTCATGACGCAACGCGACAGCCAGTTGGCAGCGCAATTTCTGGCATATAGAAACGGAGCTGAGACCAGTGCCGTAGCAGAGTCAGGATTGCTCATCGATGCAGGCCGGTGTCTGGAAGATTTTCTGGTGGACGCTTTCGGCGTTGAGGCAGCACGCAATGGCTTGAGACGACAACAGCTGCTTGATGAGCCCGTTCACGTGTTCAAGGAAAAATTCATCAAACCGCGCGTACGCCGCAAGCGCGCCGTGACCCGCTCATTTGAAATGCTGGATGACCTGCTGGAACAGAAGCTGGATACACAGGACACAACCGATCGGGAACTGGCCGTTGCCAGACTGTGGGTATCGGCTGCGGAGTCCGGTGCCGACGATACCCTGAGTCTGCTGGAAGAATGGGCTTATGCCGCCTACAACACCCCGGAAGGCAAGGCGAACGTGGCCGGATGGGTCAGCTTCAAACTACCGCAAAAAATCGAATACATGAAACTAGTGCCGACGGCGCCTGTGGAGAACGATGCGGCCGGGCGGGTCGGCGGACTGCCAGAACGGCAGCGGCGCCGTGACGGTTTCGGGTTGACAGACCCGCGCTTCAATTTGCGCGAAACGATGGACCATGTGCATTACTGCGTTTACTGCCATGATCATGAAGGCGACTTTTGCTCCAGGGGATTTCCGGACAAGGAAAATGGCGGATTCCGCACTAATTCGCTGGGTGTGGAACTCACCGGTTGCCCGCTCGAAGAGCGCATATCGGAAGCGCATACGCTGAAGCTGGACGCCTATACGCTGGCTGCGCTGGCGGTGATCATGATCGACAATCCCCTGGTGCCTGCCACCGGCAACCGCATCTGCAACGACTGCATGAAAGGCTGCATCTACCAGAAGCAGGACCCGGTCGATATTCCGCAGATCGAAACGCGCATCCTGACCGACGTCCTGAACTGGCCATGGGGATTCGAAATCTATTATTTGCTGACGCGCTGGAACCCGCTCAATCGAGACCGCCCCTATGCGCTACCTCACCACGGCACGCGAATTCTCTGCGTCGGCGCGGGGCCGGCCGGCTTCAATTTGTCGCATCATCTGTTGCAATCCGGATTCGGCGTGGTGGCGATCGACGGTTTGAAAATCGAGCCGCTCGATGAAACCTGGACCGGGGCTGGCGGGCAGGTTCCCGCTCCCATCGAACACGTAAGCGACCTGAATGAACCTCTGGATGAACGCGTGATGAGCGGATTCGGTGGTGTGGCCGAGTACGGCATTACGGTGCGCTGGGACAAGAACTTCCTCAAGCTGGTGTACCTGACCCTGGCGCGCAATCGGCATTTCCGGGTTTACGGCGGCGTGCGTTTCGGTGGCACCATGACCATAGACGATGCCTGGACACTGGGCTTTGAGCATATTGCACTGGCGACCGGTGCCGGCAAGCCTACGGTGATCCAGATCAAGAACAACCTGGCGCATGGCATTCGTCAGGCCAGTGATTTCCTGATGGCGCTGCAACTCACCGGCGCCTCGAAAAAAGACAGCCTGGCCAATCTGCAGGTGCGGTTGCCGGCACTTGTTGTAGGCGGTGGACTCAGCGCCATCGATACGGCAACCGAAGTCCAGGCTTACTACGTACTACAAGTCGAGAAGATGCTGGAGCGCTTTGAAAAGCTAACTTTGGCGAGCCGCTGGGGCGCCACTTTAAATAAAGTAGAGCAGGAAATTTTTGAAGAATATCTGGCTCATGGCAGGCTGATTCGCGCGGAACGGCGACGTGCAACCGTAGCCAACGAAACGCCGAATTTTGCGCCGCTGTTGCAGGCATGGGGTGGCGTAACTGTAGTTTACCGGCGCGGGATGAACGAATCGCCTGCTTATCTGCACAATCATGAAGAAATTGAAAAGGCTTTGCAAGAAGGGATTTTTTATGCGCAAGGGCTGGATCCGGCAGAAGCGGTGCTGGATGAAGCGGGCCATGTTCAGGGCATGATGTTTCGCCGCTTGGTTGAGGATCCGCAGGGCGCTTGGGTCGACAGCGGAGAACAGATCGAGCTTCCCGCGCGCTCGGTATTCGTTGCCGCAGGCAGCAGCCCCAACACGGTTTACAACCGCGAGCACCCAGGCGAGTTCGAGATGGACGGCAAATATTTCGCGACGCATAAACAGCTAACAGGCGAGACAAGCTTGCGCAGAGCGGCGTCAACAGGGAACTGCAAGAGTGCGGATATCGGCTTCCTGACTTCGTATCAAAAGGGTGAACACCGAATCAGCATCTATGGCGATAATCACCCGCAGTTTCAGGGTAGCGTCGTGAAGGCCATGGCTTCCGGAAAACAGGGCGCACGCGAGATCACAACGCTGTTCGCGCAGCGCCTGCAGGCGCCGGTTGATGCGGCCACCCAAGCTGCCTGGCAAGGTTTTGTGGAAAATCTGGACAGCTGGCTTTGCCCGGTGGTCACCCAGGTGGAGCGTTTGGGCGGCAATGTGATGAGCGTTACGGTACGGGCGCGCCAGGCTGCTCAGAACTGGCAGCCGGGCCAGATTTACCGGCTGCAAAACTTCCATGCGCGGGCCGAAAATTTGCAGGGAACCGTGCTGCAAATGGAAGGCATGGCCATCGACGGCATCGACGTGGATAAACAGAGCGGAGAAATAAAGCTGCTGGTGAACGAAGTCGGGGCCTCCAGCCGAATAGCAGCCCAGCTAACGCCAGGAGAGCCGGTGATACTGATGGGACCGACCGGTACCGGCCTGCCCATGCCTGAGAATCAAACGGTCACGGTCATGGGTGGGCATTCTGCCGTGACCAGCACCATTGATGGCAGCACCGCGTGGCATGCTGCGGGCAATCAGATCATCTTTATCGGGCATTTTCGTAATGGGCAACAGGCGCAAGCGGTTCAGGCGGTTATGGAAATCCTGTCCGACCAGGCGATATGGATACTCGACGAAGGTCCGGCGCTCCATTGCAAACGCTCGCAGGACAGCTGCTTTACGCATGGCGTCGACGACTACATCAGCGCCTGCCTGGAAACCGAGGGTAGCTATTCAAACTGGCTGGGGCACACGGACACACTGCTGCTGTCCGACAACCCGGCTACGATGGAACGCATGTCCGGCGCCTTGCGCACCACCTTGCGGCATTTACTGAAACCGCAGCTCAAAGCGCTGGTGGCAGTGAATAGCCCGATGCAATGCATGATGAAGGAAGTTTGCGCCCAGTGCCTGTGCCAGCACCATGACCCGGAGACGAAGTTGCCGGCAGGCATCGTGTTTTCGTGCTTCAATCAACATCAACCTTTGTTCGCGGTGGATTTCGTGAATCTCAAGGCACGCCAGGGGCAAAACAGCGTGCAGGAGAAAGTGAGCAATTTATGGTTGAGTTATCTTCTGGACGAGAAAAATCGCAATGCGCACGAATGCGCGCGCGTTCCTGTTGCTGAAGAGGCGGCGCAACAGCGCATGGAGCAAAGGGAATAATCGTGTCAAATGAACCAATACCGATCGAGATACGACAGCTTGCCGCATCACGCGAACTGGAGATCAACTGGAGTGACGGGCTGGTGAGCCGGTTTAAAGACGCTGCATTGCGGCGCGCCTGTCGCTGTACCACCTGCCGGCAACTAACCGCCAGGCACGAAGACATTCCCTGCCCGGAAGATATCCGCATCCTTTCGATTGTGCCGGTGGGGTCGTATGCGATGCAGATCGGCTTTGATGACGGACATGATCGCGGGATTTTTCCATGGAGCTATTTGAGACAGCTTGAGTGCGAGGCGTGACGTTCCCTATTGCAATATCCGGGTTTGAGGGGCGCGCATGTTAGGGGGCATTGCACTATTGCTCGCGGTGGTTGGCGTGGGAATACTGGTCGGATCGGTGGGTGTCGGCGGGATACTGCTTCCTTCAGTATTAACCATGCTTACCGGCATGGCGATCCACCAGAGCATGGCGACTTCGTTATTCACGTTTATTTTTGCGGGGATAGCTGGCACGCTCTTTTTTCATCGGCAGGGAAGCATCGATTGGAAATTGGCGCAACCGGTTTGTGCTGGGGCGGCAGTGGCGGGTTTTTTGGGCGCGTGGGCAAATTCAAGACTGAACGCACCCTCACTGGCTTTGATTCTGGCCGTGATTATCATCCTCGCGGGTATTTATACGCTGCGCGCCGGTCGTGCAGAAATGCAGGCCGCATGGGGAAGCCATCCGCACAGACAGCGCCTGCTATTGGTGGGCATTGGCGCTGTGGCCGGATTCGGTTCCGGGCTGACGGGCGTGGGCGGCCCGGTGCTATCCGTACCGCTGATGGTCTTGTCCGGCTTTTCTCCGCTCACGGCAATCGGCGTAAGCCAGGTCATTCAGATTGTGGGGGCTGCATCCGGCACGTTGGGCAACTTGCGTTACGGGTCCATCGATTTTGGAGCAGCCGGTCTCATTATTGTCTTTGAAATAGGCGGCGTATTTCTCGGTGCCCATATTGCTCACATCGTGGATACCCACATCCTTAAAAAATTCGTTGGCATACTCTGCATCATAGTGGGTGCGGTTTTCCTGTTCCGTACCATTGCCTAGTTGCTGATGATGCGGTCCATCTTACAGACGTGACGCCCAGGCCTATGTTGTTCGGAATATCAGATTTCGCGGCGTGACGATGTACCAATAACAGTGACCATGTCAGGGATGCAATAAAATCATGAGTTGCGATTTGCAGGCGGGATGCTTGTTGATGTTTTGCCGGAAATTCTGACAAAAAAGATAGGAATGTACGCGACACTTGCGGTTGCTATTATTTTTTAGCGTGTTGCTTGGTGGCCAGGGGCAGAATCGAACTGCCGACACGCGGTTTTTATATTGTAATAACTTATTGTTTTTGTTCATATATTGCACGCAATCGCTCGCCCACTGCCGCTGAGGTAATATCCGATCTGTCACGCTATGGTTTTTTGGCAAGGCGTTCCTCAACAGTACTATCGCTAGGGCATTCAATGGATGAATCAGCCGCAATAACTTACTTTCTATCCGCTCCCACTGGAGGCGAAGAAGTCCAGTTTTTTTCCTCGCTGTACAAGGGGCTTGTGGATTGTCGATCCGCAACCAATCGAAATCTTGTGACGGGTGAGAGGCTTCCCAATAATGAGCATGATTCATGGGTGGGTGCACTCGGGTACCTCTCATTGCTCGACCTAATTGGGACATGTCTCACCAGGAAGGGATTGGCACAAGAGTCTCTAGGCAAGATCACACCGTTCATTCATGCCCTTGAGACGTTTGGGGGGCTTACAAGACAAGAGATTTCTGCTCTTTATTCCCTAAGGTGTGGGTTTGCACATGACTTCTCTCTGTACAACGTCCATCCCACTAAACCTGAACTTACTCATTACTTTCATCTGCGTGTCGATACTGATGCGCCGCTTGTGCTGCCCGCAAAGAAACCATGAGACGGGGATTACAAGCGTACGTCACTGGAGTGTGCTACTGCGATTGGGCTTACACGTATAGGTGATCTTGTAGAGGGCATCTACCTCAACCTTCAGCGGTTGGCTAAAAGTCGAGACCTCGAGATTCGTTTGTTAGGTGGCGCTAAGGAACTAAATGACCGATATGGTGTGATGAAGAGGACGAAAGCGGCGCCAGCATAGAACTGCCACGGCGCTTCGTAAGCTGCTGATTGACCAAGTAATTACACAGATGAATACCCGGCGGTGGCTGCATCGAGAATTGAGTCTGTTACGAAGGAAAACGTGATCGAGTTGTCACGTTTCTGTCACGGTGTTACTGAGTGAGAGGCGGCTTAGTTAGAATCAAGCCGCAGCAATCTTGGTGGCCAGGGGCAGAATCGAACTGCCGACACGCGGATTTTCAATCAGTAGGATATGGCGTTTATTGGTGTTGATGGATATTCCGATAAATCACACAAAACGTTAAAAAATAGTAGGTTATCTCGTTTTACCTCAATTTAACTATTCCATTTCATTCCTCTTTGTTGATATAATTCCCCTACACAGCCCCTACACGGAACTCTGTGTAGGCAATTCTGGAGGTACGGATTATGGCGAAGCGGGAAAACTTCACAGCCGGTCTGATAGCGAAGTTGCAGTGCGCACCAGGCAAGATGCAAAGCATTTATTGGGACGGCAAAACGCCCGGCTTAGGATTGCGCGTTACCGTTGGTGGTGCCAAGTCATTCATCTTCGAAACCTCTTTGAACAACAAAACCCTCCGACTGACCATAGGCGATGTGCGCACTTGGCCTGTAGGCAAGGCACAGGCCGAGGCAACCCGGCTCAAGAGTTTGACCGATCAAGGCATAGATCCACGCCAACAGAAAGTGGAGCGCGCCGCAGCTGCCGCTGCCAAGCTTGCCGAAGCCAAGCGCCAACAAGTTACCCTGTCCGATGTTTGGCCGGACTATATCAAAGCCCGCCGCCCCAAATGGAGCGCACGCCATACTAAAGATCATTTAAAAGTTGCGCAGCGTGGTGGCGAGGTGAAAAAGCGCGGCAATGGACTGACCGAGCCAGGCCCGCTTGCTTCGTTGCTCGATGTGAAGCTGTCCGACCTCTCAGGCGAGACAATCGCCGCCTGGCTCGACAAGGAAGCCCAAACGCGCCCAACCTACGCGGCTTTGTCGTTCCGGCTGCTGCGCGGCTGTTTGAATTGGCTGGAGGCCGAGAAAGACCTTGCCGGACTGGTTCCGGCCGGTGCTGTGCAAAGCAGTAAAGTGCGCGATGCCATGCCTACCAAAACCGTCAAGGATGATTGTTTGCAGCGCGAGCAATTGCCGCTTTGGTTCGCCGCTGTCCGCCAGCAAGTAAACCCGGTGCAATCCGCATACCTGCAGGGACTGCTGCTGACGGGTGCCCGCCGTGAAGAGCTGGCCCGGTTGAAGTGGACAGACGTGGATTTTCAATGGCGCAGCATGACCATTCGCGACAAGGTTGAAGGGCTGCGCATTATCCCCTTGACGCCCTACATGGCGCACTTGTTGTCCAGCCTGCCGCGCCGGAATAAGTGGGTATTTAGCAGCCCGACCGCCGCCACTGGCTACATTGCCGAGCCGAGAGCAGCGCATCAAAGAGCATTACAAGTTGCTGGCCTTCCCCACATATCGCTGCATGGCTTGCGCCGGTCATTCGGCACACTGTGCGAGTGGGTAGAAACGCCTACAGGAATCGCAGCGCAAATCATGGGGCATAAGCCTAGCGCCCTCGCCGAGAAGCATTACATCCGCCGCCCGCTGGATCTGTTGCGGATGTGGCACGACAAAATAGAAGTCTGGATATTGGAGCAGGCGGGAATTGAGTTTGTACCAGTGCAAGCGGGTTTGCGTGTAGTGAAGCAATGAAGTGCGCCCGTTATATTCCTTTTGGTTGATAAGTGTTAATTAACAGCATACAATAAAACCATGATAAAGGCGTTTCGTCACAAGGGGCTGGATGCCTTCTTCCGAACAGGGAGCAAGGCAGGCATACAGCCGCGCCATGCCGGAAAGCTGCGCGTATTGCTGACCACATTGGACAGCGCAAAGCGCCCGGATGATATGAACCGCCAGGCTGGAAGCTGCACGCCCTGACAGGCAACCTTGCCGGGCATTATTCCGTGACGGTAAATGGAAACTGGCGCATGACCTTCGCCTTTGATGGCGAAAATGCCGAGCTGGTTGATTATCTGGATTACCACTAGGAGAACACAACATGAGCAGAATGCACAACCCGGCGCACCCCGGCGAAGTGTTGCGGGAATGGTTGCCGGAAGGCATGACAGTCACGAGGGCAGCAAAGGAATTGCAGGTTTCCCGCGTCACGCTATCCAAGGTGCTGAACGGCAAGGCCGGAGTAACGGCGGGTATGGCCTTGCGCCTTGCGGCATGGCTTGGCACTTCCCCCGATGTATGGCTTGGCATGCAAACGCAGTTTGACCTGTGGCAAGCCGAGCAACAGCCCGGCCCGAAAATCAAGCCGCTGGAAAGGATCGCCGCCTGACGGTTTCAGGCAAAGCGGCTGGCAAGATGCTGAACCCATCAAACCAGCCTAACCACAACGTAAACAGGAGCTTTACATCATGGCTAATCGGAATGATACAGCGAAACCATACGACGGTTTGGAAGTAATGGAGTATTGCTGGGGGAGAATATTTACAGGAACCGAGGCTGACTTAGTAGCGTCCGGCTTGGTGCAATCAGAATGGCTGCCCGGGAAGCCGACGAGCAATAAATATTCCGCTACTATTGTTTTTGAGGATGGAAAAGGGCGTCTATTGGCAGGAAATCAAGATTTAAAGTTCGAACACATCTCAATCCGTCGCAGAGGTAAAGACCGATACGTAATTCAGAAGGCATTTTCTCCCGCTGAGGCTGAGAATAAGATGATTGCAAACAACCTCAAGAAGATACGCGAGAACGAGGCCAAAGAACTAGCCAAATTATCTGCAAATTCCGATGAGTATCGGACCTCGATTTTAGAGTGTGCCGAGTGGTTTCTGGAAGCAATACGCCACGCCGCCACCTCTGGCAAGGAGAGTGGCTATTCTCTTGCTCCCGATTTTCTCGCCGCCTTCGATATTGCAGCGGGACAAATTTTAGGTGCGATTCAATCCGGAACGATCAACTTTGACAGCGCCAAGCGCAGCGCAGCTATAGCCAAAATTAACCAGCAAGCTACAGAAGAAAGGCGCGAGGCTGACCCGGAGTTTGCCGCCTTCCTTGGGGCAACGCTGATGTCCGCTAAAGCAGCCATTGCCACCAGCAATAAGTGAACGGATCCTCCAGCGCCTAGATCAAAGGCCACAGCGTAACCACAACAGCATCATCTGCTGAGCGTTTTACAAATTACAAGGGGAATAAAAATGAATCATTTAGGACATGGTTTTGCTCTGGTCTTATCTTCCGCGCTTATTGGGTGTTCGACCCCCAATCCAACGGGTCAAAAGCTGGAAAACTGCTGGTCACCAGATACCAAACAAACTACGAGTTCTCTCGTCACAAATATCGCCAATGAATACATCGACGACCTGGTAAAAAAAGAAATGGGAGCCTCTTTTAATGATGCGAGCAAAAAGAGAATCGCCGAGCATTCAAAAGTTAATCTGTCAGATTTCTACGTCTCTAGCAGGAATGCAGAAGCGGATCATCTGACCTGCGGTGCATCAATTCATTTTGCCTTTACAAAAGATGACGGACAGGTAATTTCCGGAGAAACTTCCACTGAATTCGATATTTTCAAAGGCGAAAATGGGTTTATATATTCCATCCAAAAAGCGCCCATCATGCAGATGATAAATTCGGCAACCTGATGGAATAGAGCTCGCTAGGCGGGTATTGGATTAAACATGGGAGAGACAACATGGCCGCTTCAAAATACAGATCTTCGCCGCTCCAAATTTCCAAAGATCGGCCCACTGATAACGTTCATAGTCTGAAATTGGTTAAAGATCGTGAATCTCAAGACACAATAGACGCGCTGGAATATTTGTTACAGGAAGCAAAGCGAGGCGAGCTTATAGGTCTTGTATATGGCGGTATGCTTAAGGGCCGATCCTGCATTGTGGACAGCACTGGAGTGGCATATCAAGACCCATTGTTTGCTCTTGGAGTGGCGAGCTTATTAACTGATGAACTGGCACAACGTGCGAGAAACGAGGGCGAATAGTCCGACCCCTTGCCACCCCTAGCCCGGCCAGGCGAAAAGCGGAATCCTTCACCGCTTGGGGTGGCACCCTATGAAGGGCACTTCGAGGGGGTGCGCATGAATGAGATTGAAGATGCATTGCGAATAGTCGAGGCTGCCGGATTCACCGTTATTGATGACCGGCAGACGAGCGCTTACTACCGGCAGCATGAACCGCGTCTTGAAGCATTGCTTGAGCGCGCCAAAGAGGGCGATCCGCTTGCCGCTGAAAAATTGCTTAGCTACCTTGAGCTTCGCCCACGGCACATTGCTTACAGCGCTTCATTAACGAAGTTCATGGTGTTTATTATTGGCGCGCTGCTTTCAAAAAGGACAATAACAACAGCCACAAAACCTTCCAAACGCTTGAAGAATCCATTGCTGTCCGCTGTCCTGAGAACTGATAGCCGCAAAGATTATTACCTGGACGACCGCAAGCGAAGGTTGAAAAATTTAGTCAATACTCACAAAGAAACAGAAACTGCCAAACAGTTTGATCGAGTTCGAGGGAAATCTCAAAACGATCAACTAATCGAATTCATTGCAAATACAGAAAACCTGACCCTAGATAGTGTCGTCACGAGATAGCGAGCCAAAGCACCAAGCAGCGTATGCGGACTGCGGCCAGGAATGAGGAAGCGTTTTTAACGTAGCG
>NZ_BGOW01000007.1 GCF_003851125.1 Sulfuriferula multivorans | reverse complement strand
AGGCCGCGTTAAATCGGTTCACGATCATGTTCGATGAGCGCATGCCGCAGCTTTAAACGATTTCCCGTTTACACAAAATCGCGGATACCCCCTGTTCCGGTCGACAGCGGCGAGATACTTTTTGATGGCAAGTCACTGCGTGACACGACTATCGGCTACGTATTCCAGAACTACCGTGACGCGCTGTTCCCCTGGATGCGCACCATCGATAACATCCGTTATCCGCTGAAGCTAGCGGGCAAGACTAAGCAAGAGGTTGAGCATCGTGTCGGAGAACTCGTTACTTCGTTCGATGTGCAGTTCGACCTTAATCGCTACCCATATGAGTTGTCTGGTGGACAACAACAGACGGCGTCAATCATGCGTGCGCTAGCACCGCAGCCAGAAGTACTTTTTCTCGATGAACCATTTTCGTCGCTGGACTACGAGATGACGCTGTTCATTCGAGACAAACTGCAGGAAGTATTCTTGGCAACTCACACCACGATGGTCCTGGTTTCTCACGATCTTGAAGAAGCTGTATACCTATCGGATCAAATTCTGTTACTCACGCGGCGTCCGACACGCATTGCAGAGATCGTGCCATTTGACATTGCGCGCCCACGCAGCGTGGAAACCCTGTCGGATGCGGAATTCGTCCGCACCAAAGCGCACTGTTTGCACATATTTCAACAAGAAGTACGGCGTTAATGTTGTTTGTACAGGCAAGATCCATAAGGTCTTCAGGACCATTATCTAGATCAGTATCGGTCTTGTCTGCCTGCTTTGAGGAAGCATATGTATCGCTTTCCATTACGGCGCAGCGAACCCAGCCAGGTAGTTAAATTTCCGTAAAAGGAGCGCGGGCTAAAAATAGCTTACAGATCTTTTGGATATGATCCTGTTGTGGTGCGATTTTCGCTATTTTTGCACTTCCTTTGTGCATGTAAAGGGTAATCATGGCAGAAATCGTCCCATATAAAATTCAAAAATGTAGGAGGCTAAATAAAGTTTATAGAGGAAGCAGTCTTAGTTCTGCCCCTTTCCCCTTATAAGGGTATTGATTTTGCCAGCAGCACCGGTTTAGTTTCAATCAAATGGCATGTAACTTGCTTTGTTGCATGCAATGATGCATTTTAATTTGGGCCGACTTCATGCATATCGAACTTCGAGGTATCAGCAAACATTTCGGTGAAGTCGCTGCCAACGCGGACGTGAACCTGGAAATCAAAGCCGGCGAGGTGTTAGCGCTGCTGGGTGAAAATGGTGCAGGCAAGAGCACTTTGATGAAAATCCTCTATGGTTTCTACCAAGGTGACTCGGGAGAGATCGTTATTGACGGAACCACAGTGGAAATCGATACGCCTCGCACTGCAATGGCCTTGGGCATAGGCATGGTATTTCAGCAGTTCAACTTGATTCCGGCGTTAAGTGTGGCGGAAAACCTGATGCTGGCTTACCCAAAGTCCCCATGGTGGCAAAGCAGGCACCGCCCTGTATGGTCAACTGTTTTAGAGAATTTAACCAAACTTGCTCGTGATATTGATCCATCCAAACTTGTCCGCCACCTCGCTATCGGAGAGCAGCAACTGGTGGAGTTGGCAAAAGTGCTTAACCTGAATGCACAACTGGTCATTCTTGACGAGCCTACAGCCGTACTCACGCCTCAGGAGTCGGAAAGGCTGTGGGCGCTGGTTAGGCAATTAGCTGACAGCGGCCGTAGTGTGGTGCTTATTACCCATAAATTTGAAGATGTGGAAGCGTGCGCTGACCGGGTCGCAATCATGCGCGCTGGTCGCTTGGTGGAGGTCGCCGACGCACGTGGGAAAACCATCGACGAGATGGTTACTTTGATGATGGGACAGCATCAAGTAGCTGCCAATCCATCAGTCAAGAGCCCGCAAAAGGACATTCAAAAACTTTGGATCAAGAGCATCAGCGCCAAGGATCGGCGTGCCGCTATCGTTGACATCGAACTCCAACTCGCTCCGGGAGAAATTCTGGGCATTGCCGGTGTTGCAGGAAACGGACAGCGTCTGCTGGCTGATGCGGTCGCGGGCCTGGCTGTTTTGGATAACGGCGAAGTGATACTGGATGGGGAGGTGGTGAGCCGCCTGGGGCGGCAACCAGTTAATCCAAACCGGAACAGCAAAATCGGGTATATCCCTGAACAACCTCTGGAAAACGGTGTGGCGTCGGACCTTGACCTTACCACCAACCTTAGTCTCCATCGTCTTGTCGGTATGCCTTTCTTTCCGAAAAAACAGACTGAGCAAGCTCAGGCGCAGAAACTAATTGATGAGTTTAACGTGCGGCCATCGGATCCAACCAAGTTGGCACAGGATTTATCCGGCGGCAATTTGCAAAAACTAGTTTCGGCGCGGGAGTTGTCCGGCATGCCGTCTTTGGTCGTAGCTTGCTACCCGAGCATGGGTTTGGATATTTTATCCACTCGGGCGATCTATGAGCAGATGTTCAAGCACGCTGAAAGAGGCGCATGCATTCTATGGATATCAGAAGATCTTGATGACCTGTTGCAATACGCGCACCGTATCGCGGTTCTTTCCCATGGAAAAATTACCGGTATTCTGCCCGCAGCATCAGCAGACAGGCAGACCATCGGATTACTCATGACAGGTGCGAGGAAGACGGCATGAATGGAAGCCGGGTTTTGCGCGCCGAAGTATTTCCAATCCTGGCATCGGCATGCCTATTCTTGGCTCTGGGTGCAGGGTTTTTTCTGCTTGAGGGGCATGCCCCGGTAGCGCTTTTCTTGGAGATGGTGAAGAGTGCATTTGGTGACAGCTTTGCCTGGTCCGAAACCTTGGTAAAAGTCGCCCCAATACTGCTTTGTGCCAGTGCCGTCGTACTTCCGGCCAAGCTCGGTCTTGTCACTGTAGGGGCTCAGGGGCAAATGAATTTCGGTGCCATGGCAGGCACTGCACTGGTGCTGAGCATGATGAATGGATCGGCATGGGTTGTGCTGCCACTCATGCTCCTGACAGCGAGTCTCGGCGGTGCATTCTGGGGAGCGGTGCCTGGCGTGTTCAAGGCGCGGCTCGGCGTTAACGAGACAATTAGCACCCTCATGTTGAACTATCTCGCGCTGCAACTCGTGGACTATGTGGTGCATGGACCCTGGAAAGACCCAAGCAATTTGGGATGGCCTGCCTCCGCCAACTTCCCGGATGCCGCCATATTGCCCACTTTTTTCGGCTCGCGAGTGCATTTAGGATTGGTCATCGGGGTTGTGGCTGCACTCATTCTTCACGTTTTGGTGACCTACAGTCGTTGGGGCATCGCTTTGAAAGTAATGCGCAGTAACCAACGGGTTGCTCTGAGTGCGGGTTTGAATTATGAGCGCAACGTCATTATCGTCATGGCGATTTCCGGGCTCCTGGCCGGGATCGCAGGTATCGCTGAAACCTCCGTCATGCAGGGAAGGCTGCAAGCGGGCTTGGCCGGTGGCTACGGTTGGAGCGGATTCCTAGTGGCGTGGCTGTCGGGACAAAGTTTTTTGAGGATTATCCCAATGTCCATTCTCGTTGGTGGCCTGCTGTCTTCTGCCGACGCTTTACAGTTGTTCGCGCAACTTCCTTCCTCCAGCGCCATTATCCTGCAAGGGATGTTGTTCGTAAGCGCATTGGTGGTCATGAACTGGGTGAAACTGAGAGGCTACCATGCTTGACTCTTCCGCATTTAACATCAGCGATCTGACGGTTTCTTCCCTGCGCAGCTCAACGCCAATCCTGCTCGCAATTCTGGGTGAAACGCTTACCCAGCGGGTGGGCATTATCAATCTCGGCGTAGAGGGTCAAATGCTGGTCGGCGCTTTGGCCGGGTTCGCTGCAACCCTGAGTTTCGGTAATCCCTGGATCGGACTCCTGGTCGGCGCATTGGCAGGCGTGCTGATGTCGTCCTTGCACGCCGGGCTTTGTGTTGGTCTGAAAGCAAATCAAATCGCTAGTGGTATCGCCGTTCTGATCCTGGGCATGGGGCTGACCTCGTTTTATGGAATTCCATATGTGGGCCAAAAAATACATGGATTCCATCACCTTTTATCAGCACATTGGCAGACCGTGCCAATACTTGGGACTTTCGTCTCCCAACTGACACCTACTGTGATCATCGGTCTGATCGCGACCCCACTAGTGGGAATATGGCTGTACCGCACAAGAACCGGGCTGATTTGGCGATCCGTAGGTGAGTCCGTCCAGGTTGCCCGCGCGACAGGAATCAACCCGGCATTTGTCCAGGTTCAGGGTGTTCTGATTGGAGGATTTTTCTCGGGTTTCGCTGGCGCGGCGATGTCCGTGGATTACACGCGCGACTGGGTTGAGAACATGACCGGAGGCCGAGGATTGGTCGCAGTCGGTCTGGTTATCGTAGCCCGCTGGAATCCCTTCCTGGCTTTGCCTGCAGCACTACTGTTCGGCGGGTCGGAAGCCTTCTATCTGCGGCTGCAGACGGCTGGTGTGGCCGTCTCTCCGTACTTGTTGGCCACCATACCCTATGTCGTGACGCTGCTTGTTTTACTGGTTAGCTATTATCTGGCAAACAAGGAAGGAGGGGCTCCTCAGGGACTCACTGCAATTTTTCGCTAGCGGTTTTTGGCATGGCTGGTTCTGCATCGGATTTGTGAGTGTGGAAGCAGGAAAGCATCTATTTTTTTCTGACGTTTTTTAACATTGATCACAACGGGGAGCAAAGCATGAAATTCAAAAGCATATTGGCCGCCATCGGGCTGTTTGCCGCTATCACAACTGCCTATGCCGAAACAAAGATCGGCTATATTTATGTCGGCCCAAAAACAGACTATGGATACAACTACGCCCAGGATCAGGGGCGGCTTTATATGGAAAAGCACGTCAAGGATGTCAAGACCAGCTACTTTGAAAACATCCCGGAAAACGCCGATGTGGAACGGGTGATGGAGCGTCTGGCACAGTCCGGATACAAGGTCATTTTCGCCACCAGCTATGGCTACCTGGATCCGGCCCTTAAGGTTGCCAAGAAGTATCCGAATGTTACTTTTATGCATTCGGGCGGATTCAAACTGGCAAAAAACTTGGGCACCTATTTTGCCGACATCGATGACGTGATGTATCTAGCGGGCATTTCGGCAGGCGCAAGCACAAAATCCGGTAAATTGGGCTTCATCGCCGCGCACCCAATCCCCCAGGTGCTCCGCAATATCAACGCCTTTACTCGTGGCGCCCAAAGCGTCAATCCTAAAGTGACCACTACCGTTGTTTGGACTGGTACATGGTCTGATCCTGCGAAGGAAGCCGAAGCAGCCAATGCACTGATTGATTCCGGAGTAGATGTGCTCTCCATGCACGTGGACTCTCCCATTGCCATTGTCCAAACTGCTGAAAAACGCGGTGTGCACGTGGTTGGCTATCACGCCGACGCAAGTAAATTTGCACCCAAGGGCTGGTTGGTGGGTGCCGCCTGGAACTGGGGGCCGATGATGACCAAGATCGTCGAGAGTATTGAAAAAGGCACATGGAAATCGGAAAACATCCGCGGCAGCCTGGCGACCGGCGATGTTAAGCTGACGAAATTCGGTCCATCCGTTACCGACAAGACCAAAGCGCTGATCGCCAAGAAAGAACAGGCCTTCGTGTCGGGTAAAGATCCGCTGTGGGCTGGCCCAATTGTGAAACAGGACGGCACCGTAGTTGCGGCGGAAGGTACCACCATGCCGTCCGCTTCTGTAGAGCAGATGAACTTTTTTGTGAAGGGCGTGATCGGTACTGTTCAATAAACTGACTCGGTCTGCGTTGGCTGACCGCTGGGTGAATACCGCCCGGCGGTTTTTCACAATTTGCTGTGGTGGTCCGATCCCGTTTGCTCATATCCTTGACCATCAACGGGCTGCACCACGGCTTATCCGGATTCAGAGGAAGCAATGAAAACATTCAAAGTAAACGCCGATCCCTATATATGGCCCTTCGACGGGGAAATTTCGCCGGAGCGGGTCGCACTGCTGGTTATAGATATGCAGACCGACTTTTGTGGCAAAGGCGGTTACGTCGACGCGATGGGCTACGACATCAGCATGACTCGCGCGGCTGTAGAGCCCATACGACGGACACTGGATGTCGTGCGCAAAGTGCCGGGCATGCGGGTTATCCATACCCGGGAAGGACACCGTCCCGAGCTTGTTGACCTGCCAGCCAATAAGGTCTGGCGGAGCAAGAACGTTTGCCCCGGCATCGGCGAAATGGGTCCGTGTGGGCGCATTCTGGTACGCGGTGAGGTTGGTTGGGACATTATCCCTGAACTTGTGCCTATTCCCGGAGAAGTTATCATCGATAAACCGGGTAAGGGAAGCTTCTATGCCACAGACTTGGAGCACATCTTGCACACCGTGGGTATCACTCACCTGATCCTCACAGGCATCACGACCGATGTGTGCGTCCACACGACTATGCGGGAGGCCAATGACCGGGGCTTCGAATGCCTGCTCCTCACCGATTGCACAGGAGCGACGGAGAAGCGCCACCATGAAGCGGCAATCACAATGGTAAGCATGCAAGGGGGTATTTTCGGGGCAACTGCAACTTCGGACAGTTTGATTAATGCTCTTCGGGTTTTAGTTTAGAGATGCGGGATCAGGGTTTGCAATTTCAGTTGGCATGGAAATAACACTATGTGTTGCCGATCTGAAATAAAGTGTATCCAGCGTGGGGTCAGGTTCTTATATTGGGTTTGAATCGATTCCCAATTTCAGGAAATTCTATTACGAATTAATTCCCAAACAGGGCCACCCGGGGGCGCCTCCACATAGGGTCCTCAGCTCCTCCAAGATTAGGTTTTTGATGACCTCCAAGGAGTAGACGGTACTGTCCTCTTCTAGTGTTTCTATGCTTTGGTGCGGCAGGCAATGTGGCTATTTTCAAGATATCGCGCTCATCGGTATCCCGATGCAATTTGGCCTTGATGCTGCGAAGTTCGGCTTCCTTTGAGTAGTTAGCAAAAATTCAATTGTGTCCACTTTATTGACATATTGAGAACTATTATTTTGTGATGCTTAAAGAGGTAAAAATCATTGGCTTGCACTATCTTGGAACAAAGCACCTGTCAGAATGCACTATGTTTACGCATTACTCGTCCGCACCCCAATAAGAAATTCTCACATTTCTCTTTGTCAGTCACTCGAATAATTCATAATTTCTCTATGAAATTGCATATGTTGTATGCAATTTTTCTGAAATGTTGCATGCAGTTTAGTTGGGTTGGTTATTTGGCATATCGTTTGCTTTAATGCCTTTGAACGGAGGGGGACTTTAAATTCTCCGTACTCAACTTTTTAATTAATGAATGGGAGTGATATCAAAAATGGTTAAGTTAAGCACAAACTCAAGCGCGACCAAGTTAAGGGCCTCTACTGCACTGATTGGATGTTCAGTGTTGCTTGCGTGCTTTCCCGCATTCGCAGCTGACTGGAGTGACACGTCTATCAGTTGGCGTTATGGCACCAGTTTTGCGGAGCCTTATGAGGGGAATGACATCACCAAGAACATTTTTGCGCTGACTCATGCGAGCGGCTACAAGTACGGCACTAATTTTTTCAATGTCGACATGCTGTTGTCGAACAGCAAGGATCCGTCTAATGCCCATTCGACTGATGGCGCGCAAGAAGCATATGTAGTCTATCGCAACACGTTAGACCTCGGTAAGATCACAGGCAAAGATTACAAATTTGGTGTCGTGAAAGACATCGGTATTACTGGGGGATTCGATTGGAACACCAAGACTGATGCCGGTTACAACTCCAAGAAACGGATGCTGGTATTGGGGCCAACCCTTATGTTTGACGTGCCAGGCTTTCTTAATGTTAGTTTGCTGGTTTTGTGGGAAAGCAATGCACCATGCAATACCTACACCAACACATGCGTCTCGCGCTATTCCTATAAAACGCATCCGATGCTGACCGCGGCATGGGCCATTCCAATTGGTGATTCGGCATTTTCATTCGAAGGTTTTGCGAATTTCATTGCCGCAAAGGGTAGGGATGAGTTTGGTGCGCAGACCAAACCGGAGACCAACATTGATGCTCAGATCATGGCCGATGTAGGAAAGCTTATGGGTGGGCCGAAAGGCACGTTCAAGCTTGGTGTCGAATATCAATACTGGAAGAATAAGTTCGGTGTCGATGCATCAGGCTCTGCTGGAAGTGGCGCTTTTGCCAAGACCCCAATGATTAGAGCCGAGTACCACTTCTAAACAGGGAATGACAAATTCGCAGTCAGGATTCGTCAAGGCTCCAGCGTGGATTGATGCGATCAGCACATCAAGCTCGTGTTGGAGTCTATTTTGTAAGGCAGTGCGTCTGGATTTCACCTGCTTTCATAGACATTTAACTAACAGCTTCCTGACTGTAGTTGTTCGAACGCTAGCTGGAAGATAGCCAACTATCGGGTTTGAGCCATCTCTTAATTTCAGGAAATTCGATTACGAATTTTTCGTTGAGCTCAGAAACATCACAGTTAGTTCCTATACCGCCTCGATCAATAACCAGGAATTCAGTTGTGCGATTTAGCACAATGAGAGGGTGATGCCATACGCCGGGTTTGTAATTTACGCCTTGATGGCCATTGCTCAAGAAAACTCGTGGCCTGTCTGGAAAATCGTTATTGGTCGTGCTGGCGACGACAATCAGGAATTGATGATTTCCCAATGGGATAAATGCCTGGCTTCCTAGCGGATGCCGTTCGATTTTATGCAATGTCAGCGGGAAGTGGGTGGGAGCGCTGCGAAATATGCTGATTAAAGGGCGTCCATTATCTGCGGCGACATCAATTTTGGCGAGGTCATGAAAACGCTGTGCCTGGCCCTCATTCACAAAGAAGGCACTTGAATCTCTGGCTTCGATCACATCACCGAATGGAGCAAACTCATCTGCAGTGAGTGGCTCGACCGTCAACTCGCCAAGGCAGGCCATTAAGAGCTGCCCTCATCGAGGTTTCCCCAAAGTCGCAAACGACTGACACCGCCATCCGGGATAATGTTGAACCGGATGTGTGTAATCGCTCCTAAAGCATGGATCTGGTCTGTGAATGTATGTATTTTATCCATCGTCAGCGACTGTTCTGGCAGTAACATTGGCCAAAACATACTTTGCGTTATCATGGATTGCTCGGTTCCGTCTTGGACATAAGCCCCTTGTACGGAGAATTTGTCAGGATAGTTGCCCTTGTAATGGGCGGTATCGACTTCGATTTTCCTTATTGTGCCGGGATGCCCCAGCGCAATAATTGCCCAGTCATTGCCGGGTTCGCGTCTGCGCCGTGTTTCCCATCCATCGCCCATATTGATGCCGCGACCAGGTGCCAGCAAATTAATGGGATTGCCGAAATGTGCATCGTTGCAGGCCACCGCCAGTCCACCGTTCTCCAGAGCAACGAGATCATATAATTGATCTTTCGCGCGAGCTGCCCAATCACAAGCGACCTGACCGAATATGCGCAGGCGTGCGATGCCCCCATCGGGATATATGTTTAAACGTACATGGCTCCATATACGGGGATCACATATTTCAAGGTAATGATGCGCGTTGCCGCGCAGGGAAATGGGATCCAGCAGACGTACCCACTGGGTTGATTCGTCCGGGTCTTTATCGCAAATAGCTGCTTCTAACGACGCGGCAGGTGGGTAGTTTCCAGTAAAGTGGCTGGTGTCGATGTCTATGCCTTTAATTACGCCACGAAGACCCAGTTTCACCACGCAATGATCATTTCCAGCCCCACGTTTGCGCCGTGTTTCCCATCCATCCATCCACTTTCCATGATCGTCATATTTCCCGGGGATGAATATTGGTGGTTCTGGATTGAGCAAGCGTTCTTTAGGCGCAAAAAACTCATCGCTGGCTGATAATGCCTGCGCACCTAAGCGCAGGTCTGAAAGATTGACCCAGCGGGTAGCGAAATCGGGTGCCTCATGAATTGCAGATTGAATTTCCATTGGGTTATTTCGCTGAAATAGTTAATCAATGACAAGATCATTGAGGCGATAGCTGGCAATACACATGATTTCGTCCAGGGCGGCATTTACTTCCCGGTCAAATGGGTGGGCAATGCGTTGTTCCATCGCGGAGATGATGCTTGCCTTGGTCATGTTCCGAACCGCGATGATAAAAGGAAAACCGAATTTTTCCTGATAGGCATGATTAAGCTCGGATATCCGCGCAAACTCTTGTGGAGTGCACTTGTCCAGACCGGCTGCGCTTTGTTCCAAACGCGAAGCCGCAGTTAATCCGCCGTCGATAGCAAGTTTTCCAGCTAATTCAGGGTGGGCTCGGATCAGCGCCAGCTGCTCAGATTTGCCGGCCGCGAGGACGCATGCGTGCATTGCTGCGGCGAGTTTCGCCACTGAAGTAAATGGGCGTCGCTGACTGGCGTGCTCGGCTACCCAGGGCGAGTGTTCATAAACACCTGATAAACAGGAGATGAAAGCTGTTTGCTCAAGCGCGTTCAGAGACGCTATTGAATAGATAGACATATCGCTCTTCAACAATTGCGTGGTGCAGGATGGTGCTTGATCCAGTGCAGGGCAATATCGATCCGGCGACATATCCAGACTTGTTCATGGCGCTGAACATGGTCCAGAAAACGCGCTAGTGCAGCAATTCGCCCCGGGCGGCCGGCCATGCGGCAATGCAGGCCTATCGAGAGCATTTTTGGTGCATTGGCACCTTCTGCATAAAGGGTGTCAAATGCATCTTTTAGATATGAATAGAACTGGTCGCCGCTGTTGAAACCCTGTGCGGTGGCGAAGCGCATATCATTGGTATCCAAGGTATAGGGCACAACCAAATGAGGTTGACCGGACACTGTTTCCCAGTAAGGTAAATCATCACTATAAGAATCGGCGTCATAGACAAAGCCACCGTGTTCCACCAGCAAACGGCGCGTATTTTCACTGGTCCGTCCGGTATACCAACCTGCAGGGGCGCTGCCGGTCAAATCGCGCAACGTTTCCACTGCCAGTTGAATATGTTCGCGCTCCGTGGCCTCATCCATGCCGTGATAATCAATCCAGCGCCAGCCATGCGCGACGATCTCGTGCTTCGATTCGACTAAATGTTTAGCCAGTTCAGGGTGTCTCGCCAATGCCATTCCCACAGCAAAAACGCTGAGGGGCAGTTGCCGGTCATGGAAAAGTTTCAGGATTCGCCATACACCGGCTCGACTTCCATATTCGAACAATGACTCCATGCTCATGTGTCGACTGCCGACAAAGGGTCGGGCACCGATGATTTCCGAGAGAAATGTTTCCGAAGACGCATCACCATGCAGGATGCAATTTTCTGAGCCTTCCTCGTAATTCAGCACGAACTGTACGGCAATACGTGCATTTTCAGGCCATCTTGGGTGTGGAGGGTTCTGCCCGTAGCCAATCAGATTTCTTGGGTAGTCAGCTGCTAATGTGTTTTTGATCATTTTTTATCATTTGAGGGTTCACGCCAATCCAAGAATTTCAGCGAGGTTTATTTTTGCTCTCTCATCGTTCAGATTGAGTCTCGCTTCTATCGCTAGCAAATGTTGTTCCATCATTTTAAGTGCGCGTTTTACATCTTTACTTGCGATGACATCGATCAACCGGTCATGCTCGTCGTGACTGCAGGCTACGTTTCCGGGTAATTGATACAGCGCAATGATCAACGAGCATCGCGACACCAATTCAGACAGAAATCTCTGCAAGACACTGTTCCCGGCCAATTCTGCCAGTGCAATGTGGAACGCACCGCCTAGACTTATCCAGTTGGCGCGATCGCCGCTCTCGAAAGCCGCATGTTCTGCTTTTGCCATTTTGCGTAGGCCAGCAATTTGCGCATTGCTTGCGTGTTTAATGGCGAGTGGAATAATCGCCGCTTCAATACCGCGACGCGCAGCAAATATTTCTCGGGTTTCTTGCGGTGTAGGGGAAGCAATGCTTGCGCCATGATTAGGTTTGAGCACCACAATATGGGCATGCGAAAGCCGCTGTAACGCCTTGCGCACAATAGTGCGGCTTACTTTAAATAGCTCGCAAAAGTGTGCTTCGGTCAATTTGGTGCCTGGAGGCAGTCGTTGGTTCATCACAGCATTGAAGACAGAGTCGTAGATTTTTTTATCTACGTCTGACATGCCTCGTTTTGTGACGATGGAAGAGGATGCCATGGAGGCTGATAGAGATTCATTTAGCGAAGTCATATTCGTTCATTCCTTCATGTCCTTTTGCAGCGTTTTCATCTGTTTTTCTTTAATAAAAAAGTTGTCTTTGTTCCAGGTTTAATGAATTGTGCGCTGCATCAGCAAGCCGGACCAGTTGAACTGGATACAACTATGTCGTGATATCGTATATTACAAATGTACAACATATGAATATTGCTGTGCGCACCATATTGTGGCGAAAAAAATAAAATTGCACCAAGGCAATGCGAAATAGACCCTATGCTCATCGTATCAAATCGTGTTTACGGCTTTGTTATAGCATTATAAATCTATCCTGCATATTGTCAGGCTATATTGCTAAGTATTTAACATTGTATACATACAGCGTTAAATACAACGCTATATGAAAGTATTTTTTCCGGCACGCTACTCTTAAGTAAAACAATCTGAATTGAAGGTATGGATATTGCTTTGGAAATTGTGTCCAACTTTCAGTGCACCAAGTCATTAAAAATGTTTCATGAAGGTTAAGCTCGGTTCGAGAGATTTGTGTTTGAACTTACCAAGCTATAGCCACGCCAGCCTGTTCTGTTTTCAGGTGTGTTATGCATTCGGAAAGCAGAATGGCGATCACGATGGATTTACTGGAAAGGAATCGCTTCCCAAATGGGAAAATTAACCACGCATATTCTTGATACGGCGCAGGGTTGCCCTGCCTCCGGCATCCCTGTGGCGCTTTACCGGATAGGTCAACCTGACACGCTGCTGGTTTCTTTCCAAAGCAACATTGACGGGCGTACTGACAGCGCATTACTCGAAGGCGGGGAACTGTACATTGGTGAGTACGAATTGGTGTTTCATGTTGCTGAATATTTCCGCAATTCTGGTCTTGCCGTATCAATCCCACCATTTCTAGATCGCATTGCCATTCGCTTCAGCGTGGCTGATCCGGCAGGGCATTACCATGTGCCGCTGCTGGTATCGCCGTGGAGCTATTCGACTTATCGGGGGAGTTGAGCGTGGATGCTGACGACAACGGTATCCGCTTTGTGCTGGACGGCGAGGTGATCAAGGCGAGGGGCGTGCCACCGACGACCACGCTGCTTCAGTACCTGCGCGACACCCTCGGGCGTACAGGTACCAAAGAAGGTTGTGCCGAAGGCGATTGCGGAGCTTGCACCGTGGTCTTGGGCGAGTTGGAGGGAGAGAAAATTGCGTATCGCGCGGTCAATTCCTGCATCCGCTTTTTGCCCACGGTGGATGGCAAGGAGGTGGTGACCGTAGAGAGCCTTTCCCGCAACGATGCGCCACTGCATCCGGTACAGCAGGCCATGGTTGATCATCATGCTTCCCAATGCGGCTTTTGCTCACCCGGATTTGTCATGGCGTTGTTCGATGTTTATTTGAACCAGCCCGGCGCACGGCGCGCGCAAATAATGGATGCGTTAGCCGGTAACCTGTGCCGCTGCACAGGTTACCGCCCCATTATCGAAGCAGGGTGTCGGTTGAATGACTATGCGGCCCCAGCGAGCTGGAGCCAAACAGACGCGCAAGACGAATCCCGCAAGCAGCGGTTGCGTGCCCTGCAACGAACCGACAGCCTGCGCCTGAATGGGGATGCCTCTTTTCATGCTCCGCGTAGCCTGGATGAACTGGCGCAAAACTATCTGCGACACCCTGATGCCTTGCTGCTCGCCGGTGGTACTGACATTGGTTTGTGGGTTACAAAGCAGTTGCGTGCACTTCCCAGTTTGATTTATCTCGGCGAAGTCACAGAGTTGAAGCGAATAAATGAAACGAACGCTACGCTGGAAATTGGCGCTGCTGTGTGTCTGGCTGACGCCTATGCTGCGCTGGTCGTACATTATCCGATGCTGGACGAGTTGTACCGCCGCTTTGCTTCGCCGCCTATCCGCAATTCCGGCACCTTGTGCGGGAATCTAGCCAATGGTTCGCCCATTGGGGATTCCATGCCCATTCTCATCGCCTTGGGCGCCATCCTGAAGTTGCGCAGAGGTACCGAAACTCGCGCATTGGCGCTGGAGGATTTATACCTCGGCTACCAAGAAAAAGCGTTACAGCCGGGTGAGTTTGTCGAGGCGGTGAGCGTACCTTTGCCAATGCAGGGCCGCATCGTGGCTAGCTACAAAATTTCCAAGCGCGTAGACCAGGATATTTCAGCAGTGTGTGGTGCCTACGTGCTTGACATCGACAACGGTCACATCATCGCGGCGCGTATCGCATACGGTGGCATGGCGGCGACACCCAAGCGGGCTGTACAGACTGAAACCATGCTCACTGGACAGGCTTGGTCTCCATCCTCTATCGAGGCAGCGCTACCCGGGATTGCCCAGGATTTTGCACCGCTCAGCGACATGCGGGCAAGTGCTGCTTATCGGCTCAAGGTGGCGCAAAACCTGTTAAAGCGGTTGTATCTGGAACATGCCGAATCGACGACACTTTGTCGTGTGGAAAAAGTTTGCGGAGTCTCATCATGAACCCTGTGGTGAATCAGCCTGTTGCCCACGAAAGTGCCGCTTTGCATGTTTCTGGTCGGGCTTATTATTCGGACGATATCGCGCTACCAGCCAATGTGCTGCATGTAGCATTTGGCATGAGTGATATAGCGCATGGCCGTATCAAACACATGGACTTGTCAGCGGTCTTGAGTGCGCCGGGAGTGGTTCGGGTTTTTACCGCCATGGATATTCCAGGTGAGAACAACTATGGGCCGGTAATGCACGACGACCCAATCTTCGCCACAGACATCATCCAATTTCACGGCCAGCCTATTTTTGCCGTTGCGGCCAACTCGATTGATATGGCGCGCCGAGCAGCGAAACTTGCACGCATCGACTACGAACCGCTGCCGGCGATACTCGATATAGCAACTGCTTTGGCTGCCGACAGTTTCGTGTTGCCTACAGAAACATTGCGCCGAGGCGAGCCAGAAGCAGTTATTAGCGGGGCACCGCAGCGCTTATCCGGCGCGATTTCCATCGGCGGTCAAGACCATTTTTATCTTGAAGGACAGATTGCCTTTGCACTGCCTCAGGAAAATGGCGGCGTACTGGTCCATAGCTCCACCCAGCATCCCAGTGAGGTTCAGCACCTGGTTGCCCATGCCCTGGGCAAACATGCTCATGACGTAGTGGTGCAGTGTCGGCGCATGGGCGGTGGTTTCGGTGGCAAGGAAAGCCAGCCAGCTCTGTTTGCCTGCGTGGCTGCGCTTGTCGCCACGGCAACGGGTCGACCCGCCAAGGTGCGGTTGGACCGCGACGACGACATGGTGATGACCGGGAAACGCCATGACTTTATTGCAGAATACGACGTTGGTTTTGATGATAAAGGACGCATTCTCGGTCTGTCGCTAATGTTGGCTTCGCGCTGCGGTTACTCTGTTGATCTGTCAGGTCCGGTCAATGATCGTGCCATGTTTCACGCCGACAATTGCTATTTTCTGGAACACGTGCAAATCGTATCGCATCGTTGCAAGACGCATACGGTGTCGAATACGGCCTTCCGCGGTTTTGGCGGACCACAGGGGATGATGGCAATCGAAGCGGTGCTCGATGATATTGCACGCCATCTCGATCTTGACCCGCTGGCGGTGCGGCGTATCAATTTCTATGGCATCGGCGAGCGCAATGTTACCCCCTACCACATGCAGGTCGAAGACAACCTTGTGCACCGAATCGTCGACGATCTGGTAGTCAGCAGTGACTACACGTCACGCCGGACAGCTATCACCAAATTCAATGCCCATAACCCCATCATCAAACGTGGCATCGCATTGACGCCAGTCAAATTCGGCATCTCCTTTACTGCGACCCAATACAATCAGGCTGGAGCTTTGGTACAGGTGTATACCGACGGCAGTGTATTGCTGAACCACGGCGGCACAGAGATGGGGCAGGGGTTGTTTACCAAGGTCGCACAGGTCGTAGCCGACGAATTTGGTATCGTGCTGGATCAGGTACGGGTATCCACCACCGACACCAGCAAGGTACCCAACACGTCTGCGACCGCCGCGTCCTCAGGCAGTGATCTCAATGGCAAGGCTGCCCAGATAGCGGCGCGAATAATCAAGGAAAGACTGATTGCTTTCGCTGTCGAGAACTATCACGTACAGGCTCACGAGGTGGTCTTTGAAGCGGGGAAGGTACGTATTGGTGAAAACACTCTGGGATTCGATGCTTTCGTCCGCGATGCTTATTTGGCGCGTATTTCGCTATCGTCGACCGGCTTTTATCGCACGCCAAAAATTCACTACAACCGTAGTACCCTGCGTGGCCGGCCTTTTTTCTATTTTGCTTATGGTGCGGCCGTCACCGAGGTAGCAGTCGATACCCTGACTGGAGAGAACCGTATATTAAGGGTGGATATTCTTCATGACGTAGGAAAATCGCTCAACCCGGCTCTCGATATCGGCCAGATAGAAGGCGGTTTCCTACAAGGGGCAGGCTGGCTGACTAGCGAGGAATTATGGTGGAACAATCAAGGCGAACTCAAAACACATGCACCGTCCACCTACAAAATCCCGGCGGTAAGCGACTGGCCCGAGGATGCACGCGTCCGTCTGCTGGAAAACACGCCTAATACCGAAGACACCATCTTTCATTCCAAGGCAGTGGGCGAACCGCCATTGATGCTGGCAATATCTGTTTTCCATGCCTTGCGCGACGCTGTGGCCAGTGCGGCGGGACCCATAGCGGCAATGAATTTAACTGCCCCTGCCACGCCGCAGGCGATTTTGCATGCAATAGATGGCAACACGGAGTCAGTACGCAATCATGCCGTGGCCGAGGAATCGGTATGAAGCATTGGCTAGTCGACCTCGAACTCCTGTTAACTAATAAAAATGATGTCATCCGCGTGGTGGTGGCAGCTACCCGTGGTTCTGCGCCACGCGAGGCGGGTGCTTCAATGCTGGTGTATCGACATGGCACGTCAGGTACTCTGGGTGGAGGGCATCTGGAATTCAAAGCCATTGAATTGGCGCGCGACCTGCTTGACCAGTCCGGCAAACTATCACACTGCCAACGCTTCTCTCTAGGGGCCGCATTGGGGCAGTGTTGCGGCGGCATAGTCGACCTGTGGTGGGAGCGTTTTACAGCCGCAGATCTTGAATTTATTAGTGCTGCAAATATACAAATGCAACAGGCCAACCAGGTTGTGCTTGCTACTCTGGTAGAGGATAAAAATATCTCCCAGCGTACGCTATTTGTATCAGGTGTTCAGCACTCTGTCCCTGAATTTACAGAACTCAGCAGCTACGCCGAATCACTGATGCGCGCTGCGCCGGATTCATTACGTACCCGGTTGATGCATCGAGATGGAGGCAAGGTACTGCTCGAACGCCTGGATCGTGAACACACGCCACTGTGGATATTTGGAGCTGGCCATGTTGGCCAAGCCATAGTCGGTCTCTTGAGCAGTTTGCCTTTCGACATTACCTGGGTGGATTCCCGTGCCGGGGCTTTTCCAACATCTGCACACAACGGCGTCACCACGCTGGAGAGCGAAATACCTGCTGCCGAAGTGCGGTATGCGCCGGAAGATGCGTGGTTCCTGGTACTAACGCACGACCACGATCTCGATTACACAATCTGCCAAGCCATTCTGACGCATGAAACGAGAGGTTTCATCGGGCTGATCGGTTCGCGTACTAAGGCAGCCCGTTTTGACCATCGTCTGACACGACAGGGTTTTCAGGCTGAACGCATCACTTGCCCGATTGGTATTGCGGGTATTTCCGGCAAAGAGCCTGCCACGATTGCCGTTGCTGTCGTGGCTCAGCTGTTGCAGGAACGTGAAGCGCGGCAGCTTGCCGGGCATAGCACCAGTAGCAGTCTCCAACTTGCCATGGATAGTCAGCGATCATGAACATACAACTTTCTCACCCGCGTCTGGAATTGCGCGGCATCACCAAAATTTATCCTTCAGTGGTAGCGAATGAGAAGGTCGATTTGATTGTGTACCCCGGTGAGATCCATGCGGTGCTGGGGGAGAATGGAGCTGGCAAGAGCACGCTGATGAAGATCATCTACGGTGTGACCAGGCCTGATGCCGGCGAGATGTTGTGGGAGAACCGCGAAGTGCATATTGAATCACCGGCCGAAGCGCGGCGCATGGGTATCGGTATGGTGTTCCAGCATTTCTCCCTGTTCGAGACACTCACCGTGGCGGAAAACATTTCTCTTGCCCTGGATACGCCGATGGCATCTTCCGAGCTGGCGCAGCGCATCAGTGCAGTGTCTGAAGAATATGGCCTACCCATTGATCCGCACCGGTTGGTGCACAGCATGTCGGTCGGTGAGCGCCAGCGTGTTGAAATTGTACGTTGCCTGCTAAATCGTCCCCGACTGCTGATCATGGATGAGCCTACCTCGGTACTTACCCCGCAAGCTGTGCTCAAGCTGTTCGAAACTCTGCGTCGGCTGGCAGCCGAGGGCTGCAGCATTCTCTACATTAGCCACAAGCTGGACGAAATCCAGGCATTGTGCGATAGCGCCACGGTGCTGCGCAGCGGGTGTGTAACGGGCACAACGAGCCCCAAACAGGAAACCCGTGAATCGCTGGCGCGGATGATGATAGGCAAAGATTTGCCACACTGCCAAATGGATACCCGAACGCCCGGTGAAGTTCGTCTCAAAATCAATCAGCTCAGTCTGGCTACCGTTGATCCATTCGGTACGCATTTGCAAAATATCGACCTTGAAGTGCGCAGCGGTGAAATTGTCGGGATCGCCGGAATATCAGGTAATGGTCAGAAAGAATTATTAGCTGCTTTATCTGGGGAACAGCCTGCACAGCAGTCAGACACCACTCATATCAGCGGTACTGCAGCAGGAAAACTGAATCCGGCACAGCGACGTAAGTTGGGCCTGCGCTTTGTGCCGGAAGAGCGTTTGGGACGCGGTGCTGTGCCGTCATTGAGTCTGGGACTCAATGCGCTGATCACAGGTAGCGACAGCAGTATGGTCAAACGAGGGCTCATTGACCATTCCTCAGTGCGTGTTTTCGCCCAGGCTGTCATCAAACGTTTTAATGTGAAATGTGGCGGCGACAAGGCTTTAGCAAGCAGTCTATCGGGCGGGAATCTGCAAAAATTCATTGTTGGCCGCGAAATCATGTTCGCACCCAAGATGATGATCGTTGCCCAGCCCACCTGGGGTGTGGATATAGGAGCAGCACAACTGATACGACAGGCGCTGATTGAACTGAGAAATCAGGGGGTGGCTGTGCTGGTGGTGTCGGAAGAGTTGGAGGAGTTATTCATGATCTGCGATCGCATCGCGGTCATTGCCGACGGACGGCTTTCGCCGGTGGTAGCTGCTGTAGAAACCAGCGTGGCACAAATCGGCCTGTGGATGAGTGGCGAATTCACCCAGGATAATTCGGAGCTTGCTCATGCTTAGACTGGAACGCCGTGCCCATCCGTCAACATTAATGATGTTTGCTTCACCGCTGATTGCGGCAGTGTGCATGCTGATTACCGGCTATTTGTTATTTATCTTGTTGGGGAAGGATCCGCTGCATGCCTTTTGGATATTCTTTATCAAGCCTTTGACCACAGCCTATGGTATCGGTGAGTGGCTATTGAAAGCCACGCCGCTGATACTGTGCGGTCTGGGGTTGTCCATCGGGTTCCGTGCCAGTGTATGGAACATCGGTGCGGAAGGCCAGCTCACCATGGGCGCAATTGCAGCAGGGGGCGTGGCTTTGTATTTCCATGGCGTGGAGGCAACCTGGGTATTGCCGCTGATGGTTTGTGCGGGGGTGGCCGGTGGTATGGCCTGGGCAGCTATTCCGGCGTTCTTGCGTACCCGATTTCATACCAATGAAATACTGGTGAGTCTGATGTTGGTATATGTCGCTCAGCTATTTCTGGGTTACCTCGTTCAGGGTCCCTGGCGTGACCCCGATGGCTTTAACTTTCCCCAAACAAAAATGTTCACGGATGCAGAGATGCTGCCGCTTCTGGTTGATGGCTTGCGCACCAATCTGGCATTCGTCATCGCGTTGCTGCTGGTAGCAGTGTCGTGGTTTTTTTCGCATAAGATGTTTGCCGGTTTTCGCATGCAGGTAAGCGGCTTGGCGCCGGCAGCAGCGCGTTATGCCGGTTTTAGCGAGAAGCTCAATGTCTGGCTGGCACTGCTTATCGGCGGCGGGATGGCGGGGTTTGCGGGGATGGCTGAAGTGGCAGGTCCGATTGGTCAGTTGCAACCCACAATTTCGCCTGGCTACGGATTTGCTGCCATCATTGTTGCTTTCGTTGGTCGGCTTCATCCGCTCGGAGTACTGCTGGCAAGTTTGCTCATGTCTCTGCTTTATCTGGGTGGAGAAACAGCGCAGATGAACCTCGGTTTGCCTTCAGCAGTGACCGGACTCTTTCAAGGGTTGCTACTTTTTTACCTGCTTGCTGCAGATATCTTTATCACCTTCCGCCTCAAGTCACACTCGCGCCCCATGGAGCAGGTGAGGCCGGTTGATGCGTTGTTGCCCGAGGAGCTTATATGAGCGTTGAACAACTTATCCCCATTTTCGCCAGCACGGTTGCAGCCGCCACACCGCTGGCGTATGCCGCTTTTGGTGAGTTGGTGACTGAGCGTTCGGGAGTGCTCAATCTGGGCGTAGAAGGCATGATGCTGGTCGGCGCAGTGGCCGGCTTTGCTGTCGCTTTCCACACGGGTAGCCTGGGATTGGGTTTCGCTGCTGGCATGTTTTCAGGTGTTGCCCTGGCATTGATATTCGCGGTACTTACTCTCAGCCTGCAAACTAACCAGGTGGCCACGGGGCTTGCCTTAACCCTGTTCGGCGTGGGGCTGAGCGCTTTTGCCGGGCGTGATTATGTAGGTGTGACACTTGGCGGACTACAGCCGCTCACCATTCCATTGTTGAGTGATATCCCATTTTTCGGACCGTTATTATTTCACTTCGATATTCTGGTTTACGGTTCGATTGTGGCGTTATTCGCGCTGCAGTGGTTCTTCGGACGTTCACGCTGGGGACTGGTGTTGCGCGCAGTAGGCGAGTCGCCCGCATCGGCGCACGCAATCGGCTATTCAGTGATAGGCATACGCTACATGGCGGTGTTGTTTGGGGGAGCCATGAGCGGCTTGGCAGGAGCCTATCTATCGCTTGCCATTACCCCTTTATGGGTAGAGGGCATGACAGCGGGACGGGGCTGGATTGCACTTGCTCTGGTTGTTTTTGGTACATGGAAACCCATGCGTGTACTGCTGGGCGCATACCTGTTTGGTGGCGTTACCATCCTTCAATTTTATGGACAGGGCATGGGGATACATATTGCTTCCCAGCTACTCTCCATGTTGCCTTATCTGGTGACCATCTTTGTGCTGGTGTTGATCAGCCGAAATCCAAAAACTATCCTGCTTAATCAACCGATGTCCCTGGGACAGAGTTATTACCCTCACAGCTGAACAATATGAATCCTTACTGGCTGGACTGGCTTAATCTTTTGGGACGTTGGCTGCACCTGATTAGTGGCATCGCCTGGATAGGCGCTTCGTTTTATTTTGTCTGGCTGGATAACCATCTGCTCCAGCCAAAAAATCCGGATGATTCCGACAAAGGGATTGCCGGGGAAGTATGGTCAGTTCACGGCGGCGGTTTTTACCACGCGCAAAAATACCGTGTGGCACCGCAGTTATTGCCGGAGCCGTTGCACTGGTTCAAATGGGAAGCCTACACCACATGGTTATCGGGCTTTTTCATGTTGTGCCTGGTTTACTATGTAGGGGCGGGGACCTATCTGATTGATCCTGCGGTAGCCGCGCTTTCACCAATGGAGGCCATTACTATTGGTCTCGGTACCCTGGTGTTGGGTTGGCTGTTTTACGACGGCTTGTGTCGTTCTCCCCTGGGGCGAAATGACCGCCAGCTTGGGCTGGCGGTAGCAATGCTGGCTGCCGCTGCTGCGTGGGGGTTGTGCCATGTATTTAGTGGTCGCGGCGCCTTCATTCACTATGGCGCCATGCTCGGTACTCTGATGGTCGCCAACGTATTTTTTGTCATTATCCCCGGTCAGCGCGAGCTGATAAAAGCCAAACTGGCAGGCCGCGAACCCGACCCCGCGCCAGGATTAAAGGCCAGGCAACGTTCGCTGCATAACACCTACTTCACCTTGCCGGTGATATTCACCATGATGAGCAATCACTATGCGATGGTGTTTAATCACCCGTATAACTGGGTGCTTCTTATCGCCATTTCCATTGCGGGTGCAGCTATTCGCGTGTATTTCGTCGCTCGTCACAAAGGGCACGCCTCACCGGTGCCGATAGTGCTGGGGGTGGTTCTGCTGGCTGGTGTAGCGTTTGCCATCTCTCCTGCATCCGCACCCCAGGCTGTCGCTTCTGTGAATACCGCCGATCAGTTTGCACAGGTAGTACATATCGTGCAAAACCGTTGTGCAAGTTGTCATGCCGAGAAAGTTACCCAGGCAGGTTTTGTTGCTGCACCCAAGGGTGTGATGCTGGATACGCCTGAGCGTATCGCCTCCCACGCCACACAGATTTATCAGCAGGTATCCAGTCGGGCCATGCCGCTCGGAAATCTGACAGGCATGACCGATCAGGAACGGCAATTTATTGTTGCCTGGGGGATTGCCGGGGGCCCCTCTAAATGAGCATGACGGCAGCAGTATGTAATGCCTTTCGTGGGTCTATCCTGCATTTTCTCGCCAACCCCGGTGAGGCGGGTGCTGACCACTCCTATCAGTTTATCCCGGACGGCTTGATGGTCGTGGAGAATGGCCGCGTGCTCGCGCTTGGTGGCTACGCAGAATTGCACCCCACGCTGCCGGCCGGCACACAGCTTACCGACTACTCGGGCCGGATGATTTTGCCGGGCTTCATCGATACCCATATCCACTATTCCCAGACAGATGTCATCGCCTCGCCGGGGAAGCAACTACTGGACTGGCTGGAGCATTACACCTTTCCCGCCGAAGGTCGTTTCGACGACATGAACCACGCGACAGAAGTCGCTGGATTCTTCCTTGACGAATTGCTGCGCAACGGCACCACAACAGCGTTAGTGTTTGGCACGACCCACCGTCAATCGCTGGATGCCTTCTTCGCCGTAGCTGGGCAGCGAGCCCTGCGCATGGTGGCGGGCAAAGTGCTGATGGATCGTAACTGCCCCGAGTTTTTGCGCGATACACCTGATAGCGCGTATGCCGATTCGGCAGCGCTGATAGAACGCTGGCACGGACAAGGGCGACTGGGGTATGCCATCACCCCGCGCTTCGCCGTTACCTCGTCGGATGCGCAACTAGCCCAAGTGGGCGAGCTAGCACGCAACTATCCCGAGGTGCATATCCACACCCACCTCGCGGAAAATATGGACGAAGTGGCATGGGTGACCAGGCTGTTTCCGTGGAGCCGGAGTTACCTTGACGTCTACGACCACTATGGCCTGTTGCGCGAGCGTGCCGTCTACGCGCACTGTATCCATCTCGATGAAGACGACCGTCAGCGCATGGTGGATAGCGGCGCGACAGCCGCTTTCTGCCCCACCTCGAACCTGTTTCTGGGCAGCGGTTTGTTTGATCTTGCCGGGGCACTGGATTCAGGTATGCGCGTGGGCGTGGCTACCGATGTAGGCGGCGGTACCAGTTTCAGCATGCTGCGCACCCTGGGTGAATCATACAAAGTGGCACAGCTGCGGGGTTACACCCTGTCACCTTTACAGGCTTTCTATCTGGCCACCCTGGGCAATGCCAAAGCTCTGGGGTTGGATGACAATATTGGTAACCTGGCTCCCGGTAAAGAAGCCGATTTTATCGTGCTGGATCCCGAATCAACACCGCTCATGGCGCGGCGCATGCGCAGTGCGACGACCCTGATCGAACGCCTGTTCATATTTATGACGCTGGGTGATGATCGGGCTGTGGCAGCCACCTATATTCTCGGGGAACTTGTCCATACACGAGCATGCTTGCCCAGTGCAGAGAATCTATCCAATGAATGACTCACTTGCTGCGGGAATGAAATTGTCACTGGCAAGCGACCGCCGGTCTGTTGTTTATCGCCGCTATTTGAGCCAAAAAAATCTGCGCTACGGCGTGCTTTCTGCTGAGAAATAAATAGATGATTAATCGGATACTGATCCACGATGCCGAGGTGGTGGTGACCATGAATGCAACTCGTGAAGAGTTGCCTCGCGCCAGTGTCCTGGTCGAGGGTGACACGATCCTGAGGCTGGGTGCAGCCACGGAAATCGATGCATGGATAGCGCAAGACCCTGCTTTTCGCTACCCACATCGCACCATTGATGCCAGGGGCTGTGTGGTGATGCCCGGGCTGGTCAATTGCCATCATCATCTCTACCAGACCCTCACGCGTGCGATTGGCACCGGGCAGGGCAGGGTGCTGTTTGACTGGCTGAAAATGCTTTACCCGGTATGGGCTGAAATGGATCCGGAAGCGATACACGTCAGTACCCAGGTTGGACTGGCTGAACTGCTGCTATCCGGTGCCACCACCGTGGCGGATCACCTTTATCTGTTTCCAAATGGCACGCGGCTGGACGACGAAATTGCCGCCGCACGCGAGCTCGGTGTGCGATTTCATCCCACGCGCGGCAGCATGAGCCTGGGCGAGAGCCAGGGAGGGCTGCCACCAGACAGGGTAGTAGAAAACGAGGCCGCTATTCTTGAGGACAGCCAGCGCGTCATTGAGACTTTTCATGATGCCGCGCCGCGTTCCATGCTGCGCATCGGTCTTGCGCCCTGTTCGCCTTTCAGCGTGAGTGCAGACCTGATGCGTGAGAGTGCACGCCTGGCGCGTACTTATCAGCGCGTTGGTTTGCATACCCACCTTGCCGAAACCCTGGACGAGGATCGCTTCTGCCTTGAAAAATTCGGAAAACATCCCCTGGACTATGCCGAATCAGTCGAGTGGATGGGGAGTGACGTCTGGTTCGCCCACATGGTGCACCCCAGCGAATCTGACATGGGCCGGCTGGCCCACCATTGCAGTGGTGTCTGTCACTGTGCCAGCAGCAACATGATTCTCGCCTCGGGCATCGCACCAGTGCGGCGCATGCTGGACTTGGGTGTGCGTGTGGGATTAGGGGTAGATGGCTCCGCAAGTAACGACGGCAACCATATGCTGGGCGAGGCGCGCCAAGCCATGCTGCTGCAGCGCGTAGGCTGGCCCGGCTTTGAGTCGCGTGCTGATCGCCTGTCTGCACGGGAGGCGCTGGAACTCGCTACTCTGGGTGGAGCGCGTGTGCTGCAACGCGACGACATTGGCAGCCTGGAACCGGGCAAAGCCGCTGATCTGGTGGCCTTTCGTGTGGATGACCTGGGTCACGCCGGTGCGCTGGGAGATCCGGTCGCTTCGCTGCTGACTTGCGCACCCGGCCGTGTCTGGCTTTCTGTCATTAATGGCAAGATCGTGGTCGAGAATAGCGAGCTGAAAGGCATGGATATGGCAGCGCTGATCAAACGCCATAACGCGGCCAGTATGGGCATGTTAAAAAGAGCAGGGCTGGTTTGAAATGCTTATTCCTTTGGGGCAGCACCTTGGCTATGAGAGAAATCAGAAGTCTCGACCATGACCGATAATTCCATCATCCTGCCCCCGCAGGGCTTTTCCCCCACGCGCGAACAGATGCTGCGGCATCTGCGCAGATCCAACGAGGTAGCCCAGCGCGCTGTTAACCTCGGTTGTCACCCGTTCGGTGCGATCCTGGTAGGCCCGGATCAGGAGACGATCCTGCTTGAGCAGTGCAACATCGATACGGTGAATCATGCGGAGTCAACGCTGGCACGAATCGCCGCGAGCAATTTCTCGCCGGAGTATCTATGGAGTTGCACGCTCTATACCGCCGTCGAACCCTGCTGCATGTGCGCCGGCACCGCCTATTGGGCAAATATCGGCCGCATCGTATACGGCATGACCGAGCGCCAGCTCTTGCAGGAAACAGGGGGCCACAAAGAAAATCAGACGATGAGCGTGCCCTCTCGCTATGTGTTCGACCACTGCCAGAAACCAGTGGAACTGATCGGCCCGGTCGAGGAAGTTGTGGAAGAAACGCTTCGCCTGCATCGTTCATTCTGGCAGAAATAGGAACAGATTCAGATACAAAACCACGCCGAGCTGATTTTTGTGATGGAATGGCTCAGATCGACCACTATGCATAGAAGCGAACTACGTATAGTTGAAGAGCCTATCCCCAGTGTATCCGCATCACGCCGACCCTTTGCAATGTAATCGTACGATCTGCTTGCGCCGATCTGCCATCGTTCCAACGTCTGAAATCTTGCGTCTTCTTTGTACATACTGGTCGGGCTGATTTGATCGGTAAAATTCAAAATTCAAAATTTAAAATTTAAACTTCATCGTCCTGAGTCAACAAACATAATTTTAAATGCACTTAAATGGGGCCCAAAATAATTTTTCTTTGGTTAACTGGTTCCACTTAAAGGGAAGATCATTTTATTTATAACCAATTGTTATGAATATATTAGTTCTTTGAATCCAAAGTGTATTCGGCATCTCGCAACCTTGGTTTCCGCGTTGGCATGAATACTGCTTTTAGTCAGATCATGAACATGGCCAATGTCGCAGGTTCCCAATAATGAATACAGCTGTTCCGAAATTATCCTTGCGCAACGTCACAAAGACCTTCCCTGCAAAAGGTGGAGACGTCAATGTGCTCAACAAGCTTAGTTTTGATGTGTACGACCAGGATTTCGTAAGCATCATCGGGCCGAGCGGATGTGGAAAGAGCACCGTGTTCAATATCATTGCAGGGCTCTTGCATCCCGATGAGGGTGAAATCCGAATGGATGGCGAGGTCGTAAACGGCCTGAGGGGAAAAGTCGGTTATATGCTGCAAAAAGACCTGCTTTTTCCATGGCGTACCGTACTCGAAAACGTAGTTCTGGGACTTGAGGTGCGGGGTACACCTTTGAGTGAGTCCAGGGAAATTGCGATGGAATACATTTATACCTACGGGTTGGCCGGCTTCGAGCATGCTTATCCGAAGGCGTTGTCCGGTGGAATGAAGCAAAGGGTCGCGCTGATTCGAACGCTGATTTACGACCCCCAGGTCATTCTGTTGGACGAACCATTCTCAGCACTCGATTATCAGACGAGACTTTATCTTGAAGGCGTCCTGGTCGAAGCCGTAGAAACATTCAAGAAGACGGTGATATTGGTAACCCATGATATTGACGAGGCTGTCGCGTTATCCAAGAGAGTCGTCGTATTAAGTTCACGCCCCGGCACTGTGAAAGCCGTTCACGAGATAGGCCTCTCACAGCGAACCCCTATTGAGTCTCGCAGCGATCCTCGCTTTTCAGGTTATTTTCATGCGCTTTGTGCAGAGCTGGACATTCAGACCAAGGTCGGGAGTTAAACATGGATGAGGTTTTGGCGAGGCAGTCGAACGACGCCGAAAAAATTAAGCGGCCTGCAAAATTTTTGACACCACAGTTAAAGGCAACCGCTTCGACCCTCTCTATCCAGCTCGGGATGGTATTCGCGTTTTTGTTGATCTGGCAGTTCGTGGTTGAACGGGGTTGGATTTCAGCATTTCTTGCGGGTTCTCCGGCCGGAATTTTCAGCAAACTATTGGAGGCTGTGAACAATGGCTCTCTGTGGGATAACGCCAAAGCTACGGTGATTGAAGCTATTGCAGGTTTTCTGATTGGAAGCCTGCTAGGTTCGTTGCTCGGATTGTCTTTGTGGTACTCCTCGTTTTTTGCCAGAGTAGTGGAACCATTCATCGTCGCTATTAACAGCGTTCCGAAAATCGCTTTCGCGCCGATTGTGATCCTTTGGTTCGGCACGGGTATGGTCTCCAAGATCATGCTGGCTACTTCAATGACGTTCATCATTGCCCTGATTGCGGCCTATGAGGCGGCAAAAAATGCGGATCGCGACTTGCAGTCGCTGATGCTGGCTTTAGGGTCGACAAAACACCAATTGTTTTTCAAGGTCGTGGTTCCTTATTCCCTTCCCGCCATCATTGCCACTTTCCGAATCAATATCGGATTCGGTTTGGTCGGAGCGGTAGTCGGAGAATTCATTTCTTCCTCGCACGGCCTCGGCCACATGATCTTCACTGCTTCTTCGTTCTACGACCTGGATACCGTTTGGGTAGGCCTCTTTACCCTGATGCTTGTCGGTTTCATTTTGTACTACGTAGTTGATCGCGTGGAGCGCCGCCTGCTTCCCTGGAAGCAGGCCGATTCAGGCCAGCGTTTTAGGGTTTAAATCAGTTTCTTTTCAACAAGAGGGAGAAATCCATGAGCTTCAAATTTCCAAGGTTTGCCTCTGTCCTATTGATTGCTGCTTTGGTAGCAATTCCTGGTACATCTTCGGCTGAAGTGGCACCGAAAAAGGTAATCGTTTCACAAGCGTTCCAGTCGCTGCTGTATTTGCCGTTCTATGTGGCCATGGATAAGGGATTTTTCAAAAAGGAAGGATTGGATGTGGAGAAGCAGACAGCGGGTTCGCCCAGTGTTGCGCTGGCATCAGTCATTTCCGGTAGTGCTGATTTTTCTATCCATGGCCCGGAATGGACGGCTATCGCCATTTCCAAAGGTGCGCCGTTGCAAATTGTTTCCAATGTGGTCAACCGGGCAGCTGTGTGGATAGCAGCGCAGCCGGGTTTCAAGTATTCCAACGTGGAGAACCTAAAGGGCGAGACAATTTCGACGGGCATGATGCCTACGACGAGTACGTCGCTATTCATCAAGTTGATGAAGGAAAAGGGTATCGAACCTAACAAGGACCTGAAAATGATTCAGGTCCAGATTGGCTCCGAAATAGGTCCATTATTAGCCAATCAGGCCAAGGTGGCGGTGATGTACGAGCCAGGGCTTGATCAGGCTGTCAGCAAGGGTATGAACGTCATTCTCGGTTTCCCGAAAATGTATGGCCCATATGCGTTTTCTTCTGTGACAACTAAAAAAAATACCGACCCGGATGCGATTCAAAGATTTGTAAACGGCATGGAATTGGCGATGCGTTATATCACTACTGATCCCGAGGGTGCCACTAAAATCGCCCAGGCCGAGTTTCCAACACTGGATCCTAAAGTCGTTGAATCAGCGGTCAAGCGCATGATTGCAGATAGTGTCTATCCGAAGAGCGTTGCCACAACGGCAGAGGCCTTTGACACAGGCATGAAAACCCAGGTTTATCTCGGCAACTTGAAAGAAGTGCCGGCATATAAAAATGTCATCAATACGGCCTTTTCGGACAAAGCGATTGCGATGAAATAATTTTGTTGCCAACGCTTTCCTGGTCCAGAGCGCGATCGGGTCGGTGGTCTCAATGGCCGCACCAATCCCGCCGCGTCTTGGACCACTAATGCCTCCAAGCCCTGGGCGCCCAGCCCACCATCCTGGCCCAATATGCTGACATTCTCGATTTTTTCCATTTTTGTAACGGGTGGACTGGCCGCAGGATTTTTGACTGGGCTGCTGGGAATCGGGGGTGGCGCGGTCATGGTGCCGATTCTTTATCATTCGTTCTTGTCTTGGGGTTGGGAACCGCGGGTGGCGGTTAGCACCGCGATCGCCACAAGTCTTTCCGTCATGATTTTTAGCGGTGCCAAAACCACGTGGGAATATCGGCGCCAGGGACTGATAGATTGGAGGTTGTTACGCTGGGTAGTGCTCGGTTCAATTGCCGGAACCGCCAGCGGTGCACATCTGATGTTGGCGGCTGACGAACGTACGATCCGGCTGGGGTTTGGGTTGTTGATGTGGCTGCTTGCCCTGCTGACAATTGCTCCCGTTTACCCGTTGAGCCGCGTTGCACAGGAAGTACCTGAACGTCGGGCCACGTATTTCGCTGTAGGCATTTTGGCTGGACTTCTGGCGGCAATGTTTGGCGTGGGCGGTGGCGCCATACTGGTGCCGGCGCTTGTTCTGCTGGCACGCGTTTCGATACACAAGGCGATTGCCTCTTCCGCTGCCGCAATTGTATTTTCTGCATTATTGAGTACCTCTGACTACGTGTATCAAGGGTGGAGCAGCCATTCGATAGAGACTGGGACACTTGGTTGGATATTCCTGCCGGCAATGCTGATACTGGGGGTTGCCTCTCTGATTTCGGTGCCTTACGGAACAAAGCTGGCACTACGGATGGCTCCGCAGAACTTGAAATACGGGCTTGCCACCCTGCAAGCCGGCATCGGCATAAAAATTATTTTCTTTGGGTAAGAATAAAAAGGTATTGAGAATGGAATTGTATGAACTCGGTTTGTTGGACGCGTTAAAGGGGATACGCGAGCGCAGTTTTTCCAGCGAAGAGCTGACTCGCGCCTGTCTCGTCCGGGCGGAAAGCTTGGAGGACAAGATTAAGGCGTGGGAGTGGCTGGATCCGGAGTTCGCACTCCAATGCGCCCGTGAAGCCGACCGTCAGTTGGCGGACGGGCGGCCGCCCGGCAGTTTGCACGGTATCCCGGCGGGAATGAAAGACATTGTCTCGACCAGGGGGATGCCCACTTCGATGGGATCGCCCATCTATGCCGGGCATGTCCCTTCTCAATCCGCGACTGTTGTTCAGCTCCTGCACGCTGCAGGCGCGTTTGTGATGGGCAAAACAGTGACTACCGAGTTCGCCTGGCGCCATCCCGGAAAAACCCGCAATCCATGGAATCTTGGGCATACCCCGGGCGGTTCGTCGAGCGGATCGGCCGCCGCAGTTGCCGCAGGCTGTGTACCTGCTGCTTTTGGCACACAGACGGTTGGTTCCGTCATTCGTCCTGCAGCTTATTGCGGGGTGGTAGGATACAAACCCAGCTACGGCCTTATTTCCAGAACCGGGGTTCATCCCCTGAGTCCAACGCTGGATCATGTAGGCGTTTTCGCACGTAGCATAGGGGATGCTGCATTCCTTGCATCTTGCCTGAGCGGTTTTGATCGCGGCGATCCCCATAGTCTTTTGGTGAATCCCATGCAAGCCTGTTCCGCAGACGCCACGGAATGGGGCCAGCCGCCTCGACTTGCAGCGATACAAACGCCTGTATGGGATTTGGCCGACGACGTGCAGAAAGCCATGTTCAAAAAGAACGTGGCGCAGCTTGCCGAGGCTGGCGCGGTAGTACATTGGATAGAGTTGCCGAACTCCTTTGACCGTGCCCTTGATGTGTTGAGGACTATCCTGTTCGCCGAAGGCGCGCAAATCTATGCTCCTCTACAGGCGCAATATCCGGGCAAAACCAGCAAGCCGCTGGATTTTCTGATAGAAACCGGGCTTAAAGTTTCAGCCGTCCAATATCTTGAAGCGCTGAAGGCTGCCGAGGAAATGCGCGCGCAGCTAGCAGACTTATTCGGCAGGTTTGACGGCATTGTAACGCCCCCTGCAACAGGGGAAGCGCCAAAAACCTTGAGCGACACCGGCGATGCGAGTTTCTGCGGCATCTGGACCCTGATGGGTGTGCCGGCCATAAGCTTCCCCGTCGGGCATGGGCCAAACGGGTTGCCGTTGGGCCTGCAAGTGGTGGGTCCGTATCTGAACGATAGCAAGACGTTGAAAGTGGCCGCCTGGTGCAACCAACAAATAGGATATAACGCAGGTTTTCCACTGGGTTAGATTACCGTCCATAATCAGTATCCGGAGTAGAGGCTTAGGATATCAGGGCGCAGATTCTGCACCCTCGATGAGGGCCAGATGATCCGGGTAACGGCGGTGGACATCCACCAGCTGATAGCCCACCGTAAAGTGGTAGAGCGATGGGGATGTCGTGCCATGTAGTTGTAGTCCCAGCAGTTCGTGGCAGTCGTCATCGAAGTAGCAGCCGATTCCGGTTCCGCGCAAGCCGGCGGCTTCCGCCTCCAGGTAGAGTACTTGTCCCAACAGGCCAGCCTCGCAATGCAGTTGTCGATAACGCCATCGGGCCTCTTGCAGTGGCGCGCCGAACTCCGCCACCATCGCCAGCGTGAAAATGCAGAACTCGGCTTGACCGTTCAACAATTCTTCAAGAAACTGATGACGAAATTTGTCTTCGCTCGGCTATTTTCTTGCTTCTTCATGCTTTACTTGACAATACCGACGCGATGCTTCAAAGAGCCCTCATCGAAAAGAGTCGGGAAGGTATTTCTGGACTTGTCCCAATACTGTTCGGTTAACTATCTTTATGCCACACTACGCTCATCGTCTTTCTGGAGCGAGCCATGGCGCGAACCAAAGCGGTATTGGGAGCG
>NZ_BGOW01000006.1 GCF_003851125.1 Sulfuriferula multivorans | reverse complement strand
CGCGCTACGTTAAAAACGCTTCCTCATTCCTGGCCGCAGTCCGCATACGCTGCTTGGTGCTTTGGCTCGCTATCTCGTGACGACACTATCTAGTCAATGGAATTACAAGCATTACTGTTTGACGTAGACGGCACACTCGCCGATACAGAGCGCGACGGTCACCGCATGGCATTCAACGCAGCGTTCCGTGAATATGGTCTGGACTGGGACTGGGACGTAGCATTATACGGAAAATTACTCGCCGTCACAGGTGGTAAGGAACGCATGCAATATTACGTGTCGCATTTCCGTACCGATTATGCGCCTGCCGCCGATTTTGCTGATCTGGTGGCCGAACTGCATCGCGCCAAAACGCGTCACTATACCGAGCTGCTCAGCCACGGCGAAATCCCTATGCGTCCTGGCGTCAAACGCCTGTTGCACGAGGCGCGCTCGGCAGGGCTGCGCCTCGCCATCGCCACCACCACCACCCCGGAAAACGTCACGGCTCTGTTGCGCCACAGCTTGGCAGAAGACGCCAGCAACTGGTTTGAAGTCATCGCTGCGGGCGATATCGTGCCTGCAAAAAAGCCCGCGCCGGATATTTATGTTTGGGCGCTGCAGCAAATGAAACTGTCACCGGAGGCCTGCTTTGCATTTGAGGATTCGGAGAACGGCATCCGCTCCAGCCTGAATGCCGGATTGAAAACCCTGGTAACGATCAACGATTACACCAGCGACCATGATTTTAGCGGCGCGGCGGCGGTACTGTCAGACCTGGGTGAACCGGGGCATACCCCGCGGGTAATCCACGGCAGCCTGCATGGCCAGTCTTGCGTCAATCTGGCCGCCATACGCGCCTGGCATGCGGAATAAGCGTCAGGGCTGATGGGTTTCGAGTGTTTGCAGAGTGTTTTGCAGCAGCATTGCCACCGTCATGGGGCCCACACCTCCCGGCACCGGTGTAATCCACGCGGCACGCTCTGCGGCCGATGCGTATTCCACATCGCCGCACAGGCTGCCATCGGCCAGGCGATTGATGCCCACATCCACCACTGTCGCGCCGGGTTTGATCCATTCACCCTTCACCAGACCCGGCTTGCCCACGGCGACCACCACAATATCGGCCTGGCGCACAAAGCTGGCCAGATCCCGGGTAAAGCGGTGACAGGTGGTAACGGTGCAGCCTGCCAGCAGCAACTCCAGCCCCATCGGACGGCCGACATGGTTGGATGAGCCCACCACCACTGCGTGCAAACCCTTCAAGTCGGCATGTGCCGAACGCAACAGCACCATCACCCCGTATGGGGTACATGAGCGCAGTGTCGGCATGCGCACAGCCAGACGGCCAATATTATAGGGATGGAAGCCATCCACATCCTTGTCGGGATGAGTGCGCTCGATGACCGTTTCCGGATCAATATGCGGTGGCAGCGGCAGCTGTACCAGAATACCGTCCACCGTGGCGTCAGCGTTGAGCTCGTCAATCAGTGCCAGCAAGACTTCCTGACTGGTATCCGCCGGCAGATCATGGGAAATGGAACGCACCCCGGCCTTGGCACATGCACTGCGCTTGTTGCGAACATAAATGGCCGAGGCCGGATCGCTGCCCACCAGAATGACCGCGAGCGTAGGCGCCGATTTTCCGGCAGCCACACGTCCGGCAATACGCTTTTGCACGTCCGCTATCATGCGTTCGGACAGGCTTTTTCCATCAAGAATTTGTGCGGGCATGATATTTTGGTGCGCGTTATAAAGCCGCAATCATCGCATTTTTCATGCCCCATACTCAAGAAGTGGATTGACCATATTCGCGAGCACGGGTATAGTCTCGACCTCTCGGGGCGTAGCGTAGTCTGGTAGCGCGCCTGGTTTGGGACCAGGATGTCGGGAGTTCAAATCTCTCCGCCCCGACCAAGTTTTTTGCCCGGCTAGCCGGTGCCATGGCCGGTTCATGAGCTGCCCGTAGCTCAACCGGATAGAGCACCAGCCTTCTAAGCTGGGGGTTACAGGTTCGATTCCTGTCGGGCAGGCCAGTTTTCAACGGTGGATGTAGCTCAGTTGGTAGAGTCCCGGATTGTGATTCCGGTTGTCGTGGGTTCGAGCCCCATCATCCACCCCAACCATTCATTTATAAATCCAAATAGGTTGCTGGTACAAACCAGCCAGCCCACCCTTACTTACTACACATTCGGCATATCCAAGTGTGCCAGAATCGTGCCAGATTCTTGTTCATGTATCCTGTATTGTCGCGGCATTCACAGTGCCAGCGCTGTGCCAATCACGCTTTAATCCCTGTAGCAGCTCGCCAATGCTTCTTCTCGAAGCGCAACTATCTTTGAAGCATATCTCCTGGACGTGGCACACCCATCCTTTATAGGAAGCCCGTGCCCAGCGCCGAACAATTTCTGCATCTGAAGTGGATCCCATTTCACGGACACCTTATTGGTCTTGCAGAAAAATTCCGAAGTGAGCAAACCGCATACCCCCCAAGCCGCCCGATCCGGCGCAATTTCGTGAGCAAATGACGGAACGGGTGAAGCGCTACTTCAAAGACTCTAAGGTCGCTTATGCGGATACATGAATAATTCGTGCCGAATCAATAAAATCCGTAGCCGTAGGCCTTGATCACCGCCCTCGCCTTGTCGCCCTTCAGGTATTTCATCAGAGCAGCGGCGGCCACCTTGTCCTTGCCATGGGTGAGGATCACCGCGTCCTGGCGGATGGGCATGTACAGGCTGGCGGGCACCACCCAGGCCGAACCGCTGGCCAGCTTGCCTTCCTTGTTGAGCACTTGGGACAGTGCGACGAAGCCCAGTTCGGCGTTGCCGGTGGCGATAAACTGATAAGTCTGGGCGATGCTTTCTCCCCGCACGAACTTGGGCTGTATCGCGGACAGCAGGCCGAGCCGGGTCAGCGTTTCCATGGCGGCTGCGCCATAGGGGGCAAGTTTCGGGTTGGCGATGGCTATGTGCCTGAAGTCACTCTTGTTCAGCACGTCGCCCTTGCCGTCCACGAATCCAGGCTTGGTACTCCACAGCACCAGCTTGCCGATGGCGTAGGTGAAGCGGCTGCCGGGCACACCCAGCCCTTCCTTCTCCAGCCTGGCTGGGGTTTCAGCATCGGCGGCGAGCAGGATATCGAAGGGGGCGCCGTTCCTGATCTGGACGTAGAAACTTCCGGTTGCGCCGAAAGACAGCAGCACCTTGTGGCCGGTGTCCTTCTCGAAATCGGCGGCGATTTTCTGCATCGGCGCGGTGAAATTGGCGGCCACAGCCACCTGCACCTCGTCTGCGCTGGCCGAGCCAGCAGCCAAACCAAAGGCAACGAGACCGGTTGCGAGCAGCGTTGACAAAGCGGAGTTCATGAACTGGTTCCTTCCGAAAAACTCAGGCGGTTAACGGAGTCCGAATATTGGACGAAGATACCGGTCCAATGATTTCTACCGAGCAGCTTTTTCTTCCATCGCCAAGGCCAGCTCATCCTCTTCGGAGCCAAAACAATTGTGGTAGTCGTTGCAGACCTGGCAACTCGGTGCCGGGCACATCTTGATCTCGGCGCGGTCGCACAGCTGCTTGTAGAAAAATTTTTTCCACTTCATGTTGCCCACGTTTTTCAGGTAGAGCGCAGTGAAGTAACGTTCCAGCAGGGCGGATAATGCCTGGCGATCGGGCATCCCCATGTCCTGGTAGAGGTGGTCGCCGCCCATGCAGCCGCTGGCGACGGCGTAGGCCAGCCACTCGGTCTGCTCGCTGACATCGGAACGATGTTCAAGCAGCAGGTCGAGCAGATCCTCGAACTCATTCAAAGGCACCGGCGTGCAGTCGGCGCAGGGTGCGGCGGGATCGCAGCGTGCGCCGAACAGTTGCACTTCCGCGCCGGGAAAGTAGCACGCCACCAGCGCGCCGAAGCGCTTGCGATCCAGACCCATGCCGATGCCAGGCGCAGCGAGCGTGCCGCGCGCCGCCGCCACGATGACACGCGCGAAGGTTTGCGCAAGCACGTCATCGGGGTCGCGCGCATGGCGCATAAGCATGTCGAAATCGAGCAGGTCGCGGCGCATGTCAGTCCGCCTCCATCACTTCGTGGTCATAGCACTGTTTCGGACAGATTTTGGCGCACGCCTCACAGCCGACGCAGTTCATCTGGTTGACGATGGTCATGACCTTTTTCTCGTACTCGGCGTCGTCATCGTCGTCGTCATCGCCCAGAGCGACCTCGACATATTCGCCGTCCGCATTCACACCCTTGAGTTGCAGCACGTCGCGCCCGCACACCCGGAAGCAGCGCCCGCAACCGATACACTTCTCTTCTTTGATGGCGTGGACGAACTTCGGCGTCCAGCTGCGCCCGTCAGGCAGGGTGATGGTGACCGGCTTGCTCATGATTCACCTCACGCCGTGGCGGCTGCCAGCTTTTTGCGCGCCGCGTCCAGACTCTGGAAGGCTGCGACGGTCTGCTGCGCCACGTCCATGACCGTCTCCAGACCGGCGGGCAGTTCCTCCGACAGGTCGTGCAGCGCCATGCGTGCTTCCATCGCACGTGCGTTGAGTTTCTTCACCTCTGCTTTCAGTGCTTCTTTCTCTTCCACGTTTTCTTTCCCTTCGATCTTTTTCGCAGATTCGGCGAGGAATCGTTCATGTTCGATGTTTTCGATCATGTCCAGCCAATGGGGTACGTCGACGTCCATTCCACGTTCAAGCACTAAAGCCATGATTTGCTCCTTTCAGCTTCATTCGGCGTCTTGAACCCGGTTTGGATTCACGTCCGCCCTCTCGCCGCCCACCCGCGCGGCTTATTCATATTTAGCCGCGTCGGGAAATTGATTCACCATGCCGACGCCCGCCGCAACCTGCTTTTCCCCTTCTTCAGCGAGCTTTTCCATGCTCTCGAATCCGAAGCGGTTGACGTCGCGCAATTGCTTGTTGACCGCGATCAGGCGCCCGGCCAGCAGCACCAGGCGGCCGAAGCCCTCGTGGGACATTTTCATCATCGGCGATACCATGACGCCGGTCTGCCGCTCGATGGCCAACCCGATGGCGTTGTAGTACAACTCCATCCGCCACAGGGTTTCCGGATCGGGGTCGCCGATGATCGGCAATTGCCTGCGCTGCTCTTTGGTAATGATGTAAGGCGCGAGCAGGGTGGCATCGGTCTTGCCCTCCCACACGCCGTGGGTGTCCTGGGCGCGCCACTGCTTGATCAGCTCTTTCATGAACAGCGACTGCATTGGATCGGCAGCGGTAACGGTGGCTTCAGCATTAAGCATTTTGTTTAACCTCATCTTCGTCAAAATCGAACGTTTTTTCCTGGCCCTTCTCCAGCACCTTGCGCAGCCATGGCGGCGGCGTGCCCTTCAACACCCCTTGCAGCTTGAGCAGGATGTCGTCGATCGCTTCCGGCTCCTGCACCTTGATCGGATGGATTTTGCTGGCCACCACCCGCGCCGCACCCGAACCGCCGATCGCCGCCACGTAAAGAATCGCGCAGTCCTTGATCGCTTCCAGCTTCGGCGCGAGCTTGTCTTCATTGCCGTCTTCCTCGAGGTCGCCGTCAAACACGATCGCCTCGACGAAACTCGAACCGTCTGGCAACACCTCGTAGATGGCGATGTTTTTCGCCCAGCCGAAATGCGCGTCTACCCGCTTCATGTCCTGTGTACAAAACGCTACTTTCATAGTGCCTCCATTTGAAAAACGTTCATCCGAACTGCTGTCAATGAGCCGCAGCCGGCGCACAACTCCCACATTCCGCTCCTTGTGCTGCGGGTTGACGCCAATCGTCTGGTTCCGGCTCGTGCGCCGCCGCCATGAACATATTGGCTATTTCGAAAATCAGGTTGCGCGTTCCGCGGTAACCCACTGTCACCTGATGCGCAGCACCCAAGCGGTCGAACATGGGGATGCCCATGCGCAGGAACGGCAGCTTCAGCCGCTCCGCCATCTGGCGGCCGTGCGAGTGGGTCACCAGCAGATCGCAGCCCTGCGCCCGCTGCTCCAAATCTTCCAGATCGCCGATCAGCACTTCCTGCGCCGGCAGGTGTGCCAGCACCGGCGACGGCGTCGTCGTCACCACGGCGGTGAGTTCCGCGCCGATGCCGACCAACAGCTTGCCGACGGCAACCAGCAGATCCGGCTCGGCGCCGATGGCGATTTTCTTGCCGCCGAAGTAAAAGTGTGCGTCCAGCATGGCATCCATCAACTGGCTGCGCTGGCGACGGTATTTGTTCGGCGCCGGGCGGCCGGATTTCGCCGCCAGCAGGGTCATCAGGCGATCATTGGTGTCGAGCCCGGTGAGACTTTCCAGCACCTCGAATGGCACGCCGCATTTATTCTGCAATGTCTGCGCGGCTTCGCGCATGTGTTCGCCGATGGCGAGCGTGAATTCGGATCTGCCTGTAGCGCGAATTTCCGCCAGCGTCGTGCCGCCCAAGGTGGTGGGACTGAAGTTGTCCGGAATATGGCCATCCATTGAACCCGACAGATCCGGCAGGATGATCGGTTTCAGACCAAAAGCTTCAACCAGTTCGCGTATCTCTTCAAGGTCGCCGGGGGTGAGGTGGCTGCCGGCGAGCACATTGATCTGTCCGGCGATTTGCGGAGCGGGCTCGGCCAGTTCCTTCACGATCTTGGCCACCGCCTTGGCCCAGCCGTCCTGGAAAGCGCCGACATAGTCCGGCGTCGAGACATACACCAGCGCCACCTCATCCAGCTCCGGGTGCTTCTTGCGGATCAGGGTCAGATAGCCGTCCACATCGTCGCCCTTGGTTTCGGTGAGGCCGGTGGAAGCAATGGCGATGATGGACGGCTTGGCGCGCTTGTGGATGTTGAGGATGGCCTGCTCCACGTTGTCGTAGCCGCCCATGATGGTGGTGGCCTCGTTCATCGCGGTGGTCTGCATCGGCACTGCTTCCTTGAAGTGGCGCACGAACAGCACCAGGCCGAAGGCGGTGCAGCCCTGCGATCCGTGCAGCGTGGGCATGCAGTTGTCCAGCCCGGTGAAGGCCAGCGCCGCGCCGATCGGCGCGCTCATCTTGAGCGGGTTCACCGCGCAGGATTTCTTGACGTGGATGACAATGGCCATATCAATTTCCTAAAAAACCCAATTCAAACCACAGAGGCCACAGAGGGCACAGAGCGAAAACCACCCAGCAACACCTCTGTGTGCTCTGTGTTCTCTGTGGCTAGCTTTTTGTCGCCTTGCATTTCCCAGGGCGCCGGCTTGCGCACCTGCTCCCAGATCGGGTTGTACAGCGCATTGGCGATCTCGCGCACCAGCGTCACCATGCCGTCGTAGCCGGCATAGGCGTGGTGGCGTTCCTGGTTGATGTCGAGCCACGGCATCTTGGCCTTGAGCGCGATGAACTGGGAGCGCCCGCCGGAGAGCATGATGTCGGCCTCGGCGTCCTTGAGCATCTTGTACATTTCGCGCGGGGTCATGTCGTCGACCATGTGCGCGTCCTCGCCCATCAGTTCCTTGATTTTCTGCTTGTCTTCGAGGGTGGACTTCTTCACGCTGGTGCCGACGATTTCCATGCCAACTTCCTGCAGCGCGGAGACCACCGACCAGGATTTCACACCGCCGGTAATGAGCAGCACCTTCACGCCTTTCAGACGATCCTTGTACGGCACCATCTGCACCCAGAAGGCAGCTTCTTCGCGCCGGATGATGGCTTCGGTGCGTTCCAGCAGATCCGCAGGCGCACCCTTGTCCACCAGCAGCCTGGCAATGTTGCGCAAGGAGTCACTCATGTCGGTGATGCCGTAGAATGAGCCTTCGAAGAAGGGAATCTCGTAGCGCTCTTCCATCTTGCGGGCGATGTTGATCATGGCCTTGGAGCACACCATCATCGCGGCCTTGGCGCGGTGCGAATACGCCACCTCGCGATACTTGGCGTCGCCGGAAATGCAGGACAGGATGCGCACGCCCATTTCGTCCAGCAGCGGCTTGACCTGCCACAGTTCGCCAGCCAGGTTGTACTCGCCGATGATATTGATGTCGTAGGGCGTGGTGGTGTCGGGTTCCTCAGTGCCGATCACGTAGTCGAGCAGCGCTTCGCCGGCCAGCTTGTTGCCGAGATTCTTGTTGCCGACAAAGCCGGGCGCGTCGATCGGAATCACCGGCTTGCCGAATTTCTGGGTGGCGGCCTTGCATACCGCCTCGATGTCGTCGCCGATCAGCGCGGTGACGCAGGTCTGGTAGACGAACACCGCAGCCGGATCGTACTTGTCAAAGATTTCCTTGACCGATTTGAACAGGTGCTTCTCGCCGCCGTAGACCACGTCGAGTTCGTTGATGTCGGTGGTGAAACCGGTCCGGTAGAGACTGGAGCCGGAAGACTTGGCGCCGCGGTTGTCCCAGGAATTACCTTCGCAGGCGATGGGGCCGTGTACCAGGTGCGCCACGTCGGTGATCGGTTGCAGTGCGATCTTGGCGCCGTCGAATGCACAGCCGCCGGCAGCCGCGCCTGGCACCAGCTGCTTGGTGCAGCCCTTCTTGCGCTCTTTCTCGCCTTTCGCCTGGTTCTTGCCGCAGGCGGGCTCGTCGAAGACTTCCTGAACTTTGCTCGACAGTGTGCTCATCGTTTCATCTCCGCAGTTAGGGTCAGAAAACCACCATAATGTCTTCGTCATGCACTACATACTGGCAAGTCAGTTCCAATCACATCGTGACGCCGGGCTCACCACTAAACTTAACCAAAATATCTTCATCGCGTACGATGTACTGGCACGCCAGACGATAGGAAGGCGGCATGTCGTTCACTTCCGCTTCATGGATGTCATGCTTGGAGAGCTTGCCGGCCGCCAGCAGCGTTGCCCGCTCCTTTTCGGTCAAGGCCTGACCCAGTCGTGGCTTGTCGGACAGATAGACGACCTCCATCACACAGGAGCCACATTCCCCGTCCTCGCATTCGAAGGGCAGTGGAATCTTGTTTTTCTGCGCCACCTTGAGCAGGGTGTGGGTATCGCCGGCGATGGCGTAGACCGTCACGTCTTTCTCCATCAGCGGCGAATTAAAAGTTACGTTTGCCATGTTTCTTTCTTCCTTGACAACCCCGGCGGCGCAATGCCGCCGGATCTACCCATTAACGAATGATGTCGAAGCTGTAATCGGTCTTCGCCGGGATGATGGTGTTCTTGTCCATTTCGTCGAAGATCTTGTCCAGAACCCACACCAGCGTATTCATCGTGCCCTGGTAGCCCCACACTGGATAACGGTGGTGGTGATGGCGGTCGAACACCGGGAAACCGATGCGGATCAGCGGCGTGCCGGTATCGCGCTCCAGATACTTGCCGTAAGTGTTGCCGATCAGGAAATCCACCGGCTCGGTATTGAGCAGCGAACGCATGTGCCACAAGTCGCGCCCGGCATAGGCATGGCAGTTTTTGCCGAAAGGTGCGCTGTCGAACAGCGCCTGCATCTTGATTTCCCATGCCTTGCCGCCATTGGTCGACAGCACATGGACCGGTTCGGCGCCCAGTTCCATCAGGAAGCCCGCCAGGCCGTAGCACAGATCCGGATCGCCGTAGATGGCGAACTTCTTGCCGTGGATGTGCGCGCTGGAGTCGGCAATGGCGTCCACCAGACGACCACGCTCCTTGGTCAGCGCATCGGGGATCGGCTTGCCGGTGATACGCGACACTTCCATCAGGAACTTGTCGGTCGCCGCCACGCCCACCGGGTGATTAAAAGCCACGGTTTCCTGACCATGTCCGGCAATGTAGGCCATGGTCTTTTCGGTGCAGTATTCCTGCATCGAAATAGTGGCTTTGGCATTGATCGCGGCTTTGGCGTCATCCAGCGTGGTGCCGCCGTCGTACATGCGGAATTCGCCGTCGGCCGGGGTATCCCACACATCGCTGTTGTCAGCCAGGATGGTGTACTCCACGCCCATCAGGTCGAATATGCGCTTGACTTCGCGCAGATTGCCGACGGTGTAGCCGTCGAAGCCGCCGATGAAGTTGATCTTCTCGTTGGGCGTGCGTTCCTTGCCTTCCCAGAAATAGTGGACGATGCCCTTGAGCGCGTTGTCGTAACCGGTAATGTGGCTGCCGACGAAAGCCGGGGTGTGCGCGAAAGGCACGGGGAAATCTGCCGGCACGCTACCCTTTTCCCGAGCCGTTGAAATAAAGCCGTTGAGGTCGTCGCCGATCACTTCCGCCATGCAGGTGGTGGAGACCGCGATCATCTTCGGCTTGTACATGGCGTGCGTGTTGGCCAGGCCGTCGATCATGTTGTTGAGGCCGCCGAACACCGCTGCGTCTTCCGTCATGGAAGAAGACACGCAGGAGGAAGGCTCCTTGAAGTGGCGGCTGAAGTGGCTGCGGTAGTAGGCGACACAGCCCTGCGAGCCGTGCACGAAGGGTATGGTGCCTTCGAAGCCGACGGCGACAAACACCGCGCCCAGCGGTTGGCAGGCCTTGGCCGGATTGACGGTCAGCGCCTCGCGCTGGAAGTTCAACTCGCGGTATTCCCAGCTCTTGGTCCATTCGGCCGTTTCCTTGATCTTGTCGTCGGGATGGGCGAATTCGAAATTCTTCCGCTTGTCCGCGAACATCTCCTTGTATTCCGGACTACGGAATAAATTGAGATGATCGACTACGTTTTCTACGTCCTGGGTCATGGTATTTCTCCTAAAAAAGGGTTAGGGACTAGGGATTAGGGGGTGACTCGCTGCGCGAAGATTTTTGGAAACAGGCGCAAAGCGCACAAAACCCCCTAGCCCCTGATCCCTAATCCCTGTCATTCATTACTTCCACGGTGCCTTGGTCAGACCCCACACCGGGTTGTTGATCGCCATGTCCATGTCGCGGGCGAAGATGGCGAAGCCGTCGTAGCCGTGGTACGGACCCGAGTAGTCCCAGGAGTGCATCTGACGGAACGGCACACCCATCTTCTGGAACACGTACTTTTCCTTGATGCCGGAGCCGACCAGGTCGGGCTGAATCTTCTCGACGAATTTTTCGAATTCGTAGCCGGTCACGTCGTCATAAATCAGCGTACCGTCCTTGACGTAGTGCGTGGTGCGCTGGTAATCGTCGTTGTGGCCAAACTCGTAGCCGGTACCGACCACATTCATGCCCAGATCTTCATAGGCGCCGATCACGTGGCGCGGGCGCAGTCCGCCGACGAACAGCATGACGGTCTTGTCTGCCAGGCGCGGTTTGTACTTCTCGATCACCGCGTCCATCATCTTGCGGTACTTGGCGATTACCTTCTCGGCACCTTCCTTGATCTTGTCGTCGAAGTGGCTGGCGATTTCACGCAGGGACGCTTCGATTTTGGACGGCCCGAAGAAGTTGTACTCAACCCAGGGAATGCCATACTTCTCTTCCATGTGGCGCGAGATGTAGTTCATCGAGCGGTAGCAGTGCAGCACATTGAGCTTGGCCTTGGGCGAGTTTTCCAGCTCGGCGATGGAGCCGTCGCCGGACCACTGCGCAATCACGCGCAGCCCCATTTCTTCCAGCAGGATGCGCGAAGCCCAGGCATCGCCGCCGATGTTGTAGTCGCCGATGATGGCCACGTCATACGGGCTGCCGACGAACTCGGGATGCTTGTCGCCCTTGTCGAAAACCCAGTCACGGATGGTGTCGTTGGCGATGTGGTGACCGAGCGACTGCGACACGCCGCGAAACCCCTCGCAACGCACCGGCACGATGGTTTTGCCGTCGTATTCCTTGGATTTTTTCTTCGACACCGCTTCGATGTCGTCGCCAATCAGGCCGATCGGGCACTCGGACTGTACCGTGATGCCCTTGTTCAGCGGGAACAGCACCTGGATTTCATCCATGATCTTTTCCAGCTTTTTATCGCCGCCGAAAACGATGTCCTTCTCCTGGAAATCGGAGGTGAACTGCATGGTGACGAAGCTGTCGATGCCGGTGGTGCCGATGTAGTAGTTGCGGCGCGCGGCCCACGAATACTGACCGCAGCCGACCGGGCCGTGGCTGATATGGATCATGTCCTTGATCGGGCCCCACACCACGCCCTTGGAACCGGCGTAGGCGCAACCGCGAATGGTCATCACGCCTGGAACCGACTTGATGTTCGACTTCACGCCACAGTCGGGCTTGCCTTCCTCGTAGGTGCCAAGGTGCTTGGCACGTCGCTTGGCGGTTTTATCCGGATAAACCTTCAGGACTTCAGCGATCAGTTCCTGGTTCCTTACTTTCGTTTCTTCGACTGTGAGGCTCATTGCGCCCTCCTATGTGATGTAAACACTAAAAAACACCGACTTTCCAGTTCCGGGGAAAGCTCTGCGAAGGGCACCGTTCCGTGAAACGCCGATGCCCTTGGCAGAGGTTTCCCTCTGCTGAGTCCGCCGCCTTTGCACCGTGAAGGCGCCCAGGCGACGAGGCTCAATTACGCTGCTGCTGCTTCTGCTGCAAGTTCCGCGGCAGTCTTGCCGACGACAGACTCGTCCACCGGCTTCATGATGCCGTGCTCCATCAGCATGTCTTCCAGTTCGTCCATGGTGATGGGCGTCGGAATAGTGCCATTGCCGGCATTGTTGTGGATCTTCTGGGCCAGGTCACGGTACTCTTGAGCCTGCTTGGAATCGGGCGCGTATTCTATTACCGTCATCCGCCGCAGTTCGGCGTGCTGCACGACGTTGTCGCGCGGCACGAAGTGAATCAGCGTGGTGCCCAGCTTGTGGGCCAGTGCCTCCGCCAGTTCGTATTCCTTGTCGGTCTGGCGCTCGTTGCACACCAGCCCGCCCAGGCGTACACCGCCGGAGTTGGCGTACTTCAGAATGCCCTTGGAGATATTGTTGGCCGCGTACATGGCCATCATCTCGCCGGACATCACGATGTAGATTTCCTGCGCCTTGTTTTCGCGGATGGGCATGGCGAAACCGCCGCACACCACGTCGCCGAGCACGTCGTAGGAAACGTAGTCGATGCCATCGTAAGCGCCTTCTTCTTCCAGGAAGTTGATGGAAGTGATCACGCCACGACCGGCACAACCCACGCCAGGCTCAGGGCCGCCGGATTCGACACACTTGATGTTCTTGTAACCAATCTTCATCACGTCTTCGAGCTCGAGGTCTTCCACGCTGCCGGCTTCGGCGGCCAGGCTCAGGATGGTGTCCTGGGCTTTGGCATGCAGAATCAGACGGGTGGAGTCGGCCTTGGGATCGCAACCGACAATGAGGATTTTCTGGCCCAGGTCGGACAGAGCCGCCAGGGTGTTTTGCGAGGTGGTGGATTTACCAATCCCGCCTTTGCCGTAGAAGGCGATTTGCCTTAATTTAGCCATGTGTATCTCCTTAAAGTTAAAAAAATAAAAATCGATTCACCCTGGCAGCAAGCACTCAGCCGACTCAAAAAATTCTGCTGCGCACCTTTCTTCTTCTTCTTATTCGAATACGGATCCGGCAAAACATTCGCTGCACGGCCAATACATAGCAACGACCGTGCCACACGCCTTTTAAGTCAATAACTTATTGTTTTTATTTATATTATTTACAGATAACAGGGGTGGAACTGCTTGTTGCAAATACGACAAACGCCTAAAACGCTGTCGCGAAGGGGACAAGCCAAAAAGAAATACCACGGGGGAAAACCTTCAGCGCCGCGGCAGCGCCAACGGCAGATCGGCCAGATAGATCAGCGCCTGGATGGCATATTGACGGGTCCGGGAGAAAATCATGACAGCCTCGATTGGTCGATCTATCGAAGCAACGCACGTGCCACGCACCCGCGTCCCGTCAACCCGCCACCCTGGCCGCCCGGCTGACTTTCAGTCTTTGTCGCTAACCCTACACACGCCCCGCCTTGTCCGACATGCGACATGGATTTTGGATGCCGTTCACACAGCCAGGCCGCATGTAAGCGTGATTCACGCGCCCGGAACACTTCTTGCTTTTCTTCGGCTTCCACAGAGATTTTCACAGACAAGACCCCGGGAGAAGTGCGATGCAAATCGGCGTAGAGAGTGCAAAGGCAGTGGACAATAAACGCCTGTTCGTGGTGGCCAACGACGACCTCACGCGCATGGTGCTGCAGTTCATGCTGCACGACGAGAACGAAACCCATGACCTGTCCAGCCTCGAAGCGGCATTCGACAAAAGCATAGAGTGGAAGCCCGACCTGCTACTGTTGGGCATCGATGTCGTGCAGGAGCGCGGGATGGAGGTGTTGCCGCTCATCCGCTCGCGCCTGTCCAGCGCGAAGATTCTGCTGGTCGCGGACACCCGCGAGGATCCACTGGTGGCTGCGTGTCAAAACGCAGGCATCGATGGCCTGCTGGTGAAACCGCTGACAGTAGAAAATGCGCGCAGAAAGGTGGATGGATTATTGGGGCGCAAACAGGCGCTTATTCCGATTCACGCAACATGACCGTTGCCGCGCTGCGCGGGCACAGCGCCAATCTGGTGGGTGTTCCCACCGGCCTGCTGGCGAGCGCGGCATTCAATGACCATCCCCTGCCGCTGCATATCCGCGGCGTGCATGAAAGCCATGCGCGGCTGTTCGATCTCCTGGCCACGGTCGGCAGTCACGCCGAGGCGGGGAACTGTTTTCAGGGCTATATGGACGAAACATTCAATTTGTCACCAAAGAAACCAAAGAAAACGCAGCCAGGCGACACACCGGTACGGCGGTTTCGCGCCAGTTATCTGCGCCTGCTCAAAGGCTGGGGCTATGACTCCAACAGCCGTGAAGGCGCCGTGATGAAAGGCTGGGCGGAAAGCCGCTTCGGTTTGTTCCCGACCTTCCACAAGGCTGCGCTCGCGCGCTTTGCGTCCGGCGCCTGGTTGCGTTACGTGGAAGAAAAACTGTCCAGCCGTTTTCACAACAACGACATCCATACGCAGCTGGATCTGTTGTATGAATTCTGCCAATGGTCAATCGGGCGCTGGTTCCAGCCGGGGCGGCATCACGTCACCCTGTATCGCGGGGTGAACGACTTTCGCGAGGACAATCTCCTGTGCGGCCAGCCGCGTCCGCGAACCGGGCCCGCGCTGGTCAGACTGAACAACATCGTATCGTTCACCGCGCACCGCAACATTGCATGCGAATTCGGCGACTCCATTCTGGAGGCGCATGTGCCCACGGCAAAAATCCTGTTCTTCAACGATCTTCTATCGCGCCATGCGCTCAAGGGCGAAGCGGAATATCTGGTGATCGGCGGCGACTATCGTGTCACGGTCAATTACCTCTGAGGGATGGATGTGGCTCGCGATGAAGTACACGAACGTGCACTGGGCGCTTATCTCGGTTTCGCCGTCGGCGATGCCCTGGGCGCAACGGTTGAATTCATGATGCCCGCCGAAATTCAGCATACCTACGGCATCCACCGCGACCTGATCGGCGGCGGCTGGCTCAAACTCAAACCGGGCCAGATCACCGACGATACGCAGATGTCGCTGGCGCTGGCGCAGTCGATCATCGACAGCGGCGGCTGGAACGCGACTGCCGCCGCCGATGCCTTCGTGGCCTGGCTCAAGACCCGGCCGGTGGATGTGGGCAACACCTGCCGGCGTGGCATCCAGCGCTATATGGCGGACGGCACGCTGGCAGGCCAGCCGAATGAGGGCGATGGCGGCAACGGTGCCTGCATGCGCAACCTGCCGCTGGCACTGGCGACGCTGCATGACGGTGACGCATTCACCCGGGCAACGCGGGAGCAATGCCATATCACCCATCACCACCCCTTGTCGGACGCCGCGACCCTGGCGCTCGGAAGAATGACGCAAGCCCTGATTCACGGCGGCGGAATCAAGGGCTGCCGCGCGGAAGCGAGTCGCCTGACCGGCGAGTTTCCGGTGTTCCGTTTCGACCCCTATCCCAGACATGCATCGGGCTACATCGTCGATACGGTGCAGACGGTTCTCCACCATTTTTTTCGCACCGACAGTTTCGAATCCTGCGTGACCGAGGTGGTGAACTGCGGGGAGGACGCGGACACCAACGGCGCCCTGGCCGGCATGCTGGCTGGCGCGGCCTACGGAGTTTCCGGCATTCCGGGGTATTGGCTGAAAAAGCTGGACAAGGAAGTCAGGCAGCGTATCGAGGCGCAGACCGAAGCCCTGTTCAGGCTCGCGCAAAACGTGAAAAAGGACGCATGATGACCACACTCATTTTTTACGAAAAACCGGGCTGTGCAACCAACGCGCGCCAGAAGCGGCTGCTGCTCGATGCAGGTCACCAAGTCATCGCACGGGATTTATTGAGTGAGCCGTGGACCGCGCAGCGGCTGCGCGATTTCTTCACGGCCCTGCCGGTTGCCGACTGGTTCAACCGCGCCGCGCCGCAACTGAAGTCCGGTGAAATCGATCCCGAGCGCATCGACGCCCAAGCCGCGCTGGACCTGATGCTGAGCGATCCGCTGCTGATCCGGCGCCCCTTGATCGAGGCGGAGGGATGGCGCCTGGCGGGATTCGATGCGGCGCAGATCGAACAGCGGCTGGGCGTTGCGAGCAATAGCAATGTGCCACAGGGTGTGGAGCAATGCTCGCGCCCCCATGCAGCAACCCCATGCCCCGCGCCGCAGGACACCGAACGCGCACAGATCGCGCTCGCCTACCACGAGCGCACCAAGCACCGGCCTGATCGCTATGCCTCCGGCCCGGAGACGCTGGACTGGACCATGCAGCCCGATCCATTCCGCACCTTCAAGGACAGCCCGTCCGTGCGCCTGCCGCTTTGCGCCGGCCGAATGGCTTGGACCGACGGCGCAGACCGGCCGGAAGCGGCTTATCCACCCACCATCTCGCTCGATTCGCTGGGCGCCTTGCTGGAACTGTCGCTGGGTCTTTCCGCCTGGAAAGAATACGGGCCGGATCGCTGGGCGCTGCGCTGCAATCCGTCGAGCGGGAATCTGCATCCGACCGAGGCGTATGTCATTGCGCACGACATACAGGGACTGGAAAACGGACTGTACCACTACGCGAGCCGCAGCCATGCGCTGGAACAACGCTGCCGCTCCACTGCGGCACACCCGTCCGGCCTGTGGATCGGGCTGTCCTCCATCCACTGGCGCGAGGCCTGGAAATACGGTGAACGCGCCTTCCGCTATTGCCAGCTCGATGTCGGCCATGCGCTGGCCGCGTTGCGCTATGCCGCCGGCCTGCTGGGATGGCAGGTGCGTCTGGTGGCAAGCTGCGACAGCCAGCGCTTGACCGCGCTGCTGGGTACCGGACGCGATCAGGACTACGCAGTTGCCGAGCGGGAGGAACCGGATCTGCTAGTGCAACTCATCAGCCCAGCGCAGCTCATCAGCCCGGCTCACCCGCAAGCGCCGGTCGAGCCCGCACCGTGGGACGCCGCTCACACCAGCTGGATGGGACAGGCGAACATTCTCGACCCGCATCCCATGTACCACTGGCCGGTCATCGACGAAGTCGCGTCGGCCACCGAAAGCAATCACAACACAGCTAGCGTAACGCGACATCTGGATTACTCGCCGGGAACGTCCGCCACCCATTTACCGGCGGCCGAGGTCATCATGGGGCGGCGCAGCGCCCAGCGTTTCGACCCGCAGTTCACCATGGCCGCAGCCGACTTCTACCGCCTCGTCGCCAGTCTGCTTCCACACCCCCACCTGCCGTGGGATATCTGGGACTACGCGCCGCAGGTTCACCCGGTGTTTTTCGTCCACCGCGTGGAAGACGTGCCCGCCGGGCTTTACATCCTGGTGCGCGAGGCTGGCGCAGAAGCGCGGCTGCGTGCGGAATTGAGCGATGAATTCGAGTGGCAGCGGGTGGCAGGCTGTCCTGCGGACCTGCCCTTGTTCCGCCTGCAAGCAGGCAAGTGGCAGAAGGTCGCCCGCGCCGTCAGCTGCCAGCAGGCAATTGCCGCCGACAGTTGTTTCACGCTGGGCATGCTGGCCGAATTCGAACACAGCATCCAGCAAGACGCCTGGCGCTATCGGCAACTGCACTGGGAAGCGGGTGTGCTCGGCCAGGTGCTGTATCTGGAAGCAGAAACCCTGGCGCTGCGCGGCACCGGCATCGGCTGCTTTCTCGACGATGCCTTTCACGAACTGCTCGGATTGCGCAGCCTGCACTTCCAGTCGCTCTACCACTTCACCGTGGGCCGCGCGCTCACCGATACGCGCATCACCACCTTGCCGCCCTACCCGGAACGCACAGCGGCAGCCGAGACGGAGCCTACCCCATGACAAACGCAAGGATCTTCAGGCGCATCGACGCCGCAACAGCCAGCCAACTGCTCGCGCGCGACAACGTGCTGGTACTCGACTCACGCGACCACGACAGCTTCGGGCAGGCGCGCATCGCCTCCGCACGCCGCCTGTCCAGCGACAACCTCGACGCCACCCTCCTCGGCACGCCGAAAACTACACCGGTGCTGCTTTACTGTTACCACGGCAACGCCAGCCAGATTTACGGGCAAATGTTCGCGGATTTCGGCTTTGCGGAAGTCTATAGCCTGGATGGCGGGTTCGAGGCGTGGCAGCAGCTGCACCTGAAAACAGCGCCGCCTGTGCTCAGCCCGCAACTCGCACACTGGCTGCAGCAGCACGGCTATCCCTGCAACAATCTCGAGTCCGTCGCCGAACACGGCATGACGCCCCTGATGCGTGCCAGCAAATCAGGCGACACCGCGATCGTTTTCGAATTGATCCAGGCCGGCGCATCTCCCCACACGCAGAATGGCGACGGCAACCACGCGCTCTGGCTGGCCTGCGTGGGCGCGAATCCGGACACGCTGGATGTGCTGATCCGCGCCGGTAGCGCCCTCGACCATCAGAATGACAATGGCGCCACCTGTTTGATGTACGCCGCCTCCACCGGAAAACATGCGGTGGTGGAAAAGCTCCTGGCCGCCGGTGCCGACCCGCAACTCAAGACCCTGGACGATTTCAGCGCGCTGGATATGGCCGCGACCATCGAATGCCTGCGTTTGCTGCGCAGGGTGGAAAAGGAATTGTTGCAGGCGGCGGGGTGAGCTTTTTGTAAACCCTATTTCCCGGTGACGGCTGGGATGATGGCATTCCTGACAACAGCATCAGCGAGGATACAAAATGAGCGGTTTTTTTATGGATTGGGATGGCAATTTGCGCAGCGTCGAGGAACCCGGTGGCGGGTATACCTGCGATGTCGACACCGCGTCCCGCTATGTGGCCGTGATGAAAGGCAGCATGCTGGCGCATGAAGCCACACTCTATAAAACCCTGGCCGACGTCGAAAAAGCCGGGATCAAGGCCGCGTTGGTCCCTGGGTCGCACCCCTGGGGCAGCCAGCGCGACGGGTTCTAAGCAGACTTGCCAGGCAAAGGGATTAGTCGTCTGTCGGGGCAAGCAGCATCGTGGCTAAAGGGGGCCATTCAGCCAAGCCCATTGGCTGTGAGTTGCGATTTGGCAGGTTGAAGCTTATACGGGCCGTACCGAGAGAGCGGCCGATATCGACCCGGAACAGCCCTTCACAGTTTATTTCTCACCGCCTGAAATCCAGCGATTAGCAGCCATTCAATACTTGTGCGTCGATTGCCAAATACGCTTTCCAAAAACGGCCATTAAGATGCGTCCGCTCTGTCCGTATTATTGAAGATTGTTATAGCGACGCAGGAAAATGAAAGCGATTGCGAACCACACTTCTGCCGGTCGATGAGGTCTAAAATCGACCCAATATAGCGACTCCATCGAAACCAGCCATGCAGAATTTTCCTCGATTACAGCGGAGCAAGGTAGTGTTTAATGTCAGAGAACAACTGCCGGAAATTCCCTTGATATAGCCAAATAATGCCGCACAGTCCATACAGGGATAGCGAGGCAGGAAAATTCGCGGCACGCATCATTGCCAGGGCAGCTGGGTCATTAAAGTGCCAATAGATAACGTAGCAACCATCGACAGTAAACCAGGTAACAAAGAGCATCGCTGGCCATAGCCGCCACTTTCTTTCAAGAATGACACGGAGACTCCAAGGGGCGGTGAGGTAAGCGAGGATGGCCATAATAAGGCTGATGGGAATGTCCCAGTCTGGTGCTTTGTAGTAAAAAGAACCAAGAATCAGCAATGCGATGCCAATCGCAAGCGTAATGAGCTTCCATGGGCGGAAATATTCAGTCACGCATGCCTTAATGTTGGACATCAATTTATTTCGCCTCGATAGAATATGAAGAAGGGATTGCGATTGTCTTGTATATTGGTTGGGGTCATCTCAGATAGATTTCCCTCCTTAGTCCATTTTCCAGGTCCATAGGCCTATTGATTAACTGTTGGGCACGTGACCATGCGCATTAGTATTCTTTACACTGTAATTGTCTTTTCTCTTGCACTGGATGCCAGGGCCGATGGCTTTGCAATCATCGACGAGCACGTCAATCTCAACAACAACATAATTGTTGAAGCTGGAGATGTCGAGAAGCTTGATCAGTCTGACGGAACAAACAGTAACAATGAAATTCTCAAAATCAATAGCCGCTGCCTCCAGCCCTCCGGCTATATGGGGTATTGGGGCTACGGAAAGAAAGCCGGACTATTACTTGTTGATAATGCCCGAACCACAAAACTTGCCTTGTTGGAATCTAGCGTAGGCTCAATCAAAGTCACGATAAACCCGGTCTTAATTGTTGAATGCCCCACAACTTTCTCTGACGGCGATCAGCAAAAATTGATTGATGACATTAAAAAGCGGATCGAGCAACTCAAAAAACAAAGCGGCAAGCAATAACTACTTTGGGAGGATATATGCCTCGCACCACTCGCTCTACTAATATTGACCTCATCAGATGGTTGAACTATGGCCATGACAATACAGCGAAGAAACTTGCTGCCGTCACTAATGCAAATTACTTATCTAAAATGGCAACAGGCGACATGGATGTCACTGATAAGAAGGCCCGACAGATAGAAAAGGCCTTTGATCTCCCAGTCGGTTGGCTTGATCGCGACAACGTCGCGCTATTGAAAACAAGTGCGTTAGATTTTGATATCCATAAAATTGTTGGAGGTTGTTCGGATGACGCTAAAAATGGGCTTCTCGCCTTTATTTCAGCCAAACCGTAATCGCAAGGGAGTCTTATATGAAATTCGAAGGAATTTTTGGACATGTCAATAAGCTAGAGTTTATAAAATACCTGTACAAACAGATTGCCGTTGCTTTTAAAAAGGATGAATTTGGACCGTCAACTCCATTTGCTCGCGCATACGGGATAAAAGGGGTTTATCTGTCAGATTTGGATGATGAAATTTTATCTTCCCCGCTTGTTGTCATACAAAGCAGCGACTTGGCTGAGTTAGTGGCAGCAAAAAAACTGGCGGACCACTGGGCAGATCGAGATGGCTACAATGATCTACATATTCATATTCAGCTAAAAGCTAAAGAGATTTCAAAAAACTATCTCCTCGGAAACGGTATGTCAGAAGAGACATATAATTTCTTCCAAGAGCTGCATGGCGATAAGGGGCAGCAATAATTGCCTAACAAACGCTTCGAGAAGGACGCCCCGCCAGCAATCTTCGCTTGCTGTCCACACGCCACTCAAGCTCTACGTTCAGTGTCTGCTTTGAATCGTCCAGCAGACATATTCATAACATACTGTAGTTGACAGCCCTTGGCACAATACGGTTACTCACGACCCCGATGCCGCCCCAAGCCAGCACCGTAGCACAATCATTGATGAACGCGTGAATCCCGCACGCTCATAGAAAGCGATGGCGGAAAGATTGTCGTGGTCGGTAAGCAGGGTTGCGCGCAGCAACCCATGCTGCCAGCACTACGGCGGCAGGTGGTTCAGCAATTTCAGCAGCGTGGGCTTGTCGTCGAGACCTGCAACCAGATCTCGACGGGTAGCGCTGCGTCAGACCGCAACGGCCAGCTTTTCCGCTTCCTTTTCACCGGTCAGCAGCCGGACGAATGCGTCCAACGGCATATCGATGCGCTTGATGTTCTGCTCCGCCAGGAAACGCGCTTCGTTGCGGGTCAGTTCGCCCGGCAGCACCGCCCAGTGCGAATCGGAAGAGCGCTTCATGATCTGGCGCGCGAAGGTGCGCTCCAGCTGGTTGCGGAAGCGGCAGCCGAGAAATAGGAAATGCCGGCCGGTGCGCAACTGCTGGATGATGGCCGGGATCGGGGTCTGGATGTCGATCTCGGTGAGCACCTCGACGAAATCGGTGTCGGACACCAGGAAGTTTTTAGCCGGAGAAATCGAACCAAAAGGCTTGTAGAGCAGCGTGTCCCAGGTGTCCGCCTCGAACGGATCCGCCCGCATCCCATCCGGCCGGAAGTAATGCACCCAGGTGCCGAAATGCTCGGACTGGCTCACCCCTTGCAGCTGCCCCCACAAGTTGTGCGACTGCAGCGCCGTGGCCATCGCGTTGTCATACCAGGCATCGACGATCAGCAAGGGCTTGCGCACGATGCTGGCCAGGAAGTCATGCAGGAATGTCGGGGGCGCCTCGGCGGCGAAGGCTTCCGACATATACCCCACCAGGGTCTTGCGGTGCTTGAAGTTCTCGATGTACTGCGCCGTGGCGGTGAGGTTGCCGCGTATCTTGTGCGGCACGCTCGATTTCGCCACCAGCTGCTGCACCAGCGCCTCGGGAGAATTGGGAACCGGGCTTCCGCCCGGAATCAGATCGAGCACTCCCGGCCCCAGATAGGGGACGATGCCCCCTTCTTCCAGGTGGGAAATAATCTCGCTCAGCAGGGCATTGGCCTTATCCATGATCGCTCTCCTCAAGCCGCCGACGATTTCAGTTGCTCGACCTGCAGCTTCGGCAGGCGGAACAGCGCGCGTCCGCCGGACAGGGTCTCGTAGCAATCCGTGGTGGAACTGGCGAGAAGATTGAACCAGCCCTGCGCGCTCAGCGCACCGGGACACTCGCCGATTGTCGCCACCGTGCCGTCAGGGGCAAAGCGTACGTGAATCATGATTTGATCGTTTTCCATGGTGTGACTCCTTGAATGAATTTAAGAACCGGAACCGAAGCCCGGTCATGCCGCCGTCACAGCAATTCCACTGTCACGTTCTCGTTGCCCAGTTTCGCCTGGCAGGCCAGACGCGAATTCGAGCTGACGCCAACCAGGGTGTCGAGCTTTTCATTCTCAAGACGCTGGGTTTTGGACAGGGTCTTGCGCCCTTCAGTGACAAAGATATGGCAGGAGCCGCATTCGGCCTTGCCTTCGCACTTGTGCGCGATCTTCTCGCCGGCCGCGAGCAAGGCTTCGAGTATGCTCATGCCCTCGGTGGATGGGATGGTCTTGCCGGAAGGATTGATGGTTAACATTGGCATTGCATTGCTCCTTGGATGTTTGCTGAGTCGGATGTAAGTCATGGGCATCTCTGTAAATCAACTGCGCTGCGGTTTCTAAAGCTGTGATTTCCAAAGCTGCCCACATGATTAATAGATCGCCGCACCCGCGCCGATGTTGATCGAGGCGTCCTTGGCGGTCTGCACGATGAAGCCCACCTGGGCTTCGCTCACATGCGCGTGGAAAGGCAACGCAATGATGCGATCGGCCACTTTTTCCGTGACCTTGAAATCGCCCTTGCGATAGCCAAGCTGGGTATAAAACGCCTGCAGATGTTGCGGCTGGCAGTAAGCTGCGCCCTCGATCTTTTCGGTATGCAGGTCGTTGACGATGGCGTCGCGGCTGCTTTTGGAAAAGCGCGTGCCGAGATGCACCAGATACAGAAACCAGTGCACTTCGGTCACATCCGGCCCGATGTAAGGGTCTTTGATGCCTTCGAATGATTTGACGTAGTCGTAATAAATCTGCTCGACCTGCTTGCGCCGCTCGAGAATCTGGTCGATACGCTGCAACTGGGTCAATCCCAGCGCCGCCGTCATCTCGTTCATGCCGGCCTGATACGGCACATTGCCGCTGATCACCACGGAAAAACGCTCGTCCATCTTGCGGGTGCGCTGATAGCGCAGCTTGCTCGCCAATTCGGCGTCGTCGGTCACCACCATGCCGCCTTCGCCGCAGGTGAGTGCACTCGGCTGGGAAAAATCGAACACGGCGCAATCGCCAAAGCCGCCGACCCGCCGCCCCTGGTAAGTCGAGCCGATCGCTTCGGTGGAATCCTCGATCAGCCGCAGGCCATGGTTGGTGGCGATTTCACGCAGCGCCTGCCAGGGGGCGGGGTGGCCGTTGGTGTTGCCGGCGAGGATGGCGCGGGTGTGCGGCGTGATTTTGGCTACGATCTTGTCCGGCAACAGCGTGCCCGACCAGTACTCGATGTCGGCAAACACCGGGGTTGCGCCCGCCAGCACGATGGCATGGGCGATCTGGTGCCAGCTGTAGGGCGAAGCAATGACCTCATCCCCCGGCCCGATGCCCATTGCCTTCAATGCCTGCAGCAGCCCCATGGTACCGCTGGCGGTTGCCACGCCATGCTTGCGGTCGGTGTACGCGGCAAAAGCGGACTCGAATGAGGCGACCACCGACCCCTGGCTCAGGCGTGGCGAGATGAGCACGTCGCGCACTGCATCCAGTTCCAGCTGGCTGATGTCAGGGTCGGAAAGGGGAATCCAGCTTTGGTCCATGACGTGTCCTCAGTTGCGCGCCGCAACAACAATGCCGGTTGCGGCATTCGGATCATCGGTGAGTTGCCAGCAGTGCTCGCGGCCATCCACCAGATACAGATTGAACGCAGGATATTCGCGGAACGCCTGTTCATCGCTCATGTCCGCCGCATCGCAACGGGTCAGCGACAAGCCGGGGAAGCGGCGGCGAAAATCCGTCAGCGGATTGGTGCCCGTCGCAGGCGTAACCAGCAAGCCTTCAATGCGCACAAGATCGTCTTCGGTAATCATCTTTACTCTCCCAGCCGACGCGCTTCCACGGTGATCGGCAATGCTGTTTCAGGTCCCATCTGCGGCAGTTCCAGACGCCAGCCATTGGCCAGCGTAACGACGCCGCCCCACATGTCCGCCTGCTCCATCGACACGATGGGCTCTTCCAGATCCTTCTTCGGTATATAGGCGGACAAGATTCCCTTGGCGTCTTTTCTAAGCATCACTTTCATGGTGTTTCCTTGTGGGTGCCGCTGGTTAAGTGAGTGCTTCATGCCGCCTCGGCGGTCATACGTTTTGAAATTGAAACCAACATATCCAGCACGCGATCGATTTCCGTTTCGGTCGTATACCGGCTCAATGAAAACCGGATCGTCGCCAGCGCCTGCGCCTCACTCAGCCCCATGGCAGTCAGCACATGAGACGGCGCGCTGCCGCCGGCGGTGCAGGCCGCGCCGGACGAGGCGTAGATACCGGCCTTGTCCAGCTTGTCGAGGATCGCCTCCGCCGCCAGCTCGCCGAAGCGCACGCTGCTGGTATTGCTCACCCGCAACGCCGCGCCGCCGTTGATGCGAGCACAAGGAATGCGCATGAGCACACCGGTTTCGAGCCGATCCCGCAAGGTGGCCATCGCCACGGCTTTGGCATCCATCTCCCGGGCCGCGAGTTCGCAGGCCACACCCATGCCGACAATGGCCGGGACATTCTCCGTGCCGCCGCGACGACCGCGCTCCTGATGGCCGAACAGCATGGGCTGAAGCTTCAGCCCTTTACGCACGAACAAGGCGCCCACCCCCTTGGGCGCATGAAATTTGTGCCCGGCCAGCGTAAGCAGGTCAACCGGCACCTGCGCCAGGTCGAGGGGAATCTTGCCCGCCGCCTGCACCGCATCGGTGTGAAACAGCACCCCTCTGGACCTGGCAATCTGCGCTGCTTCCACAATCGGAAACAGCACGCCGGTTTCATTGTTGGCCCACATCAGCGATACCAGTGCGGTGTCCGGCGTAATCGCCTGTTCAAGCGCCGCGAGATCGAGCATTCCGCCTCGATTGACCGGCAATCGCGTGACGCGAACGCCACCCGTTTCCAGATGCGCCAGCAAACTCAAGCTAGACGGATGCTCCACCGCACTGACCACCACATGAACCTTGCCCGGACGTGCCGCCAGCGCGCCCAGTATCGCCAGATGATTGGCTTCCGTGCCGCTGGCGGTGAATACGATCTCGGCGGCGGCTGCATTCAGCAGCCGCGCCACCGCTGCACGCGCCTGTTCCACCAGCCCCTTGGCGCGCTCGCCGACGCCATGTTTACTGGACGGATTGCCATAGCTATCGCGCAGGCAGGCCAACACCGCTTCCACGCACTCGGGCGCCAGCGCCGTGGTGGCGTTGTTGTCCAGATAAACAGGCGTGTCCTGGTCTGTCATTGCCAAAAGCTCCGATCCGGGTCGCGATTCAAAAATTGCAGCAGTTCGTTCAAGGCGCCGAACTCTCCGTAAAATTGCCATTCGCGCTGCGCATGATCCTTGCGGTACAAACGCCACGCCCGCGAATCCGCCACATACTCCAGCCGCGCGATATCGATCACGCCACCGGACTTGTCGATGTTGCGCGAGCAGCAGGGGCTCTGAATCCGGTAGCCCGCCTCGTCCGCCTGCACTTCCGGGCTTACGTAGCGGTAGCGCACCCGCGTGGCCAGCGCCCGTTCGATGCGCTTTCGATCCACATCGTTCGGGTGCATGCAACCAGGCTGTCTTGCCACATTCCGCTCCCCGCTCGCTCGCGCCACGCGTCACGCCAGCGCGATTTCTTCCTCGAGACAGCCCACCACGCCGCTCTCCTGAAACTCAACCATATAAACCGGCAAGTTGAATTCCTCGTGGTAGCCCACATTGACGATTTCCCCCGGCGTGCCATTGCTCACCAGCAAGGCGCCCGGCTCGCGCTCGGGGTAGCTGCCGTCGTTGAACATATCGACCGTCGACACGATGCGCTGGCCCCATTGGTATTTCGCTTCGCGTTGATCGATCATGCTGCCACCCCGGAACTATCGACCGGCTGAGTCTCGGCTTCCGCTGTCGTCGCTTCTGTGACGGCTGCCGGGACAGCGTCGGTGGTGGCTTCCAGCTCCTTGCCGCGCATGCCGACCCGATTGCCGCTTTCGATGAACTCGGTGCCATAGATGTAGAACTGCTGGAGAAACGTGCCGATGCTGGTGACATAGCCAATTTCGCCTTTTCTTACCAGGACTTCGCCTATGTCCTTGCCGGCATAGGTGCCGTCATTACGCACCACCTTGAGGGATTTCACTTTCTGCCCGTATTCGAATATCGGTTGGGCAGTGAGCTCTACGACGTCGCTATCTCGGCTGATCTTGGCCATTTCTGACTCCTGAAAATTGATCCTTAAAACGGAAACGCCTGCTTCTGCGTCACCAGCAGACTGACGCCGGCGGCACTCTTGCCCAGGCGCTGGCGGGCGGCATCACGCACCAGTTCATCCGCGTCGTTGACCAGCCGCTTTACATGATTCCGTTCTGCCCGGCTTGCCACTTCGTAACGCACGCGCCAGTCCGGATCGTCCAGCAGCAGATGCAACTGCCCCGGCTTCATGCGCTTGGCCACTTCACAGCGAACGGCCGCATCCTTGTCCTGTGCCATGCCCGGCAGCCAGTCATCGCCGATCCGGCTTGCCACCATGTGGCGCACCTCGGCATCCTCATCCCGCATCATCTGAGTCAGGAGGGATTCCGGGATACGCCGCGCCACCACCTGCCGCACGTAGTAATCCGGGTCATGGATCATCAGGCCCAGATCGTGGGGATCGAGGCGCGACGCCACCCGGATTCTCACTTCGCGGTGCGGGTCGCACACCAGTGCCAGCAGATGTTTGGGGGGCAGTCTGAGCGCGGCGCTCCAGCGCACGGTCTCGTCCGGATCCCGCGTCAATTGCGGCAGATGAAACACATCCACGTATTTGGCCGCCACTGCACGCACTTCGAAATAGGGATGCGCCAGGTAATCCTTGGCCCGCTCCGGATTCCAGAAAAAGAAGCGGTCGATGCGCTTGGCGTAACGGTCGTGTACGCAGGCATGGCCGATGCCGCAACGCTCCTGTTCGAGCAGATCCTGGTGCGCGCAGCCCGCGCAATCCACCTCGCAGCCTTGCCAATCCACCGGGGGGCCGAGATCACTCATCCTCGTCCTCCCGGCCATGACGCGCCAGGACATTGAGCAGGACCGCGGCGTTCAATTTGTCGCTCGGGTCGAGTTCCAGCATCTTCATCAGCGCCGCATGGCTTTGCTCCAGCCGGCCCAGGCGCATCTGCAGATAAGCGTAGCCCTTCAGGGTAAACAGGTAAAAGCGTGGCAGAATGGCATCGTAGCTGCTGAACTCCGCATCGCCACGCCGTACGCAGCGCCAATCCTCGGTCAACTGATTGTCGCGCGCGGCTTTGACCAGGCAACGCTCCGCCACCGCCAGCGCATCACTGAGGCGCCCCTTGTAGAAATAGAACCGGTACAGCGCGATCAACACGGCTGCGTGGCCGGGCGCCAAAGCCTGCGCCTGGAACAGATGGCTCTCGGCGAGCGCGTCATACTGGTAGTTGATGCCGGCCAGATGCAAGTGCTGCTCGACCGGCTCCGGCAGATGCCCACCGAGGCAGGCGCGCTCCAGCCATTCGGGATTCATGTCCACCGGAACGGCGGGGTTTGCCGTCACGATTCCGCCCTCCGTTGCACATTCATCGCCATGGCCCGCTCACCCTTTCCTCGCCTCAGTGCTTGTGGCCGAGGCCGGAGATATCGACGCTGGAACTGCTGCTGGAGCTGCCGCAGGATCCGCAAGTCGACGGAGTGGCCGTGACGAAACTCAGCCCGCCACCGGTCGGCGTTTCCGCAAAGTCAATGGTTGCCCCCTGCAGCAACAGGCGGCTTTCCGCCGGCAGGAAGAACTTGACGCCGTTCGCCTCGACCGTCGCATCGCCCGGCAATGGCGCCGCCTCCACAGTGAATTCAGAGGCGAGCCCGGAACAGCCGCCAGCGCTCACCGTCAGGCGGAAGCCAGCGTTCTCTCCAGCACCACCGAAACGAACCATGCGGCGCACGAACTTCTCGGCGGCTGGGGTGAGTGTCAATTCCATCATCTTCTCCTAGGCCTCTACGTAACGCGGGTAACTGTTGTCGATCACACAGGTGTCGTCTACCGGGCATACCGCGACGCACTGCGGGTCGTCGAAGTAGCCCAGGCACTCGGTGCACTTTTCCGGCTTGATGATGAAGGTCCCATCCTTCTCGCGTATGGCATTGTTGGGACACTCCGGTTCGCACGCCGAGCAGGCAGTGCATTGGGACGTGATGATTTTGAAAGCCATGGTCTTACTCTCCTAACGGTTGCAGTTAAATTTCACGCAGCGATGTAGGCGCCCTGACGGATATCGGCATCGCCGCGCTCGGCGTGAACAATTTCACCGGACTTCACTTTCGTCAGGTATTCCTTGAAATATTTCACTGCGGACTGCTCGATGAATTCGTGCGCGTACTTGTCAACCGGATCAATGCCCGCCGCCTTCAGGCTGTCTTTCGGACAGCCGCCGATCTTGGCCACAAACACTGCGACGCAATCGTTGATGGCGCGGATCACGGTAGGCAAGGTGTCTTCCTCGCCATAGCCACCCTGGCAGTAGAGATCGACGCGGCGATGCCCCACGAACTTGGAACCTTTGGTGCTGAGTTCGTAAATCTGGAATTCCTGGGCATGACCAAAATGTTCGTTGACCCGGCCGTGGCCTTTGGTCGCGACGGCGATCAGAACCTTCAGGTCACTGAACTCGGCTTCCAGATCGGTCATCTCGGCCTGCTTGGCCAGCACGGTCGCCTGGCGCTCCACCTCGACTTTTTCCTGGTAGGCTTTGCGACCCTCGGCGTCGTACTGGATGTCCATTTCCATGACTTTTTCAGTGCTGAACTCGGACGAGCGATCTTCACCCAGCAAGCCCACCGCATCGGCGCGGCATTGGCGGCAATGGCGCATCATGTTCATCTCGCCCTCGCAGCTGTCCTGCAACGCTTTCAGTTCTTGCGCCGTGGGGCCACGCTGGCCGTTCAAGCCGAATACCGTGCCATGCTCCGGTGCGGAAATCAGCGGCATGATGTTGTGCAGGAAGGCACCACGCGATTTGACTGCCTTGTTCACCTCGACCAGATGCTTGTCGTTGATGCCGGGAATCATCACCGAATTCACCTTGCACAGAATGCCGGCCGCGGTCAGCATCTCCAGCCCGAGCATCTGCCGTTCATGCAATATCCGGGCAGCCTCGATACCCGTGACGCGCTTGTGATTCCAGTAAATCCACGGATAAATGTGTTGCCCGACTTCCGGATCAACCATATTGATGGTAATGGTCACGTGGTCTACGTTGTACTTCTTGATGGTCTCGACGTGATCCGGCAAGGACAAACCGTTGGTCGAAAGACACAGCTTTATATCAGGCGCGGCGTTGAATATCAGATCGAAGGTCTTGAAGGTTTTTTCAGGATTTGCCAAGGGGTCGCCAGGACCGGCGATGCCCAGCACCGTCATTTGCGGAATGGTGGAAGCCACGGCCAGCACTTTTCTGGATGCCTGCTCCGGGGTCAGCTTTTCGCTCACCACACCGGGACGGCTTTCGTTGGCGCAGTCGTATTTGCGATTGCAATAGTTGCACTGGATATTGCACGCCGGCGCCACGGCCACATGCATGCGCGCGTAATGGTGGTGCGCCTCCTCGCTATAGCAAGGATGGTTTTTTACCTTTTCCCACACCGCCGGATCCATGTCTTCCGGGGCGGTGGATGAGCCGCAACTGGCTTTGCCGCCCTCGCTGGAGGTACCGCAGCCTTTATGCTCCGCAACCTGCTGCAAAATCTGATTCAAATTCTGGCCCTGATCGCTTCCTGTGTTCGGCACACTTGCTTGATTGTCCACGCTTGGCTCCTTGTCCGTTTCAGCTTCAACCAATGGCGATCATGAAATTGTTCGCCCGCTAAATGCGTTCATACACCGGGCAATCAGCAACAAGCGTGCCATTCATGAAATTCTCATAAATATCTTATAATTGAAGTACTTGGCGCAGAAATCTGATTGTCGCAGTTGCTACAAACAGGGATGGCCGGGGAAGAGAATTGTCGGGAAGACTACAGCGGGGAAAAGCAGGTAATGGCGGTCGCGGCTGTCTGCATGGACAACCGCGCAGCAGGGTTAAAGACGTTTGACTTCGATGTTGTATCTCGACAGCGCATACCCGATCTGGCGCGGCGTCAGATTCAGCAGACGCGCGGCTTTCGCCTGCACCCATCCGCACTGTTCCATGGCCCATACCAGACGCTCACGCTCGGTCATGAAGGCAGGATCCTCCCCGGCAGTCGCCTCGCCGAAACTGCTGCCGGAAACTTCCGGCATACTCGCACCGGAAGACACGGACACAATCGGGGCAGACACAACCGGAATCGGAATCGCCAGCTGGGCCTGGCCATAGTGCTGCAACACTTGCGAGAAGCACTTGTTCTGCTGACACGGCAAATCCAGCTCCTGAATCATATTTTTCCGTGTCATCGTCGCGGTGCGCTCGACGCAATTCTCCAGCTCGCGCACATTGCCGGGCCAGTTGCACTTGAGCATCACCGCCAGCGCTGCTGGTGAAATGGAAATCTTGCGTTCGTTTTCCTTGTTGAACTTGTCCAGGAAATGCTCGATGAGTGGCGGAATATCTTCGCGTCGCTCGCGCAGGGGGGAAAGGAAGATGCTCACCACGTTGATGCGGTAGTAGAGGTCGGCGCGGAATGTGCCCTTGGCCACATCTTCTTCCATATTGCGGTTGGTGGCTGCGATCAGGCGCACGTCCACCTTGATCGACTTGTTGCCGCCCACACGCTCGAATTCCCGCTCCTGCAGCACGCGCAGCAACTTGGTTTGAAACAACGGCGAAATCTCTCCGATCTCATCCAGAAACAGCGTGCCGCCCTGCGCCATTTCAAAGCGGCCTTTGCGTTCCTGGGTCGCTCCGGTGAACGAGCCCTTTTCGTGGCCGAACAATTCGGACTCGAGTAGCGTTTCGGACAGCGCGGCACAGTTCACCTTGATGAACGGGGCGAGCTTGCGCGGACTCAGATAGTGAATCGAGCGCGCGATGACTTCCTTGCCGGTACCGCTTTCGCCGCGCAGCAGCACGGTCGACCTGCCTGGCGCGGCCTGGTGCACTTCGGCGAACACATCCTGCATGCGCTTGCTGTGGCCGATGACGTTGTCCAGGCTGTACTTGCCCTGTAATTCTTTCTGCAGGCGATACTGGCGCTGCATCAACTCCTCGCGCTCGGCTGCCACGTTGTTGTGCAAGCGGGTGGTCTGGCCGATAAGATTCGCCACCATGGCCAGAAAACGTACATCGGCCTCGAAGTTACCCGGCTCGCCGTCCATTTCGCGGTCGACACTCAATACGCCAACGGTTTCCCGTCCGACCTTGATCGGCACGCCGATGAAGGCAACGACGCGCCCTTCCGCCAGGCTGCGCGACTCGGTTCGATTCAGGAAAAGCGGCTCCTTCGCCACATTCGGCACCACCATGGGCACGCCGGTTGCCAGAATCTTGCCGGTGATGCCCTCGCCCCTGCGGAAGCGGCCACGCCGGGCCGCCTCGGCTGACATCCCGGTTGCCTCAACAACATGCAGATCGCCGGACGGCTGCACCAAACTGACCATGCCCCGCCGCATCCTGAGATGTGAGGAAAGCATGCCAAGCACTTCCCGCGCCGTCTTGTTCAGGTCAAGGGATGAGCTCAGTATCTTGCTGATTTCATAGATAGTAGTGAGCTCGATGCCCGCCTGATGCCCTGTTAACGCGCCCATATCTCTAACCTCATTGAACCCTTCGTTAACTTGCAAGTACGAAAGCAGATCCAACCATAATCTTTAATATTTAGTTAAGCAAGTACCGAGCCATACCACAGATAAGGACTAGCATCCAACCGGAATTTCTGGCGTAGTCTGGCTTCAAATACGCTATTGAGACGGCCAGAATATGTTTGAACCCGCGCAGAACCATTCACGTGATTTCGTCCTGTCTGGTTCGTTGATCCGTCTCAATAGAACGCTGTTTTAAATATTTATTGATTCGGCACACCCCGCGTCCGCTCGACAACGGCAAGAAGCCATACCGCTCTCCCCCTTCAGACTTCATCGTGCCGAATCAATAACTGGAGAAGCGCTGAACATTTTCTCCCCATGCGAAAATCAGGTCATCTGCCGCATGGACAGCATGCGTCAATTGCCGCCTGAAAGGCGCGTGAATAGCAGGTGGCTATCAGTTCGCCGCCAGATCCCGAATCACCGATCCTCCCACCGTGTCGAGCGGGTCCAGTTCCTGCAACTTGGCAAGAAGCGCGTGACTGTCTTCACTTTGTCCCAGCCGCAGGCGAATAAAAGCGAGCGCCTTGAGGGTGAACAGGTAGAAGTGCTGCGGCGCGTCGACGCGGCGCCAGTCGGTTGAATGCGCATCGAGCTGGGTCCAGTCCGGGGTGAATCCGCCTTGGCGCGCGGCTATTTCGAGCCCTTGCAAGGCGGCTTTCTCTGCCTGCGGCAGCATGCGTTTGTAGAAGTAGAACTTGTACAGGGAAAAGTACACCGGCAGGCACTCGGGCGCGAGCGCTTGCGCGCTGCACAGCAGGAATTCCGCGCGCTCGGTGTTATGGTAAGACTCCACCGCCTGCGCCAGCCAGCCGGCCACGCCTGGCGGCAGCGTGCCATCAGCGATGCCGGGTATGGCGTTCACCATATCTCCTGGGGCAACTGTAGGCGCTCCACTGGCTTGCCGCCGAGCAGGTGCTCATCGACGATGGCTGCGACATCTTCCTTGGTGACTTTTGCGTACATGACGCCCTCGGGATAAACCAGTACATGCGGGCCGTTGCAGGGGCCGAGGCAACCGCTGTTGCTGAGGGCGAAGCGGCCGTTCAGGTTGCGCTGCTGGAACGCGAAGGCGAATTCCTCCCAGACTTCGGTTGCGCCACTTTGCATGCAGGAGCCGCGCGGGTGGCCGGGGCCGCGATTCTGGACGCAGACGAAGACGTGTTTTTCGGGTTTCGGCATGGGAGTGATCTCTTTCTCAAAATGGATGGAACAAGACGGGGGTTATCCTGAAGTGCGGCTCACTTGATCCCGGCGTGATTGGAACCGGGAGCGAGAGGTGGGTTTGCTGTTTGCGGGGCATAGCGGCCGATCCACTTTTCCAGTTCGGCCACGTGTTCCGCTTCTTCTGCGGCAAACTCTTGGGCCATCATCCTGACCTCGGGGTCCCCGGTGGTGGATGCGATATCGGCATAGAACGCGTGGCCGCGACGCTCGCCATCCAGCGCAAGATCAAGCGCATTGTTGACGTCGATCATGCAGTCGACGCCGATCCAGTCGAACTGTTCGGGACTGATGCCGTCAGGCCAGGAATAGCCCTCGGCCGCCAGCACAGGAAGCTGGCGAAATCCGCCCCGCTCCATCGCCAGCGCGAGATGCTTGCGCGAGAAGACCGCCATTTTCCGGAAGAACTTCTCGACTGCCGCATTGCCGTCGGTGCGCATGCTGTCGGCGAGCTCTTCATAGCGTCGTGCCGCCTCCCGTTCCAGCTCGACGGCATGCGCCAAGAACACGTTGATGTCTTCCATGGGGTTCAGCCGAACTTGAACAGGATGCCGTAGCCGCCGCGTGGATATTCCCAATCCACATTGCGATACGTCGAGCAGATGATGCGGCAGGTGCCGCATTCCAGGCAGCCATCGGTAATCAGCACCACCTGGCCATTGCCTTCCGTGGTGTAGCAGCCAGCCGGGCAGCACACCGTGCATTCCTGGGTCGTGCACTCCACCCTGCAGGTGTCCTGGTTGATGATGCTGATATGCGGCCGGCCCGCATCGACGCGGTAGCGATTCTGGAACAGTTTTTCCTCGACTTTCACCGGGATTTTTTCGGTATTCATTCGAATGCCCTCCACATTTTGTATGCATCGCCCATCAGGCCGAACAGCGAACGCCGCTGCTTGAAGCTCTTGCGGATCTCGCGTTCCTTGGTTTTCTTGTCCACGCCGTCCACGGTGAGCATGGTGTGGGCAGCGCGATTGAGCAGTTCGGGATAGGTGGTGAAAAAATGGTTGTTGTTGTGAAAAATTTCCGGCATGTTCTTGTACTTCTTCATGTCCTTCATGACGAAGCTGTCTTCAAGCCGGCCCTGGTAGATGGCCAGATTGGCCGCCGTCATCGGCAACTGCTTTTCCTTCAGGGCGATCACGGTCTCGGCGGCATAGCGGCCCGTGGTCATGGCCAGATTGGAGCCTTCGCGATGCACCGCGTTGACGAACATGCCGGCATCGCCCACGATCATCCAGCCTTCGCCGTAGAGCTGGGGCATCGCCTTGTAGCCGCCTTCCGGGATCAGGTGCGCGGTGTATTCCTTCATCTCGCCGCCGGCGAGCAGCGGCTTGATCGCCGGGTGCGCCTTCATCTGTTCCAGCAGCATGTAAGGCGTGATTTTCTGCTGCTTGAAGTCGGACAGCATGCAGCCGACTCCGATGGTGAGCGAATCCTTGTTGGTGTAGAGAAAACCGGTGCCCATCATGCCCTGGGTGATCTTGCCCGCCATCTCGATCACCACGCCTTCGCCCTCGCCAATGTTGAAACGGCTCTGGATGGTTTCTTCCGGCAGGAAATGGATTTCCTTGACCGCCAGCGCCACGTCCTTGGGCTCAAGCTCGGCATGAAATCCCGCCTTCTTCGCCAGCAGCGAGTTCACCCCGTCGGCGAGCACCACGATGTCGGCGTAGACCGCCCCCCCCTCGCGATCGGTCTGCACGCCGATCACCCGTTTTCCGTCCATGATCAGGTTGGAGACGGTGGTTTCACACACCAGCAGCGCCCCTGCCGCCTGCACCCGCTTCGAGAACCACTTGTCGAACTGGGCGCGGATAATGGTGTAGCGGTTGTAGGGCTGCTGGTTGAACTCGGCGGAACGGAAGGTGGTGCCGATATAGGATTCGTCGTCCAGCACCCACATCTGCTGCTCGATCAGGTGGCGTTCCAACGGCGCATCGTCGCGGAAATCCGGGATGATCTCCTCCAGCGCCTTCGAATACAGGATTGCGCCCTGCACGTTCTTGGAACCGGGATACTCGCCGCGCTCGATCTGCAGCACTTTCAGTCCGGCCTTGGCCATGGTGTAGGCGGCAGCGTTGCCGGAAGGCCCCGCGCCGATCACGATGGCATCGAATTTTTCATCCATGGTTACTTCTCCTGGAATTTCATGATTCGTTTCTCACCACGGAGGACACAGAGGTCACAGAGGTCACAGAGCAAAACAAAATCAATTGCAAATAAGTAATAAGCCATGCTTTTCTCCGTGTCCTCTGTGTACTCCGTGGTGAAAGCATTTAAACCGCCACTTTCGCCGTCGCCAACTGCTGCCGGAACGCGTCGGTGAGCGCCGGCAATATCGTCATCGCGTTGCCGACGATGCCGTAAGTGGCGAAGTCGAAGATCGGTGCATTGGGGTCGCTGTTGATGGCGATGATCACATCCGAGGCATCCATCCCCACCCGATGCTGGATGGCGCCGGAAATGCCGGCGGCGATGTAGAGCTTGGGGCGCACGGTCTTGCCGGACTGTCCGACCTGGCGGTCGAGTTCCACCCAGCCTGCCTGCACCACCGGGCGCGTCGCGCCGACTTCCGCACCCAGCACCTTGGCCAGGTCCCAGATCAGCTGGAAGTTTTCCGGCCGCTTCATGCCACGCCCGCCGGACACGATGATGTCGGCGAACGGCAGCTGCGGTTTGCCCTGCAGGTTGTCCGGAATGTATTCGAGCACCTTGGTCACGATGTCGGTCTCGATCATGCCCAGCGAATGTTCGATGATGCTGCCGCTGCGCGTGTCATCCTTTTTCGGCATGCTCATCACCCGCGGCCGCACCGTGGCCATCTGCGGACGGTAGTTGAGGGTGACGATGGTGCACAAAAGACTGCCGCCAAACGTGGGGCGAGTCGCCGCCAGACTGCGGTTTTCCAGGTCGATGTTGAGTTCGGTGCAGTCGGCGGTGAGGCCGGTCTGCAAGGTGGTGGCGACGCTGCCGGCGAGGTCGCGGCCGAGGGTCGTGGCACCGAGCAGCAGGATTTCCGGCTGATAGGCGTTGACCAGATCGGTCAGCCCCTTGGTGAATGGCTGGTTGCGATAGTCGGCCATGACCGGGTCTTCCATCAGATAGCAGAGGTCAGCGCCGTAATGGAAGGCATCCTCGCAGAAACGCCGGGCCTGGATGCCGGGCGCCCCCATCACCACGCCGGCCAGCGGCACGCCCAGCGTGTCCGCGAGTTTGCGGCCTTCACCCATCAGTTCCCACGAAACGGGATGGGCGACGCCGCGCTCGTGTTCGACGAACACCCACACGCCCTTATAGGATGCCAGGCGCGGATCCAGTTCGAATTTGCGCCGGCCGGCAGGTTTCTTCGGTGGTTCCTGTTCAGTTGCTTCGCTCATGTCGCGATCCTTATTTCATGATTACTTTTGAAAAGTGTTTTGCCACAGAGATCACAGAGTTCACAGAGAAAACCCCTTGGATAAATTGGCTAACTGCACGCTTCAATAGGATGATGTTCTCTGTGTCCTCTGTGGCAAAGATTTGCATTTGCATTTTCATTTTCGCTTAGGCGTTGACCTTGGCGATTTCTTCGGGCAGATTCGGATACTTGGTGAACATCTTCGTCAGCAGCGTGACGGCAAGATCCTTCGGCTCCTTGCTCTCGCAGTCGATGATTTCCGCGCGCTGCGATTTGGCCTGCGGCGCGAACACCTTGCTGACGATGGTGGGCGAGCCCTTGAGGCCGATCTTGGACACATCCTCGATACCGGCGGCGTCCTTGTCCCATTGCTTGAGGGGATAACGCGCGGCGCGAAACATGTTGGGCATGGTCGCAAAGCGCATTTCGTTGGTGCCTTCGAGCATGGTGATGAGACAGGGCAACCTGGTTTGCAGCACCTGTACGCCGCCTTCCGCGCGGCGATGCAAGGTGATTTCCCGCTTGTCCAGATCGAGATCGACGATGCTGGAGACATAGGTCAGCAACTGCAGATCCAGACGTTTGGCGATGCCGGGGCCAACCTGCGCGGTGTCGCCGTCGATGGTCTGCTTGCCCGCGAAGACGATATCTACCGGCATGTCTTCCTGAATTTTCCTGATCGCGGAAGCCAGCGCGAAACTCGTGGCCAGGGTGTCGGAGCCGGCGAAGGCGCGGTCGGTCACCAGGATCGCATCATCGGCGCCGAAGGAAATGGCCTTGCGCAGCGCCGCTTCCGCCTGTGGCGGCCCCATGCACAGCACGGTAACGCGGGCGCCGTATTCGTCCTTCAGGCGCAGCGCTGCCTCCAGCGAGAACAGATCGTATGGATTGACGATGGCCGGCACGCCCTGGCGCATGATGGTGTTGGTCACCGGATGCACGCGAATCTGCGCGCTGTCCGGAACCTGCTTGATGCAAACGACGATGTGCATGGTGGTCTTGTCCTTAAATCCTAAAAAACCTTTTTGCCACAGAGAGCACAGAGAAAAACCACTGCTCAAATTGACGCGTTGCGTCGGTGGCTAACTTGGGTGGCAGGCCTGAAGCGATTTTCTCTGTGTCCTCTGTGATCTCTGTGGCAAGCATTTCTTTAATCTTCAAATCTAATGATGCGACGACAGCGAAGTGCGCAAGCTGTCGAGCGTGATGTGCTGTTTTCCGTCCGTATCCTGAAATACCTTGAACACCTTTTCCTGCGCCGCCGTTGAATTCACAAAGTCACTGTAAGCTTTGCCCAGCATCTCCTTGCACACGCCGCGCAGCGTGCCGTCGTCCATCGTCGCCGTGCCCGGCGTCGCCCGCAGATACTGGTTAAACCGCTTCAGGATGTGCAGCCGGTTCACGTGGACGACGGACTGGTCGTAGGGAACCAGGAAATAGTCCAGGAACTCTTCCGCCGAAGAGAAGGTGCTCATGTGTTTGAGTAGGTCGCTCATGATTTTTTCCGATGCTCGTTTAACTTCAGTGGGTAGTCCGCTTCAGGTTCACGGCGACGTGAGCCGGATCGCAGGTTTCGGTGCAGGTGATACAGTCGCTGGTCACCGGTAGTTCTTGCGCCTCGGCGGAAACGCCCAGGTGTTTTTCCAGGTAGGCGATGCGGTCGAGCAGGCAGGAAATCGCCTTGCCCACCGGGTCGGGCATCAGATGGTGGTCGAGGTCGATGCCCTGCTGGGTGATGCGGCGCTGGTTCGCGGGCAGCACCACGCGGCCGGGGATGCCGACCACCGTCATGCTGTCCGGCACATCTTGAATCACCACCGAATTCGCGCCGACGCGCGCACCGCTTCCCACTGTGATCGGGCCGAGTATCTTCGCGCCTGCGCCCACTACCACGCCGTCGCACAGGGTGGGGTGGCGCTTGCCGGGATTCCAGGAGACGCCGCCGAGGGTGACGCCGTGGTAGAGCGTGACATCGTTGCCGACCTCGGCGGTCTCGCCGATGACGACGCCGCAGCCGTGGTCGATGAAGAAGCGGCGGCCGATGGTGGCGCCGGGATGGATGTCGATCTGGGTGAACATGCGCGCGAAGAAGCTAATGAAGCGCGCGGCATAGCGCCAGCGACGCCCCCACAAAACGTGACTGAGGCGATGCCAGAACAGGGCATGGATGCCTGGGTAAGTGGTGATGACTTCCCAGGTGGTACGCGCAGCCGGGTCACGTTGAAACACGCAGGCTATGTCTTCGCGCAGCAGGGCGAATAATCCGGGAGCGGTTTGCGGAACCTGGGCGGTCAGGGTATGTGGGTCGAACATCGCGCTCATCTTGCTTCCTTCCGGTCAGGACTGAACCGATGCGCACGGCATCGCTTCCAGGTAGAAGCGTTCCAGGTCGGCGGCGCTCGGTATTCGCTTGGTGACGACAGCGTGTTCACGAATGCGCGCAAGCAGATCCTTGGCTTCGAATTCCGTCAGCGTGATGCCGATAGTGGCGTAGGCATGCATCACCGCGCTGGTGCCCGAATGTTTGCCGAGCACCAGCTTGTGGCTGCGCCCGACAGTTTCGGGTGCCAGGCCCTGGTAGTTGAGCGGGTTCTTGAGCAGGCCGTCCACGTGGATGCCTGACTCATGCGTGAACACGGCGTCGCCGACGATGCTTTTGTTCACCGGAATCGGACGACCCGAAGCTATCGACACCAGGCGTGAGATTTCCGGGAAGTGGCAGCTGTCGATGCCGGTTCCGATGTTGTAGAGGTGGTGCATCGCGGTGACGGTCTCCTCCAGCGCGGCATTGCCGGCACGTTCGCCCAGGCCGTTGACTGTGGTGTTGATGTGGCCCGCACCCGCCAGCACAGCGGCCAGCGTATTCGCCGTGGCCATGCCCAGATCGTTGTGGGCGTGCATTTCGAGTTCGAGATCGGTCGCCTCGCGCAGTTGCCTGATGCGGTTGTAGGTGATGAACGGATCCAGCAGTCCGAGCGTGTCCGCGAAGCGGAAGCGCTGTGCGCCGGCAGCCTGTGCCGTATCGACCACGCGCAGCAGAAAATCCGGATCCGCGCGTGAGGCGTCTTCACCGCCAACACTGACGTCCATGCCCATATCCTGGGCGTGCTTGACGAAATGGCTGATGGTATCCAGCACCCATTCCCGATCACGTCCCAGCTTGTGGCGGATTTGAATATCGGAAACAGGAATCGACAGATTGACGAAATGTACGCCACAGCTGGCGGCGGCGGTAAGGTCAGGTTCGCACATGCGACCCCAGACCATCAGTCTCGACGGCAGCCCCAGGCTGGCAATGGCAAGAATATTCTCGCATTCTTCAGGCCCCATGACCGGGATACCTACTTCCATTTCCGCCACACCGGCGGCGGCCAGCGCGCGCGCGATGGCGATGCGTTCTTCGGCGCTGAAGGTCACGCCAGCGGTCTGCTCGCCATCGCGCAGGGTCGTGTCGTTGACGACTACAGAAGGTTGGGTCATGTTCGCTCCGAAGAAGTTGCTTTCATTCGTTACTCAGCAAATGACGTGCCAGATTAAATAGTTACATATAATCAGCAAATTGGATGTTCAGGCGGGTGATGAACAGGGAGGTAAAACGACATTTGTCGGGGATTGTAGGGATTGCGACACGATGGGCTATGCTGCCAGTTCAGTCATGGCAAAAGCTTCGAAGGCGTAACCGAGATCGGCAGCGACAGCGCGATGCGTGACCTGGCCGCGAAATACGTTGAGGCCCTCCCTCAGTCCCGGATTGTCCAGCAGCGCCCGCGCGCAGCCTTTGTCGGCGAGTTCCAGCGCAAGCGGCAGCGTGGCCTGGGTCAGCGCCAGAGTGGAGGTGCGCGCGGTGGCACCCGGCATGTTGGTGACGCAGTAATGCACCACGCCGTGTTCGACATAGGTGGGGTCGGAGTGCGTGGTGGGACGCGAGGTCTCGGCGCAGCCGCCCTGGTCGATGGCGATATCCACGAAGGCCGAGCCCGGCTTCATCGCCTTGATCATGTCGCGTGTCAGCAAGCGCGGCGCGCGCTGGCCGGGGATCAGCACCGCGCCGATGACCAGGTCCGCCTCGCGCGTCAGTTCGGCGATGGCGGCGGGTTCGGAAAAGCGCGTTTTGACGCGCATGCCGAACACGTCGTCCAGGTAGCGCAGGCGCGCCAGGTTGATGTCGAGCACCGTGACCTCCGCGCCGAGACCGAGCGCCATCTTCGCTGCATTGATGCCGGATGCGCCGCCGCCGAGGATGACCACCTTGCCCGGCGCTACGCCCGGTACCCCGCCGAGCAGCACACCGCTGCCGCCGTTGGCGATCTGCAATGCCGTCGCGCCGGTCTGCACCGCGAGGCGCCCCGCCACCTCCGACATGGGGATCAGCAGCGGAAGATTGCCCTGGGCGTCGGTCACGGTTTCGTAGGCGATGCCGATCACTTTGCGCTCCAGCAGGCCGCGCGTCAGCTCCGGCTCGGGCGCGAGATGCAGATAGCAGAACAGCACCTGTCCTTCGCGCAGCAGCGCTACTTCGGAAGGCTGCGGCTCCTTGACCTTGATGACCATGTCGCAGCCGTACACTTCGCTACGCCCCGTGATCATCGCACCGGCCGCCTCGTACAAGGCATCGCTGAAGCCGATGCGTGCGCCGGCCAGGGTTTCCACCAGCACTTCGTGGCCGTGGGCCTTGAGTGCGCTCACGCCGGCCGGGGTAACGCCAACGCGGTATTCGTGGTCCTTGATTTCCTTCGGGATGCCGATGCGCATGATGTGCTCCATCTTGAAAATCAATTGAACCACGGAGTACACAGAGGCAAAGCAGTTCTAATGTTCCTATGCTTCTTCGGTCAGTTGGCCAAGCTGGCTTCCTAACCTAAAAACCTCTGTGACCTCCGTGTACTCCGTGGTTAAAGATTTGTTCTTTCGATTTCAATGCCCTTCCTTGACCATGTTGATCGAGTACTTGGGAATCTCGATCACCAGGTCGGCGCCGTCAACGAGAGTCTGGCAGGCGAGGCGTGATTCCGGTTCCAGACCCCATGCCTTGTCGAGCAGATCGTCTTCTTTCTCGGTGCCGGGATCCAGGGAGGCGAATCCTTCGCGCACGATGACGTGGCAGGTGGTGCAGGCGCAGGATTGTTCGCAAGCATGGTCGAGCTCAATGCCAGCGGCGAGCAAGCTGTCGCAAATGCTGCTGCCGCTCTCGGCGTCTATCGCAGCACCGTCCGGGCACAGGATTTCATGCGGCAGTACAATGATTTGCGGCATGGTTAAACCTGGAAACCGTAGTTGGACGCGCCCGATGGTGCATTTGGGCGTGTGGATGCCGCGAAGCGACGAGGCGGCAGGCCGGGACCTGCAACGAGGAGCGACAAAGGTATGCGCGCGCCCAGATGCGTCAGCGGGTGCGTAGCGTGCTCACCCAACGGGCGATCCAGGTCGAAGGCAGAAAACTCAGTATTCATGTGGTGTTCCTTAAGGCGACAAGCGGTCAACTGCGGTTTTCAGGTTTAAACCTCGATTGCATCCAGCCGCTGACCTGTCAGGGCGCGCTGTATGCTTGCGTCCATGCGGCGGGCGGCGAATTGGGCGGTGGCCCGGTTAAGCGAGTCGGCGGCGCGTTTGATGGCGACGTGATCGTGGCCGGTCAGCAGGACACGCAGCGTCTCCATGGCACGGTCGATGCTGGCACGCTCCGTGTCGGACAGCAGTTGCCTGCCGTCCTGGTCCACTGCCGCCTGCGTGGCCTCCAACAGGCGCAGGCCGTCCACGCGCTGCTCGCGCAGGTTGCGTGCGTCCATGTCGTTTTTGGCATGGGTGAAGGAATCCTGCAGCATGCGCGCGATTTCGTCGTCGCCCAGTCCATAGGAGGGCTTGACCTCGATGGTGGCCTGCACGCCGCTGGTCTGCTCATGGGCGGATACCGACAACAGACCATCGGCATCGACCTGAAAAGCGACACGGATGCGCGCCGCGCCCGCCACCATGGGCGGAATGCCGCGCAGCTCGAAGCGCGCGAGGGAACGGCAATCGCTGACCAGTTCGCGCTCGCCCTGCACCACGTGGACGCTGATGGCGGTCTGGCCGTCCTTGAAAGTGGTGAACTCCTGGGCGCGGGCAACCGGGATGGTGGCGTTGCGCGGAATGACTTTTTCCACCAGCCCCCCCATGGTTTCGAGGCCCAGCGACAGCGGGATCACGTCCAGCAGCAGCCAGTCGTCCGCCTTGCGATTGCCCACCAGCAGATTGGCCTGCATCGCGGCACCCAATGCGACAACCTTATCCGGGTCGAGATTGGTCAGCGGCTCGCGCTTGAAGTAATCAGCCACTGCAGTGCGCACGTGACGCATGCGGGTGGAGCCGCCGACCAGCACCACGCCATCGATGTCATCCATGCCAAGGCCTGCGTCGCGCAGCGCTTTGCGGATGGGATTGATTGTTTTGTCGACCAGGCTGGCGGTGAGCGCGAAGAAGGTTTCGGCGCTCAGGCTCAGGTCGAGTTCCACGCCGGATGAGAGCGATGCACAAATGCGCGCCTCGTCATGCTCGGTGAGGGTTTCCTTGGCTTTGCGCGCCAGGCTCAACAACTGGCGGGCATCCGTGACCGTCGCATCCGCGATTGCGCCTTGCTCGACGATCCAGCGATAAATGCATTCGTCGAAATCGTCGCCACCCAGTGCGGAATCGCCGTTGGTGGCGACCACCTCGAAGATACCCTGGCTGAGACGCAGGATGGAAATATCGAAGGTGCCGCCGCCCAGATCGTAGATGCAGAAAGTGCCTTGCGATGCATTGTCCAGGCCATACGCGATGGCAGCTGCAGTCGGCTCGTTCAGCAGGCGCAGCACGTTGAGACCGGCCAGGCGCGCGGCATCCTTGGTTGCCTGGCGCTGCGCGTCGTCGAAGTAAGCCGGTACGGTGATGACCGCACCCGTGAGCTCACCGCCAAGGCTGGTTTCAGCGCGGCTACGCAGCACCTTGAGAATTTCAGCCGAAATTTCCACCGGGCTTTTCACCCCGGCGCGCGTCTCGATGCGCACCATGCCGGGGCTGTCGACGAAGCGGTAAGGTGTGGTGGAAGCGCCGGGTACATCCTTGAGTCCGCGCCCCATGAAGCGTTTGACCGAGGCGATGGTGTTATGGGGATCGTCGGTTTGGTGCAATTGCGCCTCCAGACCGACTTCCGGGATGACATCCTGTTGTATATAACGCACTACCGACGGCAGCAGGGTGCACCCAGCTTCATCTTCCAGCACCGACGCCGATCCGCTGCGCACCGTGGCTACCAGGGAATTGGTGGTGCCCAGGTCGATTCCGATAGCCAGCCGATGCTGGTGGGGATCCGCACATAAACCCGGTTCTGCAATATTGAGGAGGGCCATGTTGTTCTCGCTATACGTTGAAGCTTTCGCCGCAGCCGCAGGAATTCTTCACGTTGGGGTTGTTGAATTGGAAGCCTTCGTTCAAGCCTTCACGCACAAAATCCAGTTCGGTGCCATCAAGGAAAGTCAGGCTCTTGGGGTCAATCAGCACACTGACGCCGAAGGACTCAAAAACAATATCCTCGGGCAGTGTTTCGTCCACAAACTCAAGCGTGTAGGCCATGCCGGAGCAGCCGCTGGTGCGCACACCCAGGCGCAGACCGACCCCCTTGCCGCGCTGGTCGAGAAATTTCCGCACCCGGTTGGCGGCACGTTCTGAAAGCGTAATAGCCATGCCCTGTCCCCTTACACCGAAAACGAACTGCCGCAGCCGCAGGTCGACGCGGCGTTCGGGTTGTTGATCACGAAGCGCGCGCCTTCGAGGCTTTCCTGGTAGTCGATTACGGCACCCATGAGGTACTGGAAGCTCATCGGGTCGATCAGCAATGAAACGCCGCATTTCTCCATCACGGTATCGTCTTCGGCACTGTTCTCGTCAAAACTGAAACCGTACTGAAAGCCGGAACAGCCGCCACCGGTAACTGAGACGCGCAATTTGAGCGCGGTATTGCCTTCATCGGCGATGATTTCCTTGACCTTGTTTGCCGCCGCTTCGGTAAAAACGATGGGGCTGGGGACAGGCATTTCGACAACAGGGCTGAGGGTTTGCGTTTCCATTTTTTGCTCTCCTGTGAGTGCGGCATTTATGCGGCAGTCGGGTTGCAGGCGGCGTAGCCTGCGTCGACGACTTCGTGTTTGTTGCGATAGTCGGCAACCGCGGCCTTGATTGCGTCCTCGGCCAGAATCGAACAGTGGATCTTGACCGGCGGCAGCGCCAGTTCTTCGGCGATGGCGGTGTTCTTGATTTCCAGCGCCTGATCGAGGGTCTTGCCTTTGACCCATTCGGTCACCAGCGAGCTGGAGGCGATGGCGGATCCGCAACCGTAAGTCTTGAAGCGTGCTTCCTCGATGATGCCGTCGGCGTTCACCTTGATTTGCAGCTTCATCACGTCGCCGCAGGCCGGGGCGCCGACCATGCCGGTGCCCACTGAAGCGTCGCCCGCTTCGAGCGCTCCGACATTGCGGGGATTTTCATAGTGATCAAGTACCTTGTCGCTGTAAGACATTTTTTGCTCCTTTTAGTCGCGGGGGGTTAGGGGCTGGGGGCTAGGGTTTAGAGGGCTTTGTGGCGCTGCGCGCCTTTTTTGATTTGGCGCGGCCTTGGCCGCACGTCCCCTAGCCCCTAATCCCTATTTCCTAGCCCCTCAAAAAAATCAATGTGCAGCCCATTGCACGGTGTTCAGGTCTACGCCGGCACAATGCATATCCCACAACGGCGACAGATCGCGCAGCTTGCCGACATGCTTGTGCAGCAGTTGCACGGCGTAGTCGATTTCTTGCTCGGTGGTGAAACGGCCGATGGAGAAGCGGATCGAGCTGTGTGCCAGCTCATCGTTGCGCCCCAGCGCTTTCAATACGTAGGACGGTTCCAGGCTGGCCGAGGTACAGGCCGAGCCGCTGGATACCGCGAGATCCTTGATCGCCATCATCAGCGATTCACCTTCGACGAAATTGAAACTCGCGTTCAGGTTGTGTGGCACGCGCCGCAGCATGTCGCCGTTGAGGTGCACTTCATCCAGCGTGTTGAGGCCAACCCACAGCCTGTCGCGCAGGTAGCGGATGCGCTCGTTTTCGGTAGCCATTTCCTCGGCTGCGATACGAAAGGCCGCGCCCATGCCAACGATCTGGTGGGTAGCCAGCGTGCCGGAGCGCATGCCGCGCTCGTGGCCGCCGCCGTGCATTTGCGCTTCCAGACGCACGCGCGGCTTGCGTCGCACGTACAAGGCACCCACACCTTTCGGTCCGTAGGTCTTGTGGGCGGAAAAGGACATCAGATCGACTTTCATTCGGGCGAGGTCGATTGGTGCCTTACCGGTAGACTGCGCGGCGTCCACATGAAACAGCACGCCCTTGGCGCGACAGAGTTCGCCAATAGTATCGATGTCCTGGATCACGCCGATTTCGTTGTTCACGTGCATGACCGAGGCGAGAATCGTATCGGGGCGGATCGCGGCTCGAAATTTTTCCAGATCGAGCAGGCCGTCCGGCTCGGGATCGAGATAGGTGACTTCGAAACCCTGCCGTTCCAGTTCGCGCATCGGGTCGAGCACCGCCTTGTGCTCGGTGCGCACGGTGATCAGGTGTTTGCCCTTGCCCTTGTAAAACTGCGCTGCACCCTTGATGGCGAGGTTGTCCGACTCGGTTGCACCCGAAGTCCAGACGATTTCCTTGGGATCGCAGTTCACCAGCCCCGCGACTTCTTCGCGCGCCAGTTCCACGGCTTTATCCGCATCCCAGCCAAAGGCATGCGAACGCGAGGCGGGGTTGCCGAATTTTTCCGTCAGATACGGAATCATCTGTTCCGCCACGCGCGGGTCGATTGGCGTGGTCGCGGAGTAGTCGAGATAGATGGGAACCTGGGGCATGAACGTCTCGCTCTGGTTAGCTTGCGTTTAGGGGACGGCATATTTCTCCGCCGGTCATGCCTGACTAAAAGCAACTCATGTGCCATGTCTTATAAATAACTATAACCTATTGAATATACGATACTTAATTGACATCTTGAGGAGTGCCTTCCTGTGTAAGCTTTGTATGTTTTGCGACAATGGCGCTTCTGTTCTCCCGGTTGTGTGTCGCTTTCCGGCGCGTGACTGCGTCCATGGAAATATTCCAGCCTCCTGCCCTCACAAGACAACGACGAACCGGGCGCGATGTGCTTCGATGCCCCGGGCTTTGCTGGCTTGGCACCAATAAAACCTGCCTTTTGTAGCATTCCCGACACTGGATGTGCGGCGTGCATTTCAATTATTTATATTTACAATCAATTGCTTGAGTTTATTTTCAGTGCTGGCATTGCTCTTGCTGTAGAAAGTTTGATCGAAATCCCTTCAACTTCAGCAAAGAGCACGCCATGACCACGCTAGACCAGACCGCCTTCAAACAACTCGACGCCGAGAAGCGCTTGCAGAATCCGGTATTCAAGGCCGCCACCGGCGCGGCCGGTCGCTTCGGATTCCGTGGCGAAATCGCCATCAAGTTCGCTCCACAGTATGCCGACGAAGCACGCCCGCCGGAGCTTACGGCCGATCAGGTGATCGCCGTGGCGCAGGAAGGCAAGGCGGGGCTCGACTTCATGGCGGCCTATCTGCTTTCCTTCGAATCACTGAAACCGCTGGCGGACGCGATGGGCACCACCCTGAATGCGGATGGAAAGTATTTTCTGTTCTGCGACAACATCGATCTCTCCAAGCGCTATCAGGTCCCTTACAGCGGCGCGACGTTTTATGTGCTGCCTATTTCCGAGGCAACGGTATACAACGAACTGCTGGATTTGTTGTACCTGGAACGCATCGATCTCAAGCGCCTGGATTCAGCCGGAAAGGTGAATCGGATCGCCGATAAGGCGTCGAAGTTTTCCGATACCTTTCCCACCATGAGCTACGAAGAAGGACTGCGCGTCATGGGGCCAGTGCGCAACCCCAACGAAGGTCGGCCGGTTTAACTCGGGCACCGCGGCAGGGTTCGTTACAGGTGACATGTGTGGCAAACCCTGCAGCATGAAACCACTCCGCCATCCAGGATGCCCGTCATCATGAACGCTGCGATCGTCAACGCCAATCCCCATTACGCTCGTCTTGGCGGGGCGGAAGCCGTGCGCGGACTGGTCGACCGGTTCTATGACCTGATGGACGAGGATCCGGATTATTACGGCATACGCAAATTGCATCCGCAGGATCTGGGCGAATCGCGCAACAAGCTTTACTGGTTCCTCAGCGAGTGGATGGGCGGACCCGCGCTGTTCGCCGAGCACATCGGCCAGCCCTTTTTACGCCGCCGTCACGCGCACTTTGCCATCGGCATGAGCGAGCGGGATCAATGGATGGCGTGCATGGTGCGCGCCATGCACGATGTCGGGCTTGCTCCAGACCTGCGGACGGAACTGCAGCAAGCCTTGTTCAAGACCGCCGATTTCATGCGCAACCAGCCCGAATAGCGCGCCCCCCGTGTCAGCGATGATCCCAGTCCGCCGCCCCACCCCTCACCCAAAACAGGAGCGTCAATATGAATGAGCTATTTGCAATTTGCCGCACGAACCAGATAGACGGAGACCAGCCCAGCGGATTCTGGCTGGCGGTGCGCACCGAGACCGGCGAAACGAAACCCTGGCCCATCGTGATCGGGCGCAAGGGGAACCGTTTTTTCGGCTACGAAAACGTCTGCCCCCACACCGGCAGCCGGCTGGATACCGAGCATGGACAGTTCCTGGATGAGGACGCCAACTTCCTGACCTGCGGCAAACATCGCGCGCAGTTCGATCTGGATGACGGCCACTGCTTCATCGGGCCGTGCAAGGGACAGCAACTGACCCCCGTCACCCTGGTGATCGACGACGGCGATGTCTGCGTCACCGGTGTGGAATTGGCCGAAGAAGACGGCCTTGATCGTGGCGATGGATGAGTCAGGCGTCATGATCAAGTCGGCCCGGATTCGCATAAACGCCTGGGAAGGGAATCGCGATGTTTGCAAAAGCATGTGAAGAAAACGAATTGAGAAAAGGCAAATACGAAGTGGCGGCGGTCAACCGTACGCTGGTCCTGATCGTATGGCCGCAGGATAGCCAGCCACGCGCCTTCCAGGGAATGTGTCCGCATTCCAACGAGCCGTTGGCCGACGCGCGCTTCAATGGCAAGGTGTTGACCTGTACCCACCACGACTGGGAATTCGATGGTGAATCGGGCGCTTGCGTCAAAGGCAAACCGTGCTCTCTCGCCGAATATCCGCTGAAAATCGAGAACGGAGAAGTGCTGGTCGATACCGCCGACATCACCCCTTGCCGCCTAGGATAAGCCCCGGGCGGCAAATTGCAGGTCATGCATCACACGAGTTGTTTATCCAATATCTGGAGAGCGTTATGGAACACACTTTGCCCGCACTGCCTTTTGCCATGGATGCGCTCGCGCCGCACATGTCCAGGGAAACCTTCGAATATCACTACGCCAAGCACCATCAGGCCTATGTCACCAACCTGAACAACCTGATCAAGGGCACGGAGTTCGAATCCAGGTCGCTCGAAGACATCGTCAAATCCGCGCCTGCCGGCGGCGTGTACAACAACGCTGCGCAGGTGTGGAACCACACCTTTTTCTGGAACTGCCTGTCGCCCAATGGCGGCGGCGCACCGACCGGCGCGCTGGCTGACGCCATCAACGCCAGGTGGGGCAGTTTCGATGCATTCAAGACCGCGTTCCAGACCAGCGCCGTCGGCAACTTCGGCTCCGGCTGGACCTGGCTGGTAAAGAAGGCGGATGGTTCGGTCGACATTGTCAACATGGGCGCCGCCGGCACCCCGCTGGCCACCGGCGACAAGGCCCTGCTGTGCGTGGACGTGTGGGAACACGCCTACTACATCGACTACCGCAACCTGCGTCCCAAGTTCGTCGAGACCTTCCTCAACAACCTGGTGAACTGGCAGTTCGCCTCCGCGAATTTCGCCTGATAGACATCCTGGGGCGGCGCCCCGATTTCCGATGAACTAAAGAAGCGTCAGCCTCGCGGCGCAGTGATGGCATGATCCCGGTTCATATCACCGTGGAGAAAGCCGGCGGATTGGGAATCAACCACCCATAGACGTTGGAGAAATTGACAACACCCACACCTGTTGGTATTGTCTCCAACATGAAAGCCGTTCAGCTTGTTCGCACCCGCATCACATACTCTGAGACTGCTTTCGCCGAATTGATGCTGTGGCGGCTTGCGAAGCCGGTTGCCGTTTCTGCTCACGCATTCAAGTACAGACTGGTTTATGTGGTGCGTGGGGTAAGCGTGCTGCGATACGACAACGAAGCAGGAAAAGGTGATCACCGGCATTTCGGTAACGATGAACGCGCTTACCTCTTCACGACGCCCGAACAACTGATCGCCGACTTTCAGCACGATATTGAGAGGTGGAACCATGAAAACCGTAACGCTTGATGTGCGATCCCCCGCCGATTCGATGGCGGATTTCGTGCATGCCTGGCAGACAGGCAAACCGCAAAAAACCGCGCGCATCAGCTTTGCATCCCCCGAATTGCTGTGGCAAGTGCTGACCGCCAAGCGGTGGGAACTGCTCAAGACACTTTGCGGTGCAGGGCCGGTTTCCATCCGCGAAACCGCACGACGCGTCGAGCGCGACGTCAAGGCGGTGCATGGCGATGTAACGGCGCTTCTGAACGCAGGCCTGCTCGACCGCACAGATGACGGCCGCATCGTCTTTCCGTTCGATGCAGTCAAGGTTGAATTTTTGTTACATGCTGCCTAGCCCTGCTTGGGCAATGCGAGGCTGACCCTTATGGTTTCGAATAGTAGAAGTGACGATTGTCAGGGAACCCTTCCGCTACTTATTCGAGTGGTCATTTCTGCAAGAATCAGGCGGCATCCTGCCGCTCACGCACCAGTGCAGTAAATGAAGCAACATCCATCAGCCACGTCTGTTGCTCTGGCGTGTAAGTCCCGTGCAGTCCACGCGGCAGAACAAGTTGCAGATTTTTCGCCTGCATTTCGTCCGTCTGGTGTCGGCTGATTGAAGTTTCGAGCGTTAGCAGGTGTTTGTGGTCGATACGATCAGCCTCGGCAAGTACCTGTCGCCAGCGGTCTTTGCAAGTGGATTTCACACCCAGCATAGTCAGGCGCAACGCGTCAAAGGCAGGGTCGTGGTATGCCGCAACACTGGGAAAATGAAATCCGGTTTGGCCTTGTTTTCCGTTACGGCAGTACGTTTATATTGGATACCGCACTCAGTAAACAGCAGTTCGAGGTGGTTTTCGAGGGCAAGTCCTACCCGGCTCTTGCGCCGGTTTTGCACGGATAAGGAAAACGACAAAAAGTCATCAATATCCCCGCTCGCTTTGTTGAGATGTAGAGCGGCGGAATAGCGACTGAATAAACAGCTCAATATCCCGTGCCTGTGGATCGTTCGGAAGGTCGCCACAAAGTTTGAAGGCATGTATTTCATGCCAGTAGTGATCGAGGACTTTTATCCATTCCTCGAAGTGCAGACTCGGAACTCCAATCTGATCGGGAAGAAAGTAAACACCATCAAGCGGCAATGCCGCGCCGGAAATAGTATCGAGCGTCTCTTGCCCGATATTGTGGGCATTTGAAAACACGACTTCGCCCCAACGCTTGAAATTCCCCGCGTCTCTATAAAGGTATTCGAATCTGACGTTCACCGTTGGTGCGGGTTCTTGTTGTCCACGAACAGCTTGTTTCTGTGCCATGCAACGAATTCTGGTTGAGGCATAAAACGTTCTGGCGGGTCAATCGGGCGACCATCGAGCGGCAGAATCACCGCTTGGATAAAAGCTTCTTTGCCGCGTTTGATATCTTCCGAGACAAGGATTTTGAAATCGTCAGTCAGCGTGATAAGTCCTTTGTCGAATGCCTTGTCATGCAGTGCCGAGAGACATAAGCCATTGCTCGGATTGAGCCGGTTGGCCTTGTCTTTGCTCCATGGAACGATATGGCTGGCAATCAGCAAGCGCGAGTCAGACAGACCTGACATGCAGCATTTGCCGCGATAGCTGGCAAGGACGGCGCGGCGGAAGAAGCTTTGTTTGATTCGTTGCTCAGTTAGAACCTGTCTGGTTTCCCCACTGAAGTCGTTTAGATCGAAAGATTCGTCTGGCTCTGTGTCGCTAACTGGTTCAGCGCGTCCCGCGCGTAGCTGCTCGTTAAGTAGCGCACATTCCACGGCGAGCCGCTCCCAGTCCGCATGAAACTCCTCCCACACTTCACGATCCAGCGAAGAGGCATTGCCCAGCTCGCTTCTGCCTGTGCTGGTGATAGCGGGGTCAAGGCTGGCGAAGTTGACCAATTTCATTGCGACAGCGGAGGATGTGCGACCGATGAGCGCGGCAAGTTCGATAATTTCAGCATTCCGACTATGCAGCTTGCCGAATGGCAGTTGGCAATACAGATTGAACGCGAGTTTCAACTGTTCTTTGGTCCAGCGATTTGAACTCATGATGTTGGGCGGCGCGGCCAGATTGGCCGAAGCCACCGGCTCCTCGACAGTAATTAGCGGTGCCATGAGTTTAGCGACTGATTCGATCATCGGAACAACCGCCGCATCCGCAAACAGCTGATAAGCCCGCGTATCCGACACCGGAATCCTGAACGTATCGGGGAAACCCATTAGCCTTGCACACTCTCTTGGCGTTAATCGGCGCGGATTTATGCCTTCTCCTTGATACACCAGAATCTCCGAGCCGTCCTTGTAATAGCGGGCGGAAAGGGTGCGAGTGACGCTGTCTTTCGTGACAAGACCGAACCCGAAGCCGTTGCCCTTGGCGCGATGTTTTTCGGCGTAGTTTTGCAGGTAGCGCCAGAGGTTGTCGGTGAGGGTGTATTTATCCTGCACCTTGTTGTTGGCGTGGTCGAAGAAGCGGTCTTCATCCCAAGGCAGGTGCGGCTCGGCGCCGTCGGTACGATGCAAAACTTCCTTCAGCGTGTGCTGACCCTTGGGCGGCATGGGCAATGCGTCAAAGTCGAACGCGACAGGTTCGCGAAAGCCGACGATGAGGATGCGCTCGCGGTGCTGGGGAACAAAGTGTGCGCCGTCGATAACGCGGGTGTGGATGTGGTAACCGAGTTCTTCGCTGAGGGTGCGTTTGATGACGGCGAAGGTGCGGCCTTTGTCATGCGAGGTCAGGTTTTTGACATTTTCCAGCAGGAAGGCGCGCGGGCGCTTTTCCGCAATGACTCGGGCGACATCGAAAAACAGCGTGCCCTGCGTTTCGCAGGCAAAGCCATGGGCTTTGCCTAATGCGTTCTTTTTTGACACTCCGGCGATGGAAAACGGCTGGCATGGGAAACCTGCCAGCAGAACGTCGTGGTCGGGAATGCTGGCGGCCTGAACCTGTGTGATGTCGCCATTGATGGCGTGACCGTCGCGAAAATTCTCGGCGTAGGTTTTCTGGGCGTAGCTGTCCCATTCGCTGGTGAAGACGCAACGCCCGCCGACGGCCTCAAATGCACGGCGGATACCGCCGATGCCTGCGAATAGATCGATAAAGCTGAACGCGGCTTCCCCCTCGAAAGGTAGATCGAGCGGCAAAAGCTGTTGCAGGGCGTGGATGACGTAGGGCGGTGGCACGGACTGGCGGGCTTCCCAGCGACGAATCGTACGGGGAGTGGTCTTTAGGAAATCGGCGATTTTGGCTTGTGTGTGGTGTTCTCGAGCGGCTTTCAGGTACGCCAGAACGGCATCGCCGCCACCAGTGGTAAGCACAGAGGTCATAGGAATAGGGTCGGGCATTGGTTATCATCTGGGTATTTTTGCGGACAATACGCCCTGTTTTTGTATTTTTCAAGAAGAATTTTCATTTGGGGGCTGCCGTCGTTTCACCGTATCGGCAGGGTCTCGTCCTGTTATTGATTGTTATGCGCTTATTGTTCATTAGACATGGGTGGCTGGAATGTCCGGAATTCCGGACATTCGATACTCATCCGGACCGCATGACGGCCTGCTCTGTCTCCCCGGCCTCAATCCCCATGCGCGTTGCCAGCATGCTTCGTCCACCAGGCGGAAATGGTGTCGATGAGCCGGATGGCGCCGGCAGGGGCAAGCGGCGCCGTTTTGGGGATTATTTATATAAGCACTTAGGAATCGACGGGCATGTAGAAGAACACGAAGCGGCCCGCTTCAATGTCCACCTTCAGCCTGGCGCCATGGAACAGTCCGTAATCGACATAGCCCGGCACGGCGCTGTTCTCGTGGCATTCGCTGGCGTGCTGCGGGGATTCGAAATCGCGGTCGCGGTCATACCACGACAGCAGCATGTATTCGCCAAGGCGGGAATCTGCCTCGGCATTGGCCACGCGCATGGCTTCCAGATAATCCTTGAGCGGCTGTTGCGGTGTGAGCTTCACTTCTGTCACCCCTGAAAAATCGGGCGGTATGCGTATCGGGCAAACGGGAGATTCATTCATAATGGCAACCTGACTGCTTATTCGACGCAAACTGTATAGTCGGAATGTAGCGACGCGGGAGTTCTGGTTTTACTGCCAAACCGCTTTGTTCGTCAAACTGTATTTGCGTTTGCACATCGACGCGCCGGATAGGCAAAGACGGTCACTTCTGTTCGGTATGCGTACTCTCTGCCAGGAGGCGCCAGGCGACAGTTCTGTCATATCGGCAGAGTTGATACTGTTTTCGGTGGTCGCCTGATGCCACGGTGAATGCTGCCGACCTTTGGCAGACGAAAAAACCGGGGGAAGCTCAATCTATCCACATTAGGATAATCAACTATGGGCAATGCAAAAAATGCACAGAAAGGTCTTACCATACTTCAGTTAATGGCGATTTTAGCGATTGCTGGAATTTTGGCTACGATCGCAATGCGTTATTTCACAAACCAATAACTTGCTCAGCGCCTTTTCGAAACAACTGAGCGACTCATCCTTCCGGGTTTTCAGCCACTCCTACCCATCCGGACCGCATGACGGCCTGCCCTGTCTCCCCGACCTCAATCCTCATGCGCGTTGCCAGCATGCTCCGCCCACCAGGCGGAAATGGTGTCGATGAGCCGGATGGTGCCTGGCAGGCGGGCGTAGGCAGTCTGCTGGGCCGCGCTGGCGGGTTCGAGGGTGCGCCACCAGACGACGAGCTGCCTGATGAGCGCGCGCGCCGGTATCTGTTGCGGGGCGAGACCGGGAAATCCCTGCAATCCGAAGCTTTGTTCGACATCCTTCAAACAGGAGAAGATGTAATCCCGGTCCACCCCGAAATCAATCGGCCGATTCGGGGCGCGCTTGACCATGCGCTGTTCGCTGAGTTCGGGAATGTAATCCTTCATCGCAAAGCGCCCGGCTATGGACAGGCTAACCGAACAGCACCTCGCGCAGGAATGCCTTGTAGCGTTTCATGACCGGCTTGGGAATCGCCGCTTCGGCATGCACGCGCAGCTGATGGATGGGTGTCGATGTTGCCGGTATCCGTGGCTGCTGTCGTCATGGCTGGCTCATGCCTGCGAATTCGACCAGCGCTCCGAGCCGAACGCGATGGCGATCGCGGCGGCGCGCGCTTCCTGCAAGCCATCTGCGGAGAGTCCGGCTTCATCGATGGCGGCGCAGGCCTTTAACGCGATGTCCAGCAGGCTGGCCTTGGGATAGTCGTGCGTCGTGCGCCGCGGATAGGCGCGGTAGTCGCACGCGCACAGCGTCATCAACTGCGTGAAGTGTTGCGGCCGGTCGAATGCGCCCAGGCGTTCCAGCATTGCGGCCACGGGGCCGGCACGTATTTCCGATACGCGGTGCACCCGCTCGCATTCGACGAGCGCGAGCAGGGCCAGCTCGCGGCAATCTGCCGAAATGCCGAAACGTTCGCACATCGCCTCGATGCGCGGCTGGCCGCGCTCGACGTGGCGATAGTGGATGGGCAGATGCTCGGGCGGAGAGTCCGATTTGCCGACATGCATCGCCATCGCGGCGAAGCGCACCGGCAACGGCGCACCACAGCGGGCCGCCTCGTCCAGCACGCACAGCAGATGCTGGCCGATGTCGACCTGCGGCGGATCATCGGCAATTTGCGGCACGCCGAACACGGCCGCCACGTCGGGTAGCACCTCCGTCAACGCACCGCAGGCGTACAGGGTGCGGAACATGTTCGATGGCACCTGCCCCATAAGGCCGCGAACCAGTTCCGGCCACGCGTCGGCCGCCACCATGCCGACCAGCGCGCCAGTTGCGACCTGCGTGAACATCAGCTCCAGCGTCTCGTCGTCCAGCCTGCCATCGGGACCGGCGGATAGCGCCGCCAGGCGCAGCAAGCTCAACGCGGGATGAGTCTGCAGGAGTTCCGGGGGGAGAGGGGTAAATTTTGAAGGCATGGGCGTATCGAGAATCACGAGCCGGGCTCGGGGAGGCTAGATAAAAATAAACTGGCCTTTGACCAGATCGGGATAGTTGTTGCGCAAGGCTTTTGCAACACTCGCCACCAATTGTTTGTCGCTCGCCGCCGAGGCGCCGACAAAGTCGGTTCCCTGATGCCACATTTCGAAAAAGCAGTGCAGGCTTTCGTCATAGGCGACGTCGGTCGGGTGGCTGGTTTTGTCCTGCAGACTGACAATGCCGTTCTTGTCGGCTTCCAGACGCCAGTCCCGATCATCATTGACGGAGCCTAACAATTTTGCGACGTCAGTATCGGACCATTCCATTTTCAAATCCAAAGACATGATGTTCTCCTGTTTTCCCGGTGAGATTCAAAACCCTGTTCAACGACGGCGAAGTAACTCAACCCGGCGTCGTGTCGGTCGCTGTAATATCCACTTGCACCATGCCATCTTCGATTCGCATGGGGTACTCCTTCATCGCCCACCCGGCAGGTTGCAGGCATTTTCCGCTATGGCCATCGAAAACCCAGCCGTGCGCGGTGCAATACAGGATGCGGCCGTTGAAGTCGCCGCGTCCCAGCGAGACGCCTTCATGGGGGCAGCGCGCTTCATAGGCTTTGGGTTTACCGCCGTCGGGCCACATGATGACGATTTCCTGATCGCCCAGCTTGCAGGGAACCAGTTCGCCCTCGTAGAGCAGACTCTGTTTGCAGACGTTTTCGTAGGCCATGCTTCACTCCTGATTGATAAAAATCCGCATGTGGCGAGGGGTCAGCCACCCATGGTCAGATTGAAAATCTGGCGCATCAGATTCAGCTCGATCATGGGGAGTCCGCGCATTTCACTGATCGACTTGAATACGCCGCCGAGCGGTTCTATCGCCTGGCGAGGCGTATCCAGTGTCGTGAAACGAACAAGATGGAGGCGAATGGGGCCGCTGTCGCTCGACATCCATTCCTGGAAGCCCTCATCCAGGCGCAATTGCGCAGGGTCGAGACCCGCTTGCGCCACGATGGCGGCCAGCACCGCGCCGGGGTCGTGTAGTTCAGTGACGTCGCCGGGTGCGGGCATGGGTGCTGCCGATTGCGGCAAGGGCGTGGTCGCCAGAATGCTGGCGCCGTAGCGGGCAAAGACCAGAGCAGCGCTATAGCTGTCGTAGTGACTCAGAATCACGCGGTTGTGATCAAACAGAGGATGGTTGCTCATAGTGTGCGTGCGATCTGTTGGTTGGAATACGAGAAAACCTTGTTGGGACAGCTAGCCTATCGTGATGATCAGCGGCTCCAGCCCGGCGACCGTGGCTTCGATGACATCGCCCTTGACCACCGGCGCCACGCCGGCAGGGGTGCCGGTAAAGATCAGGTCGCCGGGAAACAGCTCGACCAGATTCGACAGGGTGTGAACCATCTGGGGAATCTTCAGAATCATGTCGCCGACATCGCCGCTCTGGCGTATTTCGCCATTCACCTTGAGCTCGATCTTGCCCCGGCTGATGTTCCCCGCATAAAACTCCGGGGTGATCGCGCTACACGGCGCCGAATGGTCGAACCCCTTGGCCATATCCCAGGGTCGCCCTTTCTCGCGCGCGGCCTGTTGCAAGTCACGCCGGGTCATGTCCAAACCCACGGCATAGCCGAACACATAGTCGTAATCGACCTTGTCGGCCGGGATGTTCTTGCCGCCCTTGTGCAAGGCCACCACCAGCTCCACTTCCGGCTGCAAATTGCTGGTGGCAGGTGGATAGGGCAGCACGGAATTGTTATGCAGGATGGCGCCGGCTGGCTTCATGAAGAAGAAGGGTTCGTCGCGCTCGGGATCGGCGCCCATTTCGCGCGCATGATCGGGGTAATTGCGCCCGACGCAGAAAATGCGGCGCACCGGAAAAGGATTGCTGGACATGGCGTCCAGGGTGACGACGGGGGCAGGCGGGAAGGCATAATTCATGATGGTTTGTGTCTCTTCATAGAGGTGATGGAAAGCGCTCGCGCGCCAGGCTGGTCACACCAGGCGCTCGCCATCGCGATAGCCCGCATCCATTTCGAATTCCAGATAATGAATTTTAAAGTGCTGTTCCATTTTGGTCTCGTCCGGAATGGCGTCAATCCGCTCCGGGTAGCGTGCCAGCAGTGCGCTGCGATGCACCCGCCAGGCGTTCAGCAGCGCGACGCGAGCGCTTTCCCGGTTGCGCCCCGCACCCTTGAACATGAAGTGGTGCGTGTTCATTTCGGCCACCACGAATCCGCTGCCTGTTTCGGCTTCCATAACGTTACGACGAGCAGCTGATTTCCAGATGGCGCAGTTCGTCGGGTGGCGCGGCAGCGTAGCGCTCCATGCCGGGTTGCTCATCGTAGGGGCGGCTGAGCAGCCGTATCAGCGCGGCGACTTCCGTGTCGTCGTCGTTCATGGCGCTTTCGATGGCGGTCTGGGCGAGATGATTGCGCAGCACGTATTTCGGGTTGACCTGATTCATCCGTGCCGCGCGCGCAGCATCGTCGGTATTCTGCTCGGCACGCAGCCGCGCGCGGTAATCCGTGACCCAGGCATCGAACGCCTGGAGATCGGCAATCTCTTCGCGCACCCCCGTGGCCGGTGCATCGCTGTCGGTGCGCACCCGCGACAGGTGGCGGAAACTGCGCGTGAAATCGCTTTTGCTCTGATGCAGAATGGTGAGCAGACGGCTGATCAGACTTGCGTCGCCCTCGCGCACTTCGCGCAGTCCCATCTTGTCCGCCCAGCGACGCAGGGCTTCCCGCGAGTAGGTGGAGGAATAGCGTTCGTAAATATCGGTGACGATGTCCGCCGCTTCTTCCTGATTGTCGGAGAGCAGCGGCAGCATGGTCTGCAACAGGCGCGAGCTGTTCCATTGCCCGATCAGGGGCTGGCTGTCATAGCCGTAACGCCCCTCGTAATCGGAATGGTTGCAGACATGGTGCTGGCGGAAGGCGTCCATGAAGCCGAACGGGCCGTAATCCAGGGTGAGACCGAGAATGGAGAAGTTGTCGGTGTTCATCACGCCGTGGCAGAAGCCCACCGTTTGCCACTGCGCGATCAGGCACGCGGTGCGTTCGATCACCTCCTCCAGCCAGCGCGCGTAGCGATCCGGTCGATCAACCAGGTGCGGGAAGTTTTGCGCAATGACGTGATCGGCCAGCGGTGCGAGTTGTGCGTGCTGGCCCCGATGGTAGAAGAATTCGAATTGGCCGAAGCGCACGAAGCTGGGCGCGACACGGCACACCACCGCGGCGGTCTCCATGGTTTCGCGCTGCACCGGCTCGGGCGAAGCCACCAGGCTGAGGCTGCGCGTGGTGGGAATGCCCAGCGCGTGCATGGCTTCGGAACAAAGGTATTCGCGGATCGACGAACGCAGCACCGCACGGCCGTCGGAACCGCGCGAATAAGGCGTCTGCCCTGCCCCTTTGAGTTGCAGTTCGACCCGCTCGCCGTCCGGCTTGCGGATTTCCGCGATGGTCAGCGCGCGGCCGTCGCCCAGCTGGGAAACCCAGGCGCCGAATTGATGCCCGGCATAGACGGATGCGACGGGCGCATAGGCGGGCCATGGGCGGTTGCCGGAGAGAATGTCGATCAGCGCCTGATCTCCGGTATCGATGCCCAGCTCTACGGCGAGCCGCTCGTTGAAATGCACCAGTCGCGGTTGCGGCAAGGGCGTCGGCGTGACGGGTGTGTGATAGGCATCGCTCAACCCTGCATAGCACGGGTCGAGGGGAAGCTCCGCGAGAGGCTTCAAGCCCCGTGTAAAAAAGTTTCCCATTGATCCGTCCTCCCGTTGCATTTCGCTCGCCGCTGGCACATCAGCGATACCCCTCTTCCCGCAGCACCCGCTGCACCACCGGACGCGCCAGCATGCGCTGGTAATGCGCGCGGCAGTGCTCGGGCAGGTCAATGGCCAGTTTGTCCGCCCAGAATTCCACGTAAAACAGCGCCGCATCGGCAATGGAAAAACTGCCGACGACATATTCCTTGCCAGCCAGTGCATCGTTCATCAGCGCGAATCCCCGCTCGACGATTTCGCGGCCGCGCGCCCTCACCGCTTCGTGGTCGGCTTCGTTCGGCGTAAACGTGTCCGTGATAAAAATACGGGCGAATCACTGGCCATGAAGGGTGCCGACGACGTAATCCATCGCCTCGATCACGCGCGCATCGCCGTCCGCATCACCCGGCAGCAGCCTGGCCCTGGGATGGCTGCGTGCCAGCCAGTAAGCTATCGCCTGAAACTCGGTCAGCACGGAACCATCGTCGCGCACCAGCGTCGGGATGCTGGACTTCGGGTTGATCGCGAGGTAATCGGGCCTGGTGTGGTCGCCTGTCGGCAGGTTCACGATATAGGCCTCGAAAGCCAGATCGAGCTCTTCCAGCAGGATGTGGATGCCGGTGGAACACGAGCCGGGGGTCATGTAGAGTTTCATCGACTTCAGGCTTTTTGCATCAGGATGTCGTTGCCGGCGAGCACGAAGCTGCGCCAGGCGGCGTACATATCGCGCCGGATATCCTCCAGATACGCCGACTCCGGCGTGTGCTCGTCGGGGAAGTTCGAGATCGCGCAGGAGCTGCGGTTAAAGCACAGCACTTCGTCGAGCAGTGTCGTGCCGAAACTGTGCATGGGCTGGAGTACCGGCGGGGTGAGTTCGGACCAGCCGGGCTCCAGCACCGAGCCGCTCGCGTCGAACGGCAGTTCTGCGAGCTGACGCAGCGCTGCGTCGTAGGTCTCAACCAGGCTGTCCAGCACGCTGTGACGGGTCAGTTGCTCGCGCGCCTGGCTGGATAGCCGTTCGTGCAGCGTGCGCTGGTAGGCAGCGAGCGCTGATTCACGCTGCACACCCGCCCATGTGGCGAAGCGCTTGATGCAGTGCGCGTTGAGCGCGGAGAGGGGCTGAGACGAGCGCGCCGGAGCCAGCGCTTGCTGCAATCGCATGGCGGCGTCCAGCGCGCCTTCCATATGGCCGCCGCCATGCAGTGCGGTCTCGCTGGCACCGAAATGCAATCGACCCCCGTACCAGCTGCGCGTCAGCGCGGAGTGGCCGTATTCGGGTGCATCGGCGGGATCGGCCTGATCGAGCGCCGCGCAGGTATACGGCTCGTCAACCCAGTCATGGAGATGCAGTTCACCCAGCTCGGCAGGTTCGCCAAACAGTTGCGACAGTTGGCTGCGCACCAGCATGGGCATGCCGGATTCGAAGTGCTTGCGCTGTTCCGGATTCATGGCGCAAAAACCGCCCAGCGCTGCGCCGCCCACGCTGGGGTCGGTGCCGCCGCAGGCATCGAAGATTTCGCCCAGCACCGCCTGTTCATGGCGCACGAAGGCATTGCCGGAATGGCCGTCTGCGCGCCAGAAAGCCTGCGTGTAGGTCATCAGCGCCTTGGCTTGCGTGGCCATCCAGGTGGGCGTGGCGCGCATCGCCTCGACCAGTGCCGGGTCGAGCGCGGGCGTGAAGCGCACATGCTCGAGCAGCAGACGCGGCGGCACGGCCAGCACCACGCGACGCGCGCGGACCACGGTTTCCGCCGCACCAATTTCTCCATCACCGCAGCGGAAACGCAGTTCGAGATACGCGCCCACGTCGGTCACTGCGACCAGTTCATGCGCCAGCCGCAGGTGTTCCGCCGGCAGGAATCCGGATAGCGCCTGCACCAGTTCGGACATGCCGCCGCTCAGGCGCTGCGCGCCGCCATGAACGGCTTGATCGCTGCTTTCGGTTTTTTCGTTCGGATCGCGCATGCGCAACACCGTGCCGCTATCGTGCTGGGGATAGGCATCCAGACCCAGTTCTGCAATCAGCGCAGCCATGTGCGGTTCGGCCTCGGGCCAGAACCAGGTCGGGCCGAGATCATGCGCCATGCCGCTGGCGCTGCGTTCGCCCAGTATCCGTCCGCCCAGCCGTACGCGTGCCTCGAACAGCAGAAAACGCTGTCCGCGTGCGTGCAGTGTGCGTGCCAACGCCAGGCCGCACAGACCGGCGCCGACGACGGCGATGTCCACGTCTATCTCATTCATGCCAACTCCCGGGCAATATCCATTTCATGGCACCTTACAAATCGTCCTCCAGGGCGTCCATCGCAACCAGTTGCTCGCGCAACGCCATGTGCGCGTAGAACCCGTCGTACTTGTCGTACAGCGGATCGCTCTGCAGCGCGCCGATGGCCAGCTCATCGCTGAGGTGTACGCGATAATCCTTGAGATCGTGCGCAAGCGCAGCGACGCACGCATCGAATTCATTTGCCGCTCCAGCCTGATCCACTTTCGACCCATGGGTCGCACGCACCTTGAGCACGAAGTCCTCACGGCTGAATGCGAACCACGCATGCGGGCGCTTCTGGTGGGGAATTTCAACGATGTAGATCATACGTGCGGCTCAGTCGCGGATCGAGGTAACAACATTGATCGAAACGCGCATGCGCTCGGCAATGCCGGTCGGGCTGGACTCATACGCGTCGCGCGCTTCGTTCAGTGCAGCCTGCGCGACGAGCGCCTCTTCCCAGGTGAGCGGGACGCGCCCGGCCAGATGGGTGGCATTGGGCACCGCTTCGAGGATGGCTTTCCAGTTGGGGTGCTGGACAATCGCAAGCAGCCACTCGGCTTCTTTCACCCCGTCCAGATAGACAGCGCGGCCGATGACTTGCAACCTGCGTCCATCCTCGGTGGTCTTGATGTAAGTTCCCATAATATGGTTCTCCTATGATGCGTTGCATGCGCGGGGTAGAACAGGTTCCTAATCGTCTTCCATCGACGGAAACAGAATTACTTCGTCCGGCATGCCATTACCGTTTTCTTCGATGTTCAGGCCACCGACCAGCGAGTAGCCGGCATCTCCTTCGAACAGCACCACCGCCTGCCCGGGCATCTGTTGCAGTGCCATGATCAGTTGTTCGACGGTCATTGCGCGCTGGGGCTCACGGCGAGCCAGATGTCGGTATCCCCGCGCACCATCCAGTTCAAGGTCACGGCGCGAAAGGCTTTGTCCTCCGCCGTCTGCCAGATCACGCACAGCAGCGCTTCATCCCTGGTCAGCGGCTCGTCTTTCTCGAGCTTTTCCTTGGCCGCCGCGCAGGCCAGCGGGTCGGCGTTGTGGTGTGAGAACACCACGCTGGCCGCCTTGATGCCTGCGGCGATCTCGTCCGGGGATGCCATGTTGACGTGTTCGCCTTCGAATGTGATGCATGCTTGCATGGGCTTCTCCTGTTGCAGATTCATACGGGACAAGGCTGCTGCGCTGGCCGATCCAGTTCCATGCCGCGAAATATCGAGCAGCGCCTGAATACCTCGGAACTGGGTTTGACCTGCTTGTGGTTGCAAAACTTGGCCGCCAGCTTGGCCAGCCCTTTGATGTCGCGGCCACTGGCGCTGGGGAATAGCGCGACCAGTTCATCCAGCAGTGCGTCATCGATCTCCAGCGCGAACTGCTCCAGCATCACCTGCCAGATCCTGCGCCGCGCTTCACTGTCGGGCGGGTAATAACGGATCATGGCGATACAGCGCGAGACGATGGCCTCGTCGATGTCATCCACCCGATTGGTGGTGAGGAACAACAGACCGTTGAAATACTCCAGCACGCGCAGGAACACGCCGACCACGGCGTTCATGGCGATGTTGTCGTCACGGCGCTTGATGTAGACATCCGCTTCGTCGATCAGCATCACCGCCCCCCAGCGCTGCGCCCGGGTCAGCACGTCCTTGAGCGCGGTCTCCATCGCGGCCACGTTCAGCCCCAGTTGCCCGGAGTGCACGCGGTACAAGGGACGCTGGATGATTTCCGAATAGACTTCGGCGGTCAGCGTCTTGCCCACGCCAGCCGGGCCGGCGCACAGCACGGTGGTGCCGCCGGACTTGCCGGCCACGATGTCGTCCATCAGCACATCCATCTCGGCGGTCAGGATGTCGATGAGATCGGTCTGCTCCGGCGGCAGGATCAGCTTCTGCTTCAATGCCGGCTGGTATTCGTAGGGTGCGATGTCGTCCACATGCACCCACAGGTAGTGGTGCAGATCGAGGTGGAACATGAAGATGTAGGGATGCATCGGCAGTTGAGTGAACAGACCCTTGGGCATCGCAGCCCGGGATTCGCCGACTTCCGTTTCTGCATTGTATTGATTGCTCTTCGCCGCCTTGCGCAGATACGGGCCGAGGATATCCCCCGTCGCTTCCAGCGTGGTGGTGCGCGCACTCAGGATACTCTCGTCGTTCACCAGCCGGGTGACACCGCCGCCGGAGGACAGCACCACCACGTCCTTGCGCGACCAGTCGGTGTCGCGGTGGGTCGCGGTCGGGTCTTCGGCGTAAAAACCGGTGCCCTGGGCGGAGAACTGCGCGCCATACTGGCCGCGCCAGTCGAAATAGCGCGCTACGCTATCGTCGTAAGCGCTGATCAGTTCGTCGCTTTCGCGCACGTAGCCCTTGGCGGCGAAAATTTCCGCCACCGTCTTGCCGACGATGTCGGTGGCGGAAATGCGGAAGGTCGCTGTGGCGAGCGTGCCCTTGGCATTGGCCCTGAGTTCCAGCACCACCTTGCCGGTCTCGTCGTTGGACGACGCGATGTAGTCGAGACGGGTGACCACATAGGCCAGCGGTTTGTCCGATACGTTCACCCGAAACAGCCAGCCACGCAGGGCATCCGTCGCCAGGTAGCAAGCAATCGCCGGCATCAGCATTTCCAGATCGTCGTCCGGACCAAAGCGGGTGCCCTGGCCATCGAACGCCCGTTGCAGCGTGGCGAGTTGCGCCGCGCGGGTGCGCATGCCAGGACCGGCTTCGCGGTAGAGCTCGCCGAGGAAACCCAGTTCGATGCCGGAGAGCTGGTTGAACGGCATCGTGACCTTGTTGCCGAAGCGCAACTGGTCCTGAAGCGGCGCGAGGCGCGGGAATTCCGTAATCATGGCCTCGACATAAGGCCGCTCGATCTGCAGATTCATGCTCTTGCTCCGCCCGCATCAGCCAATGGCTTGCATTCGAAAATCTCCGGCTGCTCTTTACGGTAGACCTGCAGCCACATCAGCGTGGCCGGTACCAGAGAACTCACGGCGAACCACAGCGCCTCCTGTTCTGCGCCCTTGTCGGCGCCGAGTTGACGCGCGACGATGCGCCACCCCGCCCAGTCCACTTCGGCGAGCATGGTTTGCATCTGTGGCGGCAGACTGGCTGCGCTCCCGCTGATGATCTTTACCTGGCGCAGTGTTTCCGCGCGGGTAAGACGCGAGGCGAGGAATTCATCCTGTTCCAGCCCCTCGGTCAGGGTGAGCACGGCAACTCCCGCCTGTTCGATAATCGATAGCAGCGATGCATTCAACATGAGCGAGCTCCCGGAAACCTGTTTCGGCGCGTGGTGCGGCGGCGTCGAAACGCGCAGCCCGGCATCTCGAGCAAGCCGCATCCCAGGGGAAGTCCGTGCCTATTCATGGAACTGCGCCAGGTGCAATGTCGGGCTTTGTCGCAAATACAACAAAACCGCAGCGCGATTCCGTGCGTGGACGCATGCCTGTCATTTGCGCCGGGGCCGCTCCGATGGAGCGTAGTTGCTGAAGTGGCCCTCGCGGGCGGCCTGAACGCGTGCGCGCGTGAGCATCGCTTTGGTCTTGCCCGGAGACGCCGGTAGCGACATCAGCTTCTCTACTTCGGCACTCCCGCATTCAGGGCACACGCAAGCGGTCGATCCGCGCACCAGCAACTCGAAATCACAGTTGCATTCTTTGCAGTGAAACTCGTATAGCGGCATTCATCCTCCTGTAGCGTTTGCGACAAACGGCTTGTACAGGCAGGTATAAGCAAAAATAAGGCCTGTTTCACTGAGCAGTGATCCAGCAAATCCGGGTAACGTTGTTAAGTGGGAAACTCCGGGTGCGAAACCGGGGCGATTCGCAAGGACGAAATTTGTTCAGTTTCAGGATCTGCTGCGGTACGCAAACCGAAGCAACTCCGGTTAAGCCTTGCGCACGGAAAATTGCCGGAATTGCTGGCTCATGCGTTCCACCGTGCCGCAGCGCAGGTAGGCTGGAGCGGTCGGGGGCAAGGGCTCGGCACATCCCTGTTGCCTGAATTCCTGCAGAACGTAATGCTGCGCGCCCATTGCGGCCAGTTCACGGCCCAAGGCGGCCAGCGCTTCCCGGCTCAGCAACGCTGAATGCACCGTGGTGCGAAACTCGTAATCGACGCCGCTATCCAGAATCCAGCGCGCACTATTCCTGGCTTTCGCACCACTGCCTGCTACACCGGTGATCTGCTCATAATCGGCAAACGGCGCCTTGATATCCATGCCCACCCAATTGAACAATGGGAGCAGTTCGCGCAGCCGCTCCGGGTACATGCCGGCCGTATGCAAACCCACCTTGAACCCCAGCGCCTTCACCGCGCGCGCCGCTTCGGCCAGTCCGTCCTGCAGCGTCGGCTCACCGCCGCTGAACACGACCGCATCCAGCAGACCGCGGCGCCGCCCGAGAAAATCCACCACCTCGTCCCACGCCATGGCGGGGGGTGCGCCCGCCGCCAGCAGATGCGGATTATGACAATAGTGGCAATGCCATGGACAGCCCTGGCAGAACACCACCGCCGCAAAACAGCCCGGATAATCGGTGGCGGAATAAGGCGTGAGACCGCCAATACGCAGCATGGCGGTTAGTGCTCCAGTTCGGCACAGCGCTCCTGGAAAAATTTGCGCTCGTGGTGCTCGCCCTTCTTGCCGATATTGAAGGACGCCACCGGGCGGTGGTATCCCATCACCCGCGTCCATATTTCGCAGGGCTGGCGTTCCTCATCCGGCAAAACAAAGGTGTCGGCGTTCAGTTTGGACTGACTGGATAGATCGATCATGATGCGCTCCTTTTCTGGTTTGGCTGTTTGCAATCACGCTGCCATGCAGCGCTGTTTTTCTGCGATCTTTTCCTGATCGCATTTCGGGCAGAACTTGTATTCGCCTTCCAGGTAGCCATGCTTCGGGCAAATCGAGAAAGTCGGCGTCACCGTGATGTAGGGCAGTCCGAAGCGCTCCAGCGCACGTTTTACCAGGGTCTTGCAGGCCTGGGCGCTGGACAGGCGTTCCGTCATGTACAGATGCAGCACGGTGCCGCCGGTGTATTTCTTCTGCAATACCTCCTGCCGTTCCAGCGCCTCGAACGGGTCGTCGGTAAACCCCACCGGCAGTTGCGAGGAATTGGTGTAATAAGGCATGTCTTTCGTCCCCGCCTGGAGGATGTCCGGGAAGCGCTTGCGGTCCTCCTTGGCGAAGCGATAGGTGGTGCCTTCTGCCGGCGTCGCCTCCAGGTTGTACATGTGCCCGGTTTCGTCCTGGAAGCTCAGCATCCGGGCGCGCACGTGATCGAGCAGGCGCAGTGCGAACTGGTATCCCCAGGCTGTGGTGATGTCTTCGGCGCCGTCGCTGAAATTGCGGATCATCTCGTTGATGCCGTTCACCCCGAGGGTGGAGAAATGGTTGCGCAGCGTACCCAGGTAGCGTTTGGTATAGGGAAACAGGCCGGCATCCATGTGGCGCTGGATCACCTTGCGCTTGATCTCCAGGCTGTTCTTGCCGATTTCCAGCAGCTCGTCGAGACGGGCATGCAGAGCCGCCTCGTCGCCATTATGGAGATAACCCAGGCGGGCGCAATTGATGGTGACCACGCCTATCGAGCCGGTCTGCTCGGCGCTGCCGAACAGGCCGTTGCCGCGCTTGAGCAGCTCGCGCAGGTCGAGCTGCAGGCGGCAGCACATGGAGCGCACCATGTTCGGTTTGAGCTCTGAATTGATGAAGTTCTGGAAATACGGCAGGCCGTATTTCGCCGTCATCTCGAACAGCAGCCCGGCATTCTCGCTGTCCCACGGAAACTCGGGCGTGATGTTGTAGGTGGGAATGGGAAATGTGAACACCCGTCCCTTGGCGTCGCCGGTGGTCATTACCTCAATGTAGGCGCGGTTGATCATGTCCATCTCGGACTGGAGATCGCCGTAGGTAAAAGGCATCTCGCGCCCGCCGATAACGGGCACCTGCTCCTTGAGGTCGTCCGGGCAGGTCCAGTCGAAGGTGAGGTTGGTGAACGGCGTCTGCGTGCCCCAGCGCGACGGCACGTTGAGGTTGTAGATCAGTTCCTGGATGCATTGCTTGACCTCGCCATAGGGCAGATTGTCGTTGCGGATAAACGGTGCCATGTAGGTGTCGAAGGAGCTGAATGCCTGGGCGCCGGCCCATTCGTTTTGCAGGGTGCCAAGAAAGTTGACGATCTGCCCCACCGCGCTCGACATGTGCTTGGGCGGCCCCGCCTCCACCTTGCCGGGCACGCCGTTGAGGCCCTCGTTGAGCAGGGTGCGCAGCGACCAGCCGGCGCAGTAGCCGGCCAGCATGTCCAGGTCGTGCACGTGAATGTCGCCGTCGCGGTGTGCCTGCCCCACCTCCGGCGGGTAAACGTGGCTCAGCCAGTAATTGGCCACCACCTTGCCCGACACGTTGAGAATCAGCCCGCCCAGGCTGTAGCCCTGGTTGGCATTGGCATTCACGCGCCAGTCCTGCTGCTCCAGGTATTCGTTGATGGAAGTCGCCACATCCACCAGGGTGTTGCGGTCCTGGCGCAGTTTCTTGTGCTGCTCGCGGTAGACGATATAGGCGCGCGCGGTGTTGAGATGGTTGGCGGAAATCAGCACCTGCTCCACCACGTCCTGAACGCTTTCGATGGCCGGCGAATCGCTGCGGAATTTGTGGATCAGCACCTTGACCACCTGGGCGGTAAGCAGCCCTGCTTCGCTGGCGTCGAATTCGCCGCTGGCCTGGCCGGCGCGCTGGATGGCGGAGCGAATCTTGTCGGCATCGAAGGTTGCGCGGGTGCCATCGCGCTTGATGACTGCGGAGGGTAAGGAAACGAGCACACTGCCCGGATGTTCTGCTGCATGGCTTGCCATGATTTCTCCTTTGCATAGCCGGTTGCACAATACGCCGCGTACGGTATTTATAAACACTACGACAACACAATATGTTGTGTTGTCGTTAAGTAAACATACGCCATATTGCGGTTATGTCAAGAGCATGATGGCTTTAAGTTGGTGCCGTTATTTCATTCGGCCTGAGACGCAAGTACGAGGCGGGGCAGCCGGAAATTTTTTGCACAAACTCCATGCCCAGATGCCGGTTATTGCTGCATGTTTGACAATATTTTCTGGACGCGCGTCAGCAGCGCCTGTCTGTCCTCCGGTGCCGCCATGCGCAAGGCGATGTCCCATTGCGGAAACAGATTCTGCTCTTCGCGGTGTTCATGCTTGGCCAGTACGCCGGACAGAATCGCCAGGAAAGGCGATACTTCCCAGGCCTGTACCGGTTCTTCGCCCGCAAACAGGGATTCGATATTCGCGGTCTGGGCAAGAATATCGCCATGCTCGTGCAGCATGATGGCAACCGGTTCAGCGTCGGGTATACGGAAGCTGGGTGCCAGAATGTCGTTTTCGACCTGAATATGCCGTTTCAAACCGGCCGCGAATTCCATGACCAGCGGTGCCGCTTCGCTTGTCTTGCCCGCATTCACCAACTGCAGCGACAAACCGAACAATTCGTCCAGACGCTGGTGATCGCGGCTGAGGATGTCCATCAAATCGCGCGGCGCGACATCCTCGCGATGGCGAATCAGCACCCGCCACTCGCCGGTTTCTTCTGCGCTGATCTGCCAGCTCAGATTATGGCGCAATTGCAGGTTCAGGCTTTGCAGCATCAGCGACGGTTCTTCCCTGAGCAGCAAATGCACGGTTTCACCCCGTTGCAGATCCTTGACGGCAAGGAGCGCGGCCGTTTGCAGCCGGCTCGCCGCCACCGGGCATAAATCGATTACGCTTTCCTGTGTATTCATGACAGCAGTTCCGCCCTGATTTTTATCCGCACACTATCCGGCAGCCAGCGCAGGATGAATAATTGTGACGTCTCTACCGAATCCAGTATGTTTTTGATCAGCAAGCCAAGCTCGGTGTCGCCTTCCATATACAGGCGCCGTCCGAAGAACAGCGTGTCGGGATCTTCCGCGCGCAAGGCCAGCCTGAGAAAATCGCGCGCGCACGCGCCGATGGTCAAATCCGGTGTCTGGCTGAAGCGCCGCGCGACAAAGCCGCGATGATTGGCGCCGAGAAAGAAAGCCAGCCTGGCGTCTGTCACCCGGATGCACACCGATTTATCCTGCAACGGCAACAGCTGTTCCGGCTGGATGCCGCGCCCCAGCACCCGATTCAGCGCTGCCGCCAGCAATACCGAATGCGGTGCAGGCGGCAGCAGCGCAAGCGCGTCGGCAATCGCTGCGGGTAAAACAGAATTTTGTTGTTTCATGTTGACTCTCGCCTTACCCTTTCACCCCGCGCGTGGCACGAATTTAATCACCTGATGCAATACTTCCGTATCCAGTTGCGCCTGTGCCTGAAACTGGCCGGCATAGGCCAGCTCTTCCTGTTTTAACTCGTAGCAGTTTGAACCGCTGATATCCATCAGCAGCGCGGGCATGCCCGCCTGTAGAAATGCACGGTGGCGCTTGATAAAAAAACTACTGCAACACATGCCGATGTAGGCCCCGACATCACGTGCCTTCATATCAGAAAGCGTTGCTACAAGATGCTCATAATGGGTAACTGTGGTCACCTGCATGCCACGCTCCCGCGCCAGGCGATAAGCCTCCCCGACCTCGCACAGCCCGCATTCGGTGCAGCCGTCGCGTGTACGCCACTTGCACCAGGCCGGTTTTGCGCAGTACGGCACCAGCATGACGCTGGCCTGGTTCAAAATCTGCCGCGCGCTTACTGCTTGCTGGCTATATATCATCAGGGCGTTAAGCTGCTTGCTGCTGAGTTGCACGTCGCGGCGCAGGGACAGCTTGTCCAGCAGGATATGTAATAGCCGCACCACATCTTGCGCACCAAATCCCAGCGTATCCACACCGTTATCGCGGAAAAAATCCACCATGCACTGCTGTGTATGCGCTATCGGCAAACCTTGCAGCGCACGCTGTAATTTGCACAACAAATCGCCGGGATCAAGGTGGATATCACCGCCAATTTCTATCCATTCAATCCGCTTTCCTTCGCCATCAAAAACGGCGCGCGCGCGCAGTGTTCCACCCGGCGTTTTCCACAGCGATTCCAGTGCTGAGGTCCGGTCTTCCCGCCAATCAATTTGATGGGCTGCAGCGCTTTCCTCAGCCAGAGCATCGCATTGCGGTATGTGCGCCCCGCTGCCCTTCGTCCTGCCGCCGAATTGCAGTCTCAGCCCAGTCGATAAGCCGTGGATTATGGCCGCCTGGATTTTTTCCAAATCAGGAATTTTTCCCAAACACTCCTTGACGGTGATCAAGCGTTCGCGCGCAGCGGACAGCCCGTCAGGGGACAATTTCTCGGTGGGCACGCGCAGCGCTTCCAGCATGGTTCGAATATCGGCATCCAGCAGCAATGTGCCTTGCAACAGCAAGGATTCTGCTTCGCTGGCGGCAAACAGGGTGGCAATTTTGCGCCCCTCGATTTCCAGGTCGTTCGGATAGGCGTAGCGCGCACTAATGCCCAGGCGTTTCAATCCTTTCGCCAATGCTCTGGAAAACAGCGCAAGCAATTGTTCAAGACCAAGCTGACGCCAGGTGTGTGGCCGCTTCAGAATCAGCGACCAGCCCAATTGCCGGGGATCCAGATAAATCGCGCCGCCGCCGCTGAGCCGCCGCACCAGCGCAATGTCATTGCTACGACAGTAATCGATGCGCAGTTCACGGTCGATAATCTGGTGGCGCCCCACACTTGCGCTCGGCAAGCTGCGGTAAAACCGCAACTGATCCGGGCAAGCGCCCTGCGCATGCAAATCCAGGTAATGCCGGTCGATAGCGTTATTCGCGGGCCCGCTCTGCAAGCCGCTGTCCAGTACCATAATCATAGGAAGCTCAATCACTTTCATGCCACATAGAAAAGTATGGCGAAATAATGGCAGGCACTACCGGCCAGCACGAACAAATGCCAGATACCGTGCCCATGCTTTATCCACCGTTCCAGCGCGTAAAAAACAATGCCCACGGTGTAGAACACACCACCCGCCAGCAGCCACGCGAAGCCGGCATGTGGCAGGGCATTCAACAATGGCTTCAGGGCAATCAAAGCGAGCCATCCCATGGCTAGATAAATCACCACCGGCAGAATTCTGCGTTTCCCCCAAGGCAGTGAGTCCACCACAATTCCCAGCACCGCCATGCCCCAGATCACGCCAAACAGCGACCACCTCCAGGCCCCATGCAGCGTTACCAGGGTAAACGGAGTGTAGGTGCCGGCAATCAGCAGGTAGATCGCATAATGATCCAGCTTGCGAAACACATCCTTGGCTCTGCCGCGCAGGCTGTGATACAGGGTGGAAAACAGATACAGCAACAGCAGCATCGCGCCATAAACGCTGAAGCTGACGATCTTCCACGGATTGCCCTGTCCCGCTGCCAGCACAATGAGCACGGCCGCACCGCCAGCCGCAAGCGCCGCGCCTATGAGATGGCTGTAGCTATTGAATCGTTCGCCCTGCTCCATCGCGGTGCTCATGTTTTGCTCGATATATGACTCTGCTCCAGCCCGGCGCTGCCTCGCCAGTAACCGTCGCACATGCCATCCGGCATGAGCTTATCCATTTGCAGCAATGCGCTGTGTGGCGTGCATGGCTGATCCATGCAGGTGCGGAACAAGCTGATGATTTTCGCGCTGTGGGCAATCTGCGGACTGATGCGCAGCACATCCACGCCCATGCTGCGCAGGGTATCCAGCTCGCCGATCAGGTTATAGGTGCGCGCGGATTGCGTCTGAATGCCGTTCAACACCAGAAAAGGCTGATCCTCGCGCGTGCGCATGGATAACCCGTTGGGATAATCCAGGCAGCGGAACTGGCAATCGTCCTTGGGCAGGTTATGGGCGCGCGCGGTAAAACAGCGTGCCGAAAAAGCCAGCGGCAATCTGCCGTAGACGAATACTTCCGTTTCCATCCCGGCAGGGCGCATGCGCTGTATCGGGGCGAGCATGGCGCCCGACATTTCCGGCGGCATTACCCAGCGCTGTGCGCCCAGCGTGGCCAGAAGACTCAGGCTGCGGTCATTGTAAACATTGAGATGCGGCCCGGCGACAAACGGCATCTTGCCGGCCAGCAGGTGTACCGCGCCCATGTCGTTTGCTTCCACCATAAAGCTGCCGTTATCCGCAATGTTGCGCAGGCTCTTCAGGTCCGATTCGGATTCAATCAACACCTGCGTGGAAAGCACCACCTGCTTGCCCGCGGCAGTCAGCTTCGCGGCAACGTCCAGCCAATCCTGCAAGCGCAGGTTGTGGCGCCGGGAGCACACGGTTTCGCCCAGATACACGATATCCACCGGTGTGGCGGCAATTTCCTGGTAAAAATCCAGCAGCGTATCGCGTGCCCAATAATATAAAACCGGCCCGAGTGCGAGTTTCATCATTTTATTTCCATGGCCTGTGATAGGCGCCCAGTGTGTGTTGCTGTCCTTCGGCCACTTTATTCAGTTCGGCCATCCATGCCGCTTTCACAACATAGTTGTGCGGCTCGCGCCGGCAGGCATCAATCGCATCGCGCCACACCCGCGTTACTTGCGCTACGTATGCCGGGCTGCGCTGCCGCCCCTCGATTTTGATGGCGGCGATGCCGATGCGCATCAGCTCCGGCAACAGCTCCAGCGTGTTGAGGCTGGCTGGTTCCTCAATGGCGTAATAGGTTTCCTCGCCCACCTTGAAACGCCCCTTGCACAAGGTCGGGTAACCGGCATTTTCAGTATCGGCATAACGGTCTATCAATACGTCATTGAGCCGGGATTCCAGGCCTTGCGCGGTTTGTTTCCAGCGCACCGCCTTGGCGGGAGAGCACACGCCGCAGGTGTTGGGCGATTCCCCGGTAACATAAGACGACAGCGTGCAACGCCCTTCCACCATGACGCACAGGCTGCCGAAGCCGAATACTTCGATTTCCACCGAGGTATGTTGGCGCAGGTGTTCAACCTGCGCCATGGAAAGCACGCGCGGCAGCACGGCGCGGCTGATGCCGAACTGCTTCTGGTAAAAATTGATCGCCTCGTAGTTGGTCGCGGAACCCTGCACCGACAAATGCCGGCGCAGCTGCGGATGATGCTCGGCGGCGTATTGCATCAATCCCAGATCAGCCAGAATGATCGCATCCACCCCCAGGTCGGCGGCCTGATCCACCGCATCTTGCCAGCGTTGCCAATTCCCGGTTTGCGGGTAAGTGTTCAGCGCCACCAGGACTTTTGCCCCGGCTGAATGGGCAAAACGTATGCCCTCGCGGGCGGCGCTGGCGTCGAAATTCAGACCGGCGAAGTTGCGCGCGTTGGTGCCGTCGCGGAAGCCGATGTAAACGCAATCGGCGCCGTTATCCACTGCGGCTTTCAATGCAGTCAGACTGCCTGCCGGACATACCAGGTCCAGCTTCGCTTCAGGCGACATAAGCCCATTCCTTTGCATAGTGTGGATCCTGCGCGAACTCGCCCTGGCGGTGGTTGCGCCGGCGCAGTTCGCCTTCGATGCCGTTCAGCACATTCCATTTCTGCGAGCACCAGGCTGGCGCCAGCAGAATATCCTGCGCCGCCGTGCCGGTTACCCGGTGGAACACGATGTGCGCCGGCGTGCGTTCGATCAGATCGGCGGCGATGCGCAGGTAGTCGCCCATGGCGAGGGGCGAATATTCGCCGCGCCGCCACTGGTTCGCCAGCAGGGTGCCTTTCACCACGTGCAATGGATGCAGCTTCAGGCCGTCCACGCCCAGCGCCAGCACCATATCGAGGCTGGTGTGATAGTGCGCGTCGCTTTCGCCAGGCAGGCCGAGGATAAGGTGGGTACACACCGGAATGCCACGCCGTCGGGCAGCTACCACGGCGGTCTGGTATTCCGCCAGACCGTGCCCGCGATTGACGCGCGCAAGCGTTTCGTCAAACGCGGATTGCAGCCCCAGTTCCAGCCACACCTCCATCCCCTCCGCGCGGTAACCGACGAGCAGATCGAGCACTGCATCCGGCACACAATCCGGGCGCGTGCCCACCGCCAGGCCGATCACGTCCGGCTCGGACAGGGCTTCCCGATAAAGCGCGTCCAGTTGCTGCACGCTGGCGTAGGTATTGGTGTAGGCTTGAAAATAGGCAATGAAGCGCCGCGCGCGGGTACGCCTGGCAATTGCGCGCCGCCCGGAGGCAAGCTGGCTGGCAATGGAAGGCGCGTTACGGCCGTTGGGACTGAACGAGGCGTTATTGCAGAATGTGCAGCCGCCGATGCCTTTGCTGCCGTCCCGGTTGGGGCAGGTAAAACCGGCGTCAAGCGCGATCTTGTGCACCCGCTGGCCATGGCGCCGCAGCATGAACTGTCCGAATGTGTGGATGTAGTCAGAAAGCGCCATCATCTTTTGACTGCAAAGCAGGGAGTCGCATTCCTATTGGTAATTGACGATGTCAGGATACGTTAATCGCTGATACACCGACTTGATATAGATCAAGGTTTGGATGCGTTGCGCACGTTAGCATGCAAAAAAATGGCTAAAGTTAACTTCGATTTTCCCAGGACGAACGGCGCTAGCAAGGAAGGCACTATGAACAAGCCTCTATCAGTCTGGCAGCAGATCGCTGTCGCGCCTCACCGCAGCATGTTCCTGATTGGAGCGCTGCAGGGCGTGGCGGCAATGTTGTGGTGGGTGTTCGATCTGGCCGGGCGTTACGGTATCGCAGGCAGCGCGACGGCTTGGAGTATCGCGCCGGTCTGGGCGCATGCCTTTTTGATGATGTACGGCTTTTTCCCGTTTTTTATTTTCGGCTTTCTGTTCACCACTTACCCCAACTGGATGAATGCGGGAAAAATTCCACCGCGTCATGCCTTCAGCGCCAGCCTGCTGATGGCGGGAGGCGTCGTGCTGTTTTACCTCGGTCTGATGATGGGGAAACCGGTCGCTGCCGCGGGTGTGGCGGTGATGCTGGCCGGATGGGGCATAGCGGTGTATGCGTTGTTGCGCGTCCTGTTCAATGCCCCGCGCCAGGACAAGCGCCACCCGGCCGTGACCAGCGTAGCGCTGGTATTCGGCTGGCTCGGGATGGCTGCCTATCTGCTGTGGCTGCTGACCGGGCAAGCCCTGCTGCTGGATTTCGCCCGCACTGCCGGCATCTGGTTTTTCCTGCTGCCGATTGTCATGACCGTGAACCATCGCATGATCCCGTTCTTTTCCAGCCGGGTGCTGGAAAACTACGTGGTGGTCAGGCCGTACTGGATACTCTGGCTGATGCTCGCCTGTACAGCGGGACATGGAATATTGCTGCTGCGGGAAGCTCACGCCTACCTGTGGCTGGCCGACCTGCCGCTGGCCGCTTGCGCACTGTATTTGTCTTTCACCTGGGGATTGCTGCGCAGTTTCCGCGTCAGCCTGCTGGCAGTACTGCATATCGCGTTTGCCTGGCTGGGTCTGGCCATGCTGCTGTTCGGCGCGCAGAGCCTGGCACTTTTTGCGAGCGCAGACGATCCGGTGTGGTTCGGCCTGGCACCGCTGCACGCGCTGACCATCGGCTATTTCGCCAGCATGGTACTGGGCATGGTCTCGCGCGTCACGCTCGGCCATGCCGGCCAGCCGCTGGTGCTGGACCGGCTCACCTGGCTGCTGTTTATCGGGTTTCAAGGCTCGGCACTGATCCGGGTGCTGGCCGACATCGTCCCCGCAGCCGCCCGCCTGGCGCCGGATTTGTACCTGCTGGCGGGATTGGTCTGGCTGGCCTGCTTCGTTCCGTGGGCGGCGCACTACATCCCCTATTACTGGCGGCCGCGCGCCGATGGCAAGCCCGGCTGATGCGACACCAGCCGCTGCGGACAGCCCAATTTCCGTGCGTGCTCCGTGCCCGGTCTGAAAAATCATTCAGAACGGCAATCAAGGAAAACTTGATATAAGTCAAGGTGCTTCGCGTTCGGAAACTTGCATACTTGCACTCCGCAAACAGCACTTAAACGGAAACAAAGACAAGGAGTATGCCGTGGAAACAATCAGCAACTATCTCGCTTCGGATCATCGCCAGTGCGATGACTATTTCGCTATGGCGGAGGAATTCGCGGCAAAGCAGGACTGGCCTGCCACAACTGCGAGTTTTGAACAGTTCCACTCCGCCATGGCCCATCACTTCGGGATGGAGGAGCAGGTGCTGTTCCCTGCATTCGAGCGCGAAACGGGAAACACCATGGGCCCCACACGGATGATGCGCATGGAGCATGAACAAATGCGCGATCTGTTCACACACATGGCCGCTGCCGTTGCAGCGCAGGATGCGGATGAATATGCGGGACTTTCCGAAACCCTGCTGATCATGCTCCAGCAGCATAATCTCAAGGAGGAGCAGGTACTTTATCCGATGTCGGACCAGGCGCTCGGCGCCAGGGTGCCGGAATTGCTCAAGCAGATGAAAGAGGCTCCCGGCAGCGCCGGGTAATGCGTCATGGCGGGCGAAATAACCCTGGATGTGCGCGGCCTGGATCCACCCGAGCCGCTGGTGAAGGCGCTGACCGCACTGGAAACCCTGCCGCCCGGCGATCGGCTGCGCATGGTGCACAACCGCGAACCTTTCCCGCTGTACGGCATATTGCAGGAAGATGGCTATCAGTACCGCACCGAAACCTTTGCGGATGGACATCTTGAAATAATCATCTGGCGGTGAATGCGCCCATTTCCAGCCTGTCTCTGCAGCAGGCGCCACCGATTTCGGTTCCTTTCAGATTCTTTCTCAGCGCGCCGCTGTTTCTATTGCTGGCAGCCCTGATATTGCTGATTTCCGGCCCGCAGGCGCTGGTGTCGCGCTGGACTCCTGCCCTGCTTGCGCTGACGCATCTGGTCACACTGGGTTTCCTGACCATGACCATGATCGGCGCACTGATGCAAATGTTCCCGGTGCTGGCGGATTCGCCCATGCCGCAACCGCGGCGGGTAGCCTGGATGGTGCATGTTCCGTTGGTTGCAGGCACGGCAATGCTGGCATCCGGCCTGTTTTTTTCGCAAACCGTCCTGCTCGATGCTGCCATTTTCCTGCTGGCGTTTGCGCTTGGCGTATTCCTGATCGCGGCCGCTTACAGCCTCGCAGCTTCACGAGTGCGCCATGCCACAATACACGCCATGCGTTTTGCCGGCATCGCCTTGATGCTCACCGTTGGGCTGGGCATTGCGCTTGCCGGTACGCTGAGCGGTGACTTCCATTTCCCGGTGCAGGAACTCGTCAGATTGCATGTGGCGTGGGGTCTGCCGGGCTGGGTTGGCCTGCTGGTAATGGGTGTGGCGTACCAAGTGGTGCCCATGTTCCAGTTGACGCCGGCCTACCCTGCCCGACTTACCCGATGGCTCGGCGGCTCGGTGTTTTTGTTGCTGTGCGCGGGATCCCTGACGTCGCTGACATCCCCGCTGCTGGCGTCATGGGGCGACTCGCTCGCTGCGGGCGGTATAGCCATCGGATTCGCCGTATTTGCTGGCGCCACCTTGTATTTGCAGGCAAAAAGACGACGCAGAATAGTCGATGTCACCCAGCAATTCTGGCGCATTGGCATGCTCAGCCTGCTCAGCGCCGTTGCGCTCTGGGGGGGCGCTCAACTGTTGACCGGAATCGCGGCAGATTCGCGTTACCCTATCGTTTTGGGTGTGCTGTTCATGTTTGGTTTTGCGGTGTCGGTGGTCAGCGGCATGCTGTACAAGATTGTGCCGTTCCTGATCTGGTTTCATCTGCAAGGCGGTCTGCCCAAGGGCAGTGCGGTTCCCAACATGAAACAGATCATCTCCGGCCACGCGGCGCGGCGCCAGATGCAAGCGCACCTGGCAACACTGCTGTTGCTGCTCGGCAGCATTGCATGGCCTGCGCTGGTTTACCCGGCCGCGCTGACGTTGGGCTTCGCCTCTTGCCTGCTGTGGCTGAACCTGTTCGCCGCAACGCGGCTGTATCTGAAGTTTGCCCGTTTATGAAAGCGCGGGCATCCTGCCATTCAGCAGATATTCCAGCAGTTCCCGCACCGGCCGGATGGCCGCACCGAACGGCAGGCTTTCCGAGCCCCTGAAG
>NZ_BGOW01000005.1 GCF_003851125.1 Sulfuriferula multivorans | reverse complement strand
GGTCGATGCTCAACACCCCGTCGCTGGTTTTTACGCCGGTGACCATGGCGGTCATGGTGGGTGCGGAATCCGGCGTTTGCTGGTTGGCGGAATAAGTCTTGGACAGCGCCAGGTAAGGCAGTTTTTCAAAGGCCAGCGAGTTTTTCTCGCCGTCCTTGCCCTGCAATTGGCCTTCCAGGATGCGCGAGGCAGTCACCGTGGAAATGCCCATGCCGTCGCCTATGAACAGGATCACGTTCTTGGCGCGGCGCGCGTTGGGGTGAAGCTGCTTGGCTTCCCTGAGCGCTTTCTGGCCGGCCTTGTACCAGGTGGCAGCGCTTTCGACGCCGGCAGCGCTATCTTCCTCGACTTCGGCCGCGGCCAGCATGCTGTGTGCACACAGTGCGAAAGCCGTGGCGGCCACGATGGGTTTCAGTCCAAATTTCATTTTCATTTTCATTTTCAGGCTCCCGGAGAAATGTTGGTTTTAAATCAGAATCTGCACTAGCCAATCACTCAACATGTTCAAACCAGTTTTGCGGTGTCGTTGCAGACTGGGCAAGCAGACGCAGCCAACTTCAACTGATTAAACAGTCACCCAAGATACCTGACAGATTTGTCAGAAATGTGAAATCCCAGTCCCTGGATATAGTCCGAACGGCTCAGGGTAATCAAGAGTAGATAGTCGCAGGCCGGGCTGAAGCCGACCTACAGTGTAGAAGGTGTGGCCGTCGTAGGTCGGGTTTCAACCCGACACAGCATAGATCACCATTCCGGCAAGCCCGCTGCCGCGTAGCCCGTTCTACCTATGACTGGCCGCCATTTCATCACTAAATCTTCATATATACCAAACGAATATGTCACCAGGCGTGTTTAGGATTCGTGCTCCGAATTCCAGTTTTACCAATCGACTTGACCCTTTGAGGATAGCCATGATGTTCAAGCAGAGCCTGATCGCCGTATCCCTTTTTGCCGCATTTTCCAGCGCCTATGGCGCGGACATCGAACAAATGCGCAAGCAACTGACCGAACACATGCCCGGCACGCATATCGGCACCATCACCAAGTCGCCTTATGCAGACTTGTATGAAGTGGTTGCCAACGGCATCAACGTGTTCTACACGGATGAAAACGCCAACATCGCCATCATCGGCAAGATGATCAACCTCAAGACCGGAAAAGATCTGGTGCAGGCACGCAATCAGGAATTGATGCATCTCGATTTCGCTTCGCTGCCGCTGGACAAAGCCATCGTCAAGGTGAAAGGCAATGGCAGCCGCAAGCTTGCCGTGTTCTCCGACCCGGATTGCCCGTTTTGTCACGAGCTGGAGCCGGAGCTGGACAAGGTGACCGATGTCACGATGTATATTTTCCTGTATCCGCTGGCTGAGTTGCATCCCGATTCCGAGCGCAAGGCCAATCTGGTGTGGTGTGCTGACAATCCAGTCAAGGCTTGGGACGACTTGATGCTGAATGGCAAGGAGCCGGCGGCCACGAAAAAAACATGCGAAGCGCCACTCAAAGCCATCAAGGAATTCGCCCAAAAATCCTGGATCACCGGCACGCCAGCCCTGGTGTTCTCTGACGGCCAAATAGTTGCAGGCTCCGTCAACAGCGTCCAGATCGAGAATTATCTCGAAGAAAAAGCCAAGGCAGCCACTCCGGTCAAGGTCAAATCCGCGGCTGCGGAAACTGTAAATAAACTGTAGTCAATTGCATCGCCCCGGCAAAGACGGGGCGCCTACTTTGAATGGACCACACAATAATGCTGGCACGACAGACTTCAAACTATAGCGCCGATCTCGAAAAGATCGTGGGCCTGTACCACACCGGCGAACTGGCGCGCGCAGCCAAACTCTGCCAGCGAATCCTGACTGCTCAGCCGAACCATTCAGACGCCTTGCACCTGTTCGGGGTTATTCGACACAAGGCCGGAGACTACGTACAGGCAGTAGACCTCATCGAACAAGCCGTCGTCCTCAATCCCGGGCTGGATAGCGGCTGGTGCAATCTCGGTCTGGCCCACAGCGCATTAGGGCAGCATGAACCAGCCATCGACTGTCATCAGCGCGCGCTTTCGCTCAACCCCTTTTCTGCCGCGGCGTGTCTTAATTTAGGCATGGCGCTCAGTGCCATCGGCGAGGTCAAGGAAGCCGTCCCGTTTTATGATCGCGCGCTCTATCTCAAGCCGGATCTGGCGCAAGCCCATTACAACCTTGGCAATGCGCTATGGTTTCTTGGTCAATATTTCGAAGCCGAGCACAGCTATCGTCGCGCCTTAACAATTCAGCCCGATTTCCCGGAAGCATGTTTGAATCTTGGCATCGCCTTGGCTGATCTCGAACAGTTTCCTGCGGCCATCACGTTCTATCGGCGCGCATTACAACTTAGACCGAACTGGGCGGGAGCCCACTTCAAGTTAGGCCTGGCCTTGCACGCCATGGAACGATTATCCGAAGCTGCCATCAGCTTCCAGCGCGCCCTGGCGATCAATCCGCAGTATCCGGCAGCCTTGGTCGCGCTCGCTGAGACACAATCAGCGAGTGGGCAATCCTATGCAGCCATCACTACCTATCGTCAGGCTTTGGAAATCAATCCAGACTTCGCAGCAGCGCATTTGAATCTGGGCAAGGCGTTGCGTGATCTGAGACAGTACGACGAAGCCATCTTTTCCTTCCATCGCGCCGCCGAACTCAATCCCGGCTACGCTCAAGCCCACTACCACCTTGGCAAGCTGTTGCGCCAGACCGGCAGGATGGAAGAGGCCGCAAGCTGTTTTGCCCGGCTGGCGGAACAACTTCCGGCCTACGCCCGGACATGGATCGAAACCGGCAGTGAAGGGAGAGAGGACAGTTCGCTGGACGAAACCATGGCACAACTCGACCACGCAACTTCGCTCGGGCTGGAACTGCCTGAGTTTTTGTCGAATAAGGGAAATGCACTGATGGCATCCAGCCAGCTGGATGAAGCGGTCGCGTATTTCGACCGCGCGATCACGCTCCAGCCCGTCTCGCCGCTGCTCAAGTACAACAAGTCCCTGGCACTGCTGCTGGGTGGAAAGCTGGCGCAGGGCTGGCCCTTGTACGAACACCGTCCGGCACGCAGCGACATGTCGCCCGGCGCATATGGCTGCCCGGCCTGGAAGGGGCAGGACCTGGACGGCAAGCGCCTGTTGCTGGTCAAGGAGCAGGGCCTGGGCGATCAGATCCAGTTCCTGCGCTATGTCCCGCTACTCGCAGCGCTGGGTGCAACGGTCGATGTTCTGGTGGATCCCTCGTTACGCAGACTGGCGGCGACAGTGCCCGGCGTCGCGTGCGTGATCGATGCGCTGCCGGATGCGCCCGGCTATGATTTCTGGAGCTTGCTGTTGAGCGTGCCGCATCATTTTGGCACACAACTGGACACCATTCCGCGCAGACTCCCGTACCTTGCTGCTTCCCCCGAAGCCATCGCTGCCTGGGGCGCGGACATCAACGACTTCGCCCAGGGGCGGCGCCGCGTGGGCCTGGTGTGGGCGGGGCCCGGCACACATGTCAACAACCGCAACCGTTCCATTCCGCTCGAAGTGTTGGCGCCGCTGGCGCAAATCGACGGTATCTGCCTGGTCATCCTGCAGCAAGACGCATCACCGCAAGCGCTTGCCCGGGTTTTTCACAATACCGAGGTGCTGCTGGCCGGCGAGCAGTGCACGGATTTTGCCGATACCGCCGCCGCCATCATGAATCTGGATCTGGTCATCAGCGTCGATACCGCGGTCGCGCATCTTGGCGGCGCTCTGGGTTGTCCGGTGTGGACGCTGCTGCCATGCAATCGCGATTGGCGCTGGCTGCGCGAGCGCGACGATAGCCCCTGGTATCCCGGCATGCGTCTGTACCGGCAGCAGGAATACGGGCAGTGGGATGAGGTCATCGCGCGGCTGGTGCAGGATATCTCCGCCGGGCGCTGAGGCACGATGGAATCAACAACCGGTGCGTTCGCAAGCGCTGGTTTCGCTGTTCACAATCATCCTAAAAACGGCGATTTATCCACGAAAGACACGAAATAAATACATTGCCTTGATTTAAGTCATCCACCCATTAGGTGGTGATCTACAGCTTGTTATCGCTTTGAATATTTTTGTGCTTTTTGTGTTTTTGCGAGTTATTGCCCAAGGGCAATATCCCTGCGAGAACCGTTTCGTGGACCAACTGCTTTTTCTAGGATCGTTGCTTTTACATGACATGCCGCGCTCAACCGGCCTGCTTTGGCGCACGTCCAATCCGGCCCAGGCAGCGCTTGTCAGGCCATCGCAACCCATGCCGCCCGGGTAGTCCGAACGGGCTATGTTTTGCCCGATGTGGCACGACATATCAGTAACAAACCCCGCCTATTCTGATCGTGCAAGCTTAGTAAGTGTGCATCCAATGTCACTTCAGCAAGCGCCAGTGCCACACCCGCCGCGAGGCGGGGCCGGAAAGCCGAGGGTCTTCCAACATCCAGGAAGATGGCCGGGTTGCCAACTGCCCAGTGAGAAAATCGATCTGGACCGTCGCCGGCAGGAAGTGGTACGCGGGCAGGGGGAAACATCTCTGCGCAAGCAGAGGCCCGCACAGGATGGATGCCGAAAGGGGAGCGTACTCGGCCAGTCACTCTATTTAATTTAGGAGATTTTTAATATGAACATGAAATTCGCATTCACAGTCATCGCCGCCTCGCTCGCGCTGGCAAGCGCTGGCCAGGCCAACGCAACCATCGCTGGCCAGGACACTGCTGGTAATATCGGGGGCCCGGAAATGTTCCTGGCGGTGTGGGACTCGGTCGCGCAGAAATCCTACATCCGCGATCTGGGCGTTCACTTTAACGACTTCCTGCCCGCTGCCAGTCTCGGTATCACTAGCGGACTCGCCAGCAAACAGGACAAGACGTCCCTCGGCACCTCGATTTCATCGACGGCTGCACCAGTTGCCGGTACGGTGGCTTTTGGCGCTACGCCTAGCATTGTAGCCGGCAGCGTGCTGACCTCGGGTTACAGCCTCAGTTTCGCCGCCGATCCGCTGCTGGCCAGCTTCCTCGGCACTGCCGGTAGCTTGTCGACCAGTCTGCAGTGGATGGTCGGTGCGTATGACAACACGGGCACTGGCCTTGTTAATGGGCAGCGTGCATTAACAACTTCCAACGGTGCCGTAGCGATCAGTAACAGTGTACTCAGTAATTTTTCTTCTGGATCCGCGCCTTACATTACGGCAAACAACGGTTTAATGCCCTCTGGCGATGCTGCGAACGGTTCGGCGACCGCTGTGAAAGCTGATGGCGATACGTATTTCGACGCAGCTGGCTCGCCGATGTCAAGCTGGGGCGGCAATTCGACCTTCCCAGTCACTGCTGCAGTCGGCACCAGCCAGAAGTTCTGGTATCTCGGCGTGAGCAGTACGAATGGCCCTGATGCAGCGGGGGTGACGCCTTTCACCAATGCCAGCTGGAAACTGGATACCGCCGGCAACCTGGCGTACACCGTGGCCGCTGTGCCGGAGGCCGATACCTGGGCGATGTTGCTGGCCGGCTTGGGCATGATGGGTTTCATCGCGCGCCGCCGGTTGCAAGGCTAAGCCGCAGTACGTCTGTCATGAGCTGAGAGCCTGGTTCGTTATGTGCCTGCCAGGCGCCAGCCCGAGTTTGAGCGCTTTTGCAAGATTTTAATTAAACGCAATTTTTTGAAAGGTAATCACCATGTCCATGAAAAAACTCGCCGTCGCCTGTGCGCTGGCTTGCGGTACCCTCGCTGCCGGTGCCGCCCAGGCTTATGATGTCGACCTGTTCCTGTCCGGCGCTTCCGCCGTGCAATCCAACTTTGTTGCGCAGCTCCCCAACTTGATGGTGCCGGGCTATGTGACCGCTTGCGATAACGCCAGCAGCAACTGCGCCGGCTTTTTCGCCGTGAAAGGCCAGTTCAAGAGCGCCGCGCCAGTGCCCGCAGCCTTGCAGGGCAAGACCGTGCGCATTACCTACCGCACCCGTGGCGGCTCGGTATGGGGTGTGGATCCCGTCGCGACAGCCGCCAAGATCCAGTGGATGGATATGGACAGCGCCACGGCTGGCGCCTGCACGGCCGCTCCGGCCGGTTATACCTTCGGCGTGAATCAGCTGTGCGCCCCCACCGGCAATGACGACGGCACCGCCAACAGCTACGGCCCGGCCCGTATCCCCGATCTCGGCGTATCCGATGTCGAACCCAAAATGTTCAAGGGCATCAACCTCGAATACGATACCGGTGCGCATGCCTACCGCACCGCGCTCAGTTCGACGGACTTGGGCGGTTTGACCAACTTCCCGGCATTCCAGAATGCCTTCGCTCTGCCGATGACCAACGTGATTCCCGCCAGCATGTTTGTTGACAAAGGGACCTTGCTGGGCCTGTTGAGCACGAGCACTCCTAAAATGCACGACTGGAGCGGCGTGGCGAATGCGCCGCTGACTGCGCTCAATCCGGGGGCGGGTACCAGCAACGGTACCAACAAGCCGGTGGTGGTGTGCCGCCGCGTGCAGGGTTCCGGCACCCAGGCCACGACCAACTACTTCGTCAATAACTTCGGCTGCTCCGGATCGGCTTATTCGACGCCTGCTCGTATGGCTGACAGCGCAGGCTTCGACGCCACCGGCATCTATGTGGCGAACACGGTGACCTCAACGGCGGCCAATCCGATCATCATCGACCCCACCTACGGCTATACCGTGGTTGAGAATCCGGGTTCCGGCGATGTGCGCTCCTGCCTGACGGCCGCGCAGAACGGCACCAACTGGGCGTTCAAGGGTGACGATAACAACTACTACCAGGTCACCTTCAGCGGTGCCGCCACCGGCACCACCAATGCCTATAGCAACGGCGATACCACGATCAACGCGCCGTTCGGTGCGGTGGGCGTGTTGTCCTACGACAGCGCCGGCAAGGAAAGCGGCTGGCACTTCCATGACCTGAACGGCGTGCTGACCGCCAATGCTGCCGCGATCGATGCGTCCGGCCGTCCGGCTACCAGCACCGCGAAATATGCGGTCGCAGCGATGATCGAAGGCCCGTGGGAGTTCTTCTCCGAAGAGTCGATGCAGTACCGTAACGGCAGCAACGGCAAGCCAGCACTGGTGGACGTCGCCGCCGGCGCTCCGACCTATGCGGGCAGCCTCTCCACCGGTCCGGTGAAAACCCTGTCCGACACGATCATCAAGGTCGTGGGCGACCCCGCGTACATCAACACCAACCTGGGCATCGCAGCCTTGCCGACCAACTACGTGCCGACCGGCAACGTGACCACCAACAAAGTAGCCAAAGGCACCAAGTTTGGCGATACCTGCAAGCCGAAAGTCGATCAGTACAAGCCACAGTTCTGGAACTGATCTGCGTGTCTTGACCGGCGCGGTGCAACGCCGCGCCTGATGCGAGCTTGATCCACCACCCCCCGGGTTGTTTCCGGGGGGTGTTTTTTTTTGCGTGTAAGGTTTGCACCTGTGCGGGCGCCGGGGTGCGCAAGCGCAGCGCGCATAGCCCGAACGGACTATAAAAACTGCGCAGCCTGTCATGCTTTCGTCGTGCGTGGTGACTATCATTGCTTGGCTTGACGTTTCTCCCGCAGGGCTGTGGCGGCATGAGTCAAACGCGCGCTGCCCCATCCGCAGGATTAACCCCGAATTCAGTATGCAACGGATCAGTACTATGCAATGGTTAATGAAAAGATGGCTGATCCTGGGTCTGTCTGTTTTGCCTTTGACGGCCTTGGCCGACGCCCAGCCGGCGGATGCCGGAGCGGGCGTTGCTGCAGCCGAGCCGGCGCCGGCAGCGACTTTTTCGATTCTCGAATACCAGATCGTGGGCAATACGGTGTTGTCCAACCTCGCCATCGAGCAGGCAGTTTATCCGCACCTGGGCGAGAAGAAGTCCGTCACCGATGTGGAGCAGGCGCGGCAGGCGCTGGAAAAGGCGTATCACGATGCCGGCTATCTGACGGTATTGGTCGATATCCCGGAGCAGGAGGTCAAGAGCGGCCTGGTGCGGCTCAAGGTTACCGAAGCGACGGTCGACCGCCTCAAGGTGAGCGGTTCGCGCTATTACTCGCTGGGCTGGATCAGGCAGCACACGCCGGCGCTGGCCGAAGGCAGCGTGCCGTATTTTCCCGATGTGCAGAAACAGCTGACCGATCTGGCGCGTACACCCGACCGCCAGGTGGTGCCGGTGCTGCGTGCAGGCAGGGCGCCGGGCACGGTGGAAGTGGATTTGCAAGTCAAGGACAAGCTGCCTTTGCACGGCTCGCTCGAAGCCAACAACCGCTACGGTGCGAACACGACGCCGGGCCGTCTGGTCGGCACGTTGCGCTACGACAATCTGTGGCAGCGCCAGCACAGTCTGTCCTTGAGCTATCAGGTGGCGCCGGAAAAGCCGCAGGAATCCAACGTGCTGTCTGCGACCTATGTGATACCCGGCGCGGACGGGCAGGCGTATGCCCTGTATGCGGTGCGTTCCCGTTCCAATGTGGCGGCGGTGAGCGGGTTCACCTCGCTCGGCATGGGAAATTTCTATGGGCTGCGCTGGATCACGCCGTTGCGCTCGCGCGGTGAGCGCTACAACCATACGCTGAGTCTCGGCGTGGATTACAAGAATTCGCTCGAAAGCGTGCTGGGGGGTGCCGACACCGCCAACGCCATCAACACCTCGATCACCTATGTGCCTTACATGATCCAGTATGCGGGAACCCTGCGTGAGGGAAAGGCGCTCACCCAGTTCGACATTGCCGCGAATTTCCACTTGCGCGGTTCGCGCAACAACGATCAGGATTTTGCCAACAAACGCTACCTTGCCTCGGCGAATTACTTCTATTTGCGTGGCGACGTGCAGCATACCCAGCCGCTCGGGCAGTGGAGCGTGTATACCAAAATGAGCGGTCAGGTTGCCAGCGGCCCGTTGATTTCGAATGAGCAGTTTAGCGCCGGCGGGGCGGACAGCGTGCGCGGTTATCTGGAAGCGGAGGCGCTGGGCGATGACGGGGTGCAGGGCACACTGGAATTGCACACCCCGTCCCTGTTCAACCCGGCGACTTCCGGGCTTGGTCAGGTCTACGCGCTGGCGTTCATGGATGGGGCCTGGTTGTCGGTGATGTCACCGCTACCTTCCCAGCAATCCGTATTCCTGCTGTCCAGCGCCGGCCTCGGGCTGCGCGTGCAAGGGTTCAAGGGGTTCCAGTTCGGCCTGGATTGGGCGCGGCCGTTCAAGAGCCTCACCTATACCCAGGCGGACTCGTCGCGCATTCATGCAAGGTTGCTGTATGAGTTTTAACCGCGGCAAGCTGGCGCGTCCTGCCCAGGCAAGCATGCTGCTGCTTGCCTTGTGCTGCACGCTGAATTCCGCCTACGCCCGTCCGTCCCTGCCGGTGGCGTGCGCGGCGGGGGCGTGCGGTGCGCTGCCCTTCACGCCGAGCATGAACCCCGGTGCAGGCTTGCCGCAAACGGTGGGTAATACGATGACCGTGACGCAGGTCGATCAAAGGCAGATATTCAATTGGTCAAGCTTCAATATCGACAAGGGCTACGGCGTTAATTTTCAGCAGCCCAATGCGGCCGCGAGCGCGCTCAACCGTATCTACGATGCCAACCCCAGCGAGATCTCCGGCAGCCTGACTGGCAATGGCCAGATTGTTCTGATTAACTCGAACGGCATTATCTTCCACAATGGCGCGCAGGTGAATGTGGGGTCGCTGGTAGCCTCCAGTCTTGATCTTCAGGATAAGGATTTCCTCAACCCGACTTTCTATCAAACCCTGACCGGGGGCAGCCTGCCGGCGTTCATGGGATCGAGCGGTCTGATCCATGTGGATGCGGGCGCGACGCTCACCTCAGCCAAGGGCGGGTCGATCTGGCTGTTTGCGCCGACGGTCACCAACAACGGGCTGATCCAGACCGAAGAAGGTCAAATCATCCTCGCAGCCGGACACAGCGTTTACCTGCAGGCATCCGACGATCCCAGCTTGCGCGGTTTCCTGGTCGAGGTGGATAACGGCGGCGCCGCCAGGAACATGAATCTGGGCCAAATCATTGCTACCCGCGGCAATGCCACGCTGGTGGGGATCGCGGTGAACCAGAGCGGTCGGATTTCGGCAACCACCAGCGCCACCTTGAACGGTTCGATTCGCCTGCTGGCGCGCGACTCGGTGTCGCCCGCGCCTACCCTCATAGCGAGCAATACGTCGGCCAATGGCCAGGTGGACGAGAATGGCCTGGCGCTGGCGCCTGGTGTCACACTCGGCGCCAACTCGGTGACCAGCGTGCTGCCGGAACTGGGCAACGGCCAAACCCTGGCCGATTCGCAGACCTTCATGCAGTCGAAAATCGACATCTACGGGCATTCGATCCAGGTGCAGGACAACGCCCTGGTGCGGGCACCCGACGGTTTGATCAATTTTACCGCCGCGCTCAACCCGTCCGATGCCCAGGCGTTCACTAACCCTGTCGCGACGGTCGTGCCGGATGTGCACGTGTATTTCGCGCCGGGAAGCGTGGTGGATGCCAGCGGCACGCAGAACGTGTCGTTGGCGATGGAGAGCAATTCCATCCAGGTCAATCTGCAGGGCGCGCAACTGGCGGATGCGCCGCTGCAGCATAACGGTTTCCTGAAAGGGCAAACGGTTTGGGTGGACGTGCGCACGGCCGGTGACGGGAAACTCCCGGTGGCGGATATTTCCGGTTACCTGGGTCAGATCCAGCGCACCGTGGACGAGAAGACGACGACGGGCGGCACGGTCACGGTGCAGTCGCAGGGCGATATCGTGATGCGTGCCGGTTCGCGCATCGATGTGTCGGGCGGATCGGTGAACTACAGCAGCGGCTACGTCAAATCCGCGCAACTGCTGTCCCAGGGCCAAGCATACAATTTCGCCACGGCGCCCGCCAACCGGATTTACGATGGCGTGGCCGGCACCTACACGGTGACGGATCCGAAGTGGGGAGTCACCCGGAGCTGGACCACGCCCGCCGCGCAAACAGGCAGATACGAGCCCGGTTATGTTGAAGGCAAACCAGCCGGCCAGATCAAGTTGCTGGGTTTTGCCTATGCGCTCGACGGGCAATTGCTGGGGCAGCGGACGACCGGCGCGTTGCAGCAAGCCAGCGCGAAATTGCCCACAGCAGGAACGCTGCAGATCGGCAGCAATGGCGGACGCGCATTTACACCGGCGATTGACTTCGCCACCGGTTCCACACTGTTGCCGGCCGGTTATCAGCCTGGCGATCCGCTGCCCAACCAGCTGACCATTTCCACCGACGCACTGCGCCAGGGCGGCTTCGGCCAGTTGCTGGTTTACTCGGGCGGGCGGATACATCTGCCCAAGGACGTGAACCTGGCGCTTCCCGACGACGGCAGTTTGACCCTGACCGGGGTGCAAGTAGCGGTGGATGGCAATATCACGCTCCACGGCGGCAGCGTCAGCCTCGCCGCCAAGGAAGTCACCCCGGTGCAGGCAGCACAGACCGGCCTGAGCCTCGGCGACGGGGCACAAATCGATGTTTCCGGGTTATGGGTCAACGACCGGCCGAATATCGCCGGCGAGAATCCGAACGGTCCGCTGGCGATCAATGGCGGCAAGGTTGCGCTTTCCTCCCAACTGGGGCTCGATCTCAAACCAGGGAGCGTGGTCGATGTGTCGGGCGGGGGCTGGCTGAACGCGTCCGGCAAGGTGCAGGCCGGCAACGCAGGCAGCATCACGTTGAGGGCCAATCAGGCCGCGCGTACCGGGGATCCTTCCGGTGCATTGCATCTGGAAGGAACGCTGTCCGGCAACGCTTTAGGCCAGGGGGGCGCGCTGAGCATTTCGACGCCGAATGTGCGCATCGGAACGGGTCTGGTCAGTGCGCCGGATTCGTTTACCCTTGACCCCGGCTTCTTTGGTCAAGCCGGGTTCGAGAATTACAGCATCGATGGCCAGCAGCAGCTTGAGGTACTGGCCGGTAGTGTGATCGCACCCGTGGCACAGAACAGGGTGCTCGATGCAAGTTATACGCTGCGTCCCACCGGTTCGCGGCTGGCCGATTTCAGTTATCTGCAGGCGCAGCCGATGGAATTGCGCCGCCCCGTCAGCCTGACGCTAACGGCATTGGGCGGCATCACGCCGGGCCAGGCGGGTACGTTGCGCATCGGTCAGGGTGCGGTGATTCGCACCGACCCGGGCAGCACCATCAAGCTGTCAGCTGCCCAGTTGCTCGACGTGAACGGCACACTGGAAGCCCCCGGCGGCAGCATCACGCTCACCCAGGCCGAGGGTTTGGATCGCGGCACGGCGCTGAGCTTCAGCGATCAGGCCGGCATCTGGCTCGGCAGCCAGGCACGCCTTCTGGCGCCCGGTTATGCCCGTATCCTCCCCGATCGCAAGGGCGCGCGCACCGGCAGCGTTCTGTCGGGCGGTAGCGTGAACATCGCCGCCTCCAACGGTTATGTCATGACGGATCCGGCAGCGTTGATCGATGTTTCCGGCAGCTCCGGCAGCGTGGCGCAACTGCCCGGAAGCAGTGTTTATCTGGCGCAACCGGCAACCATAGGCGGCGACGCGGGTTCAGTGGTAATCTCCGCCACCGAGGGCCTGGTGTTGAATGCCCGGTTGCAAGGGGGAGTAGCGGTCGCCGGCACCCGGTCGGGGCAGCTTGGCGTGTCGATGGACAATAATAATTTCAACCGCGCATTTGCAGGCGGCTATCCACTGGGCGACCGGACCCTGGTGATTACGGAAAACAACACCGATCTGCCGACCGCTGCCGGGGTGGGGACGCCGGTACCGAACAGCTATAACGGCAAAGCGTATGTGGCGGCCGATCGCCTGCGCAGCAGCGGCTTCGGTGCGGTCACGCTTTCCGCGGAAGACAAAATCCAGTTTGCCAGTTCGCTCAATCTCACCGGGTTTGCGCGCAGTCTGACACTGGATACGCCGGCGCTGGAGGCAAGCGGGGCGTTTAATGTGAATCTCGCCGCGCCGTATCTGACGCTGGCCAACTCGCGGAATTGGCAACAGGCATCGGGAAGCCCTGCGGCGGGCAGCGCGCTGTTGAATGCCAGCGCAACTCAAAATATTGATCTGCTCGGCAGTATCAATCTGCGCGGCTTCGCGGCATCCTCATTCAACACACCGGCTGATATCCGCCTGATCGGCGCGGCTGCGAGCCCCACCGACCAGTTGCGCACAGGACAACTCGCCAGCGTGGGTGACTTGTCCTTCACCGCGCGCCAGATTTACCCCACCACGCTGACCGATTTCGCTTTACGGATTCAGGACAACCCGCTCGGCACGATAGCAATCGAGCGGGCTCAAGACGCCAATGGTGCACCGGTTCCCGATGTACCGGTGCTGTCCGCAGGCGGAACGCTGACGCTACAGGCACCGACTATCCGCCAGTCGGGCGTGGTCAAGGCGCCGCTGGGTGTCATCACGCTGGATGCCGGTGACTACGAGAGCGGCGTGAATGGATTGGCCCGCGTTGCGGACGGCAATCTGACCTTGGGCGCGCAAAGCATCAGCAGCGTATCGCTCGAGAACCAGCTGGTTCCCTACGGTTCGGTTGAAAACAGCACGCTCTGGCAATATGGCCTCGCCGCCGCGCTCAAACGCAATATCGTACTGCCGCCCGAGAAGCGCATCGAACTCAAAGGGGCGAACGTGAACGTTGCAGCGGGCGCCTCGGTGAATCTGAGCGGCGGCGGCGATCTCTATGCAGCGGAGTTCCTGGCCGGCCCGGGGGGCAGCCGCGATGTGCTGGCGGACCCGACGATGTTTGCCGTGATTCCCGCGCTCGGCAATAACGTGGCGCCCTTCGATTTTCAGTATGCCAGCGGGACTTCGCTCAAACCCGGCGATAGCGTGTATCTCTCCGGCGGCGCCGGACTCAAGCCGGGAATGTACACCTTGTTGCCGGGCCAATATGCGCTTCTGCCGGGCGCGTTCGCGGTGCAACTGGTGCCAGGAAAATCGGTGATTCCCGATCAGGCGCTAGCGCTTATTGACGGTTCGGCCTTGAGTTCCGGCTATCGGCTTGTTGCCGGGACCGGAATGCATGATTCCGGGTGGTCGGGCTATGTCGTGATGCCGCAGGCAATCGTCCGCAATCTGGCCCAATACCAGAACTACAGCGCCAATAACTTTTTCGGGCAAACCTCATCTGATCACCCGGTTGCCCCGCGTCTGCCGCAAGACGCCGGTCAGTTGATTCTGGCCGCCACGCAGAACCTGAGCCTTGCGCCTGACGCGGTTGCCATGACTGCGAGTGGCGCCGGTCGCGGTGGTTTGCTGGATGTGGTTGCGCCGAAGATTGCGGTGGTCGATACCAGCGGAAGCTTTGCGGGCTACCTGGAGTTGACGGCCGACTCGCTGTCGAATATGGGTGCCGCGAGCATTCTGCTGGGCGGACGCCGGACGACCACGGCGGATGGCGTGTCGATCCAGGTCGGGGCGAGCGAGGTGGCGGTGGCGAACAATGCCGCTGCACCGCTGAGTGCCCCCGATCTGATATTGGCGGCGCAGGATCACGTTTCAATCGCGGATGGTAGTGTGATTACCGCCAGCGGCAACACGGGCAGCGATCAATCCGTGCTGCATGTGGACGGCCCCGGCGCGCTGTTGCGCGTGACGAGCGGCACGCAGGCGCGCGTGGAGCGCGCCGCGGCAGGCACTGGCGCCGGGCTGCTGACGGTCGGCGCAAACACCCGGCTTACAGGCAATTCGCTGTTGTTCGATGCAACCGGCGACACGACGATCGCGGCGACGGCCAAGCTCGCTGCGCAGGCGGTGAGTTTGTCTTCCTCGAAAATAGCGCTGGGTAACTCGCCTGGCGGCGTTGGCGGGCTCAACCTGACCACGGCCTTGCTGCAGCAAGTGGAGAGCGCGGCGGACCTGACCCTGCATAGCTATAGCACGCTCGATATTTACCAGAATGCGGGTTTCGATCTGACGCAGCGCGTCGATAGCCAGGGCAATCCTCTGGTTTCCTCTTTGACGCTGGATACAGGTGCCATTGTCAGCCATCTCGCCCCGGGCCAGAACGAGGAATTGGTCGCGCATCAGATCAGCTTGCGCAACAGCGGTGCTGCGGTGTCGGCAAGCGGCAGCAACGCGGGTGAATTGACCTTGACCGCGAAGGAGCTTGATCTGCCGGTGGGCACGGCGACGAAGCAAGGCACCGGCACCCTGGCGTTGCAGGATGGCGCGCAATCGATTACCGGGTTCAGCCAGGTCAAGTTGAATGCAGGCACACAAATTGTGGCGAGCGGCAATGGTTCGCTGAACACCGAAAATGCCACGCTGACGCTGGAAAGCCCGCGCGTGACGGCCTCGGATAAAGCCGATTACATCATCGACGCCGGTAGCGGCGCGGTGAAAATTATCCAGCCCGTGGCTGCGGCCGCGTTACCGGACACATCCAGCCTGGGCGCCAAGTTGTTGATCCGGGGCGGGTCGATCGCGCAATTGGGGCGCATTGCAATGCGCGGCGGCGCGCTGACGCTGAACGCGACCCAGGGCGATGTGGTGCTGGGCAGCGGCGTCGCCACTGATCCCCAGTCGCTAACCGATGCGAGCGGCTGGGCTGAACATTTCGCCGATCAAACGCGCTATTACCCCGGCGGCAAAGTCACGCTGCAGGCCGATCAGGGCAACGTCTATGTGAAGAGCGGGGCCATGGTGGATGTGAGCGGGGCAAGCGACAGCAACGGTTCCGGCGCTGCGGGCACGCTCAGCGTGAGCGCGAGCCAGGGGATTGCCGAGTTTGCCGAGGGCAGCATTATAGGCAAAGCAACGGGCAGCGCGGCGAGCGGCAGTTTCGATCTCGACGTAGGCGCGCTCAATCTGGACGCGGCTGGCAACAATCGCTTTATCGCGCTTAACCGCGCCCTGGAAGCAGGTGGCTTTCATCAATCCAGAACGCTGCGCGTGCGCAGCGGCGATGTGACCATTCCGCTGATGCAACAACTGGACGCCGGCGGCAATGTCATCAAGGACGCGGGCGGAAACGATGTCGTCTTGCCGGCAAGCGCCAGGGACTTTAGCCTGACAACCGACGCCGGCAGCATTACCGTGGCAGGGCAGGTGAATGCATCGGGCGCCCAGGGCGGTCACATCGCGCTGAATGCGCAACAGGATATTACGGTCGTGCCGGGCGCCAGGCTTGACGTGAGTGCAACGGATGCCGCCGGCGTCGGCGGAACCATAGCATTGCAGTCCAGCGACGGCACGATAGACCTGAAGCCAGGATCAACGTTCGCTGCGGCAGGCGCTGCCGGCAACGGCGACGTTCGACTGCGCGCGAAGCGCAACGCCGGCAATAGCGATGTCCAGATTGCCCAACTCGGAGCGGCTTTCAGCAATGTAAATAGCGTGCTTCTGGAGGCTTATCAGAAGTATTCGTCACCGGGTACGATCGCTGCGGCGGACTTCGGAGCAACGAGCACCTGGTACACCGATGCGGCGAATTTCATGGCCAATACGGCGACGATTAAAAATCGCCTTGGAGTAACGAGCGACAGCCGCATTCAGCTCGCTACGGGTATTGAAGTCCAATCCAGCGGCGATATGACGCTAGCCGATGACTGGTCGCTCTATGGCTGGCGCTATGATCCGGTGACTGGCGCCGTGACATCATCGACGACAGGACAGAATGCTGTCGGCCAAAATCTGGTGGCGGGGGTGCTCACCCTGCGCGCGGGCGGCAATCTCAACCTGAACGGCAGCCTGAGCGATGGCTTCAGCACGGCCAGCACGAGCAGCGCCATGCAGGGAATCAATAGCTGGTCCTACCGCCTGGTTGCCGGCGCGGATACCACACGCCCCGACCTCGGCGCTGTTCAATCCGGTGTCGGCGATGTGACGCTGGCAGCGGACAAGCTGGTGCGTACCGGCACCGGATTCATCAATGTCTCGGCAGGCCGCGATGTGAAGCTGCTAGACCAGACTTCGGTGATCTACACCGCGGGCCATAATACGCCGCGCTTGCCGGATTATCCGACACTGGGTGCCCCTTACAGCAAAAACGCCTATTTTCCGACGGGCGGGGGCGATATTGCGATTCAGGCCGGGCGCGATATCGTCGCTGCGCCGGAGAGCCAGTTGTTTACCCCATGGCTGTATCGCGTCGGCGCGCTCAACGCTGATGGCACTATCAATACCAAATCGCGCACCACATGGTGGACCAGTTTCCCGGATTTCAAGCAGGGCGTCGGTGCCTTGGGCGGAGGCAACGTGACGGTCGCAGCGGAGCGCGACATTAACAATCTGGGTGTGGTGGCGCCGACCAATGGCCGTCTCGCTGGCGCGGCCAATACGATTCCCGATCCGGCCAATTTGCTGGTGCAGGGCGGCGGCAATCTACTCATCACAGCGGGCCGCGATATTAACTCGGGCTTGTTTTATGTGGCGCACGGCACCGGGACAGTGCATGCCGGGGGCAGCCTCGGATCGGCACGTCAGGGAATCGGCCAGAACGTCTATACCATCCTCGGTCTCGGCGATGGCCATTTCGATATTACGGCGAACGGCGACTTGAATCTCGAAACTGTCGTCAACCCGACCGTGCTGCCCCAGGGTTCGAACAATACGACGGCATCGGTGTTCAGTACTTACGGTGCCGACAGCGCCGTGAATCTGGTCTCATTAAACGGCAATGTGATTTTTGCCAACCATCAGACGGCGAAAATCAGTAACGCTTTCTCCAGTATTCCAAATGCGACCCATGACAGCTTCTTCCAGTTTTATCCTGGTCGTCTGGAAGCGACGGCGTTGCAGGGAGATATCCAGTTGGGTGGCCCGATCATATTGATGCCGACGGCGTCCGGTACTCTCGATTTCCTCGCCGCAGATTCCATCCTGTTGCAGAGCACAGTCGTCGTGTCGGGTGCTAACCCCGACCTGTTGCCGACGCCATTGCATCCGGCGGCCACTGCTGCAGGAATAGATCAGCTGGCGCAGCCAGCCATCCAGGTAGCCGAAAATTTGCCTGGTACGCCCGTGCACCAGAACACCGATTCGGAATTGGCCTATCTGGTGGCGCGAGATGGAGATATCCTGGGCAATGGCTTCGACTATTCGGCGATCCTGGCCACCCCTGCGTGGATAGAAGCGGGTCGCGACATCAAGGATATCCGCTTACAGGTGGAGAACCATGATGTGAATACGCTGAGCACGGTGCGTGCCGGGCGCGACATTGTTTATTCACAGCTTCTGGACCCGTTGACCGGTAATGTGCAAAGCAACAACCAGAGCCTTGCCGTGAGCGGCCCCGGCCGCTTCGAAGTGCTGGCCGGGCGCAATATCGATCTAGGCGGTTCGAGTGGTATTATCAGCCGCGGGAATCTGGATGTCACCAATCTGCCTGAAAAGGGCGCCGATCTGTATGTGCTGGCCGGCCTCGGCCAGACTGCCGATGGGCGCGTACGCCTGCCGGACTACCAAGCCTTCACCAGGCGCTATTTCGATGGCTCTGCCACCGGCCAGCAGGCGCTGCAGGATTTCTTTGCCAACGTCGAGCGACAATTGCGTTTGAACCAGTCGCTGACTGAAGCGGATGTTCAACAGCAACTCGCCGCTTATCGCAGCCGATTCGACACCATGGCGCTGTCGGAAAAAGCCTTGCAGGTGTTTTTCAGTGAACTCCGGCAAGGCGGAAAGCAAGGCCACGCAGGCAATTACCAGCGCGGCTACCAAGCGATTGCAAGCCTGTTCCCCGCGGGCTATCAAGGCAATATCAATCTGTTCAACAGCCAGATCAAGACCGAATCCGGCGGCGACATCAACCTGCTCGCACCGGGCGGCCTCGTCAACGTGGGGCTGGCCAAGCCGGGGAACACCAAAAGTCCATCGGATCAGGGCATTTTCACTGAGAGCGGGGGCGTGATCCGTTCCTTCTCAAGCGGCGATTTTCTGGTGAACCAGTCGCGCGTATTTACGCTGCAAGGCGACGATCTCTTGCTGTGGTCTACCCAGGGCAATATCGATGCAGGCAAGGGCTCCAAAACGGCGTCTGCGACACCGCCACCACGTCTGGTTTTCAAAAATGGTGTTCAGGTGCTTGATACGTCGAACGTGGTGTCGGGCAGTGGTATCGGCCAGTTGCTCGCCCGCTCGGGTTACAAGGCAGGCGAGGTGGACTTGATCGCGCCACAGGGAGAAGTGAATGCCGGCGAGGCGGGCATAAGCGTGGCTGGAGACCTGTTGATCGCTGCTCAACGCGTGATAGGCGCCAACAACATTCAGGTCGGCGGTATATCGGTGGGTGTGCCGGTCGCGCCAAGCACCTCGCTTGCCGGCTTAACCGGAACCGGGCTGTCGGATGCGAGCCAGGCAGCCGGCAACACGGCCAAGACCCTGGGCTCGAACAATACCAGCGAGGACACCTTGAAGAACATCAAGCAAGCATTGTCTGGATTGCAAACGTCGTTTATCAGTGTGGACCTGGTGGGTTTTGGTCCAACCGGACAATCCAACGGATTGACCGAAGCAGAAAAGAATCGCAAGTAGCGCCGAATGCGGCGTCCCTCTTCACTCCCCTGTAATACGGGCATGGAATAATATTTTTTAATTTTTGAGAGCATCGGTAATGAGAAAAATACTGCTCACGCTTGTCCTGTTTTTGATGATGCCGCAATTGGCCAACGCGTGGTGGAACAGCGAATGGTCGGATCGGCAAAAAATCACGCTGGATACCACCGCCACCGGCTTGCCGCTGAAACAGGAGGTCGACTTGCCGCTGGTGCTGGTGCGCTTGCACACCGGTAATTTCGATTTCGACACAGCCAAGATCGACGGCGGTGATCTGCGCTTCCTGGCGGAAGATGACAAGACGCCGCTGAAATACCACATCGAGAAATTCGATAGCGCGGCACAGATCGCGCTGGTGTGGGTGCAAGTTCCCAAGCTTCAGCCGGGCTCCAAAGAAAGCCATATCTGGCTGTACTACGGCAACGATAACGCCAATCCGAGTGACGACTCGAAAGGCAGTTTCGATGTGAACCAAACCGACGTGTTGCATTTTGCCGAGGCGCAAGGTGTACCCAAGGATGCAACGGCGTATGGCAACAATGTAACGCAGTTTGACGGCGGCCATATTCCGGGCGGCATGATTGGAGGCGCCGTATCGTTCGATGGCAAGCAGTCATTGCTGATTCCGGCTTCGCCTTCGATGAAAATCGGCGCAGCGAACGGTGCGACGATTTCGTTCTGGGTGAAACCGGGTGCTGCGCAAACAGCGCCGATGGTGACGCTGCATGATGGCAAGTCGTCGATCGTGGTCGGTATCGACGGTAGCCAGGCCTACGCCAGGGTCGAGGGCGGCACCCAGCCGGGCGAAACCGCGCGGGCGGGTAATCTTGCTGCCGGAACATGGCACCATGTGGCGGTCACCGTGGGCAAGCAACTGACCCTCTACGTTGATGGACAGTCGTTGGCGAATGCGCCGGCGGCAAGCCCCGATATGCAGGGCGAAGTAAGCGTGGGAAAGGGATTTCAGGGTGAATTGGACGAACTTGAACTCTCCAATGTGGCGCGCTCTGCCGACAGTATTTATCTGGCAGCCTTGAGTCAGGGGGCGGAGGCGAAGCTGTTGACACTGGGTGCAGGCGAATCGCATAGCGAGGGCAGCACGTCCTATTTTGGCGTGATCCTGCAAAGCGTGACGCTGGATGGCTGGGTGGTGATCGGGATATTGATGGTAATGGCGGCGATCAGCTGGATGGTGATGGCGATGAAGGCGCTGGTCATCAATCAGACCGACAATAACAACAAGAAATTTCTGGAAGCTTTCCATCAGCTCAAGGTGGAAGAAACTGCCCGGCTTGATGCTGACGATAGCGCTGAAGACGCGGATATCAAGGATTCGGCCCTGATGCTGGCGCTGTTCGGCAAACACGATCATTACCAGCACTCCTCACTCTACCAGCTCTACCATGCGGGCGTACGGGAAGTGAAGCATCGATTTGCTGTGGCTAACGGAAACAGATCGCTTTCGCCGCAGGCGATCAGCGCCATCAAGGCCACCCTCGACGGCACTCTGGTGCGTGAGAACCAGAAGCTCAACAAGTTGATGGTGTTGCTGACAATTGCTATTTCCGGCGGCCCATTTCTTGGACTGCTCGGTACCGTGGTGGGGGTGATGATAACCTTCGCCGCCATCGCCGCCACCGGTGACGTGAATGTGGCCGCCATTGCCCCGGGTATCGCGGCGGCGCTGGTGGCAACCGTCGCCGGCCTCGGGGTCGCGATCCCGGCGCTGTTCGGATACAACTACCTGGGCAGCCGCATCAAGAATATTTCGGCCGACATGCATATATTCGTGGACGAGTTGATCGGCCGCTTTGCCGAAGCGTACGTCTGATAGGAGTCGGCCACCATGGATCTACGCGAAGATAACGAACCGTATGATGACATCAACATTACCCCGATGCTGGATTTGGCGTATGTGTTGCTGGTGATTTTTATCATCATGACGACGGCCACGGTGCAAGGGATCAAGGTCAATTTGCCCAAGGCGAGCGCCACACCGAGTCTGGCGAAACCTAAAACCAAGGCCGTCACCATCGACGCCAATGGGCAAATTTATCTGGATACCTATCCGGTGACACTGGCGGAACTGGAATCGCGCTTGCGGTCGTTCAAAGCAATCACGCCGGATTTGCCGGTGGTGATCAAGGGCGATTCCAAGATTCAGTACGAGAAGGTGATCGAGGTGATGGATTTATGCGGGCGGCTGGATATTACCCAGCTCGGGCTGGTGACGCAGAAGCTGGTCAAGTGACGCAGAGGCGGGCGCGATGAGCAAGCTTAAATCACGGCTGCCGACCCTGATCGGCGTGGGTTTGATATTGCTGTTCATCGTTGGGCTGATCTACATGATCAAGGGGTTCATCGACGGCGCAGAGAAACCGTCGAAGCATAAAGTACAGGAGATCTCGCTGATCAAGCCGCCGCCTCCGAAACCTCCGGAGGAAAAACCGCCCGAGCCGCCGAAGATAGAAGAAAAGCAGAAGATTGTTGAAGCGCCACCCGAGCCGGCGCCCGACAATAAACCGCCGCCAGATCAGCCGCCACCAGGCGAAAAATTGGGGCTGGATGCGGATGCCAGCGCTGGCGGCGATGGCTTTGGATTGGGTTCGAATAAAGGTGGGCGCGACATCATGCTCGGCGGTGGAGGCGGCAGCCGTGCACGCTGGTACGCCGGTTTGCTCGGTAACCATATCGAGCAGGCACTTAATCGAGATACCAAGTTGCTGGATGAATTGAAGGCCAAACGCATCGTCGTGCGTATCTGGATCGGGAACAGCGGGCACGTGGAACGCGTGGAGTGGGATAAAGGTACCGTACCCGCCAGCGTCGAGCAGACCTTGCGTGAGCAATTGCTGGCGCTGACGGTGCAGGAGTCGCCCGATGGCATTGAACAACCGATCTGGTACCGGTTCCGGCCACGCAGTTGACTGGGGAAGGCATAAAAGAACCATCATGAATTACAAAAGGATAGTTATGAACCGACATATGCGTGCGGCGTTAGCGCTATTTACAATGCTGGTATTGGCTGGGGGGCAGGCATGGGGGGACGAGCGGGAAGATCTGGAAGTGGTGCGCCAGACCACGATGAATTTGATCAGTGCACTTGTAAAAAAGGGTGTATTGACCCAGGAGGTCGCCGAGGCGATGGTCAAGCAGGCGGAAGATGCGGCCCGCAAGAAGGTCGCCGCAACTCCGCCCGCTCAGGATAACGTGGTACGTGTGCCCTACATTCCGGAAACAGTCAAACGCGAGATTCGTCAACAAATTGAGCAGGAGGTTGTGGCGCAAGCCAAGGCCGAGCGCTGGGGGGATGTCAACGCTGTGCCGGAGTGGGTGGATCGCTTGCAATGGACAGGTGATCTTCGGCTGCGTTATCAGGCGAACAGGTTCCCGGCAGGGAATGCACCAGAGTATTATTTCAGCCAGGGTTACGGTCAGAACATCACCGATACGACTCAGGATAACCAGGCATTCCGTATGCGCGCCAGGCTGGGGTTGAACGCCAAAATCACCCCGGCGATTTCCGCGGGCTTTCAGCTGACCACGGGCAACACCAATAACCCGGTCTCAACCACCCAGACCCTGGGGCAATACGAAAATAAATATAGCCTGGTGCTGGATCGCGCCTTCCTCAAGGCACATTCTGATGAGACCTTGCCGTGGCTGAGTGTTTCAGCAGGCCGCATCCCCAACCCCTGGTTCAGTACCGATCTGGTATGGAATGATAATCTCAACTTTGAAGGCGCTGCGCTGCATGTTGATCCGAACGCACAGACCTCCAGGCAACTGCGTCCGTTTGTCACACTGGGCGCTTTCCCGCTCCAGTCTATCGAGCGCTCATTAACCGTGAGCGCCAGTAACAAATGGTTGTTCGGTGCGCAGACGGGTGTCGAGTGGATCAAAGATACCAACACCCGTGCCAAAATCGGTCTGGCTTACTATGATTACCGCAATATTCACGGCATCCCGAATACGGCGACGGCACCCAATGCGTTTGACCAGACTGCGCCTGCTTTCAGGCAAAAGGGCAATACGCTGTTTGATATCTCAGCCCCAGGTGTCACCACTCCGTTATGGGCCCTGGCGGCGGATTACCAACTGCTCAATCTGACTGCAATGGCCGACCTGAATGTGTATGACCCGGTACACATCATCCTGACCGGCGATTATGTGAAAAATATCGGCTTTAATCGCAGCGAAATCCTGGCGCGTACCGGGCAGGATGTACAACCGCAAACTACGGGTTACATGGCGCGTGTGGCTGTAGGCATGCCTACCATGTTACTGAAGAATGATTGGCAGGTATTCCTCGCTTACCGCCATCTGGAAGCAGATGCCGTGCTGGATGCCTTCACCGATTCGGACTTCCATCTGGGTGGTACCAACAACAAGGGCTTTATCCTGGGCGGTCAATACGGACTGGATAAAAATACCTGGCTGAGCGCACGCTGGCTTTCCAGCAATCAGATCAGCGGCCTGCCGCTGTCCATAGATGTATTCCAGCTTGATTTAAATGCCAAATTCTAGGTACGTTTTTGTGCTCGGTCTGGCTCTGTTGCTGGGGGGCTGTGCCATGTCCCCCGAACAGCTCGCCTATCGGCAGCGCCTGGAACGCGGATTCGCCACTCCGGACGATTATCAGCATTTCAGAACACCGGATGCTCAACAGCTTAAGCTGGATGCCGCCGCCAGGGATATTTTGCCGCGCAGTGCCACGTCCCTAGACCGGGAGTTAATGGTTGCGGCGGGCGCGGGCAATGCCGAGCAGATCAAAAAGCTGGTGCAGGAAGGTGCCCACGCGAATGCGACAGATGACTGGGGCAACACACCGCTGCTGCGTGCAGTGCAATCCGGCAATGTGGAAAGCGTGCACTTGTTGCTAAACGAGGGAGCCGACGTGAATGGTCGTGACGCTGCATTGTCTCCTCTGGGTGCGGCAACACTTCTAGGATATACCAGGGTGGCTGAACTGCTGATCCACAGCGGTGCGGATGTGAACGTGCTTGACAAGAACGATCAGACGCCGCTGATGACGGCGGTGAAGCTCAATCGCCTAATGATGGCCGGTTTGTTATTGGATGCGGGAGCGAATGGCGCGGTGCGTTTCAGCAATGGTGAGAACCTTCTGGCGCTGGCGGTGAATCAAAATTTCCCTGACATGCTGGATTTGTTACTCCGGCACGGTCTGGATCCGAACCTGGCCGATGCCAACGGATTGACTGCGCTGTACTGGGCGGAGTATCTGCAACGCCCGGAGCTTGCGCAGCGCCTGCTGGCGGCCGGTGCGGATCCGGCGCGCGCGCACGTGAAAATCCTGGAAAGCCGGGCTTACGATAACGGAGAATTTTGATGGTGCGATCATTCAGCCTGCTGACCTTGATGCTGGTGGGGATAGTCTTGTTGGGCAACAGCGCCTGGGCCGGTGATAAACGCAATTCAGAGCGCACGGCGCTACGGCGTGTTCAGCAACAAATGCAGCAACTCGAGCAGGAGAAAGCCGCGTTGCAGCAGCAGGTGTCCGGTTTCGAACAGGAAAAATCCACCCTCTCCAGCGAGAAAGATGCATTGGCGAAGAAAGTCCAAAGCGCCGAATCACGCGTCGCCGCCGAGGGCAGAAAACGCCGCAGCATGGAGCAGGAACTGAAAGCGGCGCATAAAGAAAATCAGGCGTTGCAGGAGCAGAAGGCAGAAACCGAGAAACGCCTGTTGGAGATGACAACTAGGCAGACTGACAGCGCGAGGCAATTGGCAGTTTTGCAAGACGAGAAGAAACAGACCGAAGCAAACCTGGGCATGCGCGAAAAACAGGTGGCGGGTTGCGAGGACAAAAATCTTAAGTTGTACCAGTATGGCCGCGATTTGATCAGGCAGTGCCGCGATCACAGCGCGACGGATGTGATTCTGCGTCTTGAACCTGTGACGGGGATCAAGCGGGTAGAGATCGAAAACATGCTGGAGGAGTACCGCGACAAGCTGGATGCACAGAAATTGATTTCCGCAGAAAATCGAAAATAATTTCCAGGATTGTCGCGCGCGCGTCATTGTCACGTCATTAAAAATACACGCATCAACGATAGTATCAAACCCCTTACCGATCACTTGGCAATATCCATACTTACCATGCCCTACGTTAAATTTTCCAGTTTGCTTGTTGTGTCCCTTGTGCCCGTAATATTGGCTGGTTGCGGCAATCAGTCTGGTAACAAGGAAAAAGATACCCAGGTGGCCGCAAAAGTAAATGGCGATGAAATTACCGTGCATCAGATCAACCAGGTTTTGTCGCACGCACCGAGTCTCAAACCCGAGCAAGCCAAGCAAGCCGCTGCCGAGGTGCTGCACGGGCTGGTGGATCAGCAGCTACTGATCGAGCAAGCCAAGAAAGATAAACTGGATCGTAATCCCCAAGTCGTGGCTGCATACGAAAGTGCCCACGCCCAGATTTTGACTCAAGCCTACCTGGATCAGGAGCTTTCCAAATTACCTAAACCAACGGATCAGGAAATCAAGGATTACTATACCCAGCACCCGGAACTGTTTGCCAATCGCCGCCTGTATCGCTTCCAGGAGTTGCTGATAGATGGAAGCGGCGGACGCGTTGCCGAGATTCGTCAAAAAATCGGGTCGACCAAACAAATCGATGCGTTTGTGGAATGGCTCAAGGCAGAGAAAATTCCGTTCAGAGTCAATAACGGAGTTAAAAAAGCGGAGGAGGTGCCGCTTAATCTGTTGCCGCGTCTGAGCAAGATGCAGGATGGCCAGGCAATGGTGACAGTGAACGGCTCTAATGTGTTGGTGGTGCAACTGGTCGCATCCCAGCAGCAGCCCATGACGATGGAGACCGCCAAACCGGTCATTGCCGCTTACCTGACCAACAGCAAACGACGCGAAGCGACAACAGCACTGCTCAAGAGGCTGCATGACAAAGCCAAAATCGAGTATGTCGGCGCCTTTGTCTATGCCGCCAAAACACCTGTAGCCAAACCGGTAGCTGCTCCCGCGGCCGTGCCTGCTTCGGCTGCTGGAGCGGTGAAAAATACGCCTGCGAAACCAGCCACAGCTGCTTCGGATGCCATGGAAAAGGGATTGTCCGGGCTGAAGTAAGTCAGGCATAGGCGCTTCAAACTCGACATGCGTTTTATCCACTCGCCAGCATACTGCCGCATTCTTCCGTTCGCCCTGTACATGCTGGTACTGGCAGGGGAGAGCGGGGTCGCCTTCCTCACCGACCACGGCTGGATTGCCGCATTTGATACGCGCTGGCTATACCCGTTACGTATCCTGGCGGCGGGGGCAGGTCTGGCCTATTGCTGGCGTCATTACCGTGAACTGGATGGCATTGGCAGGTTGAGCTTGCGCGACTGGGCATTGGCCTTGGGCTGCGGCGTGATTGTGTTCTGGCTGTGGATTAACCTGGATCAGCCGTGGGCGAGTTTGGGGGCGTCCAGCGGATTCAAACCGATCGATGCGTCGGGGCGGTTGGATATGCCGCTAGTCATCATGCGTATCGCCGGAGCAGCCCTGATCGTGCCTGTCATCGAAGAGCTGTTTTGGCGTTCATTCATCATGCGCTGGATCAAGGACAAGAATTTCCTTGCCGTGCAGCCGGGTGCCGCAGGGATCGGCGCATTGGTACTCAGCGCTGCATTGTTTGCCTCGGAACACACGCTGTTGCTTGCCGGCCTGATCGCGGGTCTGGTTTACGGTGCGCTGTACATATACACCGCCCGGCTATGGGTGCCCATCATCGCCCATGCCGTGACCAATGGCGTGTTGGGTTTCTGGGTTGTGAACACCGGGCATTGGGAATTCTGGTGAAACATACTCGCGGCTACTATCCGGCACTGGGCCTGTGCATGCTGTCATTGACGGCGCATGCCGATGATGGCGACACATTCAAGCCCTATGCGAGCGTCAACTATGTTCATGACAGCAATCTGTTTCGCGTAGCAAACGACGTTATTATCCCTGGCAACGGCAGCACGGTCGAGCAATATCACACGCTCACTGCGGGCATGAACGTCGATTTGCCGCTCAGCCGCCAGGTAATCCGCGCGCGCGCCGAGCTCAGCCAGACGCGTTTCGATACCTATAAACAATTGAACTACGACGGTCGTGATCTGCTCCTTCAGTGGAGCTGGCTGGTGGGGAACAATGCGCATGGCGACGTCGGCGTCAGCGAGGTACGCTCGCAGGGATCATTGTACGGCCTGAATCAGCAGGTGAATAACGTCCGCACCCAGCGCCGCCGGTTTTTCAACGGTACGGTCAAGCTCGACAGCCACTGGCAGGTCAATGCTGTGGCTGCTCATACGTTTAATACCACACCTACCCAGAATGTCCTCGATTTCACCGAAGATAGCCTTGGGCTGGGGCTGCAATACCAGACCCGCATGGGTACTCTGTTCGAGATGAGCAACAATGTCAGTAAGGGGGATTACCCGAATCGCCAGATCGTTGGCACGACCCCGGTAGACAATAGCTATGAACAGATGGCGCCAAGCCTCGGCGTCACCTTGCAGCCCACTGGCAAAACCCGGCTTCAGGCAAAACTGGGCTACACCCAGCGCACATACAGCGACGTGCCGCGACGCAATTTTTCCGGCTTTACCGGACGCCTGTCCACCGATTGGTTTCCTACCGGCAAGACCGCGCTTAACTTGGCGATATACCGTGACATCGGCGCCTATGACGACAGTAACACCAGCTACACCTTGAACAACGGCATGGCGATTGGCGCTACCTGGTTTGGATCAGCCAAAACTACACTGAGTCTGCGCGCCAGCCTGGATAAACTTGAATTCGATGGCGACCCAGGTTTTGTGCCCAGCACAACTCCGGTTCGGCAAGACAGCGTGACCAATCTGCAGGCAAGCATCAAATATTTGGCGACGCGCAATGTGATAGTAAGCACCACTCTCCAGACCGGCGAGCGAACATCCAACCGGGGAGCTTCGCTGGGATATCGTTATAACAGCGCTCAGATTAGTGTGCGCGGTGAATTCTAAAAAAATAATTGTCATGAGCAAGCAATCAGCACGTCACAAACTTTGGATACAGTCGCTTTCTTCTTGAAGTAATTGGTATGAGCCTTATGCGCGCACTTCTGGTTTTTATTCTTCTGTTTGTCGTCGGTTTCGCAATGCCAGCTTCGGCCAAGGAATATCTTCTGGGCAGTGGGGACATCTTGCGTATCACCGTGTATGACCAGCCTGACCTGACTCTTGACACGCGGGTCAATGAAAGCGGTGCTATCAGTTTTCCGCTGATCGGCGACGTGCATGTTGCGGGCGAGACGGCCACTACTGCGCAGAATCGCATCGCGGAGAAGCTGCTCAAAGGCGGATTCGTCAAGAATCCGCAGGTCAATTTGATCGTCACGCAATACCGCAGCAAACAGGTATCCGTACTGGGTCAGGTCAATCGCCCCGGCAAATATCCGCTGGAAAATACCAGTACTCTGACGGATATTCTGGCACAGGCGGGTGGAATCAATCCGGCTGGCGCCGATACTCTGGTTTTGATCCACAAACAAACAGGTAAAGCCGAGTACATGAATATCGATACGCTTGCCCTCTACCTGGACGGCAAGGCGAATCTGGATATGCCGGTAGCCGACGAAGACATTATTTATGTTCCTCGTGCGCCCTTGTTCTATATCTACGGCGAGGTCCAGCGTCCGGGGTCGTTCCGGCTGGAGCGGGGAATGAGTGTGATGCAGGCATTGTCCGTCGGAGGTGGCGTGACGCTACGAGGTACCCAGCGCGGCATAGAAATACGCAGGCGCGATGCGGATGGGAAGGAGATCATCATTAAACCATCTCTATCGGATAGCGTGCATCCTGACGATGTTATTTATGTGCAAGAAAGCCTGCTTTAAACTAGCCGGACGATAAATAAAATGACGATGATGCAATTTTTACGGGTACTGTGGGCGCGCAAGTGGCTCATGCTGGCAACCTTCGGTGTGACGGTGACTGCGGCGCTCATCATCAGCGTAATGCTACCCAAGCAATACACCGCCACCAGTACCTTGGTGGTGAATTCCAAAGGAGCCGATCCATTGACCGGCACCATGTTGCCAGCCCAATTAGTGCCAGGTTACATGGCTACGCAGGTAGGTATTATGTCCAGCCAGAATGTAGGGCTGAAGGTGGTGGATAACCTTAAACTCGCCCAGAGTCCGGTGGTGCAGCAGCAGTTCAATGAAGCGGCGCAAGGGCAGGGCGATATTCGCGAATGGCTGGCGGGTATTTTAATCGCCAAGCTGAAAATCACGCCCTCGCGTGAGAGCAACCTGATTGGCGTATCTTATACCGCCAACAATCCGGAATTCGCAGCCGTGATTGCCAACGCGTTTGTGCAGGCATACATCAAGACCAGCTTGGATTTGCGGACGGAGCCGGCACTTCAGACTAACTTGTGGTACGAAGAGCAGATCAAGGTACTGCGCGACAAGTTGGAGAGTGCACAGACACGGCTTTCGGACTATCAGCGTAAAAAAGGCATCGTCGCCGTGGATGAACGCCTGGATGTGGAAAATGCGCGTTTGGCTGAACTCTCCAGTCAGCTGGTGGTAGCACAAGCACAAACCTATGATAGCCAATCTCGTAATCGCCGCTCCGGGGATCAATTATCCGATGTGGTGAACAACCCACTGATTCAGGGGCTTAAGGGGAATATTGCGCAAGGAGAAAGCAGGCTGGCACAGCTTTCCGAAAAACTGGGTAAAAACCATCCCGAGTACCTGCGTGCCCAGGCTGACCTGGATGTATTGCGCAACAAACTTGAGCATGAAATGCATAATGCACAAACCGGCGTCAATACCACCATGCGAGTCTCGCAGCAACGCGAGGGTGATTTGCGTGCTTCACTGGCCGCACAAAAAGCCAAGGTGCTGGCACTCAAGCAGCAGCGCGATGAAGGCTCGGTGCTGGCGCGCGATGTGGAAAGTGTCCAGCGTGCCTACGATATGGCTTTGCAGCGTGCGACCCAGACGCGCATGGAAAGCAAATCAGACCAGACTGATGTTGCTGTGTTAAATCCGGCCACTCCCCCTCTCAAGGCATCCAGCCCAAAATTGTTGCTGAACATTGTTTTGGCTGCTGCACTTGGGTTGCTGTTGGCAATGGCGTTTGCCTTGCTGATTGAATTGCTGGATCGGCGTCTTCGATCCGAGGAAGATTTTGTCGATATATTGGGTGCCCCGGTGTTGGCGGCCCTCAAGCCAGCATCAGATAGTCAGCGGCGTAGCCGGCTGTCTCGCATGGGCCATCTCCGTGCTTTGTTACCCGGACAGACTTAAGGAATGGCGATGAATATCCTGCATGGAAATATGGTGGATATGGCTCAAACCAATCCCGCCAGCGTGCTTGCAAACAATGATGACCTCAATGGCTCAATCGGCAGGTTGCTGTTTCAGGCAGGCAAACTCAAACTGGCCGATATCGACCAGATACTGGAACTTCAGGTTCGGGAAAAGCTTCGTTTTGGTGAGGCCGCCATCAAGCTGGGTCTGGTCACCGAAGTTGATATACGGCACGCAGTCGCCAGCCAGTTCGACTGCGACCATCTACTGCCGGGTGAAGGCGGCTACAGTGATGAGCTGGTTGCTGCATATCGGCCTTTAAGCCCGATGGCGGAGCAGTTTCGCGCACTGCGCAATCAATTAATGCAGCGCTGGTTTGGTTTGGGAGGGCGGCGGCTGGCAATCATTGCACCGCTCAAGGGTATGGGCGCCAGCTACGTCTCCGCCAATCTGGCCATTGTATTCTCGCAGCTTGGCCAGCGCACCCTGCTGATCGATGCCAACCTGCACGATCCGCGCCAGCACAACATATTCGGTTTGGAACAGCAGCGTACAGGTCTTGCTGATATTCTGGCGGGCAGAGGCGGCCAATCAACGATTGTGCGTATGGATGATTTTGTCAGCTTGTCCATTTTGCCGGCCGGCACCATTCCACCCAACCCGGCGGAACTCATAGGCCGTGGCAGCACGCGCGTATTGCTGGACAGCATTGGTCAGGACTATGACGTGGTGCTGATCGACACCCCACCGTTTGATACCCATACCGATGCGGCGACCTTGTCAGTACTGGCGGGTGGCGTGCTGGTCGTCGCCCAACCCCATCAAACGCGTTACCATGAAATCGAACGAATCCGTGATGCATTATTTGGCAGCGGCGCGCAAATCGTCGGTACGCTTCTTAACGAGCGCTAACCATGCACGCACCTTCATCGACAGCGCCGCATCGGCGTAATCTGGACTGGCAGGCTCGGCTGTTTGAGTGGCTGCCTATCCTGACCGGTATTCTGGTCTTGTTTTTACCCACTTACTACGATCTCGATCGCACGCTGTGGAAGAGCGAAGAGGGTGCCCACGGCCCGATCGTATTGTTAGTCGCGCTGTGGTTTTTCTGGAAAAAAAGGGAAGTGCTGCTAACAGAGGCGATCGTCACTCAGCCCGTGCTCGGTGCAGGCATCCTGTTTCTGGGTGTACTGGTTTATGCGGTGGGGCGTTCCCAAAATATTCTGTTATTTGAAATTGGCTCGGAAATCATCATTCTGATTGGCGTGTTGCAGCTAATGCGAGGCGGTCAGGCGGTTGTAAAACTCTGGTTTCCGCTGTTGTTCATGGTTTTCATGATCCCACTTCCCAGCTCTATTGTGGATGCGGCCACCGGGCCGCTTAAATATTACATTTCTGTGCTGGTGGAACAACTGCTTTATGTAGCAGGTTACCCGGTCGCACGTAACGGCGTTGTGCTTACCATCGGTACCTATCAGTTGCTGGTCGCGGACGCCTGCTCCGGGCTGAATTCCATGTTCTCACTGTCTGCGATGGGGATTCTTTACCTCTACATCATGCAACACACCAGCAAGCTGCGCATCGCTCTACTACTGCTATCCATCTGGCCTGTTGCCTTTCTCGCCAATATGCTGAGGGTGCTGATATTGAGCCTGATCACTTACTACCTCGGTGACGAAGCCGGTCAGGGCTTTCTCCATGGTTTTGCCGGCATCATGCTGTTTATAGCCGGTTTATTGTTTCTGATTGGGCTGGACGGTTTGCTGGGTTATTTCCTCCCGGATCGCCCAAGAAATGTGCGGGCATGAAATCCATTTCCATTAAATCCCTGATTATCAGTCTGGTACTTTTGCTGGGCGCGGGCTTGGCCTGGGCGATGAAACCGACCCACAAAATTGCCGACGACAATTCGAAAATCAACCTGGAAACGCTGGTCCCCAAGCAATTCGGTGATTGGCGTCTGGATGAAAAGGCTATGCCGGTAGTGACCAATCCAGAGTTGCAGGCAGTGATAGACAAAATTTATAGCCAAACGCTGGCGCGCACCTATGTCAATGGCAAGGGTGAGCGAATCATGCTTTCCATTGCATATGGAGGTAACCAGAGTGATGGGTTGCAAGTGCATAAGCCTGAGGTCTGCTATCCGGCACAAGGCTTTCAAATATTCAATACGGCCAAAGGGGCTTTGCCTCTCGACAAAATTAATGAGGCAATCCCTGTAAAACGGCTGGTTGCAACGCAAGGTGCACGACATGAGCCCATTACCTACTGGACGACTGTAGGTGACCAGGTGGCGCTAGATGGATTGCAATGGAGGCTGGCGCAATTGAAGTATGGGTTGACTGGCAATATTCCGGACGGTTTGCTGTTTAGGATTTCTTCCATTGACCCGGATGATACGCGTGCCTTTGCTTTGCAGGATCGCTTTGTGAATGATTTGATGGATGCGCTCAATAGTGCTGGCCAGGCTCGTTTAATCGGAAAGTTAGGCAAGCCAGGTAACCTCAGCGTGCCTTGAAATTTTTGTATAAGCCATACGCAGGAACAGAAAAATCACACGTTTGCATCACCGATTTTCGTTGCTATCCGCCAAGCTCAGCAAGCGTCAGAGCCGACGAAGATGACCAAATTTATCATGTAAACTTATTGGACTTATAACTAATGAATAAAATTGCTCTTATCACCGGCATCACAGGGCAGGATGGCGCCTATCTGGCGGATTTCCTGCTCAAAAAAGGTTACGTCGTCCATGGCATCAAGCGCCGTGCCTCCCTGTTCAATACCGATCGTATTGACAACCTGTATCAGGATCCTCATGTCTCCAACCGTAATTTTGTTTTGCATTATGGCGACCTGACAGACTCCACCAACCTCATTCGTATTATCCAGAAAGTCCAGCCCGACGAGGTCTATAATCTCGCCGCCATGAGTCACGTTGCAGTCAGTTTCGATACGCCCGAATACACCGCCAATGCGGATGGTATTGGGACGCTACGGATTCTTGAAGCCATCCGCATCCTCGGGTTGGAAAAGAAAACCCGGTTTTATCAGGCCTCTACCTCCGAACTCTTTGGGCTGGTGCAAGAAACTCCGCAGAAGGAAACCACCCCGTTTTACCCGCGCAGCCCCTACGCCGTCGCCAAGCTCTATGCCTACTGGATAACGGTCAACTATCGCGAAGCCTATGGTCTTTACGCCTGTAACGGCATCCTGTTCAACCACGAGTCCCCTGTCCGTGGCGAGACCTTCGTCACCCGCAAGATCACTCGGGCGCTTTCCCGTATCAAGCTCGGCCTGCAAGACTGTCTCTACCTTGGCAACATGGACTCCTTGCGTGACTGGGGGCATGCAGCGGACTATATTGAAATGCAGTGGCTAATGTTGCAGCAGGAGCAGCCGGAAGACTTCGTTATCGCCACTGGCGTGCAGTACAGCGTGCGTGATTTCGTCAACGCTGCCGCCAAGGAGCTGGGCATGCAGATCACCTGGCAAGGCAAGGGCATTGATGAAACAGGCACCGACCGCAGCGGCAGAATCATCGTCAAGGTGGATCCGCGTTACTTCCGCCCGACTGAGGTGGAAACGCTCCTTGGCGACCCCACCAAGGCCAAGGAAAAGCTCGGCTGGACACCGAAAACCAGTTTTGAAGACCTGGTGGCTGAAATGGTGCGTGAAGATCTCAAGAGTGCCGAGCGCGACGAGCTGGTTAAAAAACATGGCTTCGCCGCCTACGACTACCATGAGTAATGCCGCAATGGACAAGGCCGCGAAAATCTACATCGCCGGTCACCGTGGTCTCGTCGGCTCTGCCATCACCCGCAACCTGCATGCCAAGGGCTTTGAGCATTGCCTCGCTCGTACCCACGCCGAGCTGGATCTCACCAGCCAGGCCGCAGTCGAAGCTTTTTTCGCTGCCGAAAAACCGGATTATGTGTTTCTGGCTGCGGCCAAAGTCGGCGGCATCCACGCCAACAACACTTATCCCGCTGAATTCCTCCGCGACAACCTCGCCATCCAGACCAACATCATCCACGCCGCCTATAAAAATAACGTCAAGCGCCTGCTGTTCCTGGGGTCGAGCTGCATCTACCCCAAGCTGGCGCCACAGCCGATGAGGGAAGAACACCTGCTCACCAGCGAGCTGGAGCCCACCAACCGCCCCTATGCCCTGGCCAAGATCGCCGGCATCGAGATGTGCTGGAGCTACAACCGCCAGTACGGCACGCAGTATCTGGCCGTCATGCCCACCAACCTGTATGGTCCCGGCGACAACTACCACCCGGAAAATTCCCACGTCATTCCCGCCTTGATCCGCAAGTTTCACGAAGCCAAGGTCAACAACGCCTCCACCGTCACCGTGTGGGGCACCGGTACTCCGCGCCGCGAGTTTCTCTATAGCGAAGACATGGCCGATGCCTGCGTCTATCTGATGAACCTGCCGGATGCGCAGTTCGTCCCGTTGCTGGGGCAGGACCGCAACGACGGCTTGCCACCGCTGATGAACATCGGCGTCGGCCACGACCTTACCATTCGCGAACTGGCGGAAACGGTCAAAAACGTAGTGGGATTCGCGGGCGAGATCGTCTTCGACAGCACCAAGCCCGATGGCACCCCGCGCAAGCTGATGGACGTCGGGCGCCTGAACGCCATGGGCTGGAAGGCCACCACCACCATGCAAAGTGGCTTGGTTGTTGCATATCAGGATTTCATCGTCGCAAACGCGTGACCATGAGACTCATCTTCTGTCAGATCAAAGCCACCCGCATCGTCAAGCGGGTTATTTATGCCTTGCAGGGTGAGGGTATGCGTGGCTTTGCCATCGAATCGGAGGGTTTGTCGCGACCGCAGCGCATGATGCGCCGTCAAGCAACGCAACTTCATATGCAGCTTGCCGGGTTCGATGCCCGCCACCAAAGGCATTGTCCTGAAAGCGGTTGGGTATGCTGCAAGGTATGGCTGGCAGGTAAAAACTCATGCGCATAGGGATTGCAGGGCCGCTCAGTACACCCGATATCGAACATCTGCTTGATGGTGATACGAGCCATCTTCCGCGTGAGATGAAAGGTGCATCACTGCTGGTCACGCTAATCGAAGCGCTGATCGGGAACGGGCATGAGGTCTCAGCGTTTACGACTGACCCAGCGTTGGTACCCCGGCGACAGAACCGGGTGATTGCGCGGGGACATCGCTTCACAGTGCACTATGTGCCACGGCGGCGGCACAGCTTGCGCCCGGATCGGGGTGCAAGGGGACGGATGCTGGATTTCTTCGCGCTTGAGCGCCATGCGCTGACAGATGCGATTCTCCAAGAAAGCCCGGATATCGTCCATGCGCATTGGACATATGAGTTTGCTGCTGCTGCGCTGGACACTGGTTTGCCGTGTTTACTGACTTGCCACGATTCGCCCTGGGCCATTCTGAACATGCAGCGCGACCTCTATCGGGTGGGCAGGCTTTTAATGGCAAAGTCTGTGCTCCGCCGGGCCCGACACGCTACGGTGGTCTCGCCTTACCTGGTCGAGGCGCTGCGCGGCATGACGCGTGCGCCCCTCAGTGTCGTGCCGAACCCGCTTCCGGATAAGGTATTTGAGGCAGGTCGTCCACGTTCTGCGCCAGATTTTCAGGCCAGCCAGCCCCGGATCGCCATGTTGCTGAACGGCTGGACATCAATAAAAAATCCAGAACCCGGCATGCTCGCAATGAAGCGCATTCGCGCCATTTATCCAGGCGCCAGAATGCACCTTTACGGTCCGGGTTACGGGCCGGGTGAACGTGCCTGGTCATGGGCTGTTGAGCATCACATGGAAGAGGCGTTCATCTTTCATGGTTGGGTCCCTCACGCCCAGACGATGCATGAGCTGGCTGAGATGGACATCCTGCTGCACCCAGCTCTGGAAGAATCCTTCGGCATGACCATTGCCGAAGCGATGGCGCTAGGTTTGCCCGTCGTGGCTGGGCAGGATAGCGGCGCAGTGGCCTGGGTACTGGGTACTGACGATGGAGGGGGGGCTCTGGTAGACGTCCGGTCGCCGGAAAAAATAGCCGCAGCGCTCCTCACAATCCTGGCCGATCCCGCACTGTATGCGCGCTATTCCACTCAAGGGCGTGTCAGGGCCAGTATGCATTTCTCTTCATCTGCAGTCACACAAGTCTATCTTGAACACTATCGCCGTGTGCTGGCGGATGCGGGCGTCATGCCAGCGGAATTACCCAATGAGGTGGCCGCGTGAAAGTGCTGCATGTTCTCAACGAGCTACGCCCTTCCGGCGCCGAGATCATGTTGCGTATCGCTGCGCCGCTATTTCGTGAAAACGGTGTTGAATGCGAGCTGCTTGCAACCGGCGAAACCGTCGGACCGTATGCTCCTGTACTGGAAGCGGCGGGCTACCGTATTCACCATATTCCATTTGCCCGTTCACCTGCATTTTTTATGGCGGTGGCGCGTTTTGCCAAGCGTTCTGGTTTCGACCTGGTACACATGCATTCCGAACGCGGATTCATCGGTTACGTGCTGGCTGCGCGCATGGCGGGACTCAGAAGGCTGGTCCGCACGGTGCACAACAATTTTAATTTTGGCGGATGGCTACGTATGCGCCGTGGGTTCGAGCGGCGTCTGGCGGAACGGCTGGGGGTACGTTTCATCGCCATCGCTCCGGGTGTGGAGCAGACCGAGCGCAGGTTGTACGGCACATCACCGTTGCTTATTCCGAACTGGTTCGACAGCGCGCATTTTCATCCGGTCACGCCAGAAGAGCGCGCGGCGGCGCGCGCCGCATTTGGTGTTCGGCCTGACGAATACGCGCTGGTGAGCGTGGGCAATTGCTCGGTGGTCAAGAACCACACCGCGCTTATCGAAGCCTTGGCGCGCTGTACGGAATTTCCCTGGCGTTATCTGCATATCGGGCTGGAAGAGCCAGGGGCGCCCGAGCGCGTATTGGCAGAAAGACTGGGCATTGCTGACCGTATCCGGTTTATCGGTGCGGTTGATGACGTGCGTCCTGTCCTGCACGCCGCAGAACTGTATGTGATGCCGTCTCAATTTGAAGGGTTGGGGATTGCGACGCTGGAAGCCTTTGCGGTGGGTTTGCCTGCGCTGCTGACTGAAGTGCCCGGCCTGGTCGACTTTCGCCAGTACCTTGAAGATGTCAGCTACTGCGAACCCAGCGCGGGCGGCATCGCCGCAGTGTTACGGCACCTGTTGCAAAAGGGGGCGGGCCTGGACGGTCGGGGTGCTGCTCGCAGTGCTGCCATACATCAAGCTTTCGGTGCAAGAAGGGGGGTACTCGCCTACAGCGCCCTCTATTCAAGGGTGATAACCGAAACTGCAGGTACGGTTCAGGCGCTTGACGAGACTTTCGTGAATGGGCGTCAAGTCAACAAGCAGTCAGGAGCAAAGCGTGACGAAATACATTAACGTCGTCGGCGATCCAGCAATGCGAGCCAATCCGCATACCCAGGAAATACGCCTGCGAATAGTCGGACTTGTCATCATTTCCGTGCCGGCATTCTTGCCGCGCCTGGCTATGCTCCAGGCCAGTAATCATGATCTCATCGACCATTTGCTGCCATGGCAGGAACGCACCCGTATCCAGAGGTTCTGGAGGAGATGGCAGTTCTTTTTTTCGCGTTACGGTTGGCGTCAGCTTACCGGGATTTCCGAAATAATGCGGCCTGAACACCCATAGCTGGGCCAAACCATGAGTTCGAATCCTAATAGTCTTACCGGACGCAGCCTTCGCGCCATCAAATGGAACTACTTGGGTACGGTCGGGCGCATCCTGGCGCAACTCGTCAGCCAGATTATCCTGGCACGCCTGCTCGGCCCGGAGCCAACCGGCCTGTTCGGTTATGCGCTGCTTGTGGTTTCTTTAAGCGCCCTAGTCACAGAAATGGGGCTTAGTTCTGCGCTGGTGCAAACTTCTACCCTGAGCAAGGAGCAGCTCGGTGCCGTTGTTTCTCGCCTGCTGTTGGTTGCCGTCGTTGCGAGTTGCGCCATGTTTTTCCTGGCGGAGTGGATTGCCACAGCGCTGTTCCATGCCCCCGAGGCGGTTCCCGTTTTGCGTGCAGTGGCCCCCACGTTTATCGTTAGCGCGCTCAGCATTTCGCCGGCTGCTCTCCTGCGGCGCGAACTCCAGTTCCGCGCGCTGACCCTGATAGGCCTCGGCTCTTATCTTTTTGGATACGTCATTGTCGGCGTGGGGGTTGCGCTCGCGGGCGGCGGTGTGTGGAGCCTCGTCGCCGCATGGTTTGCGCAAAGCATCTCGGCCTGTGTCGCCCTGAACCTCGTTGCCCGCGGCAGTTTTGCTCTGGAGAATCCGTTTTTCACCAATGGGTTAGAAGGGTTCGGCACCATCATCCTTTTCACCAATTTGGTAAACTGGGTTATCGAATATGGAACCCAGGTGCTTGTCGGCAGAGTTTTCGGACCAAGCTCACTCGGTCTTTACAATGTGACCAACAACCTGGTCCGAACCCCCGCCAATCATCTCGTTGTAAACCTTCAAACCGTTCTTTTTCCAACGAGTGCCAGGGTCCAGGACAATCCGGCTTCATTACGTCGTGCTTATCTCACCGCTCTGTCGGGGGTCGCGCTAGTGGCATTCCCTGTTTTCACTTTCGCTGCAGTTTCAGCCTCGGCCATAGTCGATGCACTCCTCGGCGCAAAATGGGTTGGTGCATCCCAGCTTCTCCCTCCACTGGCGTTAGCCATGATTCCTCACAGCGCAATGGCCATCGCCGGACCCATGCTAAACGGCAAAGGTGAACCAGGCGTGGAACTGCGCGTGCAAATTGTTACGGCACTTATATTTGTGGCCTCGCTGATAGCTGTGTCGGCGCGGCCTCTCGTCGATATCGCCTGGGTGCTGACCGCCATTTACACCCTACGCTGTGTCTGGATGACGGCCGAGGTTTGCAAGCGATTTCATGTGACCGCGAAAGATCTTTATCTGGCTTTGCGCGGCTCTGTCCTCCTTGCCACCGTCCTTGCAGTATCAATCATGGCTACCGAGACTGTCGTGCAGATCGCCATGCCGATTCTCGCCGCCATCCCCCACCTTCTTGTACAAGCGACCGTCGGATTCGGGGCTGTCGCTATTTTCCTGCTACTGTTTCCCGCGGCTTTTCTGGATTCACACTTGGCTTGGCTGCTTGGCCGAATACTGGACACAACACCCGCCCTTGCACGATTTCCCGGAATGACGCGCATTGCGCGCATCGCAATACGGAAGTGTCCTTGATGCATACCAGAATCGCCGCACCCATCGCAACGGAAAATGTTGCCCATCTGCAAGTGGATTTCAAGAAGGTTTACTCCGGCTATGGCGGCTTGGCAGCGACACACAGCCCTGTTGGCAAAGACCTTGTCGGCAATTGGCACGGGTGTGTTAATTGGGGGGTAATGTGAACAACGAATCGACCATGCCTGATCGCCTGATCGCCGTAATGACTTCGTTCAATCGCCGGGCGGCAACGTTGGCCTGCCTGGCACGTTTTGGGGCGGCCGCCAGGCAGGCAGGTATTGAGCCGAATGCCATACTGGTAGATGACGGCAGCACCGACGGCACGGCGGTAGCGGTGCGTAAGCAGCATCCGTGGGTGGAGATGATGGCGGGCGATGGTACCTTGTTCTGGAATCGTGGCATGCACCAGGCACAGGCACGTGCCATGGAGCGCGGTGCCGACTACCTGCTCTGGCTCAACGACGACACCGATCTGCTGCCCGATGCCATTGTCATACTGTTGAATATCGAACGCACACTCAGGCACAAACATGGCAAACCAGTGATGATTGTTGGCTCGACTGCTGATCGCGAAACCGGGCGGTTGACCTATGGCGGCCATATTGCGCCGCAGCGCTGGCGGCCTTTTTCCTATCAGCGGACATGGCATGCAACGGAGCCGGTCGAATGCCATGCGATGAACGGTAATGTGGTGTTGATCCCCATGCAGATTGCCCACGCGGTCGGCAATCTGGATCCGGTTTTTGAACATGCCATGGGCGACATTGATTACGCTCTGCGTGCTCGTGCCAAGGGGTTCCGCGTGTTCGTGGCCCCGGGCTTTGTAGGCCACTGCTCGAACAACTCAGCATCAGGCACCTACCGGGATAGCAATCTGCCGTTGTCCACCCGCTGGAAAAAAATAATGTCCCGTAAGGGGTTGCCCCCACGCTCCTGGAGCCATTTCACCCGCAGGCATGGTGGCCTGGCTTGGCCGATCTATTTCATCTGGCCCTATTTCAAGCTGATCGTTGGCGAGGTTAATCGCATTAAGCTGGGTATGTCACGGCAGAAATGATAGAGCAGATCAAAACAGCATACGCCGCGAACGCGCGCTCTTCAGGAGTGAGCTTGCCAGGTATTGAACGAGCAGTGGTCGTGCCCGACGATCAGAGCCCGGTCTCTGGAACATGTATCCGCTTCGCATCTCTTGATGAGTGGCTCCATAGCCCATTCTTGCATGATGGAGCCGGAGATTTTGTGGACGACATACTGGTGGAGTTCAAACCGGGTATTTATAGGCTTACTGCTCTCTTAACTGTGGACAGACTGGTGACGAGTAATGGTCGCCATATGCCGCCCTGGCGGGGGCGGGTGTCTGCGTGGCGGCCGTGCTGCATGGCTTGCCACAAGTAAATGCAATAGGCTTCGGTGTACCGCCACTTTTGGCTGGTTGCTGTGCCATCGTGTTGTTGTTTGCTTTCAGAGTCACTTGGTTTCTGGGCTTACCGCTGGCAGCGATGGTTTATACAAAGCTTTCGGCAGGCCGTTTTGGCCCCGTCATTATCTGGTTAGAAAGGGGAAAAAATTGAACAACCCTCCTGTTTCAAATAGCGCCAGCTCAATTCAGGTCGGGCGGCCCATTTCGCTGCTGCCCCCTCCGGCCGCGCGCCGGAAGTTGGACCTGCCGCTGTTTTCCTCAGTGCCGCTGCTTTTCCTGGTGTTGGCCAAGCCTCTCACCGATGCTTTCTACGAAGTGGGGGCGGTGAAATATGGCTATATTTTATTACTTGGATTAGCTTCGCTATTCGCAAGATACGGCATGGCATTTCAGGGGGTTGCGACGGACCCCCGCAATAAATCATTGCTCGCCTATATCGGGTTGATCGCCCTGTACTTCTTTTTCCTGTTCGGACTGGCTGTTACCTATGGGGGCCCCCCGTCGGAAATATTCAAGATCATCAGCCCGTTCGTGTTTTTCGTACTGGTGGCCTATGCGGCGGATCGCTGGATGATTTATGCTTTGGCAGCCGGGGCAGTGTTGACCATTTGCGTCAATGCAGCGTTATTGCCATTCGATTTTGGCTGGATTCAATGGGGATCGGTTCATACATTCAAAGGGTATTATTTCTTCAAGACCGATCTGGCTTATGCATTATGTTTTGCCACGGTGATTTATGCACTGTATTCGCGCAACACGATCACTGCTGTTCTGGCCCTATTGATGGCGATGGCAGCTGTGCAAATCATTCTTTCCAATTCGCGGCTCAATTATTTTACTTTTCTGATTGCACTGATTTTTATAGCCTTTAAAGGTGGCATCAGCATTCGTATGATTATCCGCTTTGGTCTGTTGTTCGGGGGGCTGGCCTTGATTGTCATGCTGGTATACGACCCTACCAAGCTGCTTGGCTTCGATACCAGCAACGAGCGCGCATTCACCCAGGGGCGCAGTGATATCTGGACGAATCTGATAATCGGTATAACAAACTTCTCGCCGCTTGAGTGGTTGTTTGGACGAGGCTTGTCCGGCGATATTGTGCTTGCTGCTGAAAATAGCTTGCCCGGTGAAGATATTCATAATGCGCATAACGAGATGCTTCATCTTCTGACCACGCAAGGCATCTTCGGCTTGATATTCTACATGGTACTCTGGATCAAGATGTTCCGCATGTCGCATAGCCCGGATATGCCGAAATGGGCGCGCGGCACGGGGACGGTGGCGTTATTGCTCTTTATTCTTCAAGGTTTGACGACCGTTGTGTCGTTGTTTGCCACCAAAACCTGGCCCCTGGTCATGGTGCTCCTGGCTTTGCGCGGATTGTCGAGCGCCACGGATCAGCACAAGCAACTGGGTTCGCCATCATGAAAAAACAATTAACCTTGACATGTGCTTTGTTGGCGCTGGCTGTTTGGAACGTAGCCGCTGCCGCGGGCGGTATCATGACGCTAGGAATTCATGTGCACGACCCGGCGCACATTGAGGCAGCCGCCAGCAAGGGGTACAGCGCTATTCGCCTCTGGGATACGGGTACCGGCTGGTCAAGCCTGGAGCCGCAACCGCATCTGTGGAAGTTTGACCGCATCGACGAGTATGTTGCCGCCAGCGAAAAAGCCCATCTTAAAATTCTCTGGACCATCGGCAACACACCGCGTTGGGCGTCTGCGCGGCCTGATGAAAAATGTGCTTACGGGTTTGGATGTGCCGCCGAGCCGGCGAACATTGAGAACTGGCGGCGCTATGTCCGCACTATTGCGACCACGTTTCGCGGCCGTATCGAGTGCTACGAACCCTGGAACGAGGCGAGCTTCCCGAGCGACCCGGCTTTCAAGCAGCCTGGGGCAGGTGGGGCTCCCGCGCAGTTCTTTACCGGTTCTGTCGATGCCATGGTGAGCCTCGCGCGGGTGGCCTACGAGGAGATCAAGCGTGCCGATCCTCAGGCGTGCGTACTCTCACCGTCGTTCCATTCTTCCGGTCATTGGGCAGAGAAGTTCGATCGTTATCTTGCGGCTGGAGGCGGGCAGTATTTCGATGTCGTCAGCCAGCATTTTTATTTTTCTGAAGAACCTGAGCAAACAGTGCCAACCATCCGTGCAATGCGGCAGGTGCTGGCGAAGCATGGGCTCAGTCATGTGCCGATCTGGAACACCGAGGTCGGTGTGGCATTTGCAGCGAAGGCGAAGCAGTGGCCCGGGATGTCGGTGGAAGATCTGGTGTATGCCCTGACGTTGCGCACCTACCTGCTTAATGCGTCCGAGGGGGTGTCGCGGGTTTACTGGTACGCGTGGGATAACAAAAACCTCGGTTTCTTTGAGCCGGGCACTCACTTTGATTTTGGCAGCGCAGCTGCTTCGGCAGCCGTTCACCTGTTCGACCAGTTTGAAGCAGCGAGTTGCCAGCCTACAGGGAGCTTGTGGCAATGTCGTGTGCGTACCGCTGGGCGCCGATTCAAGGTGGTCTGGTTGGCAGGAAAAAATGTTAAGCCACTCCTCATCGTGTTCGACCACAACGCAACACGCTGGGGTCGCGTACCCGAGATCCTGCCGGCAGGACACGAAATTGCGCTGGATGGTCGGCCAGTGATCATTAATGATGAAAATTCGCGATGAACACTCCGAGCTCGTTCATTTTTGGAGTGTTGTAATGATGTACAAACGAGGAATTATGAAAAGCGGGACAGGGAGACTGGTACTTTGAGCGTGCGTACAGTTTGCATCATCCAGGCGGTTGCCAAGCAATACCGACGCCCTTTCTTCGATTTGCTGTATGAGCGATTGCAGTCAGAGGGGATAGTGTTAAAGGTTGTGTATAGCAAGCCTAATGACAAGGAGGCATTGCGCAAAGACGCGCTTGATTTGCCGATCACATACGGCCACAAGGTGCGAGCATACTGGTTTGCCGGCTACCGGCTGCTGTATCAGCCTTGTCTCGGCCAGGCCATTGCAGCCGATCTCGTTATTGTCGAGCAGGCATCCAAGCACCTGCTCAATTATATGTTTGTTGTCCTGCGTGTTTTTGGGCTGGTGCGGATGGCCTATTGGGGTCATGGCCGCAACTGGCAGCAAGATGGATCGCAATGGATGGAGCTGGTTAAGCGTATTTTGTTGCGCAGGGCTGATTGGTGGTTTGCGTACACGGCAAGAGTTGCACAGTACGTGGTGGACAATGGCTTTGCATCGGATCGCGTTACCGTTGTACAGAACAGCGTCGACCTGGAGTCTTTCAAAAAAGAGCTTGGGGCTTTCGATGACCGGCGGAAATTGGCGCTTAGGGGTAGTCTTGGCATATCTGCTGAAGCGTCTGTTGGTCTGTTTTGTGGCAGCATGCATGTCTCGAAAAAACTGGATTTTCTGGTCCAGGCGGCACTCGACATTCATGCGCGGGTGCCGGGCTTTCACCTCGTTCTGGTTGGGGCTGGACCGGAAGAGTCGGTGGCTCGCGAGGCTGCAGCTACCCACGAGTGGATTCATTACGTCGGCCCACGATTCGGGGCTGATAAGGCCGCTTATTTCGCCATTGCTGACATCTTTTTGTGCCCAGGCTTGGTTGGGCTTGCTGTACTTGAGGCTTTCTCAGCCGGCCTGCCGCTGTTCACCACCAATATTCCTTTGCATTCCCCGGAAATAGACTACTTAACCGATTCGGTCAATGGCGCCATGACCGACTTTGATCCCCGAAGCTATGCCGAGGTTGTATCCGCTTGTTTCCATGACCCTGTCTCACTCCGGCGCATGCGTGAGTCGGCTCGCGAAGCATCCGAGGCTTTTGGATTGGAATGCATGGTGGATAACTACGTACAGGGGGTGCTCGCATGTCTCAACAAATCCTGATCGCGACCATAATGCGGCCCAAGGGCGAGACGGGCGTTCAGACTCACTTTCGTGCATACATGGCATACCTGGGCGAGATAGGTCAGCGATGTGATCTGATCACTCCTTACAGTGCGCCCCTTTGGCAGGTATATCCAGTATTCGGTTTGCGCAAACTGGTCGATCTGTTTAATCGAGAGCTGGGTGTGTGGTGGTATCGCCACTGGCACGCCTATTTTTTGCGACAGGCATTGAAGCGCCGCCTGCAAACAGGCGCCGCATGCGTGGTGTATGCGCAATGCCCTCTTTCTGCGCAAGCAGCGCTCAGTGCGCGGGTGTCGAAAAACCAGCGGGTAGTGATGGTGACGCACTTCAATATCTCGCAAGCCGACGAGTGGGCCGGCAAGGGCTTGATACCGAACGGTGGGCGATTTTATTGCGCGATCCAGGCTTTCGAAGCCGAGGTGTTGCCGCGGCTGGACGGACTGGTATTCGTATCCGACTTTATGCGGCGCGAGCTGGTTGGGCGCATCCCGGCCATAACGAAAGTCGCCGCCGCCGTGGTGCCGAATTTTTTGCCCGACCCAGGCTTGCCGGAAAAGCAAACGGCTGTGGCCGACCTGATTACTATCGGCACGCTTGAAGCGCGTAAGAATCAGCAATACCTGCTGGAGATTGTCGCAGCGCTGCGCGATATGGGACAGCCATTGTCGCTGACCCTGGTGGGTGACGGGCCGGATCGCAGGGCACTGGAAGACAAGGCGCGGGCCTTGAAAATCGGCGAGCTGGTGCGTTTTGCCGGATTCGCCAGCAATGCTGCCGAGCAAATTGGACGGCACCGTGCCTACATTCATGTGGCCACGCTGGAGAGTTTCGGGATCACGCTGATTGAAGCGATGGCGCGTGGGCGGCCAGTGTTTGCCGCACCGGTTGGCGGCATTCCAGAAGTGCTAGGTGACGGCGCAGGGGGTTCGGCGCTGCCGTTGCACGATGCCAAAGCGGCAGCCTGCATCGTGGCCGATGCCATGAGTAATCCGGGCTGGATGGCCGCAGCCAGCCTCGTTGTGCGCGAGCGTTTCCTTGAGGAATATGCCAGTGGCGTCGCGGCAAAGCGGCTTACACAGTTTCTTGAAGTTAATTTTGCCAGCGCGTAAGGGTGTGTGGAGGGGATGTTTATGACGGATGTTCGATGCGACCCGATTGGTCCGGTCAACAGGTTTATCAATTGGATTTTCAGCGGGGGGGGTTGGAAGCCGAAAATTTTGAGAAAACTGGTGTCTATTGTGTTCCATGTGGAATTGCCCGTTCTTAAGCACCCTCTGCGCATGAATCATCCATACGGGATCATTATTAATTCAAACGTGCAATTGGGTAAAAACGTCACTGTGTTCCAAGGCGTGACAATCGGCAGTAAGCGCAATGGGCGAAAGGCAGGATCGCCGGTTATTGGGGATGATGTCTGTATTTTTCCGAATGCGGTGGTGATCGGCCAGATAACAATTGGAGCTGGTGCCACTATCGGGCCCGGTTCAGTGGTTGTGGATGACGTGCCGCCTGGCGTGACTGTAGTAGGTAATCCGGCACGCCAGCTTCATGCTGGAAGCGGGGCGAAGTGAGTACTTTACGTATCTTGCTGGCACACAACGCATACCAGCAACGCGGCGGTGAGGATGCCGTGGTAGAGGATGAGCTGGCGTTGTTGCGATCCAGGGGGCATGTGGTGGAAACGTATTTTCGCCATAACGATGAGATCAAGCAGGCGTCGCGCATTAAAACCGCCGTTCAGACCGCCTGGTCATTCAAGACGCGTGATGATGTAACAGCGCGCATCCTGGACTTCAAGCCCGACTTGATCCATGTCCATAACACTTTTCCTTTGATTTCGCCTGCCATTTACTGGGTTGCCGATCGCCTGGCTGTGCCGGTGGTGCAGACCTTGCACAACTTTCGGCTGTTGTGCCCGCAAGCGATGTTTTTGCGCGAAGGGCGTGTTTGTGAGGATTGTTTGGGCAGCGTACCCTGGCGCGGCGTGGTGCGCGGCTGTTATCGCGGATCTAAGGTGCAGAGCGCAGTATTGACTAGCATGATAACGGTGCATCGAGCCATGGGAACCTGGCGTAACAAGGTCACGCGCTATATCGCACTGAACGATTTTTGCCGGCGCAAATTTATTGAAGGGGGGTTGCCTGCCGAACGCTTTGTGATCAAGCCTAATTTCGTTGACTTTGCTGCGCCCGTCGAGGGTCCTCGTGACGGATTTTTATTTGTTGGGCGCCTGTCGGCTGAAAAGGGGGTCGATGTACTCGTGGCTGCCGCCGGGCAACTCATTAATACCTCTGTACGGATGGCAGGCAGCGGACCCGAGGCTGGTTTGCTGGAGGGTGTTGCCGGTATTCACGCGCTCGGGGCGGTGTCTGGCGAAGCTGTGTGTGGTGAAATGAACCGAGCTATGGCGCTGGTATTGCCAAGCATCTGGTATGAAAACTTTCCGCGCACGCTGGTTGAGGCATTCGGCTGTGGCTTGCCGGTAATTGCCAGCCGTATTGGCGCATTGGCTGATCTGGTTGAAGATGGCGTGACAGGGCTGTTGTTTGAGCCGGGTAATGCACAAGATCTCGCCGCAAAGATGCGGTGGGCGCAGCAGCATCCGCAACAGATGGCGCAGATGGGGCGTAATGCCCGCGCCCTTTACGAGGCCGAGTTTACGGCGGAACGCAATTATCAGCAGTTGATCGCGATCTACCAAGACGCGATCCGGGAAGTGAAGGGCAAAGATTCCGCAACCGGCACATAATCTGCAGCATATTGCCGCACGATCGTAGGTCGGCATAAAGCCAGACCCACATGAGATTTTGATCATGTTTGCCGAGTGATGTATAAAGCGCCACTCGCTTTTTTTTGTGCTCCAGAATATTGGCGGCTTTTCCAGACTCACACATCAGCAGAAAAACAATCTTCCTCAAAACTCGCGTCCACTCCGTGGCCTCTGTGTTCTCTGTGGCTTCAATTGCTTCTTCCAGGTTAAGCCCCGGTTTAGCGGTTTCATAGTCCGAACGGCTCATTGTTTCGTCACGCCGGAGTCATCACAAAAACCTACTATCTCCCACAGTCTCAACTCGCAGCTTCCGCGGGGAATGGGCGGGGAGAGTGAAGTTTTTTTGCGGCGATTTTCCCTATCCATCCGGATACTGTTCGACACAGATTCAACCATAAGGGAGAACCGACCATGAAACGCTACGAGCTGGCCGTAGAGTCAGCGACAACCACACCGATCAAGTATGTGATCGGTGCCGCTGGCGGAAATACCGCATTCGACAAAAAGAATAACAACCATGTATGAGAAAAAAACAGCCGCCGTGCTATCGGCACCCATAGACGTATTGACCTGGGAGCATGCGCTTGCGCGTATTTCGCGCTGGGCTGCTCGGCGCGACAGCCGTTACGTGTGTATCTGCAACGCACATGCGGTTGTGACTGCCGGACAAGATGCAGCTTTTGGTCGTGTGGTGAAAGAGGCTGATATGGCAACTCCGGACGGGGCGCCGGTTGCCTGGGTGCTGCGCAAGCTTGGTTACGTGGATCAGCAACGTATCAACGGCCCTGACTTGATGTGGAAGTACTGCGAACAGGCTGCAAAAAAGGGTGAGTCCATTTATCTCTACGGCAGCAGACCGGAAACGCTGGAAATTTTACAGCGTCGTTTAGTAGAAGCGTTTCCTGGCTTGAGGATTGCAGGTGCGCACTCTCCACCGTTTCGGCCGGCCACAGCCGCTGAAGACGAAGCGGATGTGGCACGCATTAATGCCTCTGGGGCAGGTACGGTATGGGTAAGCCTCGGTTGCCCCAAGCAGGAACAGTGGATGGCGGCTCATCGTGGCAGAGTGAATGCGGTCATGATTGGTGTGGGTGCAGCATTTGATTATCACGCTGGTACGATCAGCCGGGCGCCAGTATGGATGCAAAACGCGGGGCTGGAATGGCTGCATCGCCTCGTTTCCGAGCCGCGCCGTTTATGGAAACGCTATTTGGTCACCAACACCCTGTTCGTGATTGGCGCAACCAGACAACTGGTTTTCGGCAATGCCCGGACTCGTGCGATAGAAAACGCCATAGTCGTGGCGCCGCTGGTTTCCGTTGGTCTGGTCGTGATGCGTGGCCAGGAGGTATTGCTCAGTATGCGGAACAACCAATCGGCGCAGCCATCCTGGTTTGTACCGGGCGGCCGTATTTTCAAGAATGAACCTATCCAGTCCGCGCTTGCACGTATTGCCGAAACCGAGCTCGGTTTGGGCGTCGCGCTCGCAGGGGGAAAGATTGTGCCTAAATGGCTTGGGGCATTCGAGCATTTTCACGCGGATTGCTTTGCCGAAGAAGCGGGCGTTCCATCGCATTATGTGGTGCTCGGCCACGAATTGAATGTGGCGGAAGATTTCCCTTTGCCCAGTCCCGAGAGACCGCATGTGGAACTGCGTTGGTGGCCCATTACGGAAGCACTGGCTTCGCCAGATGTGCATTGCTTCAGCAAGGACTACTTTCAACAAAAGGTGCCTCGTCACGATCCGATTTCTCCAGAAGCTCCGGCAGGTGGGGCATTCACCTACGGTGGCGTTTTGGATGGGCAAGTAGCGCAGGCAATTTGATCAGCGTAAGGCTACGCAGTTGTAAGTTGGGCTTTGGACGCAGGTCTAAAACTCAATCTACAGCCCATGATCTTGGGCACAAGCTCAATCCGCTGGCTTCCCAATATGGAAGGGGGTTGGTAAACACCTGCCAGGCAGCAGCTTACCAGCCAACTCCAAGAAACAACGCTGAGGTAAGCCCTGGCTTTGCAGAAGGTAATTTAACCGGGAAATAACAATGAAAATCACTGTCATTGGCACTGGCTATGTCGGTCTCGTCACTGGTACCTGTCTTGCAGAAGTCGGCAACGACGTGCTTTGCCTGGATCTCGATCAAAGCAAGATCGATACGCTGAAATCGGGTGGCATGCCCATTCATGAGCCGGGGCTGCTGGAAATGGTGCAGCGCAATGTTGCTGCCGGGCGCCTGCACTTTACCACCAGCATAGAGGAAAGCGCGGCCTTTGGTAACGTGCAATTTATCGCCGTAGGTACGCCGCCCGATGAGGATGGCTCGGCTGACTTGCAGTATGTGACTGCCGCCGCCCGCAACATTGGCTGTCACATGACTGAGTACAAGGTCATTGTGGACAAATCGACGGTACCAGTCGGTACGGCAGATAAGGTGCGTGCCGTAGTCGCGGCCGAATTGGCCAAACGTGGTACTGACATTCCTTTTGCGGTTGTTTCAAATCCTGAATTTCTGAAGGAGGGGGCGGCAGTAGAGGATTTCATGCGCCCCGACAGGATTGTGATTGGTGCTGAGGATGTGCGTGCGATTGCTTTGATGCGTGACATCTATTCACAGTTCAACCGCAACCATGACCGTATCGTGGTCATGGATGTGCGCTCTGCCGAACTGACCAAATATGCTGCAAACTCAATGCTGGCGACGCGTATCTCTTTCATGAACGAGCTCGCGATTCTGGCGGATAAATTGGGTGCCGATATCGAACAGGTGCGTCTGGGTATCGGCGCAGACCCGCGTATCGGTTTTCATTTTCTTTATCCGGGTTGTGGTTATGGAGGTTCCTGTTTCCCCAAGGATGTACAGGCACTAATCCGGACTGGACTCGAAAACGATGTGACTCTCAAGGTTTTGCAAGCAGTGGAAGCTGCCAATGAGGCGCAGAAGCGGGTGCTGCTGGACAAGATTACGGCACGCTTCGGTTCTGATTTGCAAGGCATGCATTTTGCGATATGGGGGCTGGCGTTCAAGCCTGATACGGATGACATGCGTGCTGCTTCCAGCCGTGTTTTGATCGAAGGTTTGTGGGCATTGGGTGCGACCGCGACTGCTTACGACCCGGTGGCGATGCAGGAATCAAGGCGTATCTATGGAGCTGATGCGCGACTCACTTATGCAGATTCACCGATGAGTGCGTTGAAAGCGGCCGATGCGCTGGCGATTGTGACTGAATGGAAAGAATTTCGCGTGCAGGATTTTGCTGCAATCAAGGCTGCATTGAAGACTCCTGCCATTTTTGATGGGCGTAATTTATATGTTCCCTCGCAGGTTCGCGAGCAGGGTATTGAATACTATGCAATAGGCCGTCGCTAAGCCTGTTCAATAAGAGATTGCCAGGTTTCATACGGAAAGTATTCAGGTAGAAGGCTTGACGAAGACATTGTCTGACACCTGGAAAAAAGCTGAAATCCCAAGAATGATCAATGCTGACCCGGAAACATAGGGGCGAGATGTAACCCCGGTGTTGCAAGGCTGTCACGAACACAAGATAGACTGCCCCACATGAAAGAACTCGGCCTTCGTCAAAATCATCAGCAGTGGCTATTTCGCCGCCAACTCTCGCTCGCCTCGCTAACAAAGCTGCTGCTCGATCCGGTAGTCAGCATTGCTGCGCTGGTTGGTGTTGTCTTGCTCAATGGGGAAAATTTTGGCAGAGAATATCAGTTACTGTCCCTGATTGTATTCTCTCTGACATTCCCCGGCACCTGGCCTGAGCCGACTTTTCGCGCGTTTTTCAGTGACATCAGTCTGCCATGGTTCAGCGTGGCGGGAATACTGCTGTTGTTTGGCTATGTCGGAGGTTATGAAGATACCTTTCCCGTGGAAGTTGTTGTGCAGTGGGTATTGGCTGTTCCGGTCATGTTGTTTATCGCGCATAGATTTGCTTCGCGTCTGCTGCCCCGGCTGATTGTGCTGGAAGGCGGGGAGCGTACCGCCGTGGTCGTCGGTGCGGGAAAGCTCGGCAGGCAGCTAGCCGAGGCGTTCGATTCGGATCGATATTCCGGAATCAAATTTGTCGGCTATTTTGATGACCGTATTCAATCAGACAGACTGGTAGTCAGTAAAGACAGCGTGCTGGGTACATTGGAAACCATCCCTGAGTATGTAAAAAACAACAACGTCGACCTGGTTTACATTGCGCTCCCTGTCAGTTCGCAACCTCGTATTGTCAAGATGCTGAACGAATTGCGCGATACCACCGCATCGATTTATTTCGTGCCCGATTTTTTCGTGTCTGATTTGATCCAGGCGCGTATAGATCATATTCGCGGCATACCGGTGCTGGCGATATGTGAAACCCCGCTCTATGGCATCAACAGGGTTGGGAAACGTTTTTTTGATCTTGTTTTTTCAAGTCTGATGCTGGTATTGCTGGCGCCTTTAATGGCAGCGATTGCATTGGGTGTAAAACTCTCGTCACCTGGTCCTATACTCTTCAAACAGCGCCGTTACGGACAAGATGGAGAGGAAATCATGGTGTACAAATTCCGCAGCATGTCGGTCTGCGAGGATAGCCATGAGGAGATTAAGCAGGCAACGAAAGGGGACATGCGCGTGACGCGATTCGGGGCTTTTTTGCGCAAATCGTCGCTGGATGAACTGCCTCAATTCATCAATGTGCTCCAGGGCCAGATGAGCGTGGTGGGTCCGCGCCCCCATGCGGTGGCGCATAACGAGCTGTATCGCAAGCTCATCAATGGCTACATGCTGCGCCACAAAGTTAAGCCCGGCATTACCGGCTGGGCTCAGGTCAACGGCTTGCGTGGCGAAACCGAAACCGTGGAAAAAATGCGTGCACGTATTCAATACGATCTGGATTATCTGCGCCAATGGACGTTGTTATTCGACCTGGTGATCATCCTCAAGACTTTCCTTGTCGTGCTTAGAAACCGTAACGCCTATTGAATCCGGAAGTCGGGGTATCTGTAGTTTGAGTGTTGAGCCGCTTAAAATGGGCTACCCGAATTACACACACTGAAATCAAACGGTCGTGGCTGGACAGTAAGTTTCATTACCACCAATTAGCGGAGGAGCTTGTGATGCACAAATGGATTCAAGCGTTGATGGTTGTGTTCACATTGACCGCAGCCTTCCCTTCGGACGCCACGGTCATTAGCGGAGCCGACGGATCACTCGCGCCCACCACTGACTACACTTTGCCGTTCCGTGCCGACGGAATTTTTGATTTCAGTTCGATCAACATCGGTGCTAACACCACCTTGCGCTTTAATGCGGGGATGCCGAATGTAACACTGCTGTCGCTGGGAGACATCTTGATTGCCGGAGTTATCGACGTTACGGGAATTAACCTCCTCATACTCGAAACGTCCGGACAGCTTATCTTCACCGGAGGTATCAGTGACGGCGGCATTGACCTGATAGGGGGTAGGGGGCTTAGCAATGCAGCAACGAGCGGGAACGTGTGTCTCAGTACTCTGCCCTATGATTGTGGGCCACTAATCCTGCCATCTGAGCCTATTCTTTCTGCCAATCCGGTTTTCCTGCAACCTGGAGCAGGCAGCATTTCTCTTTCTGTTCCCGAGCCCGGTACACTGTGGTTGATGACACTGCTATTGCCCATGCTGGTGCTGCTCGGACGGAAACGCAGATAGAACAGGCGCCAAACCCAGTGTCATTTAATGCAAATTCAAATTTAACCAAGAATGATGAGTATCTCTTGTGCTGGAAAATTCTGGCTTTGCTGAATTGGATCGATCACTTTTCCTGGGTCATTGTGGGTGAGCGCGCCGATTACTACCGCTCAGGCGGCGATCCGGATCACTCCATCGGCGACGTTCAATTCCTTGCCGCAAATAAATCACTTCACACTTCCTGCGTTCACCATTCCTGCGTCGTTCGGACAAATTGCGATGGTCGGCGTAGAGCCGATGATTAACGCGGACAAAACGCGCTTTCGAATCCAGCATGCGGGTAATAATGAAGATCAAGTCACTCTCTCGGTAATAGGGATCCCCCTGTAACAATATGAATGGGATGGCAGGGCCGTGCAGACGGTCAATTGTGAGCCAATCTAGAGCGGACTTATTGTGCACGTAGGGTTGGAGCAAGGCGGCAGCCTCCTGTTCAGTCAGGAGGGTATGGTCGGAGGTGTCACCCAAGATGAAGTCCCTGAGTTGAGGAATAGGGGTGGGTCAGGTGTCCAGTCTGTCCTTGAGGGTCAATACCCTTTGCCGCCATGCGGAGTACTCATCTGCGTTTTCCCGCCACAGTTCTTCGAGTTCGCTATCCACCGCAAGCACGCGGTCAATGCCATTTCTGGCTATGGGAAGCAGCGTGGAAACATCAAGCGCGGAGTGGTGCTCCACCCACTCGCGCGCCATCTCGGGTAGGTCGGAAGCCGCTTGTCCGGTTAAAGCCGCCACGAGTTCGCACGCGCAAAGGATGCGAGCGCCTTCGGGCGCTTCGAGATAGTCCTCTCCGGCATCTGCTGCCTCAAGCGCGGCTTGCAAGACTGCATCGTCATCTGTTGCCTGCAACTCAGCCAGCCAGTCCGCCGCGTCGTCATTGTCAAATGTCCCGGTATTCCATGCACTCATATTTCTCTCACATCATTCTACCCGGCCACTACATCCTGCCAGGTGGACTTAGAGGTCGTTGATTAAAATCGAAACAATCATCCATCGCGTTCGAATTCCCATCCCTGTCATTTAATGGCGGCAGGCCAAATATCTTTTGGCAGAAACGCACCAGACAGACATGCGAATTCAATTGCTTGGACACATGCCCCGCCTTGGCATAGGGGCTAACCACCAAACAGGGAACGCGTGAGCCGTAACGAAAGGGCTCACCGTCAAACTGTGCATTGGCATCAACAGCGCGCTGCGCCCGCCGACTGTCCCAAGTTTCGACGGTCGGCGGTTCGGCGTGGTCGTACCAGCCGCCCCAATCGTCCCAAGTGATGAATATGGCGGTACGCTCCCATAGACCACCGGCGATAATTGCGTTGATCTGCTCGACCGTCCATTGCGAGCCGTCCGTGACATTTTGCTTGGGATGCTCCGACAGGTCAGGTCGTCCATCGCCATAAACCCAGGATACCGACGGCAATTGGCCCGCGCTGGCATGCTGCACAAACAGATCGCGGGTGTGGTTCGCATGATGTTGCGCGAGTTCATTGATGTAATGGAAGGCATAGCCGCCATAATTGCCCCACCTTAATCCCGCATCCTCAAGCTGCCTGGGCAAGGACTTCAAATTGTAGGCCTCTCCCGCATGGGGATGATAATGATTGCGAGGATTGTTGATGATCGGCGCATCCGCGCAGATCAACATTAGATGATTGGGCGTAGAGGGGCCGGCGACTTCGGAGTAATAGTTGTCGCACAACGTGAACTGCTCGGCCAGTTTGAAATAAGCCGGAATGTCATTGCGGCCATACTGCACGCGATAGCGAGCTTCGTTAGCCCGATTCATCCATGTTTCGTGCTTATGATCCGGATCACTCGGTGGCGGGTTTTCAGCCATGTCCAGCATAACGCCATCGGTGCCTGGGAAGGTCCCGAAATAATTATCGAAGGTATGATTCTCTTTGACGATGATCACAATATGTTCTATGGTCATAGAAGCGCTCCTCGATGTACATAATGCAGACCAATACCGCTGCTAATTGTAAAGAGTACCTATGACCACTATGTGACAGGCATCTGTCAGCCAGGAGCATGAGCCATTCGTCATGCCGTTGCCGCGCGGCAGGGTGTATTGGCGCATGGCGTGATTCACATGGGTGCCGTCGGCGGGTATCAATCGAGTACAACCCAATGATTTCGTTCTCCGTTAGATAGGTGCCCCAGGCAACGAAACGCGTGATATTCAAGTGGTTCGGCGGCGAGCCATGAAGCCTATAACGCTTAAGCCTACCAGTACGAGGCTGAGGCTGCCCGGCTCAGGGATGCTACCTCTACGAACCAAATAGTGTCCAAGACTGTGATCTGTTCGGTAGTCTAGCCAAGGGTAAGTAGTGACTTCTGTATAGCCAAATGCAAAGTTCTCCGATACGAACGAATAGAAATGCGCATTTCCTAGCCCGTAAAAGTTATCAGGATCAACTTGCTCGAATAGTCCAAATGTGTAGTTATTCTGAATAAAATTTCCCCAAAATATGTTTTGCTCCGTGATTCCGAAGAGTGCTTGGTAATTTTCGATCCGAGCATGGTCGGCGACCGTGTTGTCCAGACCGTGCATTGCCAAGCCAAACGAATGAAACAAACTGTTAACTTCACCCGCATTTGCGTATCTGAAACCGTAAAACTCCCCACCTGGAAGGAGCTGGGTCTGCATCGTGTTATAAGAGAAACTGCCTTGCGTCACGGTTAGTTTCAACCATTCCAGCCCTGAGGTAGTGTCATAGATAAGGTCTTTTTGACCCGTTCCTTGCCATTCACGCTCAATGAAGTTTGCATATGAGGCGCTGGACAAACCACTAAGGGATATTGTCAAAACGACTGAAGCGACGAAACGCCACAGCATGTTTTTCTCTTTTGGTTTTTTCAAATAGTATGTCATTTGACTTTACAATTTTATGTTTGGAAATCGGTATTCATGCGTATGGCCCTGCAGCGCTGGCGCCAGCACTCCTTAAGAACACTCTGCTCGCTGCTGGACTCCATGATTGACAGCAGATACCAAGCAGCGCCATCAATATGATTTGATGGGACAGCTTGGCGCATCAACATGACCATCTTGTTTCTCGGGCATCTCATTTTAATGAGTAGATCGGACTAGCCAGCAGCGCTATCAACCTTAGCCCGCAGCCGCCCCCCACCCGACCAGCTGTCACCACCCGCTGCAGTCCCGCCGCCCCCACCGCTGCGGCAATGCTCAAGGCAAAGCGTCCACCCCCATCCATCACATGCACCCATTCGACCAGCCAGGGTGCACTGATACCGTTCGGAGCCAGGTTGAAGCTGAGCAGGCCATGAATCGAACTGGCCAGCACCAGCGGCACATCCAGCATTTCCAGCAGCACCAGCAGCGGCAGGCTCGCCAGCACGCGCAGCAGCCGTCCACGCCAGCTCAACCGCGGCCACACCAGCGCCGCCAGCGCCAGCACAATGGGATGAATCAGCGCGATGGTCATCGGGGTGGACGCCTGGATGGTGAAGCCGGCAGGCAGCAGCTGGCCGTACAGCACTTGCACGTGTTCGGCGATCACCTCGGTGGCAAACACGTATTCGTGGCCGAAGCGGATGTCCAGGCTGAGCACCCTGAAGTCGGGCAGCGCAAGGCCGAGCACCCACTTGTATAACGGCACAAAGAAGGTGGCGTAATCCCTGCCGCCGAGCCAAGCCAGCCCGAGCAGCACCGGCAAGCCCAGCGCCAGGCGCAACAACATGCCCAGCGCTTCACGCCGGGTGAGATTCATGGCGCGTCAGGAACACCAGGAAGTAGGCCAGGCAGACAGCGATCATGGCCAGCGGCAGCACGCTACCGTGCAGCACCCCGAACAGGTTGCGCTGATCCAGCCAGGCGTGCCACAGGATCACGATGCGGGCTTGATTCAGGCCATACACCAGCAAGGTGCCCAGGCCGATTCCACACAATCGCACTTTCCATGGGAAAGGCTGGCTGAAAAATGCCGCCACCAGCAAAAACAGGGTCTCCAGCCCTTCGCAGCCATTGCGGATGTTGAGCCGCGCCAGTGGCGAGACGATGCGGTAGGCATCGGCGTGTACCGGCGCTGCGCTACCCAGCGCATTGATCAGCCAGGCTGCGGGCATGACGGTGGCGTGGTCGATGACGGTGCGTTCCAGCCAGGTGTCGCGGCTCATCTCCCAGGCGTACTGCAGGGCAAAGAACACCGCGAGGAAGATCAGGATCAGGCGCAGCGGCTGGCGCCGCCGGGCGTGGGCCTGGGCGTCGGCGTGCAGCAGGGCGGCGTAGTGGGTGTCGGGCATGAAGGCTCGCTGTGGGGCTCCCCCGGCAAGCCCAAAAAAAGGGGCGCAGCAGGAGGCGCCCAAAGTGGAGGAAACAGAGTCAAGGGTAAACGTGCAACATGACGCGGAGATGACAGGTTCGGGCAGCCGAGCAGTTGGCTGTCATCGCATAACTGTCATGCACAGTGGCTACCCTGCGTAAATCCAGCCACCATTACTTCAGAGCGATCATTTTGCCTGCCAACCGATTTTTTGCCTTTATTGCCGCGTTGCCGCTGCTCTGGGCAAGCGTCTGCTTTGCCCAGCCTATTGCGTTACCGGCATCGATCGAAAGCCGGCTGCTGGCCGGACAGGCGGTTGATCTGATCGTCGAATACCAATCCCAGGCGGTTGAACAAGCGGCTGCGACCATGCGTCAGCGTGCCGGACTGATGCACGATGACGCCGGGATTCTCGCGCTGAAGGCCCAGCGGTATCAGGCCATCAAGCTCGGGGTTGATCGTGCGATAGCGCGTCCTGACATAGAAACGCTGCGTGACTATAGTCATTTGCCCATGGCGTACAAGCGTTTCCACTCGATGGCAGCACTCCAGGCCTTGCTGGCCAGTCCGGCAGTCAAAGCAGTCTACCCGAACCGGGAATTCCATCCGGTACTGACGGTGAGCCTGCCGTTTATCGGCCAACCTGCAGTAGCCAGCGCCGCAGACAAAGGCAATGGCACGACCGTCGCGGTGATCGACAATGGCATCGACTACACGCGTTCCGCCTTCGGCTCGTGTACGGCACCGGGCACGCCCGCCAGTTGCCATGTGGTGGCCTCGGTCAATTTTGGCACTGGAACCACCGATACCAGCCATGGCACCAATGTCTCCGCGATAGCTCTTGGCGTGGCGCCAGATAGCCGTATTGCCATGCTCAACGCGTTCTCCGGCACGTCGGCCTACACCTCGGACGTTATCTCGGCGATGAACTGGGCGATTGCCAATCAGTCCACCTACCACATTGCGGCGATCAATATGAGTCTGGGCGACGGCAGCAGAAACACCGCGCCCTGTAGCAGCGGCAATCCTTTCCTCACCCCGGTGGGCAATGCCCGATCCGCCGGCATCAGCGTGGTAGCGGCTGCCGGTAACGACGCCTATTCTGATGCTATAGCAAACCCGGCGTGCACGCCGGGTGTGATTTCGGTAGGTGCGGTCTACGACGCCAACTATGGTGGAATTAATTGGGGGGCAGGCCTGTGCAGCGATACGACAACCCAAGCGGATCAGATTACATGCTTTTCCAATAGCGCGAATTTTCTGACGCTGCTGGCACCTGGTGCATTGGTAACGGCTGGTGGGTACACCGAGGGCGGTACATCGCAGGCATCGCCTCATGTAGCAGGGGCGGTCGCGGTTCTGCGCTCTGCGTTTGCGACGGAGACGCTCGACCAAACGGCAACTCGCCTGACCAGTAACGGTGTTGCGTTGACCGACCCTCGCAACGGCATCGTCAAGCCACGCCTGAATCTGCTCGCCGCCACTCGCCCGGCCAATGATGATTTCGTTGCTCGTTTCACGCTGAGCGGCAGTGCGGGTAATACAACCGGGCAAAATCGGCTCGCCACCCAGGAGCCCGGCGAGCCCAGTCATGCGGGTAACGCCGGCGGCAGCTCGGTCTGGTGGAAGTGGACTGCGCCGGCGGCGGGCCAGGTCAGCCTGGACACCCATGGCAGCAGTTTTGATACCATGCTTGCCGTGTATGGCGGAACCGCCATCAATGCGCTGACTCCCATCGCAGCCAATGACAACGATGGCACCGCGAATGGTGTGAGCAGCCTGTTGTTCGAGGCGCAGTCCGGGGTGGAATACGAAATCACGGTGGATGGGGCCAATGGGGCAAGTGGAAATATAGCGTTGAATTGGGCGCTCAATACCGCAGCACAGGCGAATTTGTCAGTCAGTGTCGCGGGGCCTGCCAACGGCGTGGCGTATTCCACGGCCGCTTACTCAATCAGTGTATCCAATTCGGGGCCCCAGGCGGCGACGAATGTCAGCGTCTCCGCCACTTTGCCAGCGGACGCAAGTTTTGTGGAAGGGACGGCAGGATGTGCGGTAAGCGGAACTGTGGTCACCTGCCCGGTTGGTACCTTGCAAGCTACCGCAACTGTAGTACTCAATATCACCGTAATGTGGGGTGCCTCAGGGACCGCAAACTTGTCTGTGAGCGTGACTTCGGATCTGCCCGATTCAGCCACTGCCAATAACAGCGCCACTGTGGTAATTAACATTGCTGCCGACAGCGCAGATATCCCGACCTTGCCGCAGTGGGGTATTGGGCTCATGGCGATATTATTGTTGAGTCACATTCTCTGGCCGCGGCGACAGCTATTGTAAACGGCATACGGTTGCAATAGCGAAACCATCCTTGGCCTGCATCTGCGCGCTTAATGGCATTGATGGCTTCAAACGATCCAGTGAAGAAACGGCGTGATGCGCTCCCGAAATCGAATGTTGTGAGTCAACAGCTCCGGGTATTCCGGAGCATCCTGCACAATTCCCTACGTAGCAAATTCATCAATATTGCCGAAACGGCAAGACACTGCTGATCGGCCCGGGTTCCGGCTACCATCCTCTCTGCACTTATTCCGCGTGTGTAAGGCGAACCGTCATTCCAATAATCTCGTCTCATTGCCGAGTAAACCTCTGGGTCTGTACGCATAAAGCCAGATCTGGCCTAGGTATTGCTTCATAGGTGACTGGACACCTAACGCACGACCACCATCAACTTGGCCGTTATCCAAGCACCGTGGAAATACAATTGCTTCGGATAAGGATTCATAGACCGAGTGACCTATGTAAGGGTACTGAGCGGGTAAGCTGAGTGAAATATTGGCTCGGTATAATCAGAACAGCGCACAGTACTGCACGCTAAAATGGGGTAATTGTTTTCCGCGCGCACAGATACACCCGCTTTATCCTGGGTTATCCGAGAAATTTCAATTGGCATGTTTGAAAAATTCGGTATTCCAGTCTGGCCGTTGTTTAGGGATTGGCTTGAATTCAAGCCAATCAAAACTTTGATGATGAATTTTTAGGAGTATTGATCATGTTCGCAGCTAAAAAACTTTTGCTTGCTCTTGCTTTGACGAGTGCGGCGGGATACGTCCAGGCAGCCCCGGTAACGCTCGATGGAGCGGCATTTTCCGTTACTTATGACGATGCGCTGGTTGGGTTGTTTGGCACGCCGACCCTGTCCGGCAATACGTTATTTTTCACTCCAACCAGCTTCAAGGCTATTTCCACCAATGGTGCTGGCGTCAGCCTTGCCAGCCAGACCAGCAACTTTGATATTTTGCTCAAGCCGTCCGCGAATTTGCGTTTAACTTCGATTGATTTGAACGAGGGCGGTGATTATTTGATGATGGGGCAAAACAGCTTCGTGAATGCGCTGGGTCAAATGCGCGTGCGCAACAATGCAAATCCGTCGATGGAAATTGTTGGTTCAATCGCGCCGGCCGCTCCGCTGGCCATCAAGGATGGTATTAACCACAACTGGGCTGCTGGCGCGAATGCCGATCTGAATAGCGCTGCCTGGAATAACGTCGGAAGTGCCCGCGTCACGCTGGAGAATATTCTGCTAGCTTACACCCAGGCCGATACTGGCCCACAAATGGCTTTCGCAGAAAAGAAATATTCTGGAATTACATTTAATGTGAGTCCAGTTCCAGAGGCCTCTACCTGGAGCATGATGGTGCTGGGGGTGGGTTTGCTTGGATACCTCAGTTTGCGTCGTCGTAATCAGCAATAATCAACGCGGCCATAGCAAGATCAAAGAGCATGGGTTGACCGACCGTGCTCTTTGTTTTCAAGAGGGCTTTTCCGAGCAGGATTTGAATAAGATTTGAATGGAGTTTTTTTTTACAGGCAGTGGTGCCATCTGAATCGAGATCAGTAAAATAATGAACAAGAAAACACTGCAACTATTGGGATTGATTTTTTTGGTATTGGCGCTGACAGACCAGGCACACGCAATTATCGGTGGTATAGCCCCCGATTCTCCTGCTGCCCGAGTGGATGTGAACAGTAAAAACTCACCCTTTGCGGGTGTAGGTTCAATTTCAATCAACGGCAGTACCTATTCTGGAGTGTTGATTGGTGACCAATACGTGCTGACTGCCGCACATGTAGTCAATGGTGTTGATCCCACGAAAATCCGGTTTAATTTGAACTATGGCGGTGCCTTGACAGAGACATTTGGCACTGCTGAGGTGCATGTTAATCCCAGCTATTCGGGATCGCTCGCGTCCCCCGGTGGGATTGCTCATGACGATTTGGCCATTATCAAGCTGAATGGTCATGTGCCGGGTGATGTGCCGGTGTATCCGATTTCTTGGGCTCCGCTTGCGCGCGGAGATGCGATTACTTTCGTAGGCTATGGTGGCGGCGGCTCAGGCGACGTGGGCGTCACTGTTGGTGCCAATCCAGCAGTCAAGCGTGTGGCTGAAAACCGGGTGGATATGCTGTATGGTGATGCCAATGGCGGAACCATGCAGGAAGCCTATGAATTCGATTTCGACGGTACCCATGTATCAAGCAATGTTTTTGGTCCGAATATTCCGCGCAATTACACTTTGGGCAACACGATAGAAGGCACACTGGCGGGCGGCGATTCCGGAAGTCCCAGCTTTGTTCAGGACAGCCAGGGTAAGTGGACATTGGTTGGCATCAATACTTTTATTCGTACGGTAGGAGGTGGCAAGCCGGTTTTTGGGTCTACCGGCGGCGGCATGCTGTTGTCGGCTTATTCTCCTTGGGTAGAATCGATTGTGTCACCCGTACCTGAGCCTCAGACCGGATTCCTCTGGCTTTCCGGCCTGAGTGTTATAGCTTTTGCGGTAGCGCGTCGCGCGGACTGAGTTTCTTGGTTGACGGACATTTTCTGCAGGAGCGCTGGAAAAAGGGTGCGGTTTATCTATCGAGTCCCGGTTTGGTACTGCCGTTATCGTAGTCCGAATAACTCATAACTTGGGCCTATATAAGAAATATTTCTACCATAGAGCCTTCGTATACTGAAACTCCAGTTCAACCCACCTTGAGAATAGGAGCTTTCGTGATGCGTACTATGCTTAAACTGGCTGTAGTAGCGGCCTTGAGCCTGGGTACTACAGTTGCCCAGGCAGCAATCTATAATGCGGGCACTTTGACTACGGTGCCATATAACAATACGTCCATCGTGGCTCCTGGCAGCTTTCAGGACACCTACAATATGACTGTAGGCAGCAATCCTTCCGTAGCGGCGGCGGCCGTTCAACTAGTACTGAATTTTGGTAGCCTGAGCGTATATAACATTCAAGGTCTTAGCGCCAGTCTGTTTGATTCCGGCAATAATTTTATGACTGGCGCTACGCAAGCTGTCGGTAGTTATGATCCCGTCTCCTTTAGCGCAATGCTTGGTTCCGGTAACTACCATGTGAATATCGCGGGTAACGCTATTGGCAGTTCTGGAGGCATCTACACGTTCGCCATCGCTGCTGTGCCTGAACCCGAAACCTATGCCTTGATGCTGGCTGGTCTGGGTTTGGTAATCTTGGTCGCACGCGCCAGCCGAAAAATCATTTAATTCACGCGCGTCTCGATCAACTGATGAGTTCAAAGTCGATAAAATCGGTAAATTCGGTGTCCAGGAAAATGAGCATTTGTCTTTGCCTGCCGGTTAAAACCAACGCGAGTACACCCTGTGCAACCAACGCCCGCAGGTCATCAACAGAATAACAAGTAATCGCCCAAGGTGGTAACTGATACGCGCCAGCTCCAGTGTCAGCAACAGCAACGACCAGACCAGCTGGAGCATCGCAAACGGCAATTTGATCAGGGCAATGAATAGATTCATGGTTTTTCCTCTCTTTTAATCAAGCCGGCTTGACCGGCGTTGGGTTGGCTAGCGGATTCGATTCCCCGCTCACTGGCGCTGGCGGGGTCGAAGTCCGATAGCGGTGCCGGTCGGATTGATAACAAGAGAGCAAAGCAACAGTGCTGCTGTGAGTCCGTTGTTGAAACGGCAGGGTAAAAGGTGAGGTGTGAAAGGCCCGGCGATTGGATCGGCAACCCGCATGCCCGCGTGCTTTTGCTGGCGGGTGGGGTGCCCGATCACCGGGCAAAGTGAGGGTTTTACATTAATCCGGGAATGGATAAACCAGGTCGCTCATGGCATTAAACTCTTCTAGCGCAACTTCCCGCATCTCATGGAGTAGGGCGTCAATCACTTCGGTTTGAGCGCTGCCATCCGCGTTGCGCTCGATCTTGCGACCAGAATTGTGCTCAATGAGATCAGCGATGTGCTTCGGTGTGGTTTCCGATGCCGGCCAATCGATGAGGTGGTGATCCTGGACACAGTAGGGAAAGTCGATCCAGAGGAAAGGGATAAACGGATATGTCTTAGCCATGATTCAAATTTCCTTGAAGTTTTTTTTGGGTTTCCGTAGTGTGCTCTGGGGTGGATGATCAACTAGCGCCGGATACCACGGCTGCGCTGGAGTTCTCGCACCTGTTGCACGTGGCGGCTGGCATCGTAACGGATATCAACGTCAGTACCGTTTTTTGGCAATCCCCGATTGTTTTTCGCCAAATCGGCTTTGGCATGCCGCACCAGCTCGCCCATGCCCACATCCTGATATAGGTAGTAGGCGTCCTCGCGTTTGATAGGGCCCAGATATCGCCCGTTTGCCCGGGCTGGCTTGTTTGCAAACGTTGCTATCAGCGCGGTGGTGTGGAATTGCTCGACGGCCAAGGCGACAGGTGCTTCTTGGGTAGATTGCACGCGCGGGGCAGGGGGCTTGGGGTGCTGTGTCGTGGGTTGATGCTGTGGCCTATGCTTCATCGTAGCCCAGACAGCCATGCGTTCACTCACCAGGCGCAGTCGATGGGCTTCCAGCACTGGATCAACAAATACAACGCGCATATTTTTCTGCACGGCAATTTCGACGACGCGCAGCTTGAATTCTGCACTGCCGTGGATACTCAGCTTCTCGCCGAATTTGGCCTGTGCCAGGCGCAGTGCGGTTTCGATCACATCCCGGTCGGTCGACTGCAATACCTTGACCACCTGGCCGGTGTCGGTCAGCGCTGCTTGACCTTTCAGGGTATAAGTCACATCTCCATTGCGATGGATGCGGTAGCTCAGGCTCTGCAACACCGTGTGTCGAGTCGCTTCATGCGTTGCTGCCGGCTGAATGTAGTCGCCTTCCGGTAGCGCCTCCACATACTTCCGGCGCAACTCGGCCAATGCCTGTTCGTCTCCCTGCTCGGCGCAGGTGACGAGAAACTGTGGGTACAGGTCGTAATGGCGTTTCGGGTATTTCTGCCGATGATCGGCACGTTCGATGGCAATCTGCCCGCGCAGCTTTTGCTCGGCAACGGCGCGCGCCATACGGGCAACCGACAACGCTGCGCGACGCTGGGCGGTGAACAAAGTGTGGTCAGCATGGATGCCGCTACTGTCGCGCTGCCAGTCGGCCTTGATGACGGCACGGCGCTCGCGTTCGCTTTGCTGCTGGCGCTGCCAGGCATTTTTTGCCTGCGGAGCATGCACCTCGCGCTTCCACTCCTGAAAGGCTTGCCACAAGTGTTTGCTGCTATTGTCAGCTGGCCGTGCCGGCTCGTTGCGCATCTTTGCGCGCTGCGCTGCATAGCATTCGCGCAGGATTGGTGCGGCCTCATGCCAGGGCAGATTCATTTCCCGGGTCAGAAAGTCGCTGACGTTCAGATGGCGGTGCCCGCACCGGATACGTGGACTGCCGTCCGGCCCTTGGGTAATGTCATATTTCTCCGGCATCAGGCCATGGGTTTTCGAGAGGTAATCCAGCAGGCGATGTGCTTCAAGATGGGTGCGAATTTTCTTGAATTCCGCCAGTTCGGCCGCTTTGCTGATCTGCTGGCGCGCCAGAGGTTCTGTGCATAGCTGGCCGATCATATTGTCGGCGCGACGTCGGATGACCTGGAAGCGGACGCGTTGTTGGCCTGCTACTTGATCCCGGTCATATCCTGGCTCGCCGGCTGCAACAGCACGGAGAGCTGTTCGAGCAGCGAGGAATCCTCGGGCGTGTTCAATGCTTCCAAGAGTGCCAAGGCTTGCGCGAGCTGCCCCGATATGGCGTTCTGCTGCGTCGAGATTCTTTCCAATACGGGCAATAAGTGCTCCAGCGTCGGGTCGCTCATGATTTTCCTGTCGATGTTTGTGATTAAATGCCGCTTCTTCGCGGCTGAGAATTGCGCGACAGGTCGCCCAATCAGCGGGTTGGTATTCCTGTTTGTAGATTTTGCCGGCGCTGTGCAGATACTTGATCTGGCGGGCCTTGGTATCGTGCCAGACGGCGAGCTTTGCTTGGATAGCGTCGTCGCTGCGGCGTCCCGCCGGGCCCGATTCGTAGCGAAGCGGGGTTGTTTGGTTCAAGCGCTGGAGCTTTTCCGACGTCGGAAGCTCAATGAATTCGCGGCTGAACACGGATTCTTTCAGATTTATCCCTTTATTGGCATCCGGTAGCGTGACGTTCAGATAGTCACCGTCGCGCCCCTTGCGCACCACCACCGCGCCATGCTGGTTCAGCAATTCATGGAAACCTGCAAAGGTGACGATGTCGTGATCCACCATCGCGTTCAGTAACTGCTCTTTCAGCTGACGATTCGCCCCCTTGAATTCATCGCCCTTGTATCGACTGATCATCTCGGATGCGTCGGTAATTTTCAGGCGACGGTGATCTTTCGGGCTAGCCAACCCGTATTTCCTGTTGATGTGCTCTTGAAGTGCATCAATGAATGCTTCGATTGTTTTGTCCTGGCCGAAGTATCGCAGGCTTTGACCGGTCAGCAGATTGCGACTGGGGATCACTATGTGAATATGCGGTTTGCGCTCGACCCGTTTGCCGGTTGCCAAATCCGCGTAGGATTTGATTTTCGGGTTGTGCGCTTCGGCGTAAAAAGAATATTCGTCGTCACCATGTGCTGCAAAGGCAAATTGCCTGAATTCCTCGGTGATCAGTCTCAGGGCGGACGTTTCAATAAAATCTTCTTTGAAGGCGAGCGTGATGTGGTCGTAGCGATTGGCCTTACTGGTAATGCTCTGGATGACCGCATCGCATATCTCCAGGTCGCCGGCCAACACCACCCGCTCATCCAGTTCATCGCGATTAAATTGGCGCCCATTCTTCTGGCCGTTCTCCAGGTAGGCCTTGACGCCATCGTTGCCGCCTCGAATCCTAATCAACATTGTCGATCTCCGATTTCAGAATCTGCGAGAGCACAGCCAGGCTTCCCAGGATTGTGCGGTAAAGCAGCGCGTCTACTTTCTTCATGGCGTGGGCTTCATTCGCCCGGTGGGCAATCTGATTAATGTTGTTCGAGGCCTTGTTGAACAGGAACAATAAGCGCTGTTTATCTTTGCTGGCTTTGGCGCGGGCAACCACCTGGGTGCGGTTGGTGAGCACACAGTCGCGGATAAATTCGGACGGGGTCAGGCCGGCGCTACGGCACTTTTCATCGAGGGCATTGCTGACTTCCTCGGTGAGCCGGAAGCCACGTACCTTGGTGAGGACCTGATCGGATTTCAGCGGTCTTGCCATGAATCAAACTCCTGCGTAGCTGGGTAGGATTCTCGGCGCCATAGCGTCCCGGTTGCAAAGGGTGGGCACCCTTTGGCACACGCCGTGTTGCGCAACCCGTAGGGTTTCGTAAACATGGCCGTCGTGCCTCTTCTCAACAATCATTGCTTTTGGCCAGTTCTGGGCTGGAGATGATTTTCCGCAGGGTATCCAGATGGGCGGATGTGTTCGTGGAGATGAGAGGAATCGCCCATAAGGGGGTGAATGGGAGAGAGTAATTCAGGAAATTATTACGCGCGCTGATCATTGCTTTTCACGCCGCGAGTTCTGAGGGTTGGTTTCCATCGCTTTGCGCCAAATATTAGCTGACTCAGCTGAAATTAGCGTGCGGCGACCGACCTTCATGATCGTGGGTGCAAGCCCTGCTTTGAGCAAGTTATAAAACCCAGAACGGGATAAATCATGTGCTTCGCAGAACTGCTTAATACTGTACGCAGATTGAATGATGGTACTCATGCAAATACTCTCCTGTTCGTTGTTGGTTCAGGAGAGATATTTAACGAACTGGAATGATTTTTACAGAAAATTATGCTCTGAGTTGATAGCCGAATTTAGGTCAGACCAGCTTTTAAATGCTTATTTAGACTGGGTTTTCAAGGTCAGAGCAATTTTTTTCTTGTCCACTGTATCCGCCCAGCTAATCAAGGCCGAAATCCTTAAAATTGTTGCGTCAATAGCATCTGGCAGAATTTTTCTTACGCAATCAGGATATTTTTTTGCTCCATACTTGGTTGACTTATCCAGCATCCTGGCTTCTTCGACCGCTATGGCGTGGGCACGTATCGCTGCATCAAGCTCTGGAGCGTAAAAAGGATTATTAGGTTGCATGTAAATGGGAAGCTGCTCACTTTTCAGTGTTTCGATTTGTGCACGCAATTCCTTAATTTGCACCATCAGATTGTCTATTTCGAAGCATTTTGTCTCGAGAGATTTCTCCAATGCGGAAATTTTTTCGGCATCAGTCGATTCACCCATAAATAGCTGCTGGAAACGTTCTACCTCTTCGCTTGAAACTCGCAGATCTTGTCTGGTGAGTTTGATATCAGATGCGAAACAAATCATTCGTTCAGAGGCATTTTCCATGCTTCGTCCGACCCTAACTGACCCGTGTTGGCAAATTTCCTGTACCCAAGCCGGTGGCGCATATAAAACACCACTATATTCGTCAGCATGCAAAATCTTGGCAGTAGCCGCGTCTAGTTTATGTTGGTGCACGTAAAAGCATAGGTTTAAAGATCTGATGCAGATTTTCTGGGCATTAGCGGCATTCGCAGTTATTACGTCCAAAGCTTTGGTATGCGCGGCATAATCAATCAAATCGTTAACAGTAAAGGTTTCTCCCGTCAGTCGGCTCCAGTGGTCAGCAACTTCTGAAAGGGTAAAAAGTGATCTAGATGGTTTCTTCATTGGTATTTTTTTGTTCGTCTGGGGCTAGGTGTTGTTTGTGATATAGACGATCTTTACGGTGGATTCTCCTGCTGATGAGCAGTACTGCGCCCAGTCAGCCATTAGATGGCACCGTTTTTCAAACAAGTCTCCGCGCCTATAGGCAGCCTCAACTTTATCTCCAACACTATGAGCCAGCGCCATTTCCGCAACCTCACGAGGGTAATTGGTACATTCTGCCGTCCAGTCTCGGAATGTGGAACGAAAGCCATGAGTGGTCAGTTTGATTCGCCCCATGCGCTTGAGCAACGCCAACATCGCCATATTGGAAAGTGGCTTGCATTCTTGTCGACCAGGGAAAACATATTCGCCTCCAGTTGAGATTGTCTGCATTCCCTCAATAATTTGTAATGCTCTTGGTGACAGCGGTATCCGGTGTTCCTTATAGGCTTTCATTCGCTCAGCGCCAATTGTCCAGGTTTTATTGGTTAAATCGAATTCAGACCAGGTTGCTCCGATGGCTTCACCGGTGCGTGCGGCAGTCAATATAAGGAATTCAAGCGCCCTGGCAGCAATACCTTCTTGGTTGACAAGCTCTGTCATGAAGTCGGCGACACCAGTATAGGGTAGAGCGGGGTGGTGCTCGACTTTGCGTATCTTCGTATGGTTGGGCAGCAGATGATCGAGATGCCCACGCCAGCGGGCCGGATTATCTCCTGTGCGAAAGCCGCGTACTGTCGCCCAATTCAGGATTGATTCAATCCTGCCTCGGACCCGACTAGCCGTTTCTGGCTTTTCGACCCAAATTGGTTCGACTGCCTTCATAACCAATGTAGTGTCGATATTCTGAACAGGAATGTCGCCGAAGATGGGTGTAGCATAAGACCTGAGGGTGCTTTCCCACTGAGCAGTATGCTTGGCGTTTCGCCAACTAGCCCGATGTGCATCAATATAGACTTTGGCGCAATTATCGAAACTCATGGTTTTGGCAGCAGCCAACTTGGCCTGCACCTTTGCGGCAGAGCGTGCTTCGATTGGGTCTATGCCGTCTAGTAGTAGCTTGCGTTGCTCCGTCGCCTTTAATCGACCCTCAGATAGGGAGATGGTGTGCAAGGGGCCCAAACCCATTTCTCGAGTACGTTTTTCACGTGTATAGCGAAAAATCCAGGATTTCGTGCCACTCTGGGATACTTGAAGATACAGTCCCGCGCCATCTGGATAATAGCCTGGCACTGAAGTGTGTTTGACAGCTAGCGCGCTGAGCCGGTGAATAGATCGTCCCATTCTTTACCCCCTTTTCTACCCACAACGGTAACTTGGATTGGGCTGAAAGTAAATGGACGATGCTGTACCTCGGTGGATTTTTAATTAATATTAATCAAACGTTTGTGTACTTGTGTGGATATGGGTGTAGCTGGCTTAGTCAGACGCCCTCTCCGCCATCTTGTGCTAACATGCTGAATGCTAATGTCATCAAGGCGTTCAGAGGCCAAAATGGTACAAAAAGCTAGTACAAAGAGCCGGAGCGGGCGGGTCGAGGAGACCCCGATGCCTGCACTTCCACGCAATTGCTACAAGACCCCTCACGGGTTCCTTTTCCGCATCACCGTGCCAGAAGCATTGCGCGCGGCCGTCGGCAAACGCGAAATCAAGAAATCCCTCGGAAAGGACTACCGTGAAGCGGTGAGCCAAGCCCGTCTCCTTTCTGTCCAGGTTGATCGCCAGTTCAGCGAACTGCATGAGAAATCCGCCCAACAGCACCAAAACCAAGATGCGCTGAACTCCTACTTCAAGACGCCGGCAGATAGACGCCTCAAGGCCATCACCGAAGTCACGCCGGAGCTTGCCGGTGGCTTGCGCAGCCTGTGGCTTGCCGGTCTCGAAGCTGATCTTGTCTGGCGTCGTGAAGGACTCGATGACGACGACTACGACGAACTCGCACAGAACATCACACAAGTCAAAGGTATGATCGCGAAGGCTCTCGCCCGAGGCCAACCCGACGCGTTCATTCCAGCCGTCCACAACCTCCTTGTTGGACGCGGTTATCAACTCGCAGTTTCTGTTGAAGCCGAACGCAAACTCGTACTCGACATCCTCCCGGCCATTCAACAAGGCTACGACATTCTCGAGCAGCGCCAGGCCGGACGCTTAGTGAATCCGCCCAAGCTCGACGATCCACCTTTACGCGCCGTATGGGAACCCGCGCCCGTCGCACCAGACAATGGTCTGGCTTGGCAGCAACTTTTGGATCATTGGCGCAAGGATCGTATTCGGCCCGCTAGAACTACCCAGGAAGTCGAAACCTACATCAATGCCCTCGCCACCTTCCTTCCCAAGGCCAGCCCCGCGACGCTGACTCGTGCCCAAGTCACCGAATGGCTACGCAACGAGAGGGAGACACGTGGCAACGGCGCCAAGACCCTGGAAAAGAAAGGCACCCTCGTCGGTGCCTTGTTTTCCGTGGCGGTCAAGGATGAACTTCTGGAGCAGAACCCCTTTGCCGGCTTCGACTACAGCCGCTTTGCCACGAAGGAAGGTATCGAAAATCCCGACGAGCGCGAACCATTCACCTTGGAACAGCTCACACGAATTTTTTCCAAGGGCGAGGGGCTCTTCACCGTCACCAAGGCCGGTGGGGGTGGTGGCTATTATGCCCGCGTGTGGATGCCGCTCCTGTCCCTGTATTCCGGTGCCCGGATCGACGAGGTCGGAAGCCTGTCGGTCTCCGATATACTCCGCGAACCGGTCCCCCATTTGTTCATCAGGCACGGAAAGAACCAGTCCAGTGTCCGCGAGGTTCCGATCCACCCCAAACTCATTGAACTCGGTTTTCTCGACTACGTTGATGCTATCCGCAACTCGGGCCACGAGAGTCTGTGGCCGTTCCTGCGCACAGAATCCGATACCGCCAATCCGAGCGAGACCCAGGGGAAATGGTTCAACCGCTTCATCCATAAAAAACTCGGTATGCCGAGTAATGTGGTGTTCCATTCATTTCGTCACAACTTTAAGGATATGTGCAGGGATGCGCTTATTCCCCGTGAAATTCACCAGGCACTTACTGGTCATGCCAAGCAAACCGTCGGAGACAGCTATGGGAAAGGCCACTCGCTGGAGGTCAAGCTCGACCAGATGAAAAATATTAAACTCGACCTTGCTATACCCCGGCCAGCGCCGTATGGCTCCCGACCAATCACCTGAACGAGAATGCGTCGTGCCACTCGTGCGATCCTAATGCGTTCTAGTTCGTTCTCCGCTTGAGCTACCTGACGATGAGTCGCAGTGAGCTTAACGTTTGCTTCTTCGCATTCCTGCGTCAATCGCTGTAACAGCTCATCCCCAAGTGAGTCATAGCTGCAAATTGGTGTGTAGTCTGGAAAGCCAAACTATCGATTGATGCTATAGAATTGCGAATGTTCAACCGTTATACACGGCAGGTGCTACATAAGCACCAACGCATACGCGATGCTTTCGACATCAAATAAATATTTGTCCGAGAACAGTGGGGATATTCGTAGGGTCGAGTCGCCGCAATTGCAGATCGCACTGGATCGGATTTTAAGGTTGGAAGCTGAAAACAGATGGCTCGAATCAGAAAACAAGCAGTTGCTTGAGTAGTTTGCTTGCCGAGCATACAACGCACATACTTGGCGGCATGGATCATGCTTTTCTGAATCGCGCGTTGCCTGCTGTAAACCGTGGGTGGACAAAATTCTGAGATTGAAATGTAGCCTCTCCCGAATTTTGAATACAAAAATAAGAGAACCTCGTTGGTGCAATAACAAAGCAAGGGAGCGCGGGTTGACTGTTCTTGTTAACTGCGCTTGCCGTAGCAAAAATTCTCATTTAGTCAAGGATTAGAGCGAGTTAATGGATGTCTTTGAGTTCAGGGAAAAGCTTGTCAGTGATTATTCCGACTTTACGCGTAGCTTTACTCGCATTCTGGCGTCCGACATCTCCAATTTTATCGACGAAACATATAATTCCGAGCGCTACTGGCCAGCGCCACTGATTCAGGTCAATCCAAACTTCAAGGCAGGTCATTCAGTAGAGGAGCTTGTTCAAGCAGGAAATATTCATCCTAAATGTGCGGAGATTTTTCGGTCCGGGAAGACCGCTGCTTCGCAGGGCTCCCCCCTCAAGCTTTTCAGGCATCAGGAAGAGGCCATCAGTCTGGCCGCTGCGGGCGAAAGTTACGTCCTAACCACCGGGACGGGTTCCGGCAAATCATTGGCCTATTTCATTCCCATCGTTGACGCCTGCCTCAAGGTCAAGGAAACGGACCCCACGCCACGCACGCGTGCCATTGTTGTCTACCCGATGAACGCTCTGGCCAACAGCCAGTTGGAAGAACTCAAGAAATTTCTGGGCAGTGACACCACCTCACGCTTGGTGACCTTTGGCCGCTACACCGGCCAGGAAAGCGACGAAGAGCGCCAGGCCATGGCCGCCAACCCGCCGGACATTCTGCTGACCAACTTCATGATGCTAGAACTGCTGATGACGCGGCAGAACGACATCGACAAGACCGTTATGCGCAATGCCAAGGGACTGCGCTTCTTGGTACTCGACGAACTCCATACCTACCGGGGTCGGCAGGGAGCCGATGTTGCCTTGCTGGTACGCCGTGTGCGTGAGGCTCTGACTGACAGGCTGATATGTATCGGTACGTCTGCCACCATGGCTACCGACGGTACGGAAATGGAGCGCAATGCCGCTGTTGCGCGCGTAGCCACCCGCTTATTCGGGGTACCGATTCCCGACCGAAACATCATTACCGAGACCCTGCGCCGTACCACACCCGAAGATGAAACCGCGTTGACGGTGGCCCCCAGATTGGCGGGAGCGATACAGGCAGGTGTACCTCAGAGCCAGACTCACGAGGAGATGGCCAAGCACCCCGTATCGGTATGGGTGGAAATGACGCTTGGACTGGATTACGAAAGTGGCAAACCCCGCCGGGCCAAGCCCAAGACGCTGAAACAGGCTGCAAAGCAGTTGGCCGAAGCATCAGGTCTGGACGAGGAAACGTGCAATACCTTCCTGCAACAGTTTCTGCTGCGTGCATACAACGTCAAGAATGCCTCTGGTAATTCCCTCTTTGCGTTCAAGTTGCACCAGTTCATTTCGGGGGGCGGCAAGGTCTACGCCACCCTCGAAGAACCGGGTAAACGCCACATCACGCTGGATGGGCAGCAGTTTGTCGCCGGTGACCGGAGCCGTCTCCTTTACAACGTCCATTTCTGCCGTGACTGCGGGCAGGAATACGTTCCCGTATGGGATACCGATGGAGTAGGAGGCAGTGCCTTCGAGCGCAGGGATATCGGCGAACGCCAGCACGATGATGAGGGCGTCAAATTTGGTTTTCTCATGCCCGATGCCGGGAACGTGTGGGACGAAGCCGTAGAGCGTCTTCCGGAAAACTGGATTGAAGAGCGTGCCGACGGTGAGTGGCGCATCAAATCCGCCTACAGGAAATTTGTTCCCCAGCCAGCCAGGGTGCGCCCCGACGGCGTGACAACCACCCAAGGCGGGCTAAATGCCTGGTTCATCCCCGGTGGCTTCCGTTTCTGTCTCAATTGCGGCGCTATCCATACCACCTCTGGCAAGGATTCATTGCGTCTGACGTCACTATCAGGTGAGGGTCGTAGTTCTGCAACGACCATGCTCACGCTGTCATCGCTGCGTTATCTCTACGAACAGGATCAACAGCTCAGCGCTGATGCCAAAAAGGTCCTGGGCTTCTCCGATAACCGTCAAGACGCAGCCCTTCAAGCCGGACACTTCAACGATTTTGTGCAAGTGCTGTTGATGCGCGCAGCGTTGTTGTCCGCCATACAGAACAGCGCCCATCCCCTTACTGAAAAAGAGGTGGCCAATGCGGTATTCGAGGCGCTTGGCTTCCTTCGGGACGACCCAGTTGTACGGGGTGAATACATGCAACAGCCCGAGGTCAAGGGCAACAACCGCCGCCAGGTACAGGACGCCATGCGCGCCATCCTCGGCTACCGCAGCTTTTTTGACCTGCGGCGTGGCTGGCGTTTCAACAACCCCAACCTGGAACAGCTTGGCTTGGTGCGCATTGTCTATCAGGACATCGACGACCTTGCCGCCGATGAAGCGGAGTGGGCCGAGTCTCCCGCTGTATTGCAAGCTGCCAAGCCAGCCGAACGCGCCAAGGTCCTGCGCGCTTTGTTCGAAACCATGCGCCAAGGATTGTGTATTGCCACCCGCTACCTTGACCGAGCCGAGCTAGACCAGCTTCGCACCCAGAGCTACGCCAATCTGCGTGAGCCTTGGGGTTTCACAGAAGACGAGCGCCCCGTTCCTGCCAAGTGGTTTGTTACCAGCCGCCCGCGTGAAGACGGCGGGCCTCGCGGACGCAAGAACAAAATCGAGGAATACTTAGTCATTGGTTCCAGCCGCTCCCGTCTAGGGCGCGAACTGAAAAAAGCCAGCACCTGGGGCGGGGGTAATCCCTACGCCCGCCAGATCAATGACGCTTCCTACCCTCAAGTTATCGGGGCTCTGCTCAAGGCGGCAGAAAGCTATGGCCTGGTGCGCAAGGAAGACACCGATGCCGGTCTGATGGGGTGGCAGCTGAATGGCTCCGCGCTTCTGTGGATCGAGGGGGAGGGCGCCAGCCCCAAACAATCCAATGACAACACCTTCTTTCGCGGCCTTTACCGGAATATTGCAGGCTTGCTTTCCAACCCCGTCCACCAACTTTTCGAATTCGAGGCGCGGGAGCACACCGCCCAGGTCGAGCAGGACGACCGCATGGAGCGTGAGGCGCGTTTCCGTTTCACCGAGAAGGATCGCAAGGAATGGCGTGAGAAGCATGGCAGCGAACTGGAGTGGCTGCCGGTTCTGTTCTGTTCGCCGACCATGGAACTGGGTGTGGATATCGCCTCGCTTAACACCGTGTATATGCGCAACGTGCCACCCACGCCCGCCAACTATGCCCAGCGCAGCGGCCGGGCTGGTCGTGCGGGCCAACCTGCGCTGGTCATCACCTACTGTGCCAACCAGAGTCCGCACGATCAGTATTACTTCCGCGACCCGGTGAAGATGGTGCACGGACAGGTCAAGGCACCCACGCTCGACTTGGCCAACCGCGAACTGGTGCAAAGCCACATGCACGCCATCTGGTTGGCGGAAACCAGCAAACGGCTGGGTAACAGCATCCGTGACCTGCTCGACATGAATCAGCCCGATGCCCTTCCGATTCTGGAAGAGCTGTTGACCGATCTCGACAAGCCTGATGCCAAGAAGCGCGCTCACAAGCGTGGCCTCGCCGTTCTGGCCATGCTGAAGGATGAACTCACGCCCGAGCGTGCACCCTGGTTCACCGAGACATGGTCGGAGACGGTATTCCAGCGCGCCTATAAGGAACTGGATGATTCCCTCAAACGCTGGCGAGACCTCTACCGAGCCACCGCCCGCCAGATCGAGCTCAATTTCAAGATCGAGAACAACCCGGCTGCCAGCGAGCGCGAGCGGCGCGAAGCACAGCAACGCCATAATGAGGCGCGCAAACAGCGCGACCTGCTGTTAGCAGGCGACAGCGCGTTCAACAGCGACTTCTACACTTACCGCTACCTGGCTAGCCAAGGTTTCCTGCCGGGTTACAACTTTCCCCGCTTGCCCTTGATGGCGTACATCCCGGCGCGCCGGGGCAACATCGGGCGCGAAAGATTCCTTTCCCGCCCACGTTTCCTGGCGCTAAGCGAGTTTGGCCCCTACAGCCTCATCTATCACGAGGGTAGCCAATACCGCGTCATCAAGGCTCTGCTCGCCATCACCAGCCAGGATCAGGTCGCCGAGGGTGCCAAGCTATCCACCGAAGTCGCGCGCCTTTGTCCGGCCTGTGGTTACGGCCATTTCCGCTCGCAGCGTGACGCCGACTGCTGCGTATCCTGCGGTGCTTCCCTGGCCAACGCCGAGGAGGTGAAGAATCTCTATCGCATCGAGAACGTCTCCACCAAACGGGCGGAGCGTATTACCGCCAACGAGGAAGAGCGCGTCCGCCAGGGCTACGAGATGCAGACCACGCTGCAATTCGCCGAAGTCGACGGCAAACCGCAGATGGTCACCTGCGTGGTCGCGGATGCCGCCGGCCCTCTGCTGGAACTCCAGTATGGCTCCGCTGCTACCGTGTGGCGCATGAACTTCGGCTGGCGCCGTCGCAAGGAAAAGTCGGTGCTGGGATTCATGATCAATCCGGTCACCGGCCACTGGGTTGGCGGGGTCGATGAAAGCGAAGGAGAGGGAGATGAAAATGCCCCGCCGGACAGAACCCCGCCCCAGCGCATCGTCCCCTACGTGGAAGACCGTCGCAACATCCTCATCGTTCGCCCTCACAGCAAGTTCGGCCAGCTTTCGGCAACGTCCCTGACCACCCTGCAATACGCACTCAAGCGCGGCATCGAATCGGTCTATCAGCTCGAAGAAAGCGAGCTCATGGCCGAGCCACTGCCCACCCGTGATGCACGCCAGTCCATCCTGTTCTACGAAGCGGCTGAAGGTGGCGCGGGCGTGCTCACCCGCCTCGCCAGCGAACCCCAAGCCCTGACGGCGGTTGCGGCAGAAGCACTGGAAATCATGCACTTTCAGCCACCACCAGCAGGCCAGCCCTGGACCAAGGTGGGTTTGATCGAAGAGGCCGATGTCAACGGTCAGCCCCTCTGCGAGGCCGGTTGCTACAAGTGCCTGCTTTCCTACTACAACCAGCCCGACCACCCGCTTATTGACCGCAAGGACAAGGAGGCCGATGGCTTGGTGCTCGACATGCTCTGTCGGCTCACCGCTGCCCAGACCAGGCAGGGCACCCAGGGGCGTGCACCTGACCAGCACAGCTCCGAGCTGGCACGCGTCTCCGGCAGCACTCTGGAACAAGCCTGGTTGGCTTATGTGGAAGCACATGGCCATCGCAAGCCGGATCGCGGCCAGCACACCATCACTAAAGCCGAAACTTGCGCCGACTTCTTCTACGACGACTACCAACTCGCAATCTTTATCGACGGCCCGCACCACGAAAGCGAATCCCAGCGGGCCAAGGACGCCGCAATCAATCGTCGCCTGGAAGAGCAGGGCTACCTTATTGTTCGGTTCCCCAAAGACACGGGTACCTGGCCAGAAATTTTCTCTACCTACGCCGACCTGTTCGGCGCTGGCATCACGGCATAAAACATGAACGCACCCACCCCCGAGTTTTATCCCGGTAGTCTTGTTTCGGCTCGCGGACGAGAATGGATTGTCTTGCCGGAATCCTCCGCCGAGACCCTGCGTCTGCGCCCTCTGGGCGGTGGCGAGAAGGATGAATCCATTATCTTCCTGCCGCTGGAGCGCCAACCGGTTCAGCCGGCCACCTTCCCGTTGCCCCTGGTCGAGCAGGCACGCAACCATGCCGCCAGCCAGTTGCTGATGGACGCCCTGCAGCTCAAGCTGCGCAATGGCGCCGGACCCTTCCGCAGTTTTGGAAACATCGCCGTCGAGCCACGCGCCTACCAGCTCGTACCATTGCTGATGGCGATGAAGTTGGGCACGGTGCGCCTTCTGATCGCCGACGACGTCGGTATCGGCAAGACCATCGAAGGCGCCTTGATAGCCCGCGAACTGCTCGACCGAGGCGAAATTCAGCGCCTCACCGTGCTCTGTCCGCCTCACCTGTGCGAGCAGTGGCAGCGCGAACTGGCCGAGCGCTTTCATATCCAGTCGGTGATCGTGCGCACATCCTCGGCGGCCCGGCTCGAACGCGATCTGCCGCCCGGCACATCGGTGTTTGACGCCAATCCCTTCACCGTGGTCAGCCTTGACTACATCAAGTCCGAGCGTCGCCGCGAAGCCTTCCAGCGCTTCTGCCCCGAATTCGTCATCGTTGACGAGGCGCACACCTGCACCCAAGGCGGTCAGAGCCGCCAACAGCGCTACCAGCTGCTCAAGGGGTTGGCAGAAGACGCCAACCGGCATATGGTGCTGCTCACGGCCACTCCGCACAGTGGAGACGAAGATGCCTTCTTCAACCTGCTTGGCCTGTTGCGCCCCGAATTCACCGCGCTGAAGGATCTGCCGCCCGGCGCGCGCATGGACTTGCGCGACGATCTTTCGCGCCACTTCGTCCAGCGCCGTCGCCCGGATATCGCCGAGTGGCAGGACACCTCGATGTTCCCCGACCGCAAGACCGCCGAGTTGACCTATCGCCTGACCGGCGCCTGGGGGCAGCTGTTCAACGATGTGCTGGACTATGCCCGCGAACTGGTTGAACGGGCCGAAGGCCGGGGTCAGCGAGAACAGCGCATGAACTGGTGGGCAGCCCTGGCCTTGCTGCGCTGTATTTCCTCTTCTCCGGCGGCAGCGGTCAATGCACTGCGCACCCGTCTCGAAGGCGCTTCGGAAGAGGCGGGGGGTGACGAACTCACACTCGATGACATCGAAGCCCAGGCCGGTGACCGCGTGCTCGACGGCCTCGACGACGCGCTATCTACCGACGACATCGAACCTGCCGCTCAGACGGAAGACAGCGCTCGCTTGCGGGAGCTCATTGTCGCCGCCGAGAGCCTGGCTGGCGCCGCCAATGATCCTAAACTCACCAAACTGCAGGATCACCTGGTCGCCCTGATCAAAGAGGGTTTCAAGCCCGTGGTGTTCTGTCGCTACATTGCCACCGCGCATTACCTGGCCGAGTTCCTTCGCGGCAAGTTCAGAGACGTCACCATCAAGGCCGTCACCGGCGAACTAACCTCAGGTGAGCGTGAGGCGGCGATTGAAGAAATGAGTGATACCGAGAAGCGCATCCTGGTGGCCACCGACTGCCTGTCCGAGGGCATCAACCTGCAGCATCTCTTCTCCGCCGTCGTCCACTATGACCTGTCGTGGAACCCTACCCGTCACGAGCAACGGGAAGGCCGAGTCGATCGTTTTGGCCAGAAAGAGCCCGAGGTGCGCAGCACCATTCTCTACGGCGAAGACAACCCGGTCGATGGCGCCGTGTTGCAAGTCATCCTGCGCAAGGCCGAGAGCATCCGCAAAGAACTGGGCGTGCTGGTGCCCATGCCCGACAACGAGGGCAAGCTCACACAGGCGCTGCTCAATGCGGTGCTGATGCGCAAGCACAATGCCATCGGCAACAAGGCTCAGGCGATGTTTGATTTTGGTGAGCCTGCCGAGGAAATCGAAACCGCCTGGCAGAGCGTCCGCGAAAAGGCCGCCAAAAACCGCTCCATCTTTTCCCAGCGCCGTCTGAAGCCGGAGGACGTGCTGCCCGAATGGCGTAAGTCCGCCGCCGTACTCGGGGGCGAGGACGACGTCGAACGCTTCGTCAGCCGCGCCGTCGCCAAGCTGGGGGCCGCGCTTGAGCCCTACAAGCAGCACCACAAGCTCTACCTCGACCACCTGCCTGCCACGGTGCGCGAACGTCTTGCCGCCGACGGTCTCACCGGCACGCTGCGCATCGACTTCCACCAGCCCGCCGCACAGGGTGCGCACTTCATTCAGCGCACCCACCCGCTGGTTGTGGCGCTGGCCGACACGCTGCTTGAGCGGGCGCTGGAGTCCGCCGCTGAGACCAGCGATGCGGATGCCGTCGCTCGCGCCGGCGCCGCGTTTGTTGGCAACGTCAGCCTCAAGACCACCGTACTGCTGCTGCGCCTGCGCCATCAGCTCAGTGTCATCCGCGAAGCCGGCACTCGCCTGATGTTGTGCGAGGAAACCATCGCCATCGCCGTTTCTGGATCTGCCTCGCCCGAAGTGCTCACGCCCGAACAAACCCAAGCTTTACTTGGCGCCGAAGCGGTGCGCAACATGCCACCGCCGGTGCGCGACTTACACATCAAGCAAGCCTTGCAGGCCATCCCAGATTGGCAGGGCCAGCTGGAAAACCTTGCCCATGAACGCGCCCAGACTTTGCTCCAAGACCACCGCCGGGTGCGTGATGCCGCAGAAGCCAAAGGCTCCTATCAAGTCACAGCCAGCCTGCCTGTCGACATCATGGGCGTCTATGTGCTGGTCCCGGCCGAGGCGGGGGCATAAGCCATGGCGCGTCGCTCCACCACCCAGCTTGGCTATCAGGCCATCCGTATAGAAGGCGGCCTGATCCCCGCCGACGAACTTGCGCGCCTCACCAGCCTGCAAACTCCCGACAAAACCGAGCAGACCGAAAATCATTACAGCATTCCCCGTGGCCTCAAACTGCGTGACGAGGTTGCTCGCTACTGGAAGATCGCCCAGAACCTTTGGACTGACTTTCAGACGCAGCGTCAGCGCACCGACATTAATGCCCACAACCTCACCCTGCGCGAATTCCTGCTGCCGTTGCTTCGCAGCGTCCTGGGATTTACTGATCTGGAGGAGAGCGCGCGCATCCATGCCTCGGGCCACACTTACAACATCGACCATCTCTCCGGTGGCGGGCGCGTGCCCCTCATCTTGGCTGCCCACAACCAGGGGCTGGATGTGCCGGATGATCGTTTTGGCGAGACGAACCCGGAAACCGGCAAGGTCCGTCGCCGTTCCCCCTTCATGCTGGCGCAGGAAGCCCTCAACGCCTCGGATGACGCGCTTTGGGCCGTGGTTAGCAATGGTCTGCGCCTCCGCATCCTGCGTGACAACCCCAGCCTCACCCGCCCGGTCTATGTGGAAATCGACCTCGAGGCCATCTTCACCGAAGAGCTGTACGCCGACTTCGTTGCGTTCTGGCTGCTGGCGCATGCCAGCCGTTTTGCGGGTGCTTCTTCTGCGCAGGGCGGGAGCGGAGCTGGGGCGCCTTTCGACCCCGCCGACTGCGCATGGGAACGCTGGCGCAATGCCGGTCAGGAAGCCGGCGTGCGTGCCCGAGATCGTCTGCGCGACGGCGTCGCCGAGGCGCTAAGGGCGCTCGGCACCGGCTTCCTCAGCCACCGCGACAACAACGCCCTGCGCCAAGCACTGCAACAGGAAAACGGCTTGTCCAAACAGGCCTTCTTCGAAGAACTGCTGCGCTTGGTCTATCGCCTTATTTTCCTAGCCACCGTGGAAGACCGCACCGAAGGCGCCACCGGCCTGCCGCTCATCTTTACTCCCAACAGCCCCAAGGACGTCCAGCAGCGCTATCTCGCCGGCTATTCGCTCACCTGGCTGCGCGAGCGCGCTGCTCGCCGCAGCGGCTTCGACACCCACAGCGATCTCTGGCAGGCCCTGTCCATCACCTTCGATGCCCTTGGGCGGGGGGAACCGGCACTGGCATTGCCTGCGCTGGGCGGGCTGTTCGATGCCGACCAGTGCGCCCACCTCGGCGCTGCCCAGATCGAAAATCGCTGGCTGCTTGCTGCCATCTTCCAGCTCGGCTACTTCCGCGAGCCCACTGGCCTCACCCGCGTCAATTACCGCGACATGGGCCCGGAAGAACTCGGCAGCGTCTACGAAAGTCTCCTGGAATTGGTGCCCGATCTGCAAAACCTCACTCAGGCGCATGCCGCTCGGCTGGCGTTTGTGGGCGACGATGACACCACCGCTTCCACCCGCGGTAACACCCGCAAGCTCACCGGCAGCTACTACACCCCCGACCCTCTAGTGCAGGAACTTATCCAGTCCGCGCTGGAGCCGGTCATTGCCGGCACCCTGCGGGCGAATCCGCAACGCCCAGTGGAAGCCCTACTCGACATCACCATCTGCGACCCTGCCTGCGGATCTGGCCATTTTCTGCTCGCCGCCGCCCGTCGCTTGGCGGACGAAGTCGCCAAGCTCCGCGCCCCCAGTGGCGCGCCTAGTCAGGCCGACTACCGTCACGCCCTGCGTGATGTGGTCAGCCATTGCATCTTTGGCGTCGACAAGAACCCCATGGCCATTGCCCTGGCCAAGACTGCGTTGTGGCTGGAGGCCTATACGCCTGACATGCCGCTCAGCTTCCTCGACCACCACCTGCAAGTCGGCGACGCGCTACTCGGCGTGCTCGATCCCAAGGTGCTGGAAAACGGTATTCCTGATGAAGCCTACGCTGCACTCTCTGGCGACGATAAAGCTACCGCCAGTGCACTGAAAAAACAGAACAAGGCCGATCTCAAAAGCTGGCAGGCTATCACCGCCGGCGACCTGTTTACCAAGACCGATCTGGCCACCCAAGCTGATGCAGTCGAACATCTGGCCGACGACAGCCTTGCCGGCATCGAGGCCAAACGCGCCGCTTGGGCACAGGCAGCCGACCAGGCGCGGCACAGCATCCTGGCACACCTGGCGGACACCTATGTCGCTGCTTTTCTCGCCCCCAAACTACCCCAGGACGCGCCGCACATCCCCCTGTCCGGCTATCTGTGGGGCATCATCAACGGTGGGCAGAGCAAGCCCGAGGTGGACAACGCGGCCCAGGAACTCTGCCGCGCGCACGGCGTGTTCCACTGGTGGCTGGCCTTTCCCCAAGTGCGGGCTCGGGGTGGCTTCTCGGTCATGCTGGGCAATCCACCTTGGGAGCGAATCAAGTTGCAGGAAGAAGAATTCTTTGCCGCCCGCAGCCCTTTAGTGGCCATGGCCAAAAACAAAGCCGAACGCGGCCAGCGCATCGAATGGCTGCAACAAGGCCTCCTGCTGCACACCCTGTTCCCGGACGTGGAAGCTGCCGAAGGATTGAGCCCGCCCAATCGGGCCGAGATGCGGTTGCACGAGGAATTCATCAGCGCCCGACGTGGTGCGGAGGCCGCCAGCCTCTACGCCCATGATAGCGGCCGCTACCCGTTAACCGGCGTGGGCGACGTCAATACCTATGCCTTGTTTGCCGAGAGTTTTTTCCAGCTTGTAGCGCCCACTGGACGTACCGGTTTTATTGTGCAATCCGGCCTCGGTACTGACGATTCAACCAAGCATTTCTTTCAGGCCATATCCCAAACGGGCAGACTTGCATCTTTCTTTGGTTTCGATAACGCCAAGCGAATCTTTCCTGCGGTGCATCCAGACACGCCGTTTGCGCTGGTGACACTTGGGCCAAAGGCGGAAGCCGCGCAACTGGTTCACTACGCTCTTTCTGTTGAGCACCTCGGGGACCAGCATCGTCGCTTCACCCTCACCCCCGACGAATTCCGCCTTATCAACCCCAACACCCGCACCTGCCCGGTGTTCCGCAGCCAGCGCGACGCCGAGCTGACCAAGAAGCTCTACCGCGCAGCGCCGGTACTGATCGAGGAGGGTGAAACGGATAAGAATCCGTGGGGCATCCGTTTCATGCGGATGCTCGACATGTCCAACGATAGCGGCCTGTTCCGCGATGAGCCCGCCGCTCCCGGCGAAGCGCCGCGCTTGCCACTATACGAAGCCAAGATGATCCACCAATTCGACCACCGCTGGGCCACCTATGTGGCCGCGCCTGCCAGGCCGGATGGTCTGGACACTGAAGACTGCACCGATGCCCAGAAGGCAGAACCCGACTTTGTGGTGCGCCCGCGCTACTGGGTAGACGAGCGCGAGGTGCTGGCCCGGATCGCCCGGGTGCCGGCGCGGGTGGCCAACGCCTGGCTGGGCATGCACATTGCCAGTCCGAGCGACCAAGCCGAGGACGAGCAGAAACTCCAGTTCGCTATCGCCGCCTGGGTGGCGGGCGAACTGTTTCGCCGCGCCGCCGGAGCGCCGGAAGAGGGTGACGACTGGTCCAGCCGCCAGCGCCTGCAAGGCCTAAAGATTGCCGAAGCGGGTTTGGTACAGCGGTTCCCGGCGTTAGCGCAAGCGCTCAAGGCGGCTGACATCAGCGGCAAAAAGGCCCTGATCGAGTTCGGTAAATGGGCCTTGCAGGACGACGAGGTAGGGCTGAACGACGCGGAACTTGCGACCCTGGCCCAAGCCATCGCCGAACCGGCGGCGCTGCTGGTCTTGCTCGACACTTGGATGGATGCCCGTAGCCGCCGCTGGTTGATGGGCTTTCGAGGCATTACGAATGCGACAAATGAGCGTTCATTTATCGCTACGGCAGTGCCACGCATTGCGGCTGGCAATAGCCTTCCAATATTGATTTCTACACGGAATGCAAGGTCTTGGGCTGCTTTGATTGGTAACCTAGGAACCTTGGTTCTTGACTTCGTGGCACGGCAGAAAATTGGTGGAACGAACTTAAACTTCTTCATAGTTAAGCAGTTCCCGGTGTTCCCCCCTGACCGCTATACCGAAGCCGACCTCGCCTACATCGTCCCGCGCGTGCTGGAACTCACCTACACCGCCCACAATCTCAAGCCTTGGGCCGACGACCTCGCCGCCTACGACCCCCGTCCGGCTGACCAGCGGGTTACCCCCTTCGCCTGGAACCCGGAGCGCCGTGCCCAGATCCGCGCCGAACTCGACGCTTGGTACGCCCGCCTCTACAGCATCACCCGCGACGAACTCCGCTACATCCTTGACCCCGCTGACGTCATGGGCGAGGACTACCCCAGCGAAACCTTCCGCGTGCTCAAGAACAGCGAGATGCGTGAGTTCGGCGAATACCGCACCCGGCGGCTGGTGCTGGAGGCGTGGGATAGGCTGGAGTCGGGAGAGCTCGTTCCCACAGTGTTGCCGGATCATGGGGTTTTGGTTGTTTACTCTGAACTTGCGGTCATCCGGAACGAAAGCGAGGCCGAACTGGCGGGGCTGGTTGCTGCGCTGGTCGCTCAGTGTGGGGTGGGCATTTCCGTTGCCGAGTTGCAGGAGATGGTTGCTTCCGCAACGCGAACCGGCTACCCGGAACTGTTGCTTGAATCGAAACAAGCCGAGCGGCTTCAGTCACTGGTAGGGAGCATGACTGCACTGACCTCGCCCGAGGCGCTGGCGTTGATTCCACAGTTTGTTGAGCGCCTGGAGGCGAGTGGTTCGGTCCGTCGAGAGCGTAAAGGTGAAACAACCCTGTTCAGGCCGGGGGTCAATCCAATCCCGGCGGATGTACGAATGAGTCCCGTACAAACGGAATTGGCCGATTTGATCTTGGCACTCGATGCGCAGCGGCGGCGTGCTCAAAGCGCTGACATGTCAAGCAACGAGCAGGGCGAACGCGACAGCGGTGTAGGTTGAGAGGACACGATGGCAACTTGGTTACAAGCTGATTCAACGCCTCGATCCTTTCCGCGCCTCTGGATCGAGCGGCTATGGCTGCTTGAATCCAAGGAACCTCTTGCTGTCGTTCGGACCATTGATTTGCATCCGGGCCTGAATATTGTTTGGGCGAGAGAACCTGAATCCGAAGCGGCCTCGGGCTTGGCAAGCGCCGGGCACGGTGTCGGCAAGACATCCTTGTGCCTGCTGCTTCGTTACTGCCTGGGCGATGAGGCACCGTCGATATCGTCGCTGCGCGAGAAGGCTCTGGCTGGTTTTCCGAAGGGCGGCGTAGCCGCCAAGGTTCATGTGGATGGGACGACGTGGCTCGTTTACCGTCCATACGGTACGCATAGTCACTCTAGCGCGGGTAAGGGAGAAGAGCTCGAATCCTTGCTCGCCGGTGGGTTGGATGGCGATTTCTCGGCATTTTCGGCTGCACTACATGAGGCATTCATCGCCAAGCTGCCGGCTACGTCGCTACCTGGCAGCAGCCAGACTCTGGAATGGCGTCACCTGCTGGCCTGGTGTATTCGCGACCAGAAGACGCGTTTCGATGGTTTTTTCCATTGGCGCGATGGCGACGGATTGGGGTTTCGCCGGCCCAGGCAAGATCCTCCCCTTTTTGTCCACACTGTGTTGGGCTTGCTGGATGCCGATACCGACCGACTTATGCGAGAGGTGGAGCATGCACAATCTGACTTGATTAACCTTGAGCAAGAATTAGAGGCATTGGAACGCGAGTCAATTTTTGAGCTGGCTCATTTAGAGCGAAAGCTTAGAGCGCAGTTCAAGGCAGATGACGACTTGCCCGTTTTAGAGACGATTTTGGGGCCGTCATTGCAGTCGATGGTGGCGGATGCACTGGCTGAAGCCGTGAGAGCCGAAACCACGTTGGAACGCGAAACTGAAGCAGCAGAGGAGAACTTGGCACCGTTGCTGGTCGAGCTTGAAGCGCTCCGCCGTGAGGCGGCGATTCGTGAAAAGGAACGGGAGATTGCTCAATCTTTGCTGGACGCCAACGAAGCGGATTACATTCGCCTGACGACCGAGTTACAGCAGCTAGAAAATCTTGCAGGACATTGTCGCCATGGCGATGTTGATTTTTCAAAATGTGACTACATTCTCAGTCGCCGGAGCACGCCTAGCTTGCCGTGGCGTCTCAGCCAGCGTGAAGCCGAGGCCAACAAACCCAAGCTCAGGGCAGCAGTGCAAGCGGCAACGGTGACAGAACAAGCAGCAACCGCTGAGCTGCGTCACCAAGTCTCTCTTGTCAACGCAAAGCAGGCAGAGATTCGGCGGCTCCAAGTTCGTATAGGCACGAGTGAGGCGCAGCGCGATTACCTCAAATCGGTTTGGGGTGATTTGCAACCGCGTATCGCTGCTCGCGCCGGAGGGAAAGATTCCCGAGAACTGGAGCTTGCACGAAGCCAGCAACAGAAGCTTACTCAGGAGCTAAACGCCAAGAAAACTGCCTTGGTCAAGCAAAACCAAGTGCACTCTGTACGGGCAGAGGCCCTCAAAGTGCTGACCCGGTCAATTGCCGCAAGGCTGCTCGGCGAGGAAGGCTATGGCAGATTCGTTCCTGAATCCGACGACCATCCGTTCGAGATTTCGGTGGGCGGGGAAGCCTATCAGGTTCTCGAAGTGCTTCTTGGCGACATGACATGCCTGCTTGACGCGGCGATCGCCCTAGAAAGCCATCATCCCGGGTTTGCCGTGCACGATTGCCCCCGTGAGGCCGATATGAGCGAGCGCTTGTATCGCGAATTCTTATTGACTGCGGCAGAGGCAGCCGAGTTGATGTTTGCTGATGGGGCTGTCCCGTTTCAATACATCGTGACGACAACCTCCGCTCCACCTGCAGCACTTCAGACAACACGGTACGTTGTTTTGGAGTTACTTCCAGGCGCAGAAGAGCATTTGCTCTTCAAACGACGCTTGCTGCCGCAGCTTTTTGAATGAACGACGAACACGCCTTCAGTGAATTCCGAACCCTCTGGCCAGTACCGGCGGCTTGGAACGCCTCTACCGCACCCGGTGGTTGGTGTTGGACGTGGGATGGGCTTACCTCTGGAAACTTGGATTGATGTAAATAGATATCTGAGATTTCAGTTCAACAGAAATCGAATTGGACAAGGAGAATTAAGATTGAGCGCCCAAAAAGAAACGCTGACGTTGAGCGGGATAAAGAATAAGAAAGAAACCAATAAGAGACTGTTGGCTGATGGTCGCTATTTAATTAGCGGGGAGCCGCGTTCAGGAGGCATCGCTTCAGTTTATCGGGCGTTTGATACCCAGGAAGAACAGCATGTTGCGCTCAAGGTTTTCCGTCCGATAGGCGGTACTGACCCAGTTGTCGAAGAATCATTTCGACGAGAGACACAAGCGCTTTCCGACCTCCAACATCCAAATATAGTCCAGATATTCGATTCGGGATTCGACCAGGACACCGACGAGCACTACATCGCCATGGAATGGGTCGCTGATGACTTGGAGGGGGTTCTTGGTAGGAGCCGATTTGACTGTTGGAATTGAGGGTGTAAATAATTTTGTGTAAACGGTCATTAGGCAGGAGACTGCCACCTCCAAAGGAAAACCATGACCAAACGCAAAGTAGTACAGCCCG
>NZ_BGOW01000004.1 GCF_003851125.1 Sulfuriferula multivorans | reverse complement strand
CTTGACTTCCTCAACCGTCGCCGTGGTCTCGCTCACCGCACTGGCTGTCTCGGCCGCGCCGGAGGCAACCTGGGTGGTGGTGGCTAAAATCTCGCTTGAGGTCGAGGCCAGTACCCCAACCCCTTCATTAATCTCGCGTGTGAGCCGCCGCAGATTTTCGACCATCCCGTGGAAAGTGCGCCCAAGGGTACCGACTTCATCGGCACGATCGTTTTCCGGGACGTTGACGGTAAGATCGCCTGACGCTACTCGTTCGGCAACATCCGAGATCGCGCGCAGCGGCTGGACTATAATCCGGTTGAGAAGCAGTACCATAGCCAGTCCGAGCAGCATCGCCGCGATACCCATGAAGACGAACAGGCGCACCATCTGCTGCGTCCAGCGCTCGGATTCCGCCACGGCGGCGCGCGCCTTTTCCACCGCTGAGTCGCCCAGCTCCTGGGCAATGACGCGTATCTTGCGGTAGCGTTCCTCCTGGATGCCTAGCGCCAGCGCCTTGGCTTCGTCTGTCTTGTTTGCATAGATCAGCGGGATGAGCTGGTTGTCGCGCGTCTGCGTGAACGCCTCGCGTATTGTCTTGAGCTTGTCGAGCTGGGCAAGCAGCCCTGGATTGTTGCGGTTGCGTTCCAGCAGTTGCTGCGTGGCCGTGGCGATTTCCTTGCCGCGCTGCTCGATATTCTGATGCCAGCCATCCTGATCGGAGTGCTTTGTCGCCATCATCATGCTGAACAGCGCGGCCCGCATGCCGTTCTCGTCCGAGCGAATGTTCAGCAGATCCACGGCGTTGGCAAATTCCTTCTGGTAGAGACGCTTTTGTGACGCCTGGATCGCCGTGATACCGAGATAAGCAGCCACGATCACAATTGCGAGAAAAACGAGCATCAGCCCGAATCCGGCGAAGAGCTTGCCGCGCGTTTTCAAATTGAGGAACCATTTCATCACTGTTCTCCTTGTTGTTCTGTCGAGCCTGGAACCATTTGTCCGCTACCGATCCACCTGCTCCTGCACGATGATGTTCGCGTCGGACAGGAGTTTTTCCGCATCTAGAATGACTGTCCGATCAGGCGTCACGCCCCGCAAATACGCTGCCCGGATATCCGTGAGCGTGGGCAGGGATGACTGAATATCAGCGATAGGGATGCGGCGCACGCCGGTAATCGCATCCGCCAGGATGCCGAAGAGCATGTTTTCGGAGCGGAGCACGATGACCTTGTTGAGATCGGTCAGCCCTTGCTCCGGCAACTCGAAAAATTTCCTGATGTCGATGACCGAGAGTATCTCGCCGCGCAGGTTGATGATGCCGAGTACAAAGTCCGGCGTGCACGGCAGCGGCGTGAGATTTTCCAGGGGATAAACCTCCCGGACATAACGCGACTCGACCGCGTAGCGTTCGTAGGCCAAGAGAAATTCCACGACCTCGATGCGCGCATTGGCGGCTTCTTCCGGCACGGGTTCCCGGGCCAGCGCCTGCGCTCTTGCCTTCAGGATGCGTTGCGTCTCTTCGGGTGGCGGCGTCGATCCACGCTCGATCGCGGCGCGCGTGGCCGCCATGCGTCGCTCTATATCGCGCCAGTCGACGGCCGTTTTTTTCTGTTCTCGCGACGCTGGCTTAGGTGTATTCATGCCTTATTCCTCTCATACGCCGACCGCTGCAGCGCGCGGCAGGCTGGACAGCACGGATGTGATGATCTCGACAAGCCGGCCGGCGCTCAGCCCGTCCGACTCGGCGAGGGGTTCGTCGCGCGGGTGCCGATGCAGGAGCGCGAGGGCATTTCTGAAATGCCGCTCCGCCTCGCGGTGGCGGCCCTGCGCCAGACGCAGGTTACCCAACCCGAAATGCGCGAGTACGAAATCGGGATCGAGATAGAGCGCGCGCATCAGCGCCTGTACGGCGAGGTCGTAGTGGCCCTGCTCCTGCCGGATGGTGGCGAGGAGATACGGGTGCGCGGGATTCAGCTTGTCGGCGGCGACTGCTTTTTCGCACCATTCGGCCGCTTCGGTGAGCTTGCCCTGGTTGGCACAGGCCCGCGCCGTGCGGGACGGCGCTGCGTTATCATTCACCTCGACCAGAGGTGCTTCGCCTGGTTGCTCTGCCGGGCGATCCAAACTCAACAGCGCTTCGTGCAATGGGATAGAGAGGATTGCATCCCCAACCAGGTATTCCGGCGGCAAGGTCTCGGGCAATAGGCCGGGTACCGCAGCGGGGCAAGTAGTTGCGACAGCCGGCGATTCCGAGTTGGCGAGTTTGCGGTAGAGAACAGCTCCGGGAAAGCTGACGACGGCAAATCCGGAAAACAGGCTGGTCGAGGTTTCCACGGGGCTGACGATGAGCCACCCGCCATCGACGAGCGAGCGGTGGAAGTTCTCGATGACCTGCTTCGCACGCGCCGCGGTGAAATACATCAGTACATTGCGGCAGAAGATCACGTCCATTGCGTTGGTATTGTTGGTGAGCGAAGGGTAAACGTCGTCGGCGAGGTTGAGGTAGGATAATGTCACCCGTTTGCGGATGCGCGGCAGGATCTCGAAGGGCGCATTTTTTCCATGTTTGAAATGACGCGCCCGGATCCAGGCCGGCGTGTCGCGGAACGACCATTCGCCGTACACTCCTGCTGCCGCCTTGCCCAGGAACGCCGGGTTGATGTCGGTGGCCAGGATGGTGATATTCCATTTTTCAGGGTCGGGGATTAGTTGGTCGAGGAGCATGGCGATGGAATAGGCTTCCTCGCCCGTGCTGCAACCGGCGCTCCAGATGCGCAACCGCGGTTCGCTGTGCTCGCGTGCATGCAGCAACGCCGGGAGGATGTGTTGTTCGAGCGCCTCGAAGCTCCGCTTCTCGCGGAAGAAATAGGTTTCGCCCACGGTCAAATGACTGGCGAGGGTCTCGATCTGGCTGCGCGTCAGGGGTGCGGACAACAGCCAGTGCGCGCATGCTTGCGCATCCGGCAGGCCGAACTGGCGGGCGGCTGCGGCGATCCCACGCTCCAGGTCACTCCAGCGTTTTTTCGGGAAATACAGCCCGGTCTGTACGGCTAGGAAATCGCTCAGGCTGGACAAAAGCGAATCGGGAAAAGGAGGGCGTATGTTCTGCATCAAAGGGGTGACATGGCCTGATCCAGAAATACATCTTCTTCCAGGGAGAGAAACTGTTCCAGATTGTAGATCAGGATCAAGCCATCCTTGAGCTTCGCCACACCTTGAACATATTCAAGCTCGGGCAGGATACCCTCCGCCACGACCAGTTCCCGCGCGGTGCATTCGACGACACCGGTCACCGTATCCACCACCAGCGCCACCTGCCGCCGCGCCGTGTGGATGATGACGAGTTGGTCGGTGAGGGCGATATCCTGTTGCGGCAAGCCAAAACGCTTGCGCACATTGATAACCGGGATCACTTCTCCGTGCACATTGACCACACCATGCACGATGTCCGGTGCCTTCGGCAACGGGGTAATCTCCACCACACGCACCACCCTGTCCACCACCGGCAGATACAGGGCACAGCGCTGATCGTCCAAAGCAAAAACCAGGAGTTGATCCGGTTTTTCCATAATCGCCGGCTCGGCGTTCATGGATAATGAAGCGGCCATCTCGTTGCAGAAAAATAAAGTGATGCGGGCAAAACAGTCATGACATGTCCCCCTATCTCTTTCGTAATACTAGCCTGAATTTTGCAAAATAAAAGGAGAATAACGCGGTAAATACTTGATGTAATGCATTTTATATAAAAATGCTTTGTAAAAAAAGCGTGCTGGTACTTGGCCCTGCTCCCATTTTTACTACAAAACAACTCCCCGATTTCCGCACGCTGCGAGTTTCGCGGCTCAGCTCAAACGACTGCGGCGCACCGTCAAACGGCAACGCACGATCTGGGAATCGTCCTGCGCGAGATTCACCGCAAGCTCACCACTGTAGATTTGCATCGAATATTGACCCACCCTCGGTCTTGCTCTCCCAGCGGATCGGGTAGACATCCGTACGTCCCCGGAACAACCTGCGAAACAGCGCCACCTTCTCGTCCGTGGAAAGCCGCGAGGGCTCCGGCGTCGAAGCTGGCGGTACTACATGCCCAGGCTGCGCGCGCCATTGAATGCCGTTCGCTTCCAGCAGGGCGATCAAGCGGGCGTTTTCAGCCTTCAAATCCGCCGATGGATCGCGATCAATCATGGACTCAGTACTCGGTAATTATTGTCCCGGATGATAGATTTCGGATACCAGAAGGATACAAATTTTTCGACTGACATCATATTTATCACGCAGTTCGTTTCTCCTCGAGGGACGAATTGAGCGAAAAACATCGATATTTACAGCTCAGTAAACATGTACCGGAACGCCACTACGAGATACACAAGCTCGCCGAAGCGTTTTTAGTTTGTATGTCGCTCTTGTTTGGTTTTACCGTCTGAAGCCACACGGATACGACGGTAAATGCAGACACCGAGATTTCAAGAAAAAATCTACCGTCAGGTTTACCGTCAAATCTTCGCGCTGCATGCACGAACCGCCGACAGGCGACGGGCACGAATCCTTTCGACATCAATCGCTTACCACCGAAAATCCGCGCAATTGACGATGTAACAGAATTGATCGTCAAAAACAAGAAAGCCAATGATAATACTGAATAAATTATTGTCGCTTCGGATTCCCGTCACTCCCACTCGATGGTGGCCGGTGGTTTTCCAGAAATATCATAAACCACTCGATTAATGCCTCGTATCTCATTGATAATACGGTTGGAGACCTTGCCAAGCAGGGTATAAGGCAGTTCTGCCCAGTGCGCTGTCATGAAATCCTGGGTTTGAACAGCGCGCAGCGCGACTACGTAATCATAAGTTCGCCCGTCACCCATTACACCGACGGATTTCACCGGCAGAAATACGGCAAAAGCCTGGGAAGTTTTTTCATACCAGCCACTTGCGCGCAATTCTTCAATAAAAATTGCGTCAGCGCGCCGCAGTAAATCAGCATATTCCTGCTTCACTTCACCGAGTATCCGCACACCTAAACCAGGGCCCGGGAAGGGGTGACGGTAAACCATGTCATGTGGCAGGCCGAGCGCAATGCCGAGTTCGCGTACTTCGTCCTTGAACAGTTCGCGCAGTGGTTCCAGCAGCTTCAGATGCAGGCTTTCCGGCAACCCGCCCACGTTGTGGTGGGATTTGATGGCGTGCGCCTTTTTGGTCTTGGCGCCGGCGGATTCGATCACGTCCGGGTAAATGGTGCCTTGCGCCAGCCATTTCGCATTGGGCAGTTTGGCGGATTCGCGCTGGAATACTTCCACGAATTCACGGCCGATAATCTTGCGCTTCTGCTCGGGCTCGGTAACGCCGGTCAAATGTTTCATGAATTCCGTGCTGGCATCCACGTGGATGACTTTCACCCCCAGATTTTTGGCGAAAGTTTCCATCACCTGTTCAGCCTCGTTCAGGCGCAGCAGGCCGTTGTCCACGAACACACAGGTAAGCTGCTCGCCAATGGCACGATGCAGCAGCGCCGCTACTACCGAGGAATCCACGCCGCCAGACAAACCGAGAATAACCTCGTCGCTGCCGACCTCAGAGCGCACCCGGCCTATTGCTTCTTCCACATAGTCGGGCATGTTCCAGTCATAACCAATCCCGCAAATGTCGTGTACAAAGCGCGCAATGATGGCCTTGCCTTGCAAGGTGTGAGTAACTTCGGAATGGAATTGCAAACCGTAGAAACGGCGTGTTTCGTCTGCCATACCGGCGATGGGGGTGGCCGCGTTGCTGGCAATAATCTTGAAACCTTCGGGGAGCACAGTGACTTTGTCGCCATGGCTCATCCACACATCGAGCAGGCCATGACCGGCTTCATTTACACGGTCCTGGATGTCGCGCAGTAGCGCTGAATGCCCTTGCGCTCGCACTTCCGCATAACCGAATTCGCGCTGCATGGAATTTTCCACGGCACCGCCGAGTTGCGCGGCCATGGTTTGCATGCCGTAGCAGGTACCCAGCACCGGCACTCCCAATTCAAATACCACTTGCGGCGCACGCGGAGTCTCTTCCTCGATAACCGAAGCGGGGCCACCTGACAGAATAATACCGGCCGGATCAAAGGCGCGGATAAACGCTTCGTCTACGTCATATGAGTGAAGCTCACAATAAACGTTGGTTTCCCGAACCCTGCGTGCAATGAGTTGGGTGTATTGGGAACCGAAATCGAGAATAAGGATTTTTTGGTGGGCCATATGGAATTTTTTACGACGCGAACACGAAGGCTCCGAAACTCACAAGAAAGAAACCGGCTCTTTCTCGTGCTTCCGGAGTGAGGTTATGAGTCAATGCGGTAGTTGGGCGCTTCTTTGGTGATCTGCACATCATGGACATGCGACTCACGCACGCCGGAAGAAGTGATTTCCACGAATTCGGCACGCGCATGCATATCCGCCACGGTGGCACAACCCAGATAGCCCATGCTGGAACGTACCCCGCCCATCAGCTGGTGAATTACCGCGAGCATGCTGCCCTTGTAGGGCACTCGACCTTCGATACCTTCAGGCACGAATTTGTCTGCGGCTTCGTTGTCCTGGAAATAACGGTCGCTGGAACCTTTTTGCATTGCCCCCAGCGAACCCATGCCGCGATAGGATTTGTACGAGCGGCCCTGGAACAACTCGATCTCTCCCGGCGCTTCTTCGGTACCGGCAAACAGCCCGCCTAGCATCACCGTGTGTGCGCCAGCGGCAAGCGCCTTGGCGATATCGCCGGAATAGCGGATCCCGCCGTCAGCAATCAATGGCACGCCGCTGTCCTTCAACGCTTCAGCCACATTGTGAATGGCGGTAATTTGCGGCACGCCTACGCCCGCTACGATGCGTGTGGTGCAGATCGAGCCGGGGCCGATGCCAACCTTGACTGCATCGGCGCCATGATCCACCAGTGCCAGTGCAGCCGCTGCCGTGGCGATATTGCCGCCGATCACCTGGATATGAGGGAAGTGGGTCTTGACCCATTTGACGCGATCCAGAACACCCTTGGAATGGCCGTGCGCCGTGTCCACTACAATCACATCCACGCCGGCTTCGGACAGTGCCGCTACACGCTCTTCGGTACCCGCCCCTACGCCGACTGCGGCACCCACACGCAGATGACCCAGACTGTCCTTGCATGCATTGGGATGCTCCGAGGATTTCTGGATATCTTTTACCGTAATCAGGCCACGCAGCTCGAACGCATCATTGACCACCAGTACGCGTTCCAGGCGATGCTTGTGCAATAAGGCCAGCGCTTCTTCACGGCTGGCGCCTTCCTTGACAGTCACGAGCCGCTCCCGTGGCGTCATGACGTTGCTGATGGTCTGGTCGAGATTGGTCTCGAAACGCAAATCGCGGTTGGTGACAATACCCACCACCTTGCCTGTTGCATCCACCACCGGCAGGCCGGAAATGCGATGACGACGAGTGATTTCCAGTACATTGCGCACGCTCATGTCAGGGGAAATCGTGACTGGGTCTTTAACCACGCCGGACTCAAACCGTTTGACGCGCGACACTTCAAGCGCCTGCAGCTCGGCCGTCATGTTCTTGTGTACGATACCCAGACCACCTTCCTGAGCCAGGGCAATCGCCAGGCGTGCTTCGGTCACCGTATCCATAGCGGCCGAGACGAGGGGGATATTAAGGGTGATAGTACGTGTCAGGCGGCTTTGCAGGCTAACATCGCGAGGCAGAACATCGGAGTGCGCGGGGACGAGCAGAACGTCGTCGAAGGTTAGCGCTTTTTGAACGACACGCATGATTATTTTGTTCCTGTGCAAAGCGCTATTATACGGCAACTCGATATTATGCGGAAAGCCTGGGTAGAGGTGGTAAATACCTACCAAACATTGCAAAAGCATTTGACGTATGGCGTATGAATAGTTATGTTTGCATCAACTGGCGCAGTGTTCGGTTAGATTCGCTAATTACAAACCAGATAGCAGAGGAGATTTGAAGATGACGAAACTTTTAATTGCTTTGGCGAGTGCAGGTTTATTGACGCTGGGTGGCTGTGCCAGTACGTCCAATGGCACAAGCGGTACCCAGGCTTCGGCTCAGACCACCCCCGGCATCAGCGCTTCGGCCCAGACAGCGCTAAAGCAGGCTGAAAGTGATGTCGGCGCTTCCAAGAAAGACGGGAACGAATGGACGACAGCTGCAGCCGCATTAAAAAATGCGCAGGATGCCGCCAAAAAAGGGGATAGCGACGCTGTGCTGAAAAATGCCAAGTTTGCCAGCGAGCTAGCCAAGCTGAGCGTCGCTCAGTTGAAATACCCTACTACCGACGTATTTAAATAAGCGGCATCTGTTCAAGCCATTAAAAACGGGCGCATCGGCGCCCGTTTTTATTTAATGGTGCATATTTTTGAAGCCGCCTCATGCGTCTTCGTTTTTTTCCAGTTCTCCCCCCCCTTTTTTCATTGCTTTGCCCTCTTCGGCGCGCTGGCGCCTGACCTCCTTGGGATCGGCAATCAGCTTGCGATAAATTTCCACGCGATCCTTGTCGCGCACTGTGGTTTCGGGTTTGGTCAGTTTGCCAAAAATACCAATTTTGTTTTGCTTGAGGTCGATTTCCGGAAATTTTTCCAGAATGCCCGAGCCTTCGATGGCCTGCAGCGCTGTCGCGCCCGCATGTAACCTGACCGGCAGAATTACCTGGATGTCGGGCTTTGCATAGGCAACCTCCACCATTATTTGTTCGCTCATGATGCTCCGTATATTTGTTCTGCGCGCTGGATGAAAGATTCGACAAAGCTATTGGCAATATAGCTGAAAACCGGCCCGAGCACTGTATCCAGCAACTTGTTGGAAAATTCATAGTTCAGCATGAATTCAATCTTGCAGGCATCTTCGGTCAGTGCTTTGAAGTGCCATTCCCCGTCGAGTTTCTTGAATGGCCCATCGAGTAGTTTCATCTTGATGAGATGCGGCGGCTGATTGAGATTTTCGGTAGTGAAGTGCTGCTTGATGTGCATATAGTCAATATGAATGGTAGCTATCGTAGTGAGGCCGTCGCGCAATTTCACCTCGGTGCCACCGCACCAGGGTAAAAATTCACGGTAGTGCTCCACCCCATCTACCAGCTCAAACATTTGCTGGGCAGAATGCCCGACCAGCACGCTTTTGTTTACAACTGCCATCGTCAGCCTTGCATGTAAAAACTGGTAAAATACACGATTGACGCCGGAAAAACCAATGAGCATCGCGCAGAACAAAAAAGCCTTCCACGATTATTTCATCGAGGACAAATACGAAGCCGGCCTGATATTGGCAGGCTGGGAGGTGAAGGCCATCCGCGCCTCGCGCGTGCAGCTGAAAGAAGCTTATGTGGTCATCAAGAATGGTGAAATATTTCTGATCGGCGCGCATATCAGCCCGCTGGCCACCGCTTCCACCCACGTCCATCCGGACGCCACACGCAGCCGCAAACTGCTGTTGCACGCCGAAGAAATCAGCAAGCTCATCGGCAAGGTGGAGCGCGCCGGGTACACCCTGGTGCCGCTGGATATGCACTACAAGCGTGGCCGCATCAAGCTGGAAATCGGCCTGGCCAAAGGCAAGAAACAGCATGACAAGCGCCAAAGCGCCAAAGAACGTGAAACCGATCGTGAAGTACAGCGCGCCATGCGTAATAAAGTCTAGTCGGACAATCCCTAAACCGCTGCGCGCAAGGTCGCAAGCGGCGCTTCCCTGCTAATCCCCCACAACCCGGCCACTCCGGCCAGTGCCACACCCGCGCTACCCAAACCCATTGCGGAAATCCACAGCATCGGATTGAAATGGTATGGCAAGTTGAATACTTCGCTGCTTAAGGCCCAGCCAATTGCGCTCGCCCCGGCTGCAGCGAGCAGGCCGGCCAGCAAGCCAATCGCGGCGAATTCAGTCACCTGTGCTACCAATAATTGCCCGCGTCGCGCACCGAGTACGCGCCACAGCGCGGTTTCCAGCGCACGCTCGTCGCGAGTAGCGGCGAGTGCTGCGTATAACACCACCAGGCCTGATGCGAGGCTGAATATGAACACGAACTGCACCGCTGCGGTAACGCGGTCGAGCATATCCTGCACCGTCTTCATGATGGCAGACACGTCGATGACAGTCAGATTGGGATAGGCCTTGACCATTTCATTCAACACGTCAGACTGCTGTGCGGGAAGATAAAAGCTGGTGATGTAGCTGGCAGAAATATTCTTCAGCAGGCTACTGTTGGCGATCACAAAAAAATTCACCCGGAAGCTGTCCCAGTTGACTTTACGCAGACTGGTGATATGCGCGGAGACAGGCGTGCCGCCCACGTCGAAACTCAAACTGTCCCCCAGCTTGAGATGCAATTTTTCCGCGATGCCCTGCTCTACTGAAAATTGCGGCGCGGCGTTGGCGCTATTCCAGCCGTAGCCCGCAACCAGCTGATTGCCTTGTTGCATCAACCGGTCGGCATAAGACAAGTTGAACTCGCGCTCCAGCAGGCGCCGGGTCTGCTGGTCGGCATAGGCCGCTACATTCACTGCATGCCCATTAATGGCCGTCAGCCGCCCGCGTATCATCGGATAGAGAGTCGCCTCAGCCTGTCCGTGACTACGGAAAAAAACCTGCAGTGGCGCAACCTGATCCGGCTGGATGTTGATGACAAAACGGTTAGGGGCATCCGCAGGCAAGGTGGCGCGCCAGTTGTTGAGCAAATCACCGCGCACCACGGTGAGCAGCAGCAATGCCAGCATCCCCAGGGTAAAGGCGGAAACCTGGATCACGCTGCCGCCGGCACGGCGGCGCAGGTTGAGCAGGCCCTGGCGCCAACTGCCCCGGCTGCGTGCACCCAGCCAACCTGCACCGAGCACCAGCAGCCATGCCAGCAACACGGTGAGCAGCAGGGTTGCACCCATGCCAGACAGCACCATCAAGGTGAGTCGGGTATCGCGTACCTGCCAGAACAGCAATGCCGTCAGCGCTGCCAGCCCGGCCAGATAACTGGCCGCGCCGAGCGCGTCGAACGCCATGCCATCACGGCGCAAAATGCGTAATGCCGGGGTGCGCCGCAGCGCAAAAAGAGTGGGCAGGCTAAACCCCGCCAGCAATACCAGACCTGCAAGCGCGGCCTGTAAAAAGGGCAAGCCATTGGCGGGCGGCAATACCAGGTTGGCCAGCTTACCCAACAGCCCCGCCAGCACCATCTGCCCGGCATAACCCAACGCCACCCCGGCCAGCGCCGCCAGCACGCCAAGCACGGCAATTTGCACAGCATATAGTGCGACGATATTGCGCTGGCTGGCGCCAAAGCAGCGCAACAGTGCACAGGCATCCAGGTGACGGCGCAAAAAATGTCGTGCCGATAGCAAAATCGCGACGGCCGCCAGCATTGCTGCCAGCAGCACCGCCAAGCCCAGATAGCGCTCGGCCTTGTCCAGCACATTGCGGATTTCCGGCCGCGCGTCGCGCACACCCAGCACACGCTGACCGCGCTCCAGGTGTTGTGCCAGCCAGTTTCGATAAGACTCCACCGCCTTGCTCTCGCCCGCAATCAGCAGCCGATAACCCACGCGGCTGCCCGGCTGGATCAAACCGGTGGCAGGCAAATCAGCCTGGTTCATCAACAGACGCGGGGCCAGATTGAAAAAATCTCCACCACGATCCGGTTCATTGGTGAGAATCGCCGCCACTTTGAGTTGGCTGTAGCCGACCTGTATGGATCCACCCGGCGCCACCTGCAATTCATTCGCCAGACGCGCTTCCAGCCACACACTGCCCGGGCGGGGAATGCCATCGGCAGGATGGTCCGCACCGAATGCCGCATCGGCAATACGTAGCGTGCCACGCAGTGGATAGCCGTTACTCACCGCCTTGATCTCGGCCAGTCGGCTCTGCTGCGGCGTGCTCACCATGCTCGGGAACAACGCGGTCTGCGCCGTTGCGAGCCCGCGCCGTTGCGCCTCGGCAATCAACCTGGCGGCGGGTACATGATCCGATACCAATACCATATCCGCGCCCAGCAAGCGATTGCTTTCCTGGCTCAAAGCCAGATGCATGCGCACTGTGAAGGCATTCACCGAGGCCAGCCCGGCCACGGCAATCAGAACAGCCAGCACCAGTACGCGCAATTCGCCGGCGCGCCATTCGCGCGCCAACATGCGCAATGCCAGGCGAACAATATTCATGCGCCGATTTCCAGATGCCCGGCACGCAGTTGCAAACGGCGGCCACAGCGCCCGGCGAGTTGCGTATCGTGTGTGACGAGAACCAGCGTAGTGCCTTGCTCGCGGTTGAGTTCGAACAGCAATTCAATCACGCGCGCGCCGGTTTCCGCATCGAGATTGCCCGTGGGCTCATCCGCCAGCAGCAGCGCCGGTTTGACCGCAAATGCGCGGGCGATGGCCACGCGTTGTTGCTCGCCGCCGGAGAGTTGCTGGGCGCGGTGACGCTGGCGCTCGGCCAACCCCACCCGTTCCAGCCAATGCTGGGCACGCGCCCGCGCATCGGAGGCGCCGTTCAATTCCAGCGGCAGCATTACATTCTCCAGCGCGGTCAACATGGGCAGCAACTGAAACGACTGGAACACAAAGCCAATCAATGCACCACGCAGCCGGGCTCGGCCATCCTCATCCAGCGACCCAAGCGCTTGTCCGTCCAGCCACACTTCGCCCTCACTGGGCAGGTCCAGCCCGGCCAATAAGCCCAGCAAGGTGGATTTTCCCGAGCCGGACGCACCTACAATGGCAACTGATTCACCGCGCCGGATGTCGAAGCTGGCAGGATGCAGAATGGTCAGCGCTACGCCGTTCAACGCGACTTGCTTGGCAACACCGGCTGCACGCAGAATGAATGTATTAATGGGAGTGGTCATGAATTTTAGAAAAATTTTACTGTTGTTATGTCTTGTCGTATCCGGCGCCGCGCAGGCAGCGCCAGTCATTCTGGTATTCGGCGACAGTCTGTCGGCGGGCTATGGTCTCGAAACCAGCCAGGCCTGGCCCAGTCTGCTGCAACAGCGACTTAACCATAACAAACAAAACTGGCGCGTGGTCAATGCCAGTATCAGCGGCGAAACCAGCGCCGGGGGTCTGGCACGCCTGCCTGCCGCGCTGGTACAGCAAAAGCCCGCAATCGTCATTCTGGAACTGGGCGCGAACGACGGCCTGCGGGGATTGTCCCTGACTGCGATGCAGCATAATCTGGATGCGATGATCCTCCTCATTCAGCACACTGGAGCACGTGTACTGCTGGTGGGCATACACCTGCCGCCCAATTACGGCATGGCTTATACGGAAAAGTTCCTACACACCTATGAAACGCTTGCCCAGCAACGTCATGTTGCATTGTTGCCATCCCTTCTCAGTGGTATCGAGACAAAGCGCGAACTTTTCCAGGCTGATGGTTTTCATCCTATCGCCTCTGCGCAAAATCAGGTTCTGGACAATGTTTGGAAATCCTTGCAACCCCTATTGACCGCCAGACGTCTACGATGAACCATGAATTTTTAATTTGCGTAACTTATTCAATAATAGAGTGCTATCATTTGAAAAGTGATGAAATCTCGACAATAAATAATGGGGCACTTGATGCAAAAAGCCACCAAAAAGCCAGGAAGTTATGAAGTAGAGTTCATACCCCTCGAGCGGCGTATGTGCGAGCGGCGCAGTCTGGCCGCACCGCTGGAGCGGGAGCCCTATTTGGGTGTGGATCGCCGCGCTACTGGCCGCCGGCAGGAAGATGACGGCACCAGTACCGCGTTTCCATGGCAGCGCCTGATTTGAAATAGCGGTGGGTTTAACGCACCGTCACCCTGGCTGGCCCAGCTTGCATGCCACCTATCACGCAAGCCTGATCGAAGCCCTCTTCCCGAAACACTGCCAAAACCTCAGCCACCACTTCAGGCGCACACGCCACCAACAGGCCGCCACTGGTTTGCGGATCGCTTAACAGCTTATGTTGCCAGTCGGGCATGTGCGCCGGGATCTCCACATCGTGACCGTAGCTATTCCAGTTACGCTCGGCAGCGCCCGTAGCATAACCTTGCTGCGCCAATTCGCGTGACACACTCCAGAATGGCAATTGGTCGAATTGCACTGTGGCACCCATTTTGGAACCCCGACAGATTTCAAGCAGATGGCCTAACAGGGCAAATCCGGTCACGTCCGTCATTGCGTGCACGCCAGGCATTTCCGCCAGACGGCTGCCGGGGGTATTGAGCTGTGTGGTGCTGGCCAGCATCTGGCGGTAGCCTTCCGCGGACAGCTCGCCTTTTTTCAGCGCGGCACTCATTACACCGACGCCGAGCGGCTTGCCGAGCACCAGCACATCACCGGCGCGAGCCATGTCGTTACGCTTGATCCGGTCGGGGTGCACGATACCCAACACCACCAGACCGTAGATGGGTTCGGGCGCGTCGATAGAATGCCCTCCCGCGATAGGGATGCCCGCCGCAGCACACACCGATTCACCACCAGCGAGGATTTGCTGGATGGTTTCGACTGGCAACTTGCCGATCGGCATGCCGACAATGGCCAACGCGAAAATCGGCTTGCCGCCCATGGCGTACACGTCGGAAATGGCGTTGGTCGCGGCAATGCGGCCAAAATCAAACGCGTCATCCACAATCGGCATGAAAAAATCCGTGGTGGCAACGATCGCCTGGGTGTCGTTGAGCTTGTATACGGCGGCGTCGTCGCTGGATTCAGTCCCTACCAGCAGTTCCGGCGGCAGCAAGCGCGCAGCACCGGAATTGGCCAGGATTTGGGACAATACTGCCGACGCGATCTTGCAGCCGCAGCCGCCGCCGTGGGAATACTGGGTCAGGCGGATAGGCTCGGGCGCCAAGGAGTCGTTCATTGTTGTTACCCTCTCGTATAAACTGCGCGATTCGCTTGATCGCAAACACTCATGAAATCTGTACCCCTCGCAAACGTAGCACAGCTCGCCGAATTTGACGAGATTATCGACGTGCGCTCGCCCGGTGAATATACCGAGGACCATATTCCAGGTGCCCTGAATTTCCCGGTCCTGGATGATGCCGAGCGCGCGCGCGTGGGCACGATATACAAGCAGGTTTCCGCATTCGAGGCCAAAAAAATCGGTGCGGCGCTGGTGTCACGCAACATCGCCCGCCATATCGAGGATTCTTTTGCCGACAAACCGCGTGGCTGGAAACCGCTTATCTATTGCTGGCGCGGAGGCAGCCGCAGCGGCTCGCTGGCGCATGTTTTGAAACAGATCGGCTTTGACGCCGCCCAGATGGATGGCGGTTATAAAGCTTACCGTCGCACAGTGGTGGCCGAACTGGATAGCCTGCCTGGCCGTTTCGATTTCCGCGTGGTGTGCGGACCGACCGGTTCCGGGAAAAGCCGCTTGCTGCAAGCGCTGCAGGAATCCGGTGCGCAGGTGCTCGACCTGGAAGGACTCGCCGCACATCGCGGCTCGGTACTGGGCAATCTGCCGGATGCAGCGCAACCGCCGCAAAAAATGTTCGACAGCCAGTTGTGGTGGACACTTCAGCACTTCAACCCCGGCCGCCCGGTGTATGTGGAAGCAGAAAGCAAAAAAATCGGTTTGCTGCGAGTACCCGATGCGCTGCTGGCACGCATGCATGAGGGTGGCTGCGTGCGTGTTGAAGTAGCAATGCCGTTACGGGTAGTCCTCCTCAAGGAAGAATACGCCCACTTTTTAGCCAACCCTGCTGCCCTCAAGGAAAAGCTCGATTGCCTGGTTGGCCTGTATGGCCATGAGATCATTGCGCGCTGGAACGCACTGGCCGAACAGGGTGCATGGGACGAACTGGTGCTGGCTTTGCTGGAAAGGCACTACGACCCCGCTTACAGCAAGTCCACGTTGAAAAATTACCCTCATTACGCCGACACGATGCCGATTGTGGTGGAAGATATCAGCCCGGCCGGTTTCCTCTCGACGGCGCAACGCATCCTAGAACAGCCTTGACGGGTTGGATTGAGGTGCTAGCTTTAAAGCGTAACACTTTCGTAAACCAGAAAATCCAACAAACTTGACTTGACCGCACTTTAATCATGAAATCAACTGGCAGAATGCGCGCTTCCTGTCTTGCAGGCAGGCGAGAGTAGCTGGTTGCGACGCGCGTCGGTTCAATGTTTTGCGGGTTTAATTACTGAAGAAAAGAGGAACCATGACCACAACCTGGATCGTTGTTGCAAATGCAAGTCTAGCCCGCCTCTATATCAATAATGGCCCGAAACAAGGTCTACAACTCCTCAAAGAACTCAACCACCCTGAAAGCCGCGAAAAAGCATCGGAACTGGTCTCTGACCGGCCAGGCCATAATCCGGGCACGGGAAATGGGCACGGTTCCTTTGTTCCCGCCACCGATCCCAAGCAACATGAAGCCGAGCGTTTCGCCCAGGAATTATCGAAAGAACTGGAATGCGGGCGTGCTTCCAACCACTATGAGCGCCTTATTATGGTGGCATCGTCGCCGTTCATCGGCGTGCTCAACCAGCGCCTGACCGGGCACGTGCGCAATATGGTGAGCGACACCATCGAGAAAGATTACACCCGCGCCACGCCGAAGGAACTCTCCGGGCATCTGGAACACTGTATCTATCTTTGATCGACTCCCCCTCGCCCGCTGCGGACGAGGGATTCACCCCAGCGGCCAGCGCCGCATCACGCGGTAGTTCGCTCCCCCGGCAGCGATTTCGGATTGCACCAGAACAAATTCTCGCACCTGCCAGTCTAGCGCCACCGGCGGTTGTACCAGTTGTTTGCAGCGGGCTTTTCGCAACAGTGTAATGTGCGGAACGAACGGCTTGCTGTCGTCAAAAGCCAGGCCGGCGTCGTTGAGTACGGCATGCAAACGGCCGACCAGGGTGGTAAGCGCCTCGGGCGGCTGGCTTGCGCCTGCCCAGAGTAGCTGATTACGGCGCCAGTAGCCGAGCTGATCGACTTGCCAGTCGAATGCCGGCGTATCGACCCGTGCCGCTGCGGCGTATAGCGCCTCTATTCGGTCAGCCGGCAGTGCCGCGATAAAAGCCAGAGTGAGGTGGATGGTTTCCGGACGCACGGCACGCCCGTCGCAATCGGGGTTGAGGGCGTTTCCCAGATTGTGCAGTGCGGTTTGCAGCGCACTGTCCGGCCACAGCGCAAAAAACACGCGCAGCGTGGTGGCTTGTTTATCCGCCACCGCGCCGTGCCAACAAACACACGGCTTCCGCAGCGATACCTTCGCCGCGTCCGGTGAAACCGAGTTTTTCAGTGGTGGTGGCCTTGACGTTGATCGCATCCGGCCCCACGCCCAAATCATCGGCGATATTTGCCTGCATCAGCGCAATATGCGGCGCCATTTTGGGCGCCTGGGCGATGATGGTGGAATCCACGTTCACCACGCGGTAACCGCGTCCAGTCAACAGATGCGCTACTTCGCGCAGCAGGTGGCGGCTGTCGATGCCCTTGAAGCGGGCGTCGGTATCGGGGAAGTGACGGCCGATGTCGCCCAGCCCCGCTGCGCCCAACAGCGCGTCACAGATAGCATGAAGCAGTACGTCTGCGTCGGAATGTCCGGCCAGACCCAGCGGATGGGCAATCTCCACACCGCCGATAATGAGCTTGCGCTGCGCTGCGAAGGCGTGAACGTCGAAGCCATGCCCAATGCGTAAATCAGTCATCCGGGTTCTCCAGGATCAAACGCGCCAGATAGAGGTCGCGCGGATAAGTCACTTTGAAATTGCTGTTGTCCGCCACCACCAGCAAGGGGCGATGCCCCAGTGCCTCGATGGCGCGCGCCTCGTCGGTGGGTACAGCATCACGCACCTGGTGCAGGGCTTGCAGCAGCATGGCATGGCGGAACATCTGCGGGGTTTGCGCCTGCCATAGCCCTTCGCGCGGTTCGGTCGTGCACACATGCCGGCCGGCATCGGCGCGCTTCAGCGTATCTGCCACCGGCACCGCCAGCAAGCCACCTACCGGGTCGGCGCCCGCCTCATCCAGCAAGCGCTCGAGTTGGGCTGCGGAAAGGCAGGGGCGCGCGGCGTCGTGCACCAGCACCCAGTCGTTTTCCGCCACTTCCTCCGCCATCGCCGCCAGCCCATTGCGCACGCTGTCGGCACGCGCGGCACCGCCGCAGCGCAATACGCTTAACCTGGGCGCGAATTCGCGCCAGTCGTAATCGTCCCAGTAAGCATCTTCAGGCGAGATCACCACATACACCCGGCGGATGCGCGGAGAACCGGCAAGCCTCCGCAATGCATGGTAAATCATCGGCTTGCCGGCAAGGTCAAGGTACTGCTTGGGCAGCTCTCCGCCCATGCGGGCGCCACTGCCCGCCGCAGGAATCAGTGCGTAATAGTCAGACATGTGGGCGATGCGCAAAGAAACGGATTATCCGGCGGGATGCTCGGCCTCTGCAAGCAATGCAATTTATGAAGGCATTATTGTCTTAATGGTATTTGTCTCCATATTGGAGTCATTGGATTAAACGAGGAAGCAAACATGTCCGCAACCACCCGCCCGGCAGCAGTCGCCGGGCTATTCTACCCGGCCGATGCCACACTGCTGGCTGGCCAGGTACAAGCGCTGCTGGAGAACGTCCACACTACAGAGGAAATGCGTGCGCCCAAGGCCTTGATCGTGCCTCACGCCGGTTATAGCTATTCCGGCGCCATCGCCGCCAGCGCCTACGCCCGGCTGCGTCCGCTGCGCGGCAAGGTGCGCCGCGTGGTATTGCTGGGGCCGGTACACCGGGTGCCGGTACTGGGCCTGGCAGTACCCAGCGTACAGGCTTTTGCAAGTCCTATGGGAGAAGTGCTGCTGGATACCATGGCTTTGGCTGCATTGGCCGATCTGCCGCAAGTAGTGGTGGATGACCGCTGCCACGCCCAGGAACACGCGCTGGAGGTACACCTGCCTTTTCTGCAAAGCGCGCTGGGCGAATTCAAGCTGGTGCCGCTGGCGGTAGGCGACGCCAGCGCCGCGCAGGTGGCCGAGGTGATCGAGCGGCTATGGGGCGGCGACGAAACCCTGATTGTGGTGAGCTCAGACCTTTCCCATTACCTGCCCTATGCCACCGCACAAAGCGTGGACACCGACACCGCCCGGATGATACTCGGCCTGCGTGGCGACCTTGATTACAACCAGGCCTGCGGCGCCACGCCGGTGAATGGCCTGCTGCTGGCCGCCCGGCATCATGGGCTGCAAGTGGAACTGCTCGACTTGCGCAATTCCGGGGATACGTCCGGCGACAAAAGCCGGGTGGTGGGCTACGCTGCCTTTGCCTTTTACGAGGATGAAAACCATGACCGCTGAACTGGGAACAAGCCTGCTTGGTATTGCCCGCGCGACGATTGCCGATGCCCTGGGTAGTGCGGCGCGTGCGGATGAATCCGCACCGCGCTTGCACGCACCCGGCGCCAGCTTCGTCACGCTGACCCAGCAAGGTGAACTGCGCGGCTGTATCGGCACGCTGGAGGCGCACCGTTCGCTGCTGGCAGACGTCAAAGCCAACGCACTGGCGGCGGCTTTCCGCGATCCGCGTTTCGAACCATTACAGCACACGGAACTGGATATTACCGAGGTGGAGGTGTCGCTGCTCTCAGCCATCCAGCCCATCGCTTTCACCAGCGAGGTGGACGCGCTGGCTGCATTGCGCCCCGGCATCGATGGCGTGGTGCTCGAATACCGTCACTACCGCAGCACCTTTCTGCCGCAGGTGTGGGAGCAATTGCCGGAGCCGGGAATGTTCCTGGCCCAGTTGAAGCGCAAGGCCGGTCTACCAGCAGATTTCTGGGCAGAGGATATCCGCCTGTCGTGCTATAGCGTAAGCAAATGGAGGGAGAGCGAGTTATGGGCACCCCAATGACGGTCGAATCCGGCTACCCCGCCCGCTACTGGCATTTTATTGAAGACGGCCGCATTCAATGCGATCTGTGCCCGCGCGACTGCAAGCTGCATGAGGGGCAGCGCGGCGCCTGTTTTGTGCGCCAGCGCGTCGGCGACCAGATGGTTCTGACCACTTACGGGCGCTCCTCGGGCTTTTGCGTTGACCCGATCGAGAAGAAGCCGCTCAATCACTTCTATCCGGGCAGCAGCGTGCTGTCGTTCGGTACCGCCGGTTGCAACCTGGCGTGCAAATTCTGCCAGAACTGGGATATCAGCAAATCAAAAGACATGGACAGGCTGATGGATCAGGCCTCACCCGCAGCCATCGCCGACGCGGCCGAGCAATACGGCAGCAAGAGCGTGGCTTTCACTTACAACGATCCGGTGATTTTTGCCGAATACGCCATGGACGTGGCGGATGCCTGTCATGCGCGCGGCATCAAAACCGTTGCGGTGACCGCGGGCTATATGCACGATCAGCCGCGGCGCGACTTCTACGCCAAAATGGATGCCGCCAACGTCGACCTGAAAGCCTTCACCGAGGATTTTTACTTCAAGCTCACCGGCTCGCAATTGCAGCCGGTGCTGGATACGCTGATATACCTCAGGCACCACACCGACGTGTGGTTCGAGATCACCACCCTGCTCATCCCAGGCAAGAACGACTCGGATGAGGAACTCAGCGCCATGAGCCAGTGGATCATGCGCGAACTGGGGCCGGACGTGCCGTTGCACTTCACCGCCTTCCACCCTGACTACAAAATGGAAGACCTGCCGGCTACCCCGCCCGCGACGCTCACGCGCGCCCGCGACATCGCCCTGCGCGCCGGTCTGCGCTACGTTTATACTGGCAATGTATACGATCCGGCCGGCGGCACCACCGCTTGCCCCAGTTGCCACGCGCCGCTGATCGTGCGGGACTGGCATCAGATCATCCAGTACCGGCTCACCCCGGAAGGCCATTGCCCGGATTGCGGCGCCCAGGTAGCCGGTCGTTTCGAGGCATTCAGCGGCCAGTTCGGACGACGGCGCATTCCCATCGCCATCAACATGCAGCGCGCGGTTTGATTTAATTCTTCAGTACGTCATCAGACGCGCGCAAAATTGACTGTGAAAGGGAGACACACCATGACAACCAGCAAACTGGAGCAACTGGTACACATCCCGGCAGACGACGTGCACATCGAGGGCATGCTGGAATTACCGGAACACGCGGCGGGCATCGTCCTGTTCGCCCATGGCAGCGGCAGCAGCCGTCACAGCCCACGCAACAACTACGTGGCACGGATACTGCGCGAAGCCGGAATGGGCACGCTGCTGATGGACCTGCTCACGCGCGAGGAGGACAGTGACTACCAAACCCGCTTCGACATTCCCCTGCTGACCCGGCGCCTGCTTGCCGCCACGGCCTGGGTGAAAAATCACGCCGATTGCCGCAGCTTGCCTCTCGGCTATTTCGGCGCCAGCACGGGCGCCGCTGCTGCGTTGCAGGCCGCCGCCCAACCGGGCGGAAAAATCGCCGCTGTCGTATCGCGCGGTGGACGCCCCGACCTGGCCGGAACTGACGCGCTAAGCCGGGTAACCGCCCCCACCCTGCTGCTGGTGGGCGGGTTCGACGACGTGGTGATCGAACTCAACCGTCGCGCCGCCGCACACCTGCAATGTCACCAGGAATTGATCATCATCCCCGGCGCCACCCACCTGTTCGAGGAACCCGGTACGCTGGAGGAAGTGGCGCGCCAGGCGGCAGCGTGGTTTGGGCATTACTTCAAATCTCCGGCCAGCTGAGCTATAAACAAATCCTCCAATAAATAAATACAAGGGGTGAACATGCAGCCAGCACCCCCAGCCGTGTTTGTCGCCCATGGTCTGACCAAAATCTACCGTATGGGCGAAGTCGAAGTTCCGGCGCTGCGCGGAGTGGATCTGGAAATCTATTCCGGCGAATTCGTGGTGTTGCTGGGGCCATCCGGCAGCGGCAAATCGACCCTGCTGAATATTCTTGGCGGCCTCGATACACCTACCAGCGGCGAGGCGCATTGGCGCGACCATGATCTGGCAAAATCCGACGAGCGCGAACTGACCCGCTACCGGCGCGAGCACGTGGGTTTCGTGTTCCAGTTTTACAACCTGATTCCCAGCCTCACCGTACGCGAGAACGTGGCACTGGTAACCGATATATGTCCGCATCCAATGGATGTGGACGAGGCCATCGGCCTGGTGGGCCTGAGTGAACGCGCCAATCATTTTCCTTCCCAGCTTTCCGGCGGCGAACAGCAGCGTGTAGCCATTGCCCGCGCCATCGCGAAACGACCCGATGTGTTGCTTTGCGACGAGCCGACCGGTGCACTGGATTACACAACCGGCAAGGTGGTGCTGGAAGTGATCGCCAGAATCAATCAGGAATTCGGCACCACTGCAGTGGTCATCACCCACAATGCAGCCATCGCAGGCATGGCGGACCGGGTGATGCGGCTTGCTGACGGGCGCATCACCAGCGTCGAACACAATCAGAACAAACTCAGGCCTGCGGAGTTGTCCTGGTGAACCTGCTCGACAAAAAGCTGCTGCGCGATCTCTGGCGCATGCGCAGCCAGGCATTCACCATCGCACTGGTGGTGGCAGCAGGCATTGCCGGTTTCATCGGCTCGCTTTCCACCTACGATTCGATGCAGTGGTCGCGCGCAAGTTATTACGACGCCGCACGCTTCGCCGATGTGTTCGCCGAGTTGAAGCGCGCCCCGAAAGCAATCGAACGCAGGATCGCGGAGATTCCCGGTGTGGCGGATGTGCAAAGCACCGTGCAGTTCGACGTGACGCTGGATATACCCGGCATCGCCGAGCCGGTGGTTGGACGCATGATCGGCCTGCCGGAAGGGGGGCAGCCGCGCTTGAACCGGATATTCATCCGCCAGGGGCGCATGCCGGAAGCCGGGCAAGCGCATGAAGTTGTGGTGTCGGAAGGGTTCGCCAGCGTACGCCATCTCAAACCCGGCGCTACGCTTGCCGCCTTGATCAACGGCAAGCGCGAAACATTGAAGATCGTCGGCATCGGGTTATCGCCGGAGTATGTTTTTGCCACCCGCGGCGGCGCGTTTCCGGACGACCGCGGCTTCGGCGTGCTGTGGATTGACCGTGTCCATCTCGCCACAGCGTTCAACATGGAAGGCGCGTTCAATCATGTCGCGGTAAAGCTTGCGCCGGGCGCTTCCGAACGTGTTGTGATCGATGCGCTTGATCGCCTGCTCGAGCCCTATGGCGGGCTGCATGCGTACGGACGTAGCGACCAGGTATCCAACAAAATCCTGACGCAGGAAATCGGCCAGCAAAAGGTAATGGGCACCACGCTGCCGCTGCCTTTCTTCGGTGTTGCGATATTTCTGCTCAACGTGGTGTTAAGCCGCATTGTTTCCACCCAGCGCGAACAAATCGCTGCGCTCAAGGCACTCGGTTACGGCAATGCAGCGATCGCCACGCATTATCTGAAATTCGTCCTGGTCATTACGATGCTGGGCATCGTCATCGGTGTTTTGGTCGGCGCCTGGTTCGGCCATTACATGACCCGCATGTACACGGATTTTTTTCACTTCCCGCACCTGGCTTACCGCATGCAACCCTGGATCCCTCTGCTCGCGGGTGGCATCAGTCTGCTGGCCGCCGTTGCAGGCGCGCTGAGCACCGTGCACCAAGTCGTGGTGCTGGCGCCGGCGCAGGCGATGCACCCGCCGTCCCCGCCGCGTTACCGGAAAATGCTGCTGGAACGCCTGGGACTGGTGCACTGGCTTTCTCCGGCGGCTCGCATGGTGATCCGCAACATGGAACGGCACCCGCTGCGCGTACTGGTGACCATTTTCGGCATTGCCATCTCGGTGGCGGTCATTTTGTCCGGCACTTTCTGGCGCGATGCGGTGAATTACCTGATCTACGTGCAGTTCGAGGCAGTGCAGCGTGCCGACGCGGAAGTGGTTTTCAATGAGCCGATGGCCGCCCGCGTGCGCCACGAAATCGCGCATGCTCCCGGCGTGCGTGAAACCGAAGTTTCGCGCATTGTGCCGGTGCGGCTGGTGTCGGGCCACCTGTCGTATCGCACCGTGATCCAGGGCATTCCACAGGACGCGCGTCTGCACCGCCTGCTCGACGCGAACTTGCGCAGCGTGCCACTGCCACGTGCTGGAATCCTGCTCACCGACCGCCTGGCGCAGCGCCTCAACGTACATGCCGGCGACACATTATGGGTCGAGTCGCTGGAAAGCACGCGGCGCAAGCGCGAAGTCGTGGTCGCCGGTACAGTAGGGGAGCTGATCGGCCTGTCGGCGTACATGGAGATCGGTGCGCTCAACCGTTTCATGGGCGAGTCCGATGTGGTCTCGGGTATTTCGGTGGCGCTCGACAAAAGCCGTGAGAAAGATTTTTTTGCCTATCTTAAAGGACACCCCAAAATCGCCACCTCGGGGAGCAAGACGGCCATGCTGCAAAGCTTCAAGGAAACCTCGGCAAAAAACGTGTTGTTCTTCACCACGATATTCACTGGCTTCGCTGCAGTGATCGCGTTCGGTGTGGTGTACAACAGCGCGCGCATCGCGCTTGCCGAGCGTGCCTGGGAGCTCGCATCGCTGCGCGTACTGGGCTTCACACGACGCGAAGTTTCTGCCTTTTTACTGGGGGAACTCGCCATCGAAATCGTGCTGGCTATTCCGCTGGGGTTTCCGCTGGGTTACTTCATCGCATGGGGTTTGATACAACTGATGCCGCACGAAACCCTGGTGCTGCCCGTCATTATTCAACCCGACACATATGCCTATGCAGGCATCGCGATTCTGCTGGCGGGCACGGTCAGCGCACTCATCGTGCGCCACCGTGTGGATCGCCTCGACCTGGTCGCCGTACTCAAAACAAGAGAGTGAACATGAATAAAATCTGGATCAAACGTGGTTTGCTGATACTGCTCGGCCTCGCCGCCATAGTAGTGCTGATCTGGGCGTTTCGCCCCCAGCCGGTGGCGGTGCAGGTGGCGCAAGTCACCCGTGGCAGCTTCCAGCAACTGATCGAGGAAGACGGCAAAACCCGGGTACGCGAGCGCTATGTCGTATCCGCACCGGTGGCGGGCAAGTTACAGCGTATTGCGCTCAAGGTCGGCGACGAGGTCAAGCCGGGCATGCTGCTGGGCGTCATCGAACCCGCTGCGCCTGCGCTGCTCGATGCACGCACCGAGCGCGAACTGAGCGCACGGGTCGGTGCGGCCGAGGCGAGCCAGGCACGCGCTGATGCAGGCGTGGCAAGGGCTCAGTCATCCCTGGAAAAATCCCGTGCCGATCTCATGCGTAGCCGAGCCTTGGCCGTCCGCGCTTTTATTTCCCCTGCCCAACTGGAACAGGCTGAACTCGCGGCGCAACTCGCTACCCGCGACCTGGAGGTGACCAGGCATGCCGCCCGCGCTGCAGGATTCGATACTGCCGCCGCCCGCGCTGCAGTGCTGCGACTGCATAGCGATGGCGGCAAGACGGCAGATCGGCAATGGATGCTGCGCGCTCCTGTTGCCGGACGGGTGCTAAGAGTCATGCAGGAAAATGAGGGTGTGGTCGCCATTGGCACGCCGCTCGTGGAAATCGGCGCGCCGGGCGATCTGGAAGTGGTGGTGGATGTGCTCACCACCGATGCCGTGCAGATCGTGCCAGGTGACGCTGTGCGCATCCAGCGTTGGGGGGGCGGCGAGTCCCTGCAAGGACGCGTGCGCCGGGTCGAACCGTCCGCCTTCACCAAGGTTTCCGCATTGGGCGTGGAGGAGCAGCGCGTCAATGTCATCATTGATCTGACTTCCCCACCGCAACAATGGCAGGCCTTGGGCGACGGCTACCGGGTTGAGACTGGCATCATCATTTTCAATACGCCCGATACGCTGAAGGTGCCGGTGAGCGCGTTATTCCGCAAGGACGGACAGTGGCAGGTATTTGTGATATCTGCGGGCCGTGCCCGATTGCGCAAGGTGGAAATTTCGCGCCAGAATGGCAGCGAAGCGATGGTAAGCAGCGGCTTGCAACGGGGAGAACAGGTTGTCGTATATCCGGGGGATGGCCTGACAGACGACAGCCGCGTGACAGTGCGCTAGTGTACTGTTTCACACTAAACGGCTCTTACAGAGCCACCCAAAAACGCCCTGACAAGGCGCGGCGCGCAGGCAATGGCCATTCCCTTGTCAAGCGCCGCAACGCGGGCAGGGCGTTTTTGGGTGGCTCCCTGCGGGCGCGCCCCTGATGGGTCATCTGCGGCGTTGCGTTTACTTGCCATAGAACAGCTATGGCTGTGCAAACGCGCCTTGCAGCTGACCCATCAGGGGAACGCTGTAAGTGCTGTTTAGTGTGAAACAGTACACTAGCGTCGCAGAATCTCTACCACCTCCTCATCCTCCACCTGCGGGAAATCGCTGTAGAACTGCCCGACTGCCTGAAAGCTGAAGGGGGTTTCCAGACACACCACGTCATCGGCGTATAGCCGTACCCGGTCCACGGTATCCACAGGCGCCACGGGTATTGCGCACACCAGCCTGGCGGGCTTGCGCTCGCGCAAACCATGCAATGCGGCGATCATGGTGGCGCCGGTGGCCAGGCCGTCGTCCACCACGATGACGATACGCCCGGCCGGATCGAAAGGGGGGCGCAACGGCGTATATTCGGCACGCCGGCGGCGTATGGTTGCCAGCTGGCGCTGCTTTTCCTGCTCGATGTATTCCGGTGTGGCGCCCGCCGCTGCGGCTGAATCGGACACGTAAGTCCAGCCCGATTCATCCACCGAACCAATGGCGTATTCCGGATTGAACGGTGCGGGCAACTTGCGTACCAGGACCACATCCAGCTCCCCGCCCAATGCATCCGCAATGATGCGCCCCATCGGCACGGCGCCGCGCGGGATCGCCAGTACCAGCGGATGCATGTCCTGGTATTGGGAAAGTGCGGCCGCCAGTTGGTATGCGGCCTGGTTACGGTCAGTAAACAGCATGTCTTACCCCTGAAAAAGATGGACCATCACTTTTTAAGCATAGCCCTGCCAGCGGTTATTTCCAGCACGAAAAGTTATAATGCGTTCATTTGCGATCCCACATGCTCTTCAATCAGCCGCTTCCCACATCTGGTCAACGCGTCCGTCTGCAGCCAATCACCGGCTCTGCCGATGCACTGGCGCTGGCTGAACTGGCCGGACAAGCGCGCCCGCTGGTAGTGCTCACCGCCAATGCGCTGGATGCCCAGCGACTGCTGGAGGAAATTCGCTGGTTCGCGCCGGGTCTGCAAGTCAATCTGTTGCCGGACTGGGAAACACTGCCTTATGACCATTTTTCGCCGCATCAGGATCTGGTTTCCGAACGCCTGGCCACGCTCTACCAGATTTCTCAAAGCCAGTGCGACGTCGCCATCGTTCCGGTAACCACGGCGCTGTATCGACTGGCACCCCCGGCCTATCTTGGCGCTTATACGTTTTTTCTCAAACAAGGCCAGACGCTGGATTTGAATGCGCTGCGCGGGCAGATGACGCTGGCCGGCTACACCGCAGTGAGTCAGGTAATTTCCCCCGGCGAATACAGCGTGCGCGGCGGGTTGCTGGATTTGTTCCCGATGGGCAGCCCGTTGCCCTACCGCATCGACTTGTTCGACGACGAAATCGAGACCATCCGTACCTTCGACGTGGATACCCAGCGCAGTATTTACCCGGTAAATGAAATCCGCCTGCTGCCGGCACGCGAATTTCCTCTCGACGAAGCCGGCATTGCGCGCTTCCGCGAGGGTTTCCGCGACCGCTTCGAAGGCGATGCTTCCAAACGCCAGCTCTACAAGGACGTGAGCAATGGTCTGGCACCAGCGGGCATCGAGTATTATCTGCCGCTGTTTTTCGATACCACCACCAGCCTGTTCGATTACCTGCCGGACAATGCCATGCTCTGTCTGCACGGCGATGTGGAGGCCGCCGCGCAGGATTTCTGGCGCGACACCGAATCGCGCTACAAGCTGCTGCGCGGCGATCCGCAGCGGCCTTTGTTGCCGCCTGCCGACCTGTTTCTTTCGGTCGATGCGCTGTTCGGCGGGCTGAAGAGCTATCCGCGCGTTGAACTCAGCCGGGGCGACACCGAAGGCGGTAGCACGCGCCCGCTGCCCAAGCTGGAAGTCGAGCGCCGCGCCGATGACCCCCTGCACCGCGTCAAGAATTTCATCAGCCGCTTTTCAGGCCGGGTTGTGCTGCTGGCGGAGAGCCTGGGACGGCGCGAAACCATGGCGCAGTATTTCGCCGAATACGGACTCAAACCGGTGCTGTGCGAGGATTATCAAAGCTGTACGGTTCCGGCTGGCCGGCTTTTGCTGGGTGTTGCCCCGTTGGGTCACGGCTTCATTCTTGAAGCAGATAGTCCCACCGCCTTCGTTACCGAAACCGAACTGTACGCCACCACGGTACGTACGCGCAGCCGCGACAGCGGACGTCGCAGCCAGGTGGACAGCATGCTGCGCGACCTGTCCGAGGTCAAGGTGGGTGACCCGGTGGTGCACGCCGACCATGGCATCGGACGCTATCTTGGCTTGGTGAGCATGGATATGGGGGAAGGCGAGACGGAATTCTTGCTGCTGCAATACGCGGGTGACGACAAGCTGTATGTGCCGGTGTCGCAACTGCATCTGATCGGGCGTTACAGCGGCGCATCGCCCGAATCCGTTCCCCTGTCCAAGCTCGGTAGCGGCCAGTGGGAAAAAGCCAAGCGCCGCGCCATGCAGCAAGCACGCGACACTGCTGCCGAGTTGCTCAACCTGTATGCGCGGCGCGCGGCGCGCGAGGGCCACGCGTTCACGCTCAAACCGCATGATTACGAGGCCTTTGCCGAAGGCTTCGGTTTTGAAGAAACGCCCGACCAGGCTGCCGCGATCCAGGCGGTGATTACTGACTTGTGCACCGCCAAACCGATGGACCGGCTGGTATGCGGTGACGTGGGTTTTGGCAAAACCGAGGTCGCGCTGCGCGCCGCATTTGTGGCGCTGATGGATGGCCGCCAGGTCGCTGTACTGGTTCCCACTACCTTGCTCGCCGAGCAGCATTTCCAGACTTTTTCCGACCGGTTTTCCGACTGGCCGGTAAAAATCGCGGAACTGTCGCGCTTCCGCTCCGCCAAGGAAATCACCCAGGCACTGGCCGGCCTGGCGGATGGCAAGATCGACATCGTCATCGGCACCCATAAGCTGCTGCAGAAGGATGTGGTGTTCAAAAACCTCGGTCTGGTCATCATCGACGAGGAACACCGCTTCGGCGTGCGTCAGAAAGAGCAGATGAAGGTACTGCGCGCCGAAGTGGACGTGCTGACGCTGACCGCCACGCCGATCCCGCGCACGCTGGCCATGTCACTGGAAGGCATCCGCGATTTTTCGGTGATCGCTACCGCGCCGCAGAAGCGCCTGGCGATCAAGACTTTCGTGTCGCGCTACTCGGATGGCGTGATCCGCGAAGCGGTGCTGCGCGAATTGAAACGCGGCGGCCAGGTGTATTTCCTGCACAACGAGGTAGAAACCATCCTCAACATGGAAGCCAGGCTCGCCAAACTGTTGCCCGAAGCACGCATCCGCGTCGCCCATGGCCAGATGCCGGAACGTGAGCTGGAACATGTGATGCGCGATTTCCACCAGCAACGCGTCAATGTACTGCTGTGCACCACCATCATCGAAACCGGGATTGATATTCCCACCGCCAACACCATCATCATGAACCGTGCCGACAAGTTCGGACTGGCGCAGCTGCACCAGTTGCGCGGCCGGGTCGGGCGCTCGCACCATCAGGCCTACGCTTATCTGCTGACGCCTGAGGAAGAGGCGCTCACCTCCTCCGCCAAAAAACGCCTGGAAGCCTTGCAGATGATGGAAGAACTGGGCGCGGGCTTTTATCTCGCCATGCATGATCTGGAAATACGCGGCGCCGGCGAGGTGCTGGGCGATTCGCAAAGCGGTAGCATGCAGGAGATCGGCTTCAGCCTGTACAACGACATGCTTAACCATGCCGTGGCAGCGCTGAAAAAGGGCATCGAACCGGACATGAACCAGCCACTCGGGATAACCACGGAAATCAATCTGCACACCCCTGCCCTGCTGCCCGACAGCTATTGCGGCGATATCCATGAGCGACTGGTGCTGTACAAACGCTTCGCCAACTGCAGCAACAGCGATGAGCTGGACGACCTGCACGCCGAGCTGGTGGACCGTTTCGGGCTGTTGCCGGAACCGGCACAGGCACTGCAGGAATCGCATCGCTTGCGCCTGCTCGCCAAGCCGCTGGGCATAGCCAAGCTGGATGCCTCCACAGATGCGATCAGCATCCAGTTCGTGCCCAACCCGCCAATCAATCCGGCGCGGATTATTGAATTGATCCAGACCCGGCGCAATTTCAAGCTGGCCGGCCCGGACAAGCTACGCGTAACGGTCTCATCGCCGACCTTGGCAAACCGCGTGGAAAACATTAGAAAACTATTTAAAGAGTTATCCTAATATCATGAATTATAATTTGATTGTTCAGGCAACAAACATTGCGACCCAGTCCCTGAAACAGCTCGCCAAGCTTAGCGGCGCACATGAAATTCAGGCCATTTCCCAGCAGGCGTTCCGCCTGACGGGAGCGAATCCGGATAGCCAGGCCGCTGTGGCCAATTTTTGCAACGAGGTCGCTCTGGACTATGGCTTTGTTCCATCCACGCGTCGCCCGAGTGATTTCGGACTGGTGGTGATGGATATGGATTCCACGCTGATCACGATCGAATGCATCGACGAGATTGCCGACATGATAGGCGTCAAGCCGCAAGTCGCGCAGATTACCGAAGCCGCCATGCGCGGTGAGATCGATTTTTCCGAGAGCCTCACCCGGCGCGTGGCGTTGCTGGCGGGACTCGATCAATCCGCATTGCAACGCGTGTATGACGAACGCCTGCAACTTTCTCCGGGTGCGGAAAAAATGCTCGGCAAACTTAAACAGCACAACATCAAGACGCTGCTGGTATCCGGCGGCTTCACATTTTTCACCGAACGCCTGCAGGCACGGCTCGGGCTGGATTACACTGCCGCCAATACACTGGAAGTCGTTGCAGGCAAACTGAGCGGGCGCGTGTTGGGACAGATTATTGACGCCCAGGGCAAGGCTGATTGGCTCAATCGCATCCGTAACGAGTTGGGGCTGACATATGAACAGGTCGTAGCCATTGGTGACGGTGCCAACGACCTGAAGATGATGAGCGAAGCAGGGATATCCATTGCTTATCACGCCAAACCAGTGGTGCAGGCACAGGCTGGCTATGCAGTGAATTTCAACGGGCTGGATGCTGTCATTCCTATACTCGGTATCCAGTAACAGGCATTTAATATAACGGCACCACCCGCAAACGCCACGTCAAATACCTTGCTGATCAGGTTTTACACAAAGCTTCGGCATTTTCGGGTTTGTGTATCCAGTTTCCTTGCACAAAATCCACTCCGATTTCTTTCAGTTTTAACAATACGCGCTCACTGTCCACAAATTCGGCAATCGTCAACAAACCCATTTGATGACCGATCTTGTTGATGGCTTCGACCATTGCCAGATCGATGGCATCGTCCGCCATATCCTTGATAAAGGCACCATCAATTTTCAGATAATCCACATTCAGATTTTTCAGATAATTGAGTGATGACAGTCCGCTGCCAAAATCATCCAGCGCAAAGCGGCAACCGAGCGATTTGAGTTCTTTGATAAATGTATTCGCCGCACCGAGATTGGTGATGGCGGCGGTTTCGGTAATTTCTATGCACAAGGTTCGTGCCAGTGCCGGATTGTCTACGAGATGGGATTTCAGATATTGCACGAAGCCTGCATCGCACAGTGATGCGCCCGACACGTTGACTGCCCAGGTTTGCAGTTCACAGCTATCTGGCGCGATATATGCGTCGCATAGCTTGAAGCTATTTTCCATTACCCAGCGATCCAGCATCGGCATCAAGTGATAACGTTCAGCCGCCGGGATAAACGCCATGGGCAGAATGCATTGACCCGATTCGTCTATCATGCGTAGCAATAACTCCACATGCAGGCCCTGTTCCTGCTTCTGCAGTGGCTGGATCTGCTGAAAATAGAGTTGCAACCGGTTTTCTGCGATGGCCAGTTGAATACGATTGACCCATTGCATTTCGCCACGACGCTTGGCCAGTTCACTATCCTGCATCTGATATAAATGGACGCGGTTGCGACCATGATCCTTGGCAGCGTAACAGGCGGCATCCGCCGAGGTGAGCAGACTGACCACGTTGTCGCTTTCGTGGTTGATCATGACAATACCGATACTGACTCCCACCATGAAGTTTTTTTCGCCCATACTGAAACGGAAATCTTCCACCGTTTTCCGCATGATTTCAGCTAACTCCAGCGCTTTATCCTGAGGACAGTTTTCCAACAACAGACCGAATTCATCCCCCCCAAGACGCGCCAGGGTATCGCGTTCGCGGACTTCCTGTTGCAAATGCAGGGTCAGCTGGCGTAACAGTTCATCGCCTGCCACATGACCACAACTGTCATTGACGATCTTGAACTGGTCAAGATCCATGTAACACAGTGCATGCTCTCTATCCTGGTGTTGCGCACTGAACAAGGCGCGTTCCAGCCTGACTTCGAACTCGCGCCGGTTAATCAGGCCAGTGAGCATATCGTGGCTAGCCTGATAGCTGAGCTTGGCGGTGGCCTGCAGAATCTGCTCCTGCAAGTTGTCATGCGCCCGGTGCAACTTGCTTACCATGCCGTTGATGCCATCTTCCAGAATACGGAATTCGTCATCGTTGCCACCCAGCTTCACGCGCACATCCAGATAACCCCTGCCGATTTTGTCCACAGCACTGGCCAGCTTCATAATCGGCACGGTAATCTCTCGTCCCAAGCGTAGTGCCAGCAAGGCCGTGGCAATGAGCGCGGCAATGGTCAGCAGTGCGGCGCTGCGCAGCACCTCGTTCTGGCGCTCCATGGTGGCTTTACGGGACAACTCTATAGCCACGTAGCCCAAAGGCGCTGCGTTCACAGGCTGGATGGCTGGCGCGGGTGTTGAAGTCAACGCGAAATCATCAACCTGAACTTCCGTCTGCCGGATAGGCATCCGGAAAAATAACACGTTGGATCGAGTGGCAACGGTAACAGTATCGTTCTGGCTTGAAACAGGGATATCGCCAGGTTGAATGCCGGCCAGTTTGCTCTGTTTAAGGCTGTTGCTGGCCAGTACATTACCGCCACGATCCATGATATACACTGAGACAACATCAGGCTCGGCAAGCGCTGAATCAGCCAGGCGCTGCAGTATCTGGTTATTCCCGGAAATCACGCCATATTCGCATGCGGGTGCCAGGTGACGGGCAATGGCCAGTCCGCGTGCGCGTAGCGCCTGGTCCAGATCGGTGATACGCGACAGCGTGAAAAAATAGCCTAAAGATAATGCAAGCAATGTGGCGGGCAGAAGAGCCAGCAACAAAACCCGGCGGCGAATGCTTGATTTCATCATTGCTCCTGTTCCCTGCGCTGCAATGCCGTTTGCAACTCAATCTCGTCAGGCACGGAAATATTCAATGAGCGCGCCACCTGCTGGTTAATGCTCACGGTAAAATATTTCGGGTACTGCGGCGCAGGTAAATCACCGGTGTCGAGGTAGCGTAATGCCACTTCGGCAGCGTGATAACCAATCTGCTGAGGCTTTGAATACAGCGCCACAATTGCGCCGGCACGTACCAGTGCCTGCGAGTAACCAATCAATGGGACATGATAGCGATAAGACGTAAGCAGCACGCCCTGAATATCGTTTTTGTTATATAGCAACGCATCCGGCAGCACCAGCAGCATATCGCTTGCTCCCAGCAAATGCTCCAAAGCAGGGATGATTTCGCTTGCATTGGGTATCAATTCACCAGTCACCTGGATTTTTTGCAATCTGGCTGATGCTAATAACGCCTCCAGCTTTTGCCGGTTTTTCTCACGCAATAACACGCCTATTCTCCGACGTTCCGGGAAAGCCATGCGTATCATGGCCAGTTGGCGTGAATAGGGTTGATCAAGGTAAATGGCGCTAATTGATCTGCGTGCCTCATTGGCTGGCAAGGCTAATGAGTCGAAGCTGTCTTTGGGCACCAGCACGGCCAGGATAGGCGCGCGAGTATTCAAGGCAAGCGCTGCCCGGGTGGCTTTCATTCCGACACTTACCAGCAAGCTCGTGTTCGCTGTCACGGCTTTTTCTGCACGTTCAAGAGAGGCTTCGACAATCACCTGGACGGCAGGCCGTTCATGCTGCAATTGCACACGAAAACCATCTGCGACTTCCTGGTAAGGCGGACTCTTGTCACTCATCAACACCAGCACGCCTGCTGCCCAGGAAGGTGCACACAGAAGCAAACTGGCGGCTGACAGCAATACCAATCGGTACAGGAGTAGCCAGCTCCAGCGTATAGCCGCGTCGGAGCTGGAAATCGCTGGAAGAAGATACACGTGACTCCGCTTTACTTGAATGGCCGCTTATCCTGGCAGAGTGGAACGCCACAGGCTGGCTTTGCGGCTTTCCTGTTCCAGTCGTGTGAGTTCAGTCTCATGTGCGGATATTTCAAGCGTGTCAGCCAGGATAATTCTCAATGGGGCATGCGTACTGCTGGATTGTTGGCCGAACTGGGCGGGTTTCGTTTCCACCTCCATCACCAGACTTTCCTGGCCACGTGTCATTCCGAGATATACGGCGCCCAGCAGTTCGGCATCCAGCAAAGCTCCATGCAAGGTACGGCTGGTATTATCCACTTCATAGCGCTTACACAGGGCATTCAGGTTGTTTTTTTGACCAGGATGGAGATCTTTGGCCAATTTGAGCGTGTCGGTAACTTCCGAACAATATTCGACCATGAGCGGGCGATCAAGACGCTGCAATTCGGCATTGAGAAAACCCAGATCGAATGGCGCATTATGGATGACCAACTCGGCTCCGCGTAAGAATGCAAGCAGTTCGTCCACGATATCCGCAAAGCGCGGTTTGTCCTGCAGGAATTCGCTGGTCAGGCCATGCACTTGCTGCGCACCCGCGTCGATATCGCGTTCCGGATTGAGATAGCGATGAAAGCGGTTACCAGTCAGCCGCCGATTGATCATCTCCACGCCGGCCACCTCGATAATACGGTGCCCTTGTCTTGGGTCGAGGCCGGTCGTTTCGGTATCGAGAAATATTTGTCGCATGTCTGGTTCGCTTGCTTGTTATGCTTACTGTACTGACAGCACGCCCTGATTGGCGAGTGCATCAGCGCGTTCGTTACCGGGATGCCCGCTATGACCTTTTACCCATAACCAGTCTACCTGATGCTGACTGACCAATTCATCCAGCCGCTGCCACAGGTCTACGTTTTTGACTGCAGTGTTGCTGCTGGTACGCCACCCACGCCGTTTCCAGTTGGGTAACCACTCAGTGATCCCCTTCAACACATACTGTGAATCGGTATGGATACACACACGGCTGTTGCGTTTCAAACTTTGCAGGGCCTCGATGACAGCCGTCAACTCCATGCGGTTGTTGGTAGTGAGAAGTTCCCCGCCAACCAGTTCCTTGCGATGCTCTCCGCTAACCAGTAGTGCTCCCCAACCCCCGACGCCGGGATTGCCTTTACACGCCCCGTCCGAATAAATGTTTATAACAGGCAAACTACGGTCACTCATTAGGGTGTTTCAACTTTCTATATTGATTCAAATTCACTACATTCCGGGCGGCGGGGGTCAGCGCTGCTGATTTGACAGCCGGTTCGCGCCAGTTGGGTGTAATCAGACGCATACCCTGCACGCGTTTGACGGCCTTGATGAAATAGACACCTCCGCCCATGGCCCACCAGCGATCTCCGGCAGCCTCCATAAAAGCAAAACGTTGCAGCCATCTTGCCTGACTGAATGGAGGTGTGTAACAGCACATGCTACCGCCCTGCGTTTCAAAACCCAGCAAGGATAACCAGTCCTTGAGACGCGGCAGTGTTATGAAACGGCCGCACCACGGAAATTCGCCCTCTCTCTGTTTGATCCAGCGGCTGGCGCCCCACAGGCTGCGCGGATTAAAACCGCTTACAATCAGATGGCCTTCAGGCATCAGGATACGTTCCACCTCGCGCAATACCTGGTGCGGGTGCGTCGCAAATTCCAACATGTGTGGAATCACCACCAGATCCATTGATTGGCTGGCAAACGGCAGCAACTCCACATCTGCGCGCACTGCCACTGCCCCGCCATATCCGACCCGGTAGCGCTTCGGGATACGGCAGTTACGCAACAAATCCAGCTCCGGGTGGCCGATTTGCACCGCATTAAAACCGAACATATCTGCCACTACCGTGTCGAAATAGGCACTTTCTCGCGCCTGCAGGTGCTGTCCCAGCGGCGTTGTCAACCATTCATCCAGAGAAATAGTTCTTTGTGCCATGCTATCCTGCTCCCATGCATTCTGATATTTTTCTGACACCGGTACGCGCCTTTACCGACAACTATATCTGGGTCATCCATCGCGGTAATTTTGCTGTCGTGGTTGACCCCGGTGACGCACAACCAGTCATCCGGTTTTTACGCGACAAACACTTACAACTTGTGGCTATTTTAACCACACACCACCATGCCGACCACACCGGTGGCAATCTGGCCCTATTAGAACACTATCCAGTGCCTGTATACGGCCCCGCCAGCGAAACTATACCCGGCATCACCCAGCCGTTACATGATGGAGATATTGTTTCCCTGCCTGAATTGATGCTGGATTTGCATGTACTCAATGTGCCGGGGCACACCGCAGGACACATTGCCTATTATGGTACAGGTAGCCTGCTGTGTGGCGATACACTGTTTGCTGCGGGTTGCGGCAGGTTGTTTGAAGGCACCCCCGCGCAGATGGCTACCTCGCTTGCCAGACTGGCACAATTGCCTGATGACACGGCTGTTTATTGCGCACATGAATATACGCTTGCCAATATCGATTTTGCACTCAGCGTGGATGGTGCCAACCCGGCCTTGATCGAACGCGCCCGCATCGAACGGGAGAAACGCGCTGTTGATTTACCGACCTTGCCTAGCAGTATCGGCCTTGAGAAAGCGACCAATCCTTTTTTGCGCTGTCATCTAAGCGCATTACATAAAGTTGCAGAAACCTGGGCCGGTCAATCATTAGCGGATGACATCGCTGTATTCGCGGCCTTGCGTGAAATGAAAAACGTATTTCGGGCTTAAATATGCACCAAATGTGGGCGCCTTGACCCCCATTGGTCGCTCCAGTACCATAGCCCGACTTATGTATAAGTCCTCAGCTCTGAATATCTTTCGCCAGCCCCTATGCTTTTGTTTACTGGCTTTGAGCCTGGCCCCTTCAGCATTTGCTGAAGCCGATGGTCGCATTCCTTCAGTCACGTCGCAGAATGGTGTAACGATTACTGTCTTGTCAGAGACCCAGGTCTTATCCGCTGCCGTCCCCACTCATGCAACAACAGTCGGCTCTCTTCCCAACGATCCGAATGCCACACCTGTCATCGATACGGCTCACTCGGGCTATGCTGCGCAGGAAACGGAAAATACAACTGACACCCCTGCCCCGGATTCAGGCGATTTGTGGCAGCGCATACGCAACGGCTTTGCGCTTAAGCCGCTTGATAGTCCACTTGTCGCCACCCACGTTGACTGGTATGCCCAGCGTCCGGATTATCTGCGCCGCACGATAGCGCGCAGCAAGATGTATCTGTTTCATATTATGGAGGAGGTTCAGAAGCGCGGCATGCCGGCCGAAATCGCATTGTTGCCGATTGTGGAAAGCGCATTCAATCCGATGGCCTATTCGCGTAGTCATGCGTCGGGTATCTGGCAATTCATTCCCTCCACTGGCAAGGATTTCGGTCTCAAGCAAAACAACTGGTATGACGGTCGACGCGATATCGTCGCAGCAACAGATGCCGCGCTCGATTATCTGGAAAAACTGCATACCATGTTTGGCACCTGGAACCTGGCGCTCGCTGCTTATAATTGCGGCGAGGGTTGCGTTTCCCGCGCCATCGCCAAAAATGAGGCGCAGGGCTTACCCACCAATTACCTAAGCCTGAACCTGCCTGCCGAAACCCGGCACTATGTCCCCAAGTTAATGGCGGTAAAAGAAATCATCTCCGATCCCGGCATGGCCGGACTCAGCCTGGACAGCATTCCCAATCAGGCCTACTTCGTTTCAGTCAGTCTGCATAAGCCCATCGACGTGAAGCTGGCTGCCAAGCTGGCAAACATGCCGGTCAAGGATTTCGAATCGCTCAACCCGGCATTCACCAGACCGGTTGTTCGCTCGGATTCAGGCCAACCTATCCTGCTGCCTGTAGACCGGGCTGAAGCTTTCTCCGACAACCTGAAAAATTACGATCGCCCGCTGGTAAGCTGGCAGCAATATTCAGCCAAAAAAGGTGAACGTGTAGTTAGCATTGCGAAAAAATTCGGCGTGACCGTGGCATGGCTCAAGCAACACAATGAATTTAATCTCACCCGCAAAGGCCGATTGACGGCCAATTATTCCCTTATGCTGCCGCTTGCCAACAAGGCAGACTCCCCAGTAACTGAAGCAAGCTCGAAATCCGTTGCAAACTCGCGCCATGCAAGCACCGTCAAGGTAAGACGTGGCGATACACTCGCCATGCTGGCCAGACATCATGGCGTCAGCATTGCCGAAATCAAACGCTGGAATCACTTGCATGGTGAGCATTTGCGCACCGGTAGCCGCCTTATCGTTGCTGAAGCAAATGGCGAGGTCGGCCCTAAGGCAGCTTCACACAAACGGCCTGCACACCACGCCAGAGCCAGGCGCTACACGGTGAAACGCGGTGACTCATTGTCTGGTATTGCGGAAAAGTTCGATGTCTCGGTGGCTGAAATTCAGTACTGGAATCGCATCAAGCATCACGCAGCAATCAAACCCGGTACCAGGCTGGTGCTTAATTAGATTTTTTCAGCAGCAATATCCATTCACGCAATCTGATTTGCCAGATGGCACCACACCATTTGATGGGAATTGATTTCAGTCTGTCCGGGATATTGCCTGCGGCACACCTCCATGGCCTGCGCACAACGCGGGTGAAAATGGCAGCCTGCCGGCGGCCGTGCCAGCGACGGCAAATCCCCATGCAACTGAATCTTCGGTGGCCGCGGCCCGCTGATTACCGGCGCAGCAGAAAGTAAAGCCTGGGTATAAGGGTGGCGTGGATGTTCCAGCACAGTTCGCGTATCACCCGTTTCCACTATACGTCCCAGATACATCACTGCGACGCGCTGCGCCAGATAATCCACCACCGGCAGATTGTGGGTGATGAACAAGTAACTCAACCCCAGTTCGTTCTGCAAATCTTTCAGCAGGTTAAGGATTTGCGCCTGCACGGACACATCCAGCGCGCTGGTGGGTTCGTCGCACACAATCAGTCTGGGCCGCACCGCCAGCGCACGGGCGATGGCGATGCGCTGGCGCTGGCCACCCGAAAATTCGTGCGGATAGCGATGCAGCGCTGTCTGCGCCAAGCCAACCTGATCAAGCAATCGCGTCATCGCTTTTCTGCGCGCCCCGGCGGCAGGCTCGACGCCCAGCGCCATCATGCCTTCTTCCAGTATCTCCACCACGCGCATACGCGGGTTGAGCGAGCTGTACGGATCCTGAAAAATCATCTGGAATCCGCTGCGCTGAGCGCGCAACCCGGCTGCACCGAGCCGGGTGAGTTCGCTGCCATTGAACAGCACGCTGCCTGCAGTCGGTTTGACCAATTGAATAATGGCCTTGCCCACGGTGGTTTTACCGCAGCCGGATTCGCCCACCAGCGCCAGCGTCTCCCCAACCCCAATATCCAGCGACACCCCATCCACGGCCTTGACTGCGCCGACCTGACGTTGCAACAGGCCGCTTCGAATCGGAAAATGCACTTGCAAATTACGGACCGTCAAAAGCGCTGTCGCTTTGCCCATGACAGCTTGCGTCACAGAAGTCGTGGGTACCGGCATGGCGGTGCGGCTGCCGGTGGGCGCCAGATGACAGCGCACTGTATGCCCCTGTGCCAGCTGCGTCCACGCCGGCGTCTCGCTCCGGCAAAGATCGAAAGCAGCATCACAGCGCTGGGCAAAACGGCAGCCGACGAACGCGCTGTCCAAGGCAGGCACCATGCCCGGTATGACTTCCAGCGCGCCGCCACGCTGCCCTCTGCCGGGCAACGCGGCAAACAGTTTGCGGCTATAGGGGTGAAACGGCGCGTCAAAAAATGCATCGCGCGGTGCGATTTCCACCAGCTCGCCGGCATACATCACGCCTACGCGATCCGCCATTTCGGCCACCACACCCAGATCGTGGGTGATCAGTAACATGCCCATGCCGCGCTCACGCTGTATGCTGCGCAGCAATTGCAATACCTGCGCCTGTATCGTTACATCCAGCGCGGTGGTGGGTTCGTCGGCGATGAGCAGGCGCGGATTGCCTGCCAATGCCATCGCGATCATAACGCGCTGTTTCATCCCTCCGGATAACTGGAATGGATATTCGCTGATACGCCGCGCCGCATCCGGCAGACCTACGGCATTGAGCAAGTGGATGGACTCGGCTCGCAAGGCTGCTCCGCCAAGATTGCGATGGCGACGCAGCGATTCGCCGACCTGCTCGCCAATGCTGAGCACCGGGTTGAGACTGGTCATCGGCTCCTGGAAGATCATGCCGATCGCACCACCGCGCACGGCACGCATGGAAGCCTCGGGTAATGCCAGCAAGTCGCGCCCTTCCAGCAAAACCGCCCCGGCATCAATGGTGCCATGCTCCGGCAACAGGCGCATGATGGATAATGCCGTCATCGATTTACCGCACCCGGATTCACCCAGCAGCGCGAAGGTTTCATTGGCGGACACACTGAAACTCACATCATCCACGGCACGCACGGCACCGATGCGGGTGCGCAGATCGCTTATCTGCAACAACGGGGTGGGCTTCATTGCACCCTCCCGCGCGGATCGAACGCATCGCGCACGCTGTCGGCGAACAGGTTGGCGGCCAGCACCAGCGCGAACATGAACACAAACGCCGCGCTGAGCTGCCACCACACCACCGGCTCGCGTGCCATTTCCAGGCGCGCCGAGTTGATCATGTTGCCCCAGCTGTACATGGCCGGATCCACACCCACACCGACATAAGTCAACACCGCCTCGGCCAGCACCAGACCGGAAAAATCCATGACCACGGTAATCAGCACCAGGTGTTGCAGATTGGGCAAAATGTGACGCGTGATAATGCGCCAGTGCGACACTCCAAACGCGGTGGCGGCCTGGATATATTCCTGCTCGCGCAGTTTCAGCGTCTCGCCGCGCAACAAACGGCACAGCCCGGTCCAACTGGTCACGCCGAGGATCAGACACAGAAACAGCAGCCGAATATCGCTACGCGCAGCCGAGGTGTCGAACACGTCCGGGTGGGCTTCGATATACACCTGCATGATGAGCACCGAAGCTGCGATCAGCAGCACGCCCGGAATGGAGTTGAGTGTGGTGTAGAGATACTGGATCAGATCATCCACCCAGCCGCGAAAATAACCCGCCACTATCCCCAGCAACAATGCGAATGGCAGCATCACCAATGTCGTCAGCGTACCGATGACCAGTCCGGTACGTATGCTTTTCAGCGAGATGTAGAGCACGTCCTGCCCCACTTTGTCGGTGCCAAATACGTGATAAGCAGCCGCCAGTTGGACAATGACCAGACCCAGCATCAGCAGGATGGCGCAGGTAATCAACAGAGTGCGCCAAGGAATCGCATTGCCGCCACGCAGCAGGCGCACCAGTGCCGCAACCAGGCCGCCAGGCTGGCGGCGTGCCAGCAAAGCGGCCAGCAGCAAAACCAGAAGCGCCGTCAATGTCAGTCCCTCGATCACGCCCCATGCGATCCGCTGCACAATGTCGCGCATCCACTGCGTGTGCGGATCAGCCAGCTGCGCGCCGCCATATTTCAGGCGCGGATAATCACGCACGGTGCTGCCATTGGCCAGCACGATGGTTTCCTTGGCATAAAGATGCGTAGCCAGTGGCGCCGAGTAGGTTTTTTCCTTGTGCGTGCGCAGCTTGGGAAGCATGGCATCGAGCGCACTGAGCACCTCGACCCCGTATTGCACCGGCTGCCCGGCTTTCATCGCCAATGCGGGGCGGTAATGCAGCGAATCCAGCAGCCCGATCACCACAAACACCGCCAGCACCACTGCCGCTGCCATGCCGGTGGGGTTGGTCAGCACACGCCGCCATGGCGCACGCAGATAGTCGTGGCGGCGCACATACCAGGTAAATATGCCTACTGCGGCCAGCAGCAGGAATATCAACGCATCCGTCTTCAGCATGACCAGCTTGAACATCATTGCAGGCGCACCCTTGGATCAGCCAGGGTGTAGGAAATGTCGGTCAGCAGCAGGCCGATAATGTAAAGCGCGGAGCCGATGAACACCATGGCGCGCACGATGGCAAAATCCTGCGACTGGATGGCGTCAATGGTGTAGCTGCCCAGACCCGGAATGCCGAAAAACGATTCGGTGATCAGGCTGCCCATGAATAGCAGCGGCAACACCACCACCGCACCGGTGAGAATGGGGATCATGCCGTTCTGCAGCACGTGACGGAACAGCACGCGCCACTCGGACAGGCCTTTGGCACGCGCCGTACGCACGTAGTCCTTGCCGATCTCTTCGAGGAAAATAGTACGGTACCAGCGCGCACCGCCGCCGATTCCCGCAACGATGGAAACCACCACCGGCAGAAGGATGAAGCGCAGCCCGTCGATTCCGCCGTTGAAGCCTGAAATCGGCACCAGATGCCACAGCTTGGCGATGAGATATTGCCCGGCGATGATGTAGAACAAGCCGGAAATCGACATCAGCACCACGCACAGCACCACCCCCCAGAAATCCAGATAAGTGGCACGGAAAAACACCATGAGCAGGGCAAAGGTGATGTTCACCAGCAGCCCAATAATAAATACCGGCACCGCAATCGCCAGGCTGGGGCCGGCGCGGGTTTTGATCTCATGCCAGATATCGCGCCCGTCATCGGAGGTACCGAAATCAAGTACGAACATGCGCGCGGATTTCTCGAAAAAAATGGTATGGGTGATTTTATTGATGCCCGGCGCACTGGCGTCATAGAACAACGGCGCATCGTAGCCATGTTCAGCCTTCCAGTTGCTGATTGCCTGCGGCGTGACGCGCTTCATGCCCAGATGCATGCGCGCCATATCGTCCGGCGTATTGACCACGAAAAACAGCGCGAAGGTCAGCAGATTCACCCCGATCAGTATCGGGATGGCGTATAAAATTCGGCGCAGCAGATAGGCAATCATCGCGCCACACTCCGTTCACGCTGCCGCCACGCCCACAGCGCAGGTGCCAATGCCGCGATCAGCGCCAGCAATAACAGCAGCAATGGCCACAGCACCGGCTGATTCCACTGGTTACGCAATTTCTCGCGCAATTTCGGGTCGATGCGGCGGTATTTAAGCGTGTTGTTGGCCATCACATTGGGCTTGCTGGGTGCGACCCAGGCATGGCTCAGGCTGAACGCCTTGGGAAAATATCCGAACAGCCAGGGCGAGTCCACGCGCACGATGTTCACCATGCGGTCGATGATGGCCTGGCGCTCAGGGCCGTTATCCAGATATTTCATCTGGTCGAACAGTCGGTCATATTCCGGGTTGCTGTAATTCGCTGCGTTTTCGCCATTTTTTCCCACTTTCATGTTGGGCCCGTACAGCAGAAACAGGAAGTTTTCCGGATCGGGGTAATCCGCATTCCATCCCCATTCGAATATCTGCTCGGTGCCGCGCCGCATCTTGTCCTGAAAGCGATTGAAGTCGGTGCTGCGCACCACCAGCTGGATATTCAGTTTGGCAAATTGCTTGGTCATCCAGCTCAGGCGCGAGGCAGCATCCGGGCCGCTGGCATTCGTATCGAAATACAACACCAGCGGAGCGCCGGTTTGGGCATCGCGCCCGTCCGGATAGCCGGCCTCGGCCAGCAGGCGCCGCGCTTCTGCTATCGGGCGCCGCACCGGCTGGCCATTGACCAGCCGGTACACCACCGGGTTCACCCCGGCCGTGCCGCCCACATAGCCGAATATGCCCGGCGGGATCGGTCCTTGCGCCGGGATGCCGCGCCCATTGGCAAAAATGGAAATGTATTCCTCGTAGTCCACCGCGATGGCAATCGCCTGGCGTAATTTGCGCGCGCGTTCGCTCGAACCGCCTACCGTCGAATCGAGCATGTTGAAACCCATATAACTGCTCGTTGGCCGCACCGCCGTGGTCAGCCGGATACCCTTGGCGCGCATCGCTTCGGATGGCTGCGCCACCCCATTTGCGTTGATCTGCACAGCCTGGTCAAAGCTGTCCGAACTGATGCCGGAGGCGTCGTAGTAGCCCTGCAAAAACTTGTTCCAGTAGGGGATAGTTTCCTTTTCCAGGCTGAAAACCACCTTGTCGATAAACGGCAACGGCTTGCCGGCATCCTTCAACAAACCGGCGGCTGCGTCGCCCGGCTCGCCGGTGCGCGGGTAGGTCTCGCCGTGGAAATCGGGATTTCTCTCCAGCACCATCTGGCGATTGGGGTTGTTCCGGGTCAGCATGTAGGCGCCTGTGCCCAGCGGGTACCAGTCCAGGCTCAGGTTGCGCTCGGCCATGCCGGGCTGCGCATAGAAGCGATCCGCTTCTGGCGGCACCGGCGCGAAAAACGGCATCGCCAGCCAATACAGAAACTGCGGGTATTTGCCGCGCAGTTTGATGCGGTAGGTGTAGCGATCCACCACCTCCGCCCCGGCCAGTGGATAGCGCTGCAGATCAGGATATGTCCCGCGCGGAAGGCTGCGCGCCGCCTTCTCCAGTCGCGCTGCATAATCTTTCAGACCGATGATGTATTCGGCCATCACTCCCAGAATGGGTGAATTGAGTTGCGGCGCGGCGAGCCGTTTGATCTCGTAAACATAATCTGCAGCCACCAACTCGCGCGTGCCGCTGTGGCGGAAATCGCCGAGTGTCTGGATGCCATGCCAGTCGCCCGGTTTCATGTCCTGATAGCGCAGCCTGCCTTGGGCATCGCGTGCAAAAGCCGGATGCGGCTGATAGTAAATACCTGGCCGGATATGGATTTCGTATACGCTCTCGGCAATGGCGGAGACGGGGGCAGTAGCAGGCAGTGGCCGGCCCGAGGCATCGTAATAGGTTACCGTGGGCATTTGCGCTGCAGTCAGCGGGATGAGCGTATAAGGCCGTTTCAGATAGTGGTATTGCAACGGTGGTTCATAAATCTGCGCAGTAAATTCTGCTTCATTGCTGGCATAGGAGCGTGCCGGATCGAGATGTTTGGGCCGCTCTTCGAATGAAGAATAGAGAATATTGCTGTCACGATCGGCTGCCGGATAAGGGTCGTTCAAGGGGCCACTACCACACGCGCTCAATAGCACAGGCAATATCAACAGACCAAATAGCCGTAAAAAATTCATATCGGATGAGTTTAACCCAGCGCGTGTCTAGCGTCACGGCACAGCGGGTATAATGTTCAGGCATTTTCACTAAAGGAAAAAACATGGGATTTCTCGTCGGCAAGCGCATCCTCATCACGGGCTTGATCAGTAACCGCTCCATTGCCTATGGCATTGCCCAGGCCTGCAAACGCGAAGGCGCTGAACTGGCCTTTACTTATCAGGGCGACAAGATCAAGGATCGGGTAACCGAGTTTGCCAAAGAATTCGGGAGTGATTTAGTTCTGTCTTGTGACGTCTCCAGTGACGAGGAAATCACACAGCTATTTGCCGATCTCGGAGATCAATGGGACGGACTGGATGGCATTGTTCACTCGATTGCTTTCGTTCCCAAGGCAGCATTGGCAGGCGACTATCTGGAGTCGGTAACACGCGAGAATTTCCGCATCGCCCACGACATCAGTTCATACAGTTTTGCCGCGTTGGCCAAGGCAGGCCTCCCCATGATGCAGGGGCGGCGCGCGGCACTGCTTACCTTGAGTTATCTCGGTGCCACCCGCACCCTGCCTCACTACAATGTCATGGGGCTGGCCAAGGCCAGCCTCGAATCCAACGTCTATTACATGGCACAAAGCCTGGGGCCGCAAGGTATACGCGTCAATGCCGTATCGGCTGGGCCGATCAAAACGCTGGCTGCCAGCGGGATATCGGATTTTGGCAAGATACTGAATTACGTGGAACGCAACTCTCCACTACGGCGTAATGTAACCATTGAAGAGGTGGGTAATGCTGCTGCCTTTCTGCTGTCCGATCTGGCAAGCGGCATTACCGGCGAGATTACCTACGTCGACGCGGGCTTCAATACCACGGCCGGGGCCGACATGGGGTAATCCAGGAGCAATCCGGGACCGGGCAGAAAGCTTACCAAACAATGGGCGCGAGTATTCCATACTCGCGCCCATTCTTGTATCGGCATCTTATTCCCGGATTGAAGTTGCGATGTAAATTGTGCCCGATTGCGAGACGGCCGCTAACCGTCTTTATGCAATGGATTATTGTGCAGTTTTGTCCAGGCTTGCGGAAAGGATCTTGATCTTGGCCTTTGCTTCCAAACTGGCAAGATAGGCGGAAAAATCTGCTTGCGCCGCCAGTTGTGCCAGTTGGCCTTGCAGAGCCTTGATCTGGGCGGCATCCGCTGGCGGTGGGGGAATCACTCGCGTCACACGCGCCAGTGTATAGCTACCATCGGTGCCTTCTGCGCCGACATATGCCGGAAAATGCTGTTCGGCTGCACTGAATACCGGCTCAACCAATGCCGCGGGCAATCCAGTTACCTGTTGCCGAGAGATGAGCTGAAACGCACTCCATTTTACGGCGGGTTCCTTGCCTGCACGCAATTGCACCAAATCCTGCTTGCCCTGTTTTTCGGCCAGCGCTATAGCCTGAGTGCGCTTGAGTTGTTGTTCAATAGCCGCTCGTACCGTATTCAGTGGTTGCAGCGCAGCCGGTTTGTATTCGAGTAGACGAGCTGATGCCAGTGTATTGGGAGCAACTTCGATGGCTTCGGTGTTGCGCTTGTTTTTCAGCACATCATCAGAAAACAGCGCTTTCAGCATTTTCGGATTTGCCAGCAGGCTGCTGTCACCACCCTTACGGTTTATCCAGCCGGAGTCGGTAATCTGCAACTGAAGCGCGTCAGCCACAGGCTTGAGACTATCGGATTGTTCGTAAACCTGATTACTGAATGTTTCCGCTGCATCGGCAAAGCGTTTGCTGGCTTTTTGCGTTTGCAAGTCGCGCACAATATCCGCTTTCACCTCATCCAGGCTACGTGTACGGGCAGGCTTGATACCCGTCAATTCGATGATGTGATAACCAAATTCACTCAGTACGGGCTGGCTGATGGCACCATTCCGCATTGCGAACACGGCATCTGCAAAAGGTTTAACCATTGCATTACGGGGGAACCAGCCCAAATCACCACCTTGCAGGGCAGAACCCGTATCGCTCGATTCGCGTTTGGCTACTGTAGCAAAACTGCCAGGATTCGCTTTGACTTGCTGGTAAATAGCTTCGGCACGAGCTTTGGCAGCTGCGCGTTTTTGTGCATCATCGCCAGGTTTTACCGCAATTAGAATATGACTGGCACGGCGCTGCTCGGGCTCGCTATATTTTGCAAGATTCTGATCGTAGTACTGCTTGACATCCGCGTCGCTGATATGGATCTGACTGGCCAAAGCGTCCTGCGATAACACTACATATTGGAAGCGCGCCTGTTCCGGCAATGTGTAAGCGGCTTTGTGAGCGTCGTACCAGTTCTGTATATCCGCTGCATTGACGCTAACCTGATTCAGGAATTGTTCGGGTGTAAGTTTAACCGTGCTGATCTCGCGTTTTTGCTCGAATGCCTGCAAGAATCGTGCGGTAACATTGGATGGAATAATCGTTGAGGCCTGGAAAACTGAACGCACATCGTTAATCAGCAATTCCTGGCGTAGCTGATTTTCAAACTCGGTGATACTCATGCCTTGTTGTCGCAGAGCCTGCTCATAACGAGTTTGCGAGAACTGACCGTTTTCCTGAAATGCGGGCAGACCGGCAATGATCTTGGCCATTTCTGCGTCACTGACCACCATGCCTGCCTTGGTCGCAGCATCGATAATCAGGTGCTGGTTTACCACACCATCCAGAATCGATTTACGGATTTTCGGATCATTAAACATGGCGGGATCATAGGCGGCGCCCATGGATGCACGCATTTCCTGCTGCTGTGATTTGATAGCCCGATCGAATTCCTGCCGGGTCACCTTGTAACCGTTCACGCTGGCAAGAACGTCGCCATCGCCGCTCTTGTTAAAATAAGATTCCACTCCCCACAACATGAATGGAATAGTAATCAGCGCCAAAATTACCTTGGCGAGCCAGCCTTGTGCACGTTCTCGGATTGCATCTAGCATAATGGTTGTGTATTGATCTCAGTCAAACGAAAAAAGGCGAACTTTCGTTCGCCTTTTGTATTGGCGGAGTGGACGGGACTCGAACCCGCGACCCCCGGCGTGACAGGCCGGTATTCTAACCAACTGAACTACCACTCCAAATACCGGTATTGTCATAACTGGTGGGTGCTGAGGGGTTCGAACCCCCGACATTCGCCTTGTAAGGGCGACGCTCTACCAACTGAGCTAAGCACCCGGAAAGGCGCTAGTTTACTGCATCTTTCAGCGCTTTTCCAGCACGGAATTTAGGAACTTTAGCCGCCTTGATTTTGATGGCTGCGCCAGTACGCGGATTACGACCGGTGCGAGCAGCGCGTTTACCAACATAGAAAGAACCAAAACCAACCAGCGTCACCATATCGCCTTTTTTGAGAGCGCCTTTCACTGCGTCAACAGCAGCATCCAATGCACGGCCCGCTGCTGCCTTGGAAATATCGGCAGATTCGGCGATAGCATCTATCAGTTCGGATTTGTTCACGTGTGTCCCCTTTCTCGTAGAGTCAGCCACAGGAATGCCCTGCATCCGCTTTATAGCAAGCCGGAAAACCTTATGTCAAGCGGCTTCCAGCTGTTTTTGCCAAAAAAAAACCGCCCCTAAGGGCGGCATTCACAAGATCGGACAAAAAACGTCTCGATTAGTGCTTGGTGATGACAGTCACTTTATCCGGTTCGGCTACAGCAGTGGGAGGCGTCTCAGTTACCGGAGGAGTTGGCAACTCTGGCAAACCTTCCGGCATGCGCTCCAGCGCCATGTTCAGCACCTGATCTATCCATTTCACTGGCCGAATGTCCAGCTTATTCTTGATGTTTTCCGGAATATCCACCAAGTCACGCACATTTTCTTCCGGAATCAGTACAGTTTTGATTCCACCCCGATGCGCCGCCAATAATTTTTCCTTCAATCCGCCGATAGGCAGCACTTCGCCACGCAGCGTGATTTCACCGGTCATCGCCACATCTGCACGCACCGGGATACCCGTCAGTACCGATACCATCGCAGTACAAATGCCCACACCTGCACTCGGCCCGTCTTTTGGTGTAGCGCCTTCCGGCAGATGGATGTGGATATCATTTTTCTGGTAAAAGTCCTGCGGGATACCCAATACTGCGGAACGGCTACGCACTACCGACATCGCAGCCTGGATAGATTCCTGCATCACCTCGCCGAGCTGGCCTGTCGTAATCATCTTGCCTTTACCTGGCAACAGCACACCCTCAATAGTAAGCAACTCGCCGCCTACCTCGGTCCATGCCAAACCGGTTACCTGACCAACCTGGTTGTTTTTCTCGGCTACACCGTAATTGAAACGGCGCACGCCCAGATACTTTTCCAGATTGCGTGCAGTCACGCTGATCTTGCTGGCTTTGCCCTGTTTCATGAGCAGAGCCTTGACCCCTTTGCGACAAATTTTGGCAATATCGCGATCAAGGTTACGCACCCCCGCTTCACGCGTGTAGTAACGTACGATGTCACGCAATGCGCTCTCGGATATCGCGAATTCCTCGGGTTTGAGACCATTCGCTTTCATCTGCTTGCCTACCAGATAACGCTCGCCGATATTCACTTTTTCGTCCTCGGTGTAACCAGACAAACGAATAATTTCCATACGATCCAGCAGCGGCGCAGGAATGTTCAAAGTATTTGCAGTCGCTACAAACATTACGTCGGAAAGATCAAACTCCACCTCAACATAGTGGTCTGCAAAGGTGTGGTTCTGTTCCGGATCCAGCACTTCCAGCAGCGCAGAAGACGGATCGCCGCGGAAATCCTGCCCCATCTTGTCCACTTCATCCAGAAGAAAAAGTGGGTTACGCACACCAATTTTACTCATGCTCTGCAAAATCTTGCCCGGCATGGAACCAATATAGGTGCGACGGTGGCCGCGAATTTCGGATTCGTCGCGCACGCCACCCAAGGCCATACGGATAAACTTGCGATTCGTGGCTTTGGCAATGGATTGTCCAAGCGAAGTTTTCCCCACACCGGGGGGGCCGACTAGGCACAGAATTGGGCCCTTGAGTTTGTCCACGCGCTGCTGAACAGCCAGGTATTCGACGATGCGTTCCTTGACCTTGTCCAGGCCGTAATGATCAAGGTCCAGAATCGCTTCGGCCTTTTTCAAGTCTTTACTGATCTTGGTTTTTTTCTTCCAGGGCAATCCCACCAAGGTTTCAATGTAGCTGCGCACCACCGTGGCTTCTGCTGACATGGGTGACATCAGCTTGAGTTTTTTAAGCTCTGACTCGGCCTTGGCAAGACCTTCCTTGGACATGTGCGCTTCCTGGATGCGCTTCTCGAGGTCTTCGAGATCGGCACCCTCTTCCAGATCGCCAAGCTCCTTCTGGATTGCCTTGACCTGCTCATTAAGATAATACTCGCGCTGGCTTTTCTCCATCTGACGCTTGACACGTCCGCGGATGCGCTTTTCCACCTGCAATATATCGATTTCGCCTTCCATCAGGCTCATCAGATGCTCGAGCCGTGCACGCACCGGAAACATTTCCAGGATTTCCTGCTTCTGTTCCAGCTTCAAGGGAAGATGCGCCGCAATGGTATCCGCCAGGCGTCCGGCTTCGTCAATACCCACCAGCGAGGTGAGTATTTCAGGTGGAATTTTCTTGTTGAGCTTCACGTACTGGTCGAACTGCGCAACCAGAGCGCGGCGCATTGCCTCTGCCTCGTTGTCGGCACTCGTATCATCGACAGGCACCAGTTCGGCGCGCCCAACAAAATGGGTATCCACATCGGAATACTCGATAACATTGGCGCGCTGATTGCCTTCCACCAGCACTTTTACGGTACCGTCAGGCAATTTGAGCATTTGCAATATCGTTGCAATGGTGCCGATAGTGTACAAATCATCCGGTGACGGCTCATCTTTGGCAGCGGATTTTTGTGCGACCAGCAGAATGCTCTTACCAGACTCCATCGCTGTTTCCAGCGCCTTGATGGATTTTGGCCGACCAACGAACAATGGAATAACCATGTGCGGGAAAACGACGACGTCTCGCAATGGTAAAAGAGGGAGCGTTAATTCTTCGGTATCTTGGAGTAAGGCCATGATGGTGTTTAACCTTATGTCAGTAAAAATAGACCAGGACACCAAATGCAGGGCGGCTCAAGCAAATTCAAGTCGCACCTGCACTGATGTGCCATAAGCGATTGAATCCAATGAAAAACTTTTTTTACGCGCGGACAACCCTTAAGGATGTCCGCGATGTTTCAGGAAGCGACTTTGGGCTGGTCGGAATAAATGAGCAAAGGTTTACCCTCACCGGTAATGACCGATTCATCCAGAACTACCTTAGTGACATTGTCCATGGAAGGAAGTTCGAACATGGTGTCGAGGAGTGCGTGCTCAATAATGGAACGTAGCCCGCGCGCCCCGGTTTTGCGTTCCAGCGCGCGTTTGGCTATCGCTGCCAAAGCAGTGTCGCGAAACTCGAGTTCTGCACCCTCCATCTCGAACAATTTTGCATATTGCTTGGTCAGCGCATTTTTTGGTTCGGTCAGTATGGTAACCAGTGCTTCTTCATCCAGTTCCTCCAGTGTAGCAACGACGGGCAAACGTCCGACGAATTCTGGAATCAGACCGAACTTGATCAGGTCTTCGGGCTCAACATCGCGCAGCAATTGCGAAATATTGCGACTGTTATCCTTGCTTTTGACTTCCGCACCAAAGCCTATGCCGCCTTTGGAAGAGCGGTTTTGCACCACCTTTTCAAGGCCTGAAAAAGCTCCGCCGCAGATAAACAGGATGTTACTGGTGTCAACCTGCACAAATTCCTGATTCGGATGTTTGCGGCCACCCTGAGGAGGGATCGAAGCGGTAGTGCCTTCGATCAGTTTCAGCAATGCCTGCTGTACACCTTCGCCGGATACGTCACGTGTAATCGATGGATTGTCGGATTTTCGTGAAATCTTGTCTATTTCATCAATGTAAACAATACCGTTTTTTGCCTTCTCCACATCGTAATCACACTTTTGCAGCAATTTCTGGATGATGTTTTCCACATCCTCGCCCACGTAGCCAGCTTCGGTCAGTGTCGTCGCGTCGGCGATCACAAAAGGAACATTCAACAGCCGCGCCAAGGTTTGTGCCAACAGGGTTTTGCCCGAACCGGTGGGGCCGATCAGCAGAATATTGCTTTTAGCCAATTCCACTTCATCCTTGCCACCAAGATGGCGCAGACGCTTGTAGTGGTTGTATACGGCCACCGAGAGAATGCGTTTGGCTTTTTCCTGACCAATCACATATTCACCCAGAATTTCCCGAATCTCGCGTGGGGTAGGCAAATCGGATTTCCCGGACTTGCCGCCCTGCCCCTGCTGCACTTCTTCACGGATGATGTCGTTGCACAGATCCACGCACTCATCACAAATGAATACAGAAGGCCCTGCGATCAATTTGCGAACTTCGTGCTGACTTTTGCCGCAGAACGAGCAATAGAGCAGTTTTTCGCCGCTTCCTTTATCTGACATGAAACTCTCCGATGCTAAGCTAGTCGGCGTTAGCCGACGTTGTCCATGCGGCTGGTAATTACCTTGTCTACCAGGCCATATTTCACGGCATCTTCCGCACTCATGAAATTATCACGATCCGTGTCTTTCTCAATGACTTCTACAGGCTGCCCGGTATGATGAGCCATTAAACCATTAAGCCTTGCCCGCAAATAAATAATTTCCTTGGCATGGATTTCAATATCCGAAGCCTGCCCCTGGAAACCGCCGCTGGGCTGGTGAATCATCATGCGTGAATTGGGCAGGCAAAAACGCTTGCCCTTGGCGCCTGCGGTAAGCAGGAACGCTCCCATGCTTGCCGCCTGGCCCATGCACAGGGTACTTACATCGGGCTTGATGAACTGCATGGTGTCATACACAGACAGTCCGGCCGACACTGACCCCCCGGGGGAATTGATATACAGATAGATATCCTTGTCCGGGTTTTCCGATTCGAGGAACAGCAATTGCGCCACTACCAGATTGGCAGAGACTTCATTTACCGGGCCTACCAAAAAAACTACGCGTTCTTTAAGCAGGCGCGAATAAATATCGTAGGCACGTTCGCCCCGGCCGCTTTGTTCGACCACCATGGGTACCAGACCCAAGCCTTGCGGCTCCCAACTACGGCTTTCCATCATCCTGTTACGCCTTCCCCATCAATTCGTCGAAACTGATCGACTGGTCTTCAACCTGAACACGTTCCAGAGCCCATTCCACCACATTGTTTTCTAACGCAAGCGATTCGATTTCCTGCATGCGCTCCGGGTTTTGATGATGCCACTTTATCACTTCCTGTGGATCTTCGTAACTTTGCGCAAATTCCTGTATCAGGACATTGATCTGCTCAGGCTTGGCAGTCAACTCATTGACACGCACTGCTTCTGCCAGAATCAGCCCCAGACTGACGCGGCGCAAAGCCTGTTCAGTGAATATATCGGCAGGCAACGGCACTTCATTAGGATTAACATTCATTCCGCGCGCCTGCATGTCTTTCAGCGCATTTTGCATCAGGCGCTGGGTTTCCATTTCCAACAGCGATTTGGGCACCTCAATTTTAGTGCTGTCCAGAAACGCCTGCATGACTTGTTCCTTGAGCCTGGCATGAATACGATTTTTTACTTCACGCTCAAGATTTGCCTGGATTTCGGCGCGCATTTTTTGCACATCGCCGTCGGCAACACCCAGACTCGTGGCAAACTCTGCATCCACTTCCGGCAATTTCGGTGCCGCAATATCCGTGACAGACACTTCGAACGTCGCCGTTTTACCAGCCAGTTCCTTGGCCTGATAAGCTTCCGGAAAAGTCACGTCAAAAGACTTGTTTTCACCTGCTTTCACATCAACCAAGGCAGTTTCAAACTCCGGCAGCGTACGGCCCTCTCCCAGCACGACTCGAAAGCCCTTAGCCTCGCCGCCCTCAAAAACAGCACCATCAATTTTGCCGATATAGTCCAGGGTAACCAGATCGCCAGTCTGCGATGCACGGTCGACGGTATTGAATTGGACACGTTGTTTCCGTAATACCTCCAGAGTCTTGTCCACATCGGCATCGCTTACCGTGACCACAGGCCGCGTGATCCTGGCGGAACTGACATCACCCAAGCTGACTTCAGGGTAGACCTCGAACGTGGCAGAAAATTCGATGGATGCCTTATCTGTCGCGTCGGCCCTGGGTTCTATACGCGGATAGCCAGCCACTTTGAGCTGGTGTGCCTGAATCGCTTCCATAAAACTTTTCTGCACCGCATCGCCAAGCACCTCTTGATGAATCTGTCCACCGTATTGCTTGGTAACCAGGCTCATGGGTACTTTGCCACGGCGGAAACCATCCAGCTTGGTATTGCGGGCAATGTCGCGGAGGCGGTTACTGACCTCGGTTTCGATCTGTTGCATCGGCACGGCCAGGTTGATACGACGTTCCAGAGTGCTGATTTGCTCGAGGTTGGCTTGCATTAGGGAAATCCTTACTGACTGATGAATAAGTTATAAATTCTGGTGCGAAAGGGGGGACTCGAACCCCCACACCTTGCGGCGCTGGAACCTAAATCCAGTGCGTCTACCAATTCCGCCACTTTCGCAAACCGCCAAGTGTAATATAATTGCGCCTTCGCTGTCAGCTTCTATGCCCAATAGCGCCAATTATCGATGCCACTGCTCGCCACCTTACATGTCTGTTGGTCATTACGAAAATTTTCCAGTCGCGTCCATTCTGCTGCCACGCCGCCTGCGCCACCCGGTTGCGGTCATTTACCGATTTGCGCGCAGCGCAGATGATATCGCTGATGAAGGGGATGCGACTGCGGAGCAACGCCTGGCTGCACTCGATGCTTACCGCGAGGAATTAAGCCGCATCGAAACGCATCACCCTCCCCTCACCCCATTATTCCAGCAACTGGAAGCGGTCATCCGCAAACATTCACTCCCTTTGCAGCCATTCCGCGATCTGCTGGATGCATTTTCACAAGATGTGGTCAAAACCCGCTACGCTCATTTTGGCGAGGTAATGGAATATTGTAAAAAATCCGCCAACCCGGTGGGCCGGTTAATGCTCGCCCTGTATGGAGAGACCGACACACGCAGCGTGGCCTATTCAGACGCCATCTGCTCCAGCCTGCAATTGATCAATTTTTTGCAGGATATAGCGATCGATTACCAGAAAGGCCGCATTTATCTGCCGCAGGACGAGATGGCCAAATACCAAGTGGACGAAGCACAGATCGCCCAGCAAGACGCAAGTGGGCTGTGGCAGCCATTCATGCTGGCGCAGATCGAGCGAACCCGTAAAATATTGCAGGGTGGAGCGCCGCTGGGCAAAGTGCTCAAAGGCCGCATCGGACTGGAGTTACGCATGATTATCATGGGCGGCGCCACCATTCTGGAAAAATTGCATAAAACGCGCGGCGATATCTACACCCAGCGCCCACTGTTGAATGCCGCTGACTGGCTCAACATGCTATACCGCGCCGTGCGCGCCAAATAGGACACCGCCTTGGATCCCAACCAGTACTGCCAGGACAAAGCCGCCGCCAGCGGTTCCAGCTTTTACTATAGCTTCATGTTCCTGCCGCCGCCCAAGCGCCGCGCCATAGTTGCGCTGTATGCTTTCTGCCGCGAGGTGGACGATATTGCCGACGAGTGTACCGACACCAATGTGGCCCATACCAAACTGGCTTGGTGGCGTGCTGAAGTGGCTGACCTGTATCGTGGCGAACCGCATCACCCAGTGAGTCAGGCACTCGCGCCGGTCATCAAGCAGTTCGATCTGCCGGCCGAACAATTACTGGAAATCATCGATGGCATGGAAATGGATTTGACCCAGCATCGCTATGCCGATTTCAAATCGCTGCGATTATATTGCCATCGGGTGGCGGGTGTAGTCGGTGAACTATCTGCGGTGATTTTCGGCCATACCGAGCGCGCCACCTTGCGCTACGCTGCGGACCTGGGCCTGGCATTTCAACTCACCAACATTATTCGCGATGTGGGCGAAGACGCCCGTCGCAACCGTATTTATCTGCCTATGGATGAATTGGAACAATTCAATGTGAGCGCTTCCGACATCCTCAATGCGCGCGAAACCGATAATTTCCGCCGCTTGATGGAATTCCAGTACCAGCGCGCCCAGCATTTCTATGAGCAAGCCTTTGCCGCCCTGCCTCATGCTGATCGCAAGGCCCAGCGCACCGGGCTGGTGATGGCAGGCATTTACCGCACCCTGCTGGAAGAAATCCGCAGCGAGGGGTTCAAGGTACTTACCCAACGCACCGCACTCACTCCGTTGCGCAAACTATGGATCGCGTGGCGCACCTGGATGAAAGCTTGACACGGCACGTCGCCATTATTGGTGGGGGTTACGCAGGCATGGCCGCTGCCGTGACCCTGGCCCAGCATGGAACAAAAGTAAGCGTGTTCGAGGCAGGAAAAACACTGGGCGGGCGTGCACGCCAAGTGAAGTTAAGCGATATTTGCGTTGATAACGGGCAACACCTGCTACTGGGGGCATACAGCGAGACATTGCGTTTGGTCGAATTGGTAGCGCCGGCAAGCGCAGCGTGGCTGCGGCGGCCACTGCAATTGCATACCCTGGGCGGTTTGCAACTCTCCGCGCCGCGTTTGCCCGCGCCGCTGAATACTTTGCTGGCATTGCTCGGAGCACGTGGCTTGAGCGTCAGCGAACGCTTTGCGGCCATACGTTTCATGCTGGCGCAACGCCGCGCGCATTTCAAATTAAGGCAGGATTTGCCGGTTGCCCAGTTGCTGGCGCAGCACGCCCAGCCGGCAGCCCTGGTGGATAAGCTGTGGGCGCCATTATGTATCGCCGCGCTCAATACGCCGGTTGCCACCGCCTCGGCACAAGTGTTCCTCAACGTGCTGCGCGACAGTCTGACGCGCCGCCGTAGCGACAGCGACCTGGTTTTTCCGGCTCGTGATCTCTCCGCGCTGTTTCCGCAGCCCGCTGCGGATTTTGTTCGCACCCATGGCGGCGCCGTGACGACCGGGAAAACAGTGGATGCGATTACCCAAACCACAGTGGGGTTTTCTGTGAATGGCGACCACTACACCCACCTGATCTGTGCCGTGGCACCGCACCAGGCAATGCGCCTGCTGTCCGGACTGGAAAAGCTGGACCAGGTACGCGCCCTTATCAATGCATTTCGGTATCAGCCGATAGCCACGGTATATCTGCAGTACGCTGCCCAGGTGACGCTCACGAAACCCATGCTGGGTCTGGCTGGCGGGGTCGCCCAATGGGTATTCGATCGCGGAATGACCCACGGCCAGCATGGCCTTCTCGCCGTGGTCATCAGCGCCGAAGGCCATCACCGCGACCTTGCGACGGAAGCGCTAGCGCTGCAAGTGGATGCAGAATTGCGCAACGCGCTGGGCACTTTACCGGCACCGCTCTGGCATAAAGTCATTGTCGAAAAACGCGCCACCTATTCGTGCGATGCCGGGTTGCAGCGCCCTGATCAGGTCACGGCACTCAAAAATTTCTTTCTGGCGGGAGATTATACTGCCAGCGATTACCCGGCCACACTCGAAGCTGCAACACGAAGTGGCGTAAAATGCGCACAACTGATATTGGACCAAGCATGAAAAACTACCAGGCACCCTCTGATTTACTGAAAGACCGCGTCATTCTCGTTACCGGCGCAGGCCAGGGCTTGGGCCGCGAAGCCGCGCTGGCTTACGCAGCACACGGCGCCACCGTGATTCTGCATGGCCGCGATGTGCCCAAACTGGAACAGGTTTATGACGAAATCGAAGCCGCTGGCTATGCGCAAGCCGCTATTATCCCGCTGGATCTGAATGTTGCAGACGATCAAGCTTATGAAGGCCTGGCTGGCTCGATCGGCATGCAACTCAAACGCCTGGATGGTATCCTGCACAATGCAGCCATGTTTTACAGTGCCTGCCCGCTCGAACTGCAAACCATGGAGCAATGGCTCACTTTGATGCGTGTCAACCTGATTGCCCCCTTTGCGCTGACCCGCGCGTGCCTGCCTCTGCTCAAACAATCACCCAGCGCATCGGTGATCCTGACCGGCGAATCTCACGGTCACCACCCTGCTGCTTACTGGGGCGGCTATGCGGTATCCAAAGCAGGTGTGGAACCCCTGACGCAAATATGGACGCAAGAATGGGAAATACTCTACCCCAACATGCGCATCAATACCCTGATTCCGGGACCGGTGGCCTCTCCCAAGCGTCGCAGGACCCACCCCGGCGAAGATCCGGACACGCTGCCACAGATGCCCGACCTGATGCCCGCCTACCTGTATTTAATGGGCGCAGATAGCGCAAACGTTAAAGGGCGGGTCATCGAACTGAATAATGACTGAAACCAGCGCCAAATTTTCCAATAAGTCCCACTTCAAACTGGGACGATACGAAATCGCTGCCGAAATCGGGCACGGCGCGATGGGCACTGTCTACAAAGCGCATGACCCTCTGATTGAGCGTACCGTGGCGCTCAAAACCATACGACTGGACCTGTCACATCAGGCACACCAGGTGTTCGAGGAACGTTTCTACCGCGAAGCCAAATCGGCAGGCCGCCTTAATCACCCCAACATTGTCACGATCTACGACGTAGGTGAAACAGAGGGCAGTGCATACATCGCGATGGAATATCTGGAAGGCGAGTCGCTCGATATGCTGCTCGATAACCATATTCACTTATCCATTGAGCGCATTGCACACATTACGCTGCAGATCGCCAATGGCCTGGCCTATGCTCACCAGCACGGCATCATTCATCGCGATATCAAACCTGCCAACATCATTCTGATGCGCAGTGGCCGAATAGTTAAAATTACCGATTTCGGTATCGCCCAGATCCCGACCAGTGAAAAAACCGGAGACGGTACATTGCTGGGATCACCGCGCTACATGTCCCCGGAACAGGTGCAGAGTAAATTTGTGGATGGTCGCAGCGACGTGTTCTCGCTGGGTATCGTGCTGTACGAAATGCTGACCGGACACCCACCCTTTACCGGCGACGACCTCGGCACCATTCTCTACAATATTATGAACTTCGAACCCGCTCCACCCAGCAGCATCAATAAGGGTGTGCCGGAGCCATTTGATCGCATTGTCATGCGCGCGCTATCCAAAAGGCCTGCAGAGCGTTATCAGTCTGCGCGCGACATGGCCGCCGACCTGCGCGCCCTGCGCAGTGTTACGCCAACTGTCGTTCAGCCAATCAACCCGGCTCCGGATGATACCCCCGCCGCACTGCTGAAGCGTACCAGACAGACAGACAAGGCAATGTTGCGCACGTTGCTGAGCATGGTCAGCCTTGGAATTGCCACAGTAGCTGTGCTGGCAATCATTGCCCTGACCGTGGGTTCGGACACGGGTCATCCACCGCCTGTTACCCGTTACATTAAATCTATCGTTACCGTGCCTGTACCTGCTGCCCCAGGCAGCCAGTCAGTGATTCAGAGTTTCTCTGCAAGGCCAGAGAACCATGGCGGGAAAGCCAAAAAAGTTCAACCTAACCAGATCGCCATCGTTCAACTGGATAAAAAAATCCAGTCGCTTAAAGTCAAACGTGCTGAGTTATTGGCAAAGTTCACCAAGCTTCATCCCGACGTAGTAATGGCCACCCAGCAGATCAAACGCCTGGAGCAAGAGAAGAGCAAGTTAGCACAACAAAAAGAATGAACTGCCAGGGTCGCTACGCCTCGCGCAGATAGCTTACCGCATCCTGCAAGCGTTCCACCGCAATGATCTCCATCCCTGAAATTGCCTGACGCGGCTTGTTGGCCGCAGGCACGATGGCACGGGTGAAACCCAGCTTGGCCGCCTCCTTCAGGCGCTCCTGCCCACGCTGTACCGGACGGATTTCTCCCGCCAAACCCACCTCGCCAAACACCACCAGTTTATCCGGCATAGGCTTGTTTTTGAAGGATGAAACTATCGCCAGCAGCAACGGCAAATCCGCTGCCGGCTCGTTGATACGCACCCCGCCCACGGCGTTGATGAACACATCCTGGTCGTAACACGCCAGTCCCGCATGGCGGTGCAACACCGCCAGCAACATCGCCAGCCGATTCTGCTCCAGGCCGACACTGAGCCTGCGCGGATTGGGCGACGGCGACGACTCCACCAGCGCCTGAATCTCCACCAGCAAGGGGCGCGTGCCCTCCTGGGTCACCATCACGCACGATCCGGGCACGTCTGCACTATGCCCCGACAGGAAAATCGCCGACGGATTGGATACGCCTTTCAACCCCTTGTCGGTCATCGCGAACACGCCCAGTTCGTTCACCGCACCGAAACGGTTCTTGAACGCCCGCACCAGCCGAAAAGCGGAACTGGTGTCGCCTTCGAAATACAACACCGTATCGACGATATGCTCGAGCACGCGCGGCCCGGCCAGCGCACCTTCCTTGGTCACGTGGCCGACCAGAAAAATCACCGTGCCGGTCTGCTTGGCGTAGCGCGTCAATTGCGCCGCACACTCGCGCACTTGCGCCACCGATCCGGGCGCCGATTGCAAGGCCTCGGAATAAACCGTCTGGATGGAATCAATCACCGCGATGAAAGGCTTGTGCTGGTTGAGCGTGGCGAGAATTTTTTCCAGCTGGATTTCCGCCAGCAATTGCAGTTCCGCCGCATCCAGTTGCAAGCGATGCGCGCGCAAGGCGATCTGTCGTGCCGATTCCTCGCCGCTCACATACAGCGTCTTGTGCGCCGTGCTCATGCCGGACAGCGCCTGCAGCAGCAGCGTGGATTTGCCGATGCCCGGATCCCCGCCGATCAGCACCACCCCGCCCTTCACCACCCCGCCGCCCAGCACTCGATCCAGCTCACTGATGCCGGTGACGACGCGTTCGTCCTCCACCGCCTCCACCTCAGCCAGTGACAACACCTCGCTCACCACCGACAGCGCACTGTAACGCGACGGCGCGGCGGCCTCGGCGATGGTTTCCACCAGCGTGTTCCAGGCTTTACATGAGGGACACTGGCCTTGCCACTTGCTCAAGGTATCGCCGCATTCGGTGCAGGAATAGAGGGTTTTTGCTTTAGCCATTGGAGTTATTCGCAGCCGGTTTCGCGCTGCCAGGGCAAGATCCAGGCAAGGCAATCATGCCGGTAGCCGTCACGCCGGGAACACCCCTGTGGACAAATACCGATCCCCGCGGTCGCACACGATGGAAACGATCACGGCATTTTCCACCTGCTTCGACAGTTCCAGCGCCGCAAACAGCGCACCGCCGGAGGATACGCCGGCGAAGATGCCCTCCTCGCGCGCCAGACGTCGGGTGGTTTCTTCGGCGTCCTGCTGGCCGACGTAGATCATCTGGTCGATGCGCGAGAAATCGCAGATTTTTGGCAGGTAGGCCTCGGGCCATTTACGGATGCCGGGGATTTGCGCGCCGTCCTTGGGCTGCACGCCGACCACCTGGATCGCCGAGTTTTGCTCTTTCAGATAGCGCGAGGTACCCATGATGGTGCCGGTGGTACCCATGCTGCTGACGAAATGGGTGATGCTGCCTTCGGTATCGCGCCAGATTTCCGGGCCGGTGCTTTCATAGTGGGCGAGAGGATTGTCCGGGTTGGAAAACTGGTCGAGAATGATGCCTTTGCCCTCGGCCTGCATGCGATTGGCCACATCGATGGATTCTTCCATGCTGCCTGCCTTGCTGGTGAGTATGATTTCCGCACCGAAAGCGCGCATGGTCTGGCGGCGTTCAATGGACAGGTGCTCGGGCATGATCAGGATCATCTTGTAGCCGCGCATCGCGGCGGCCATCGCCAGCGCGATGCCGGTGTTGCCGCTGGTGGCTTCGATCAGGGTGTCGCCGGGCTGGATCTCGCCGCGCGCTTCGGCGTGGGTAATCATCGCCAGTGCCGGGCGGTCTTTCACCGACCCCGCCGGATTGTTGCCCTCCAACTTGACCAGTATGGTATTGCTGGTTGCGCCCGGCATGCGCTTGAGGCGCACCAATGGCGTGTTGCCGACGAAGTCTTCGATGGTTTTAAAGTGCGGCATGGCTACATCCCCTGTTTGGCGCGCAACACCTCGACATAACGCGCCGTGCCCTGTTCCACAGTCAGCAGCGGTGCGTCGTAGCCGGCCTGGCGCAGCGCGGAAATATCGGCCTGGGTGAAGCTCTGGTATTTGCCTTTGAGCGCTTCGGGAAAATCCATGTATTCAATAATGCCCTGCGCTTGCAGCGTAGCCAGATCCAGCGGCGCTTCGCCTGCATGGGTACGACAGGTGTTGATGACAGCGACCGCGACATCGTTGAAGGTCTGGCTGCGGCCGGTGCCGAGGTTGAAAATGCCGGACTGCTCCGGGTGATCGAGGAACCACAGGTTGACCTTGGCGACATCTTCGATGGAAACAAAGTCGCGGCGCTGCTCGCCGTTGGCGTAGCCGTCGCAACCTTCGAACAGTTTCACCTTGCCGTGGGCGCTGTACTGGTTGAAGAAGTGGAAGGCCACCGAGGCCATGCGTCCCTTGTGCTGCTCGCGCGGGCCGTACACGTTGAAATAGCGGAAACCGACAATCTGCGCCGTCCTGTCGTGCCACATGCGTCGCACCGCCTGGTCGAACAGGAACTTGGAATAGCCGTAGACATTGAGCGGCGATTCGTGCGCGCGCTGTTCGCTGAACACGCTACCGGCGCCGTACACCGAGGCCGACGAGGCATACAGGAAAGCCGCGTCGTTATCCTGGCAGAAATTCAGCAGATCCATGGAATAGCGGTAGTTGTTTTCCATCATGTAGCGGCCGTCGGTTTCCATGGTGTCGGAACACGCACCTTCGTGGAACACCGCCGCCACCTCGCCATCCAGCGCTTCCGAGTGGATGAGTTCGAGGAATTCGTTTTTATCCAGGTAATCCGCAATTTCGCAGTCGGTGAGATTCCTGAATTTGTCGGCTTTGCTGAGGTTATCCACCGCGATGATATCGGTGATGCCGCGCTCATTCAGCGCCTTGACAATGTTTGCGCCGATAAAACCGGCTGCACCAGTCACAACGTAATACATGCTTATTCCTTGTCTTCAATGAACAGTTCTTGCGGATGCACCACCGCCGTACCCAGCTTGCCGACCACGATGCCGGCCGCACGGTTGGCCCAGGTGACGGACTCTTCCAGTGTCAACCCGGCCGCCAGCATGACGCCCAGCGTGGCAATCACGGTATCGCCGGCGCCGCTGACGTCAAACACTTCCTGTGCTTCGGTCGCCTGGTGGAACACGCCCTCGGCCGTGAACAGGGTCATGCCCTCCTCGCTACGGGTAATCAGCAGACCTTTCAGGTTCAGCTCCAGGCGCAGCGCTTCGGCCTTGGCACGAAATTCGTTCTCGCTTTTCCAACTCCCCGCCACTTCGCGAAATTCGCTGCGGTTGGGAGTAAGCAAGGTGGCATTGCGGTAGCGCGCATAGTCGTCGCCTTTGGGGTCGACCAGCACCGGCACCCCGCGCGCGTTGGCAGCGGCAATCATGGCTTCAATATGCGTCAGCCCGCCTTTGCCATAGTCGGACAAAATCACCAGCGCGTAATCCGCCAGCATGGCGTGGAAACGGTCCAGTTTGTCGGCCAGCACGGCATCGCTGGGCGGCGTTTCGAAATCTATGCGCAGCAATTGTTGCTGACGGCCGATGACGCGCAGTTTGATGATGGTCGCCAGCGTGGCGTCCTGGTGCAGGCTGGCGTGGATGCCATCCGCCTGCAGCAAGCGGGCGACGGCAGCACCCGCTTCGTCGGCGCCGACCACCGACAACAGCGTGCTGTTTGCGCCCAGCGCTGCGGCATTGCGTGCCACGTTGGCGGCACCGCCCAGGCGCTCCTCCTGACGGTTGATCTTGACTACCGGCACCGGCGCTTCGGGCGAAATCCGCGCCACATCGCCAAACCAGTAGCGGTCCAGCATGACATCCCCAACAACGAGGATGCGCGCGCCTCCCAAAAGCTGATCCAGTTTCATTGGCGGCCGATGGCAAGGTATTCGAAGCCTGCCTCACGCATGCTGGCCGGGTCGTACAGATTGCGGCCATCGAAAATCAGCGGGGTCTTCAATGCGGCTTTTACGGCGCAGAAATCGGGGCTGCGGAATACTTTCCACTCGGTCACAATCGCCAGCGCATCCGCGCCCTGCAAAGCCGCCATGGGGGTATCAACCAGCTGCAATTGCGGATGATCGCCATAAATACGATGGGTTTCATGCGTCGCTGCAGGATCGTGTGCAACCACTTTGGCGCCACGTTCCCACAAACCTTCCATCAGTACGCGGCTGGGAGCCTCGCGCATGTCGTCGGTATTGGGCTTGAATGCCAACCCCCAGACAGCAAAGGTCTTGCCGTGCAGATCATTGCCGAAACGGGCAATGATCTTGTCCAGCAGCACGTGCTTTTGCGCATCGTTGGCGACTTCCACCGCATCGATGACGTGCATCGGCGCGCCGTATTCGCCCGCAGTACGGCGCAGTGCCTGCACGTCTTTGGGGAAGCACGAACCGCCGTAGCCGCAACCGGGATAGAGGAAGTGATAGCCAATACGCGGGTCCGAGCCAATACCGTGACGCACGTTTTCGATGTCCGCACCGAGTTTTTCCGCCAGATTGGCGAGCTCGTTCATGAACGAAATACGCGTCGCCAGCATCGCATTGGCGGCGTATTTGGTCAGTTCCGCCGAACGGATATCCATGCTGATGAGACGTTCGCGGTTGCGTTGAAACGGGGCATACAGGTTACGCATCATTTGCGTGGCATCTTCATTATCGGTACCGATAACGATGCGATCCGGGCGCATGAAGTCCTCTACGGCAGCGCCTTCCTTGAGGAATTCCGGATTGGAAGCAACGCTGAATTTCAGTTTTGATGCGCGTCCGTCGAGTTCTTCCTGCAACGCTGCCCGTACTTTATCGGCAGTGCCTACTGGCACAGTGGATTTGTCCACCACCAGTTTGTATTCGGTCATGTGTTTGCCGATGTTGCGCGCGGCAGCGACCACATATTGCAGATCGGCAGAGCCATCCTCGTCGGGCGGTGTGCCCACAGCGATAAACTGGATAGCGCCGTGATGCACGGCCGCTTCGATATCAGTGGTAAAGTGCAAACGGCCGGCAGCCACGTTGCGTTTCACCATATCTTCCAGACCGGGCTCGTAAATGGGAATGCCTCCGCCCTGCAGGATGGCGATTTTCTTGGCGTCTACATCCAGACACAACACATCATTGCCGACTTCAGCCAGACAGGTTCCGCTTACTAGGCCGACATAGCCTGTTCCGATGACAGTGACTTTCATGGGTTCTCCTCGTTTGATATTTCAGTGTGAATGTTTTGCAAAGCCTTGAGTGGATCTGCCGCATGGGTAATCGGCCGACCAATTACCAGATAATCCGAACCCGCTGCCAGCGCAGCAACCGGCGTCATGACGCGTTGCTGATCCCCCAGCGCAGCCATAGCCGGACGTATGCCGGGAGTGACCAGACAGAACGACTGACCGAGCGTCTGCTTGAGCAGGGCTGCCTCCTGCGCCGAACAGACCACGCCGTCCAGCCCTGCAGCATGGGTCAGTGACGCCAGGCGCAATACCGCATCCTGCGGGCTGCCGGTAAGACCAATTTCGACCATATCAGTTTCGCTCATACTGGTAAGCAGAGTCACCGCAATCAGCAGCGGGCGCTGCGCAGACTCTCCCAGCGCCTCACGCGCAGCGCGCAGCATGCTGCTTCCGCCCAGGGCATGGACATTCATCATCCACACCCCGAGGTTTGCCGCCGCCTTGCAGGCAAGGGCTACAGTGGTGGGGATATCATGGAACTTGAGGTCGAGAAACACCGCAAATCCCTTGTTGGCAAGCGATTCCACCAATCCGGGACCTGCCGCGGTGAATAATTGTTTGCCGACCTTGAGGCGGCATAGCTGTGGATCGAGTTGGGCGACCAGCGCCATGGCGCTGTCGGCGTTCGGGTAGTCCAGCGCAACAATGATTTTCGGATCGTTCATTCTTCCCTTTTCTGCGGCGGAAAACTATCCCAGCTGCCGCATGCCGGGCAATGCCAAAAAAAGCTGCGTGCCTTGAAACCGCATTTTTCGCATTGATACATGGATTGGCGCTGACTGTAGCTGTACACCAGGCCCTTGATGATTTGCAGATCCTGACGCCGCTCCATCGGCGCGTCCAGCAACTCGGCCTCCAGATAGCGATCCAGACCGCGCAGGCTCGGACTGCGGCGCAACTCTTCCTGTGCCAGTTGGTAGGCGGCTTCCGCACCCTGAATTTTAAGGGTGCCGGCGAAAACAGCGTTGAAGAGCTCGAAAGTGCGATGCCGGGCCAAGGCGGCGCGTAACCACGCCAATCCTTCTTCTTCGCGCCCCAACGTGCGATAGCAATCCATCAAGCGATCGGTGATCAGCGTCAAATGGGCGCCACTCTGCGCCTCTACGCGTTTCCATAATGCGATGGCCGCTTCATGCGCACCACTTGTGGCTTCAATTTCACCCAGCAACATGTTGGCACGTACGCAGTTGCGGTTAACGTTTAATGCCTCAGCAAGGTATGCACGCGCAGCTTCCGGATTACCGTGAACGTTTTCGATGGTTGCGAGTTCGCAAAAATAATGCGCGATTTCTATGTGATACGGTTTACTGGAAATCGGCGCGAGCTCGCGTGCGGCAGCAATCGCCTTGTGCCAGTCCTTCACCTGCACGTAAATTTCCAGCAGGAATTGGCGCGCTTCAGCAGCGTACGTTGTTTGCTCCAACTGATTAAAGATAGTCTCGGCGCGATCGAGAATTCCCGCCTTGAGGTAATCCTGTCCCAACTCGGACAGCGCCTTGAGTTTTTGCTCATTCGGCAAATCATCGCGCTCGACCAGATTCTGGTGCATGCGTATGGCGCGTTCCACCTCACCGCGTTTACGAAACAGCCCTCCCAACGCAAAGTGCAAATCCACAGTATCGCTGTCCACTTTGACGACTTCAATAAATGCTTCGATGGCCTTGTCAGGCTGCTCGTTGAGCAGGTAATTAAGCCCCTTGAAATACGATGCGGGCAGGCTGCGCGATTCGCTCATCGCGTGGCGAATATCCACGCGCGCGGCAAGCCATCCCAATCCAAAAAAAAGCGGCAAGGCCAGTAGCCACCAAAGTTCAAATTCCATTATTTTTGTGCGCTCGATTAATTTGGCTATATTTCATCAGGCAAGACAATTTGCCTGGCCTGGACTTCCTTGCGCAAACGCGTCAGTTCACGGCGTTGCCGAAACAGATATCCCATACATGCAGCGACGCCTACTGCTGCGCCCGCCACAAAAAACATCAATATGATCAGCACCAGGGGGGCCTGCCATTGATAACCGAGATAGTAAGTCAGGGTCACTACATCGCTGTTTTTTACTGCAAACCCAAGCAGCAAAATGAACAAAAAACCCTTCACGACCCACCCAAGATAACGCATCAATTTCCCCTGCTCATCGGCAATGCCTGATTTTAACCTTTGCACTCCGCTTCGAACATAAAAAAACGGCATGTCTCACGACATGCCGTTTTTTAGCCTGTCTTTGAATAATTTAACACCGGCTTAAACCATTCACTGACAAACTCCTTGAGTTATCAAACTCAAACTTCCTTGCGATCCACGCGCTCACGCAACTCTTTTCCCGCTTTAAAGTGAGGCACGTATTTCTCGGGTACCGCCACCTTCTCACCGGTTTTTGGATTACGTCCCAAACGGGGGGGGCGATAGTTCAGGCTAAAGCTGCCAAACCCGCGGATTTCGATCCGCTCGCCTTCCGCCAGGCTTTTTGAAACCGCATCCAGTATGGTCTTGACCGCCAGTTCAGCGTCGGTAACGACCAACTGGGGATAGCGTGCGGCTAGCCGCACAATCAACTCCGACTTGGTCATGAACACGCCTTTCAGGACTCGAGGTTTTTATTATCAAGCTTGGCTTTCAACAGCGCACCCAGACTTGTCGTCCCTGTGCTTGCGGATTGATCACCCGCCAGCTTTTGCAGCGCTTCGGTCTGTTCAACGTTATCCTTGGCTTTCACCGAAAGGTTAATGCTGCGGTTCTTGCGATCAACGTTGATGATCATGGCCTCGACTTCGTCGCCGTCCTTGAGGTGGGTGCGGATGTCTTCCACACGATCACGCGACAGCTCGGAAGCACGCAGGTAACCCTCGACTTCATCCGCCAGCTGGATCACGGCGCCTTTGGCATCCATGGACTTGACCGTACCCTTGACCATGCTGCCCTTGTCAAAAGCAGACACGTAATTGTTGAACGGGTCGCCTTCCATCTGTTTCACGCCCAGCGAAATACGCTCGCGTTCCACGTCGATGGCCAGCACCATGGCTTCCACTTCATCGCCTTTCTTGAAGTTGTGCACTGCTTCTTCGCCAGGCTGACTCCAGGACAGATCGGAGAGGTGCACCAGACCATCGATGCCGCCAGGCAGACCAATGAACACGCCGAAGTCGGTAATCGACTTGATCTGGCCGCTCACTTTATCGCCCTTCTTGTGGTTCATTTCGAAATCATCCCAGGGGTTGGACTTGCACTGTTTCATGCCCAGGGAGATACGGCGGCGCTCTTCGTCGATCTCAAGCACCATGACTTCCACTTCGTCGCCCAATTGAACCACTTTGGAAGGATGCACATTCTTGTTGGTCCAGTCCATTTCGGACACGTGCACCAAGCCTTCGATACCCGGCTCGATTTCCACGAACGCGCCATAGTCGGTCAGATTGGCCACTTTGCCGAACATGCGGGTGCCGGTGGGGTAGCGACGTGACAGACCACTCCATGGGTCGTCGCCCAATTGCTTGATGCCCAGCGAAACGCGGTTTTTTTCCTGGTCGAACTTGAGGATCTTGGCTTCTACTTCGTCGCCCACCTGCACCACTTCGGATGGATGCTTGACACGGCGCCAGGCCATGTCGGTGATGTGCAACAGGCCGTCGATGCCGCCCAGATCCACGAATGCGCCGTAGTCGGTGATGTTCTTGACTACGCCCTTGACGATGGCGCCTTCCTTGAGGCTGTCCATCAATACCTGGCGATCGGCACCCATGCTCTGTTCCAGCACGGCGCGACGCGATACCACCACGTTGTTGCGCTTGCGGTCGAGCTTGATGACCTTGAATTCCATTTCCTTGTTTTCGTACGGCGCAGTGTCCTTGACCGGGCGGATATCCACCAGCGAACCGGGCAGGAAGGCACGGATGCCGTTCACCATCACAGTCAGACCGCCCTTGACCTTGCCATTCACCATGCCGGTGACGATTTCGCCGTCTTCCATGGATTTCTCCAGGCTGATCCAGGCGGCCAGACGTTTGGCCTTGTCGCGTGACAGCTTGGTCGAACCATAGCCGTCTTCGAGCATTTCAATGGCCACGCTGACGAAATCGCCTATCGCGACTTCCAGTTCACCGTGGTCATCACGGAATTCTTCAGTAGCAATCAGGCTTTCGGATTTCAGCCCGGCATTTACGGTAACGAAATTATCGTCAATCGCCACGACTTCGGCGGTAATGACTTCACCCGCGCGCAATTCCTGGCGCGTCAAGCTCTCTTCAAAGAGGGCGGCAAAGCTTTCGAAACTGGGTTCGGTGGTAGAGGAAGAAGCAGTAGACGTCATGAAAAGTAAAGGCCTAAAAATCCGCGATGAAATGCGGGGTTCATTATTAACAAAGTCCAAACCCGATTATCGGGTTCAGACACCTTGCCCGGACTGCCTGGCCTGGTAGCTAGCCAGCACGCTGGCGACTGCCTGGTCGATGGTCAGGTGCGTGGTTTCCAGCAGGGTGGCATCCGCGCCTTGCTTGAGTGGGGCTATGCTGCGCGCCGCATCTCGTGCGTCGCGCTCGCGTAATTCCTCAAGCAAGTTTGTAAGATTAGCACTGAATCCTTTTTCCATCAACTGCTTATAGCGACGTTGTGCGCGTTCTTCGGCGCTGGCGGTAAGAAATATTTTAACCGCAGCATCGGGGAACACCACCGAACCCATATCGCGCCCGTCGGTTACCAGCCCAGGCGCCAGACGGAAGGCATGCTGGCGTTCCAGCAAGGCGCTGCGCACCGCAGGGAGTGCCGCCACTTTGGACGCGCCATTCCCGATTATTTCCGTGCGCAATTCATCGCTCACCCGCTCGTCGTCCAGCCAGATTTCATTCCTGTCAAAACGCACCTTCAGATTACGCGCGAGCTGCGCCAATGCGGCCTCATCATCCAGAGCAATGGCGTGCTTTTGCGCCGCCAGTGCAGTGAGGCGGTATAACGCCCCACTGTCCAGATAATGGAAACCCAGCGCCTGCGCAACCAGGGCTGCGACCGTGCCCTTGCCCGAAGCAGACGGCCCATCAATCGCTATAACCGGGATGTCTGCGCGCTGGGTGATGCTGGCAAACGCATCGAAATATCCCGGGTATGTCTTGTTCACGCACCTCGGGTCGTTAATTCGCATCGCCACGCCGGCCAGTGTCACTAACGAAAAACACATCGCCATGCGGTGATCGTCGTAGGTATCAATGGTTGCGGGTTGCAGCTGCATGGGTGGCGTCACGCGCAGGTAATCTGCACCTTCCTCGACGATGGCCCCAACCTTGCGCAACTCCGTTGCCATAGCGTAAATGCGGTCGGTTTCCTTCACCCGCCAGCTGCCAATATTGCGCAGCGTGGTAGGCCCCTGTGCAAACAAAGCGACCACAGCGATGGTCATCGCGGCATCGGGGATATGATTGAAATCTGCGTCGATGCCGTGCAGACAACCCTGAGAAGATGCTTCCACCCAGTTCTCGCCCATCGTAATACTTGCGCCCATCTGCTGCAGCGCCTCGGCAAAGCGAATGTCACCCTGAATGCTGGCGCTGCCTACGCCCTCCACCCGAACCGGACCCCCGCCGATGGCCCCGGCGGCGAGGAAATACGATGCCGAAGAGGCGTCGCCTTCCACATAGATTGTACCGGGGCTGCGATAAACCTGGCCCGCAGGCACCGTGAAGGCTTGCCAGCCGTCACGTTGGACTTCCACACCGTAGCGACGCATCAGGTTCAGCGTAATCTCGATGTAGGGTCGGGAAATCAGTTCGCCGATAACACGGATGGTGATGGATTTCCCGGTAAGGGGTGCCGCCAGCAACAGCCCGGTCAAGAACTGGCTGGACACATTGCCGCGCACCGCCACTTCATTCGTTTCCGTCAAGTGCGCGGGTGCAATTTTCAGCGGCGGAAAATCCGCGTTGCCCAGGTATTCGATCTGCGCTCCGAGTTGGCGCAAGGCATCGACCAGATCGCCGATCGGCCGCTCATGCATGCGCGCAACGCCACTCAAGGTGTAATCGCCTCCGGAGAGCGCCAACGCTGCGGTCAGCGAGCGGAACGCGGTGCCGGCATTGCCCAGCGACAACTCGGCCTGCTTGACCGGAAACGCCCCGCCCACACCCTGTACAACATAGTCCTGCGTATCGCCCTGGCGGGTCCAGTTCACCCCCAGCCGGGCAAGTGCGTCCAGCATCACACGGGTATCGTCGGAATCCAGCAGGCTTTTTACTTCTGTGGTGCCCTGTGCAAGCGCGGATAACAGCAGAATGCGGTTGGAAATACTTTTGGAGCCCGGTAGCTGAATGCTGCCGCGGGCACGAATCAGTGGAGTGAGGTCGAGAAATTCCATTATCAGTTCATGTAGACAATGCTTGGGTAAGGCAATACAAACGGGCCCGATTATTCCTCGGACCAGCGCACACGTGCCGTTTGCGCGCGTTTGAAAGTCGCTTCCAATGCTGCTGCATCTTCTGCTGTCAAAGCTATCCGCATCTGTTCCAGGCTGGCCTGATACTGCTCAATTTCATTTAATAACGCCTGCCGGTTCGCCAGCGCAATATCGCGCCACATTTCCGGGCTGCTGCCTGCAATACGAGTAAAGTCGCGAAAGCCGCTGGCGGCGAAACTGAACAGGGTGTCGGCATTGTCGCGACGGGCGATCATGTCCACCAGCGTGTAGGCCAGCAGGTGCGGCAAATGGCTGACCGTGGCGAAGATGGCATCGTGCTGGGTGGCGGGCATTTCGCTGACCTTGGCGCCGCAGGCCTGCCAGAGCGCGCGCACTTTTTCCAGCGCAGCCTTGTTCGATTGCGGCAAGGGCGTGAGGACGACATTCCTGCCTTGATACAAGCCAGCGCGGGCGGCTGCGGCTCCACAGGTTTCCGCCCCGGCGATGGGATGGCCGGGTACGCAATTGGGCAGGTGCGCAGCGAGGTGCTGCTGCATCAGCGCAGCCACATCCTGCTTGGTACTGCCCGCATCAGTAATGACCGTTTCCGCACCCAGATGCGGTGCGATTTCCAGCATCAGCGCAGCCATTTGACCTACTGGCACCGCGAGCAGCACAACATCCGCGCCTTGCACTGCTGCTGCCGCAGTAGTGGCGATGCGATCGATGATACCCAGCTTGAGTGCTGCATCAAGGTTGGCGCGGCTGCGCCCTACGCCAACCACCTCACCCACCGCAGCGGCCTGCTTCAACGCCAGCGCAACCGAGCCGCCGATCAGGCCGACACCGAATATGGCGAGTTTGTTGATGTGCGTGGTCATTTTCTATGCTGTGTAAAAAGGCCTTTTAGCCACGGAGGGCACGGAGAACACAGAGAAAGAATCGCCAAGGAAACTCCATGTACTCCGTGCCCTCCGTGGCGAATGCATTTAAATATCCCGGCCCAGCACCTGGGCAATACCCTTCAACTCGATCATCAGGCTCTTCAGTTCATCGGGGTTCAGCGCCTGATCGGCATCGCACCAGGCTTCGCAGGGTTTGGGGTGCATTTCCACCAGCAGGCCATCGGCGCCCGCAGCAATGGCTGCGCGCGACAGCGCAGGCACCATCCACGCCTTGCCGCCCGCATGAGAAGGATCAACAATCACTGGCAAATGAGTTTCTTTTTTCAGCACCGGGATGGCGGTCACGTCGAGCATGTTGCGATAGTAGGTCTCGAAACTGCGCACGCCGCGCTCGCAGAAAATGATGTTGTGATTGCCGCCGGCGGCGATGTATTCCGCCGCCATCAGCCATTCGGACACTGTTGCGGACATCCCGCGCTTGAGGATGACCGGCTTGTTGGTGTGGCCCACTTCTTTCAGCAAATCGAAATTCTGCATATTGCGCGTGCCGATCTGGATCACGTCCACATCCCATTCCAGAAACGTATCGAGCATGCGCACGTCCATCAGTTCGGTCACGATGGGCAGGCCTTGCGCATCAGCGGCCTTGCGGAACATTTCCAGCCCTTCCACGCCCTTGCCCTGGAAACTGTAGGGGCTGGTGCGCGGCTTGAAAGCGCCGCCGCGCATCAGGCGACAGCCGGCTGCCTTGACGAATTTTGCCGACTCGTCCATCTGTTGCTGGGTTTCTACCGAGCATGGGCCGCCGATGACCTGGATGGTATTGCCGCCCAGTTTGATACCCTTGATGTCGATGACGCTATTTTCCTTGTGCCACTCGCGCGCCACGATCTTGTAGGGTTTGACGATATGCATGGATTGCTCCACGCCGGGCAGCGCGTCTATCAGTTCCTGATCGATGCTGCGCTCGTCGCCGATGGCGCCGATAATCGTGCGCTCGACACCGCGCGAGATATTGGCATCGCAACCGTACTCCTTGATTTTTTTTACCACCCCGTCAATCTGGGATTCCGTTGCCTCAGGGCTCATTACGACGATCATGCTTGCTCCTTAAGTGCGCTTTCCAGCGCCTGCAAAAATTGAGTATTTTCAGCGGCCAGACCAATGCTGACGCGCAGGTATTCGGGCATGGCGTAATTGCCGATAGGTCGCACAATCACGCCTTTCTCCAGCAAACGTCGATACATGGCCGTGGCATTGCCGATGCGGATGGCGAGGAAATTGCCAAACGACGGAATGTAGTCCAGCCCCATCAGCAGCAAGCCCTGGATCATCTGACGCATGCCGAGCTGGTTCAGCGCGTAACTGCGTGCGATGAAATCGTTGTCGTCGAGTGCGGCAGCCGCCGCAACCAGCGCCAGACTGTTGACATTGAACGGCTGGCGCACGCGGTTCATCATGTCCGCCACCATGCGGCTGGTGAGCGCATAACCCACGCGCAAACCGGCCAGGCCGTAAGCTTTGGAGAAGGTGCGGCTCACCACCAGATTCGGAAAGCGCTGCAGCCAGACCAGTGCGTCGGACTGTTTGTCCTGCGGCAGATACTCGCCATAGGCTTCGTCCAGCACAACGATCACATTTTCCGGTACGCGTTGCAGAAAAGCCAGCAAATCCGCATTGGATAGCCAGGTTCCGGTGGGATTATTGGGGTTGGCGATGAACACCACGCGCGTGTCGGCGCGCAAGGCGTCGAGCATGGCATCGAGATCATGGCCGAAATCATGCGCCGCAGTTTCTATGCCCTCTGCACCAGCCGCCTGGGTGGCGAGCGCATAGATGGCGAATGCATGTCGAGAAAATACCGCCGAGGTGCCGGGTGCCAGGAATGCTCTTGCCACCAGTTCCAGTATATCGTTGGAACCATTACCCAATACGATCTGCTCGGCGGGAACGCCAAATCTGCGCGTAAGCGCTGCCTTCAAATCATAACCGCTGCCGTCCGGGTAGAGCGCAATATTGGCCAGCGCGTTTTCAATCGCGACGAGGGCCCTGGGACTGGGGCCGAGCGGATTTTCGTTGGACGCCAATTTCACGATATCGTGCTCGGCCAGACCCAGTTCGCGTGCCACTTCGGCAATGGGCCTGCCAGGCTGATACGGCGCAATGGCGCGCACGTATTGCGGGGAAAGATCACACAGATTCATTATTACAACCTACAGAACGCCTACCGGGTAGGCTCCAAGAATTTTCAGAAACGCGGCTTTATCCTGCAATTCTGCCAGTGCGGCAGCAACTTGCGGTTCCTCGCGGTGACCTTCAAGGTCAATAAAAAACACATATTCCCACAAGCCGGAGCGTGCCGGGCGCGACTCGAATTTGGTCATCGATACGCCATGGCGCGCAAGTGGCTGCAACAGCTCCACCACCGCGCCAGGCCGATTGTGCGCAGACATCAGCAGCGAGGTTTTGTCTTGACCGGAAGGCGTTGCATCATGCTTGCCGATGACCAGAAAGCGCGTGGTGTTATTGGGTTCATCCTCAATGTTTTCCACCAGCCGCTGCAAATCATACAGTTCGGCTGCAGCATCACCGGCAATGGCCAGCGCTGCAGGGTCGGCTGCTGCCAGACGCGCTGCCTCGGCATTGCTCGCCACGGGTACGCACGGCACCGTGGCGAGATTGCTGTTGAGCCACTCATGGCACTGCGCCAGCGATTGGCTGTGCGAATACAGCACCGCAACATCGTCCAGACCGGGTACTTTGCGCAGCAGATGCTGATGGATGCGTAACGCCACTTCGCCACAGATTTTCAACGGGGTATCCTGCAATAAATCCAGGGTACGGTTGATGGCGCCTTCGGTGGAATTTTCCACCGGCACCACGCCGTAGTCCGCATTACCCGAAGCCACGTCGCGAAACACCTCGTCTATCGATGCGCAGGGCATGGGGACGGCAGCATGGCCAAAATGCTTCTGTGCGGCAGCCTGACTGAACGTACCCAATGGCCCAAGAAATGCAACCGATAGCGGCTTTTCCAGTGCCAGACAGGCCGACATGATTTCGCGAAACAGGCGCGCTGCCGTTTCATCCGCCAGCGGTCCCGGGTTAAGCTCCTTGATGCGGCGCAGCACCTGGGCCTCGCGCTCGGGGCGATACACCGTGCCGTTTTTCAGACGGCCGATGGTTTGGGCATGGGCGGCGCGCTGGTTGATCAGCTTGAGAATTTCAACGTCCAGCGCATCGATTGCAGCGCGTAATTGTTGTAAATCTTCAGCCATGGTTACGCTGCAGGCAAATAGCGCACTGCCAGCACGCCAGCGATGGCGCACAATTCTTTTACAACCGAATCGGGAACGTTGCTGTCCACGTCCACCAGGGTGTAAGCCATTTCACCTCTGGATTTGTTGACCATGGTATGAATATTGAGCCCGGCATTCGCCATCGCGGTGGAAATCTGGCCCAGCATGTTGGGGACATTGGCGTTGGCGATGGCCACGCGGTAGGCCGATTCGCGCGGCATGTCCACATTGGGAAAATTGACGGCGTTGAGGATATTGCCGTTTTCCAGATAATCGGTCAGTTGCTCGGCCACCATGACCGCGCAGTTCTCCTCGGCCTCGCCGGTCGAGGCGCCCAGGTGCGGCAGGCACACCACGCCAGCCTGGTTTTGCAATGCATTGGCAGGAAAATCATTGAGGTAAGCACGCAGTTGCCCGGATTTCAGGCCGGCCAGCGCGGCGCCATTGTCCACAATACCTTCGCGGGCGAAGTTGAGCAGTATCGTACCCGGCTGCATCAGGGCAATGCGCTCGGCATTGATCAGGTTACGCGTGGCATCCAGCAGCGGAACATGCAATGTAATAAAGTCGGCGGCTTTCACTACCTCTTCCACACTGTTGGCTTTTTTGACCTGGGCAGGCAAACGCCAGGCGGCTTCAACGGTGATAGCCGGATCGAATCCGATGACTTTCATGCCGAGCTTGATGGCGGCATCGGCCACCAGGGAGCCAATCGCACCCAGTCCGATCACGCCGAGTGTACGGCCCGGCAACTCGGTTCCGGCAAAAGCTTTCTTGCCCGCCTCGGTCGCCTTGTGCATTTCTTCGTCGCTGCCGCTGAGCGTTTCCACAAACCGGATTGCCGGAATCAGATTGCGCGCACCCATCAGCATGCCCGCGATGACCAGCTCCTTGACCGCATTCGCATTCGCACCCGGCGCATTGAATACCGGTACGCCACGCTCGGACAGTTTTTTGACCGGGATGTTATTGGTGCCTGCACCCGCACGACCAATCGCCAGCACCGATGCAGGAATATCCATCTCGTGCATGTTGGCGGAGCGCACCAGTATCGCGTCGGGTTGCACCACATCGCTGCCCACGGTATAGCTTGCGGGCAGGCGTGCAAGTCCCTGTTTGGAAATGGCGTTCAGTATCTGGACTTGAAAAGCTTTAGCCATTTTTCTGTTCGAAAGCCTTCATGTAGTTGACCAGCGCAGCCACGCCCTCAATCGGCATGGCGTTGTAAATGGAGGCGCGCATGCCGCCCACCGAGCGATGACCTTTTAATTGCAGCAGCCCATGCTCTTTGGCGCCCTTGAGAAAGGCCTCGTCCAGTGCAGCGTCTTTCAGCGTGAATGGAATATTCATGCGCGAACGGTTGTCGCGCGCCACCGGGCTGGCGTAAAAATCGGTCGCATCCAGATAACCGTAGAGCAAATCGGCTTTGGCAATATTGCGTTTTTCCATCTCGGCCAGGCCGCCTTCACGCTTCAGCAGCTGGAACACCAGCCCGGCGATATACATCGCGTAAGTCGGCGGCGTGTTGTACATGGAGTCGTTGTCGACATGAGTCTTGTAGTCGAACATGGTCGGCGTTCCCGCCACGGTCTGACCGATCAGGTCGTCGCGCACAATGACGATGGTCAATCCGGCCGGTCCGATGTTTTTCTGCGCACCCGCGTAAATCAGGCCAAATTGGCTCACATCGATGGGGCGCGACAATATGGTGGACGACATATCCGCCACCAGCGGCACATTGCCGGTTTTCGGCGTCCAGAAAATTTCCACGCCGCCAATGGTTTCATTCGGCGTGTAATGCACAAAGGCCGCATTCGGATCGAGCTTCCACGCATCCTGTGCAGGCGCGTAGTTGAAGTTCTTGTCTTCGCTGCTCGCCACCACATTGACAGAACCGTAACGCTTGGCTTCCTTGATGGCTTTTTTCGACCATTCGCCGGTGTTGAGATAATCCATGCCGGCTTTACCGCGCAGCAGGTTCATCGGCACCATGGCGAATTGCGAAGACGCACCACCCTGCAGGAACAGTACCTTGTAGTTGGCCGGAATGCCCATCAACTCGCGCAAGTCGGCTTCCATCTGGGCGGCAATGCCCATGAATTCCTTGCCGCGATGGCTCATTTCCATCACCGACATACCGCTGCCGTGCCAATCCACCAACTCGTCCCGGGCTTGTTCAAGTACCGCTTTCGGCAACACGGCAGGACCCGCACTGAAGTTATAAATATGATTCATTATCAATACCTTAAAATTTGTTGTTAATTTTTAAGATTAATTACTCTTCTTCCTCTTCTTCGCGTTCCAGTACACGCTGCACACCAATAAGCTTTTGCTTGTCGTCGAGATTGATCAATGTAACGCCCTGGGTCGCGCGCCCCATCTCGCGCATTTCATTGACGCGGGTACGGATCAGCACGCCTCCATCGGTAATCAGCATGATTTCATCGTCCGGTTCGACCAGCGTGGCAGCAACCATACGGCCGTTGCGTGGCGTCGTCTGGATCGCGATCATGCCTTGCGTACCGCGGCCATGACGGGTGTATTCCGCAATATTGGTGCGTTTGCCATAACCGTTTTCGGTAGCGGTGAGTACCGACTGCTGCTCGTTTTCGGCTACAAGTAAGGAAATGACCTTCTGCCCTGGCGCAAGTTTCATTCCGCGCACGCCGCGTGCGCCGCGTCCCATCACGCGCACGTCGTTCTCGTCAAAGCGCACCGCCTTGCCACCATCCGAGAACAGCATGACATCGTGATTGCCTTCAGTGAGGGCAACGCCAACCAGGTAATCACCCTCGTCCAGCCCTACCGCGATGATGCCGGCGCGACGCGGATTGGAGAAATCGGACAGCGCGGTTTTCTTGACTACGCCACGGGCAGTGGCCATGAATACAAAGCGGTTATCCGTGAATTCCCGTACCGGCAGGATGGCATTGATGTTCTCGCCTTCCGACAGCGACAACAGATTGACGATAGGCTTGCCGCGCGAGATGCGGCTGCCCTGCGGCACTTCGTAAACCTTGACCCAATACACCTTGCCAAAATCGGAGAAGCACAGAATGTAGTCGTGGCTGTTGGCAATGAACAGGCGCTCGATGAAATCGTCTTCCTTGGTCGGCGCAGCCTGCTTGCCGCGCCCGCCGCGTTTTTGTGCACTGTAATCATCCAGCGGCTGCGATTTCATATAGCCGCCGTGCGACAGCGTCACCACCATGTCCTGCGGCGTGATCAGGTCTTCCACGCTCAAATCCTGCGCGTAGACAACGATCTCGGAGCGACGCTTGTCGCCGAACTGCTGCTTCACCAGGCCGATTTCCTCGACGATGATGGCGGTAATGCGCTCGGGCCGGGCGAGGATATCGAGCAGGTCGGCGATTTTGGTAACCACCTCTTTGTATTCGGTGAGTATCTTGTCCTGCTCCAGTCCGGTCAGGCGTTGCAGGCGCAATTCCAGAATGGCTTGCGCCTGCGCGTCGGACAACCGATAGCCATCTTTGGAGAAACCGAACTCGATCGCCAGCCCCTCGGGGCGGAAGGCATTGGCGTCGGCCACTGCGCGCGACAGCATTTCCTCGACCAGCTGCGAACGCCAGGTTTTGCCCATCAGGCCTTCCTTGGCGACAGCCGGCGTAGGCGCAGCCTTGATCAAGGCAATGATCTCGTCCACATTGGACAGTGCTACCGCCAGACCTTCCAGGATATGGCCGCGTTCGCGTGCTTTTTTCAGCTCGAATACGGTACGCCGCGTAACCACCTCGCGCCGATGGCGCAGAAAGGCCACCAGCATCTGCTTCAGGTTCAACAGGCGCGGCTGGTTGTCCACCAGCGCCACCATGTTCATGCCGAAACTGTCCTGCATCTGCGTGTGCTTGTACAGGTTGTTCAACACCACTTCGGGCACTTCGCCGCGCTTCAGCTCGATCACCACGCGCATGCCGGATTTGTCCGACTCGTCGCGCAGATCGGAGATGCCCTCCATTTTCTTTTCGCGCACCAACTCGCCGATCTTGATCAGCAGGTTGGCCTTGTTCACCTGATAGGGCAGCTCGTCGATGATGATGGAGTGGCGATTGGCGCCCTTGTCCAGGTCTTCGAAATGGGTGCGCGCGCGGATCACCACGCGGCCGCGGCCGGTGCGGTAGCCTTCGCGCACACCAACCAGTCCGTAAATGATGCCGGCGGTGGGGAAATCAGGCGCCTTGATGATATCGATCAGCGCTTCGATATCGGTTTCCGGATTCTCCAGCAAAGTGAGGCAGGCATCGCACACATCGGTCAGATTGTGCGGCGGGATATTGGTCGCCATGCCTACTGCGATACCGGACGAACCGTTGATCAGCAGATTGGGTATCTTGGCCGGCAGAATCAGCGGCTCGTGTTCGGAACCGTCATAGTTCGGGCCGAAATTGACCGTTTCCTTGTCGAGATCGGCGAGCAGTTCATGGGCGATCCTGGACATGCGGATTTCGGTATAACGCATGGCCGCCGCGTTATCGCCGTCCACCGAGCCGAAGTTGCCCTGGCCGTCGACCAGCGGATAACGCAGGGAAAAGTCCTGCGCCATGCGCACGATGGTGTCGTACACGGCGGTGTCGCCGTGCGGGTGGTATTTACCGATGACGTCGCCGACGATACGCGCCGACTTCTTGTAGGCCTTGTTCCAGTCGTTGGACAACTCGTGCATGGCAAACAGCACGCGGCGGTGCACAGGTTTCAGGCCGTCACGCACATCGGGCAGGGCACGCCCCACAATCACGCTCATTGCGTAATCAAGGTAGGAGCGGCGCATTTCCTCTTCGAGGCTGACGGGAAGCGTTTCTTTAGCGAAAGATTCCATTGATCGGTCTGTTTTTATAAGAGAAAGGAAACCCCGCGATTCTAGCATGCGCAGCGCACCCGGCAAAATTGGCGCTCGCCATCCTTGTCAGGCGGCAGGCCTGCCTTTATAGTGCGGCGAACCTGCCCAATTACTGAATCATGCCCGAAACCCCCGCTCATCCTGTCGAAACACTTATCGAAGCCCGCTGGGTCATCCCGGTCGAACCGTCAGACGCAGTCCTCACCGATCACAGCGTGGCGGTGGATGGTGGCCGCATAGTCGCCATTCTGCCCACGGAAGAAGCACGCCGCCGTTTTGTGGCACAGCGCTACTACCGGCTCACCGACCATGCGTTGATCCCCGGCCTGATCAACCTGCACACGCATGCGGCGATGACGCTGTTGCGCGGCTACTCCGACGACCTGCCGCTGATGGAATGGCTGAAAGCTCACATCTGGCCTGCAGAAAACCGCCATATGTCGCCCGATTTCGTGCGTGACGGCACGCGCATCGCCTGCGCCGAAATGCTGCGCGGCGGCACCACCTGTTTCAACGATATGTACTTTTTCCCGGAAGCGGTGGCGGAGGCGGCGCTGGACGCGGGAATGCGCGCCGCTATCGGGCTGATCGTGATCGATTTCCCCACCGCTTATGCGGGCGATTCCGACGACTACCTCAACAAAGGCTTCGCGCTGCGCGACCGCCTGCGCGATGAGCCATTGCTGTCGTTTACCCTCGCTCCGCACGCACCGTATACCGTGGGCGATAAAACCTTCAAAAAAATCGCCACCTTCGCCAGCCAGCTGGACTTGCCGGTGCATGTCCATCTGCACGAAACCGAGGACGAGATCCATCAGAGCCTGGCACAGCACAATCTGCGTCCGCTGGCACGGCTGCAAAATCTCGGCCTGCTCGGTCCCGGGCTGATCGCGGTGCATGGCGTACATTTGACGCCGGATGAGCAGGCATTGCTGGCGGAACAAGGCTGCCACGTGGCGCATTGCCCGGCTTCCAACCTCAAGCTCGCCAGCGGATTTGCGCCGATCGCGACGCTGGCCGGGCATGGCGTCAACATCGGTATCGGTACCGACGGCGCGGCCAGCAACAACAAACTCGATCTATTCAGCGAGATGCGCCTGGCCGCCCTGCTCGCCAAAGGCGTGACCGGTGATGCCGCTGCCCTGCCCGCTCATACCGCGCTGCAAATGGCCACCCTGAACGGCGCACGCGCCCTGGGACTGGACGACCGCATCGGCTCGCTCGCGCCCGGCAAGCTGGCTGATATCGTAGCGGTGGATTTATCAGGTATCGAGACCCAACCCTGCTTCGATCCGATCTCCGCCCTGGTTTACGCTGCGGGGCGCGAACAGGTCAGCCATGTCTGGGTAAATGGCGAGTTGCGCCTCGACAATCGCCAGCTCACCAGCCTGGACGAACGGGAACTTAAGTTGACTGCCAACGTCTGGCAATCACGGATCACGCACTGAAAGAGAACAACATGAGCAACGCCGACCAACTGGAACTCGACAAATTCAGCGCACTCGCCCACAAATGGTGGGATCCCAACAGCGAATTCAAGCCCCTGCACGAAATCAACCCGCTCCGTCTGGACTATATTGACCACCTGGCCAGCCTGGATGGCAAAACCGTTCTCGACGTAGGCTGCGGCGGCGGCATTCTGGCCGAGAGCATGACCGGGCGCGGCGCCGCCGTCACCGGCATCGATCTGGCGGAAAAATCGCTCAAGGTCGCCAAACTGCATTTGCTCGAGTCCGGTGCCAGTGTCGATTATCGATGCATCGCGGTAGAGACGCTGGCGGCGCAACTCCCGGCCAGTTTCGATGTGGTCACCTGCATGGAAATGCTCGAACACGTACCCAATCCGGAATCCGTGGTGCGTGCCTGTGCCGAGCTGGTCAAACCGGGCGGCTGGGTGTTTTTCTCCACCCTGAACCGCAACCCGAAAAGCTACCTGTTCGCCATCATTGGCGCGGAATACGTGCTCAATTTGCTGCCGCGTGGCACCCACGATTACGCCCGCTTCATCAAGCCATCCGAACTGTCGCGCTATGCACGCAGCGCCGGGCTGGCCGTGAACGACCTCATCGGCATGACCTACAACCCGCTGACCAAAGTCTACAAGCTGGAACACGATACCGCCGTGAACTACACCATCGCCTGCCGCCGCCATGGTTAATGCCGTCCTGTTCGACCTCGACGGTACGCTGGTGGACACCGCGCCCGACCTCGGCTATGCCCTCAACCAGCAGCGCCAGATGCACGGCCTGCCGGAAATGCCGCTGGAACTGATCCGCCCCTACGCCTCGCACGGCACCGTCGGCTTGCTGCAAATCGGCTTTGCCATCAGCCCCGATCATCCGGCATTTCAGGACCTGCGCGCCGAATATCTGGAACTCTACGAGCAAAATCTCAACCTGTTCAGCACCCTGTTCCCCGGCATGATGGAGCTCCTCGACGAGCTGGAAATGCGCGGCCTGCCGTGGGGCATCGTCACCAACAAACCCGCGCGCTTCACCGAACCGCTGCTGGCGCAAATGGGCCTGGACGACCGCGCCGCCACCATCATCAGCGGCGACACCTGCGCCCACCCCAAGCCGCACCCCGAGCCCATGCTGGCCGCCTGCCGCGAAATCGGCGTACTGCCTGCGACCTGTGTCTACATCGGCGACGCCGAACGCGATGTCGCAGCCGCCCATGCCTGCGGCATGCCCGCACTGATCGCCGAATACGGCTACATCGGTCCGCAAGACAACCCGCTGGAATGGGGCGCAGACGGCTTCATCCAGACCCCCACCGCGCTGCTCGAATATCTGGGCTACTGATTGGTGTACAATTCACCCCGTTGGGCTTGAACTTTTCTGTGATGGCTCCATCTATGCAACAGCAGCAAAGCAGTAAATCTGGGGGCGACCTGGCTTCGACGTGGGTTGCAAAGCAGAACAGGGCATACCGAGGACGGACTACCTCGTAAATACAATCCGAAATCGTTTAACTGCAAACGACGAAACTTACGCTCTGGCCGCTTAATTGCGCCAGACCCTACACCAGCTAGCATACGAGTTGGGCCAGGCAACTGGCAGTAGGGTAATCTCAGTATGATCGCCTTGTTCAGGGTTGCTTTGGACAAGGTTAAAACCAAGGCAACTCGCTGGCTTCCAGCCTGTTCGGTGGGCGTGAAGCAGGTTAAATCCAAATTACCGGACTAAGTATGTAGAACTGTCTGTAGAGTGCTTGCGGACGGGGGTTCGATCCCCCCCGCCTCCACCAATAACAAAACCCCAACCGTTCTCGGTTGGGGTTTTTTCTTGCCTGCTCGCGTCAGTTCCCGCGTGTTCGCGGGGTGTTCTGTGAAAGCCTGTGGACCAGGCACCTGACCACATTGTCCACTCGGAAACTATTCATTCAGTTCATAGCTGGTACTGCGCCCACCTGCCGCAGACTTGCGCAGCACACCAAGGGCCAGCAGCTCATTGATGTCGCGCAGGGCGGTATCCGGCGAGCACTTGGCAATGGACGCCCACTTGCTGCTGTTCAGCTTGCCCTCAAAGCCATCCAGCAAGCAATTGAGCAGTTTTACTTGCCGCTCGTTCAACGGCGTGGTGGCCCAGCGCTGCCAGAAGCGTGTCTTGGCAAGCACAGCATCCAGTGTGTGCTGCGCGGTATTGACTGCCGTCGCCAGATTTTCCAGAAACCACTTGAGCCACGGCGTCACATCCAGCGAACCCTTTTGTGTGCGCTCCAGGATGTCGTAGTAATCACGGCGCTCCCGCTGGATCTGTGCCGATAGGCTATAAAAGCGCTGCGGACTACCATCGGCACGCGCCAGCAACAGATCGCCTATAGCTCGGGCGATACGGCCATTGCCATCGTCAAACGGATGTAGCGTGACAAACCACAGGTGGCCAAGGCCCGCTTTCAGAATGGGATGGTCAGGCGTGCTGGCATTGACCCACTCGACAAAGCGCGCCATCTCCGCATCCAGCCGATCGGCCGGTGGTGCCTCGAAATGAACCCGCTGGCGGCCGATCGGGCCGGACACGACCTGCATGGGGCCACTGGCATCATCTCGAAATGCACCGACGTGGATTTGGGCCAGCCCGCTGTAGCCGGTAGGGAACAAGGCGGCATGCCAGCCGAACAGCCGATCCCTGGTCAGCGCGGCATCACAACGTGCGGTAGCGTCGAGCACCATTTCGACCACGCCTTCAACGTGGCGATCCACTGGCGCAAGTGCGCCGATGTCGACACCAAGATGGTGGGCAATGGAAGAGCGAACGGACCCGGCATCCAGTCGCTCGCCTTCGATTTCGCTGGTCTTGATCACGTCTTCCGTCAACGCCGCCAGACTGGCCTGATCCCGCAAGGCCATGCCGACATCGGCCAAACGGCCGAGCAGCAGACCCTGGGCACGACTGACGTTAGCCAATGGCCCAGCCAGGGAAGCCAGGTCGTAGTGCCAGCTCGGCCAATCGCTGGCCTGCCAGACGTAAGTGTAATCTCCGCTATTCATGCGGAGATTATGGGACTCATTCTCCGCAAAGGCAAGTTATTCACCGCATTATGCGCGGAGAATAATCGGACTATTCTCCGCAGAAATCGTCATGAGGACGCGGGTTCAGTTGCCAGACTGGGGATCGAACGGATGGGGATGTAGAGCCGCCCACCGCCATGGCCTTGCGTTTGGACATACGCACACCACACTCTATTTGAGTGTAAATGAGTGTATTTTTGGCAGGTCTCGAAAATGGGTTTAATTGGGTGTAGTACGGCATTGGTTTTATGATCCGATTCGACACCATCCAGATCATCTCGCGTCGAACTGACCCAGGAGACAAGGTGGCGCAGATGCTGCACTCGCGCTTGCTCAAGACTGGTCTGGTGGCGCCGGACACCCCCTCGGGCCGGTGCGCTTCGGGCTGCCGCTGGATGCGCTGCCATTCTATTTTCCGGACCTGTACCCTGAAACAGCGACACGGCCGGGTGAGGAGTAGATTAGAATTTCGTTGCTATCAAGAAAAGCGGCAGCCAAAAGCGTGTTAATACAACACAATTAATTGAACCTGACTCCATTCCTCCTATGACCATCGACCTGTCACTCATTTTGCCCAATGTGTCTCAAACATTGGATGGCACAGGCTTCCTGTTCGGCGCAGGAACATCGCGCGAAGCGGGCTATCCGATGATGCCTCAGCTTACTTGCGAGGTAATGACTGCACTCAAGCCGGACGAGCGCATCGTCCTCAATGAGGTTCTCAAGCAAGCGGGCGAGACCTATGACGATGCGCAATCCACGCCCAATATTGAGCAACTCTCCGACCTTGTTATCGCACACTGGACTAATTCTGGGGACCCGCGATTCAGCGCTTTGGAAACTCGTCTGCGTGAGTTGATTCTCAACTGTCTTTTGGCAGTCGAAAATCCAAACATAGACAACCACTGTAGATTTTTCGAGGCGTTGAAAAGGCGCGCGTTCGGCCTTTCTTGTTCCGTATGGATTTTTACGACGAATTATGACCTGTTGTTTGAGACAGCCGCAGCTCATGTTGGTGTTCCCATCGAAAATGGTTTCTGTGGGACGACGGAGCGGTATTTCCAGCCAGCGCAGTTCAAGAGCACGTCAGGGGTGGTTTCAGGAGGAAAATTTTCACCAAATAATAATCTAACAGTGAAACTGATTAAATTGCACGGCTCCATTTCATGGACTGAAGAATCTGGGGCGTTCTACGAGAGGCATCCCTCGGCCATGCTAGCCAGTTCTCGCCGTGTGATGGTGCTGCCACGACGCAAGAAGGTCATGGACACGATGACACCTCCCTACGACACTCTGTTCACTCAAGCGAACAAGGCGCTGGGTAGCGAATGTAAATACCTTGTGAGTTGTGGGTTCAGTTACGCAGACGAGCACATTAATCAACAGCTACTGCTTCCAGTAATGCAGTCCAATAGATGCCGATTGTTCGCGTTAAGCCAAGACGAACCTGTTGGGCTCGCGGCATTCAAGTCATTGCCGAATTTCCAGGCTGGCTTCGGCAGCCACCTTCACATTAACGGCAAGTCTGTCCCTGCGACCACCGACGCTTGGCAATTTAGTAAATTTGTTACCCTCTTTGAATAGGAACCACTTATGAGTGATTACCAAATTGGAAAAGTTGTCGGCGTAACGGGCGATGAGATATTTGTCACTCTTGTTGACCATGAACTCACTGCCGATGTTGAGCGTGGCGTACCGGATTCGATGACCATTCATCTGCTGACTTCGGCCGGGCCAACGCCAGTGCTTATTGGTCAGCCGGGAACGTTCATTATGGTCGCACTGCCTGCGGCGAAGCTGTTGTGCATGGTAACGGGCATCGAGATGCGCGAGGGTAAGGTAAGTGCCTCCGAATCGAAAGCGGCGGAAGCTGACGGAACGATGCTACTCGACCGCGCAACACGCGGACTCTCGACCATACCGGTCGGTACTATTGATGCAACGGGGAAATTCGAGCGCGGAACGGATGTTCTTCCAACGGTGAATGCTCCTGTGTTCGCCGTATCGCCAGCCTTAATTGACCAAGTCTATGCAAGCTATGCCGAGGGCGATTTCGCAATAGGCAAGCTGTCACTCCTACCAGGTCAGCAGGCGAAAATAAATCTTGATGCATTCCTAACCCGGCATGCCGCAATCCTCGGTCAGACAGGGGGTGGGAAGTCGTGGACGGTTGCATCGCTCATTCAGAAAATGTGTGGCTTTCAGCAGGCGACCATCGTTCTGTTTGACTTGCATGGTGAATATACCAAGACATTTGGTGACTCTGCGGATGTAATAGCGGCGAGTGACTTGGAGTTGCCTTACTGGCTGATGAACTCCGAAGAGTTGCTTGGTCTGATGGTTGATCGGAGTGAGTCGGCTGCACCCAACCAAATCGCCAAGTTCAAGGAATTGCTGCAAGCGGCAAAAGAAGCGCACCCAGAAAATACGGCGTTAGGACTCAAGAAAATCACCATCGATACACCGGTGTTCTTCGATTTTGCAAACATCCTAAATGAATTTCGCCGACTTGATACCGAGATGGTTGAAGGACAAAGAGGAGAAAAGAAAGGGCCTCTTCACGGCGATTTCACTCGGTTATTGATGAGGGTTGACTCAAAACTTAACGATAGGCGATACGATCTGATATTTAAGCCAAAAACATACAACACAAGTGCTTCGATGGAAGTCCTATTTCGACGCTTGCTTGGCGAAAAGGCTGGGGATCGGAAAAAGGTCGTTGTTATCGATTTGAGTCCAGTTCCGTTCGACGTTCGCGCTTCCGTGATTTCACTTATCCTTCGTTGTCTCTTCGATTTTGCATATTGGCATCGGCGCGTGAACACAACTCGATTCCCGATTTCAATTTTTGCAGACGAGGCTCACATATATTTGCGCGATGGTGACCCTGCGACTGATGCGGCCAAGCATTCCGCAGAACGCATCGCCAAAGAAGGACGAAAATATGGTGTAAGCCTGACCGTAATTAGCCAGCGTCCACGGGAGGTGTCAGCAACCATCCTTTCACAGTGCAACAGCTTCCTCTGCCTCCGCATCTCAAACCCTGACGACCAATCCTACGTTCGGAACCTCCTGCCAGATTCTGTTCGTGGGATCGCAAGTATGTTCTCCACACTACGGCGTGGAGAAAGCATCTTGATCGGAGACTCAGTAATGATGCCCACCCGCATCAAGATTGACATCCCCAACCCCGCGCCTGAAAGTGACGACGCATCATTCTACGAGGCTTGGAATGAGGCACCGAATGATATTGATTTTGCAAAGGTTCTTCAGGCTTGGAGAAATCAGGAAGTCATTTCTTAAGTCATTCTCCGCCCCGCATAGCCATGATTGAATATGAAATTAAAGGGGGAATCTTCAGATTTCTCTTCTTGGGCTCGTTTATTTCATTGCCTCCTTCCACAAAATCAATCGTGGCTGATCCATTAATTTCAATTGCCTAAATAAAATGAACCCACCATCCGATGCCGATTGTTTGAGATCGCCAGATCTCGTCCACGAGCCTGACCCACGGGTGGTGAACATAGTGAACATAAATTCACAAACGGGAGCAGTTCGCCCCATAGTCTTAGCAGACCAGCATGCAGCCATTGCCCAGTTCAACGTGAATCTGGCGGTTCCTGAAACAATCAGGGTTCATTTCGAAACAGCTAAGAACCTGTACCTCTATGCTTGGTTTGTTTACCGTTTTTATCCGATAGCCGAACAACAAGCGCTAGCCAGCCTGGAGTTTGCATTGAGGGAATGCCTCGGTGAATTTGTGAGGTGCTATAAGGCAAAGCACCGCAAAAGCCAAGAACCGGGCCTTGGAGCGCTGCTGAAACATGCCATTCAGCATCAAGTCATCCGGAATGAAGCGTTTACCTGCCGGGCCCGCTGGGCTCTGGAACGTGCCAGGGAACGTTGCAGGTATAAGCAGCTGCAAAAGATGATGAAAGCCAAGCTGGAAATCATGACAGTAGATGAATCTAATGTTCAGGCAAGCGAAGAAGACCTTAATCACGATTGGCTCGACGCATTTCTAAAAATTTTGCCGGGCATACGCAATGACTATGCCCACGGAAGCCCCACCCTTTACCATACGGTACTATGGGTATTTGAAGTGGTAATGGAAATTATCAACCAACTCTACCCGGAAAATCCGAGCCCAAACGCAAGCTTTCCATGCGCCGAAAACAGCCAATCTCTTTCTGGTCACGAACTATGAAGCAAATTAAGTAACCTACCCCTATGAATGCATTCTGGCTTTCCCTTTTTCTAATGGGCTCTTATTTGGCGCTAATGTTCCTGCCAATAGGTGCGATTCATCTTTGGCGGAAGCGGCTAGAATCCAAGCGCCGTTCCCCGCTGAATCAAATGCTGTTGCGTGGACCGGGGGAGTCGCTACGCACCGAATTGGACGATATGCGCTTAGACGTCCTGATGTATGCGGTGATGCTTCCCGTGATACCGTTGCTCGTCTACGCGCTTCATATCTCGCAGTCCTATCTTGGCGGCAGCTCGGAGTCGATTCTTCGCATCAGTGTTGACGTGTTGTTTGGTCTTGGCACGATTATATTTTTCAGTTTCAAAATCATCACTCTCTTTAAACAAATCAATAAGTTTCGGCTCGGCTACGAGGGTGAAGTGGCTATCGCCCAAGAGTTGAATCAGCTCATGCGCCTTGGCGCTTACGTTTTCCATGATGTGCCTGCTGATGGTTTCAATATCGACCATGTGATCGTTTGGCCCAAGGGAGTATTTGCAGTTGAGACAAAAGGCAGGATGAAATCTAAGCGAAATGGTGGAGCTGAAGATGCCAAAGTGGTTTTCGACGGACAGCGATTGCAGTTCCCAGGCTGGTCAGAATCCGCGCCTCTGGATCAAGCGTCTCGCCAGGCAAAGTGGCTTGCGCAATGGCTTTCAAGCGCGGTGGGCGACAAGGTTGAGGTCAAGCCAGTACTCGCTTTGCCGGGGTGGTTTGTCGAGTTGAAGGCGAGAAGCGATGTTGTAATTATCAATGGCCGGAACGCATCGGGCACCTTTGGTAAATTGTTTCACACCGCGCTCAGTGAGGAGATGGTCAAGCGCATTGCGCATCAGCTGGAGCAGCGTTGCCGTGACGTAGCGCCCAAGCATTTCCATAAGCGTGCAAAGATTTCATCGAATACTTAGTTAGCAACGGCAAATCACCGGGAGACTCACCCCAGATATTCGTAAGCCGCCAGCGGCAAGAAAAGCATCGTCCCCCAGAATGCTGCCATACAACGCAATTCAATTCGAATCCCGCCCCGATACCGCAGACCTTATTCCTGGCTTACAAGCAGGTTCCGATAACGTGCCATATCGTCCGTAGTGTCGATGTCCGCCAGGATGCCGGGGTCTTCGCATGCCAGCAGTGTGGCTCGTGCCTCGTGAGCGCGGACAATTGCGCGTGCGCCCTGGTCGCCGCTGAGATGGGCGAGCGCTTCAAAGAATTCGCTCGCGAAGCCGACCGGATGGCCGCGCTGACCATGGTAAACCGGGGCTGCCAGTGGGGCGCCCTGTTCGAGCTGGGAGCGGATTTCCATCAGGGTGGCCGGCTGGATAAATGGCATGTCGGCAAGCGCGACAATCCAGCCATGGGCGTGGCTGCTGGCGCGCACGCCGCAGGCGAGACTGGCGCCCATGCCTTGCGTGGCGGCTGGACAGGCCACTACGGTAAGGCCTTCCGCGGCGAACATATCGGCGAGCGCAAGATTATCCGGGTGCACGACGGCGAGCGTCATGGATGTAGCTGCCTTGAGCTTGCGTGCGGCGGCGATGGCAATCGGCGTGCCGTCCGGCAGCAGATGCAGCAGCTTGTTGGAGCCGAAGCGGCTGGAGCTGCCTGCCGCCAGCAGGATGCCGGCGATCATGCGAGTTTGAGTGCAACTTGCCGCAGTTGGGCTTCCGGCTGCCGGGATGGGGCGGCCTGGAGAGTGATTCCGTGGCGCAGGGCGGTCATTTCCGCCAGGATGGCGACGGCGATTTCCGGTGGGGTGCGGCTGCCGATGGGCAGGCCGACGGGGCCGTGCAAGCGGCTGATTTCCGCTTCGCTCAGGTCGAACAGGCGCAGGCGTTCGCGCCGCTTTGCATTGTTGGCGCGGGAGCCCAGCGCACCGACATAGATGGCAGGCGATTTAAGTGCTTCGAGCAACGCCATGTCGTCCAGCTTGGGGTCGTGGGTCAGCGCCACGACGGCGCTGTTTGCATCCATTTGCAATTGTTTGACGGCGTCGTCCGGCATGCAGGCCAGCAGTTGCACGCCGGGCACCTGCCATCCTTGCCGATACTCTTCGCGCGGGTCGCAGACGATGATTTCGTAATTCAGGGCCTGTGCCATCTGTGCCAGAAAGTGCGAAATCTGCCCGGCGCCGATGACCAACAGACGCTGGCTTGGGCCGTGGATGGTGACGAGCTGTTTTCCATCGAATTGCAGCGTGTCGTTGCGTTGTGCGGGGAGCAGCGTCGCATCGCCGGTTTGCAGATCGACGCGGCGCGCGAACAGTTCGCGCCGTTCGATGGCGGCGAGCATGGCGCGCAGCACGCGGATGTCCGGTCTGGGTTCCAGCAGCAATTGCAATTGCCCGCCGCAGGGCAGCCCGAAGCGCGCGGCCTCCTCCTTCCTCACGCCGTAGGCGATGAGGCCGGGTGTGTCTGTTGCCAGCCGGTTGTCGCGCAACTGCGCGATTAAATCATCCTCCACACAGCCGCCGGACACCGATCCAGCCAGCTGTCCATCCGCACGCATTGCCAGCCAGGAGCCGGGCGGACGCGGCGCAGAGCCCCAGGTCTTTACTACCGTGGCGAGTGCGACGCGATGACCCTGTTCCAGCCAGTCGATGGCGGCGCGTAGTACGTGCAGGTCGACGCTATCCACCAGGAAACCTCTGCAAAGCTACTGCGCACCACAATCGCGGTGTCGCATGCTCGTTCACTCCTCGCCTATCTTTTTGATATGTCTCGTCGTTCACTGCGCGGCTCCTTGCGCTTGTGGTTGCTCGTAACACTTTTCAGAGGTTCCTAGATGATCTTCAGCTCGCTGGTATCGAACGGTAGCTTGCGCAGGCGTTTGCCGGTGGCGGCAAACAGGGCATTGGCTACCGCAGGGGCGATGGGCGGTACGCCGGGTTCGCCCACACCTGTCGGGTTGGCGACGGAGGGGACGATGTGCACTTCCACCTGCGGCATTTCGTGGATGCGCAGCAGCGGGTAGTCATTGAAATTGGATTGCTCGACGCGGCCTTCTTTCAGGGTAATCGCGCCGTACAGCGCCGCCGACAGGCCGAAACCGATGCCGCCTTCCATTTGCGCGCGGATGATGCTGGGGTTGATCGCCATGCCGCAATCCACCGCGCAAACCACGCGGTCTACGCTAAAGCTGCCGTCTGGCTGAACCGTGACTTCGGCGACTTCGGCAATGTAAGTATTGAAGGATTCGTGCAATGCAATGCCCCGCCCGCGCCGGACGCCATCACGGTGCGGCAGCGCTTTGTCCCAGCCGGATTTTTGCGCCGCCAGTTCGAGCACGCCGCGATGGTGCGGGTGATCTTTAAGCAGATCGCGCCGGAAGTGATAAGGATCCTTGCCTGCAGCATGCGCCACCTCGTCGATGAACACCTCGGTGGAAAATGCCGTATGGGTGGAGCCGACGGAACGCCACCACTGGACTGGAACCGGCAGCCTGGGCGAATGCAGGTCGACCAGCATGTTGGGAATGGCATAGGGAAGGTTGGCCGCGCCTTCGACTGAAGTAGCGTCGACGCCATCCTTCAACATGGCGCCTTCAAAAGGCGTGCCGGTGACGATGGACTGGCCCACCAGCCGATGCTGCCACCCGACGAGATTGCCGTCCGCATCCAGCCCGGCGCGCAGGGTGTGGTAGAACAGAGGCCGGTACCAGCCGGCGCGCATGTCGTCTTCGCGCGTCCAGACCATTTTCACCGGCGCTTTGCCGCCGATGGCCTTGGCGATATGCACGGCCTCCAGCACGTAATCGGAGTCAGGATTGGCGCGGCGGCCGAAGCTGCCGCCGGCATACAGCGTGTTGATTTTTACCTGTTCCGGCTTGAGTCCGGTCGCCTTGGCAATGGCATTCTGGTCGGCGGTCTGGGACTGGTCGCCGTTCCACACTTCACAACTGTCGCGGTCGAGTTTTACCACGCAGTCCAGCGGCTCCATGGCGGCATGGGCGAGATAAGGAAATTCGAATGATGCTTCCAGACGCTTTGCGGCCCGGCCTATGCTTTTTTCCGCATCGCCGGTCCGGTGGGCTACCGCGCCGGGGGTGCGGGCGAGTATCCGGTATTGGGAAAATATTTCATCGGTGCCCAGTTTGAATGCCTGCGACTCGTCCCACGCTACGCTGAGCAGGTCGCGGCCTTTTTTGGCAGACCAGAAATCCCTGGCCAGAACGGCTACGCCGGTGGGGATGGCAACCACGTCCACCACGCCCTTCACGGATTTTGCACGCGCGCCGTCAAACGATTTGAGTCTGGCGCCGAAGCGCGGCGCGTGCGCGACTACGGCGGTGAGCATGCCGGGCAGGCGCACATCCTGGGTAAACTGCGCAGTACCGTTGATCTTGGCCTTGCTGTCTTTGCGCGAAACATTTTTGCCGATGTAAACGAAGTCTTTCGGGTTCTTGAGTTTTACTTGCGCGGGCACTTCCTGCGTGGCTGCCTTGACTGCGAGCTCGCCGAAGCTGGCCTTGCGGTTGGATGCTGCGTGGCTGACGACGCCTTTTTTCACCTGGATGCTGTCGGCGGGAACCTGCCACTCGGCAGCAGCGGCGGCAACCAGCATGGCGCGCGCGGACGCGCCGGCCTTGCGCATCTGTTCGAAGGAATTGGCGATGGCGGTACTGCCGCCGGTGCCTTGCATCGGCCCCCAGAACAGGTTGTTGTAGAGTTTGGCGTCGGCCGGGGCGCCTTCCACCTTGATCTGCGACCAGTCGGCGTCAAGCTCTTCGGCCACCAGGGTAGGTAGCCCGGTGTAAGTGCCCTGCCCCATTTCCAGATGCTTAACGATCACCGTCACCAGATTGTCCTCGCCGATGCGTACGAATACATTGGGTTCGAATGTCTCCGACATTGCTGCTGCGCTGCCCGCTTTGCCAGGCTTGGCTGCGGACGATGCGGCGCGTCCCAACGGCAAATAGATGGCGAGGGTGAGGCCGATGCCTGCTTGCAGAAAGTGCCGGCGGCTTTCGTTGACGATCCTGATTTCACTCATGGTCACCTCTATAAATTCATTTTGCGGGCGAATCGCGGCGTCACGTGCTCGTTCGCTCCTCGTCTATCAATCCGATATGCCTCGTCGCTCACTGCGCGGCTCCTTGCGCTTCATCCCGCAAAAGTGAATTCTGGAGGCGTCCATATGTCCCGGCTCCTTAACCTAACTGCTTCGCCGCTTCCTTGATGGCCGCGCGGATGCGTTGGTAAGTCGCGCAACGGCACAGGTTGCCAGCCATCGCGCTGTCGATGTCGCTGTCGCTGGGTTTGTGGTTGCCGCTGAGCAGTGCCACTGCGGACATGATCTGGCCCGACTGGCAGTAGCCGCATTGAACCACTTCCAGCTTATCCCACGCTGCCTGTACGGCGTGGCCGACCCTGGAGTCGAGGCCTTCGATGGTGATGATCTTCTGGCCTGCCGCTGCCGATACCGGCGTCATGCAGGAGCGTACCGGTGCGCCGTTGAGATGTACCGTACAGGCGCCGCATAGCGCGATGCCGCAGCCGTACTTGGTGCCGGTCAGGCCGATGGTGTCGCGCAACACCCACAGCAGGGGTGTGTCGGAGACAACGTCTACAGTGTGCTGTTTGCCATTGATGGTGAGTGCAATCATGGGAAATCGCCTCCGTTTAACAGTAGGTAAGGCAAGTGATGGAAATAGGCGGCCATCCTGCCCGATGCCAGAAAAAATAAATTATAGTCAATTGCGGCGTTATGCCAGGAAAGCCGGAAATTCGATGCCGGCAGCCTCAATCCAGATATTCGTAAGCCGCCAGCGTCATGAAATCCGCAAACGTGTCGTTCACCACCAGCGATTCAACCACCTCCGCAGCCAGCGGGTATTTTCCGGCAAGAAAAGCGGCCTCCCCAAGTTCGTTGCGGATGTGCTGCAATTCCTCGGGAATCATGCTCAGCACCAGCTCCAGCGTGACTTTCCTGCCGTCGTCCAGCACCCCCAGCGGGCTGCGAATCCAGTGCCATACCTGGGAGCGCGAAATCTCCGCGGTTGCCGCATCTTCCATCAGATGGTGAATGGGTACGGCACCCTGACCGGCCAACCAGGCGCCCATGTATTCGATGCTGACCTGGATATTGTTGCGCAAGCCCTGCTCGGTGATGGGCGCCTGGGGCTGGAAATCCAGCAGGTCTTCGCGGGTAACATGCACATCTTCGCGCTTGCGCTGAATCTGGTTCGGCCCGAGCTTCTCTATATCAAAAGCATCGCGCGCCACCTGTACCAGCGCAGGGTGCGCCACCCATGTGCCGTCATGGCCATCCGCGGCCTCGCGGTGCTTGTCAACGCCGACCTTGGCCAGGGCGGCGGCATTGCCTTCGGGGTCGTTCCTGACCGGAATCTGTGCCGCCATGCCGCCGATTGCATGGGCATTGCGGCAATGGCAGGTTTTGATCAGCAGCTGGGAATAGGCGCGCATGAAGGGGGTCGTCATGGTCAGCGCCTCGCGCTCGGCAAGCATGAATGAAGGATGCTGATGCAATTTCTTGATGCAACTGAAAATGTAATCCCAGCGCCCGCAATTCAGCCCGGCTGAATGCGATTTCAATTCGTGCAGAATTTCGTCCATCTCGAACGCAGCGGGAATGGTTTCGATCAGCACCGTGGCCTTGATGCTGCCGCGGGGAATATCCAGCTGATCCTCGGCGGCATTGAATACGCTGTTCCAGAGCCGTGCTTCAAGATGGCTTTCCATCTTGGGGAGGTAAAAATACGGACCTGTTCCATAGGCAAGCTGGGTGCGGGCGTTATGGAAGAAAAACAGGCCGAAATCAAACAGGCTGGCTGAAATGGCCTGCCCGTCCACCAGCAGGTGCCGCTCCGGCATATGCCAGCCGCGCGGCCTGACGAACAGCACCGCTACCTGCGGGTTCAATGCGTAGTGTTTTCCTTCGGGTGTATCCAGCGTAATGGTGCGGCGCACGGCATCGCGCAGGTTGATCTGCCCCTGGATCAGGTTATTCCAGACCGGCGACAGGGAATCCTCGAAATCCGCCATGAACACATCGGCGCCGGAATTGAGCGCGTTGATGACCATCTTGCGTTCCACCGGGCCGGTAATTTCTACCCGGCGATCCTGCAGCTCTTCAGGCACCGGATCGATGACCCAGTCAGCGGCACGAATGGATGCGGTCTGTTCCAGGAAATCAGGCTGGGCACCCTGGCCAAATGCCACCTGGTGCTGGGCGCGCAGGGCAAGCAGGCACTGACGCTTGGGCTCGAATTCACGAGACAGCGCCGCCAGGAACGAAACAGCCTCGGAACTGAGTATGGATGCATATTCAGGTGGAATAGCACCATTGATCTCAACACCATCGGGCAGGGGCGACACGCTCATGAGATACCCCTTTCAGCAGGCGCCAGCGCAACCGGGAAAACCGCTTTCAGTATAGGAAGTATTCAGCCGATTACAGCGGCAATTGATGGCCCCGCAGGAATCCTTGTACAGACCGGATATCGCCTCGATTTATCGAGACGATGCTGTCATGCAGTGTCCGGCCGGAAAGGCTGCGGATAGTAACATCCGGGTAAACCAATCAACCGAAGAAACGTCAGGCAAAACGCCCATGCAGATACTGGATGATTGCGGAAGACTCATACATCCACTGGCTGTTCCCCTGTTCATCCGTAATTTTCAGACAAGGCACCTTGATTCGACCGCCCCCCTGCAAGAGCGCTTCGCGGTGTAGAGGCAGTTTTTGCGCATCCAGCAGTGCAACATCCAGCGATAAGCGGCTGAGTTCGCGCCGGACTTTGATGCAGAAGGGACAGGTCCTGAATTGATAAAGCGCCAGATTTTGGCATTGCTGGTCGACCAGTTGTTGCGCACCCGCTGGCCGGACCATGCCCTTCGGCGTGGTGGTTTTTTCCCACAGCAGCATGAAAGGCGTCATCACGATCCGCAGCGTCTTGAAAAACATTCTAAAGAACCATTTCATCAGGAATTCCCGGGTAATTAATTGATTGGAAGAAGGAACCGTGTCACGGCGGTGTCAGGTTACCGTGAATTGGGTATGCTTTGTGCTGAGCCTGATGGCCACGCGCAAGCGGATAAGCCACCCGCTTGCGCGCTTGAGTTCAACCATCCAGCCTAATGTGCCTCGCGTTGTGCCAGCGCGCGAGCTTCATGGCTATGGTCCGCCGCAAGCAGCATGTAGATGCCGGGGACAACAAACAGGGTGAACAAAGTGCCTATCGACAAACCGCTGGCAATTACCAAGCCCATATTGAAGCGGCTGACCGCGCCAGCACCGCTGGCAACGATGAGCGGCACGACACCCAGCACCATTGCAGCGGTGGTCATCAGGATCGGGCGCAGACGCAAGCTGGCCGCTTTCTCGATGGCTTCACGCTTGCTGGCACCCATACGCTGCAAGTTATTGGCAAATTCCACGATCAGGATGCCATGCTTGGAAATCAGGCCTATCAACGTCACCAATCCGACCTCGGTGTAGATATTGAGTGTGGCGTGGCCTATTCCGAGATTGATAAAAATCAACGCACCCGCAATCGACATCGGCACCGACACCAGAATGATGATCGGATCGCGGAAGCTTTCAAACTGTGCCGCCAGCGCCAGAAAAATGATCACGATCGCGAAGAAGAAGGTGAGCACCAGACCGCCCGATTCCTGCACGAACTGGCGTGAAGGCCCGGAGTAGTCGAAGCTGTAACCTGCCGGCAGGGTTTGCTGCGCCAGGGTCTTGAGACGCTGCAGCGCCTGGCCTTGTGAAATGGTCGGGAACGCCACGCCTTGTATGGTCGCCATGTTTTGCTGCTGGAAATGGTTAATGGTTTCCGGCTGGGTAGAGGTTTCCAGATGCGCTACGGTAGACAACGGCACCATTTGCCCGCTGGCAGTCCGCAAGTAGTACTGTTTAAGCTGGTCCGCATTCAGCCGGTAACGCTGCGTCACTTGCGGAATGACTTTGTAGGCGCGGCCGCTGAGCTCGAAATAATTCACATAGCCGCCGCCCAGCATGGCTGATAACGCCGAACCGATTTCCTGCATGTTCAGGCCGAGTTGCGCCGCCATATTGCGATCGATGACCACGGTCGTTTGCGGCAAATCGATGCGCAGGTCCGACTGGAGAAAGATGAATTCACCGGTTTTCTGCGCAGCCTGCAGGAACTGTTGCGATACATCGAAGAGCTGGGAGAAAGGCTCGGTTGTCGTAATCACGAACTGGATCGGCAAACCCCGCGCGCCCGGCAAGGGAGGCGGCTGGAAAATGGCATTCTGGGTCCCTGCGATTTGCGCCAGATCCTTTTGCACCAGGGGTTGAATCTGGGTCGAGGTTCTCGTGCGCTCGTCCCAGGGCTTGAGCACCATGCCGCTGATCACCTGCGTCGGAGAATTCAGCTGGAAGATATGGTCGGTTTCCGGGAATTTCGCGAATGCCTCGCGAACCTGGCTGCCATAAAGTTCGCGCTGTTTGAGCGTGGCATCCGGCGCATTAAATGACGCGGCAATCAATATGCCCTGATCTTCCTGAGGCGCCAGTTCGGACATTGAAGTGGAATACAGAAAATAAATGCCGCCCAGCACGATCACGGCAAACACCGCGATCACCGAAACATAATTGAGCACGCCATGCAGTCTTTTCTGGTAACGCACATGCAAGCGCTCGAACTGCTTGTCGAGCCATACCACCAGATGGTCCTGCCAGTTGCCGCCTTCGCGTTTGGGCGCGCGCAGCATGCGCGAACACATCATCGGGGAAAGTGTCAGCGCAATGATTGCGGACATCGTCACCGCGCCCACCAGCGTAAACGCAAACTCGGTAAACAGTGCGCCGGTCAACCCGCTCATAAAACCTATCGGCACATACACGGCGATCAGCACGATGGTCATCGCGATAATCGGATTGGCCAGCTCGCGTGCGGCTTTGATTGCCGAATCGTAGGGAGAAAGCCCTTCTTCCAGGTGCCGGCTGACGTTTTCCACCACAATAATGGCATCGTCCACCACCAGGCCGATGGCGAGCACCAGCGCCAGCAGCGTAAGCAGGTTAATTGAGTAACCCAGCGCCAGCATCACGGTGAAAGTCCCGATCAGGGATAGCGGAATGGCGATGATGGGTATCAGCACCGAACGCAGCGAACCCAGGAAAATGAACACCACCGCCATCACGATCAGGATGGCTTCCGCCAAGGTCTTAACCACTTCGCTGATGGATGAATTGACGAATTTGGTCGAGTCATAAACGATATTGCTGTTCAGTCCCTTGGGTAATTGCGCCTGGACTTCCGGCATGACTTTGCGCACCCGCGCCACCACATCCAGCAGGTTCGCGCCGGGCGCAACCTGAATACCGATGTACACCGCTTTGCGGCCGTCAAACGACACACTGGATTCATAGTCGTCGGCGCCCAGCGTGACGTTGGCCACATCTGACAGACGCACGACGGAACTACCCTGCTGCTTGATAATCATCTGCTTGAATGCTTCAACCGAATGCAGCGCTGTCGATGCATTCAGGTTGATCTGAACCATTTCCCCCTTGGACTGGCCGCTGGAAGACAGAAAATTATTCGCCGCCAGGGCGCTATACACGTCTGCTGCTGTCAAGCCGACCGCAGCGAGTTTGTGCGGATCCAGCCACGCGCGCAGGGCAAAGTTTTTCGCTCCCAGCAATTCCGCAGTCTGCACACCATCGATCGCCTGCAGCTTGGGCTGTACCGAACGCACCAGATAATCCGTCACCTGGTTGGGCTTGAGTACATCGCTGTAAAAACCGATGTACATCGCATCGATGGTCTGACCTATAGCCACCGACATCACCGGCTTTTGCGCCTGCGGCGGCATCTGGTTGAGCACCGCGTTAACCTTGGTGTTGATCTCGGTTAGCGCCTTGTCCGGATCGTAATTCAGACGCAAGTTGGCGGTGATGGTGCTGACTCCCTGAATACTGCTGGAGGTCATGTAATCAATACCATTCGCCTGAGCTACCGCATTTTCCAGCGGCGTGGTGATAAAACTCGCCACCAGATTGGCGTCGGCACCGGGATAGGCTGTGGTCACGGTCACGACCGCATTCTGCGTATAAGGAAACTGCAGCACGGGCAACGACCCCATCGAACGCAAGCCCAGCACCAATATCACCAGACTGATAACCGTTGCCAGTACCGGACGTTCGACAAAGAGATCGGTGAATTTTCGCATCGTGGCGCCGGCAGATGTACTCATTCGTCGCTCACTTTGGGATTGGGGTTATTCGCTACGCTGATACTGTTGTTGATGAACACGGGTGACCCGTTATGCAGTTTGAGCTGACCTGCGGTTACTATCGTTTCGCCGGCCTTAAGGCCTGTGAGTACCGCCACCTGATCGCCGCGCGTCTCGCCGGTCGTTACAAAGCGTTGCTCAACCGACAACCTGGCTTTGCCGTCCGCGCCCTTGCCTTCATCCTTGACGATAAATACCGTACTTCCATAAGAATTGTAAGCAATCGCCGTATTGGGCAAGGTAATGTATTGCCGCTTGCCGCCCTCATCTATCCGGGCAGTCGCAAACAAGCCCGGCAGCAATTCGCCTTTGGGGTTGGCAATCCGTGCTCGCACTTTGAGGTTGCGCGTTGCCGTATCCACCTGCGGCTCTATCGCGGAAATACTGCCGATGAAGGTTTTACCCGGCAATGCATTGGTTTGTACCGTGATTTTGTCACCCGTATGAATCAGATCGATTTGAGCCTGCGGTACGGCAAAGTCCAGATACATGGGATCCAGTTTTTGCAAATTCACGACCGCCGTTCCCGCCGCAAGAAATTGGCCGAGATCTATCTGACGTATGCCTAATTTTCCGGAGAACGGCGCACGGATGTATTTCTGGGCAATGGTGGCCTCTTGTGCCGCCACCTGCGCCTGAGCACTTTTCAGGTTGGCGGCATCCGCATCCACGGCAGCCTGGCTGATTGCCTGAACCTTGAGCTGCGCCGAATCGCGTTCATAGTTTTGCCGGGCCAGTGCGGCGGCCGCCTTGAGTTGCTCGAGCTGTGCCTTGAGCGGTCCCGCATTCAGCTCCACCAGTAGCTGGCCCGCCTTGACCGTTTTCCCCGATTCAAAATGGATTGCCGTGACCAGACCGCCAACTTCGGCGGCAAGATTGGCGCCGCTGGCAGCACGCAGATTTCCGACGGCTTCAACACTGGGCTGCCATGCCGAAGCTTGCGCGACGATCGTGGATACGGCTTGCGGCGGTATGCCCTGCCCTTTGATTGCCTTCTGTATCATCTTGTTGCGAAACTGCTGAAAGCCGTAAATAGCGCCGAACACTAACGCGGCAAGCAGCAGCACGATGATCATGCGCTTGGTCGTTCCCTTGGTCATAAAAGTACTCCGTGCATCAGTTGTGATTCGGAAGGGATGGTTGTTTCCAACTTGCAGCGCTTAATCTGCTGCGGCACTGACAGATTTGGGCGCAGTTGCACCCTGATTTACTCCCGTCGTCCAGCCGCCTCCCATGGACTGATAAAGCGCTGCAGTATCAGTCAAACGCTGGGTTTGCGCGGCAATCAGGTTAATGCGCGTTTGCTGCGCCTGCTGCTGCGCCGTGAGCAGCTGCAAATAACTTGCGCCGCCCAATTGATATTGCTGTTGCATGAGGCCCAGCGCTGCCTGCGCCGAAGCATCCGCAGCGGCTTGCGCCTGCAAGGTTTGCGCGTCGTTGTCCAATGCGCGCAGCACATCGGCAACATTGCGCAAGGCTTGCAGCACGGTCTGCCGGTAATTGGCGGCTGCGGCATCGAATCCGGCCTCGGCGGATTTAACGCCAGCCTTGAGACCCGCATTGAATAATGGTTGCACTATTTGCCCCGCCAAACCCCAGATCATGCTGCCGGCACCGAATAAACTCGATGCGAGCAAGGCTTGCGAACCCAGATTGGCTGACAGGTTGATTTGCGGATAACTGTTCGATATCACCACACCGTATTGCGCGCTGGCTGCATGCAATAACGCCTCCGAGGCCTGTATATCCGGACGCTGGCGTACCAGCTCGGACGGAATGACTACGGGCAAATCGGACGGCAGCGTGAAATCGGCCAGGGTGAATTGCGGCACTTCCCCTGCACCGGGCGCCTGACCTGCCAACACAGCAAGCAGATGATTGGTTTGGTCCAGCTTGTTGCGTATGGGAGGAATACTGGCACGCGTTTGCTCGACCTGCGTTTGCAAAGTGAGCACCTCGCTACGCGCAATCGCACCTAGTTGAAGGCGCTGTTGGGCGATGCCGAACTGCTTCTGCTGAGCCGCCAGAATCGCCTCGCTGGCGCTGATTTGCGCACTATACTGGGCCTGCATCATGGCAGCCGTAACCACATTCGCAGCCAGCGTCAGTCGCGCGCCTTCAAGCTGATATTGCTGATAATCCGTCTGCGCGGCATAGCCTTCCAGTGCACGGCGGTTACCGCCGAACAGGTCCAGCTTGTAGCTGACTTTCACCCCGGCGTTATACAGCTCGAATACCCGATCGCCTCCCTTCAAACCCATCCCGGAGTTATTGGTGCCGGTCCGTTGCGCGCCCAGATTCGCATCCACTTGCGGATACTGGCTGGAGCCGGCCTGCGCAGCATAGGTTTGTTGCGCCTGGCGCAGCGTTGCCTGGGCTGCCTCCAATGAAGGGCTGCTGCGTAGCGCCTGTTCAATGAATGTATCCAGTTTTGGGGAGGCGAAATTTTTCCACCAGCTTGCCGACACAGCTTGCCCGACCACAAAACGCTGCGCTCCACCCATCTCCGTATCGGGTGCCGTTGCAGTTTGCGCTGGCAGACTTTGTGCGGTGTAGCCATTTACGGCAGGGGGAGCAGGCTGTTTGAAATCAGGACCGACACTGGCGCAGCCAAACAGCGATAAGCTACCGGCCACCAGCAGCAAAGCACCGGAACGGGGGACCAATCCAATAAAAACAGAAGAACGCGTCATATTCGGGCTTTCATTTCTGATGACTGGATTTAACGCTATCCGGTTTGGCTGCCCTGTCGGCAGCAGCATCCGGAATGCCATTTACATTGGCTATGGAATCAACCAATTTATACTGGAAAGCTTGCATCTGTTTTTTTTCCGCCAAACTGAAATCTTTCCAGATGGCCTGGTAAACCGCCCACTGCTTGGGCATGATCGATTCAACCAGGTCGGTCCCTGCAGCAGTCAAGCTTAAAACGACTTTGCGCCTGTCGGTTTCGTGGCCTTTCCTGCTTACCCAGCCTTTTTTTACCATTTCATCGGCAAACCGCGTGATATTGGTTCGTGACGACACGACAATATGACTCAAATCGCTGGGATAAATATAACGACCCGGACTTGAATACAGCATGATTAATGCAGTCCAGATCGTGTCGTTGATTCCGTAAGGCTGCAGGCTCTGATTCATCAACTCCTGCAATTTCTTGAAGATCATAAATTGCATGCGTGACAGCATTACTTCCTGGCGAGGCTGACCGGATATTTGACTGTCTATGGCATCCAGGCGCTGTTCAAAAACGTTAAGGCATTCCTTAACCATATGAGAAGTACAAAGTTTAATAACGGAGATAATAGTAACTTATGTTATTACTTTTGGTCAACAAATTCAGGAACCCTAAAGAATTCCATGAATACAACTCATTGCGGCAGAATAAAGGGTGCCGTTCAAAAACCTTTATAACCTAGCGATTACAGAACCTGTACGCCAACAAGCAGGTAGATTCGTGTTTTGCGAACGCACTGAATGTGCGCACATTTGACCTGATGATAATCAATGATGCAGTTATTGATAGTTGTTACTCTACAAAAGGTATTTCATGGCACCTTTTGTAGAGTGAATTACTTGCAACAAAAACAATTTTAGGACAAAACAGGAACCATTACTGTTAACGTCGCCCCGGTCCCATTCCACCTCCCGGTCCCATTCCACCGCGTGCGGGAGGGCTATCAGGAAGGGTTACTCCACGCTGTTTGGCACGTTCTTGCATACGTTTGTGATGTTCGCTACGAATCTGCTCGCGCTCTTGCTCGGTTTTGGCATTACGCATCCGGTTACGATATTCCGCGCGCTCTTGGCGTGTCATCAACTGACTGCCATACACTTGTTCCTGATTACGTGCTTGCCCCTGCTGCATTGGTTCCTGGGCTTGCGCCTGTTTCGTAACCAACATCGCACTATTGCTCAATAGCATGCCACTGAACAATATCGTTCCAATTACCAAATCTTTATTCATTTCAGCCTCCTAACTTAAATGTTATGAATAAAACTCTGGCACAGTAATTTCGACCCTTGCCGGACCAGTCGACTAAATATAGTAGACAAACAGATATCGTGTAAGTTGAAAATCCTTAGCAGAGCCTCCCCCTTTGCATTAATTTTGAAAAACACAGTGGCGCAATCAAAAGGACATTAGGGGGCCCTTCTACTGCAAGCATCGTTCAACTTTATTGAGACTATTGATCCGGCCTGATTTATCCGTGATTCATGCTGCATATTTTACGCGTGCATCCTGGAAGAACTTTATCACCCGCTCGGGTGATTTCTCCAA
>NZ_BGOW01000003.1 GCF_003851125.1 Sulfuriferula multivorans | reverse complement strand
GCAGGTCGATGCTGGCGATGGTGCCGACCGCGCCCAGCCGCGCCACGGCGCCCGCCAGCCGGTGCGCGGAGATGCCTACACCCATGCCGCCTTGTACGATGGGCAGCAAACGTCGGCCTTTGATGTAGAAGTGGGGCAAGTTGGTCTCCAGCATAAGGCTAGCTCAGAACAACCCTGTATGAAGCGCGTTATGCCGGAGCCATGACGTTCGCATTGATGCTCTGCGGCTAATCAGGTCCCGCCGCCGTGAAATTCCACGCCCGGCTGGTTTTCCGGCAAGTCGGCCACCATCAGGTCGTGTTTTGCTTTTTGCAGATCGTCCAGCTCCGCACCCTGCAACATGGATCTCGCATCGCGCAGGGCGGATTCCAGCAATGCTGCTGCCAGCGCAGCTTCATCCTGACCCAGGGTTCTGGAAAAGGCCTGCAAGTCATAATTCAGCTCCTTCGTTACACGCACCTCCAGAGGCTTTGTGAATACGCGGGGCATGGCGTCCAGCCTGGCGGCTTCGCCAGTATGGGCTTGCAGCTTACGTACCAGGGTGGCGACATGGCTATTCACGGATATGTCGAGCCGGGCCGGGTTCAGTTTGATTTTATTGATGAAGTAGTTTTCGAAGTCCACCTTGGCCAGATGGACCCACTTGCCTTCCTTGAGCCAGTTGATGTTGCGCAACGGGATCTGCGGCTCCGAATGATACACAGCGCCAGATTTGGTCATGTCGGTTAACCACTTGGCACGCAGCGGCGCCGGGCTGGTCAATGCTTCTCCATTGATGGCGGCAGCAATATTGCGCACGGCGGCATCGACTTCGTTCTGTATGGAATAGACGGAATCCGGCGCGCCAATGGGCAGCGGCGTTTTCACTACGGACGGGTGCGCACCGCATACCCCGACTGCAAAGATATTGGGATACGTCGGGTTGCGCAGATACGCGTCGGTCTTGACGAAACCGCGCTCATCGGTAAGGCCGGCACTGTCACGCAGCGCATGGATGCCGCGGAACGCGGCCCAATACACGGCGTAGGCAAAAGGAATTTCGCTCGCGCGGATTTCCTTGCCCTGCTCGTCGCACTCGGCAATATGGACAACGCCTGAATCGATTTTTTGGGTTTTTACGTTGGTGCGGTAGGTGATATTGCGCTCGGCAAGCGCCTGTTCCAGCAAACGGCGCGTGTCACTCTCCGCACCCAGGCCAAGATGCCCGACATAAGGTTCCGGGGTGAGGAGCGTGATCGGCACCTTGTCGCGCAGGTTGCGGCGGCGCAGATCGGCATCCGCCAGAAAAGCGAATTCGTAGACCGGGCCGAGTATGGATGAGTTCTGAACGGCGCCGATCACGAGCGGTCCCGGATTTTTCACGAACTGCTGGTAGTCCGTATAGGCCCTGGCTGCGTCTTCAATATGCACCACGGAGTGCACGGCGCCTTTGGCCGGATCCAGCCCTTCGATTTCATCAAACGCCGCTTCCGGTCCGGTGGCAAGAATCAGATAGTCATAAGCCAGTTTGCTGCCGTCAGCCAATTCCACCTGGTTATTCGCGCCATCCACTTTTTTGAGTGCTTGCGGGATGAAATCGATGCCACGGTCAGCCAGGCAGGGGCCGATAGGGAACGCTATATCCTTTCGGTCACGCCACCCCATGGCGACCCACGGATTGGACGGCACGAAATGAAAGTAATCCTTGTTCGATACCACGGTCACCTTATCCTGCGGACCCAGCCGGTTTTTCATGGCATAAGCGGCAGGCACCCCCGCGATTCCTGCGCCGGCAATCACTACGTGTGTCATGTTGGTCTCCTTTGGTGCGACATATAAAAATGCACTTATTGCACGAGAGGCGTCTGCGCGCCTTCTAACTCCACACCCTGTATATTGGCCTGTCCGACCAGAATTTTCAGATACTGCCTGAGGGCGCGGACCCGGACCTGCTCGGTCAAATACTCGGCAAGCTTCTCACGGATCATTTCGAAGGGCAATGTGCGGCCTTCTGCACGGCGTTCGACGCGAACAATATGCAAGCCGAAACGGCTCTCAACCAGCCTGGGCGCAATTTGCCCTGCCTCAAGACTGAAAATGGCGCGCTCGAATTCCGGCACGGTCTGGCCTTTGGTCAGCTGGCCCAGGCTGCCGCCGACTTCTGCCGAGGTGCAATTGGAGTAGGTGCGAGCCAGCTCTGCAAATTGCTCCGGCTGTGCCAGCGCCTGCTGCAGCACTTCCTGCGCTTTCGCCCGCAATGCGTCCAGCGGGACATTCGGCGTTACCTGGAACAGAATGTGGCTGGCTTCAACCAGATCGCCGGTGCGGAACTGCCCGATATTCTTGCGGTAATAGGTTTCGCACTCTTCATCGGTCGGCACCGGCGAAGTCACTTCCAGTTCGATCAGCCGCTCAATCAGGGCATCCTCGACCAGCGCCTCGGCATCTTCGGCCTGCGACGCTTCCCGCGCGCGCAGTGCATCCTGTTCCGCGGCAAGCTTGTTGCGTGCCGCCTGCAGCAAGACTTCCCGCACCACCAGGGCTTCCACCGCCGCTTTCAGCGGAACAGGGGCGCCGGCATGGTGCGGCAATTCGCGTTCCACCGCGTCATCCGTGATTTCGACATCATTTACGCTGATTCCCACAGTCCTTCTCCTTTCGTGCGTTGCCTGCGGCCCTGCTGGCTGCAGGCAGAATTCATCGATCAACCACGCTGCCTGACTACCTGGTAGCTGCGCGTCAGATAAGCAACCGCTGCGAATCCGCTCCAGACATGGACCAGCCGGCTGAACGGGAACAGCAGGAACAGGGTCATGCCGAAGAATAGGTGGATCTTGAAAATCAGCGGCACCGCCAGCAGGAATTGCGCCGCACCGGAGCGGAACGTTACGATGTGTTGCGCCCAGTTTGCCAGCAGCAGCATGTCGGCCCCATCCAGATGTTGTGCTGAAAACAGGATGGTCGTCAGCCCCAGCAACAGCGTGACGAAGACCCACAGCAGGATGATGATGTCCATCGGCTTGCTGGTGGCGCGGATGCGCGGCTCGGTAAGGCGCCGGTGCAGCAGCAGCGAGATGCCCGCCAGACAGGCCAGCCCCGCGGCACCGCCGGAGATCATCGCCAGAAGCTGCTTGGCCTCGGTGGTCAGTCCCATGGACTCATACAGCCAGTGCGGAGTCAGCAGGCCGACCGCATGCCCGAAGAACAGGAACAGGATGCCGATGTGGAACAAATTGCTGCCCCATCTCAACTGGCTCCGTTTCAATAGCTGGCTGGAGTCGCTTTTCCAGGTGTATTGCTCGCGGTCGAAACGAATCAGGCTGCCCAGAAAAAAGATGGCAAGCGCCACATAGGGGTAAATCCCGAATAACAGATTATTCAAGTAATCCATGACTTGGTCTCCTTAAAGGTAGGTCAGATCGCGCCGCCGCTGGCGGCGGCCGCCTTGCGGGATTCCGGCATGCGCACATAAGCCGTTTGCGGTTTGGGCACCAGCAGCGGATCGGTGCCGTCGGCCGACGGGCCGAACTGGATGATGGTTTCTTCCATCTCGCGCACCGGCACATCGGGCAGGGCTTGCGCCGTCACCGGCGACATGCCTTCCAGTACAGCGAATACGTTGTGGTACGGGCTATGGTTGCCGTTCAGCTTGCGCCCGATCAGCGCCAGCACGTCCACCGCTTCGCCCAGCATGTTCAGTGCGTCCTGATCCGGAAGCTGGGAGAGATATTCCAGAAACAGCGGCACATAGTCCGGCAACTCATCCGCATCCATATCCAGCCCGTGTTTGCGGTATTCCTCAATCAGGTTGACCATAGCCGAACCGCGGTCGCGCGACTCGCCGTGGATATGCTCGAACAGATGCAGAGAATGCGAGGGATTGCGGTCGAACGTGCCCACGTAGGTTTGTTCCGACTCAAGCAGGGTCTGTGCACGCAGCGCCTGGAACAGATCAGCCAGTTGCGCCTGCGCCGCGCCGTTCTGCTCCTTTTCGTCCGCCAGCAATGATTCCATCAGATCCAGTTCGTCCACCCATTCAGCCTGGGGGTAACTCAACAACAACGAAAGCACTTTGAATGTTTTCATGATCAGACCCCTTCCACTATTTTCTTCCGCGATTTCGGCATATCGACGAAGATCATCGAGCCTTTTTTCTTGGTACCGAACAGACTGGTTTCAGATACGCCGTCCGAGCATGCATTGCCAAACGAGAAGCCGCAACTGCCTTTCTCATCGAAGGTGTCGACCACTTCCTCGCGATGGCCGCTCGGGATGACAAACCGGTCTTCGTAATTGGCGATAGCCATGTAGCGATACATTTCCTCGACCTGGCTCTCGGTCAGACCAACCTGTTTGAGCACTGCGGTATTGGCCACGCCCTCAACCGATTTGCCGCGCATGTAGGCACGCATTGCCAGCATGCGATCCAGTGCGGTGACGATGGGCGCTTCCTTGCCGGCGGTGAGCAGATTGGCCAGGTATTTGACCGGTATGCGCAGCGATTTGGTATCCGGGATGATGCCGTTCATGCCCATAGCGCCGCTTTCTGCCGCAGACTGGATCGGCGAGAGTGGCGGCACGTACCAGACCATCGGCAAGGTCCGGTATTCGGGGTGCAGGGGGAACGCGATTTTCCAGTCGATGGCCATTTTATACACCGGCGATTTGCGCGCGGCGTCCAGCCAGGCCTCGGGCACGCCGTCGGCACGCGCCTGCTCGATGACTTTGGGGTCATTCGGGTCGAGGAACAGCTTCAATTGCGCCTCGTACAAATCCTGTTCGTCTGCAACACTTGCGGCTTGCTCGATCTGGTCTGCGTCGTACAGCAGCACGCCCAGATAGCGAATCCGGCCCACGCAGGTTTCCGAGCAAACGGTAGGCTGGCCGGCCTCGATGCGCGGGTAGCAGAAAATGCATTTTTCTGCCTTGCCGGATTTCCAGTTGTAGTAAATTTTCTTGTACGGGCAACCGCTGATGCACATGCGCCAGCCGCGGCATTTGTCCTGGTCCACCAGCACGATGCCGTCTTCTTCGCGCTTGTAGATGGAACCGGAAGGACAGGACGCGACGCAGGTCGGGTTCAGGCAATGCTCGCACAAGCGCGGCAGGTACATCATGAAAGTGTTCTCGAAGGTCGAGTACATTTCCTTCTGCACATCGTCGAAGCACTTGTCGCGACTGCGCGAGGAGAACTCGCCGCCCAGGTCGTCCTCCCAGTTTGGACCCCATTCGATCTTGTCCATTTTCTTGCCGGTGATCACCGACACAGGGCGCGCAGTGGGCGGGGTTTCCGACAGCTTGGCGTTCTGCAGATGTTCGTAATCGTAGGTGAACGGCTCGTAGTAGTCGTCAATCTCGGGCAGGTTCGGGTTGCCGAAGATATTGGCCAGGATGCGCCACTTGGCCCCCTGGCGCGGCTCGATCTTGCCATTGCCGTTGCGCTTCCAGCCGCCGTTCCAGATATCCTGGTTTTCCCACTGTTTCGGATAGCCGATGCCAGGTTTGGTTTCCACGTTGTTGAACCAGACATATTCCATGCCGTCGCGCGAGGTCCACACGTTCTTGCAGGTGACGGAGCAGGTATGGCAGCCGATGCATTTGTCCAGATTAAGGACCATGGCCACTTGGGCACGGATTTTCATTTTGCAGCCTCCTTGTTTTCATCGAGCGGGCCTTCCAGCCAGTCCACTTTTTTCATTTTGCGTACGATCACGTATTCATCCCGGTTGGAGCCGACCGTCCCGTAATAATTGAAACCGTAGGAGAGCTGCGCATAGCCGCCAATCATGTGGGTCGGCTTGGTGACCGTGCGCGTCACGCTGTTATGGATGCCACCGCGATAGCCGCTGGTTTCCGCACCCGGCACATTGATGATTTTTTCCTGTGCGTGATACATCAGCGCCATGCCGCGCGGCACGCGCTGGCTGACCACGGCGCGGGCAGTCAGGGTGCCATTCACGTTGTAGACCTCGATCCAGTCGTTATCGACAATCCCGGCTTCCTTCGCCTCCGGTTCGGAGATCCAGACGTGCGGGCCGCCGCGCGACAGTGTCAGCATGCGCAGGTTGTCCGTATAGGTGCTGTGGATGCCCCATTTCTGGTGCGGCGTGATCCAGTTCAAAACAAGCTGGGTGTTGCCGTTGCCCATCTTGTCGATTACCGGCTTGACGGTCTTGGTGTCGATCGGCGGTTTGTATACGCATAGCCCTTCGCCGAAATCCAGCATCCACTTGTGGTCCTGGTAGAACTGCTGGCGTCCGGTCAGGGTGCGCCAGGGGATGAATTCGTGGACATTGGTGTAGCAGGCGTTGTAACTCACATGCTCCGACTCCAGCCCGCTCCAGGTAGGCGAGGAGATGATCTTGCGCGGCTGTGCCTGCACGTCGCGGAAACGGATCTTGTCGTCTTCGCGCGGGATGGCAAGATGGGTGTGGTCGCGTCCGGTGATTTTGGACAGCGCTTCCCACGCCTTCACCGCCACCTGGCCATTGGTTTCCGGCGCCAGCATCAGGATCATTTCGCACGCATCGATGGCTGAATCGATACGCGGCAAGCCCTTGCTGATGCCTTCTTCCTGTACCGTGTGATTCAGCTCGGCCAGTTGCTGCACTTCGCTTTCGGTGTTCCAGGAAATGCCCTTGCCGCCGTTGCCGACTTTGCTCAGCAGCGGACCCACCGCGGTGAATTTCTTGTAGGTGTCGGCGTAATCGCGCGTCACCACCGTCATGTTGGGCATGGTCTTGCCGGGGATGGCATCGCATTCGCCCTTCTTCCAGTCCTTCACCCCCATCGCCTGCCCGAGTTCGCTCGGGGTATCGTGCATCAGCGGGGTCAGCACCAGATCCTTCCGGGTGCCCAGATGCGTGGCGGCGAGTTCGCTGAACTTTTTCGCGATGGCCTTGTAGATTTCCCAGTCCGACTTGCTTTGCCACAACGGTTGAACGGCTTCGGACAGCGGGTGGATGAAGGGATGCATGTCCGACGTATTCAGGTCGTCCTTCTCGTACCAGGTGGCGGTCGGCAGCACGATATCGGAATACAGGCAGGTGGTGGACATGCGGAAATCCAGCGTCACCAGCAGGTCCAGCTTGCCTTCCGCGCCCTTGTCATGCCACACCACTTCCCTGGGCTTGGCTTCGCCCAGTTCCCCCAGATCCGGACCGAATACTGCATTCTGCGTACCCAGCAGGTACTTCAGGAAGTACTCGTGGCCCTTGCCGCTGGAACCCAGAATGTTGGAGCGCCACACGAACATATTGCGCGGAAAATTCTTGGGATTGTCCGGGTCTTCGCAGGACATTTTCAGCGTGCCGTTCTTGAGTTGCTCCGTTGCGTATTTGACCGGATCAATGCCCGCGGCTTCTGCGGCTTTGACCACATCGATCGGGTTGGTTTGCAACTGGGGTGCAGACGGCAGCCAGCCCATGCGCTCGGACTTTACGTTGAAGTCAATCAGGCGGTAGTCCGCAGCGCTGGCATCGCCGGTGGGCGACAGAATTTCGCTGGTGTCGAGCTTCTCATGCCGCCATTGGCTGGTGTGCGCGTAAAAGAACGATGTGCCGTTCATCTGCCGCGACGGACGGTGCCAGTCCAGCGCAAAGGCCAGCGGCGTCCAGCCGGTTTGCGGGCGCAGTTTTTCCTGCCCCACGTAGTGCGCCCAGCCGCCGCCGGACTGGCCGACGCAACCGCACATCACCAGCATGTTGATGATGCCGCGGTAAATCATGTCCATGTGATACCAGTGATTCAGCCCGGCACCGACGATCACCATAGATTTGCCATGGGTCTTGTCTGCGTTGTCGGCGAATTCGCGCGCCACGGTGATGATGTCGGCGCGTTTCACGCCGGTGTGCTTTTCACCCCAGGCCGGGGTGTACGGCGTCATGTCGTCATAGCTGGTGGCCACATTGCCGCCGCCCAGCCCGCGATCCAGGCCGTAATTGGCGAGCAACAGGTCGTAAACCGTCGCCACCTTGACTTCGCCATCTTGAACACGGATGGTCTTGACCGGCACATTGCGCACCTGCACATCATCGGCGTCGGTGCCGCCAAAATAGGGGAAGCCGATACCGACAACGGCGTCCTTGACATCTATCAGGCTGAGCCTGGATTTGATTTCCTGACCTGATCCGGCATCGCGCATTTCCAGATTCCACATGCCGCTTTGCCCCCAGCGGAAACCGATCGAGCCGTTGGGCGCCACCAGATAACCGGTATTTTCATCGATCACGATGGTTTTCCAGTCGGGATTGTTTTCCTGCCCGAGCTTGCCATCCAGATCGGATGCGCGCAGGAACCGGTCCGGCACCAGCGTGCCGTTATGCTCCTTCAGCATCACCAGCATCGGCATGTCGGTGAACTGGCGGCAATAGCCGTCGAAATACGCGCTTTTTTTGTCCAGATGAAACTCTTTGAGGATGACATGCCCCATGGCCATGGCCAGGGCTGCGTCCGTCCCTTGCTTGGGCGCCAGCCAGATATCGCCGAACTTGACCATCTCGCCATAGTCGCTGGAGACGGCGACGGTTTTGGTGCCCTTGTAACGCACCTCGGTGAAGAAATGCGCATCCGGCGTACGCGTCTGCGGAATGTTGGAACCCCACACCATCAGGTAGGTGGAGTTGTACCAGTCTGCCGACTCGGGCACGTCTGTCTGTTCGCCCCATACCTGTGGCGAAGCCGGCGGCAGATCGCAGTACCAGTCATAAAAGGACAAAGGAACGCCGCCGATCAGGGACAGGTAGCGCGACCCGGCGGCATAGCTCACCATCGACATCGCCGGGATCGGCGAGAACCCGATGATCCGGTCGGGGCCATAGTCCTTGATGGTGGACACGTTGGCCGCGGCGATCATTTCCGTGACTTCATCCCACTTGGCGCGCACGAAACCGCCCTGCCCGCGCACCGATTTGTAGCGCTTTGCGGTTTCCGGATTCTGGCTGATGGACTGCCAGGCTTGCACCGGTTCCATGGTTTTGCGGGCTTCGCGCCACAGCTCCATCAGGCGGCCGCGGATCATCGGGTACTTCACGCGCTGCGCACTATACACATACCAGGAATAGCTGGCACCGCGGGGGCAGCCGCGCGGCTCGTGGTTGGGCAGATCCGGACGGGTACGCGGGTAGTCGGTCTGCTGGGTTTCCCAGGTGATCAGGCCGTTCTTGACGTAGATTTTCCAGCTGCATGAGCCGGTGCAGTTCACCCCGTGGGTGGAGCGCACGATCTTGTCGTGCTGCCAGCGCTGGCGATAACCGTTTTCCCAGGTCCGGTCTTCCTGGGTCACGACACCGTGATCGCCGGAGAAGTTTGCAACGTTCTTCTTGAAGAAACTCAACCTATCGATGAAATGGCTCATTTATTTGCTCCTAATGTTATATCCGGCAGCCATACCCTTGACTCAGCAAGGGACGGGCGCATTTTTGCGTGAGTAATGCCACCAGGTGACGGCGATGCAGCTCAGGTAGAAACCGATGAATGTATACAACGCGGCCTCCGGTCCACCGGTCAGCGCGATGGAGGTGCCGAAACTCTTCGGAATAAAGAACGCACCGTAGGCCGCGATGGCGGAGCTGAACCCCAACACCGCTGCCGAACGCATGCCGGACTCCTTCACCGCTACCGACTCGACGGCATCCTCACCGTGGATCTCGGCTTCGCGCAGATACATGCTCAGGCAGATCGCCGGAATCATGCGGAAGGTCGAACCATTGCCGATACCGGTGCTGAGAAACAGCACCATGAACATCGCCAGGAAACCCCAGAACGCGCCAGGCTGGGTGCGTATGCCGAGGAAGTAGAGCACCCCCACCACGGCCGCAGCCATGACCACGAATGTCCAGAAGGTCACACGCGCGCCACCCAGCTTGTCCGATATCCATCCGCCCAGGGGACGGAACAAGGCACCGACCAGAGGGCCCAGGAAAGCGTATTGGGTCGGGTCCACATCAGGGAACTGCAGCTTGGTCAGTAGCGGTAGCCCGGCGGAAAAGCCGATGAAAGATCCGAACGTGCCGACATACAGCCAGCTCATCAACCACATGTGCTTGCGTTTGAAAATAACCGCCTGATCGCGAAACGAAGCGCGCGCCGTCGCCAGATCGTTCATGCCGAACCAGGCAGCGAGTGCGGAGACGATAATGAACGGCACCCAGATGAAGCCGGCGTTCTGTATCCACATGGTCTTGGTGACATCACCCTTGATCCAGGTTTGCGGTTCACCGCCGAAGACACCGAACACGCCAGCCGTAATCACCAGTGGTACGACGAACTGCACCACACTCACTCCAAGGTTGCCGAGGCCGGCATTCAAGCCCAACGCCATGCCTTTCTGGCTTTTCGGGAAGAAAAAACTGATATTGGACATGCTCGACGCGAAGTTGCCGCCCCCGAATCCGGCCAGCAGCGCCAGGATCAAAAATACCGAGTACGGCGTGTGCGGATCCTGCACCGCGAAGCCCATCCACAGAGCAGGGATGAGTAGCGATGCAGTACTGATGGCAGTCCACCGGCGCCCGCCGAAAATCGGTACCATGAACGAGTAGAAAACCCTCAGCGTAGCGCCGGAAAGACCGGGTAACGCCGCCAGCCAGAACAGCTGGTTCTCGTCGAACTTGAACCCGATATTGGGCAGGTTCACCACCGCCACGCTCCACACCATCCACACGGCAAATGCGAGCAGCAACGCGGGGATCGATATCCACAAATTGCGCGTGGCGACTGCTTTCCCTTCCTTCTCCCAGAAGGCTTTATCTTCTGGTTCCCATTTAGTCAGTATGTGCGATGACATTTTTAACTCCTTAATAATTTGGAAAGTTTTTCTTATTCAAGCGAATCCTGTGTGATTCGCTTTCTTTCACGCACAGCGTACAAGGGGCGGACTTCGGAAAAGTACATCCACATCAGCGAAACCCATACCACGCCAAACAACATCATGAATGCAGAAGAACGGATGCCGGTCAGGTCCACCAGCGCGCCAAACACGATCGGCAGGATGAAGCCCCCCAGCCCACCGACCAGCCCGACGATGCCGGAAATCACGCCAATGTTGTGTGGATAATCGTCGGAAATGTACTTGAACACCGATGCTTTACCGAACGCCCAAGCCACACCCATCACGAACAACAGTATCGTGAACACCGTTGGGTTCAAACCGATGTGGAATGTTTTGGCTCCCCCAACCGTCAGGATGGTGAATTGCGTTTGCGGATAAGAAAGAAAGAACAACGCCACCAGTGACACCCACAGTACCCACCAAGTGACCGTATGCGCACCAAACTTGTCGGAAAGATAACCCCCGAAGGCGCGTAATACCCCCCCAGGCAGGGAAAAAGCGGCCGCCAGTAGCGCTGCAATCTTGATATCGAAACCGTATTCGGAAACGTAGTATTTAGTCATCCACAGGGCCAAGGCCACATAGCCGCCGAACACGATGGAGTAGTATTGGCAGTACCGCCACACACGCGGATCCTTCAGCGCGCGTAACTGCTCGCGCACGGTGACAGTGGTACTGACTTTATGAGAGGGGTCAGAATAGGTAAACATCCAGAAAGCGAGCGCGGTGATCAGCATGGCCACCGCATAAACCTGCGGCACCATCTGCCAGCCAAAAGCTACCAATATCGCCGGCGCAACGAACTTGGTCAGCGCAGCCCCGGAGTTCCCTGCACCAAAAATACCCATCGCGAAACCTTGCTGCCGTTTCGGGAACCATCGGGCGCAGTAGGCAATACCAACCGAAAACGAGCCGCCTGCCATACCCACGAACAAGCCTGCCACCAGAAAATGCCAGAACTCCGTCGCCATGGAAATCAGATAGATTGGCAACACGGTAGATAGCATCAACAGGAAAAACACAATGCGCCCACCGAATTTATCCGTCCACATTCCGAGCGGTAACCGAATTAGCGATCCGGTCAAAACCGGCGTTGCAATGAGAAGACCGAACTCGGTTTCGTTCAAGCTCAGCATTTTCTTGATGGGGATGCCGATCACGGCAAACATCATCCACACAGCGAAGCACACCGTAAACGCTACCGTGCTCATGGTTACGACTGAAATTTGTTGTTTGCTTAATGCCATTTTTTATCCTTCGCCCAGTTTCAGATATCCATGATCCGAATTTCACTTGGATTGAAGTGTATAGCTCGGAAAACGAAGATACGAGGGAGGTAATAGCTGACTAACTTGGTAGGAATACCACCTAAGTGGCATGGTGGTATGGGATTAACCTATTGGTATACTGTGAATTTCATATTCAGCGTTAATGATTCCAACATTGAAATATTCCTTGGTGGTACTTCCTCTGCTTTTAAATTTAGTTGCTCATCGAGAGCCTCGCCACAAAGCAAATTGACATGAAAATCTTCCACACGCTGTTTGAACGCTCTTTGTTGTTGCGCCTTGGTATAGCCATGGCCGCCATCGCCCTGCTAACCGTACTGGGAATGGCAAGCTCCATCATCGTTGCAGAAACGATGCAGGGCGGCGGCGCGGCCATCGACCTGGCCGGCTCCCTGCGCATGCAAAGCCATCGCATCGTGAATCTGGTACTGCTGGCGCAGGAACGGCAAAATCCTGACGATAAACGCGTGGCGCAGGCTGCACTGCAACACTTCAACTTGACCCTGCGCGATGGCCGCCTGTTGAGCGCGCTACCGACCGATCCTGGCAGCGCTTCCCAGATTCACTACCGGGCACTGGTCAATGACTGGCAACAACACCTTCAGCCTGCCATGCTCGCAGCCCTGGAAGGCACAGGGCGCGGTGGAACGACGGCTGGCCGCACCTATGCTGGAGACGCTGCGCTGTTGGGGGAAATCGATGGCTTTGTGGAACGTGTCGACCAGTTCGTAAAGCAGCTGAGCCAGAACATGGATGCCAAGGTCACCCTGCAACGCACCATTCTCGGCGTCTCCCTGTTTTTCACGATTGTGGTCATCTTCGTCAGCATGTACATGCTGCATACCGAGGTGCTCGTTCCGCTGCTGGATCTTCTCAATTACGCCGAGCGGATTGGGCATGGTCAATTCGACATCCGCACCCAGCATACCGGTCCGGACGAATTGGGCCGCCTGGGTCGTGCATTCAATGGAATGGCTGCGGAATTGTCCAAGCTGTACCGAAATCTTGAAATCCGCGTCGCGGAAAAAACCGCAGAATTGAGCCGCAGCAACCAGTCCCTGGAATTGCTGTACCACTCCATCGCACGACTGTATAACGGGCCGGTCGCACGCGATACCTACGCGATCCTGTTGAAGGATATTGAAAGCGTGCTGGACATCGGGCACGGTTCGGCATGTCTGGTGGAGGGGGAAAGAGACCGGGCCTCCCTGCTTGCCTCCACGTTCGTCGCCGAGGCAGGCGACGTCGATCTTTGCCATGTATCCAATTGCGCCGAATGTCTGGGCGGCGCTGTCATGCATCAACGCCTCGCTGGCGACAGCCAGCATACAATACTGGCCTTACCCCTTATGGACGCCGAACGGCAACACGGCGTATTGCAGCTGGAGATCCAGAAAGGGCGCACGCTTGAAGCCTGGCAAATGCAGCTGCTCGAGGCCTTGTGCCGGCATATCGGCACGGCCATCGGCACGGCGCGCAAGAGCGAGCAAAGCCGGCGCGTTTCCCTGCTCGAAGAGCGAGCCGTCATCGCACGCGAACTGCATGATTCGCTGGCCCAGTCGCTCTCCTTCATGAAAATCCAGGTGAGCCGCCTGCAGTCCGTGCTCGGTACGCCGCCGCCTGCGGAGGCGGGAAAAATACTTTCCGAGCTACGCCAGGGTCTCAACAGTGCCTACCGCGAACTCAGGGAGCTGCTTACTACCTTCCGCCTGAAAATCGAAGGCACCGGGCTGTCGTCCGCGCTGCAGGATACGGTTACCGAATTTTCCGGTCGCGGCGGCATTCAGATTCAGCTCGACGTCCATCTTGCCGGGTGCCGCCTGTCGGCCAACGAGGAAATCCACGTGCTGCAGATCATTCGGGAAGCCCTGTCCAATGTCGTGCATCACGCCCGGGCCCGACAAGTCAAAGCATTGGTGAGCTTTGACAGCGACGGCATCTTGTCGGCCACGGTGGAAGACGACGGCATCGGCTTCAATGGCTCTCCGGACATGCACCATTACGGCATGGCCATCATGCAGGAACGCGCGCGCAGCCTGGGAGGAAAACTGGAAACGGAAAACCGTGCTACAGGGGGAACGCGCGTGTCGCTGAGCTTCAAACCGGCCACCTGCAACGAACCGGCACCAGTACAACTGCACGGGTTCGCAACATGAACGCCATCACAAATTTCTCGGTATTGATCATCGACGATCACCCCTTGTTTCGCAAAGGCGTGATCCAGCTCATCGGCATGGCCGAGGAATTCCGCGTCATCGGCGAGGCATCAAGCGGCAAGGAAGGTATCGAACAAGCCCACGCCCTGCAGCCGGACTTGATATTGCTCGACCTCAACCTGAAGGACATGAGCGGCATCGAGGTGTTGAAGGCGCTGAAAACCAAAGACGCCGACTGGCGCGTCATCATGCTCACCGTGTCGGACCATTCGGACGATCTGATCGCCGCGTTGCGCGCCGGTGCCGACGGCTACCTGTTGAAGGACATGGAACCGGAAGACCTGCTGGCCAGTATCCGTACCGGTGCCCAGGGGCGCATGACCCTGACCGATGGCCTGGCGGGCATGCTGGCCCATGCCTTGCGGCAAGAGGCGCGTCCCAACACGCCGCTGGAAGCCGGGCTTACCGAGCAGGAAACCAATATTCTGGAACAGGTCGCTACCGGCAAGAGCAACAAACTGATTGCACGGGAACTCGGCATCACGGAAGGTACGGTCAAGGTCCACATCAAGCACATGCTGAAAAAGCTCAATCTGCGCTCACGCGTTGAAGCCGCCGTGTGGGCCGTCGAAAGAGCGGGACGCAGCTGAGTGGGGAAAGTACTCGCGTCAGACCGCCCAGGCTCGGAAGCACCCGTTGCAGCGCACTTCGATCGCGCTAAATCACCCCGTTAATCCCGATAGCAATGAACCCCGAAGACTTGCAACGCCTGGTCACGCTCGCCATGCCCTACGGCAAGTACAAAGGCCGCCTGATTGCCGATCTGCCCGGGCAGTACCTTAACTGGTTTGCCCGGGTGGGCTTTCCGCCCGGCGAAATTGGCCGTCTGTTGGCGTTGATGCAGGAACTGGATCACAACGGTTTATCCGCGCTGCTTGACCCCTTGCGAAAGCGCTAAGGCAATCACTGCGGCGGTTTCACTGTTCCGCAATCCGCACTCATCCAGCGGCCGCTGATATCGGCGTGCTCCTTGACCGGGGCGCCTTGTGCAACGCCTTCGAATTCGGTTCGTCCGGTAAAGTTCTCCGGGTTCGCAAAAACGGCTTGCGCGGTTCCATTCCCGCTCACTCTGGGATTCGCACAAACGAAGTCCCAGGTGTATTTATTTCCGGCATGAGTGGGGTTCTGGGCAGTGCATCCGGATTTATTTTGATAAAAGCTGGGCGGGATTTTTTGGTCGGCCATTTTCCGGGTCACGCAAACATTGGACGTGGCCGCGCCATTCTGTATTGGTGGTATATCTACGCCGTGCTGCTTGGCCAGATTCATTAACATCTGCATTTGATCGGGCGGAATCTGTGACGCCAGCTTCAACAGGTCTGAGGTCGTGGTAATTTCCCATAATCCGGGGCGCATGTCGTTTTCTGCCGAGTAGGCGGCGGATACCGGCAATGCGGATACGAGAACCAGGGCAAGAAGGGTTTTGTGCATTGAGTCTCCTGTATGCAATGAATTGACACAACTTTCAGAGAGCGTATCGCCCGGCAAGTTCAGAATATCGCAGATTCGACTTATGGTTACTCATGACCGTGTCAAGATGGGCTCTCTGTGACCAATTATTTTTTCAGGTTAGATTTTTCCAAACTAAAACACCATGAAAAACGCTCTTGATACCGTACTGGCCTACCACCAGCGCACCAAACATCATTTCCAGCATTATGCCGCCGGGCCGGGCGGGCTGGACTGGAAAAACCAGCCCAATCCTTTTCGCAGTTTTACGGGCAGTCCGCAGCTGGCGCTGCCTTTGCTGACTGCAGCGTCATATCCAGCGTACGCCGACCTATACACGCCGGGGAAGATCGCGCCGCAAGCTCTGACGCTGAACAGCATCGCCGCCCTGTTTGAGCTTGCTTTCGGCCTCTCCGCCTGGAAACAATACGATGACACGCGCTGGGCGCTGCGCTGCAACCCGTCCAGCGGCAATCTGCACCCGACCGAGGCGTATCTGGTGAGTGCGGGCTGCGAGGGGATCGAGGACGGCGTGCATCACTATGTGAGCCGCGACCATCTGCTCGAGCAGCGCTGCCGCTTCGATACGGCAAGCAACCGTAGTGAGCGAATTTTGCCACCCGATTCTTTTCTGCTGGGGCTGTCTTCGATCCACTGGCGCGAAGCCTGGAAATACGGCGAGCGCGCGTTTCGCTATTGTCAGCATGACGTCGGCCACGCGATCGCTGCCGCGCGCTATGCCGCCGCGACGCTGGGCTGGCATGTACAGGTGCTGAGCATATGGGGCGACGCGGAGATCGGCGCGATCCTCGGCGTAGATCGCGATCAGGATTTTGATGCTGCCGAGCATGAATCGCCGGATGCGATTTTGCTGGTGACGGCGTCTGCGCCGGGTTGCGCCGCCGTCGAACCCGACGCCGCCACGCTGGTGAATGCTGCCCGACGCGGCCAATGGCAAGGGCACGCCAATGTGCTGGCTGCACACCATTCGCACCAATGGCCGGTGATTGACGAGGTGGCGCTTGCCAGCGCGAAACCCGAAACGCTGGAAGCCGCCTGGCAGGCACCCGGGCTGCCCGAGCCGGTGACTGGCGGCTGTGGTCGCACTGCCGTCGAAATCATCCGCCAGCGGCGCAGCGCGCAAGCCTTCGACGGTGTCTCAACGTTACCTGCCAAGGCTTTCTACCGCATGCTGGACCTGACCTTGCCGCGCCAGGCGGTGCCGCCCTGGGACGCCACCGCCTGGGCGCCGCGCGTGCATTTGTTGCTGTTCGTGCATCGCGTCGACGATGTTGCACCGGGGCTGTATCTTTTGCTGCGTAATGAGGGGATAGAAGCGAAGTTGCGCGCAGAATTGAACCCCGAATTCGAGTGGCTGCAAACACCCGGCTGTCCGGCGCATTTCTCGCTGTTCCGATTGGTTGCAGCCGATGCCAAAAATGCGGCGCGCGCCTTGTCTTGCCACCAGGATATCGCCGCCGATGGCGCATTCAGCGTAGCCATGCTGGCCGAATATGACACCCCACTGACTGCAACGCCATGGGTCTATCGCCAGCTATTCTGGGAAGCCGGGATACTGGGGCAGGTGCTCTACCTGGAGGCTGAAGCGGCGGGTGTGCGCGGCACCGGAATCGGCTGTTACTTTGACGATGCGGTGCACGACCTGCTCGGCATCAAGGATGCTTTTATCCAGAGCATGTACCACTTTACCGTTGGGACGGCGCTTGAAGATACCCGCCTGCAGACGCTGCCGGCTTATGCGCATCTGGTTCGGGGTGGCGTGTAAGTGGGCTGGACGATGGCTGAAGACTGACCATCGTCGCGCCGCACGTTATCAGGAGGGATTTTCAGTCACGGCCGGCGTCAGAATCAACTGACCATCCTTGACCGGGATACGCTGGCCCGGATCATGGTCCATGCGCACCACGCCCTGTTTCTCGCCCAGATGATAGGTCACGTTGTAGCCCAGTACCTTCTTGTGGTTGCTGTACTCGGTCCGGCAGCGCGTTTCCATGACCGTCTGCTGGTCGGACTCCTGCATGTTTTTCTGCACGCGATTACCCGCGTAGCCGCCCGCAGCCGCCCCTGCTACGGTTGCCAGGGTCTTGCCGTTGCCGCCACCGACCTGGTTGCCTAGCACTCCGCCCAGCACCGCGCCGACAGCCGTTCCGGCAATGCGATTCTCATCCCGCACCGGCGCCCGGCGGGTGACGGGCTCTTCCCGGCAATCCTTGTGCGCCGTGCGGATGTCTTTGGTAATCGGCTGCACGTTGACGACATCCGCGTAGGTGGGTTGGGGATGCAGTGCCTTGTAACCCGCAACGCCGCCAATCGCGGTGACCGCTGCGGCGCCAGCTACTACACCAATCAGCATAGATTTATTCATCATGTCGTTCTCCTCTTTCGTGCCAATGAGGGCTTATCGTATCAGCATTAAACCATGCAGGCCTGTTTCAAATCGTTTCAAAGTTTTACACATTTTCCATACCTGGAATTCTTCCGTCTTGCGCTTCAGCAGGTAATTTCAGTACCCAAACACCCTTGCACCCTAGTAGTGCGGAGTAGGCTGAAAGCGCACTCTAATTTGGCGCTTCGCCTGGATAGAAGAACGTCGATGGGGAAACCCCATTGATTCGTAAGTATAAATATTCTGGCATGGCGATTGCTCAAAGCATCGTATGACCTCTCTGCATTCATCCAAATTGATTCAATCTGCTTGTGCTTATTGTGGTGTCGGCTGCGGCGTACTGATCGAAACCGATGGTGCGAGCATCACCGGCGTGCGCGGCGATCCCGACCATCCCGCCAATTTCGGCCGACTGTGCACCAAGGGTTCGACCCTGCATCTGGTCGCCGCACAGACCGACGCGCGCGCGCTTTATCCTGAATTGCGCAGCGAACGCGGCGCAGCGCGTGAGCGCGTGTCCTGGGACAGTGCGCTGGACCATGCCGCCAGCCGCTTTGCCGAGATTATCCACACCCACGGACCCGATGCGGTGGGCTTTTACATCTCCGGCCAGCTGCTGACCGAGGATTACTACGTATTCAACAAGCTGGCCAAAGGGCTGATCGGCACCAACAACGTCGATACCAACTCGCGCCTGTGCATGTCCAGCGCGGTAACCGGTTACAAAACCACGCTGGGGGCGGATGCGCCGCCCGCCTGTTATGACGACATTGCCGCGACGGATTGCCTGTTCATTGCCGGGTCGAACACGGCCTATGCTCACCCCATCGTGTATCGCCGCATCGAAGATGCACGCAAGGCGAACCCCGGTCTGAAAGTGATCGTGGTGGATCCGCGCCGTACCGACACGGCGCGCGAGGCCGACCTGCACCTGCCCATCCTGCCCGGCACCGACGTGGCACTGTTCAACGCCATGTTGCACGTGATGCTGTGGGAAAACATGGCCGACACCGACTATATCGCCGCGCATACCAGCGGCTTCGATGCGCTGCGTGCCACGGTGCGCGAATATTCACCCGAGGCAGTAGCCGGGCTGTGCGGCGTGCCGGCGGCAGACATCATCACCGCCGCGCGCTGGTTCGGGAAATCACCAGCCACGCTGTCGCTGTATTGCCAGGGTTTAAACCAGTCCAGCCACGGCACCGACAAGAATGCTGCACTGATCAACCTGCACCTCGCCACCGGCCAGATCGGCCGCCCCGGCGCCGGGCCTTTTTCGCTAACCGGCCAGCCCAACGCAATGGGCGGACGCGAAGTAGGCGGCATGGCGAATCTGCTGTCCGCGCATCGCGACCTGGCTAACCCGGCGCATCGCGCCGAAGTGGCGGCGTTGTGGGGCGTGGATTCGGTGCCGGCGACTCCCGGCAAGACTGCGGTGGAAATTTTTGAAGCGGTCGCGCGCGGCGAGATCAAGGCGCTGTGGATTGCCTGTACCAACCCGGCGCAGTCGCTCCCGAATCAAACGCTGGTACGCGCCGCATTGGCAGCGGCCGAATTCGTGGTGGTTCAGGAAGTGAACGCATTTACCGAAACCGCCGAATACGCCGACCTGCTGCTGCCCGCTACGGCCTGGGGCGAGAAGGAAGGCACGGTCACCAACTCGGAGCGCCGCATCACCCATTTGCAGGCCGCCATTGCTGCGCCTGGCGAGACGCGTCCGGACTGGGAAATTGCGGCAGATTTTGCACAACGGCTAGGCGTGCTGCAAGGCAAGCCCGCTGACCGTCTGTTTCCCTACACCAACGTGGAGGCAGTGTTCAACGAACACCGCGAATCGACACGCGGCCGCGACCTGGATATCACTGGGCTGTCCTATGCGTTGCTGGACCAACAGGGCCCGCAACAGTGGCCGTTCCCGGAAGGCGCTGCCACGGGCAAGGCGCGGCTTTACGCTGACGGCGTCTATCCCACCGCCGATGGTCGCGCCAAATTCGCCAACCCGCGTTACCTGCCCACCGCCGAAGTCATTAATACGCGCTATCCGCTACATTTCAACACCGGCCGTCTGCGCGACCAGTGGCATGGCATGAGTCGCACCGGCATGGTGGCACGGCTGTTCAGCCATGTGGAAACACCGGCCTTATCCATGCATGCCGACGACATGGCGCGACGCAGCCTCAAGGACGGCGACCTGGTGCGCGTAAAAAATCCGCGCGGCGAATTGCTGGTACCAGTGGAAGCCAGCGAAGAAATGCGCGTCGGACAAGTGTTCATGCCCATGCACTGGGGTGGACGCTATATGAGCGGCTTCGGCGTCAACACCATTACCGCTGACCAGTGCGACCCGGTGTCGCGCCAGCCGGAACTCAAACACGCTGTCGTGCAGGTTGAGAAAGCGCCGCTACCCTGGCACATGGCGGTGATGCGACGCGACAATGCGGTGGCGCGCATGTTGCGCATCCAGCCGCTGTTGGCACGCTTCGATTACGCCAGCTGCGGCCTGTATGGTCGTGACAATCCGCTGCTGGTATTGCGCGTGGCCCATGGCACCCCCCTCTCCACCGAGATGCTGGCGGAAATCGACGCCCTGCTCGGCATGCAGGACGAGGCCAGCATCATGCGCTACGACGACCCCCGGCGCGGCATTTCCAAGCGCGTCATGGTGGAAGACGGGCGCGTGGTCGGCGTGCGCCTGACCGGGGAAATCGCGGCACGCGATTGGCTGAAAGAAATGATGGCAGAGGGGGTGGAAATTGCGCCATTACGCAGCTGGGTGCTGGCACCGGTCGCTACACCTCCAGCCGGCAGTCATAGCCGCGGGCGCATTATTTGCAATTGTCTCAATATCCCTGAAACCAGGATTCTGGATGTGTTGGCCCGCGGTGCGGATTTGACCGCCTTGCAAACCAGCCTCAAATGCGGCACCGAATGCGGCTCTTGCGTTCCCGAGCTCAAGCGCATGGTATCTGCGCATAAACAGGAGGCCGCATGAGCTATTCCGCCATTCTCAAAGAAATTGCGCGCGGCGTGCATGGTGCGCACGACCTGACGCTGGACGAAGCCGAGCAATTGTACGGTGCCATGCTCGACGGTGGCGTACCGGAACTGGAGTTGGGAGCAATCCTGATTGCACTGCGCATGAAAAGCGAATCACCGGACGAACTGCTCGGTTTTTATCAGGCGCTGGAGCGCCGCGTGTATCAGCTGGATGCACCAAATGGCGGTGTGCGCCCGGTCGTGCTGCCTACCTACAATGGCGCGCGCCACCAAGCCAATCTGTTACCGTTGCTGGCATTGCTATTGGCCAAATTTGGTGTGCCGGTGCTGCTGCACGGCACGCTGGAAGGTGGTGGCCGGGTCGCCACCGCTTACATCTTGCGCGAACTGGGCATCCTGCCTAGCGCCAATGTGCGGCAGGCCAACGAGGCGTTGGCACGTGAGCGCATCGCCTTCGTTCCCACTGCCGCCCTGTCGCCAGGACTTGCCAATTTGCTGGCACTGCGCAACCGCCTGGGTGTGCGCAATTCCGGCCATTCTTTGGCCAAGATAATAGACCCGTTTGGCGGCAACAGCTTGCGCCTGGTCGGCGTATCCCATCCGGATTATCTGGAAAAAATGCGTGATTTTTTCCAGGCTACAGGCGGCCGCGCATTGCTGTTGCGCGGCACCGAAGGAGAGGCCTTCGCCAACCCGAAACGCCGTCCCGATCTGGAATATTTCGAAGACGGCGCACAGCAAATATTGTTCGAGGCCGAAGCCGGCCCGCTCAAATCCCTGCCCAACCTGCCCGACTCCATTGACGCCCCCGCGACCGCCACCTGGATACGTGAGGCGATGTCCGGTCAGCATCCTATACCGCTTCCCATGGTCAACCAGCTTGCCTGCTGCCTGTATGGCGCGGGCTATACCAACGACATGAACCAGGCCAAGGCAATCGTCGCCATGGAAACTGCCAGTCTGGCCGCTGCCTGATTTTTCCACTGTAACAACCGCCGCTGGGCAATATCTTGTCCAGCATCAGCGAATCCTGTTTTTAATCCAAACCCATCATGGTGCATGCGATTTTGTCTTGCACTGCATGGGTGCGAGCCTTGCCCGGCGCGCTCCCGGTAAAAATACAGATTTATATATAAATACAATAAGTTATATCGATACAAATGAATGGGCATAAGTATTGCTTAGGAGTGTTTAACGCATTTCATTTTAAATTAAGGTCGCATCATGCAAGCAGGCAAAGTCTATTTGATCGGTGCAGGTCCCGGCGATCCTGAACTGATGACATTAAAAGCGGTGCGCAAGCTGAACGCCGCAGACGTGGTGCTGATTGACGATCTGGTGAACCGCGCCGTGCTGAGCCATGCACGCGCTGACGCACGCATCATCGAGGTCGGCAAACGCGGCGGCTGCCAATCGACACCGCAGGCTTTCATCCACCGCCAGATGATCGCGGAAGCACGCGCCGGCAGAGTAGTCGCACGGCTCAAGGGCGGCGACCCATTCATGTTCGGGCGCGGTGGCGAGGAGGTTGAGGCCTTGCGCGCAGCAGGTATCGCGGTAGAAATAATCAGCGGCGTTACTTCCGGCATGGCCGCGCCCGCGGCGCTGGGGATTCCCGTGACCCATCGCGATTGGGCGCCTGGCGTGACCTTTGTCACCGGCCACACGCGCGACGGCAACAGCGTGAATTGGGCGGCGCTGGCGGCAGCACGTACCACGCTGGTGATTTACATGGGTATCAAAAACCTTCCGGAAATCGTGGCACAGCTTCTCGAAGCCGGATTGCCCGCCACCACACCCGCGGCCGTCATTGAAAACGGCACGCTCGCCGAGCAGCGACAAATCAAAAGCAATTTAGGAAATCTGCAAGCCGCAACGCAGCAGGCTGGCATAGGCAGCCCGGCCATCATGGTGATTGGAGAAGTCGCCAGCCTGGCACACATCGAAACCTGTACACGGATTGCCGTCAAGGCCGCGTGAGTTAGAAAATCGTTTTCGCCACAGAGATCACAGAGGCCACGGAGAAGAACAAGGCCTACAAAATATAGCAGGTTGCTTAAATCGCAGGCTTTTGTCTCCGTGTGCTCTGTGACCTCTGTGGTAAGTTAGATTTTAATTAATAAGCATCCAGCCTCATGGAGAATATCGCAATGAAAAAGATGAACCTGGTAATGGTAGGCAACGGCATGGCGGGTGTGCGCACCCTGGAAGAATTGCTGAAACTCGCGCCGGATCTGTATGACATCACGGTATTCGGCGCCGAGCCGCATGCCAACTACAATCGTATTTTGCTGTCGCCGGTGCTGGCGGGCGAACAGACCATTCAGGACATCATGCTGAATGATGTGGATTGGTACCGCGACAACGGCATTACGCTTCATCTGAACAAGAAAATTACCCATATCAATCGCAAGCAACGCGTGGTTACTGCGGACGATGGAACCGCAGTGGAGTATGACCGGCTCATTCTCGCCACCGGTTCCAACCCCTTCATCCTGCCTATCCCCGGCAATGATCTGCCCGGGGTGATCGGCTATCGTGACATTGCCGATACCGATGCCATGATCGATGCCGCCAAGGTGTACAAGCACGCAGTCGTGATCGGCGGCGGCCTGCTCGGGCTGGAGGCTGCCAATGGCCTGAAATTGCGCGGCATGGACGTATCTGTCGTGCACATCAATGAATGGCTGATGGAACGCCAGCTGGACAAGTCCTCCGCCAAACTGCTGCAAAAAAGTCTGGAGGACAAGGGGCTGAAGTTCCTGCTGAAAAAAAACACGGCCGAGCTGGTAAGCGGTGAATCCGGACGCGTAGCCGCAGTGAAGTTCAAGGATGGCGAAACCGTGCCGGCCGACCTGGTGGTGATGGCCGTGGGCATCCGCCCCAATACCGCACTGGCGGAATCAGCCGGCATCCACTGCAATCGCGGCATTGTAGTGAACGACACCATGCAAACCTACGACCCGCGCATCTACGCCGTCGGCGAATGCGTCAACCATCGCGGCACCGCTTACGGGCTGGTGGCGCCGCTGTTCGAAATGGCCAAAGTCGCCGCAAATCACCTGGCCGAGTTCGGTATCGGACGCTACACCGGCTCGGTCACTTCGACCAAACTCAAGGTCACCGGCATCGATCTGTTTTCGGCTGGCAACTTCACCGGTGGCGAAGGCTATGAGGAAATCCTGATGTCCGACCCGGTGGGCGGCGTCTACAAAAAGCTGGTGATCCAGGACAACAAGCTCGCCGGTGCGGTGATGTACGGGGATACCGTCGACGGCGCCTGGTACTTCCAGTTGCTGCGCGAAGGCCGCAACATTTCCGACATCCGCGACCATCTGATGTTCGGCCAGAGCCATGTCGGCGATCTCGGCCATACCGGCCACAACCGCGCCGCCGCCATGACCGATGAAATGGAAATCTGCGGCTGCAATGGCGTATGCAAGGGCAGTATCGTCAAGGCAATCAAGGAAAAAGGCCTGTTCACGCTGGAGGACGTGCGCAAGCACACCAAGGCCTCTTCTTCGTGCGGTTCCTGTACCGGGCTGGTGGAGCAATTGCTCGCTTCGGTGCTGGGCGGCGATTATTCCGAAGCGCCCAAAACCAAGTCCATCTGCGGCTGCACCGATCATACCCATGCCGAGGCACGCGCGGTCATCCGCGACAACAAATTGCTGTCCATTCCGGAAGTCATGGATTTTATGGAATGGCGCACGCCCAACGGCTGCTCCACCTGCCGTCCGGCATTGAACTACTACCTGATCTCCACCTGGCCGGGCGAGGCGGCGGATGACCCGCAATCGCGCTTCATCAACGAGCGCGCCCACGCCAACATCCAGAAGGACGGCACTTATTCGGTGATTCCGCGCATGTGGGGCGGGCAGACCAATTCCAGCGAGCTGCGCCGCATTGCCGACGTCGCCGACAAGTACGCGATCCCCACGATGAAGGTCACCGGTGGCCAGCGCATTGACCTGCTCGGGGTGAAAAAGGAGGACCTGCCCGGTGTGTGGGCCGACCTGGACATGCCATCCGGCCATGCCTACGGCAAGGCGCTACGCACCGTGAAGACCTGCGTGGGCAGCGAATGGTGCCGTTTCGGCACGCAGGATTCCACCCAGCTCGGCGTGGATCTGGAAAAAGCGCTGTGGAAAATGTGGGCACCGCACAAGGTCAAGCTGGCAGTATCCGGCTGCCCGCGCAACTGTGCCGAAGTGGCGATCAAGGACGTCGGCATCATCGGCGTGGATTCCGGCTGGGAAATCTACATCGCCGGCAACGGCGGCATCAAAACCGAAGTCGCGCATTTCTTCGTCAAGGTGAAGACTGCTGAAGAAGTGATGGAATATACCGCCGCTTTTCTCCAGCTCTACCGTGAGGAAGGCTTCTACCTGGAACGCACTGTGCATTACTTCAATCGCGTCGGCATGGATTACATCAAGCAGCGTGTACTCGAAGACGCAGCGAATCGACGCGAACTGCACGCACGCATGATATTTGCATTGCAGGTGGAAAAAGACCCTTGGGTGGAACGCGCCAAAGAAGGTGTTCTGAAACACGAATTCGAGATGCTGACGGTTTAAAACCTTTTTAGCCACAGAGCTCAGAGGAAATCCGCGTTAGCGTCCTCTCTGCGGGCTCTGTGGCAACATATGAAACGAAGGAAACAAATGAGCGAATGGAAAAAAATCTGCACGCTGGACGAAATTCCCAGCCTTGGCGCACGCGTGGTGAAATCCGCGCAAGGCGACATCGCCATCTTTCGTACCGGCAACGATGAGGTCTTCGCGCTGCATGATCATTGCCCGCACAAGGGCGGCCCATTGTCACAGGGCATCGTCGCCGGCAAGACCGTAACCTGCCCGATGCACGGCTGGAAAATCGGCCTGGACAGCGGCGCGGCCGAGGCACCCGACGAAGGGCATGCGTCTTGTTTGCAGGTGAAGGTGGATGAGGCTGGCGTAGTGTGGCTGGACATCAAACAAATCGTCGCCGTCTGCGCTGCCTGAGCGATCCGCCATGAGCGGCCTGAGCTATCCCGCTGTCGTCGAACAGCATCACCCGTATCGAAATGCTCTGAGCGCGACGCGGCGATGAACGGGCTGGTGCTGTTCGCCCACGGGGCGCGCGATCCGCGATGGGCGGCGCCATTCCAGCGCCTTGCCGAACTGGTCACCATCCAGCGCCCGGGCTGGCAGGTAAGCCTGGCCTATCTGGAACTGATGACTCCAAGTCTGGCCGAAGCGGTTGCCGCGCAAATCGGGGCGGGTGCCAGTCATGTCACGGTGGCACCATTATTCCTTGGCCCCGGCGGCCACTTGCGCCACGACTTTCCTATCCTGATGGACGCGTTGCGTACACGCTATCCCAATGTTGGGTTTGACACCCTGCCTGCACTCGGTGAAAGCGACACGCTGCTGGCAGCGATTGCTGCCTGGCTGGTTGCGTCGCTGCCGGGTTGACCGGCACACCCGAAGCAACGCTCCCCTATAGCACGCCTTTTTCCAGCGCTTGCAGATACAGAAAATCCGGGGTTTTTACGCCCGCCTGTTTTCGTATTTTCACCAGTTCAGGAGACTCGAAAAAACGCCGTGCGCGTTCCAGCGAAGACCATTCTGAAAAATGAACAATGTGGTTTGCGTCGCGCTCGGATTTCAATAGCTGGTAGCTTATTTCGCCCGCATGCTTTCGCATTTCCGCCGCCTGGTCGAAAATCTCTTTCCAGGCCGGGTAATCTTCCACCTCATGAATGATCAGAACATAGGGCACTTCATATTCCTTTACATTGAGCCTGGCCGGTTCGCGAATTGAGCACCCGTTTCACAACAGGATGGCGGTAGCCCGTATGCCCAGCAAGCCGAACTGGCGTTGATCGCATTTAAAAGATGTAAATATGCATGATATGTGGAAGAGTACGGGCAATGCGAAAAACTGAAGACCCTCTTTTCATACTTAAATGCCTTTAGCCTCCTCTCTATTGCACGATTGTCTCCATGAATCCCGGCAATTGCTGCTGCGTAACCTGACGCCGCACGGCATCCTGGCGGCTTCACGCTCGCCTCAAGCCGAGCAACGTCGCTACACCCGCGTGTTCGGCCGGGACGCGGCCATTTGTGCACTTGGCATGCTGGTTTCAGGCGATCCAGAGCTCCACGCAGGCGCAAAAAACGGGCTCATTACCCTGGCGCGCCATCAGGCCGAAAACGGACAGATTCCTAAATATGTCGACCCGGATGCCGATCAGGCCGATTTCTGGTATCTGGGTTGCATAGACGCGACGCTGTGGTGGCTGATTGCGATCAAGTTTTATGCCCGCCACGAGCCCGGCGAACAAATCGAGGAAATCCTCGCGCAGCAGATCAGCAAGGCTCTGGTCTGGCTACAATGCCAGGAGCACCCGCAGATTTTCCTGGTGCGGCAGGACGAGGCCAGCGACTGGGCCGACATCATGCCGCGCTCCGGTTTCGTGCTGTACAGCAACACCCTCTGGTACTACGTGAAACGCCTGTATGCGCTACCTCACGCGCAGCAAACAAAATTTCACTTCAACCACCTGTTTTATCCCTTCTCCAACCAGATGCCGGACTATAAGCGGCTACGATTACTCACCCACTATGTGCGCAATGGTGCCAAGCGTGGTGAACTCTACCTGAGCTTCGTCAATTTTTCCTTCTGGGGCGAAGAAGGTGACGTGTTGGGCAACCTGCTCGCCATCCTGCTCGGCCTCGCCGACGATGGGCCTGCCAACCGCATCCTGCATGCGTTGCAACAGGCCTCGGTGAATCAGCCGTATCCGGGAGCAAGTGTGCTCGACCCTATCACCAGCACCAATCCATTGTGGCGTTCCTATATGGGGCGCCATCGTCAAAACCTTGAATTTCAGTACCACAATGGCGGTGTCTGGCCATTCATCGGTGGGTTCTGGTCGATGGCGCTCGCGGCTCTCGGCAAGACGCAACTCGCACAGAATATGTTGGAAAAAATCGCGCGGGCCAACGCCGTGAACGGATGGCAATTCAACGAATGGTTCCACGGCAAGACCGGCGAGCCGCGCGGCATGCCTGGACAGTCGTGGAATGCGGCAATGTTTTTACTGGCCCATCACGCGTTGACGAACAAGGTGTTTTAACGAATTACTGCGTTCGCAGGCAGCCCTGTCGGCTGCATCTTTTCACCGCTTCGGTGCAGCGCAGCTTACGCGCGCACCAAGCAGAGGCGCGATGGCCGTTTTTGCCAGAAAATATCCGCAACCAAAAATTAAACTCTTCTTATAAACAGCATCTTGCTGATGTTTTAAATACCTGGCACGCGCATTGCATTAAACCGTGCTGAGCGGCGGCCCGTAGAGCGCCGGATTTAAAATAACCGTGACCGCAGGAAGCTGAAAATGGATAAATCATTCTGGAAAGCCGGGCATACGCCCACGCTGTTTGCCGCCTTTTTGTATTTCGACCTGTCCTTCATGGTGTGGGTGATGCTGGGCCCGCTCGGCGTGCAGATTGCCAATGATCTGGGGCTGAACGCCGCACAGAAAGGCATGATGGTGGCCACGCCGATCCTGGCCGGAGCGCTGTTGCGCATCGTCATGGGGGTGCTGGTGGATCATCTCAAACCCAAAAAAGCCGGGCTGATAGGTCAACTCATCGTGATTGGCAGCCTGGGCTGGGCCTGGCTGGGTGGCATCCATAGCTACCAGCAAGTATTGATTCTGGGCATGCTGCTCGGCTTTGCCGGTGCGGCGTTTGCAGTCGCGTTGCCGCTGGCGTCGCGCTGGTATCCGCCGCAACATCAGGGCACCGCACTGGGTATCGCCGGGGCGGGCAATTCCGGCACTGCGCTGGCGGCGTTGTTCGCTCCCGGTCTGGCGGTGGCATTCGGCTGGAACAATGTGTTCGGCCTGGCGCTGATTCCGCTCGGGGTGGCGCTGGCGGTTTATCTGCTGTTCGCCAAGGACAGCCCGGAATGCCCGCCCGCCAAATCCATGGCTGAGTACCTGCATGTATTGCGCGACAAGGATGCATGGTGGTTCATGTTCTTCTATAGCGTCACCTTCGGCGGCTTTGTCGGGCTGGCGTCCAGCCTCACCATTTATTTCAATACGCAATACGGTCTGTCGCCGGTCACCGCGGGGTATTTCACCGCCGCCTGCGTATTCGCCGGTTCGCTGGTGCGCCCCTTCGGCGGCATGCTGGCAGACCGCATCGGCGGCATCCGCAGCCTGCTCATCATGTACAGCTTGTCTGCTCTGTTCCTGCTCGCAGTGAGCGTAGGCATGCCCACGCCCCTGCTGGCGCTGGTGGTGATCGTACCGGCGATGCTGGCGCTGGGCATGGGCAACGGCGCAGTATTCCAGCTGGTGCCGCAACGCTTCCGTCGCGAAATCGGCGTAATGACCGGTCTGGTCGGCATGGCGGGCGGCGTGGGCGGCTTCTATCTCGCTTCCAGCTTGGGATATTCGCGCCAGCTCACCGGCAGCTACCAGGCCGGCTTTATCATTTTTGCCTGCCTGGCACTGGTGGCGCTGGTCGGGCTGGCCAAGGTCAAAACCCGCTGGCGCACCACATGGGGTGCACCGGGCGTGGCAGGTGCGCGGATTTAGGACATCAGAAAGGGCCGGGCAGGACGCGCGCTGGAAATCAAATTACTCAGCGCCGGGTTATCCTGTCTGTCCCGTCCATCAGGCTTCTTCCATGCCCCTGCAACTCACCATAGCCCACACCTCTGCTGCCGGACCGCGCGAGCGCAACGAGGATTTCTGCGGATTTGTCACGCCGGAGGGCGCACAGCTCACCGACAAGGGCGCACTGGCGGTGCTGGCCGATGGCGTGTCGGGCACTGCGGGAGGACGCGAAGCGGCGGAGTATACGGTGCGCGGGCTGCTCGCCGACTACTACGCCACGCCCGACACCTGGGAGGTGCAACATGCGCTGGACAAGGTGCTCGGCGCCATCAATCGCTGGCTGATTTCCCAGGCCACCACGCGCCGCGACCTGGCCGGCATGTCGTGCACGCTGTCGGCGCTGGTGCTGCGCGGTCAGCGCTACCATCTGGCACACGTGGGCGATTCACGCATCTACCGGTTGCGCGGCGAGACCTTCACCCAGCTCACCACCGATCACGTGTGGGACAGGCCCGACATGCGCCACGTACTCAAGCGCGCGGTGGGGCTGGACAGCCACTTGATGGCGGACTTTGCCGAAGGCGCGTTGCAGACCGGCGATGTGTTTGTGCTGGTATCGGACGGGGTATGGGAGCCGCTCGGCGACCTCGGCATGCACAGCGCGCTCAACCTGCACCGCAACCCGGCGCAGGCCGCCGACGTGCTGGTCAGGCTGGCGCACAAACAGGGGGGCCAGGACAACGCCAGCGCCGTAGTGGTGCGCGTGGACGCGGTAGCGGAGGACAACCTGCGCGATCATCTCGCCGCCGAACGTTGCCTGCCGGTACCGCCCCGGCTCAAACCGGGTACCCGGCTGGATGATTTTGAAGTGATTGAAGTGCTGCACGAATCGCGCATGTCCATTCTCTACAAGGTGCGCAAACGCAGCGACGGGCGTCTATGGGTATTGAAAACGTTGCCTCCGGCTGCCAACCAGCCCGAATTTGCCGCGGCGCTGATCCAGGAAGAATGGCTGGCAAAAAAGGTCATCGCCCATTACTTCCCGCAGGTATTGCCGCTGGCGGGAGATGAACGCTCGGCGCTGTACTACGTGATGAGCTGGCACGCGGGCGCCACGCTACAGCAGCACCTGGACGCCGGCCGGCATTTTTCCATCGCTGAAGCCACGCAAACCGGCATCCGCCTGGCCAAGGGGCTGGGTGTGCTGCACCGGCTCAACATCCTGCACCGCGACATCAAGCCCGCCAACCTGCACCTGGGCGAAGACGGCAAGCTGCGCATTCTGGATTTTGGCGTCGCCGCCAGCAGCAGCCTGCATGACACGGGCGGCGGTGCGGGCACGCCCAGTTTCATGGCGCCCGAGCTGATCACCGGCGCTGCCGCTACGGTACAAAGTGATTTGTATGCCGCCGGGGTCACGCTGTATTACCTGCTCACGCGCAAATATCCTTACGGCGAAATCGAGCCGTTTCAGCATCCCCGATTTGGTGATCCGACCCCACCCACACGCTACCGCCCGGAGATCCCGCAGTGGCTGGAAAATCTGTTATTGAAAGCCGTCTCAGTCAACCCTGAAAACCGTTTTGAGACCGCGGAAGAAATGCTGCTGGCGCTGGAACAGGGCGAACTCCGCCCGCTCGGTGCACCGCGTCGTACACCGCTGCTGGCGCGTGACCCGGCACGGGTTTGGCAGACCGTCGCGGTGTTTTCCATCGTGCTTAATTTGTTTCTGATCTATCTATTGATCGTGACATAAGCACAGTGTTTGCTTGATTCGGTAGCCCGTCTTTTTGTATTTGAAGGATACGCCATGTTGACAGTACTGATCGCCGATCATGACGCTACCCGCGCCGCCCAATTGGAACAGTCATTTCGCGATCAAGGCTATACGGTAGCCGACGTAGTGAGTTCGGCATTTGATCTTGCCGCCGCAGTCGCCAAGCATGCGCCGGACGTCATTATCATGGGTACCGATTCACCCGACCGCGATACCCTTGAACACCTATGCATTGCCACGCGCGACTGTCCGCGTCCGGTGGTCATGTTTACCCCGGATGATGCCAGCGAATCCATACGGGCGGCACTCAAAGCCGGTGTATCTGCCTATGTGGTGGATGGCATGGACGCTGAACGCATCCGGCCGATACTGGAAGTGGCGCGGGTACGCTTTGAAGAGCACCAGCTCCTGCTGCAGAACGCCGCTGAAACGGCGCGCAAGACGCATGAACGCAGCGTGGTTGACGCCGCCAAGCAAAAACTCATGGCTCATCAGGGGTTATCCGAGGATGCTGCCTACCACGCCATGCGTCGTGCCGCCATGTCTGAAAACCGCCGCCTGGTGGAAATCGCCGAGTCCATTTTGCAGCAGCTTGGCCAGAGTAGCTGAACCATCGTTGTGCCGAAACACGAATCGTGTGCACTGCCATCGTGCGCGTTCAATCATGCACACCTCATCCGGATTTCCAAAAAAAGTGGGTTTAATTTAAGCAAATCAACTTGTTACATTGTTTAATTCAATGTGGCACGGCCTTTGCTGTATAGCTCTTGAGTCCTGTCCAACGGCGGGCGGCACTCCGCAAGCGTTTTTTTTATTTTGCAGATACCGGAGACGGCAATCTGCACGCACATACGGAGCCAGCCACAATGAGCAACCAGCCGCACGACAGCCAAATTGACGTTACCTCTTCCTCCCCGGAAAACACGCGCCGTGATTTCCTCAAAAAATCCACCGGCATCCTTGGTGCTGCCGCGCTGATGAACCTGGTCGCACCCGGCGTACGCAGCGGGGCCTGGGCCGCCGGCTCCGACGCGCCGGAAAAAACCGAGGTCAAAATCGGCTTCATTCCGCTGACCGATTGCGCCTCGGTAGTCATCGCCAGCGTGATGGGTTTCGACAAAAAATACGGCATCAAAATCACCCCCAGCAAGGAAGCCTCCTGGGCCGCCGTGCGCGACAAGCTGGTGAACGGCGAACTGGATGGAGCGCACGTGTTGTATGGCCTGATTTACGGCGTGCAAATGGGTATCGGCGGACCCAAGAAAGACATGGCCAACCTGATGACGCTGAACAACAACGGCCAGGCAATTACGCTATCCGACCAGCTCAAGAGCAAAGGCGCGGTGGACGGCGTCAGCCTCGCCAGACTGATCAAGGCCGAGCCGCGCGAATACACTTTCGCCCAGACATTTCCGACCGGCACACACGCCATGTGGCTGTATTACTGGCTGGCGACCTACGGCGTCAACCCGTTCACCGAAGCCAAGGTGATTACCGTGCCGCCGCCGCAAATGGTAGCCAACATGCGCGTGGACAACATGGACGGGTTTTGCGTGGGCGAGCCGTGGAACGCCCGCGCCATCCATGACAAGATCGGTTTTACCGCCGTCACCACTCAGGAAATCTGGAAAGACCACCCGGAGAAAATTCTCGGCACCAGCGCCGAGTGGGTCGCCAAACACCCGAATACGGCGCGCGCCCTGATCATGGCTGTGCTGGATGCCTCACGCTACATCGACACCATGAGCAACCGCACCCAGGTCGCCAAAATCATCGCCGACAAAGCCTACGTCAACACCGATTTCGACTCCATTGAAGGCCGCATGCATGGCCAGTACGAAAACGGCCTGGGCAAAAAATGGCAAGATCCGAACTACATGAAATTCTTCAACGACGGCAAGGTGAACTTCCCCTATCTCTCCGATGGCATGTGGTTCCTTACCCAGCACAAGCGTTGGGGCCTGCTGAAGACCGACCCGGACTATCTGGCCGAGGCGCAAAAGGTCAACCAGATCAAGCTCTATACCGAGGCCGCCACCCAGCTCAAGATTGCCGTGCCGAAGAGCCCGATGCGCTCCGCCAAGCTGATCGACGGCGTGGTGTGGGACGGCACGGATCCGAAGAAATACGCCAACGGTTTCAAGATCAAGGCTTAGTCCCACAAACATTCAAGGAAATAATCATGACACCCGAGCAAATCACGCTGGTCAAATCCAGCTGGCAACAGGTTCTGCCCATCAAGGACACCGCCGCAGGCCTGTTTTACACCCGGCTGTTTGAACTGGACCCCTCCTTGCGCAGCCTGTTCAAAGGCGACATGGCCGAGCAGGGGCGCAAGCTGATGACCATGATCAACACGGTGGTCAACAGCCTCGACCAGCTGGGACCGATTCTGGGTGCCGTTGGAGACCTGGGACGACGCCATGTCGGTTACGGGGTGAAAGACCATCACTACGACACCGTGGGAGAGGCATTGATCTGGACGCTCGGCCAAGGCCTGGGCGAGGGCTTCACGCCGGCCGTAAAGCTGGCCTGGGTCAACGCCTACACCACACTGGCCACCGCCATGAAGCAGGCTGCGTGCGCTACGACATGACGCCCGTTATTGCCCCGGCTGATCACTCTGACAACCGTCATATGCGCGCGGCAAACAGCAATTAAGGAGATTCACCATGAGTGCTATATACGGAACCCTTCAACACAGTCCGACCGCTGAGGAAAACTCAGCACCGACTGTGCTTCAACCTACACAACCCGAACCCAGCGTGACCAAACCTGCGTTCAACGCCAGGGAAAAGCTCGGCGCCGTGTTGCGCGTCTTGATCCCACCCTTGTTGGGCATAGCAGCCTTTCTTGGCATCTGGGCACTGATCGCACAGGAAACAAGCAACCTGCCCGGCCCCTACAAAACCTGGATTTCGGCGCAGGCATTATTCGCCCATCCGTTTTATAACAATGGCCCCAACGACCAGGGTATCGGCTGGAACATCCTGTATTCGCTCTATCGGGTGGGCCTGGGCTTTGGCATAGCCGCCTTGGTCGGTATACCGCTGGGCTTCATGATCGGCCGTTTCAAATTCCTTGCAGCGATGACCGCACCCATCATCAGCCTGCTGCGGCCAGTATCCCCGCTGGCATGGCTACCCATAGGCCTGCTGGTATTCCACCGCGCCGAGCCGGCCTCGATCTGGGTTATTTTCATCTCCAGCATCTGGCCGATGGTACTCAACACTGCAGTCGGCGTGCGTCAGATACCGCAGGATTATCTCAACGTCGCTCGCGTGCTGAATTTGTCCGAGTGGAAGATATTCAGCCGCATCCTGTTCCCCGCCGTGGTACCCCACGTACTTACCGGAGTGCGCCTGTCGATCGGCATTGCCTGGCTGGTGATCGTCGCGGCTGAAATGCTCACCGGCGGCGTGGGCATCGGCTTCTGGGTATGGGACGAGTGGAACAACCTCAACGTCGCACACATCATCATTGCCATCTTCGTGGTCGGCATTGTCGGCCTGCTGCTGGAACAGATACTGGTACTGATTGCCAAGCGCTTTAGCTACGAATAAGGAAACCGTCATGGAAAAATTTGTACAGCTGGAAAAAGTGGACGTCACGTTCCCCACCAAAAAAGGCGCATTTCACGCGTTGCACAATATCAATCTGAACATCGCTCAGGGACAATTTTTTACCCTCATCGGCCACTCCGGCTGCGGCAAATCGACCCTGCTCAACGTGGTGGCCGGTCTGCAGGATGCCAGCAGCGGCATGGCGCTCTGTGCCGGACGCGAGATCAAGGGACCGGGGCCGGAACGCGGCGTGGTATTCCAGAATCATTCGCTGTTGCCCTGGCTCACTTGCCACGACAACATCTACCTCGCTGTGGAGCGCGTGTTTGGTCGCCAGGAAAGCAAAGCCAGACTCAAACAGCGTACCGTTGACGCGCTGGCTCTGGTCGGGCTTGCCCATGCCGCGCACAAACGCCCGCATGAAATCTCCGGCGGCATGAAGCAACGCGTCGGCATTGCCCGCGCGCTGGCGATGGAACCAAAAATACTGCTGATGGACGAACCGTTCGGTGCGCTCGACGCGCTGACCCGCGCACATCTGCAGGACGAGTTGATGAAAATCGTTGCCGCCACTCAAAGCACCGTCATCATGGTGACCCATGACGTCGACGAAGCGGTGCTGCTGTCCGACCGCATTGTGATGATGACCAACGGTCCGGCTGCCACCATCGGCGAAATCCTCACGGTGGACTTGCCACAGCCGCGCGACCGCCTGGAGCTGGCCAACAACGCGCATTACCATCACTTGCGCGCGCGCGTGCTGGAGTTCCTGTACCAGCGCCAGATGCGGCCTGCAGCCTGAATCTAGCCGGGTGCTGTCGATGCTTCGAGCAACGCCATAACCAGTACCTGCCGCGCATGGCGTGCATCACGGCGCGACGACGCGTTGTGCCTGTCGCATCAGCAGCGGCATTGCCATGCGGTTGATAAAGCCAGGCAGGCGCATCGGTTTGAGCAGCATTTTCACCGTCATTTCGTAAGGGTAGTCGGCGCGCGCCCAATGTCCGGCGGTGTGTTGGAAGTGCTGAAAATCTTTGGGGCTGAATTTCTGTCCCGGGTTGCGTACCTCAAATGCGTTTTTTACTGCCAGGTAGGCATCTTCCTGACCGATCTCGCCCAATCGCTCCCGCAGTACACGTGCCACTTGCCAGCGTGACGGACGCTCTATCTCGCGATAGCGCAGGAAAAAATGGTAAAAATATTTGAAATGTCCCACTTCGTCGCTGCGAATATGCCCTACCAGTGCGGTCAGCACGGGTTCCGGACTGATCTTGTGCAATAAGCCATACAGGCCCGAGGTGCCGGTTTCCACAACACAGCGCGCCACCATTTCCAGCGCCCGCGTGGGCTCCAGCAGTTCGGGTTTGCAGAACGGACGATAATCCGCGCAGAAACCATCGAACGCAGCCTGCCAGTCAAACGCAGGCCATACCGTTTCCACATAGCGGCGCAAGGCACGGCCATGCTGCAGTTCCTCCGGTTCCCAGCGCTCGCTCAACCATTGGGTGACTTCGGTATCGCCCTCCATATGGCCCAGCAGATTGTGGGTGAATAAATCAGAAAAACTCTCCACAAATGATGCGCCCGCCAATACATAAAACCACGTCTCTTCGTTGACAATGTTCTCGTGCGCGATGCGATCATATGCAATCTGGTCTAACGACCATGGATGGGGTGCGCCAAAGGGTAGATGTGTATCCGGGTCTGGCATATTAAACTCACCTGTTTGTTGTTTATTGTATGAGGTCTGACCAAAACGGGTGTCTGAGGTTCTATTGTCTAACAATAGCCAATGCTACGGCCTCAGCAACTTTGATGCCATCTACGGCAGCAGACAAAATCCCGCCTGCGTATCCGGCGCCCTCGCCTGCCGGATACAGGCCCTGCGTATTGAGGCTCTGATAGCCTTCGTTGCGGGTGATGCGTATGGGTGACGAGGTGCGCGTTTCCACGCCGGTGAGTACCGCATCATGCATGGCAAAACCGCGGATTTGCTTGTCGAACGCCGGTAGTGCCTCTCGTATTGCCGCAATAACATAATCCGGCAAGCTGCTGTCCAGCGTACCCAGCTTCACGCCCGGCGTGTAGGACGGCAACACCGTACTGAATTCGTTTGACGCGCGCCCGGCAATAAAATCGCCCACCAATTGCCCCGGCGCACAGTAATCACGGCCGCCCAGCTCAAACGCTTGCGTTTCCCAATGGCGCTGAAAAGCAATCCCGGCCAGCGGATGACCAGGATAGTCGTCGGGGGTGACGCCCACCACGATACCCGCATTGGCGTTGCGCTCGTTGCGCGAATACTGGCTCATGCCATTGGTGACCACGCGCCCCGGTTCGGAAGCCGCCGCCACCACAGTGCCGCCCGGGCACATGCAAAAGCTGTATACCGCACGGCCATTTTGCGCATGATGGACCAGCTTGTAGTCGGCGGCTCCCAGTTCAGGATGGCCGGCGCGATCGCCAAAACGACAGTGATCTATCAGCGACTGCGGATGCTCGATGCGAAATCCCACCGAAAACGGTTTGGCCTCGATATGCACACCGCGCTGGTACAGCATTTCAAAGGTATCGCGAGCACTGTGTCCCACCGCCAGCACCACATGGCGTGCAGCGATGTGCTCGCCGCTGGCCAGCGTCACGCCGCGCACCTTGCCATCTTCGATGTCCAGATTATCCACGCGGCATTGAAAGCGTATTTCGCCCCCCAGCGATTCAATCGTGGCGCGAATTTTTTCTACCATGCCGACCAGCCGGAACGTGCCGATATGCGGCTTGCTGACAAATGCAATCTCCGGCGGCGCACCCGCCTTGATGAATTCGGCGATCACCTTGCGTCCCAAATGTTTGGGGTCCTTGATCTGGCTGTAGAGCTTGCCGTCCGAAAACGTGCCCGCGCCGCCCTCGCCGAACTGCACATTGGATTCCGGATTCAGCACCCCATTGCGCCACAAGCCCCAGGTATCCTTGGTGCGCTCGCGCACCGCCTTGCCGCGTTCCAGGATGATGGGGCGAAACCCCATCTGCGCCAGAATCAGCCCGGCAAACATGCCGCACGGCCCGGTGCCGATAACCACCGGACGCTGAGTTGGATGCGCCGCAGCCTGGGCGACAAAATGGTAGCTGGTGTCCGGCGCGCGCGCGATCTGCCGGTCATTTTTCAGGCGGCGCAGCACCGCCTCTTCGTCTTTGACCTCGACATCCAGCGTATAGGTAAAGGTAATCAGCGGGCGCTTGCGCGCATCATGCCCGCGTCGAAATATCGTGTAGCCGAGCAGCGCTTCGTCTGCGATGCCCAAGCGGCGCAGTATTTCCGCCCTGAGGGCGGCTTCAGGATGGTCGAGCGGGAGCTTGAGTTCGGTGATACGCAGCATGTGTTGCCTTCAATCAGGAGCCAATAGGCCATTTTACCGTGCAACGGCAGACGGCACGCAGGCCTTGCCTGGGGTAAAATAAGCTTTTGATTAGATTGTAAATTACGCATGGCCATCCAATGGTATCCCGGACACATGACCGCGGCGCGCAAAAAGGCCGCCGAAACCATGGCGCAGACCGACATGGTGATCGAGGTCGTCGACGCACGCCTGCCCGAAGCCAGCAGCAATCCGATGATTGCCGAATTGCGCCTCGCACGTCAACGCCCATGTCTGAAAATCCTCAACAAGGCCGATCTGGCCGACCCGGCAGCGACGCAAGCCTGGCTCAAATTCTACAACGCCCAAAAGGGCGTCAAGGCGGTGGCACTGTCATGCAAAAAAGCTGCCGATGTCGCCAAAATCCCTGCGCTTTGCCTGGCCCTGGCACCGCACCGCGGCACGCCGATCAAACCGCTGCGCATGATGATCATGGGCATCCCCAACGTCGGCAAATCCACCTTGATGAACGCATTGCTCAAACGCCGTGTAGCCAAGGTGGGCGATGAACCCGCGGTGACCAAAAGCCAGCAGCGGCTGGTACTCAACGACAGCATGACGCTGATAGACACCCCCGGCATGCTGTGGCCGAAAATCGAACACGAACGCGACGGCCTGATGCTGGCAGCCAGTCATGCAGTGGGGCGCAACGCGGTGATCGACGAAGAAGTGGCTACGTTCCTTGCCGACAGCCTGGTTGCAAATTACCCGGCCCTGTTGCAGGCGCGTTATGGCTTTACGCTGGATGAAATGGATGGCGTCGGCGTCATCGAGGCCATCGCCAAACGCCGCGGTTACCGTTTGAAGGGCGGCGAAGCCGACCTGGAAAAAGCTGCGTTGACACTGTTGCAGGATTATCGTGACGGCTCGCTGGGACGCGTCAGCCTGGAAACCCCGGAGCAGCGCAAAGCCATGCTGCTGACTGGCACAGAGCCAGAACAGGTCGATGAAGATGAACTTGGACGAAATGCGGACTGAAACCGCTGCCGCCGTGGACAGAGAGGGTACTGAGCAAATTCAAGGCAGTGCTGTTTGCCTGCGCTGGTAAAACTGGCGGCGCTCTTCTCCTCCACAAACCCAAAATAGGCACCAAAAATATGGATATTAAAAAAACGGCTATTCTAATTATTGTGGCATCAGCGGCTTTAATATCCTGTTCAAAAACAGCAGATCATCAGCCTAAAAATGAAGATTCAAAAGCGGTGCATGCAAAACAAATTCTTGAGGACATTACCCGCTTTGAAAACGCTTATAACGCCGCAGATGTCAATGCAATCTCAAATGAACTAAACGCCGTCCTTAATAAACCAATAGCCTCTGATATTGCCCTACCGGATAAGGCATTAAAAATTGCCTCAAGAGTTAGGGCTATAGAAAAAACCTTGGGGAAATTCAAGCCTGAAACACCTGAAGTAATGGATATTCATCTTAATGCACTAGAATCGCTGAACAAAATAGCCATTATTCATGATCGACTTGCAGGTTTGCTGGCTTCTATGAATAGCGATTTGGCACAGGCTAATAGCATATTACGCCTGGATAAAGACGAAATTAGCAACCACCGTAATCAGCTCATTAATATTCGACAAGATTTATCCAGGCTTGAAACTGATCTGCATAACAATATGGAAGATCTTAAAAGCGCAACAATAGTATTCGATGCAACATTTTCACAGATTGCGTACTTGACCAAACAACAGCAACAAAATATTAGCGCCGCAGAGTTGCCTACAAACAATGATTGAATGTAATGGATGCGGTCATCTGCCACGGGGGTTGAACTACCAACCAGCGTCAAGACTCAACCAGTCCAGTGTTTTATGCCCAATGCAACCCACGAAATTATTAGTATCAGGAATTTGACGTCATTCAAGATCGGGGGAAAAAATCCTCACCGGCATGATTTTCGAAGCATTCCCACCATCCTGCAAGACTCCAGTGACGACGCATAGGAGCACTGCGGCCTGAAAATTCCGGAATCGAAACACGCCATGTTGCAAGGGTTATTAGCCTTTCCGCCGGATGCGGCGGCCGATCATTACTCTGCCCGACGCTTGAAATTTTTCAGCGCAGCCAAATCTACGATGTGGGAAGGCAGTCCATTGACTGCCTGATGATCAACCTGAAAAGAAGGAGTTTTGAAATGGCAAATATTTCCCGTTACGGCCCTTTTGATTTCACTGTCGAACCATTCGATGACCTGTTCCGTGGCTTTTTCCGCCCGGTGCGCGCTACCAATAGCGAGGCCGTCGTACAAATCAAGATGGATGTGAAAGAAGATGAACAGGGCTACACCGTGCATGCCGATGTACCCGGCGTGAAAAAGGAAGACATTCACGTCACCATCGATGGCAACCAGGTCTCGCTCAGTGCTGAAGTCAAGCGCGAAACCGGGAACAAGGATGGTGAAAAACTGTTGCGCTCGGAACGCTACTTCGGCAAAGCCTATCGCAGCTTTACCTTGGGCAACGACATCGACGATGCGGCCGCAGAGGCGAAGTACCATGATGGCGTGCTGGAGCTACGCTTGCCGAAAAAGGCAGCAGCCTCCGCAAAACGGCTGGAAATCCATTAAAGCATTTTCATTTTCCAGGCGGCGTTAGCCGCCTTTTTTATGGATATGGGGTTTCGCCTCACGAACATAGTTCGGATTTAATCTTGTCTTTGTGGCTATCGCTCCCATGTCGAACGCATGATCCCCTTTTCCATCCTCGATCTATCTCCAATCACCGAAGGCGGCAACGCTGCCCAGTCGTTTCGCAACACGCTTGATCTTGCCAGGCACGCAGAGCGCTGGGGTTACCAGCGCTTCTGGCTGGCCGAGCATCATGGTATGCCCGGCATTGCCAGCGCCGCGACCGCTGTCCTGATCGGGCATGTCGCGGGCGGCACCTCGACCATCCGCGTCGGTGCCGGCGGGATCATGTTGCCCAACCATTCGCCTCTGGTGATCGCCGAACAGTTCGGAACGCTGGAATCGCTTTCCCCGGGACGTCGTCGAACTGATGGATTTCTTCGCGGCGACGCAACGGCACGCGGTTCGTGCCGTTCCGGGCGCGGGGCTCAATGTACCGATATGGATTTTGGGCTCCAGTCTTTTTGGCGCACAGCTGGCTGCTGAGCTGGGTCTGCCCTATGCATTCGCGTCGCATTTTGCGCCCGCACAAATGATGCAGGCGCTTGCCTTGTATCGCGCCAATTTCAAGCCGTCTGCCCATCTGGAGAAACCGTATGTGATGCTCGGCTTCAACGTGTTTGCGGCAGATTCGGAAGAGGACGCGCAATTTCTCGCCACATCAATGCAGCAAGCATTTGTCAGCCTGCGCAGCGGCCATCCCAAGCGTCTGCCGCCACCCGAGAACGGCTATATGAATCGCATCGGTCCCCCGGAACGGGCCCTGCTGGACCAGGTTCTGTCATGCTCGGCAATTGGCTCCAGCGACACAGTAAAGCTTAAACTGGAAGCGTTCATCGAACAAACCGGGGCGGATGAATTGATGATCACGTCGCAGATCTTCGATCATTCTGCGCGTCTCAGGTCATATGAAATCACCGCCAAGCTCCGCGCAATGCTGCGGTGACAACCCTCCCTCAACCTGGGCTCCCGCTTCTCACTATCAGAGGGCATACGCGAAACACTGGATGCTGGACTTTTGTGCCCAACATGACATTGTCTCGGATATCGAACTCATCAACATGGCGAATTTATAAAAAACACTGATCTGCTTTTTGGAGAAGAATGATGAAAACAGGATTTATCGGACTGGGGAAAATGGGCGCAGGCATGGCCTCCCGCCTGTGTCAGGCAGGATACGAGCTGACCGTCTACAACCGATCTGCAGAACGGATGCAGCCGCTGATTGCGGCAGGGGCCAGGGCCGCGAAAAATATTGCGGAAGTTTGCGATGCCGATGTGGTATTCACCATGCTGGCCAATGATGCCGCGCTGAGTGAAGTGACGCTGGGCCCTTCCGGCATTCTGGAGCATCTCAAGCCCGGCGCCATACACGTTTCCTGCAGCACCGTAAGCGTCGCCTTGTCCGCACAGCTTGCCGAGGCGCACCGTGAAAAACAGCAGGGTTTTATTGCGGCGCCTGTATTCGGCAGGCCGGATGCCGCCGCAGCCGGTAAGCTTTTCATGGTCGCGGCGGGCAAACCCGAGCTCATCGCAAAGATCCAACCATTGCTGGACATTCTGGGTCAGCGTACTTTCATCGTGTCAGATGATCCTGAAAAGGCGAATCTGGTGAAGTTGAGTGGCAATTTCCTGATTGCAACGGTGATCGAGTCGCTGGGCGAGGCCATGGCGCTGGTGGAAAAAGGCGGCGTAGATCGGCATCAGTATCTTGATCTGCTCACCTCCAGCATATTCAATGTACCTCTGTACAAGAACTACGGTGGCATGATTGCCGATCGCCATTTTGAACCTGCCGGGTTTGCCGCTCACCTGGGCCAAAAAGATATGCGACTGGTTCTGGCCGCAGCCGAGGATTTGAAAGTGCCGCTGCCTTTTGCCAGTATCTTGCGCGATCGTTTTCTGGATTTGGCGGCTCATGGCGGTGATAATCTCGACTGGTCAGCCGTAGGCAGTCTTGCTGCGAAAGATGCGGCGATCATTTCTGGTTGAGTGTGTTGCGAAATTTTTAATGAATTTTCACCATGGCGCCAACACTTCGACTGCTTTTTTAATGTTCGTGGGGAGTATTTGCGTTGCACCAGATTCTGCAATACCTTAAAAAACACGGCGAGAAACTAGACTCGGAGATCGCCCATGACACAGGCATCTCACTGGCGAACGTGCGCCTCTCCGTATCAAAACTAACAGCCAGTGGGGCGGTGATCGCGTGCCATTCGATTCGGTTTGAAAAAGGCAAGAAGAGTGAGGCGACGCTCTGTCGAGTGGCGGGATATATTCCGCCTGCAGCCCCTGGAAGAAAACCGAAAGCGTAGAACAAAGCGGTGGGCGTGGAATAGACCGTTTACCAGTCATAATGCCTTTCGAGGAAATCGCCCCGTCTGCTTTGGTCGAGTTTCTGTCGATGAATCACTGCCATTGAATAGCGGCTTCTATCAACAGCAGGCGCGCATCGGTTGTGATTTTTTACCTCGCCAATGACGCTTCATGGCAAGGTGCAACCCTTGGTGATTGCATCAAATCGAGCCGTTACGGTCAGTCAGGCCAACCACTTCACATAATCGAGGACTGTGCATAATCGGCCTAAGCGGTCAGATGCGCTGAACTCAAGAACCGCCATGGCGAGCGTCCGCTTTCCTGATCTACGAATGCGTACTGTCGACCCGGAACTGTGCCTGTCACGGTCTACAGGCCCACCGTCCGTTTCGGAGCGTAAGTAGGCTTGAATCCACAAAGAGAGTGTCCTAAAAAATCACCCCGAGACTTTTGGAATCACTGTGGTCCCTAAATCTGCCAAATCATTTTGATCATCGATTAGCTCGATTTCCGGCTCGGAGATTTCTGCGCCAGAAACGAAAAAGTGATGATCTCCGACTTCTGACAGGTACTTACCAAGAAATACACGCGCATCAGCGATGGACGTGTAGTACTGCCGGAAAGCGTATGAAGCGGCATCCGCAACCCCCCGGTTAGGTGGGATCGGAATTTCTATCTCGAGATAGCGAGATCCAACATCCTCCCGGTTCGTTTGCATGAAGACAACCCGCTTCCATTGATCCCGAACCACTTTTAGGGTCATCGCCCATAGCAGGTAAAAGGCATCAAAATCTGCATTGGACCCGGGTCTTAGCACAATCACTTCTTTCGTCGTAACGACTTGCTCCTGGCCGGGCATTAACATGCAAAAGTCACCGATATTCTTAGAGGTTCGTTCTGGGCAAATAAGATCAAATGCCCGGAGTCCTGATGAGGGACCCCGCCAAAAAGCTTCGGCAACAGATTTCGGGACACGGTTCGTTGGATTGATGTTCACCATCCCAGCCCGTAAGTCCGATACTTTAATATACGGAACTTTGCCCACACGTTGATCATGAGAGGGAGAGCCGTGTCCGTTCCTGATTTCGATGATCCCTTTCTTTGCAAGTTCGCCGATGGTAGCGGAGCTGAATCCAGCAAAACGTTCTTCCTGCATGGCTTCCCGGAATCGTTCGATGTGTCGGGATTCGTAGTACGCAGGTACCGCTAGTCGCATACTTACATCTGCTCGAGGGACAAAACGTAGCGTTTCCGTGATCTTTCCAGTCACAAGTGCTTCGACATCTTCGAGAAGCTGATCGTTAATTGCATCTATTGAGGCTCCCGTCTCGGGGTCAATTGTTTGGATTCGCTTACCGGTAGCTGGGTCGATCTTCGGCAGTAGCCGTCCCCCCTTGGTCAGTCCGCAAGTGGGGGCAGTTGAAACCATAATTTTGTCGTCAGAGAACCAAGATGGGCGGTGGGTGGGCATCATGCCTCCTTTATTGGGTTTATGTTATCAGCGTCACAAACTTCCTCGGCCCCATGGCCGACTTTTTCAAATATGTAGAAGTTGGTCTTGGCTCGGCAGAATTCCTCAAATGCTTCCATTGGGATGTTTATCATTCCGCGTAGCTCGAAGCGATTTTTGAGCCACCCAGGCAACCACCGATAAGAGAAGCTGAAAAAGTATGTTTCGGGAAGCACAATCCCTACACGACCACCAAGCTGCAGAAGTCGGTGCGCTAGCTCCAAATAGACTAGCCCGATTTCGAGATCGCAGTAGTCCGTCGGGCCTTTCATTGCAGCGGCGACCGAGATTGTGTATTTCGACGCGCGGCAGTCCGCACCCTTAACTTTCAGGTTTTCACCAAACGGTGGATTGGTAATTACTACAGTGAATTGTTCATAAACGTCGGGGGTATCGTTACCAGTGTTGTCTGGTTGACTTAGTTCCTGAGCAAGTTTCGGGTATTTTGTCGCCCAGTGATGTACTCGCACAGCGTCTCCAAGGAGTGCGTGTGTGGAGCCATCGCGCATCGCAACCATGATGGCTCGAGTCAGCTTAATGCCGATATCATCTTTATCCACTGCATACAGGTTGTCGTTGGCCCATTTCACCATGTTCCAAGCTTCTGCCTCACTAGGAAATTCACGGTCTGTTACTTGGCGCAAGGTTTCTACAATGAATCCGCCAGTGCCGCATGCCGGGTCAATAACTTTGTCTTCGGAGGTGATATCCATTGCCATGACAGCGGGACGGACGATACGAAGCGGGGTTAGAAACTGACCTTCCGCGCTCTTTAAAGCTTGCGTCCTGAAAATTTGGAAGGCTTTGGCAAGAAGATCCACGTGATCACCGAGGATGCGAAAAGGTGCTAATTCAGCAACAACAGCAAATATCGTTTCACTGCTCAATAGAATTACGTCTCTATCGCTTGGCAGGAAGATTCTGGTTCTCTGCTTATCAAAATACGCCTTAAATTGGTCCCGGATTTCCTTCGCAGTTAAGGCGACCTTAGTTAGATTGTCCCCGTAGATTCGGAAGCTGACTGGTTTGTCCTGATTTGCAGAACGGCTGGAAATAGCGTCACTTTCGAGTTTCGTTAGAATGATGTGAAGGAGTTCCCGAAGCTGCTCTTCTCTGCGATTTACGTTGGCATCGCTCACTACCGTGGTTGCTACAAGTCTTTTTAATGCCCCTGTCAGCTCTGCTTCGGTAGGGATTCGTAATGTGTTCCATGTCGGGGGAGTTGTTGGGGGTTGAGTAAGGTCGTCACTAGGGTGAGGCAGCGCGGCGCCTTGTTCAAAAACCCATTCACAAGTATGTCGCTTATAAATCGCAAGGCTTTGGGATCCATTGGTCCAGTACCCCATTTTTGCCATTGGTTCCGCGCTGAGGTAGCGGACAAGTTGTGAGCGTCCAGCATCGATATTTGGAGCCTTGAACTCAAAGATAATTTGAAGTGCGTGCCATTCGCCACTATCGTCCGCAAACGCTACCAAGTCAGTGCTACCGCATATTTCAAATTTTTGACCGCGTTCGCGTTTGGTTAGGTCGTGCGGCGTTGCCGGAACTGGCCATTCCGGCTTCCAGCGGAGGCGCGTCTCAGCCCACCCCAATTGCCGAAGATCGCGGATTACCCTCTGACGAACGGATTCCTCGGGCTTGAGCCCGGCATCGGTAGCTGCTCCAGATAGTACTTTTTTCTTCGCCATATATAATCCATCAATAAACTAATGAGCAGCTCATTATTGCATATTTTTGCCGGAATCATCAACAAACGAGTTACCCATTTTTAATGATCTCAGCTGAAATGGCTTGCAGTACTGATTCCTCATACCAGAAATATGGCGCACCTGTTTTCACTACTGAAATTTTCGGTGTCACAGCGGTGGCCGTATTGGGTCGATTTACGTCAATCCCCTTGCCACCACTGTATGGCCGCTCGAAGTCAGCAAGAACAGTCGAACTGGATTGCTTGACCGTCTCTTGCTGGCCGATAGCGCCAGTTGGGCCATGGTTCCACAAGCGGACACAGGAAGACTACCGGTGTCTCTCTGCAACCGTCAGAAATGGCCGAAAAGCAGAATTCACTGCGGCCACGATGACTGATCACCCCTGACGCCAAGCGAGCCAACATCCGAGCAACGCTGAGTTCCGATTTACACAATCGGAGCCGACGGTTTCTATCGGGGCGTTTTCAATACCGGCTACCGAATACCTTTTTATTCAGCGCGCAAAACTTCCCGCAACAGCGGCACCGTAATCGGCCGTTTGGTTGCCAGTGAATAGTGGTCGAGCGTATCCAGCGCCGCCAGTAATGACGGGAGGTCGCGCCGCCAGTGGCGCAGCAGGTAGTCCGCTACGCCGGGTTGCAGGTCGAAACCGCGCCCGGCTGCGTGGGTGGTCAACGCCTGGACTTTTTCCGCATCGGTCAGCGCCTGCACCTGATACACCAGTCCCCAGCCCAGACGCGTAGTCAGGTCGATGCGTAACTCAAGTTGAGCGGGCGCAGCGTTGCCCGCGACCAGGATTCGCCCATGGCCTTCGCGCACCGCATTGATACGGTTGAACAGGTCGATCTGGGCGTTGGCGTCGAGGGTGTCGACATCATCCACCGCCAGGAAATCGGCCGGGGTATCTGCCGCATCGGCAAACGCTGACGCAGGGAGGTAGTTCGCCTCCAGCCCGCATGTTACTGCGGTAGCCACTGCCGCCTGCAACAGGTGCGTCCTGCCGCTGCCGGGTGCGCCCCAGAGATAGAGTTGGCGCTCATTGCCCTGCCCCGCCGCCTGCTCGCTTACGGCATGCAGCAATTCCGCATTGCAGCCCATGACAAAATTGCCGAGGCTGGGGGCGGGTGGGGCAACGATGTCGAGCAGCAATTGTTTCATGCGCCGCATTTTAACAGGCATCGCGCGGGGTTCTGGCATGGCCGTGCAAAATCTGCTTGACATAGTGTCTGTGCAACACTATCTTGTCGGTGTATTTTGTACACCATGGCCAATCATCCAATGAAACCGTTTTGCTATGACTATCCACACCCGGCGGTCACCACCGACATCGCGCTGTTCACGATTCGTGAAGAGCGCCTGGCGGTATTGTTGATCCGGCGTCGTGCCGCGCCTTTCCAGGGCTGCTGGGCGCTGCCGGGCGGCTTTGTCGAGATGGACGAGTGCCTGGAAGACTGCGCCCTGCGTGAACTGGCCGAAGAAACCGGGGTGACGGGCGTATATCTGGAGCAGCTCTACACCTTCGGCAAACCCGACCGCGACCCGCGCGAGCGCATCATCAGCGTGACCTATTACGCGCTGGCGCCCAGCGAAATTCTCTCGCCGGTGGCGGGATCGGATGCGGCGGAAGTCGCCTGGTTTGCGATGGATGCACTGCCGGAACTGGCTTTCGACCATCGCGAGGTGATCGCGCTGGCCCAGCAAAGGCTGCGCGCCAAGCTGGATTATTCCACTGTGGCATTTGGATTCATGCAAGAGGAGTTTACTCTGGGCGAATTGCAAAAAGTCTACGAAACCATACGCGGCGAGGCGCTGGACAAGCGCAATTTCCGCAAGCACATCCTGGCGCTTGATTTAATCGGCGAAACCGGCACCAGCCGCCGGGTCGGTAACCACCGCCCGGCAAAACTCTACCGCGTGCAGCACCCCGGCGCGGTGCTTTATATCAAGTGAGGCCGACCATGAAGATCATGCCCCTGATCCAGATGCCCAAAGCGCCCAATATCATTGCGCCTCCGATGGTGGAAGAGCAGCTTACCGACAGCGTGCGCGCAACACTCATCGCGCGCATCAAGCAGCTGATGCTGCAGCAAAACGCGGTGCTGGTGGCGCATTACTATACGTCTGCAGACATACAGGATCTGGCTGAAGAGACCGGCGGCTGTGTTTCGGATTCGCTGGAAATGGCGCGTTTCGGTCACGCCCATGCCGCCCGCACGCTGATTGTCGCGGGGGTCAAATTCATGGGCGAAACCGCGAAAATCCTTAACCCGGAGAAGCGTGTGTTGATGCCGGATCTGCAAGCCAACTGTTCGCTCGATCTGGCCTGCCCTGCCGATGAGTTTTCTGCATTCTGCGATCAGCACCCGGAACGTGTCGTGGTGGTGTATGCCAACACTTCGGCTGCGGTAAAAGCACGCGCCGACTGGGTGGTGACCTCAGGCACGGCGGTCAAGATCGTCGAGCATTTGCATAAACAGGGTAAAAAAATCCTGTGGGCGCCGGACAAATATCTCGGTGATTATGTGCAAAAAACCACCGGCGCCGACATGCTGTTGTGGCAGGGTGCGTGTGTCGTGCACGAGGCATTCAAGGCCGAAGCGCTGCAAAAAATGAAGCTTGCTCACCCGGACGCCGCGGTGCTGGTACACCCGGAGTCGCCCGCCGCAGTGATTGCGCTGGCCGATGTGGTGGGCTCCACGACGCAGTTGATCCACGCTGCGCAAACCCTGCCCAACCAGACCTTTATCGTTGCCACCGATAATGGCATTTTTCACAAAATGCAGGCGGTTGCATCCGGCAAAATCTTCCTCGAAGCTCCAACTGCGGGAACAGGCGCGACCTGTATCAGTTGCGCACATTGCCCATGGATGGCGATGAACGGACTGCAAAAACTGGCACAGGTGCTGGAATCCGGGGATAACGAAATCCATATTACCGAGCCGGTTCGCAGCCGTGCCGTGCGCTCTATCCAGCGTATGCTGGATTTTGCCGCGGAGCAGCAGATTGCGCCTCGGATGCGCGGGGCGGCTTGATTTGGCACATCCTCTGCGTGTTCCGCGCTGGCATTTCATCGCCGCGCCGCTGCTGGGTGCGGTCAGCGTATTCGGCTTTGCGCCGTTTTATGCGTTTGTCATTCCCCTGTTCAGCTTGGCCGGACTGATCTGGCTATGGCGACACCAACATAGCGCGCGTCAGGCAACGCTCAGCGGATTTTTATTCGGACTGGGCTATTTCGGCAGCGGCGTGTCCTGGATATACATCAGCCTGCATACCTACGGGGGCATGTCAATGCCGCTGGCAGTGCTGGCGACGACCCTGTTCTGTGCGTTTCTGGCCTTGTTTCCCGCCGCTGTAGGCGGCTTGCAGCACGGTTTGCGCAATGCCGGCGTTGCGCGCTGGCTATTGGCTGTACCCGCACTATGGGTAGTCGGGGAATGGGTGCGCGGCTGGATTTTTACCGGTTTTCCCTGGCTCGCCATCGGTTATTCGCAAGTACCGGCCAGCCCGCTGACGGGTTTCGCCCCGTTGCTGGGTGTGTATGGCGTATCGCTGATACTGGCGCTCAGCGCAGCGGTATTGGCGCTGGGGCGCTTGCGCTATGTGCTGATGGCCGCAGCGCTGTGGCTGGCGGGTTGGGGTTTGGGTCAGATTCACTGGACACAGCCTGTTGGTGCGCCAGTCGCAGTGAGTCTGTTGCAGGGCAATATTGCCCAGGATATGAAATGGCAACCGGAAAAGGTGGTCAGCACACTGCGTGATTACCGCGAAATGGTGGCTGCCAGTCCGGGCCGGCTTATCATCCTGCCGGAAACCGCCATTCCGGTATTTTACGACCAGGTACCGGCCAGCTATCTGAATGATTTGGCAGAAACTGCGCGCGCCCATGGTGGCGACGTGCTGGTAGGAATGCCGGAACAATTCCCGGATGGCCGCTACTTCAACAGCGTGCTGAGCTTTGGTACCGCATCCACGCACACTTACCGTAAATTTCATTTGGTGCCATTCGGCGAATACATCCCGATGAAATGGCTATTCGGATGGATTATCAATGTGCTGCATATCCCGCTTTCTGATTTCGCACGCGGCGATGCCTATCAGGTACCGATGCCGGTGGCGGGCCAGCACGTGGCCATGAATATCTGTTACGAGGACGTGTTCGGCGAAGAAATCATCCACCAACTGCCGCGCGCCACGTTGCTGGTGAACGTCAGCAATGATGCATGGTTCGGCGATTCGGTGGCGCCATGGCAACATATGCAGAGTTCCCAGATGCGCGCACTGGAAACCGGGCGCTACATGCTGCGCGCCACCAATACCGGCGCGACGGCCATCATTGATACACGGGGACGAGTGTTGCAGGAGCTGCCGCTGTTCACCCGCGCTACGCTGAATGGTTCAGCTCAGGGGTATCAGGGCGCAACGCCATTTGTGGATTGGGGTAATCATGCCGCGTTGCTGCTATGCGCTTTGATGCTGGGAGCGGCGGGGATAATAATGTGGCGCAAAGCTGCGCAACGGTAAGCCTACGCGACTGGCTTGATCCGCGTGGTGTTGCGTCCGCCGCGCTTGGCTTCCAGCAGAGCGCCGTCCGCGCGGATAAGCGCCTGGTTTTCCGCGGAATCTTTGGGGCTGTATTCACTCATGCCGCCACTCCAGTTAAGGCGGTGCAATACACCCGGAGTCAGTTCCAGTACGGCAGGCAAATTGCCGCGCAGACGTTCCGCCAGCTCTATCGCACGGGGCAGGGGCGTATTCGGAAAAATCACGCAGAACTCATCTCCGCCCAGGCGCGCCACGAAATCACTGGCGCGCAGATGTAGCTTGAGCACCTTGCCAAACTGGACGATAAGTTGATCCCCCGCATCGTGGCCGTAGGTATCGTTTACATATTTAAAGTTGTCGATGTCGATAATCAATAGGCTATGTACCTGGCCTTGCGACAGGGTTTTGAATAGCTCGCTTTGACGGGTTTCGAAGCTGCGCCGGTTATATACCTGCGACAGGTGATCCAGGCTGGCTTGGGATTCCGTCTCTTTTTGCTTGCCCACGGTGAGCTGTGCCAGTTTGACCAGCATCGCCAGCGGTTTCTCAAATTCGATCAGATTGACCTGGTATGCAGAACGCACTCGTTGCCTGCGGATATCTGTCATCAGATTGACAATAGTGTTGAGATCTTCGCTGACCCAGTTACGTAAACGCAGGTACACCAGCCACACCATGGCTGTCAGCAGCACGGACAATACCAGCCATACGGTAAAGTAAGTCAGGAGTTCGACCAGAGGCTGAGGACTGGCTTTCCATAACTCGAGCTTCCACGGCGTTCCGGCCAGGGTAATTTCCCGCATCGCTGGCCCGTTCTTGAGGCTCTCGTCACCACGCCGCCGCACAACGGTATAGGTGTCTGGATGGGTGTACTGGCGCAATTCCAGATAACCTCCAGGCAATGGCAAGTTATCGAACAGGTCTTGCAGATGTGGCGCATCCTGAGTCAGGATGACGTGGCCCAACAGCGTCGTGCCTTCTAGCACCGGCTCGGAGACTGTCAGGCTCATGCTGGCGGCGGTGGCAGGTTGCGCTTCCGGGCCCGCCACAAAACGCGTGTAGGCTTCCGGCAACACCAACGCATCTCCGGTCTGGCTTACCACTCCCGGTTCTGGCACCAAAAAGATTTGTGCACCTGGGTGGAGGGCATAAAGATTGGCCGCTTGATTTCGGCAAAGATCCTCTGCACCGCTCTTTAAACAGGCTACGGTCTGCGGATGTCTGGCAATCAGTTTCGCAGCCTGGTGAACATCCTTGGCCAAGCCCTCAATCTGCTGGGCAATCACCAAGCCTTCTGCCTGCGCGGATTCTGCGTGACGTGCCGGGCTCGAAACCCAATACACTGACAGCATCGTCAATATCAGGGTTATCTCGAGCGCAGCAAAAAGCGCAATGCTGAATCGCGCTAAAGAGGGTTTCATAGTAAGGGGTCTGCTATCCATCCGGGTTAATGCCAACTTGTTATTGGCCTGCATTAGCGGCCAGCTGTTAATTTGTTCTGGAACTTAACAGCAATTAACGTGCCTGGCGTTTTGGTTGCCGATGATCAATATATTCCCACGCCCCTCAACGTGAGAATCAGCTCGTCGCCTTAGTGCCGTCCGGTACTACCAAAACCTCCCGCTCCGCGTTCGGATGCAGAAAACTCTTCCACAATATTAAATGCAACTTGCACCACCGGCACCATCACCAGTTGGGCGATCCGTTCCAGCGGGTTGACAATAAAAGGCTGATGACCACGATTCCACATGGAAACAAACAGTTGTCCCTGGTAATCCGAGTCAATGAGCCCTACCAGATTGCCGAGTACGATGCCATGTTTATGGCCCAGACCGGAACGCGGCAGGATCATCGCAGCCATGTCTGCTCGACCAATATGGATTGCCATACCAGTTGGGACCAACTCGGTTTGGCCTGGGGCCAGTTCCAGTGCCGCATCGATACAGGCGCGCAGATCTATGCCGGCGGCACCGGGCGTTGCATAGCCGGGTAAGTCATTGTTTAGTCGTGTGTCGAGAATCTTGACATCAATTTGGTGTGGCATGGCTTCCCTTGGTTTTGTGTAAATACAGACGGGCTATATGGGCGATGAGTTGGCGTGCCAGCGTCAGTTTGTCGGCATGTGGCAGCAAATGCTTACCCTCATCGTCCAGCAGCAACAATTCGTTGTCGTCGCTGCCGAGCGCATCCTGGGCGCGGTTGACGACTAAAAGAGGCAAGTTTTTGCGGTGGCGTTTGGCTTCGCCATTTTCCGGCAGATTTTCGGTTTCAGCTGCAAAACCGACGCAAAATGGGGCGTCCGCACGGTTCGCGATCTGCAGCAGAATATCGTCATTGGGTATTAAATCGAGCGTAAGAGTTTGCTCGCTTTTTTTTATTTTCTGGGTCGCGCAGATGGCCGGGCGGTAATCCGCCACCGCGGCCACGCTAATAAAAATATCCGCAAGACCTGCCGTGTTCATCAATGCCTGCCCCATTTCTTCGGTGCTGGTTACCGACAGGCGGGTGACGCCCAGCGGCGCTTCCCGGCATGTGGGACCACTTACCAGCGTCACTGTAGCCCCGGCTTCATACGCTGCGCGTGCGACCGCATAGCCCATTTTGCCGGAGCTAAGGTTGGTGAGCGCTCGCACAGGATCGATCATTTCCAGCGTGGGCCCTGCACTCACCAGCACGCGCAGGCCGGCCAGCAGCTTGGGCTGGAAATACGCGCTGAGCCCTGCCAGCAATTCAGCCGGCTCCAGCATCCGTCCCGGACCGGTTTCTCCACACGCCTGTTCGCCTGCAGTTGGCCCCAGCAAGGTGACGCCATCCGCTTGCAACTGATGAATATTCCGCTGAGTTGCCGGGTTTTCCCACATTTGCCGGTTCATCGCGGGCGCCACCAGGAGTGGGCAAGCGCGCGCCAGGCACAGCGTTGACAGCAGGTCATCTGCCAGACCATGTACCAGCTTGGCGATAAAATCGGCACTGGCCGGGGCAATCAGCACGGCGTCTACTGCCCGCGTGAATTCGATGTGCGCCATGCCGTTATCCACGCCCGTTTCCCACAATTGGGTGAGTACCGGCTTGCCGGACAGCGCCTGGAAGGTTAGCGGGGTTACAAACTGCGTGGCAGCGGTGCTCATTACCACGCGCACGTCTGCGCCCGCCTTGACCAGCAGGCGCGTCAATTCGGCTGCTTTATACGCGGCCACACCGCCGGTGATGCCCAACAGAATGCGTTTGTGTTGCAAATCCGGCATGATAGCTTTGCGCCTATGCGCTGATGGTTTGAACAATAAGCACATTTTACGGGATTAGGGGGATGAATGGCGATTCGCGACTGGCCGGAGGATGACCGGCCCCGGGAAAAACTCTTGCAGCGCGGCGCGCAGGCGCTAAGCGATGCCGAATTGCTGGCCATTTTCCTGCGCACCGGCGTGTCGGGCAAAAGCGCGGTGGACATGGCGCGCGACCTGGTGCATCAGTTCGGTAGTCTGACCCGCCTGTTTGCGGCCAGCCGTGGCGAATTCTGTGCCGTCCACGGCCTGGGTGACGCCAAATATGCTCAACTGCAGGCGGTATTGGAAATGGCAAGGCGCGCACTGGGTGAATCCATGCGTCAAACCGATGCGCTCGCCTCTCCTGGCGCGGTGCGCGATTACCTGCGGCTAGCTCTGGCGGGCAAATCCTACGAAGTTTTTTGCGTGGTGTTTCTGGATACGCAAAACCGCGTGCTTGCCGTCGAAGAGCTGTTTCGAGGCACTCTCACTCAAACCAGCGTATATCCACGCGAAGTGGTCAAGCGCGCATTGGCACACAACGCTGCCGCGTTGATCCTGGCACATAACCATCCTTCCGGCGTTGCCGAACCCAGCCGGGCCGACGAGAGCCTGACCCAAGCGCTCAAAGCCGCGCTGGCACTGGTGGATGTAAGGGTTATTGACCACTTTGTAGTGGGCAGCGGCAGCGCTGTATCATTTGCAGAACGCGGATTGCTTTGACGTTGACGATCTAAATGTGGTATAAATCGCGTTTTTCCGAATTCCGTAGGGAGGTCATTATGGCCCGTGTATGTCAGGTTACCGGCAAGGCGCCGATGTCGGGAAACAACGTTTCCCACGCCAACAACAAGACCAAGCGTCGTTTTCTGCCCAATTTGCAGTCACGCCGCTTCTGGCTTGAAGAAGAAAACCGTTTTGTACGCCTGCGCGTTTCGACCGCTGCGCTGCGTACTATCGACAAAAAGGGCATTGAAGTCGTGCTCGAAGAAATGCGCGCCAAAGGCGAGAAGGTTTAAGGAGTAAAACATGGCCAGCAAAATCCGCGAAAAAATCAAACTCGAGTCCACCGCAGGGACCGGACATTTTTACACCACCAGCAAGAACAAGCGCACCACGCCGGAAAAGCTCGAATTCATGAAATTCGACCCCAAGGCACGCAAGCATGTGCTGTACAAGGAAATCAAGCTGAAATAAAACCAGCCTGCTCCATAAAAAACCCGCTCTGGTAGCGGGTTTTTTATGGTCTGTGCGCGCACTTACTCAGGAACAAAGCCCCAACAAAAAGCCCGCCATAATACTATGGCGGGCTTTTTGTTGGGGCAGGAATACTGGAGTGAATAAGCTGCTCAGGCGTAGCAGCGCAGTTTACGCGAGAACTTTTGCAACGACTCAATACCACTGGACTCGGCACGATGGCACCAGTCCTGCAATTGGGCCAGGAGCTGTTCCTTGGTGGCGCTGGAACGCGCCCACAGTGCTGCCAGATCCTGACGCATGGCATATACCGTGGCCAGCTCCTTGCTCTGGTTCAATACTTCCGACAGGCTCGCCTTATCCTGCTCGCGCATATCCGCTGCATCAAGATGCAGCCAATGCTTGACCTTCTTCGCCATGCTGCCGTCATTAAGTTGCGGCAGTGAAGCTTTGAGTTTGAGCACCTCATCCGCGTACACGGTTTTTACTGAACGGGTAAACCGCGTCAATACATCGTAGCGATGGGTGATGATGGCCTGCAGCGTATCCAGGTCGCAGACTGCCTTGCCTTTGGTCATGCGCACACGAGGTGCAACCTTCTTGACTTTGGCCAAACCAAAAATTTCCATGATGCGGATATACATCCAGCCGATGTCAAACTCATACCATTTGTTGGACAGTTTGGCCGAGCTGCCGTAGGCATGGTGATTGTTGTGCAACTCCTCGCCGCCAATCAGGATGCCCCAGGGCAGAATGTTGGTGCTGGCGTCTTCACAAGTGAAGTTGCGATAGCCCCAGAAGTGTCCAATGCCGTTGATAATGCCGGCGGCAGTTACCGGGATCCAGGCCATTTGCACCGCCCAGATGGTCAACCCGATTGGGCCGAACAACGCCAGGTTAATCAACAGCATCAGTACGATGCCTTTGCCGCTGTAACGCGAATAGACATTGTGTTCTAGCCAGTCGTCGGGTGTGCCGGACCCGTATTTGTCCATTGTTTCCTGATTTTTCGATTCGGCGCGATAGAGTTCGGCGCCTTCAAAAAACACTTTTTTCAGGCCGAGCACTTGCGGACTGTGGGGATCTTCAGGGGTTTCACACTTGGCGTGGTGTTTGCGGTGAATTGCAGCCCATTGCTTGGTGACCATGCCAGTACTCAACCACAGCCAGAAACGGAAAAAGTGACTGACAATAGGGTGCAGCTCCAGGGCGCGATGCGCCTGATGGCGGTGCAGATAGATCGTGACGCCGGCGATGGTGACATGGGTCAGCGCCAAGGCGACCAAAACATAACACCACCAAGGGAGATGCCCCACCAGACCGTTTGCTAATAAATCCATAGTTTCACTTACCTCAAATGAATGACTGCGTGCCGCAGCGAGGAAGACATAAATTCAAGTCAAGGTAATCTTATCCTGATATATATCATCCACTGCGTAATATAACAGAAATACTCCTATCACATTAGGCCTTTTGTTTCTCGTGCTTAATGATGTTAATGTCGCGGCGCGGATACGGGATTTCAATCCCGCCAGCCCGGAAATTCTTCCATATTTCCATATACAGCTCGGAACGCAGATTGGCCTGCCCTCCTTCCGGGTCAGAAATCCATATACCCAGCTCCAGATCAATGCCACTCTCGCCAAAGTTTTTTATCAGAACCCTGGGGGCCTCCTTGCTATCCCCTTGCAGCACGCGGGGATGATTTGCCGCCGCCGCTGTCAATATTTCTATTGCCCGCTCCAGCGGGCTCTCATAGCTGATCTGGATGGGGATCGCCATGCGAATATCGCGCTTGCTGAGCGAATGGTTGACTATGGTTGAGATAATCAGCGTTTCATTGGGGATCAGGATTTCAGTGCCATCCAGCGCTTTGAGCAAGGTATAGCGCGTGTTGATCTGGCTCACCTCTCCATAACCCGTGCCCACCGTGAGCATGTCGCCCGGGCGAATCGAGCGATCCAGCAGAATGATGAACCCGGATACATAGTTACTGGCGATTTTCTGCAGACCCAGACCGAGTCCTACACCCAGAGCCCCGCCAAACACCGACAGCACGGTGATATCAATGCCCACCACCGGCAATGCAATCAACACGCCAGTAATAATCAGCAGGGTACGGGTCGCCTTGATCAACGCCAGGCGCAGATTGAGGTCCAGACGGCTCACGCGCATCAGACGAGTCTCGACGAACTGCGCCAGCCACAGTGCGCCAACCACCGCGAGCACAATGAGAATAATCGCCTCAAGCAGCAGCAGCAGCGAGAAATGGTGGGCACCTGCGTCAAAGGAAACGCTATCCAGCCCATGCAGGATGCGCGGCAGCAGGCCGGTGATATGCAGCGCCAGTCCAATCCAGATAAGCCAGGCGATCAAGCGCTCCCAGGTCTTGATGGCTTCGTTGCTGCGCAATGCATAGCGCAGCATATACACCAGGGTGCGCACCAATACCAAGGCCCCCAGCAGCGGCACGGCAATATTCAACACATGCACCGGCTGCCATGTCTCAAGAATCTCTCGCCCGATCAGTATCAGCACCAGCATAAGCAGCGGCGAACCAATCCGTTTCAACCCTTCCAGACCGAGGCGCCAAGATCCGTGGGCGTGCGTCAGCCGCGGGAAAATCCAGCGCATCGCGCCCCAGCCCAGCAAACCACATGCGGCGAGAACAGCGAACTGCCAACCCAGTTCGTTGCGGTGGGTTTCGTTGAGCAGCTGGAATAACAGGTTTTCGAGCGGTGCGGGTCGGGTCATGGATTTAACGCTGTTGCGTGTTCGCGGTGGTAACGCCAATTAACGGCATAAGCCTGTGCCAGCGCCGGGTTTCCGCGCAATATGAGCAGGTTTTCTGCGTTGCGGTACTGCGCCGCATGGGTAAAATTATAACTGCCGGTAATGACCACCGGCGCGCTATTCGCGTCGATAATCATGATCTTGTTGTGGGCACTGGCATGCCCGGCATCCAGATAAACCGGCACACCGGCCGCAGCCATATGCCTCACCACACTGGTGGAAATTCTATCGGTTTGCTCGCTATCGGCGATCAGCGCCACGTCCACACCGCGCCGATGCGCCGCAATCAGCGCATCGGCAATGGCGCGATGGGTAAAACTGAACGCCTGGATCCGAATCTGCCGACGCGCATCACGTATCGCGGCAATCACCAGCGCCGACGCGTCGTCGCCCGGCGTAAACGCTACCTGCACCGTGCCCACTGCAGGCAGCACAGGCGGCGTGCGATTATCCTGAAACGCCCAACTGGCATGGCTGCATGACCATAGCGCTAGCCAGACGATGGCTTTACACATGTCAGCTCGCTTCCAGTACCGCTGCAAAAAAGCCATCGGTGCCGTGCTCTGCCGGGTTAAGCCGCAAATAGTCGCCGGTGTCGAGCGCTATGTGTTGCTGCTGCAGAATTTCCGCTGCATTTTTCAGCACAAACCGCGGATTGGCCGCAATAAACGCTTCGACCACCTGTTCGTTTTCTTCCGGCAGCAAACTGCAGGTGGCATACACCAGCCGCCCGCCCGATTTCACCAGGCGCGAAGCAGCAGCCAAAATTGCTGCCTGCTTGGCAGACAGCTCGGCTACGCTATCCGGCGACTGACGCCATTTCAGATCGGGGTTGCGGCGCAGCGTACCCATGCCGCTGCACGGTGCATCCACCAGCACGCGGTCAATCTTGCCGGCCAGGCGCTTGATGCGGGTGTCGTTTTCACTGGTAATCAGTTGCGGCGTGAGGTTGGACAAACCGGAACGCTTGAGCCGCGGTTTGAGCTTGGCCAGGCGCTTTTCCGACACGTCGAACGCATACAATCTCCCCGAGGAATGCATCAGCGCGCCCAGCAGCAGCGTTTTTCCCCCCGCCCCGGCACAAAAATCCACCACCATCTCGCCACGGCGCGGAGCAACCAGATAGCCCAGCAGCTGGCTGCCTTCATCCTGGATCTCGAATTTTCCTTCCAGAAACGGTTTGTATTTGGCCAGTACCGGCTTGTCGGCCAGCCGGATGCCGATCGGGGAGTATGGCGTGGCGGTTGCAGTGATGCCGGCCGCGTTGAGCACGTCAATCATTTCGTCGCGCTTTGCAAGCAGCGTGTTGACGCGCAAATCCAGCGGTGCCGGTCGCAACAGCGCCTGGGCCAGGCGCGTCGCCGCCGCTTCGCCATAGACTGCCAACAAGCGCTCCGCCAGCCAATCCGGCATATCCCATTGCACCGCCAGCGGTTGCGTCGCCAGGTCCAGCGCCTTGATCTGCGGCACCATGTCCAGCTCCGGACCGCGCAGATGCGGCTCCAGCTGGCGCATGTTCATGCCCTGCACGCGCACCAGCCAGGCCAGCGCCAACTGCCGGGGCGTGCCTTTGCCAGTCGCAGTCTCCAGCGAGCGCTTGCGGCGCAGCACGCCAAACACCAGTTCCGCGATAAAGGCGCGATCCTTGTTGCCCAGCATCGGGTTTTCGCGAAAATAACGGCTCAATACCGCGTCAGCTGGCGCATCCAGAGGCAACACCGCACGTAGTGCGGTAATGGCTTGTTCAAGAGGGAGATGGGGATAAGACATGGGTTTTACGGGTTCGACATTGCCCTGCAGTTTAGCGGAAACGGCTGGCGTCGACCACGCCAAGCGAGACACGCAGTTTGCCGCAAGGGGTTAAATATCAGATAATTCCGCTGTTTATCCCTGCCTCGCTCTTTTTAAAGCGACTTACGACTCTGAGGTGCACCTTGAAAGACCTGCTCGCCTGCAATCTGTGGCTGTATAAAGTTTTCCCATTTCTGCGCTGGTGGCCGATAGTCAACCGCAATACTACCAAGACAGACCTGACAGCGGGCCTGACCGGGGCAATGATCGTGCTGCCGCAAGGCGTGGCGTTTGCCACCATTGCCGGCCTACCACCAGAGTATGGTTTGTATGCGGCAATGGTCCCTGCGGTAATTGCCGCGCTGTTCGGGTCCAGCTGGCACCTGGTGTCGGGTCCGACCACTGCCATTTCGATAGCCGTGTTTGCCTCGATCAGTCCTTTGGCCGAACCCGGATCGGCACAGTTCATCAGCCTGGTACTTACCCTTACCTTCCTCACCGGAATCTTCCAGCTCATCATGGGCCTGGCGCGCATGGGCGCATTGGTCAACTTCATTTCGCACACCGTGGTGATCGGCTTTACCGCGGGTGCAGCGGTGCTGATCGCAGCCAGCCAGATCAAGCACTTCCTTGGGCTCAACATGGCCCGGGGCTTGCCTTTCCACGAGATTCTGCATCAGGTGTTTCTGCAACTGGACAAAATCAATCCTTACGTCACCGCTGTGGGTGTCATCACCCTGCTCACCGGCATCGTGGCGCGCAAACTGATGCCCAAGCTGTACATGATTATTGCCATGGTGGTGGGTAGCGTGGCCGCTATCATCATCAACAACCTGGCAGGCGGTGCCGAAGCCACCCACATCAAAACTGTCGGCGCGCTGGCTGCCCACCTGCCACCGTTCACTCTGCCGGATTTTTCGCCCACAGCCATCAGCCAGGTGATTTTCCCGGCGCTGATTGTGACCATGCTGGCGCTGACTGAAGCGGTATCGATCTCGCGCGCCATCGCGGTGAAATCCGAGCAACGCATTGACGGAAATCAGGAATTCATCGGCCAGGGCTTATCCAACATTTTCGGCAGTTTCTTTTCCAGCTATGCTTCCAGTGGCTCGTTCAATCGCAGCGGCGTGAACTATGCTGCAGGCGCAAGAACCCCGTTGGCTGCGGTGTATTCTGCACTGTTCCTGATCCTGATCCTGATGCTGGTGGCATCACTCGCCGCCTACCTGCCGACGGCGGCGATGGCCGGTATTCTGTTCCTGGTGGCATGGGCGCTGATTGACTTCCACCATATCCATTCCATTTTCCATACCAGCAAACAGGAAACGGCGGTGCTGGCGGTGACGATCATCGGTACGCTGATTGATCTGGAAAAAGGCATTTTCTTCGGCATCATGTTGTCGCTGATGCTCTATCTGTACCGCACCTCACGTCCGGCGCTGGTGGATGTGATGCCAGATCCGGAACCGGACAGCTACCATTTTGTCGCTGCGGATAGCCGCCCAGAATGCCCGCAACTCAAAATGATCCGCCTGCAAGGCTCGATTTTCTTTGGCGCGGTTAACCACGTGCAGCAGGCCTTGCAACGGATTGACGAGATTAACCCACAGCAGAAACACGCATTGATTGCTGCCGGCGGCATGAATTTCGTAGACGTGGCCGGCGCAGAAATGCTGGCGCAAGAAGCCAAGCGCCGCAACAAAATTGGGGGCGGACTGTATTTCTACCGGATGCAAAATGGAGTGCGCGATCTACTGGTAAAAGGTCATTATTTGAACGACATCGGCGAAGACCATATTTTCCCCACCAAATCGCGCCCGATCGACGCGATCTATTCCAAGCTCGACCCGGAAATCTGTCGCGCCTGTACTGCACGCATTTTCACGCAATGTAATATTGCGCTACCCAATGGAGAGCCACGCACATGATCCGCAAAAATCCCAGCGGTGATCTTCCCGTCATTCACGAATCCGCGTTTGTCGACCCCACCGCGATTATTTGCGGCAAGGTGCACATCGGCGAAAATGTATTTATCGGCCCCTATGTAGTCATTCGTGCCGACGAGGTGGATGACAGCGGCAATATGGAACCGATCTCCATCGGCGCCAATTCCAACATCCAGGACGGCGTCGTGATCCACTCCAAATCCGGCGCGCGGGTGCAGATCGGCGAACACACCTCCATCGCCCACCGTTCCATCGTGCATGGCCCATGCGTGGTCGGCGACAACGTCTTCATCGGCTTCAACTCGGTGTTGTTCAACTGTGTAGTGGGCAAGCGCTGCGTAGTGCGCCACAATTCAGTAGTGGAAGGCTGCGAACTGCCCGACGGTTTCCACATCCCCTCCACCACCAACATCCATGCCGATTCTGATCTCAGCAAAATCGAACAGGTCGGGTTCCGCGAAGAAGACTTTTCCGAAGATGTGGCGCAGACCAACATCAACCTGGTGAAGGGTTACAAAAAGCTGCAGAACGAATTCTGATCAGCCCCGGTTACGGTCTGCGAATCGACACGCAGATAGTCTGGTTGGCTGTATTCCTTGTCAGTCTACTTGGCTAGCCCCTGCGCGTTGCTGATCCCCGTCAGGATGCCTTGCATGAGCGCAGAAGGGCTGGGCGGACAACCTGGGACGGCAATATCCACCGGGATCACGTTGGACACGCGCCCGCAACTCGCATAACTTTCTCCGAATACCCCCCCGGTACAGCCGCAATCACCGATTGCCACCACCAGTTTCGGCTCCGGCATGGCTGCATAGGTGCGCTGCAGGGCCGTTTCCATATGCCGCGAAACCGGGCCGGTAACGAGCAGCATGTCTGCATGCCGCGGGCTGGCGACAAAATGAATGCCGAGCCCTTCCAGGTTGTAATACGGGTTGCTGAGAGCGTGGATTTCGAGTTCGCAACCGTTGCACGAACCGGCATCCACGTGACGAATCGCCAGCGCGCCGCCAAAGCGCCTGAGGATTTCATCCTGCAAGCGCTGGGCAGTGCAGCGCAATGCGTCGTTACTCTCCGGCGGCGTCTCGGTTTTTATGCCCGACCGTAATATCTGTCTAATGATCTTGTGCATGATTCCTCATAAATCGTGCCCGCTATAACTCAAGTTGAACGATTTATTGATGAGCGGAAAATCCGGAACGATATTGCCCATCACCGCGTGCTCGATCAGCGGCCAGTTCTGCCACGACGGGTCATGCGGATGCAGGCGGCGGATGCGATTGTCTGCTCCTGTTTCGAGCGCGACAAAGACCTCGCCGCGCCAGCCTTCCACCCAGCCCACGCCAATCGCGTTGTCGGGGGCTTTTGGCAGCGCCGTGAAAATCGCGCCGCTCGGCAACCCCTTCAGAATCAGACGGCAAAGGCGTATTGCCTCGTTCACCTCGTCAAAGCGAACCGTCACCCGCGCCGCGACATCGCCGTTGCGGTGTGTCGCCATCTGCACATCCAGCCTGTCATAAGGCACCGCCGGAAACTGCGCACGCAGATCCCAGGCCTGTGCGCTCGCACGCCCCGCCAGTCCGCACAGCCCTAGGCCGACGGCCAGTTCCGGGGCAACCCGGCCGGCCCCGATAAAGCGATCCTGCAGCCCCGCGTGGTCGTCGTAGATGTTGTGCAAACGGCTGACGGCCTGATCGAGCACGTCGAGCTCGGCCATCAGTCGAGCGCCACCGCTTTCATCCAGATCGCTTATCACGCCACCGGGAACAATGCTGTCCATCAGGTAGCGGTGTCCGAACAGCGCCGCGTTGCTGCGCAGCAGGTCTTCCTTGAGACAGGAGAACTGTGCCAGGCCAAAGGCCAGACCGGCATCGTTGCCCAGTGCGCCCAGGTCTCCCAGGTGGTTGGCCAGCCGCTCGCGTTCCAGCAGCAGGGCACGCAGCCACAGCGCCCGCTCGGGCGGCGTCCTATCCACCGCGCTTTCCGCCGCCATCGCGTAGGCCCATGCGTAGGCGACGGTGGAATCGCCACTGATCCGCCCCGCGAGCCGCGCCCCGCTCTCCAGCGTCATCGCCTCAAACAGCTTTTCTACGCCCTTGTGGGTGTAGCCCAGGCGCGGTTCCAGGCGCAGGATTTTTTCGCCTATCACCGAAAAGCGGAAATGGCCGGGCTCAATCGTCCCGGCGTGCACCGGCCCGACTGCAATCTCGTGCACGCCGTCGCCTTCCACAGTGACAAACGGGTAATCCTGCGCTGTGGCAGGGTGCACGGTGCTGCCGTCGAAATCCTTGCGCAACGGATACTGGTCTGCTGGCCAGGCGCTGTGCCGCAGCCACGGACGCGCATCCTGCGGGTTGTGCGGATAAATGCCGAGCAAGTCGCCGAGCGCGCGCTGCATGCGGCTCGCCACCGGGAAAATATCGTCAATGCCAGGATACGCTTCATGGTCGGCGGACAGCGTCAGCCACACCAGCCCGGAACGGATGACCAACGCCGCGTGCACGACAAAGCCACGCCGCAGTTCGCGTCGATCGCTTCCCCACAGCGCGACCAGACGCCCGCCCTTGTCATGCACCTGCTGGCAGACCTGACGCCATGCTGCGGCATCCACATCGCCGTGCCACACCGGTGCCGCACCGGGAAGCGGAGACAATGCAAGGTCAAAATCTTCGATACGCATGTGGCTCCTTCAACCAATCAACCGCGCTGCCTGGCGGTACCAGTCGGCAAGATACGGCGGGATATACAGCCCGAGCAGCAACACCAGGGCAAGATGCACAAATACCGGAATCAGCGCGGGCGGATGCGGCAAACGCTGGCCCGTCGTTTCACCGAACACCATTTCCTGCACCCGGGTGAAAATGGCCGCGAAGGCGACCCCCAGCGCGACCAGCAGGAACGGCGTGGCCCAGGGATGCTCATGCATGGCAGTGGTAATAATCAGGAATTCACTGGCGAATACGCCGAACGGCGGCATGCCGAGGATGGCCAGGCTGCCCAGCATCAAGCCCCAGCCGATGGTGGGATTGGTATCGATCAGGCCGCGGATGTTTTCGATCAGCTGCGAACCCATTTTCTGTGCCGCATGCCCCACTGTAAAGAAGATGGCGGACTTGGTGAGCGAGTGCACCGTCATGTGCAGCAACGCGGCGAAAGTGGCGACCGCGCCACCCATGCCGAACGCGAAGGTCATCAGGCCCATGTGCTCGATCGAGGAATAGGCGAACATGCGCTTGACGTCTTTTTGCCGCGACAGGAAAAACGCCGCAACCACCACGCTGAACAGGCCGAACCCCATCATCAGGTTGCCGGCCAGGTGCGATCCGAGCGCCCCATCCACCAGCACCTTGCTGCGCACCACCGCGTACAGCGCGACGTTGAGCAGCAAACCGGAAAGCACTGCGGACACCGGCGTCGGACCTTCGGCATGGGCATCCGGCAGCCAGTTGTGCAGCGGCGCCAGCCCGACTTTGGTGCCGTAGCCCACCAGCAGAAAGACAAATGCCAGCGACAGCACGGTAGGTTCCAGATGGCCTTTCACCTCGTTGAGGTGGGTCCACAGCAGCGCGTTGCCGCCGGCGCCGAGTAGTTTTTCCGCCGCGAAATACAGCAGGATGGTGCCGAACAGCGCCTGCGCGATACCCACGCCGCACAGGATGAAGTATTTCCACGCCGCTTCCAGGCTGGCCGGGGTGCGGTACAGGCTGACCAGCAGCACGGTGGTGAGGGTGGCCGCTTCCATCGCCACCCACAGGATGCCCATGTTGTTGGTGGTCAGCGCCAGCAGCATGGTAAAGGTGAACAGCTGGTACATGCTGTGGTAGAGGCGCAGCATGTTCGCCGACAGCTTGCCGTGGTGCTGTTCGATGCGCATGTATGCGCGCGAAAACAGCGCAGTGGTGAATCCCACGAAGGCAGTCAGTGCAACCAGGAAAACGTTGAACGAGTCGATGAAGAACTGTTCGCTGAACGCCGTCATTGGCCCGCCGTTGACGATGCGGACGGTGAGAACGACAGCGGCAATGAAGGTGGCCAGACTCATCAGCGTATTGAGTTCATGCGCCCAGTGCTTGTGGCCGAACAGGGCCAGCAATATCCCGCCGCACAGAGGAACTCCCAATAGCCAAAGAATTTCCACCTCAATCCTCTTTCAGTTTTTCCAGATTTTTAATATCCAGACTGTCGAAAGTTTCCCGGATCTGGAAGAAGAAAATGCCGAAAATGAAGGTTCCCACCAGCACGTCAAGCGCGATGCCCAGCTCGACCACCATCGGCATGCCGTAAGTGGCACTGGTGGCGGCAAAGAACAGCCCGTTTTCCATCGCCAGGAAGCCGACCACCTGAGCCACGGCCTTGTGCCGGGTAATCATCATCAGGAACGACAACAGTACGCTGGCCATGGCGATGCCCAGGGTGCTGCGGGTAATGGTGTCGGCCAGTTGCGAAATGGGCGCCGCCAGGTTGAAGGCGAAGATCACCAGGGCGATGCCGACCAGCATGGTCGTCGGGACGTTGATCATGGTTTCCACGTCCCACTTGATATTGAGGCGGATAATCAACCGGTGCAGTATCCAGGGTAGCAGGAACGCCTTCAGTACCAGGGTTAAAAAGGCCGAATAATACAAATGCGGCTGGTGGGTAGAGTACGCCACTACCGTGGTACTCAGCGCCAGTATGAACCCCTGCCAGGCGAACAAGTGGATCAGGGAAAGAATACGCCGCTGCGACAGCATGGCGAAGGCGATCAACAGCAGCAGTGCCGCCAGAAAATTAATCAGTTGTCCGGTAAATGTAGCCATCGTTTACAGCTCCAGCATCAGCATCCCCAGAACCGCAAGCAGAAAGGCGGTTCCCAGGAATTCCGGTGCGCGAAAAATGCGCAGCTTGGCCGACAGGGTCTCCAGCAGGGCGAGCCCGGCGCCACCCAGCAGCAGCTTAACGAACAGCACCGCCAATGCCAGCGGTACGGCGTTCCAGTCACCCGCACTGGCGATACCCCACGGCAGAAACAAGGCGATCCCGATTGCACTGTAATTGCTCAGTTTGATTGCGCTTGCCCATTCGATCAGCGCCAGGTGACGCGCCGAATATTCGAGAATCATGGCCTCGTGGATCATGGTCAGTTCCAGATGGGTGGCGGGATTATCGACCGGGATGCGGGCGTTTTCGGCCAGCGCCACCATCGCAAAAGCCACGGCGGCGAAGGCGAGACTGGGATAAAGCACGAATTCCCGGTGTGCGAGCGCCTCGACGATGGTGGTGAGCGAGGTGGAATGGGCGATCAGCGCAGGCGTGAAAAGTATCATCAGCAGAGCCGGTTCCGCCAGACTGGCCACCAGCATCTCGCGCCGCGCACCCATACTGCCGAACGCGGTGCCGATGTCCATGGCCGCGAGCGCCGCGAACAGCCGCGCCAGCGCGAACAATCCCACCAGCGCGATGACGTCGGCAGCCGCGGCAAATGGCAGGTCCGTCGCCACCATCGGAACAATGCTCGCGACCAGCACCATGCAAGCGAACTGGATATACGGGGCGGTGCGGAACAGGGACGATGCATTGTCCGCCAGTACCGCGTCTTTATGGAACAGCTTGTGCAAAACCCGGTACGGCTGCAACACCCCGGCACCGCGCTTGTTCTGTAGCCAGGCGCGGCATTGATTGACCCAGCCCAGCAGCAGCGGTGCCAGCACCACGATGAGCAGGGTTTGGAATAGCTGGGAGAAAATGGAAGAGATCATCGGGTAAACAGCAGCAGGAACAGCAGCGTGACAAGGCTGTACAGCAGATAAATGTGGATGCGGCCATGCTGTAATGTGCTCATCTTCAGGGAGATGCGCTCGACCAGCCGCGCGATGGGCAGGTAGAGCGCGTACCACAGCTTGTCCTCCGCCTTGCCCTGATAATGGGGGTGCGCATCGAACGGACTCGGCATCTGGCGCTCAATGCGGAAAAACGGCTCGAAGATCTGTTTGATCGGCTGCCCGAAGCCTTCCGCCGTATCCTGCATGCGCGCCGTTTGCTGCGGATAACCGCAATCCCAGGCCGGACCGCGCCGCATGCGCCCATGGTAGAGTTTGCGCACCAGCACGAAAGTCAGCAGCAGCAAGGCCAAGATGCCGAGCAGAAACAGCAGCGGACTGTAGCTCGCGTGTTCAGGGGTCGTCGCTACGACGAACAGCCAGCCGGACTGGGCCGCCGTAGCGCCTACTGTATGTCCGGTCAGCAGCCGGGTAACCTGATCCAGCTGCAGCAGCACGAACACCGGCGCCAGGCCGAGCGCAATGCAACCCAGCGCAAGCCAGCCGAGGCCAATCCGCTCCAGCCAATTGGCATCGTGCGCGGTGGCCAGCCTTGCCTCGCGCGGCTGGCCGAGAAAGATCACGCCGTAGAACTTGACCATGACATAGCCCGCCAGTGCGATGGCGAGCACCACCGCCGCTGCCTCCACCGGCACCAGCATGCTCAGGTAGGAACTGGGCAGGCTCGGGGTCGCCAGAAACGCCTGCAGCAACAGCCATTCCGAGACAAAACCATTGAGCGGCGGCAGCCCGGCCATGGCAAGGGTGCCGATCAACGCCAGCCATGCGACCCAGGGCATGCTGCGGATCAGGCCGCCCAACTTGCCCAGACTGCGTTCCCTGGTCGAGTGCAGCACCGTGCCGGTGACCAGGAACAGGAGGCTTTTGAAAAACGCATGGTTGAGGCAGTGATACAGGGTCGCCGCCAGCGCGAGGGCGGCAAGCGCGCCCAGCGCATAGACATGGAAAATCAGCGTCAGCCCGATGCCCACCAGAATGATGCCGATGTTCTCGATCGAAGAATACGCGAGCAGGCGTTTCATGTCGGTCTGCACCGCCGCGAACATCACGCCGAACAGCGCAGTCAGCAGGCCCAGCAACAGCGCCAGCACGCCCCACCACAACAGTTGCGTCTGCAACAGGTCGAAAGTCACACGCAGCAATCCATAGATCGCCGTCTTCAGCATCACGCCGCTCATCAGCGCGGACACTGGCGACGGCGCGGCTGGGTGGGCCTCCGGCAGCCAGACATGGAGCGGCAAAATTCCCGCCTTGGCGCCGAAACCGAACAGCGCCAGAAGAAATGTCGCGCTTGCCCAGAATTCGCTCAGATGGCTGGTGCGCATAGTCGCGAAAGTATAGTCGCCATGCCCACCTTGCATGACGCCAAAACTCAACAGAATGCCAATGGCACCGAGATGGGCGATCAACAGGTAAAGAAAACCCGCGCGGCGGATTTCGGGAACCTTGTGGTTGCTGGTGACCAGGAAGTACGAAGACAGCGCCATCGTTTCCCACGCCACCATGAACAGATACGCATCGTCGGCAAGCATCACCAAAGCCATCGCGGCGAGGAAAAAGTGATACAGGAGGCCGTGCATGCCGGGTGACGTGCCCTCGTCTTTACGGAAATAGCCGGCCGAATAAATCGAAATCCCGGCTGACACGGCTCCGAGCAGCACCAGGAAAAATGCCGACAGGGCGTCCAGCCGCAGGTGAAAAGGCAAGCCGGGCAGCCCCAGCACCAGGACGGCCGTCTCCGGCCGCGCCGCCATGCCGATCAGGCCTGCACCTGCCAGGATCAGCCCGCCCACTGCACCCAGCGGAAACAGGACGTGCCCTACAAAACGCAGACTCAGCGGGGCGAACAGACCGAGCACTCCCAGCGCGATCCAGAGCACGATGACGCCGAGCATCACATCTATCGGCAAGGGACTAAACAGGATCGCTGTAAGACTGTCCATAATCGGCTTCGACAATAGCACCATCTGCGTGCCCCTGTCACCCAACGCATGGCGATCAGGTCACGGCAGTACGCCACACCCCGGCTAGGCGCCGGTCGCTTTCAGCGCGTCCGGATGCCAGCCCAGCAGCGCCAGCAGCACGAAGAACCCCAGCACATAGCCTACCGGCACAAACCAGCCCTGCCTGATCCATTGCCAGGTGTTTTTGGCCTCAGGAAAGCCGTTGCAGATGGCCACCCCTGCGGAGGAACCGAACCAGATCATCGAACCGCCATAACCCACGGCGAACGCCAGCATGCCCCAGTCGTAGCCGCCCTGCTTCAATGCCAGCGCGGTGAGCGGAATGTTGTCGAACACGGCGCTGACGAAGCCCAGGCCCAGCGTGGTATGCCAACTGGGCAGCGGCAGTGCGGCCACCGGCATGAGTGACGCGGCCAGCACCAGCGCGATCAGGAACAGCGTTCCCTTCCAGGCGTTTTTCGCCTCGGCCCAGGGGATGGGATGGAACAGGCCACCGATCAGCACTGCGATCCATGCCCCCAGCGCGGGGAAATCCACCAGCACATTGCCCGCCACCGCACCGCCGATAATCAGCCCTGCCACCAGCACCCGCGTCAGCACCACGACACTCAGAATCCCAAGTTCTTCAGCATCCACATGCACACCGCTGCGCGGGTCGGCCTGGATCGGCTGATAACGATGCTGGGCGCGGCTGGCAAACACGCCCACCACCAGCAGCGCCACGCTCGACGCAATAAATGCATCGGCAACGTGCAGCGCAGGCACCCCCGCAATCCACATCATGGTGGTGGTGGTATCGCCCACCACCGAACCTGCGCCGCCGGCATTGCTGGCCGCGACGATCGCCGCCAGATAGCCCACGCTGACGCGACCGTTGAAAACCTTGCGCGCCACCACGCCGCCCAGGATGGCGGCAGCGATGTTGTCGAGAAAAGTCGACATCAGCGCCACCAGGATCAGCAACACAAAGCCGCCCTTCCAGTCATCGGGCAGGATGCGCGGCATCAGGTCGGGCACACCGGAATCTTCGAAATGCTTCGCCAGGATCGCAAAGCCCAGCAGCAGGCCGAGCAGATTCAGCACCAGCTTCCATTCGTGCAGGAAATGCAGCGCCAGCGCATAGTCCTGCGCCAGCCATTTATACGCGCCAATCGCTGCCAGCCCGGCCAGCGCGATGGGCAGATTGTGGCGGTGCAACACCGCCACGCCCAGCAGGGTAAGCGCGAACAGGATGAATTCGACGGGAATGCCGGCAATCATGTTTGGTTAATGCGGCTGGATGTTGCCGTTAATGCCATGCCCTTACTTGGCGGGCGTGGACTGGTACAGGAATGCATCGGCAAAAAATTCGTCTTCCGGCAGGCCGTGCTGGAGAAAGGTTTTATGCGCAGCATCCACCATCCCCGGTGCGCCGCAGGCATAGACCTGGTAGCCGGACAAATCCGGGAAATCCTGCAGGATGGCGTCGGCGACCAGCCCGGTACGGCCAGGCCAGGCATCCTCCGGAACGGGCTCGGACAGTACCGGAATGAAGGTGAAGTTGGGGTATTCCTGCTGCCACTGGCCGGGCAGCTGCGGCATGTATAAATCGCGTAACTGGCGTGCCCCCCAGTACAACACCATCTCGCGGTCAACGTGGTGATGGAAGGCATGTTCGAGCATGGCTTTGACTGGGGCAAAGCCGGTACCTCCGGCCATGAAGATAATGGGTTTGCCACTGTCTTCGCGCAGGAAAAAGCTGCCTAGCGGCCCTTCGAAGCGCAGGATGTCCTTCTCTTTCATGCGCGTAAAAATATGCTCGGAGAACTCGCCGCCCGGGATATGGCGCACATGCAGTTGCAGGTAGTCGTCGTTATGCGGCGCATTGGCGAGCGAGAAACTGCGGCGCTTGCCGTCCTTGAGCAAAATATCGATATATTGTCCGGCGAGGAATTGCAGGCGCTCGTTGGCGGGCAGTTTGAGGTGCAGCGCCATCACATCATGGCCAAGCCGCTCGAGCTTGTGTACCCGGCACGGCAGGGTTTTAATCTGGATGTCCTTGGCTGCGCCGACTTCGCGGCACTCGATGCTGATGTTGCTGAGCGGACGCGCTACGCAGAACAACGCCTTGCCTGCGTCGATATCGGCGTCGGACAGCGCGCCGGACTGGTATTCGCCATAATCGATCTCGCCCGCCACCAGCTTGCCCTTGCAGGTACCGCAAGCGCCGTTGCGACAGCCGTAGGGCAGCATATAGCCTTCGCGCAGCGCGGCGGCGAGTATGGTTTCGTCGTCATCCGCATGAACAATGTGACCGCTGGGTTGAATGGTAATCTGGTAAGGCATGTACTTCCTCTAAAATACGCTAATGGCAAATATACTGATCATCGGCTGCGGCGATGTGGGCTTGCGCACCGCACGATTGCTGGCGCCCCAGCACCGGCTGTACGCGCTGGCGCGAACGCCGCAATCGGCGCAGCACCTGCGTGAAGCGGGCATTACCCCTATCCCCGGCGATCTCGACGATCGTGCCAGCCTGACGCGTCTGGCGGGTATCGCGGACTGGGTGCTGCACTTCGCCCCGCCGCCCGCACACGGCGTGCACGATATGCGCACGCGCAAGCTGTTGTCGATGCTGGGGAAAAGCCGAATTTTACCACGCCGACTGGTGTACATCAGCACCAGCGGTGTATATGGCGACTGCGCTGGGGCATTGATTGACGAGACGCGCCCACCCCGTCCGCAAAATGTGCGTGCGCGACGGCGCCTTGATGCCGAGCAGCAGGTGCGCCGCTGGGGACGACGCAATGGGGTAGCCACCAGCATTCTGCGGGTACCGGGAATCTATGCTGGCGGGCGACTACCGATCGAACGCCTGCAACGCGGCACACCCGTGCTGTGTGCCGAAGACGATGTATTCACTAACCACATCCATGCCGATGACCTGGCACAGATTGCGGTTCACGCATTATTTCGAGCACGCGCCGGGCGTGTCTTTCATGCCAGCGATGATAGCCAGCTGTGTATGGGGGATTATTTCGTACGGGTAGCGGCGGCCTTCGACCTGCCTGCGCCGCCACGTGTCACCCGCGCCGAGGCCGAGTCCACACTGCCCGCGCAACTGCTGTCTTTCATGCGCGAATCCCGGCGTATGGCGAACAGGCGTATCAAGTCCGAGCTGAACGTCCACCTGGCTTACCCGGATATTGACGCCTTCCTAAAAACACAACGCCCCGCCGGTTAAACCGGGCGGGGCGTTACTGGATGTTACCGTTTATTTTTGCAGACTGTCACGGATTTCGCGCAGCAATAATATCTCCTCTGGAGGAGCTGCTGGCGCGGCAGGCGGTGCCGCTTTTTGCAATTTGCTCATCGCCTTGATTGCTACAAAAATAGCCAGCGCAATGATGACGAAATTGACGACAGCATTGATAAATAATCCGTATTTAATCAGTGGAGCGCCTGCTTTTTCTGCCAGTTCCAGGGTGGTGTATGCGGTATTGCCCAAGTTGATGTAGAGCTCCTTGAAGTCTACGCCGCCGACCAATTGGCCGATGATCGGCATGACAATATCTTTGACCAACGATTCCACTATCTTGCCGAAGGCGCCGCCAATAATGACAGCAACCGCCAAATCAACCACATTGCCTTTCATGGCAAATGCTTTGAACTCGTTGATAAAACTCATAGTCATCCCCCCTCGTTTAATTATTTTGGTGACCTATCGGATTCCTGCCAGTAATCCTAGCAGTATTTTGCTCATTGTGTGAAATTTCAGGTCCATCATGTACTTCCTGAATAAACAAAAAGGCAACCCGCAGGTTGCCTTTTTGTCCGCATTAACGCACGTATCAACTATGCTTGCGCAATTTCTGGATAGCCGCAATCTGCGCAACCGCTTCGGCCAACTCTACCTGTGCCTTGGCGTAATCCATTTCCGAAGCGCGGTTACGCATGGCTTCTTCAGCATGGCGCTTGGCTTCCAGCGCTTTGGCCTCATCCAGATCGTGGCCGCGAATAGCGGTATCGGACAGGATGGTCACCACGTTAGGCTGCACTTCCAGCATACCGCCGGAAACATAAATAACTTCTTCCTCTGCAACGTCAGGCTTTTTGATGCGCACCGTTCCGGGCTTGATGCGTGTCAGCATCTGGGTATGTCGTGGGTAAATCCCCACTTCACCCATTTCTGCCGGTACCACCACGTATTCCGCGGTGCCGGAGAACAATTCAGCTTCTGCGCTGACGATGTCTACATGAATGGTCATGGCCATAAATCTCGCTTCCCTGTGTTCGCTCATCCGGCGCAGACGATGCCTGCGCCGTGGCCGGTATTACTAGATGGTCTTGGCTTTCTCGACCGCCTCTTCAATGGTACCAACCATATAGAACGCCTGCTCGGGCAGGTGATCGTATTCACCGTTGACAATGGCCTTGAAGCCGCTGATGGTGTCTTTCAGCGACACATACTTGCCGGGTGCCCCGGTAAACACTTCAGCCACGAAAAACGGCTGCGACAGGAAACGCTGGATCTTGCGCGCACGCGCCACGGCCAGCTTGTCTTCGGGGGCCAGCTCGTCCATACCCAGAATCGCGATAATGTCGCGCAATTCTTTGTAACGCTGCAGCACCGACTGCACGCCGCGCGCTACGCTGTAGTGCTCTTCACCCACCACCAGCGGGTCCAGCTGGCGCGAGGTGGAGTCGAGCGGATCCACGGCCGGGTAGATACCCAGTTCGGCAACCTGGCGCGACAACACGACGGTGGCATCGAGGTGGGCGAAGGTGGTCGCCGGCGACGGGTCGGTCAGGTCGTCCGCCGGCACGTACACCGCCTGGATCGAGGTGATGGAACCCTTCTTGGTGGAGGTGATGCGCTCCTGCAGGCGACCCATTTCTTCCGCCAGAGTGGGCTGATAACCCACCGCAGACGGCATACGGCCCAGCAGTGCGGATACTTCGGTACCGGCCAGGGTGTAGCGGTAGATGTTGTCGACGAACAGCAGCACGTCGCGGCCTTCGTCACGGAAGTATTCGGCCATGGTCAGGCCGGTCAGGGCGACGCGCAGACGGTTACCAGGCGGCTCGTTCATCTGGCCGTAGACCAGTGCTACCTTGTCCAGCACGCCGCCGTCTTTCATCTCGTGGTAGAAGTCGTTACCTTCTCGGGTGCGCTCGCCCACGCCGGCGAACACCGAGTAACCGCTGTGCTCCACCGCGATGTTGCGGATCAGCTCCATCATGTTCACGGTCTTGCCCACGCCGGCGCCGCCGAACAGGCCGACCTTGCCGCCTTTGGCGAACGGGCAGATCAGGTCGATCACCTTGATACCGGTTTCCAACAGCTCGTTGGATGCGGCCAGCTCGTCGAAAGCCGGTGCCTTGCGATGGATGCCCCAACTGGTTTCGTTGCCGATCGGACCCATGTCGTCGATGGGGTTGCCCAGCACGTCCATGATGCGGCCCAGGGTTTTAATCCCGACCGGCACCGAAATTGCGGCGCCGGTACCGCTCACCAGCATACCGCGGCGCAGGCCGTCGGTAGTACCCATGGCGATGGCGCGCACGATGCCGTCACCCAGCTGTTGCTGGACTTCCAGCGTCAGCTCGGGGGTGTCCATTTTCAGTGCGTCATAGACCTTGGGCAAGCTGTCGCGCGGGAATTCCACGTCAACCACCGGGCCAATGATTTGTACGATTTTGCCTTGACTCATCGTCGTTCCTTGAAATAACAAAATTGCTTAAACGGCCGCGGCACCAGCCACGATCTCGGAGAGTTCTTTGGTGATCGCGGCCTGACGGGTCTTGTTGTAGACCAGCTTGAGCTCTTCGATCACGTTTTTGGCGTTGTCTGAGGCGGCCTTCATCGCCACCATGCGCGCACTTTGCTCGCTCGCCATGTTTTCAGCCACCGCCTGATAAATCAGCGCCTCAATGTAACGCGTCAACAGGCCATCCACTACCGATTTGGCATCCGGTTCATAGATGTAGTCCCAGTGGTGCACCGGCTTGTCACTTGGTTCGGCAGCCAGCGGCAACAACTGGGTAAGCGTCGGTTCCTGTTTCATGGTGTTGACGAAGCGGTTGTACACCACATAAAGGGCATCAATCCTGCCTTCCATGTAGGCATCCAGCATCACCTTGACCGGGCCGATCAGCCGTTCCATATGCGGCGTATCGCCCAGCGCAATCATGTGTGACACCACGTTGGCCCCGGTACGCTGCATGAAGCCCAACCCCTTGTTGCCAATTGCGGTGACATCCACACCCAGCTTGGCCACATCCCACTGCTTCATCTTGTTCACTACCAGACGCAGCACGTTGGTGTTGAGGCCGCCGCACAGGCCTTTGTCGGTGGTGACCACGATCAGGCCGACGCGCTTTTCGTTCTCGCGCTTGACCACGAACGGGTGCTTATACTCCGGGTTGGCTTGGGACAGGTGGGCAGCCACGTTGCCGATTTTCTCGGCGTACGGGCGCGCAGCGCGCATGCGTTCCTGAGCCTTGCGCATTTTTGCAGCCGCCACCATTTCCATGGCGCGGGTGATCTTGCGCGTGTTTTCCACGCTCTTGATCTTGGTGCGTATCTCTTTTCCGGCAGCCATGATTGCTTCCCGATCAGTAGACGGCGGAGGACTTGAATGCCTCGATAGCCTTGGTCAACGCCGCTTCCGTGTCGGCTGTCATGTCGCCGCTGCTCTGGATTTTTTCCAGCAGGTCGCCATGCTTGCCTTTGACGTAGGAGGCCAGCGCAGCTTCAAATGCCAGCGTTTTCTTCACGTCCACGTCATCCATGTAGCCTTTGTTCACGGCAAACAGGGTGAGCGCCATTTCTGCAACGTTCATCGGCGCGTACTGGTTCTGCTTCATCAGCTCGGTCACCAGCTTGCCGCGTTCCAGTTGTTTGCGAGTCGCTTCATCAAGGTCCGATGCGAACTGTGCGAACGCCGCAAGTTCGCGGTATTGGGCCAGCGCCAGGCGCGTACCGCCGCCCAGCTTCTTGATCACCTTGGTCTGCGCGGCGCCACCGACGCGTGACACCGACAGGCCGGCGTTAATTGCAGGACGGATACCGGCGTTGAACAGGTCGGTTTCCAGGAAGATCTGGCCGTCGGTAATCGAGATCACGTTGGTCGGCACGAACGCGGACACGTCGCCGGCTTGCGTCTCGATCACCGGCAATGCGGTCAGCGAACCGGTTTTGCCTTTGACGGCGCCGCCGGTGGCTTTTTCCACATAATCGGCGTTGACGCGTGCGGCGCGTTCCAGCAGGCGCGAGTGCAGGTAGAACACGTCGCCGGGGTACGCCTCACGACCTGGCGGACGGCGCAGCAACAGGGAAATCTGGCGGTACGCCCAGGCTTGCTTGGTCAGGTCGTCATATACGATCAGCGCATCTTCGCCGCGATCGCGGAAGTATTCGCCCATGGTGCAGCCCGCATAGGGCGCAATGTATTGCATCGCAGCAGAGTCGGAAGCCGTCGCCGCGACGACGATGGTGTGACCCATGGCGCCGTGCTCTTCCAGCTTGCGCACGACGTTGGCAACCGATGACGCCTTTTGTCCCACGGCGACATAAATACAGGTTACGCCGGTGCCTTTCTGGTTGATGATGGCATCCACCGCGACGGCTGTTTTGCCGGTCTGGCGGTCGCCGATGATCAGTTCGCGCTGACCACGCCCGATGGGCACCATCGCGTCGACCGATTTCAGACCGGTTTGCAGCGGCTGGGTCACCGATTGACGCGCAATCACGCCGGGCGCGATTTTTTCGATGGAAGCACTGAGCTTGGTATTGATCGGGCCTTTGCCGTCGATTGGCTGGCCCAGTGAATTCACTACGCGCCCGATCAGCTCGGGGCCGATGGGCACTTCCAGAATACGGCCGGTGCACTTGACCGTGTCGCCTTCTGTAATGTGTTCGTATTCACCCAGCACCACGGCACCAACGGAGTCGCGCTCCAGGTTCAGTGCCATGCCGAAGGTGTTGCCGGGAAATTCCAGCATCTCGCCCTGCATCACGTCGGACAAACCGTGAACGCGGACGATACCGTCTGTAACTGAAACGACGGTGCCCTGGGTACGCAGCTCGGAAGCTGTAGCCAGGTTCTGGATTTTGCTCTTGATGAGATCGCTGATCTCGGTGGGATTGAGTTGCATTGTGGCTCCTAGACGGAATCTCTTAACGTGTTAGCGCGTATGCCATGCCTTGCAGCTTGCCGCGTACCGAAGCGTCATACACTTCGTCACCCACGGCAACAACAACGCCGCCAATGAGCGCGGGGTCAACATTTACGCTGGCGTTGATCTTGCACTTGAAACGGCTCTCCAGGCGGGCAGACAATTCGGCTAACTGGGTTTCGCTCATGGCAAACGCGCTGGTGACTGTCGCATCCAGCACGCCTCCCTCGCTGGCTTTAAGCGCCTCAAACTGGGCAACGACTTCGGGCAACACACTGATGCGGCCATTGTCGACCAGCAACCGGATAAAATTGCCGGCTTCTGCTCCCAGCCTGTCTCCACACACAGCGAGAAATAGCCCGCTGAACTGCTCTGCGCTGACTTTGGGGTCGGCTGCCAAGCGGCTCATTTCAGGATCTGTGGCCACTGCGCTGGCCAGTGCCATTTGTTCGGACCAGGCGTCCAGCGCGCCAGCCTGTTTGGCCAGACTGAAAACAGCTTCAGCATAAGGACGTGCGATGGTTGCGATTTCAGCCATGGCTACAGCTCGTTCTTGATTGCATCGAGCAAATCGGCGTGGGCTTTGGCGTCGATTTCACGGCGCAGGATTTTCTCTGCGCCGGCAACTGCCAGCCCCGCCACTTGTCCGCGCAACGCTTCTTTGGCGCGCACGGTTTCTTGCGCGATGCTGGCTTGTGCGCCAGCAATCATACGGTCAGCCTCAAGCTTGGCTGCGCCTTTGGCTTCTTCGACCAACTGTGCTGCACGCTTGTCTGCCTGGGCAATAATTTCTGCCGCTTTTTGCTTGGCTTCATGCAGGTTTTCGACAGCGCGTTTGGAGGCCAGCTCCAGCTCGTGCTTGCCGCGTTCACCTGCAGCAAGCCCGTCGGCAATCTGTTTCCTGCGCTCGGCCAACGCATTCATGATAGGCGGCCACACAAATTTCATGCAAAACCATACAAACACGAAAAATGTGATGGATTGCCCGATCAGGGTAGCATTGATATTCATGCCAGAACCTTTCTACGGTTAGTATCCAGCTTAGCCAGCCACTGCAAACAGCACATACATGGCCAGACCAACAGCGATCATCGGCACCGCGTCAACCAGACCCATGACGATGAAGAACTGGGTGCGCAACATGGGGATCAGTTCGGGCTGACGGGCAGCACCTTCCAGGAAACGGCCGCCCAGAATACCGATGCCGATCGAGGCACCCAGAGCGCCCAGGCCCATCATCAGGGCACCGGCGATGTACAGCACTGCGTGGATCATGTCCATTTGTTACTCCTCCGACTAAAGTTAAAGTGATTAAAGCGAAACTGGTGATTAATGGTGCTCTTGATGCGCCATGTCCAGATAGACGATGGTCAACGTCATGAAAATGAATGCCTGCAAGGTAACAATCAGGATGTGGAACACGGCCCAACCCCACTGTAGCGCGCCACCGAACAGGCCGATGCCGAGCCCGCCTCCAAACATCAGCGCGATTAGAATAAAGATCATCTCGCCTGCATACATATTGCCGAATAACCGCAACGCCAGTGACACCGGCTTGGCGATCAGGTTGACGCCCTCGAGGAAAATATTGGCAGGCAGCCCCAGCTTGCCGAAGGGCTGCAGGGTCAACTCGCCCACAAAACCACCCACGCCCTTCATCTTGATGCTGTAGTAGATCACCAGGAAAAACACCGCGATGGCCATGCCGAATGTCGCATTGGGATCGGTACTGGGCACCACCTTGAAAAACGGCAAGCCCGCAAGATGTGCAAGCTGCGGCACCCAGTCGACCGGTATCAAATCCATCAGATTCATTAACAGAATCCAGACGAAAATGGTTAATGCCAGGGGTGCCACCAGCGGGTTTTTGCCCGAGAAGGAGCCGCGTACACTGGTGTCGATGAATTCAACTATCCATTCGACAAAATTCTGCAAACCATCCGGCACACCTTTGCTGGCACACTTCGCCACCAGCCGGAACAGGAACAGGAAGAACACACCCAGCACCAGCGATACGCCCAGCGTATCCAGATTGAACGCCCAAAACCCCATGGCTTTGGCTTCCTGCGCGCTGTGTGCCAGGTGCCAGTGCTCTTCGCCAGGCAACTTGCCATACGTCAGGTTCTGCAGGTGATGCTTGATATATTCCGAAGAAGTGAGTGCTTCAGTCGACATAGCGCTACTCTAAAAATTAATCTTCAATGTGTCCGTCCTAGTCTGATCGTAACGCCGACCAGCCAGGCCAGTTGTCCCAGCACGAATCCTGCAATCATGACCGGAGGGTCAAGCTTCAGAACACCCATGCCGAGTGCTAAAAAAAACACTACCAATGCAAATCGTTCCAGGCCGGTGCGATACAGCATGCGCAAATCCTGCTGCGCATCCGTGTCAACACGCCGTTCCGCGCCCCGCATGCGCCAAGCCAGCAAGCCGCTGTTTGCCAATGCAACCAAACCGCCGGACGCCACAGCCATGGCGCTTGCTTGTCCGTACACCAAGTAAACCAGTATCGCTGCCACCAGCAGCACCCCGCCTTGCACCAGCAAGGCCAGGCGAATGTCAGAATCAGGCTTTTGGTGTTGCGGAATTATTGTGCGCATTCAAGCCACAGGTAAGCATGCCAACCTGTAAATAGACGCGGATGATACCTTAATTAGCATACCTAATGCAACGATTAGGTGGTTTGATGTTGTGGCGAAGAAGTATGTTGCATATTTACAAATCGTCTACAAATTTTCCTGTCGCCCAGGCGCGGTTGGCTAGAGCTTGCTGAGTATGCCTTCCAGCTGTTCATGGCTGGCGTATTCTATTGTCAGCTTGCCTGCACCGCCCTTGCGCGACTGGATATTGACTCGCGTACCCAGACGATCCGACAAATTTTCTTCGAGACGCTGGATGTCCCGGTCTATTTTCTTGATGGCCGTGATGGGCGGATTGAGCAATTGTCCTACCAGGCGTTCCGTTTCTCGTACCGAGAGTTGCTTTTGCACAATCATGTGCGCGGCTTCATTCTGCTTGGGGTGAGTAAGCGCCAATAATGCCCGTGCATGCCCCATATCCAGTTGCTGCTCCAGCACCATGGCCTGAACCGGTTTGGCCAAATTGAGCAAACGCAGCAGGTTGGTTACTGCGCTACGCGAGCGCCCTACCGCTTCTGCCGCGGCCTGGTGGGTCATATTGAACTCATCGATCAGACGCTGAATGCCTGTAGCCTCCTCCATCGGATTAAGGTCTTCGCGCTGGATATTTTCTATCAATGCCATCGCCAGCGCGGCTTCGTCCGGTACCACCTTCACGACCACTGGCACCGTGCTCATGCCGGCCAATTGCGCCGCACGCCACCGCCGTTCGCCCGCAATGATTTCATAACGCTCTGCACCCACTGCCCGTACCAGAATCGGCTGCATCAGACCCTGGGACTTGATCGAGTCCGCCAGCTCGCGTAACGAAGCCTCGTCCATTCTAGTGCGCGGCTGATACTTTCCTGGCTGCAGTTGGGTTACCGTCAAATTGCGCAACTCGCCCGGCAGAGCCGGGGCATCTTCCCCTCCCAGCAGCGCATCCAGCCCGCGTCCTAAGCCTTTTAATCTCGCCATTTATTCAACCCCATCTCAAGTTAGTGTGCGCTTACTTAGTCTCAAGGCTGCGCTGCAGCATTTCTTCTGCAAGATTTTGGTACGCTAGCGCGCCCTTGGAATTGCGGTCATACGATAATACCGGGCAGCCATGGCTGGGCGCTTCCGCCAACCGGATGTTGCGCGGGATCACTGTATCGTAAACCTTGCCCCCAAAATGCTGTTTGAGCTGATCAGAAACCTGTTGGGCAAGGGTGTTGCGCGGATCGAACATGGTGCGCAGTAAACCCTCTATTTCCAGCTGCGGATTCAGGCTGGCGCGTACTTTTTTAATCGTATTGACCAGATCGGACAGCCCTTCCAGAGCATAATATTCACACTGCATGGGAATCATCACTGCATCAGCGGCAGTCAGCCCATTCACGGTAAGCAGGTTAAGTGCCGGCGGGCAATCTATCAATATATAGTCATATTCCGCCACCACCGTGGACAGCGCTTTTTTAAGCCGGGTTTCGCGGTGTGGCTGATCAACCAGCTCTACCTCCGCCCCCGCCAGTTCGCGGTTGGCCGGCAGCAAGTCAAACTTGCCGCTTTCCGAATGCTGGCGCACTTCCGGCAACGACGCCAGCTCCAGCAGTACATGGTATACGGTATGCCGCAAGCTGCGCTTATCCACGCCGCTGCCCATGGTGGCGTTGCCCTGCGGATCAAGGTCTATCAGCAAGACGCGTTGCCCCAGGGCGGCCAGGCTTGCCGCCAGATTTACCGCCGAGGTGGTTTTTCCGACACCGCCTTTTTGATTGGTTATTGCCAGAATTTTTGCCATTACACCGCTTTCAGGATAATCAGATGACGTTGCGCACCCAGCCCGGGGACGGTCAATGGCACGACCCGCTCCACTTCGACTCCGGCCGGCAATTGCGCCAGTTCCTCGTCCGGGCACACCCCCTTCATGGCATACCAGCGCCCGTTCGTAGCCAACAAGTGGCATGTACACGCAATGAAATCCGCAATCTCGGAGAATGCCCTGGAGATCACGCCATCAAATTTTTGCTCCAGACGGATATCTTCCACACGCCCTGGGGCCACGCGTACGTTGCTCAAACCCAGCTCTATTACCGCCTGTTGCTGAAAGCTGGATTTTTTGTGGTTGCTGTCAGACAGCGTGATTTCCCAGTCTGGGCGAGCAATTGCCAAGGGAATTCCGGGCAAACCCGCGCCACTCCCTACATCCAGCAAGCGATCTGCGCAAAGGTGTGGCAACACGGCAAGACTGTCCAGCAAATGGTGGGTCAGCATTTTTTGAGGATCGCGTAACGCCGTCAGATTATGCACACGGTTCCATTTCTGGATCAGGCTCAAGTACTGCATCAGCCAGGATAACTGCTTTTCGTCCAGCGCCAACCCTAGCGAACGCGCGCCCGTTTCCAGTTGCTGATACGGGGTCATGCGTAATTTTTATGTTTTATGGAGGCGCCGGTCCGCTTCAAGTGCACCAGCAATACAGAAACCGCCGCAGGGGTTATCCCGGAAATACGTGAGGCATGTCCTATGGTTTCGGGCTTGTGGCGATTCAGCTTTTGCTGTGCCTCGACCGACAAACCGTGCACCGTGCTGTAATCCAGATCGGGAGGCAATGGCCGCCCCTCCAAGGCACGACCACGCTCGATCTCGTCATGCTGGCGTTCAATATAGCCCTGATATTTGGCCTGGATTTCTACTTGTTCAATCACTTGCGGGTCATTTGTAACCGCGCTCGTGTCGGACAAGCTTAATATTCCTGCATAGTCCACATCCGGGCGACGCAATAACTCATAGAGACTGTATTCATGTTCTATCGGCTTGCCGAGCACACGCAGCGCATCTGCCTCGGCCAACGTTTCCGGGCGCACCCACACGCTGCGCAGGCGCGCCAGTTCGGCCTCAATGGCGTCGCGCTTGCGCATGAATGCGTCCCAGCGCAAATCATCAACCACACCCAGCCTGCGCCCCGCCTCCGTCAAGCGCAGGTCGGCATTGTCTTCGCGCAGAGACAAACGATATTCCGCGCGGCTGGTAAACATCCGGTACGGCTCGGTGACACCCCGGGTGATCAGGTCATCCACCAACACACCCAGATAAGCTTCGTTGCGCTGCGGGCACCACGCCGTGCGCTCCTGTACGTACAATCCGGCATTGATACCGGCCAGCAAGCCCTGCGCGGCAGCCTCTTCGTAACCTGTCGTGCCATTGATCTGCCCGGCAAAAAACAAGCCTTGAATAGCCCTGGTTTCGAGAGAGCTTTTCAGTCCGGTTGGATCGAAATAATCATATTCAATGGCATACCCTGGTCGCGTCACATGCGCTTTTTCGAAGCCCTTGATCGAACGCACCAACGCCATTTGCACATCGAACGGCAAACTGGTCGAAATGCCGTTCGGATATACCTCATGGGTCGTCAAGCCTTCCGGCTCAACGAATATCTGGTGCGATAGCTTTTCCGCAAATCGCACCACCTTGTCTTCAATAGACGGGCAATAGCGCGGTCCAACCCCGGCAATAACGCCTGTGTATAACGGGGATCGATCCAGCCCGTTGCGAATAATTTCGTGCGTCTCTTCCGAGGTATGAGTAATCCAGCACGGCAATTGGTGCGGATGTTGACTGGCATTGCCCAGAAACGAAAACACTGGCGCCGGGTCGTCGCCGGGCTGTATTTCCATAACCGAATAATCCAGGCTGCGCCCGTCCAGGCGCGGCGGCGTGCCGGTCTTGAGGCGCCCCACCGGCAACTTCAGCTCGCGCAGACGATGCGCCAGGCTGATTGCGGGCGGGTCGCCTGCACGCCCTGCCTGATAATTGGATTGCCCGACATGCACCAAGCCCGCCAGGAACGTTCCCGCCGTCAGCACCACAGCGCGCGCATGAAATATCAGCCCTAACTGGGTTTTTACTCCATCAACGCGATCGCCGGTCACCAGCAAATCGTCCACTGCCTGCTGAAACAGCCACAAATTCTGCTGATTTTCCAAACGCCTACGTATCGCCTGCCGGTACAGCACCCGGTCGGCCTGGGCGCGCGTCGCGCGCACCGCTGGGCCTTTGGATGAATTCAGGATACGGAACTGGATGCCGCTCTCATCCGTCGCTGCTGCCATGGCGCCGCCCAGGGCGTCCACCTCTTTTACCAAATGACCCTTACCGATACCGCCGATTGACGGGTTACACGACATTTGCCCGAGCGTCTCGATATTATGTGTAAGCAGCAGTGTTTTTTGGCCCATGCGCGCCGACGCGAGCGCCGCCTCGGTGCCCGCGTGACCACCACCAATTACAATTACATCGTACCGTTCTGGGAAATTCATGGATTTGTTCTGCTTGACGCAAGTACACAAGACTCGGAATGATACGCCGAACCCGCATAAAGGTTAAGTTTGTTTCACGTGAAACATTGGGGGGTTTGGGTTTTTGAAAGCCTCAGCCAAAAACCGGGCCGCCATATCGAGCCTCGCTGCACAATATTCAGCCGCCCGATGCTAAGCCCTTGGGGGCTCAATGATCGCCCAATGCGGCGCATTATGGTCGGTTCTGGGGATTTCCCCCTATTTTCCGATGCAGAAACGGCTAAAAATTTCTCCCAGCAAATCATCGGCGCTGAATTCTCCGGTTATGGCGGATAGGGCATTCTGTGCCAGCCGCAATTCTTCAGCTAAAAATTCCAGCCTATCGCCAGACTGACTGGCTTGTTCGATATGCCGGGCTGCCTGGGCCAGAGCATCCAGATGTCGATCACGCGCCATAAACAAGCCTTCGCCTTCCGGTTGCCATCCGGCAATTTTAAGGAGCTCTGTGCGCAAAGCTTCCACCCCCTCGCCGGTCTTGGCCGACAGATACAGATCGTTACCCTGCTTGCGGTGGTGTTCCTGGTTAAGATCGATTTTGTTATGAATGGTTAAAAGCGGCAATGTGTTTGGCAGCGCAACGATAATCTCTTGCTCTGCCGCAGTAATGCCGTGTTGTGCGTCCACCAGCAACAAAGCTACGGACGCTTGGCGTATCGCTTCCCAAGTACGTGCTATACCGATGCGTTCGATTTCATCCTCGGTTTCACGCAACCCGGCCGTGTCGATAATATGTAGCGGTACGCCCTGTATCTGTATGGTTTCGCGCACGGTATCCCGCGTCGTGCCGGCGACTGGCGTGACAATCGCCACATCCTGCCCCGCAAGCTGATTGAGCAAACTGGATTTGCCTACATTGGGCTGCCCGATCAAAACCGCCTGAACTCCCTCGCGCAATAAACTGCCCTGGCGTGCTTCCTTGCGGGTTTTTTCCAGTGCGGTTTGTATTGCAGTCAATTTGCCAAAGGCGTCTGCCGCCTTCAAAAAATCGACATCTTCTTCGGGAAAGTCCAGTGTGGCTTCTACTAACATGCGCAAATTGATCAGCGCCTCCACCAATTCATGAATGCGTCGCGAAAACTCTCCGGTCAACGAACGCAAGGCACAGCGCGCCGCTTCTGTAGATGCCGCGTCAATCAGATCCGCCACGCTCTCGGCCTGGGCCAAATCAAGCTTGTCGTTTAGATAAGCGCGCCGGGTAAACTCCCCAGCCTGCGCCGGGCGTGCCCCCAATTCGAAACAACGTGACATGATGAGCTGCAATACGGCCGGGCCGCCATGTCCCTGCAACTCGAGAACATCTTCGCCAGTAAATGAATGGGGTGCAGGAAAATACAGGGCAATGCCCTCATCCAGGACATCCCCCTGGTTGCCGCGAAAGCGACATAGCTGGGCTATGCGCGGTCGTGGTTCTTGCCCCAGAATGGCTTTTGCAAGCGGTGCGAGTTGGCTTCCGGAAACACGCACTACGCCTATGCCACCGCGACCGGGCGCGGTGGCAACCGCAGCAATGGTGTCGTTATCCTTGCTTGCCATGGCCGGCTTTGGCGGCCTCGACACGACGGGTGATGTACCACTGCTGGGAAATGGATATCAGGTTATTCACCAGCCAATACAACACCAGTCCTGCAGGGAAGAAGAAGAAAAATATGCTGAACGCCACCGGCATAATCATCATGACCTTGGCCTGAATCGGATCCGGCGGGGTGGGGTTCAGGCGCGTCTGGATCAGCATGGTAATTCCCATGATAATCGGTAGTACATAGTAGGGGTCCGGTGCAGACAGGTCATGTATCCACAACACGAATGGCGCCTGGCGCATTTCCACGCTTCCCAACAGCGTCCAGTACAGTGATATAAATACGGGTATCTGTACCACCACCGGCAGACAGCCGCCGAGCGGATTGATTTTCTCGGTTTTGTACAAGTCCATCATGGCTTGGTGCAGCTTTTGGCGATCATCGCCATACTGCTCCTTGAGCCGTTGCAAACGCGGCGCCAACCCGCGCATCTGCGCCATGGATTTGTAGCTCTTCGCAGAAAGCGGGAAGAACATTATTTTGATCAGTATGGTCAGAATAACGATCGACCAGCCCCAGTTGCCAACATATTGGTGGATCTTCTGCAAGGTCCAGAATATGGGGGCCGCGATAGGCGTAAGCAGGCCGTAATCCACCACATAATCCAGGCCGGGCGCCAAGGCGGTCAAGGTTTTCTGTATCTGAGGGCCTGCGTATAACGGCGTTGAGAAACTCAAACTGGCACCCGGTTGCACACTACCCTCGGGCATGATGACGCCGGCACTGTATAATCCATCGCCGGCCGGCTTGGTGTAGAACTCGCGTTTAGGCCCGTTCTTGGGCAGCCATGCGGAGACGAAGTGGTGCTGAACCATGCCGATCCAGCCGTCATTGGAATAGCGGGGGTAGTCCTGCTCCCCCTTGTCTATTTGTTTGAACTCCACCTTTTTGAATTTACTTTGCTCGGTATATAACGCCGGGCCCGTGTAGGTGTGAATAAAATGTGATTCGCCTTCCGGCGCTTTGCCATCGCGCAGAAGCTGGAAATAGGCATAAACAGGTATGACAAGTTTGCTCGGGTTGGCTATTTGATAACCCACATCGATTTCGTAACTGTCTCGATGAAACGTGTAGGTTTTGGTAACCTTTACGCCCGTGGCAGGGTCAACCCAGGTCATCGGCACCTGGACTTTGTCTTGTCCAGGCGCCAAGGTGTAATTACCCGGGGTCAGCTGGAACAGGGTTTTATGGGTCGGCAAGTCGCTCCCGATCAACCCGGATTGTGCAATGTATTCATGCCCGGGCGTTTGTTCCAGCAACCGCAAAGTCTTGTTTTTGTCTACTGCGTCCTGGTATCTCGTCAAATCCAGACTGCGTAAATCCCCGCCATTTGCGTCTATTTCTGCGCGCAATACATCCGTGGTCACCACCGCCCGGGGACCATTGACCAAGCCGGGTGCCGCCGCAGAGGGTGTTGGCGCCGGCGTCACATGCTGTTGATCCAGGGTCGGCACCGGCGCTACGCTGGCAGTAGTTGCCTGTGTCGGTGCGCTAACCGTAGCCACGGGTTGGTCGTGCTTCTGCCAGTTCTCCCATAACATCAACAAAGAGAAGGAAAATACAACAAACAGAATTAGTCTTTGGGTATCCATTTTGGCTTTGATAGTTTAAGGGACAGGATCATAACCACCCGGATGACGCGGATGGCAACGGGATATTCGGCGCATCGATAACCAAAATCCCTTGGCCACTCCATGCTTGGTGAGCGCCTCGACGGCATACTGGGAACAGGTTGGCGTGAAACGGCAATGCGAGCCTAATAGCGGGCTGATCGCATATTGGTAAATCTTGACCAGGTATATCAGGAGCCGAGACATCGTTTGGATTTATGCAGCAATTGAAGTAATTCTTCGCGTACTAGCAAGACATTGGACCTGTCGAACGGTTTCATGATGCGCACAATAATATCCATGGCCGGGATGTCTTGCTGATTCGTGCGAAAGACTTCGCGTACCGTGCGCTTGGCTAGATTGCGCGCTACGGCCGTACGCAATTCTTTTTTTCCAACAACGATTCCCAAGCGCGCATGGGTCAATTGATTGGGCTTGGCATAAACACGAACAAAATTACCGCTCTGTCCGCAACGGAAATTAAAAACGGATGAATATTCATCCGTTTTCAACAGCCTTGATTGCCTAGGAAAACGCCAATCTTGCCTTTCGGCTATTTCTGCATTATTGGCTATAATTCCGGACTTAAACAGCGAGGCGGGCACGGCCTTTGGCGCGACGAGCGCGGATGACCGCGCGCCCACCTTTGGTTCTCATGCGAACCAGAAAGCCGTGTGTGCGCTTGCGGCGGATTACGGACGGTTGATAAGTACGTTTCATGACAAATCCTAGGTAAAATGATTCTGTAAAACACGTGATTAGACTATTTTATTGCGCCTCCTGTCAACCTGTAATTATCTAGACTACCTGTGGATAAGTTTCCCCCTCGGGGTTAGAATCTGCGTTCAGTGTTTTTCAGGCAAGCGCCCCCGCAAGCACCAAAGCTTCTATGCACCATCAATTACCCCCCATTTATATTTATGAATGAGTTTTGGCAGAGCTGCCTAAACCATCTTGCCGAAGACCTGCCGCCGCAGCAATTCAATACATGGATCAAGCCCCTCAAACCGGCGCTGGACGAGGACTCCTTTCGGCTGCTGGCCCCCAACCGGTTTGTGCTCGACTGGGTAAAGGAAAAGTTTCTGGCTCGAATAGAGGCTTTAGCGCTCGCTTACTTTGGTGAACCTACAGAAATTAATCTCGGTCTTGGTGAGCCGACGTTTTCCATGCCAAGATCTGTGCCTTCCGCAGTCGCTGCGGTAATTGCGCCCAACACGAGCCCACCCGAATCACCCAAACGCCTCAACCCAACGTTCACGTTCGATAGTTTCGTTACTGGAAAGGCTAACCAGCTTGCCCGCGCAGCGGCGATTCAGGTCGCTGAAAATCCCGGTACTGCCTATAACCCGCTATTTATTTATGGCGGGGTGGGTCTTGGTAAAACTCACCTGATCCAGGCCATCGGCAATGTGGTGCATACTTACAACCCCGCTGCCCGTATTAGCTATATCCATGCGGAAAATTATGTATCCGATGTAGTGCGCGCCTATCGGCATAAAACATTTGATGATTTCAAGCGCCATTATCATTCGCTGGATTTGTTGCTGATTGATGATATTCAATTTTTTAGTGGCAAAGGCCGGACGCAGGAAGAGTTTTTCTATGCGTTCAACGCACTCATCGAAGCACGTAAACAGGTCATCATTACCTGTGATACCTATCCCAAGGAAATCGCAGGTATGGAAGATCGCCTGAAATCCAGATTTGGCTGGGGTTTGACTGTTGCTATCGAACCCCCTGAATTGGAAATGCGCGTGGCAATCCTTCTTAAGAAAGCTTTGGCTGAAGGCGTCGTGCTAGAAGAAAATATTGCGTTTTTCATCGCCAAGCAAGTCCGTTCAAATGTGCGCGAATTGGAGGGCGCACTTAAACGCGTGTTTGCCTATGCCAGGTTTTCGGCCCGCGGCATCTCTCTGGATTTGGTGAAAGAGTCACTGAAAGATTTGCTGGCGGTACAAAGTCGTCAGGTTTCCATTGAAAATATCCAGAAAACCGTGGCCGATTTCTACAAAATAAAAGTAGTGGAAATGTATTCCAAAAAACGTACCCGGTCCTTGGTTCGCCCTCGACAGATGGCAATGTCTCTGGCAAAAGAATTGACATCGCTGAGCCTCCCGGACATTGGTGATGCCTTTGGCGGGCGTGATCACACCACGGTTTTGCATGCGTGCCGTAAAATTGTAGAACTCAAAGAACAAGATGCTGCCATGAGCAGGGAATATGCATTGCTGCTACAGGTGTTAACAAGTTAGTGGGCAAGTTGTGCACAAATTGTGAATAAGTCGATAAATATCCTTTTAGGAAAACTTATCCACAATTTGCCTATGCGTCATACTGGGTTTAGCCGCATATTAAATAGTTATCTATCTTATTGATAGAACAACATAAATGTATCTTATACAGAATTTACGCAACCTTTAACTATTACTATTAAGGTTATATATGTTATTACTAGAAGCAGAACGCGATACTTTGCTTTTTCCCCTACAGATAGTGACCGGAGTAGTGGAAAAACGCCATACACTCCCGATACTGTCGAATGTTTTAATTGAAAAAAATGCAGGTGTGTTGGCCATGACGGCCACAGACCTGGAAATCCAGATACGTACCTCGACCCAGGCAATCGCAACGGAAGATAATTTTGCTATTACCGTATCCGCAAAGAAACTTCTGGATATTTGCCGTGCACTTCCCGACAAAGCCAATCTTCGTCTTGAGGTCAATGAAGGACAAATACAAATCAAGGCAGGCAAGAGCCGATTTAATTTGCAAACATTGCCTGCCGTTGATTTTCCGGTAATTGAATCAAACGGAGAAACAGAAAGCCGCGCCAGTCTTCCACAAAAAACACTAAAACACCTGATCTCCAGAGTTCAGTATGCGATGGCACAACAGGATATTCGTTATTATCTGAATGGTATGCTGCTGGTTTTAAATGGAAAAACGATTATGGTGATTGCCACGGACGGCCATCGCTTGAGCTTTGCTTCCGCAGAAATGGAGCAAGAAAGCCCACCCCAGGAGATTATCGTTCCACGCAAAACCGTGCAGGAATTAGGCAAACAGTTAGCGGATAGTGATGATCTGATTCAAATAGAAGTCCGTAAAAACCAGGTCGCATTCAGTTTTGCTCGCATAGAACTGGTTTCCAAAGTAATTGAAGGAAAGTTTCCAGACTACAACCGCGTGATTCCAAACAATCACACGAACGTGCTCAAGGTATCGAGACTGGCGCTATTGCAGGCGTTACAGCGAGTAGCCATTCTCTCCAACGAAAAATTCAGGGGCGTGCGCCTGGTATTAAATCCAAACGAATTGCGCATTATCTGTAATAACAATGAGCAGGAAGAGGCACAAGAAGAGTTGGAGGTAGAATATCAGGGTGCGGCTATAGACATCGGTTTCAATGTTTCCTATTTGCTGGACGCGTTGAATAATTTGTCTTGCGACGCGGTTCAATGCCTGTTTGGAGACGCAAACAGCAGCATGCTGCTGGTACAACCGGACGATGCCAGCTTTAAATATGTCGTAATGCCAATGCGCATTTAATGTTGATGTTCCACGTGAAACACCGACCAACGCAAAGAAAGTACCTGTCATGAGCAATGAGTATGATTCCAGCAGCATCAAAATCCTGAAAGGATTGGATGCAGTACGTAAACGCCCGGGAATGTATATCGGTGACACTTCTGATGGGACGGGTTTGCATCACATGGTGTTTGAAGTGCTTGATAACGCTATCGACGAAGCGTTGGGCGGGTATTGTGATGACATCAAAGTCATTATCCATACGGACAATTCTGTTTCTGTGGCGGACAATGGTCGCGGCATACCCACAGACATTAAACAGGATGATGAATTCAAGCGATCCGCGGCCGAAATAGTAATGACGGAATTGCATGCGGGCGGAAAATTTGACCAGAACTCCTACAAGGTTTCGGGCGGGTTGCATGGCGTAGGCGTTTCTGTCGTCAACGCGCTATCCGACTGGCTCAAGTTGCGCATCTGGCGCAATGGCAAGGCGCACCAGATGGAGTTTCATCATGGCGTGGCCGTTGCTCCTTTGGTAGAGGTAGGTCCGTCGGAGCGCCACGGTACTGAAGTGCATTTTATGGCTTCGATAGAAACATTTGGATTGGTTGAGTATCACTACGATATTCTCGCCAAGCGTATTCGTGAGTTATCTTTCCTGAACAATGGGGTCAAGATCGAACTTGTTGATCAGCGAGACGGGAAAAGTGAAAATTTCGCCTTTTCTGGCGGCGTGATGGGATTTGTGCAGTACATGAACCGCTCCAAGAGCGTGCTGCACCCCCATATTTTCCATGCGGTGGGCGAAAAGGACGGCATGATCGTAGAGGTCTCCATGCAATGGAATGACTCCTACGCGGAAACCGTGCAATGTTTTACCAACAATATTCCTCAACGTGACGGTGGTAGTCATCTGACCGGCCTGCGTACCGCGATGACGCGTACACTTAACCAGTACATTGAGCAGAGTGAACAGGCGAAAAAGGCCAAGGTAGAAACCGGCGGTGACGACATGCGCGAAGGTCTGACTTGCGTGCTTTCGGTAAAAATACCCGAACCCAAGTTTTCGTCGCAAACCAAGGACAAGTTGGTCTCATCCGAAGTGCAGCCAGTGGTGTCGGAGATAGTCAGTCAGAAATTGAACGAGTTTCTGCTGGAAAACCCGATCGATGCGAAAATCATCTGCGGAAAAATTGTGGATGCCGCCCGTGCGCGCGAGGCCGCCAGAAAGGCGCGCGAAATGACGCGCCGCAAGGGTATTCTGGATGGCATGGGTCTGCCGGGTAAGCTTGCTGATTGCCAGGAAAAAGATCCCGCTCAATCAGAAATCTATCTGGTCGAGGGGGATTCCGCCGGCGGTTCCGCCAAACAAGGACGCGACCGCAAGTTCCAGGCAATCCTGCCGCTCAAAGGCAAGATACTTAACGTCGAGAAAGCCCGTTTCGATAAACTTATTTCCAGCCAGGAAATTGCCACCCTGATCACCGCACTCGGCACAGGTATCGGCAAGGATGAATATAATGCCGACAAGTTACGTTATCACCGCATCATCATCATGACCGATGCGGATGTGGACGGCTCGCACATCCGTACATTGTTGCTGACTTTTTTCTACCGCCAGATGCCGGAACTGGTGGAGCGCGGCCACATTTACATTGCTCAGCCGCCTCTATACAAGGTCAAGCACGGCAAGACCGAGCGCTACCTCAAGGACGAGCATGAGCTGAAGGAGTTCTTGCTTGCGGAGGCGATCAAGGACGCACGTCTGATTACCGCCGAACAGAACGGCACTGAAATCCACGGCGAAGCACTGGAAAACATTGCCAAATCTTACCTGCTGGCGGAAGCGGTCATTGAGCGCATGAGCCGCCTGATTGATGGTGCAGTCATGCACGCGTTGATGGAGATTGCTCCGGTCAGCCTCAGCAATGCAGACGATGCACAGCGCGCGGCCGTAGCATTAACCGCCGCAGTGGGTGATTCGGCAGTCGAAATTAACGCGGAATACGATAGCGAATCCGAGCAGCATACGCTCAAAATACTGCGTCGCCATCATGGCAACATTCAGGCCACGCGTCTGGATGCCGATTTCGTAGCCAGCGGAGACTATGCGCAGATACGCGATACCAGCCAGGTGTTACAACATCTGCTGGGAGTGGGCGCCCGGGCCATGCGGGGCGAAAAGGCGCAACCGGTATCCAGTTTCAAGCAAGCGTTGGAATGGCTGCTTAATGAAGTGAAACGCGGCTTGGCAATTCAGCGCTATAAAGGCTTGGGCGAGATGAATCCGGGCCAGCTATGGGAAACCACCATGGATCCTACCGTACGTCGACTGATGCGCGTGCAGATTGAAGATGCGATCACCGCCGACGAGATTTTCATTACGCTGATGGGAGATCAGGTGGAGCCACGCCGTGCCTTCATCGAGACCAACGCACTGGGCGTCCGCAATCTGGATGTCTGAAAGTGCACATTGGCAGCCAAGCTTAACGCCTAGCCGTGTTCGTTAATCCAGGTCCAGATGTCATCAAGGCGCTATTGCAGCGCGCAAAGAGTATTGCCATGGTGGGTTTGTCGCCCCAGCCAAGGCGGCCCAGCCACGGCGTGGCGCGCCACATGCAGCAATTTGGTTATCGCGTGGTGCCGGTGCGGCCGATGGTGCAGGAGGTCTTGGGCGAAAAAGCCTATTCCAGCCTGACCGAGCTGCCTTTTCCGGTGGATATCGTCAACGTGTTTCGTGCTGCAGAACATATACCCCAACTCGTTGAAGAGTGTATTCAAATTGAATGTCCGGTAATCTGGATACAACAGGGCATTATCCATGAGCAAGCTGCGCGGCGGGCTAATCAAGCAGGCCTGATCGTGGTCATGGATCGCTGTATTTACCGAGATTACCTTGAGCTGATGATCTGAGACAAAAACGGGATGAAACTTCGCTTTAGTAAAATGCACGGTGCGGGCAATGATTTTGTCGTATTCGATGCAATCCACCAACAGGTCGAACTGAACGCCGAGCAGGTGCGATTCATAGCTGACCGTCATTTTGGCGTGGGTTGTGACCAATTGTTGCTGGTGGAACGTCCGACACGCAAAGACGCTGATTTTCGTTATCGCATCTTTAATGCCGATGGCGGAGAGGTAGAACAATGCGGCAATGGCGCGCGTTGTTTTATGCGCTTTGTGCATGATAAAGGCCTGTCCCAGGAAGGCGAAATCCGCGTTGAGACCGCCTCCGGAATTATCCGCCCGCGTCTCGAAGTGGATGGGCAGGTTACCGTCAATATGGGCGAGCCGCGTTTCGATCCAGACCAGATACCGTTTATAGCCAGTAAGCAAGCGCTAACTTACGAGCTTGTGCTCGAAGATGAGGTGGTGGAGATTAGCGCCTTGTCCATGGGCAATCCGCACGCCATACAATACGTAGAGGATATCGAGACGGCAGCGGTTGCAAGACAGGGAGCACAGATCGAGGCGCATCCAGGTTTCCCCAATAAAGTGAATGCAGGCTTCATGCAGATCGTGGATCGCCAGAATATCCGTCTGCGAGTGTATGAGCGTGGTGCAGGCGAAACCCTCTCATGTGGCACGGGCGCGTGTGCTGCGGTGGTCGCTGGCATCAGCCGAGATTTGCTGGATCCTACGGTGCAAGTTGCTACGCGCGGCGGGGTGCTCACTATTCACTGGGCAGGCGGGGGTATGCCCGTCTGGATGACAGGCCCCGCAGAGAATGTATTCGAAGGCGAAATTGATTTAGGATAAACCTATGCAGACTGAAGACATCGCCCGCTATCTTGCGGGCCATCCCGAATTTTTTGATCAACATCCGCATTTGCTGACGGACATCCGCGTGAGCCATCCGTTTGATGGGCGCGCGGTATCCATCGCCGAACGGCAGATACTCAATTTGCGGGAAAAATACAAGCTGCTGGAAACAAAGTTGGCGGAGTTGATTAAATTCGGCGAAGAGAACGACGCGATTGCTGAAAAAATGCACCATTTGTCACGGGCATTAATGACGGTACGCGAATTGCCGACCCTGCTGCAAGTACTCAAGCTCAATTTGCATGAGGATTTTGGCATTCCCCATGTAGCATTACGTATTTGGCATGGCTCGGCATCGCTAGCGGAATTCGCCGCCGTCTCCGAAGCGGTTAAAAACTGGTCGGCACAAACCAGCCAACCACATTGTGGTACCGTGCCCATGGACGAGATGGCAGACTGGTTTGCCGGCGCCAGCCTGCTGCGCTCGTTTGCAGCGGTACCCTTGCAGGCTGAACACAGTATGGGTGTTCTGGTGCTGGCTTCGGAAGATGCGCAGCGGTTTTACCCGCAAATGGGCACGCTCTATCTGCAGCGCTTGGGTGAACTGCTCGCTGCGGCCTTACAGCGCCTTTTGCCGTGACACCAGCAGCCCTGCTCGAAGCTTACTTGATGTATCTAAGCAGCGAGCGCGGGCTGTCCCGCAACACACTCGAAAACTATGCGCGCGATATGCGCGTATTGTTCGCAAAAATGGGTACAGTCGACCTGGACGCGTTACAAACCCAGGATATCCGTCGCATGCTCGCAGGACTGCATGCGCAAGGCCTGTCCGGCAAAAGCCTGGCGCGCACACTTTCTGCCTGGCGAGGTTTTTATCATTATCTGGTAAAGCGCCACGGGTACACCCACAACCCTTGCGAAAGCTTGCGTGCGCCGAAATCGCCAAGGGCATTACCCAAAGCGCTATCTCCCGATCAGACCAGGCAACTGCTTGAGACGCAACCGGACACAACGCTCCTTACACGCGACCGGGCAATATTGGAACTGTTTTATTCCTCCGGCCTGCGTCTTTCAGAGCTGGCCGAACTCAAGCTCACCCAGCTTGATTTGACCAGTGGTGAAGTAACGGTTACCGGCAAGGGCAACAAAACCCGTATCGTGCCAGTGGGCACCCGCGCAACGCAGGCGCTGGTCGAATGGCTGGAACAGCGGCCGACAGGCACGGACTATGTTTTCCCGGGTCGCGGAGGCGCGCATCTGGGTCAGCGCGCCATAGAATTAAGGATGAAGCAGTGGGCAAGCCGCGCTGGGCTGGAGGCCAACCTTCATCCCCACGTTCTGCGTCATTCTTTCGCGTCGCACCTGTTGCAATCTTCCGGCGATCTGCGCGCGGTTCAGGAAATGCTCGGCCATGCCAGCATTAGTACCACGCAGATATATACCCGCCTGGATTTTCAGCATCTCGCCAAAGCCTATGATGCCGCCCATCCCCGCGCCAAACGTAAAAGCTGAGCGTGCAGATACCCCCCGGTAAATCAGGAAATCAACTTTCATGTTCCCCACGCCCATACCAGTAAGCTTACTGACCGGATTCCTCGGCAGCGGCAAGACTACGCTGCTTAACCAGCTGATCCGGCAGTTGCCGCGCAGCGCCATCATCATGAACGAATTCGGCGAAATTGGCCTGGACCACCAGCTTTTGCAAAAAACCGACGGCCCGTTGGCGCTGTTATCAGGCGGCTGCATCTGCTGTACCGTGGTGGGCTCGCTATCGCCGACGCTTAAAAACCTGTTCATGGCATCCAGCCGGGGCGAAATTCCACAATTCGAGCGTGTCATCATCGAAACCACCGGGATAGCCGACCCGGCGCCGATACTTGATACCCTGATCAACGAGCGCTGGATAGCCGCGCGCTTCCAGCTCAACAGTGTAGTTACCACGGTGGACGCAGTACTGGGTGAGCAACAGCTGGACAGTTACTTCGAGGCAGTCAAACAAGTGGCGGTGGCGGATCGTTTGCTGCTTACCAAAACCGATCTGGCTGACCAAGCTGCCTGCACTGCATTGCAAATGCGTCTGGCCACACTCAATCCAGGCGCACCCATTATCACCGTGCAGCACGGGCAGGTTGATGCGGCGCTGATTCTCAACGCCGGTCTATACGACCCGTCCAGCAAAACCAGCGACGTCAACAAATGGCTGAATGCAAGCCACTATCGGCCGGCCGCGGCTACCACGCTGATCGGCAGGCCGCGCGCGGAGGAAGCGGTACACGATAACCGTATCCGCTCATTCAGCGTAACCTTCGCTGAGCCGCTGGAGTGGATGGGAATTTACGCCGCGCTGCAAATGCTCCTCAGTTTCCGCGCCAAATCGCTGCTGCGCATGAAGGCGATTGTGAATCTGAAGGGCAAGGACAAACCCACCGTATTGCATGCGGTGCAGCATGTGCTTTATCCTCCCGCAGAACTGCCGGAGTGGCCGGACGAAAGCCGCCAGAGCCGCTTCGTATTCATCGTGGCGGATATGGACGCCGATATGGTTCAGCACATGCTGAGTGAATTCCACAGCGCCTACGCCAGCGGGCAGCTTCCGATTCCGGCTGACCCGGCTTCCTGAACGCGTGTGCTGCCATCGTTACCTGGCAGCTGGTGGCAGCTGGATATGTCGACAGAATAAGCTAAAACGCATTCGATTCTATTTGAGATTCGCCATCCTGATTGTTCCGGCGCTGGCCGTGTCGGGCTTAGCCGTGGGCGCGGTTGACTTGTCCTTGGGAGCAGTGATTGGGTGGGCCACTGCATAGGCGCGTACGACTGCAAGACCGTTGCAGGTGAGTTCGCACGCTTGATATTTGTTATGCTTAGCGCCTATCATTAATATATGGTTCAAATACATGCCGGTCATCATCTCCCGAGACATGCCTCACGGCAGCAGCGCGTGCGTTAGCAAGGTACTTTAAAATTGGATTTTTCGTTTTTTCGCAAAGACAAGAGTAAGCCGGCCCCTGCCAAAAAATCAGGCAAAGCCGAAGCGATTGAGGCTATTAATCAAGCGCCGCTGACAGAGGAGCACTTTAATTCCGCGCCCCTGCAAGGTGGTATTGATGTGGTAGAAACCGGTGCCAAGCTTGCCCCCGGCATCGAAGAAGCCGCAATGCTTTATGCCAGTGATCGTGCCGATGAGGCCATCGTCCTCCTCAAAACCCATCTTGCCGGCGCCGATGCCGGCGATGCGCAATGGCGCATGTTGTTTGACCTGTACCGCATGACCCGGCAGCGAGAGGCGTTTGATCAATTGGCGCTTGATTACGCGGTAAAACGCGAAACCTCCCCGCCGGTGTGGGTAGATGAGGCAACGACAAGACCGCAAGGAAAAAACATTTCCGCAGAAGCGACGAAATCCAGCGGTCAGCTATTCAGCCTTAAAGGTGCCCTTGACGAAACCAGTGCCGACCGCATCACTCTGCTGCAGAGCGCTGCAGGGCAAGGTGCGATTCAGCTGGACCTGTCGGGTATCAGTTCAGTTACCCCAGCCGGTAGCCAGCTACTCAAGGATGCGTTGGCGCAGCTGCAAAAAAAACGTGCTCAGCTACAAATAGCCAGCGGCGCACTGATCAGCCTTCTTCAGCAACATACCGGGGATGTTGCCCAGCACGAACCCGCGCACTGGCTGCTTTTGTTACAGCTATATCAGGTGCAGGGAAAACAGGATGAATTTGAAGACCTCGCAGTTGACTATGCGGTGCGTTTCGAAGTTTCCCCGCCATCCTGGGAAACCCCTGCCGAAGTGGCGCAAAGTATTGCTCCGGTAGCGGCTGAAGCCGCCGAAAGTGCCTCGGCTAACGCGTTCGCGATGCATGGCGTAATCAACGGCGGTAGTACCGCGCTGTTTGAGGAGTTTCGTGCATTCAGTACTGCACGCAAAGAAGTAGAGCTGGATCTGGCAGATGTGCAACGCGTCGAATTCGCCAGCGTCAATTTGTTCATGGAAGCGTTAATGCATCTGCTCCAGGCCGGCAAACGTGTGCGCATCATTGGCGGCAATGAAATGGTCAACGTCGTCCTGATCGTCATGGGTGTGGACGAGATGGCTGAAGTCATGCGACGTAAGGCCGGTTAAATATAAACGCAGGATAATGACCGCGCGGGGTTGAGAAACCAGCCATCGGCCCCAACTAAGTTCCTGTCATGTTCCACCCATCGCAAGAAAATTCACTGTTCATCGCAGAAAGCTAACTTATGGAGCAATATCGCGGCACGACCATCCTATCGGTTCGGCGCGGCAATCAGGTCGCACTGGGTGGAGACGGCCAGGTTACCCTTGGCAATATCGTTATCAAATCCACCGCGCGTAAGGTGCGCCGCCTGTACCAGGAAAAAATTCTGGCGGGATTTGCCGGCGGCACCGCCGATGCATTTACCCTGTTCGAGCGTTTCGAAGCCAAGCTTGACCAGCACCAGGGCAATTTATTGCGCTCGGCAGTGGAACTGGCCAAGGACTGGCGTACCGACAGAATCCTGCGGCGTCTGGAAGCCATGCTGGCGGTGGCCGATAGCGAACACTCACTCATCATTACCGGAAACGGCGATGTGCTGGAACCTGAATATGGCATTCTCGCCATCGGTAGCGGCGGCGCCTATGCCCAGGCTGCCGCACGCGGATTGCTGGAAAATACCGATCTGCATGCGCGCGATATTGTAGCCAAGTCTCTGGCGATTGCCGGTGATCTGTGCATTTATACCAACCAGAATCATGTGATCGAAGTGCTTGAATAAACCATGTCCCAGATGACCCCGCAAGAAATTGTCCACGAACTCGACAAACACATCATCGGTCAGGATGCGGCCAAGCGTGCTGTAGCCGTAGCGTTGCGCAACCGCTGGCGGCGCGCCCAGGTGGAAGAACCGTTGCGCCATGAGATTACTCCCAAAAACATCCTGATGATCGGCCCCACCGGCGTCGGCAAGACTGAAATCGCGCGGCGCCTGGCACGGCTGGCCGATGCCCCGTTTATCAAGATAGAGGCGACTAAATTTACCGAGGTGGGCTATGTCGGGCGCGATGTCGATTCCATTATTCGCGACCTGATGGAAACCGCGATCAAAGACCTGCGCGAACTGGACATGGCCAAGCACAAAATGCGCGCTGAAGATGCCGCCGAGGAACGTATACTCGATGCCTTGCTGCCGCCGGCCCGAGACGTCGCTTACCATCTCGATGCCGAAACCAGCGCCAAACCCGAAGATTCCGCCACGCGCCAGAAATTTCGCAAGATGCTGCGCGAAGGGGCGCTGAATGACAAGGAGGTCGAGATCGAGGTTGCCGCCATGCAGGCGAGTGCGCAGATATTCGCGCCGCCCGGGATGGAAGACCTGACCAGCCAGATTCAGGGCATGTTCCAGAATATGGGCGGCGGGCGACGCAAAACCCGCAAGCTGAAAATTGCCGAGGCGATGAAGCTCATCACCGAAGAGGAAGCTGCGCAAATGGTGAATGAGGAAGACATCAAGCAGCGCGCGCTCGCCAGTGTCGAGCAAAACGGCATTGTGTTCCTCGACGAGATCGACAAAATCACCAGCCGAAATGAAGGCAGCGGTGGCGAAGTCTCGCGTCAGGGCGTGCAGCGCGATTTGTTGCCGCTGGTGGAAGGCACCACGGTTACCACCAAATATGGCATGGTCAATACCGACCACATTCTGTTCATCGCCAGCGGTGCTTTCCATCTGGCCAAACCGTCGGATCTCATTCCGGAGTTGCAGGGGCGCTTCCCTATCCGGGTTGAGCTCGACTCGCTGTCGGTTGGCGATTTTGAAGCGATCCTCACGGCCACCGATGCGTGTTTGACACGTCAGTACCAGGCGCTGCTTGCCACCGAAGGCATGCAGGTCAGCTTCACTCCGGATGGCATTCGCCGCCTCGCAGAAATCGCTTTTCAGGTCAACGAAACCACAGAAAACATCGGCGCACGACGCCTGCACACGGTGATGGAGCGCTTGCTGGAAGAGGTTTCGTTCGATGCCGGAAAATATACGGGTCAATTGGTCAACGTGGACGCTGACTTTGTGGATGCGCGCCTGAAAAACCTGGCGGTGAGCGAAGATCTGGTGCGCTACATTCTATAAAAGCTTGATTCGGGTTTTTGCCGGTCTATCCGGGGGCGGCACCGTACCAAAACTCATCGCATCAACGCGACAGACTTGACTTGCACCCATACCGATTTGCCGGGGGCCAAACCCAGCGTTTCAGCGGAGAGTTTGGTGACACGGGCCAGTAGCGGCGTGTCCCCAACCTGTATGCGAACCAGGGCAAGGCTGGGATGGGCATCGTCGGCCAACGCGACAATGTTGCCGGGCAGCTGGTTGAGAATGCTGGTGTGGTCTGGGCGCACCAATGCCAGGCTCACGTCGCGCGCCAATATTCTTACCCGTACTGGTTCCCCTATCGCGCCACCCGTATCCCGCACCCACAAGCTGCCGCCGGCAAAATCTGCGCGTAGCAGATGCCACGCTTCGTCGCGTGCTCCCACATTGGCGTCGATCACCACGCCGGCATCTTCACCCAGGCGAATCGGCAAATCGAGACGTGCCAGGGTTTCGCTCAACGGGCCATTTGCAAGGGCACGGCCGCCGTCCATGACGACGATATGATTGGCCAGTCGGGCGACTTCGTCTGGCGCATGGCTGACATACAGGATCGGTATTTCCAGTTCGTCGTGCAGACGTTCCAGAAACGGCAGTATCTCCTGCTTGCGCGCCAGATCGAGTGCGGCAAGCGGTTCGTCCATGAGCAATATTTTTGGGCTTACGCTCAATGCACGGGCGATGCCTACCCGCTGACGTTCGCCGCCGGAAAGCGTATCGGGTTTTTGCGCCAATAACGCACCGATGCCCAGTAATTCGATGGCCTGCTCCAGCGAAACGCGCCGTTCTGATGCCGGCACCCGTTTCATGCCGTATTCCAGATTGCGGCGTACATCGAGGTGGGGAAAAAGGCTGGCTTCCTGAAATACATAACCCAAAGGGCGCTGGTATGTGGGAAGGAAAATCCGCTTGGCGTCGTCTTGCCAGACCGTGCCCTTGACTTGTAAAAAACCATCCGGGGCGCGCTCAAGTCCGGCAATGCAGCGCAACAGTGTTGTCTTGCCGGAACCAGAAGGCCCGAACAGCGCAGTGACGCCGCGCCCGGGCAGCTCAACATCGACATCCAGAGAAAATCCGCTGTAATCGAGCTTGAAGCGGGCGCGAATAGCCGAATTCATTTGCGTCGCCCGGTAGGATTAAGCGTGTACAGGCCCAACAAGACGAGGAAGGAAAAGATCACCATGCCCGCAGCCAGGCCGTGCGCGCGGCCATATTCCATCGCCTCCACCTGGTCGTATATTTGCACCGATACCACGCGGGTTTTGTCCGGGATATTGCCGCCTATCATCAGCACGACGCCAAATTCTCCCACCGTGTGCGCGAACCCCATCACTGTGGCGGTAAGGTAGCCGGGTTTGGCCAGGGGCAATACTATAGTGAAGAAAGTATCCAGCGGCGAGGCGCGTAACGTAGCGGCCGCTTCGGCATGACGTTCATTGACGGCCTCGAACGCATTCTGTATCGGCTGCACCACAAAAGGCAGCGAGTAAAAAACCGAGGCGACCACCAATCCCCAAAAAGTAAAAGGGAGTAGTCCCAGCCCAAGGAATCGGGTGAAATGACCGACCGGGCCGTCAGGGCCCATCGCAACCAGCAGATAAAAACCCAGCACGGTGGGCGGCAGCACAATCGGCAAAGCGACCAGCGCCCCGGCTGGACCTTTCCACCACGAGCGTGTGTGCGCCAGCCACCATGCAATGGGTGTGCCGATAACGATCAGGATTGAAGTGGTGAGCGCGGCAAGTTTGACGGTTAACCAAACAGCGGCGAGATCCGGATTATCAAAATTCATAAATCAGGCCGAAATATATTTGAACGCACAATTCTATAGCGTGTAACCGTATGACCTGATCACGTCCTGGGCTTGCTTGGATTTGAGGAATTTAACCAAGTCACGCGCAGCCGGGTTGATCTTGCCTCTGGTTAAAATGACTGCGTCCTGACGAATGGGGTGATACAGGTCTGTCGGGACCACCCATACAGAACCGCTGGTCAGCTTGCCGTTCGCATACACCTGCGACAATGCGACAAATCCAAGTTCGGCATTACCGGTACTGACAAACTGATAAGCTTGGGCAATATTTTCCCCTTGCACGAACTTGGGTGAAAGCGTACTCATCAGACCGATCTTGCTTAAGGTTTCCATTGCGGCCGCGCCGTAGGGCGCCAGTTTTGGTGCCGCCAGCGCAAGATGAGCGAAAGCGCCTTTTTTCAGTACGGCGCCTTCATTATCGACAAATCCGGGTTTGGCCGACCATAGCACCAACGCCCCAATAGCATACGTAAAACGGCTCGCAGGCACAGCGAGCCCTTCTTTTACCAACTTGGCAGGCGTTTCATCGTCTGCAGCAAGGAGCACGTCGAAAGGCGCACCGTTGCGGATTTGGGTGTACAGTTTTCCGGTAGAACCAAACGACAATTCTGCTTGGTGGCCAGTGGCTTTTTCAAAAGCGGTGGCGATGATTTTCATTGGAGCGGTGAAGTTGGCAGCCACGGCGACCAGAACTTCATCTGCATGCGATATGGCAGGCAAACCAAGAGCCACCAGGCCGGCAAGCAGTGCGTAATTAAAACGACGGGTAATCATCCTGGAATCCCAAATGCTCAATTAAGCCTTGTACGATTATGCGAAAAATACCGATATATATTTCATGATATAGCGCCACCATTTACGGGTCAAACTCGGAGTATGCCCCGGATCGTGCCTGTTCCATCGGCATCTTATAAATCATCGATATGGCGCCATAAAAAGCGCCGCTAAACTTGTGTGACACATATCGGTAGAATATTGCGATAGCTTATATAAACTCAGGAGACCAGCATGGCCACCCGCGATACCCTTAGTGCTAAAGAGGCATCCTGCAACAGCCCGGAAGACTGGGCCGCTTTGGCGCATGAGGCGCTGACCGAACCCGCCGACGCTGAATACGCGAAGAAGCTGGTGGATGACATTGCCGGGGATTGTCAGTTCACCAAAGATCTGGTGGCGGTAGCCACGGTATACAAGGCCCTGGGAGACGATGCACAAGCAGCCGAGCTCATCCAGCAGGCCGAGGACTACTGCATGAGCGGCGAGGAACAAATCGCGCTGGCCGAAGGCAAGTTCAAGGTACTGGGCGACAAGGCCGGAGCAATAGCCGCCTACGAACAGGCGCTGAAGGAGACCGCCAATGTTGCGCCACTGCTGGGGTTGGCGAAAACGATGCTGGCTGTGATCGGCGATAAGGACTTTGCCAAAAAAATCTATGCCAAGGCTGAAGCGAAAGTGGAAACGGTCGCCGCAAGGGCAGCCGAATACGTCAAGCTGGCGCAGGCTGCTACCGCAGACCTGGGCGATGCGGACTATGTTACTGAGCTGTACGCGCGTGCCGCGACCAAGCTCAGCGCGCCCGCCGACCTGCTATTGCTAGCCAATTCCATGAACGATCCGGCGCGCGCCAAACCGCTCTACACCAAGGTACTGGAAGGCAGCGGCGATGTGCAAAGCCTCGCCAAATTGCTGGAAGCCGCACAAGCCGCCAACGATGCGGATTTCGTCAAACTTATCCTGGAAAAAATGGCCGGGCTGGCCACCACTACACCCGAGTTGCTTTCTCTCACGGACGGTTTCATGGCAGTCGGAGACAAAGCTAACGCCAGCAAGACACTGGATGCCGCCGAGGACAAGGTAACCAGCGCAGATGAAATGCAGAAGGTGGTGGACGCCACGGGACGTCATTTCCCCGAAGATACGGCACGCCTGGAGCGTGGCAAACAAAAACTGGAAAAACGCATCGCCAATCAGGCGCGCTATGTCGAATTCCAGACGCTGGAAAATGCCTTATCCAGCGTCAAAGCCACCTTGCATCTAGCCGACCGGGTAGCCGTCGAACTGGCGGATCCTTCCTATGCTGCCAAACTGCTCGACCGTGCAGAAAAAATGCTGGCGGAAGAGCCGTTCCAGTTCAGCCGCACCCAGCCGCTCATCGTCGCAGTGGATAAGCACACTGACGACACTGCCTGGCTGACGCGCCTGCTGGACGAATCGGCTGCCAAAACGACCGATTTCATCTGGTTCAAGGAAGTCGCACACACCGCAGCGCATCTGCCCCATCACACGGAGCTGGGTCGTGAAAAGGCGCGCGCTTATTTAAAAGACTGGGAAGCCAGACTCAAGAGCGGCCAAGCCGGTGTGTACGACTACACCAAGCTGGCGCAAGCCGTGATCACAGACCTAGGTGATGCCGCGTGGGGGAATGCGTTGCTAAATGACGCGCGCGCCTGTGCCAAAGATCACTATGCCCTCGCCCACATCGGTCATCTTACGGCTCAGGCAGGCGACGCTGCGGGCGCGGAAGCCCTCTACCTGCAAGCCGCTGCGCTGTGCACCTCCGGTGAGGCCGCTCTGCAATTGCTTGATCGCCTTAAATCCTACGAACTTCCTGAAGCGCAATTGCGCAAGATTTATGAAGCCTGCGGTAAAGCGCTTACTTCCCCCGCCGACAAGCTGCGCTGGGTGGAAGGCATCACCGAATGCTTCCGTGACAAAGCCTGGGCTGCGCAAGCATACGGCGCGATAGAGAGCCAGTTTACGGGTGCAGACAAAATGCGTTTCCATCAATCACGCATGAGCCGCGTGGGCGATGAGTTTTATCCTTACCGTCGACATGCTGCATAAATTGACACATCCAGTGCGCGCAGGTAATTTGCAACCATGACAGCAAACCTTCAATACTGCGCTGCACTGTGCACCCCCCAACGACTGTGGCTGTGGAAACATTCCACTGCTGCGGTCGCTTTCTATTGATTTAACTCAGAAAACAATCGCAGGTCTTTGCTGCGATTGTATTGCCCGCCTGGACCTGCGTTTACCGAAAGGGTCTATGTGGAAAACTCAATAAAGCATGTTGCGATACAACACCATGCAATAACTGGCGGGCTGCTCGCCTTGCTGGCAGCAATAGGATTCTCGGCCAAGGCCATTTTAGTCAAGCTGGCGTACGCGGCCCATGTGGATGCGATCACCTTGCTGGCGGTGCGCATGGCCTTCTCGGTGCCGGTATTTCTGGCCGTCGCCGTATGGACAAATACCCGCAAGCAACAGACTGCATTGACTGTGCGTGACTGGTTCGCAGTGGTTGCGCTCGGGCTTATCGGCTACTACCTCGCCAGTTATCTGGATTTTCTTGGTTTGCAGTATATTTCGGCGGGATTGGAGCGCCTGATCCTGTTCCTCTACCCGACCATGGTCGTGGTGCTGAGCGCATGGCTGTACCGGCAATCCATCAAGCCACGCGAGCAGTTCGCTTTGCTATTAAGTTATGCCGGTATCGCGCTAGTCTTCGTACACGATGCGGGAATGCGCGGGAACGGCATATCGACTGGCGCCCTGCTGGTATTTGGCAGCGCATTGGCCTACGCAATTTACCTGATCGGCGCGAACCACACCATTGCACGTATTGGCGCTACCCGCTTCACAGCCTATGCAATGACCGTAGCCAGCGGCGCCAGCATCGCGCAATTTGCGGTGACGCATCCGCTGAATGATTTGATACTTAACGAACGAGTCTATTATCTGGGGCTGGCAATGGCAGTCTTTTCTACCGTGCTGCCTGCATTTTTGATTTCCGCCGCCATGCGCCGCATCGGCGCCGGCAAAACGGCGCTGATTGGGGCAATCGGGCCCGTGTCCACGATCTATTTGGCCTGGGTGTTTCTGGGCGAGAGGGTGTCTCTCACGCAAATTGCCGGCTCGGCACTGGTGCTGGCGGGCGTGCTGGCAATCAGTATCCAGCGCAGCGGGCGTTGAAACGAGGCAGGTTTACCGGCGCACCGGGCGCTTCGCCAGCTTGCGTTGCAACGTGCGTCGGTGCATGTTCAGCGCACGTGCGGTAGCAGAGATGTTGTTGTCGTTTTCACCCAGCACGCGCTGGATGTGTTCCCATTCCAGGCGTTCCACCGAGGGGGGGTGCGGGTTCAATGCCACATGGGCATCGCCCCCGCCACGCTGCAGGGCAGCCACGATTTCGTCGACTTCTGCGGGTTTGGCGAGGTAGTGCGTGGCGCCGAGCTTGATTGCTTCGATGGCGGTGGCAATGCTGGCGTAGCCGGTAAGCATGACGATGCGGGTGTGCTCATCTAGCTGCTTCAGGCGAGCCACCAATTGCAGACCGGATTCACCGGGCATTTTCAAGTCGACCACGGCGTATTCGGGCGGGTTTTGTTCGGCCAATTGCAGCGCATCTGCAACACTGGCAGCGCCGCTAACCGTGAAGCCGCGCCGGTTCAGTGCCTGCGTCAATACCTCGCGAAAGGTGGCGTCGTCGTCGACCAGCAACAGGCTGGGGCAATCTGCGGTCATGGTGTGCGCGGCTGATGCAGAGGCAGACATACTACGATGTGCGCGCCGCCGCCTGCGCGCGGCAGCATGCGCACGCTGCCACCCAGGCGCTCGATGCTGGCGTTGGCCAGGAACAAGCCCAGGCCGACCCCCCCCTGCTCCTGTTTGGTGGTAAAAAAAACTTCGCCGGCACGGGCCGCCGCCTCCTGGTTAAAGCCTTGCCCGCGGTCAAGGATGTCGAGTGTCAATTCCTGGTTATCCCAGCGCGCTTCCAGTTCCACCGCAAAGGGCGCGGCGTCTGCAGCGTTGTTGAACAGGCTGAGCAGCGCCTGGCCAAGCGTTGCCTCGGCCAGGATATTGGGTGCAGGACGCACACCTTCCCAGCGAGTTTGCAGGCCGATCGCCGGGCGCACCAGTTGCCATTGCGCCACCAGCTCATCGAGATAAACGTCTACCGCCAGCAGGCGCGCGTCTTCGGCACGCCCGGCGCCACCGGTGGCCGTGAGCCGGGTGAGAATCGCTTTGCAGGCTGCGACCTGGTTGCGCAGGATGTGCAGGTTGGCGGCCAATGCCGGATCACCGCCGTGCTCGTATTGCAACTCCCCGGCAACCACTGCCATGGTGGCCAGCGGAGTGGACAATTCGTGTGCAGCGCCCGCCGCCAGGCAGCCCAGCGCCACGATTTGTTCGTTGCGCAAACCGGTTTCGCGCGCCTCGGCCAGCTCCCGCTCCCGGCCGCGGATCGAGGCGGCCATGCGGCCAATGAAGAAGGTGATCAATACCGCGCTGGCAATGAAATTGAGCCACATGCCCGCCACATGCAATGCAAAGGCCGCAGCGTCGTGCGGCATGTTCAGGGACAGATAGAAAAACATCAGAAAGCTGTATGCGGCCACGCAAATCGTGGTCAGCACCCATGCATAAAGCACTGGCAGGGTAATGGCCGCGACGATGATGGGCAACAGATACAGTGAAACAAACGGATTGGTCGAACCGCCGCTATAGAATAACAGCGTGGTCAGCGCAGTTACATCCACCAGCAGTTGCGCGAAAAACTCCATGGCGGTGACCGGCCAGGGCTGTTCCAGGCGCACCCAGGTGGCCAGGTTGAGCAACGCAAGCAGGACGACCACCATCAGCATTGGCAGCAGCGGAAGCCGGATGTCGAGACCAAAGTTGACGCCGGTTATTGCCAGCGTCTGCCCGGCAATGGCATACAGCCGCAGCACAAACAGGCGGCGCAACATGCCGGCGACGGGAACGGTGCGAAAACGGTTGGTAAATGTCATGGCGTGCCATTGTACGCCGCCAGCGTGCTGGATCGCAGCGACAATTGGTCGCAGGCAAGGGGTGCGCCATGCCGGGTAAACTGGCTTTAATATGAGCTGACAAAGGAGGAATCATGCAATATCTGGCAGGCATTATTCTGGCAGGAGTGCTGGCCTTAGCAGGTGCGCCTCCGGTGTTGGCGGACAGTTTGCGAACGGGCGCGGCAGCACCGGCGTTCACCGTGACGACGCTGGATGGTCGCGTCCTTAGTTTGGCCAGCCTGCAAGGCAAAGTGGTATTGCTGCACTTCTGGGCGACCTGGTGTCCGCCCTGCCAGGTGGAAATGCCTGCGCTGGAGCGGTTCTACAAGCAGCACCACGATGAGGGTCTGGAGATTATTGCTGTCAGTGTTGAAGACCGCAGCGATGAAGCCAAAGTACGTGCGGCAGCGGCAGCCTACACTTACCCGCTGGCCTTGATCTCCAACGCCACAGTGTCAGGCTATGGGCGTATCTGGCGTTTGCCGCTGACCTTTGTGATTGACCGCGCTGGCGTACTGCGCAAAAGCGACTGGTCAGGCGAGCAACCCATCACCGCAACCAGCCTGGACGAATATGTCCTGCCCTACCTGAAAACGCCGCTCACAAACTGAAGTTCAGTCCTACTGAAGCGTTCCAGCGCGGAGCCAGTTGCAGACCTTCAACATATTGATACAGCGGCACCTGGATGAAGCCGTAAATTTTGGTGGACTTGCTGATGGCGGCAGTAAAGCCAGGGCTCAGGTAAACCAGCTTGCCGCCGGTATTGTCAGGATCCGCATTCAAGCCGGTATCGCGTTGGCGCGTCTGCGCATTGATTTGCAATTGCGGCACGATATTGCCGAACTCCATGTAACGCACCCCCGCATTCAGGTTGAGTGCATTGCCCGGGCGGTAATCATCCAAGGTTTTGATCGGCGCCTGAAAAATGCCCTGCGCAAACCAGTCCCAGCTTTTATTCAGCGAGCCATAGCGATAGACGCCGAGGATAATATCTGTGCTGCCGCTGCCCGGTTGCAGGCTGCGATCCAGTGGCGTGCCGGCGCCAGGACCGCTGGAGAAGTTGTAATCATGCTTGCCGGTGGGTAATTTCAGCCCGAACTGGATGCCGGTATCGCCCTCCGGAAAAAAGCCCTGATAACGCGCAATCAGCTTGATGTCGCCCACGCTTTGGGTATGCGAGTAGGTGTTGTCGGTATCGCCCGCGCCCAGCGTGCTGTGGTTGCGATCGATGTAGGGAACCTGCAGGTTGAATCCCCATGCGCGGCTGGGCGAATAATCAAGCCCCAGCGTGTAGTAATGATTGGTGGTTATTCGCTCGGTCTCCCCCACGGTGCCGTTGGCCAGCGCTGCTGCCACGTCGGCACTGCTGGCCGTGCCGCTGCCGTGACGGAGCTGATTCTGGTTGATATAGTCGTAACGCAAGTCCACCCGCACCCCCGGTGTGCTAGCTAGCCCCTGATTTTCCCAATCCGAACTCAAGGTGCACCCACAACTGGAACACGCCAGTGCCGATGCAGGTGTGAGCAGCGTGGCACAGATGATCAGGCTGCGGATTTTGCTGGATTGGGTGGCCATCATGGAGTACTCCCTGTGTTGTTAGAATGGAATCTTTGATGGCTGGATATTAACTTGTCGGGCCGTGTGCATGATATGTGACACGGTGTCGCACCTGCTTGATATGCGACAATTAGCCACACTCCAGCGTCTTTCCTTGCTCTGCACTATGCGCGTATTTTATTGAGTGTTTACGAGGCTACAATCCGAAGCTTGAATTTCAATTGAGGATATCAATCATGAAACAATTTGCAATGCTGGGCTTGGCGCTACTGGCGCAGAGTGCAATGGCTGCTGACGTGAAAGTGGAGAATATCTGGATGCGTGCCACGGTACCGGGCCAACAGGTGGCCGGCGCTTACATGGACATTACCAGCCCGGAAAATGCCAGGCTGATTGGCGCCCAGAGCCCGGCGGCCGGCAATATGGAAATACACCTCATGCGCATGAATCATGGCGTGATGGAAATGCGCGAAGTCAAGACACTGGCATTGCCTAAGGGCAAGACAGTGAAATTGGCTCCAGGCGGTTTTCACCTGATGCTGTTTGATTTAAAACAGCCATTCAAAACCGGAGAGGCGGTGCCGATCAAGCTCACCATCGAAACGGCGAACAAAAAGCGTGAAATTGTGGAGGTCACCGCCCAGGTGCGTGACCCGAGCGGCCAGATGATGCATTGAGGCTCAGCGCGGCACCACCGCCGAACCCATGCGCGCCTGGATGATGGCAGCCCGGTGCAATAACCCTCGTGCATTGCGATGGGTATCGTAGTAGCGCGGATTAGGCACCATGGCGGCGAGCTTGGCAGCCTGCGCTGGAGTCAGCGCTGCTGCCGAAGTGCGATAATAATAATGCGCGGCTGCCTGCGCACCGAATACGCCATTGCCCCACTCGATGACATTCATGTATATCTCCAGGATGCGGCGTTTGGGCATCATTTTTTCCAGCATTACCGTGATGATGGCTTCCTCCAGTTTGCGCCACGGCGTGCGGCTGCCCGACAGAAACAGATTCTTGGCGAGTTGCTGGCTGATGGTGGATCCACCGGCAACGATCCGGCCTTTTTTCAGGTTTTTTTCAGCCGCGTACTGGATACCTTCCCAGTCAAAGCCATCGTGGCTGAGGAAACGCGCATCTTCCGCCGCGACCAAGGCGCGCTTGAGATTGCCGGATATTTTTGCATACGGTACCCATTTGTGGCGCAGTTCCGCATCCGGGTTGTTCTGCTGCAGGATGTCGAGGCGTTCATCCATGAATGCGCTGTTGGCTGGATTGTGATCCACCCACCACCACACATGGGCAAAAATCCACAACTGATAGCCCAGCACTAGCAATAGCAGCCCAAGCAGCCCACGTCGTAGCCATTTTCCCATTATGAGTGCTGACGCAGCATTGCTATGACCGGCGCAGTTGTCGGACGCACCTTGCGCCAGACATAAAAGGCTTCCGCGGCCTGCTCGACCAGCATCCCCAGGCCATCCGAGTACTGGCCCGCGCCGTGACTGCGGGCATGGGCGAGAAACGGGGTTTCACCGATGCCGTACATGATGTCGTAGGCCAGGCTGTCCAAAGCATAGAGATCGGCGGGCAATGGCACCTGTTCGCCCGACAGGCTGGCCGAAGTGGCATTGATGACCAGATCAAACTGCCTGCCTGGCAGAGCGGCAAAATCGCAAGTCTCCACCACACCATAGGGTGAAAATTGATGCTGCAGTATTTGCGCTTTATTCAGGTTGCGGTTGGCAAAGACCAGGAGCGCCGGAGATTCGGCTAGGAGCGGCAAGGCGATACCGCGTGCCGCGCCACCTGCGCCTATGATCAGAATCCGTTTCCGCGCAATGTTAAAGCCGAGATTGCGTGTGATGTCTGTCACCAGCCCGGCACCGTCGGTATTGTCGCCCTCGATACGCGCGTCGGTAAATTTCAGGGTGTTGACCGCGCCCGCAAGCCGCGCGCGTTCGGAGATCTCGTCAGCCAACGCAAAAGCCTGTTCCTTGAACGGCACGGTCACGTTCGCCCCGGCACCGCCCGAACGACGGAATGCATTGACCGTTTCAGCGAAGCCGTCCAGTGGCGCCAGGAGCCGCTCGTAGACGATATCCTGGCAGGTTTCACGGGCAAAAGCGGCGTGAATGAGTGGTGATTTTGAATGCTCGACCGGGTTGCCGATCACGGCATAAAGCTGGGGCATGGCGGATTACTGAAATTAAACTGGGCAGATTCTAGCGGGATAATGACCGATTAGCGATGTTTCCATGGCAAATCGGCAGTTTTCCAGCCGCTATCCTGTCCGCGTTTGCCGTCCGTGCTCTTGCAGCCTTCGAAACCTTCCAGCACATTGTAAACTTCAGTGTAGCCTGCGTTGAGGGCAACCAAGGCAGCTTGATGAGAACGCTCTCCGCTACGGCAGATAAACATGACCAACGCTTCCATATCCACCTGCTGTTTGAGTTGCTGCAAGAAGTACGGGTTCTGTACCCAACCCGGATAAGCTTGCCACTCCAACTGCACGGAACCGGGAATTTCGCCGACCAGATCCCATTCCGCATGCGAGCGCACGTCCACCAGACGGGCGCCGGGGGCCTGGTGCCAGATCAAATTGGCCTCGACCGGGGTCAGCGCACCTGCGTAGGGCAGCCCGGCCAGTTTGCCGCGTTGTTGGGCGTGTTTGAGAATATGGCTAATGGTGGGCATGGCGAGGTCCTTGTTGTGTTGTTGGATTTTGATTTCAGTATAGTCAGAATCGTGCGGACAGGACTCGCCGGCGCTGTATGCACTAACATTGGGCATTTAGATAAGGATTTGCTCCAAAACAGGGCGTATTTTTTGTTTCAGAGATGAAAGCGCTTGTGGCACAATTGCCAATCTTGGGCGGCTGTTCTATGCAGACGTCCGGCACATGGCAATGTCAGCTACTTTGTTTCACCTGCTGAATAGACGATGGCAGGGATTTATTTTGCTGGCATGTTTTCTGCTCAAATATTGCCCCAGCAGAAAAGTGCACCCGGTTTTTATGCAAACGCAACTCAATGAGGAGATTTAAATGGCGGTCGCCGATGTAATGAAAATGGTCAAAGAAAATGATGTGAAATTCGTTGACTTTCGTTTTACCGATACCCGTGGCAAAGAGCAGCATGTAAGCGTGCCAGTGAAACAGCTCAACGAAGAAAAATTCACCGACGGCCACGCTTTCGACGGTTCTTCCATCGCCGGCTGGAAAGGCATCCAGGCTTCCGACATGATCCTGATGCCGGATCCGGACAGTGCCCGCATGGATCCTTTCATGGACGAATCAACGTTGCTTCTGACCTGCGACGTGATTGAGCCGACCGATATGAAAGGCTATGACCGTGACCCGCGTTCCATCGCCAAGCGCGGCGAAGCCTACCTAAAATCCACGGGGATTGGCGACACTGCTTATTTTGGCCCAGAGCCCGAATTCTTCATTTTTGATTCCGTGAACTGGCATACCGACATGTCCGGCACCTCAGTCAAAATCAATTCCGAAGAGGCGGCCTGGAGTTCTGGCGAAAAGTACGAGGGCGGCAACATGGGCCATCGTCCAGGCGTAAAGGGTGGTTACTTCCCGGTTCCTCCTGTGGATAGCCTGCAGGATATCCGTTCCGCCATGTGCCTGGCGCTCGAAGACATGGGCGTGCCGGTAGAAGTGCATCACCATGAAGTTGCTACCGCCGGCCAGTGCGAAATTGGCACCATGTTCAGCACCCTGACCAAGCGTGCCGACTGGACTCAGATACTCAAATACGTGGTGCAAAACGTTGCCCACGCCTACGGCAAAACCGCGACTTTTATGCCCAAGCCTATCGTTGGCGACAACGGTTCCGGCATGCACGTGCACCAATCCATCTGGAAAGACGGTAAAAACCTGTTTGCCGGTAATGGTTATGCCGGGCTGTCCGAAACCGCCCTGTACTATATTGGCGGCATTATCAAACATGCCAAGGCGCTGAACGCCATTACCAACCCGGGCACCAACTCATACAAGCGTTTGGTACCTGGCTTCGAGGCTCCGGTAATGCTGGCCTACTCTGCCAAAAACCGTTCTGCCTCGATTCGCATTCCGCATGTCGCCAGCGAAAAAGCACGCCGCATCGAGGTGCGCTTCCCGGATCCTTCCGCTAATCCTTACCTGGCCTTTACTGCGCTGATGATGGCGGGTCTGGATGGCATCCAGAACAAGATTCACCCAGGCGACGCTTCCGACAAAAATCTGTACGACTTGCCGCCGGAAGAAGAAGCCAAGATTCCGAAGGTATGTCACTCTCTGGAGATGGCGCTGGAAAATCTGGACAAGGACCGCGAGTTCCTGACGCGCGGTGGCGTATTCTCCAATGAGATGATCGATGCCTACATCGAACTGAAAATGGAGGAGGTCACGCGTTTCCGCATGACTACCCATCCGGTCGAGTTTGAAATGTACTACTCCCTGTAAATCGGGGCCGTTGCGTTAAAAAGGGCGGGTAAACCCCGCCCTTTTTTTGTGCATCAATTGTTTGCGGCCTTCATTTGCCATAAACTCTCCGTTGTCCTGGCCGTTATAGTGTGTATGTCTTTTACCTGTTCTGGATATGAAAGCCGCCCTACTCATCATTGGTCTGATCGTCAGTCTTCCCGTCCACGCAGAAATTTACAAATATGTGGATGAATCTGGTCAAGTCACCTATACCAACCTGCCCAGGCGAGGTGCCAAACGACTGAATCTGGAGCCCGCGGAAACCACTGCAGCGCCTGCGCGCAAAAAGGAAGCCAGCACGCCGGCCAATTTCCCGCGCGTGGATAGCAATACGCAACGTAAGCGCGATGATTTGCGGCGTAGTGTATTGCAGGATGAGTTGCTCACCGAAGAACGCAATCTTGCAGAAGCGACCGCCGCGCAAAAGGCGGGTGAAGCGCTGCGCAGCGGCGAACAGGCTGGCAGTGCAAGCTGGCGCGCACGCACAGATAAATTGCGCGATATCGTCAAGCGCCATGAAGACAATATTCGCGCATTGAAAAAAGAGCTGGCCAGCATAAAATAATTGCGCGTTGCATTCCTGGCGCGTTAGTTGCTTGTTAAGGTGAATGCATTCACTCAAACTACCCCAACCCAGCCCTTCACGATGCATGTCATAGACAGTCAGTTAATGGGTCTGGAGTACTTGGCCACTGCCGTGCTGGCACTGGATGCGGCACGCCAGGCATGTTATTTGAACCCCGCTGCAGAAAATTTGCTCGGGCTTTCCGCCAGTCAGGCGGGCGGCCTGTCGCTGGATACCTTGTTCAACTCGCCGAAGCAGTTACACACGGCGCTCGATTACGCGCTTTCACACAATGCCAGTTTTACCGAGCATGAGCTGGTCCTGGAAGTGAACACCAATCGCCTGCAGGTGAGCTGCACGGTGACCCCGCTGGAAAATGCGCCGGTGGCATTCATGATCGAGTTCCACCCCATGGATCAGCAACTTAAAATTGCTCGCGATGAACGCATGCTGCTGCAACAGCAGGCCAATCGCGAACTGATCCGCAACCTCGCGCACGAGATCAAAAATCCACTGGGTGGCATCCGCGGTGCGGCGCAGTTGCTGGAGCATGAGCTGCCCAAGGAAACCCGGGAATATACGCAGGTTATCATCCAGGAGTCCGACCGCCTGCAATCCCTGATGGATCGCTTGCTTACGCCACATCGTTTGCCTCAAATCAGCGCGGTAAACATTCTGGAAGTATTGGAACGGGTACGCAGCCTGGTGTTGGCGGAAACGCAGAGCGGGCTCACTATCCGGCGCGACTACGACACAAGCATTCCTGACATTACCGGCGACCGTGAGCAGCTGATCCAGGCCACGCTCAATATTGTGCGCAACGCAGTTCAGGCATTGCGCGGGAAAGGCGAGATTGTGCTGCGTACGCGCATTGCACGGCAGGTGACCCTGACCATGAAGCGTCATCCGCTGGCGGTGCAAATCCAGATTATCGACAACGGTCCGGGAATCCCGGAATCGATACGCGAACGCATTTTTTATCCACTGGTGTCGGCCCGCGAAGGCGGCAGTGGTCTTGGCCTGACGCTGGCGCAAACGTTTGTGCACCAGCATCAAGGCACCATCGAGGCGGATAGCCGCCCTGGCTATACCTGCTTTACCCTGCTGTTGCCACTGGGGCAACAGCAGCAAAGTTAACTGACTATAAATTATGATGAAACCTGTCTGGATTATCGACGACGACCGCTCCATTCGCTGGGTGTTTGAAAAAGCGCTCAAGCGAGAGGAGATCCCTTTCCTCAGCTTTTCTTCGGTGCAGGAAGCCGAGGCTGCACTGGAAAAAGACTCGCCGCAAGTGGTGGTGAGCGACATCCGAATGCCTGGCGCTTCCGGGCTTGATTTGCTGCAGCAGCTCAAAACACGCTATCCGCGCCTCCCGGTTATTATCATGACCGCCTACTCGGATCTCGAATCCGCCGTCGCGGCTTTTCAGGGCGGCGCATTCGAATATCTGCCCAAGCCATTCGATGTGGATCACGCTATCGAGCTGATTCGTCGCGCCATCGACGAGAGCCAGCGCGAAGATGAAACTGCCGCGCCCAGCGAGGCGGTGCCGGAGATACTCGGTCAGGCGCCCGCCATGCAGGAGGTATTTCGCGCCATTGGCCGACTCTCGCAATCGCACACCACGGTGCTGATTACCGGCGAATCCGGCAGCGGCAAGGAGCTGGTCGCGTCGGCCCTGCACCGTCACAGCCCGCGTGCAGCCAAGCCCTTCATTGCGCTGAATACCGCAGCGATCCCCAGGGATTTGCTGGAATCCGAATTATTCGGCCACGAGCGCGGCGCCTTTACCGGTGCACAAGCCCAGCGTCGTGGCCGGTTTGAGCAGGCTGACGGCGGTACACTGTTCCTGGATGAAATCGGCGACATGCCCCCCGAGTTGCAAACCCGTCTGCTGCGGGTGCTGGCGGATGGACAGTTTTATCGCGTGGGTGGCCATCAACCGATCAAGGTGAATGTACGGGTGATTGCTGCCACCCACCAGGATCTGGATAACCGGGTAAAAGAAGGCCTGTTCCGGGAAGATCTCTACCATCGCCTGAATGTAATCCGGCTGCGGTTGCCCGCGCTGCGCGAACGCAGTGAGGACATTCCCATTCTGGCGCGGCATTTTTTGCAAAAAACGGCACGCGAACAAGGCGTGGAACCCAAAAAGCTCTCTGATGCGGCACTCAAGCATCTGAGTCACCTGGCGTGGAGCGGCAACGTACGCCAACTGGAAAATGTCTGCCATTGGCTCACCGTGATGGCACCCGGGCAGAATATTGATGTGGCTGATTTGCCGCCCGAGTTGCTTGGCTCAGGGGGTCAGGCGCCAGCTGGAGGCAACTGGGCGCAGTCGCTAGCGCGCGAGGCGGATGCTGCCCTGGGGCGTGGTGAAGTGGGGATTATCGAGGGGCTCACCCAGGAATTTGAAAAAACCCTGATCACCGTTGCGCTCAAGCACACCGGCGGTCGGCGCATCGAGGCGGCCAATCTGTTGGGTCTGGGGCGCAATACCCTGACACGAAAGATTCAGGACTTGGGTCTGGAAGGCAAAGACACGCCCGGGGAATAATCCGGCCGCACAACCTGAAGAATATGTTCAGTAAGGGTTTCAGGAAATACGGCCCAGCGCATCGGGTTTGAGCACGACGACAGTTTCAGCATTGACCTCGATCAAGCCTTCGTCACGTAGCTTGGACAGGATGCGCGACAGTGTCTCCGGCTGGATACCGAGTAGCGAGGCGATGGTTTGTTTGGATGCCGGCAGTCGAATCGTGCGGGTATCGGCACTTTTTTGCGCCGGTTGCGCCAGCAGGTACTGAGCAAAGCGTTGCACGCCGGTTTGCAGCGTGAGGCGATCGATTTCCGTCACCAGGCCGTGCACGCGTCGACTCATTGCAGCCAGAAGCGCCAGGCATAAATCCGTATTGCCGCGCAGCAGACCCATGAAAAAACCGGCATCGAAGGCAATCAGCCGCGTCGGTTCCAGAGCCGCTGCGTGGACCGGGTAGCGCCCGCCCATGAACATCACCGCCTCGGCGAACAGATGCTCGCGTCCGATCAGTTCCATGACGTGTTCCTGCCCATCTTCCGCAAGCAGAAACAACTTCATCGTCCCTGTTTTGACCAGATAAAACCGGTTGCCCGGATCATTTTTTGCGAACAGCGGTGCGCCGGCGTCCAGCTCGCGCCAGCACGCACGCTCCGCGATTTGTGCAAGCAGCTCTCGATCCAGATCGCGGAACAGGTAGGCGAGGCGGAAATCCTTGATATCGGGTGTAGTCGGCATGGGCGTTTGATCTAGATCAAGGTGTTAACAAAACAAACCCGCTACGCTGATCTCAAGTTGGATTGGAGTACCACTATGCATAAGCGCAATCGCTGGTTTGTAACTATTTCTCTCATGTATGGCCTGCTCGGCGGCTTGGTTGCGCTGATCCATTTGAGTTTCCCGGGACTGATCCCCGGCAACGTGGCGCGCATGCACGGCCACATCATGCTGCTCGGCTTCATCCTGATGATGATCTACGGCGTCGCCCTGCATGTGCTGCCGCGCTTTTCCGGTAATGCACTGTATTCCGAGCGCATGGCGAACTGGCAGCTCTATCTCGCCAACGCCGGATTGCCGCTCATGATAGCCGGATGGCTGACCATGCTCAATTGGCTGGTGCTGGTGGGCGGCGCGATTGTTTATTCCGCCATTGTACTGTTCGGCGTCAATATGCTGTTCACCGTCAAGCCTCATGGGCCCTGGAGGTAAATCATGTCCGAACACCGTGGCTGCGAACTGCCGGAAGACCTCTACTACGATCTGGATTACGTCTGGGTGCGGCCGGAAGAAGACGGCACCTACACCATCGGTCTCACCGACCCGTCGCAGACCATGTCGGGCAAGGTCCAGTATGTATGGATCAAGGACGTCGGCACCCATCGCGAATGGAAAAAACCCTTGGCACGGATCGAGTCTGGAAAATGGGCGGGCGGTATTCCAGCGCCATTCCCCGGCGTGATCGTGGCGCGCAACGAGACGGTATTGGCCAACCCCAACCTGATCAACATCGATCCCTACCACGACGCCTGGCTGGTGCGCATGAAGCCGGACGACCCGAGCACCGCGTTGACCCATCTCACCACCGGCAACGCCGCACAGGAAGCGCTCAAGGCGTGGATAGAGCGTTATGACGTGCAGTGCATGCGCTGCCAGGATTAGGAACAAACATGAAAGTCGAATTGCTGGTTTCGGAATGGTGCGCTTCCTGCCATCAGTCAGAAAAAATCTGGCGCGAGGTGGCCGAAGAAAAGGATATCGAATTCGCGGTGCTGGATATGGGCCAGCCAGAGGGGCGCGCCCTGGTGAGCCGGCTGCGCCTGAAAACCATCCCGGCGGTGGTGATCGACGGCGAATTGAAGGGCATCGGCGTACAAACCTTTGCCGAAGCGCGTGCCTGGGTGGCGGCCGCACCCGCCAAGCAGAAAACCGATATGCAGCACGCTGGCCTCACGCTGTCGCTGGATAATCGCCTGTTCATGCTGGGGGCCATGGTCTATCTGATGCTGGGCGGGCTGGGGCTGGCCATTAATGGCACCCTGCTGACCGACGGTCCGGCGCGCCCGGTGGCGCTGCATCTGATCACGGTGGGCTTCATGCTGATGCTGATATATGGACTGGCCGCGCATATGCTGCCGCGGTTTACCGGCAATCCTATCCTGATGGGGGTGTGGCCCTGGCTACAGATGGGGCTGGTGCATGCCGGGTTGCTGGCTTACAGCGCTGGTTTCCTGTTGGGTGTTTATCCGGTGGTCATCGCCGGCGGTGCGCTGATCTGGCTGTCGCTGCTGGTTTTTTCGGTGCGCATCTGGCCGGTGCTATGGCCCAAGCCGCGCAAGAACGGCATGGTCATCCCGCTACATATTCAACCGGGGGAGTAGCAAGCCATGCAACTTATGCCCAAACCAGCGCCAGGATTCGATGACCCGTTAGGCCTGCTGCGCGCCTGTCATGAGCGCATCCTCGGCCATTGCGATACGCTGGAACGGCTGGTATCGCATTTGCGACAACACGGCACGGATCAGGATGCGCAGCTGGCAGCGGCACGCATTCTGCGCTATTTCCAAGTGGGAGCACCGCTGCATCACGAAGATGAAGAGCGCGATCTGTTTCCGGTACTGCGCGCTCATTCCGCTTTTCCGGCCATCCAGCACCGGACGCTGGAAAACCTGATGGCCCAGCATCGCGAACTGGACAAACTATGGATACAGCTGGAGGCCGCTTTGCAGGTCATTTCCGCAGGCGCACCAGCCGACCTCACTGTGCAGCCCTTCGTGTCACTGACGCGCGCGCATATTGTCGTGGAAGAGCACGAAGTCTTTCCGCTGGCCGAGCGTTATCTGGATGCGGCGGCGCTGGCCGCTCTGAGCCACTCGATGCAAGCGCGCAGGCAAACGTAACGCAATACGGCTATCCGCTATCCAGCCAGTTCTGCCACTACCGGCGCATGGTCGGAGGGGCGTTCCAGCTTGCGCAGGTCCTTGTCCACGACGCATCCGGTACAACTGGGCGCCAGGGTGTCGGAGAGCAGGATATGGTCAATGCGCAGCCCCATGTTGCGTCGGAACGCCGCCATGCGGTAATCCCACCAGCTGAAGGTCTGTTCCGGCTGATCGAACAAGCGAAAGCTGTCTTTCAGCCCCAGCGCCAGCAGTTCGCGCCAGGCCGCGCGCTCCGGTTCGGAGACCAGTACCGAACCCGCCCATGCCGCCGGGTCGTGCACGTCACGGTCTTCAGGGGCGATGTTGTAATCGCCCAGCACGATCAGTTTCGGGTAGCGCGTCAGCTCGTCCCGGAGCAGCCTGGTGAGTGCCTGCAGCCAGGCCAGCTTGTATTGATACTTATCTGAATCTACGCTTTGACCATTGGGTACATACACGCAGATTACCCGCATGCCATCCACTGTGGCAGCAAGGACGCGTTGCTGCAGATCATCGTAACCCGCAATGCCTGCGGCCACGTCCAGCAAGGGTTGCTTACTGAGAATGGCTACCCCATTGTAGGTTTTTTGTCCTGCATACACGACCTGATATCCGGCGGCCGCGATTTCGGCGCAGGGAAATTTTCCATCCTCCAGCTTGGTTTCCTGCAGGCATACCACGTCGGGCTGACGCGCAGCCAGCCAGTCAAGCAAATGCGGCAGACGAACCTTGAGGGAGTTGACGTTCCAGGTGGCTATTTTCATAAATGGCGTAAATTATTTTCCCTGCCTCAAACCGCGCTTTTCCGAGGCTATTTTTTAGGCGCTGGTGTCTGGGATGGGCCTGTGGCAGAAGCGGGATTGTTTACTGCTTTGTCGGGAGTCGCAGTATCGGTTTTGCGTTCGCGCAACGGCAGGTTCGACTTGGGGTAGCCGCCCTCGTCCAGTGCCGTATTCCAGCGATTGGGATCGAAGCCTTTAACGTGCTGATTGCCAACCTTGAGCACCGGCACCTCCATCACGCCAACCAGCTTCATCAATTCGTCGGCATCGGTTTTTTGATTCTGCGGATCTTTGGCGGCGTAGGGAATGCCGCGTTTGTCGAGCAGCTTGCGCGCCTCGTCGCAGAGCGGGCCACACTGGCCCGCATAGAGGACAACAGGGTTTTTCGCCATGGCCTGCTGGAGCGGGTAAGATGCCTGCCCGTCGATCACGTTGCTGCCGATGGTGCGTTGCTCGGATTTTTTCACGCCTGCGGGAGGCGGCTGGTCGCTGTATTGAACCTGGCCGTTTTTATCCACCCAGCGATAAACCTGGCTGGCATAAACGCTGGTGGCGCACAGTAGCAAAACCATTGAAGCCGCAAGTTTACGCATTGCTTGTCCCCCTTTATGTATTCAAACCATGCCGTTGTGGCGCAGCAAGGCGTCGATGGCTGGTTCGCGCCCACGGAAGGCAACGAACGATTCCAGCGCCGGGCGCGAGCCGCCCACACCGAGAATTTCGCTCCAGAAGCGGTGGCCGACGCTTTCCGACAGCACGCCGTTTTCCTCGAACAGGCTGTAGGCGTCGGCGGACAGCACCTCCGCCCATTTGTAACTATAGTAACCCGCCGCATAGCCGCCCGCGAAGATGTGCGAAAAGTTGTTGGGAAAGCGGTTGTAATCGGGTGGTATCAGTACCGCCACCTGCGCGCGGATTTCCTGCAGCAATTGCAGCGCGGTCTTGCCGGTTGCGGGGTCGAAGTCGTCGTGCAGACGCATATCGAATAATGAAAACTCGATTTGGCGCAAGGTCTGCAAGCCGCTCTGGAAATTCTTCGCGGCGGTCATTTTATCGAACAGCTCGCGTGGCAGCGGCGCCTTGCTGTCCACATGCCGGGTCAGGTGTTTCAATACCTCCCATTCCCAGCAGAAATTTTCCATGAATTGCGACGGCAGCTCCACTGCGTCCCATTCCACGCCATTGATGCCGGACACGCCGAGGTCTTCGATTTTGGTCAGCAGGTGGTGCAGGCCGTGGCCGAATTCGTGGAACAGGGTAATCACTTCGTCGTGGGTGAATAGCGCCGGTTTGCCGCCGACCGGAGCAGAGAAATTGCAGGTGAGATACGCCACGGGGGTCTGGATGGCGTCGTTTTTGCGGCGCCGGGTCAGCGCATCGTCCATCCACGCGCCGCCGCGTTTATGCTCGCGTGCGTACAGGTCGAGGTAGAACTGCCCGATCAGGCTGCCGCTGCGGTCGCGAATGTCGAAAAATTTCACATCCGGGTGCCAGGTTTCGGTCTGGGAAGGACGGATGTCCAGGCCGTATAGCGTTTCCACCAGTTTGAACATGCCGGGCAGCACCTGGGTTTCCGGGAAATACTGCTTTACCTCCTGGTCGGAAAACGCGTAGCGCGCCACGCGCAGCTTTTCGCTGGCGTAGGTCGCATCCCAGGCCTGCAAATCGGCCAGCCCCAGTTCGGCGCGGGCGAATTCGCGCAGTTCGTCCATGTCGCGCTGGGCGTGGGGTTTGGCACGGGCGCCCAACTCGCTCAGAAACTCTTTGACCTGCTGCGGCGTTTCCGCCATCTTGGTGGCCAGCGACTCTTCCGCATAACTGGCGAAGCCCAGCATGGTGGCGTCTTCGCGGCGCAAGCTGACGATCCGGTTGATCAGATCGGTGTTGTCCAGGTCGGGCGGGCCGAACTCGGACGCGCGGGTGACGTAAGCCCGGTAAATCTGCTCGCGCAGCGCGCGATTGTCCGCGTACTGCATCACCGGCATGTAGGAAGGGGCATGCAGGGTGAGCTTCCAGCCCGGCTTGCCGTCGTGCTCCGCCGCCTCGCGCGCTGCCTGTTTCACGTCGTCGGGCAGGCCGGAGAGCGTGGCTTCATCGTCGATGAACAGGCTGAACGCATTGGTGGCGTCGAGCAGGTTTTCCTCGAATTTGGCTGACAGCTTGGCCAGCGCTTCCTGAATCTCCAGAAAGCGTGGTTTCTGGTCTTCGGGCAGTTCGGCGCCGCCCAGACGGAAACCGCGCAGTTCATTCTCGATGATTTTTTTCTGCGCCGGGTTCAGGGTCATATAGCCCGCGCTGTCCTTGAGCGCCTTGAACTTGGCAAACAGCGCCAGATTCTGCGACATTTCAGCGTAATACTGAGTAAGTTTGGGCAGATTGGCGTTATACACCTCGCGCAATGCGGGGCTGTTCATCACGCTATTGAGATGCGATACCGGCCCCCATGCCCGCGACAGACGCTCGTTGGCGTCCTCCATCGGCTGCACGAAAGTCTTCCAGGTCGGCGCCTCGGCAGCGTTGGCGAGCTGTTCTACCAGCGCCTTATTCTCGGCCAGCAGCGCATCCACGGCGGGCGTGACGTGTTCGGGTTTGATTTGCGAAAAACGCGGCAGAGCGGAAAAATCGAGCAAAGGATTCATGGCGCAACCTGTAAGAAATTCAGCACAATATAATAACCGTTTTCAAATGCGAGATAACACTATGTCAGGACAGCTCCCAGCACAGAATGTTCAAGCCTTTCGCGGCATGCTGCCGCGCGTTGGACGCGGCAGCTGGATTCACGACAGCGCGCGCGTCATCGGCGACGTCGTCCTCGGCGACAACGTCTCGATATGGTGCGGCGCCGTCATCCGCGGCGACGTGAACAGCATCCGCATCGGGGCCGGCACCAACATCCAGGACAACAGCGTGCTGCACGTCTCCCACAAGACCGAGCGCGACCCCATGGGCGCCCCGCTGATGATCGGCGCCAATGTCACCGTCGGCCACAGCGTCATCCTGCATGGCTGCACGATAAGCGATGAATGCCTGATCGGCATGGGCTCCATCGTCATGGACAAAGTGATGATCGAGCCGCGCGTGCTGCTCGGTGCGGGGAGTCTGGTACCGGAGGGCAAGGTGCTGTCAGGCGGCCACCTCTACATCGGCCGCCCCGCCAAACTGATACGGCCGCTGACCGATGAGGAACTGGCCTACTTCAGCTACTCTGCGGAACATTACGTGAAGCTGGCGCGGGATTATCAGCAAGGCTGACATTGCGGCGTGCCCGGCGCCTCAGGCCATATTCAGGTTTGCGGAATTTCGATTTTGACTTCGAGAACCTCGAGATTGTCCTGGCGTTCCAGGCTGACCTTGATATCGTCGGCGCCGATCTTCACGTATTTGGAAATCACCGCCACCAGTTCCTTTTGCAGCGCCGGCAGATAATCGGCGGGCGCATGTCCGCCGGCACGTTCGTGCGCGATGATCAGTTGCAGGCGCTCCTTGGCGACCGACGCGGTTTTCTTTTTTTCCCCAAGCAGGAACGAGAGTATAGACATCATGATTACCCCCTTATTTATTGCCGAAGAGGCGTTTGAGCAAGCCCGGCTTCTGGTAGTCGGTAAAGCGTAACGGCTTGTCTTCACCGAGGAAGCGGGCAACCACGTCCTGATACGCCATGGCAACATCGGTACCTTCCAGATGCACCGCCGGCACGCCCTGGTTCGAACCGTGCAGCACCGATTCCGATTCGGGCACAACGCCGATCAGTTCAATGCGTAAAATTTCCTGGATATCAGTCAGCGACAGCATTTCGCCTTCACTGACGCGTTTCGGGTTGTAACGCGTGATCAGCAAATGCTCCTTGACCGGATCCTTGCCTTCGATCGCGCGTTTGGTTTTGGACGACAGCATGCCGAGAATCCGGTCCGAATCGCGCACCGACGACACTTCCGGGTTGGTGACGATCAGCGCTTCGTCGGCGAAATGCATGGCCAGCAATGCGCCTGATTCAATACCCGCGGGCGAATCGCAAACGATGTATTCGAAGCCCATCCCCTGCAGATCGGTGATCACTTTTTCGACACCTTCATGCGTCAGCGCGTCCTTGTCGCGTGTCTGCGACGCCGGCAGGATGAACAGGTTTTCGCACTTCTTGTCCTTGATCAACGCCTGGTTGAGGTTGGCTTCCTCCTGGATCACGTTGATCAGGTCATACACCACGCGGCGCTCGCAGCCCATGATCAGATCGAGATTGCGCAGGCCGACGTCGAAGTCTATGACCGCTGTCTTGTGACCGCGCAATGCCAAACCCGCAGCGAAGCTGGCGCTGGTGGTGGTCTTGCCGACGCCGCCTTTGCCTGAGGTCACCACAATGATTTTTGTCATACCTTGCCCTTGTTAAATGGTTGGATTGGAGACGTGAGCCGTTGCATGCTCAGGTGAGGCGCAACGGCTCAATGATTAATTTTTCCTGATTCAGTCTGACCTGAACCGGTTTGCCCAGCACATTGTCGGGCAAAGGGTTTTCTGCTGTTCGGTAGATTCCTGCGACGGCAATCAGTTCGGGCTCAAAGCAGGTACAGAAAATACGCGCCTCATGGTCGCCGTGCACCCCGGCCAGAGCGCGGCCGCGCAATGGCGCGTAGATGTGGATACTGCCTGCCGCGATGACCTCGGCGCCGAAACTGACCAGGCCGAGCACCACCAGATCGCCGGGGGCATAAATCTGTTGACCGGAACGCAACGGTTTGTCGATCACCATGGTGGTGGCGGCTACCTTGGCAGTGCTTTCGCTTACGGGAGGCGGAGATGGCGGTGTTGCGGGTGGCGCGTCAGGTGCATCGGGCGCAGCGGCCGGTTTGCTGGCATCGCGACGCTCGCGCAATTCAACGAAGGGCAGGTTGCCCTTCCCCGCCCATTCCTGCTGCGCTTCGGTGGCGACGATGCCGATCGGGCGCAAGCGGAATTCGTTTAATAGCGCGGCGACGTCGTCGACCGGTATCCGCTCGTTTTCAAGACGTCGCAGATCGATGGCGACCACATCGTTGGCGAAAAATCCGGGCGTCGCCTCATAGCGGCGCGCCAACTCGGCGCGAAGCTCCGAGAGATCGGTTGATTTGACGATGAAAAGAAGGGTATCGACGGTGCTGTTGCGCAGTTCAAAATAAGGCAGTTTTTTGTGCGACATAAGCTGTATGCAGTAAGTTTTGCGTATTTTACCGCGTTCAGGGTGCCCTTGTTAGCCACATTTACATCCCCGTTCCACTTGCCGGGGCAAGTGTAAAAAATTATTCGCCGTGAATGTCGGGACGATTTACCAGGGATCGAATAATGTCTCGGGCGCATCCAGCTGCCCGCCATTGGCTTGATGAAGGCGGGCTACGCAGATTTCCTGCCCTACTTTCGGTTGGCAAAGAGCTCATCATAGGCCGACGGCGAGAAGCCCTGAACGTGCTGGCCGGATGCGACCAGCAACGGTATGCCCTTGCCGCCGCCAGCCTGGACGTAAGCAGTCATGCCTTCGCGGGTATCAATGTCGAAATCCTGGTACGCGATATTTTTGCTTGCCAGGTAGGCCTTGGCTTGCTTGCAGTATCCGCACCATTTTGCCGAGTACAAAACAACGCCGGCCGATGCAGCAGTCGCTGGCGAAGCTTGCGTCCGGCGTAACTGCTCGGCATAGGAGGAGGCCGAAGCCGGCAATGCCGTGCTCGGCAGGTTGGTGAACTGCATGGTCTTTTCGATTCGAGCCCCGACCGGCGGGTGATCGCTGTAGACAACCTTCCCGTCAGGCCCGATGGATTTGTACAGACTCTGTGCGACAGAAGATGTCGTCACCGCAATAGCACAAAGGAGAAGAAAAGTGATCTGGGAGATATATCTCATGAGCCGGGCCTATGGTTGGGGTTGAATTAAGTGACCTGTTAAGTTTGACGTGCCCGATTGATTCGCTAGCTTGCGCATTACAGACGCATCCAGCGAGCCCATGAATGACTCGACTGAGTCGGTATAGCCCCCTGCGGCGCCTAACTGTTGATTGATTTCCTTGTGTGATAAATCCTGCTCCAAAATACTGGCACGCACCTTTAAAGATGCGGCCTTGGCGGCGAATTCGTGCGCCTGCTGGCATGAGTCGCTACGGCGAGTTGAGCACACCGTCAGAAATGGGAACGCATTCGCAGCGAGCGCATGATAGGGTGACACTTTTTCCCAATAGCTGGCATCGCTACCAAAGGCTTGGTCATAAAGGCGAAGGTGCCGCGCTTCCATGGTCTGTACAACATCGAGGGCGGCACTGTCGAGAGAGATCGTGCCTAACCAGGGGCGCGCGCCCATGCGCAAGGCCATTGTTGGCGATGCGGCCAGGAGGGCGACAAGATGCGCCCCAGCTGAATGGCCCATCAGAATAAACTTCGTGGGATCGCCTCCCCAGCTAGCCGCCTTGTCTTGGGCTGTGGCCAGTGCGTGCGCGATATCCTGCGCTTGTTGCAAAGGATCGGCCTTGGGAAGCAGACGGTAATTGGTCGAGATGAAAATAAATCCCCTGGATACCCAGCGGGTCATCTTGTTTTCCACTACGGTTTTTGAGCTTTTGTCGCCGCGGTGCCAGCCACCTCCGTGAACCATGAAAATCACCGGAGCGCCTGCCGCCTGTCTGGGTAGATAAACGTCCATACGCTGTTGTTCATCTTTGCCGTAGGGCACATCTCGCAACAGTTGCATCCCAGCGGGTAGAGGCACACTGCCGGAAGCATCGTCATGCTCAATGTTTCCTGAGTGTTCAGCTAAATAGCGTTCCATGATGCGGTCACGTATCGACCCCGCATATGCCAGTTGTCCCATGAGTACCAGTGCGATCGCCAATGAGAAGGCGCGAAACAATCTGTGCGGTTCGTCAACTGGCAGCATTCTTTTCCCCTTCCCTGAATCAAACTTGCTGAGGCGTTCGTTTAGCTGACTGACCCCTGCGAACTAACGTTGGAATGTGTCGTTATGCGTCATGGTCGCTTGGGCCGACCCAAAAAAGGGGATTGTGCGCTACCTCAAATTTTATCGCGGCGCCAAGATCGCGAACATCCAGGGTAATCATGCCAATGCGAGGTTTCATGATACCGACTCCTTTGATATGTATTACCAGCTCAGTCGCGGTGTGATGATCGTGCGATGTGGGTCAGGCGCAGGATGATGAGTTGCCCCGCATTTTTTCGCCCAGCTTCGCAGCAAACCGTTCCCTGTTGATTACGAACCGTTCGTGCCGTCCTTTAGAAATTATATCCACCCCGTCGTGAGCCTCCACGGCAAAAATAAGTTTTCTTCCCTCGACAGCGGTCAACTCTACGGTAGCGGTGACCTCAAGGCCCGGTGGCGTGGCGGCTTCATGGCTTACGTCAATGTGCGTCCCGACTGTTTGTTCGTCTGGCCAATCAATATGCGGGTTGATCGCCTTGATACAGGCCCATTCGAGCAAACCCACCAGGAAACCGGTGGCAAAGACTTCAGGCATCGCCACAAACTCTGCGGATTCCGGATACAGCGCCGGTACGGTTTTCGATATCGGCACGATGAACTTGTGTTCGTAGCGGATGCCGGGTTGCAGGGTGTCTTTCAATGGAACCTCCTGTCGCGCATCAGTCAGATGGCGTTTTGTTTTTCAAGAATGACCAGAACGATTCCGCCGAGAATAGCCAGCGAGGCCAATACCAGGCGCAAGGATAGGGGCTCGCCAAGCAACATGATGCCTCCCAACGCCGCAATGACCGGGACACTCAGTTGCACGGTGGCGGCACTCGTGGCTTTCAGTGCCGGCAATACTGTATACCAGATGGCATATCCTATTCCGGAAGCCAGCGCGCCTGAAGAAACCGCGTACCAAAATCCGGCAATATCCCATGAGGCGCCGTTGAGCATGAGTGCGCTCAGTATTACCGAGATAAGTGCAGCGCGCAGGAAATTACCCGCTGTTACGCTGGCGGGATCACCCGCACCTTTCCCGCGCAAGGAATAGACGCCCCACGCCACCCCGGCACCCAACATCAATATGGAACCATACAGGGGCGGTGCCGAAAGACCCGGCAGCAACAGGCCAACAATTCCTCCGAAAGCGAGCACCAATCCGACGAGTTGCAGTCTGCGCAGGCGTTCCCCGGCCCAGATGCCATGGCCGATCATCATCGCCTGCACTGCACCAAACAGCAGTAGTGCACCGGTCGCCGCAGGCAGGCTCACATAGGCAAAAGAAAAGCCGGCGGCATAAATAAACAACGCAACAGCCGACAGCCAGTTACCCTCGCCGCCAGGCGTGATGCGCCGCATTTTCACCAGCAGCCAGAGCATCACGGCGCCGGAGATCAGACGAATGGTCGTGAAGCTGGCCGCATCGATACTGGTGTGTTTGAGGGCCGCCCGGCATAGCAGCGAATTGCCGGCAAACGCGATCATGGCGAGTACGGTCAGGGCAATTGTGCGTGTAGGCGGCATGGGAAGTTTTAAAGTCATAAATCGACAGTAGGGGTATTCAGTTCACCTGGACTCAATATTGAGGATTCTGCCATTTCTAACCAGACCATGGTTTTCTTCCGACATTTTTGCGGCTCTAAGCATTGGCTGTGTTGGCAGGGGCGTTTATGCCAACTCTGGCACCTCAGTGCGATTGACTGAACCCGTGCGAACTACGCAAGCGCCTGTACTCGAGCCAAGTGAGAATGATCACGAAGAGATCAAGGAATGAAAGCACCAGGAGCCAGACTGAATGGGTGAGAGAATAGCGATAGACCTGATAGATCAGGAACAGCCCAAACGCCACTATCGCAATCGGATAAGCCCAAAATTTCTTTTGCCACAGGGCCCACACCACGCCGATCTTGACCGCTCCGTGCCATAACAGAAACACCGCAGCGAAGGCCTCGGTACCCATGGAGAGGTGCTGAACAGAACGCATGATCAAGCCGGCAATCAAATCATGCGGATCCTCGCTCAACTCATGTTGGGTAAGCGCCCGCAACAGCCCGTGGATCTGGGCGGGATTAACGAAGAACAGAAGGATGCCGCCGATAATTTCGAGCACGCCATCCACGGCTTTGCTTATCACGCCGATATCAAAGAGGGTATGGACTATCTGGTTTCTGCTGCGTACGGTCATAACGGCTCCGGGTTGGGTCTGGTGACGCCACGCGGTATCGATGTGTCATCGATAGTTGTTCGCGCAATCAGGTTTCTCAACATAGCATTCTTCAGCCCTACGCTGAATCTTCATACGCCTTGACCAGCCGGCTCACCGTCGAGTAGTGAACACCGAAGTGCCGGGCGATCGCTGCCATGGTGTGCTGACCTGACCGGTACGCGCGTGCCATTGCCTCGTTGCGGTCATAGCGCCGCTCGAAATCCGCCAGGGGCTGGGTCAGCCCGCGCCGCTGCGCACGCGGTATTTCATCCAGCGCCGGTTTCTTTTCGATTTGCATCTGCATCTTTTCCACGAAGGCGTCCGAGCCCAGATAAATCTGACCCCGCAACTGTGACCATATGCTCGGCAGCCGCGCACCTTCATGCACGAAGGCCACGTATTTCCGGATCGCGCGGCTGCGCTGCCGCCCGAATTGCGCTAGGATCCAGTCGGTTTGCAACCACTCCGGCGCAGGCGCCTGAGCGCAGGTGGCGAGGTAGCTGCTCCACGGCCAGGCTTCAAGCCGCTTCACCATCCCGGCGCGCAGCGGATTGAGCACGACGTAGCGCGCCAGTTCCAGCAGGTAGCTGTCGCGTTCCACCAGGATGGCTTTGTACCGGCCCTGAAACACATGCCCCACCCGTCCGTGCAGGCGGTTGAAGCGTTGCGTATACACCCCGTTGAGCTGGCGCATCCCCTGTGCCAGGTTGGCTTCCGGCGTTTCAATCAGCAGATGATAGTGATTGCTCATCTGGCACCAGGCGTGGCACACCCAGTTGAAGCGCATGCAGATCTGCCCCAATACTGCCAGCCAGGCTTCCCGGTCAGCGTCCGACAGGTAAATATCCTCCCGGCCGTCACCGCGCGAGGTCACGTGGTAAAGACTGCCTGCCAGTTCGAGTCGTAAGGGGCGTGCCATGGGAGGAGTATGGCAGAGGGGGATGTGTTAATGCAAGACCTGACCCCGGCTCCTGACCCCGGCTCCTTCACTAAACTAAGAGTATTGAGACCTGACCCTGATATTCCTCGGGCATTATTTTTTGAACTCCATTTTGAACGTATATCCTTTGGAGTTCAGACATGAGCTAAATGCGGTATTGCGATTATTTGAGTTTGCGTCCTCAGTTACTGTGGCAGGTGGAACATAGTTCCCGCCAGTTGTAGTGCAGTTCGTATTGTATCCGTAAGAGGTGCAGTTTGTTTGAGCCGAAGTCTGATAGCCAACGCCAATAGTTCTTTGAACCATCATGACAGGATACATTTGCGCGGCTTGTTGCTGGCATTCGTAACGATCCTGATTAAACTCAGATTCAGTAGTGTTGGGGCGTGTCCACCCAACAGCACAACCGGCAAGTAATATGACGCAAAGGCCAACGGGAAGGAATGCAATTCTCGATATTTTTAGCATTAAGGACTCTCCTATGGATAAACATAACGTAGTAACAAGCGCTGCGCGGCTTAATCGCGCAGCGTCCGTGTTGACTGCCGGGTTAGCCCGGTTTTTGAACAAGATATAGGCCCTCGACGACGTCAACTACGGTCTTCACTGCGTCCTTCGCCGCAGATTTGCATTGGAACAAAGTCTCCTTGCTCATCTGGGACTTTTTTGGATGCATGTAATCATTTCCATAGTCTCGAAGCTTGTCCATTCCTTTCGAGAGGGCCGGAACATGCGGAGTTAGATCCTCGATTAGATCAGCCAGCTTCTTCGTCCTTCCTTTTGGATCTCGCCCCACGGCTGGCCAAGTTGGAGCGATGTCGAATTTGTGAATGTTATCGAGGACTGCATATTCCAAAATTGCGCGGGAGAGCGCAAGCACGGACAGCCAGCAACCGAAGACGTATGCGCGATTGAGTTCTTCGATGCGGAGCCGAACATGGCTAGGTAGCAGGACATCTTTTTTGTGTGTGCGAATCGGAGCCAATTCACGTGCGCGATCCAGCCATGAGTCAGGATCGAAGGAAATCAATGACGAGTCAATAACCTCGCAAGCAGTGTCAGGGTTGAGCCAGCTATCAAAGTCCCTATCGGGATTTCGATCAATTAGCTCTCGAACTTGTTCGATGCCAGTTTCAAATGTTTGATTCACGGGGCAGGTAACGTGATCAAGTTCATCAAGTAGCTGGCGAACAAAGGCTCCATCTGGGTCAAGGCGATCTAAGGCTTCTTTCAGTGCACTTACACGTGGGTCTACTTGGTCACGGATATAAAAGAGAATTGAATGCGGGACGTACTCCTGAGGTTGCCCTTCCTGTAACAGTTTTCGTCTTTCGAGGTTTCGCACTCTGTCTATTGCTCTGAGCACACGTTCCGCGAGTGGAACGTAGGCAAGGCGTTGACTTTCGCTAGGACGCCAATCGCACGCCGAATTAGGGTCACACAACGTGAGGAGTTGCTCGAAGTTCTGTTTTATCAGAGCAAGTTCAGCGTGATAGTTCATTTCGACTCCCGGAAGGGCTAACGTAATATATGGGCTCTCTAAAAAGCGCCGGCAGAGCACCACAATTCAGCCTCCCCGGTTGCTTGACAAGGTGCGAGACAGGTTGCGGGGCGGGCCAGTGCGGGGCCGACCTGGATTCTACCTCCGCCTCTGCCCATTCTCCTCCCCCTCAAACACCACATGCCCCTCCACCAACGTGGCGTGCACCCGCCCCTGCATTTCATAACCCAAAAACGGTGTGTTCTTGCCCTGACTTTTGAGTATGCTGGAGGCGACTATCCACGTAGCTTCAGGGTCGAACACGCAGATGTCCGCGGCATGGCCGATGGCCAGGTGCCCGGCGTCGAGGCCGAGGATATGGGCGGGTTGATGGGTGATGCGCGCCAGTGCCTGGCTGAGCGGAATGCCGTTTTCGCGTGCCCATTTCAGCGTCAGTGGCAGCAACAGTTCCAGCCCGGTGGCGCCGGGTTCGGATTCGCCGAAGGGCATTTGCTTGCCGTCTTCGTCCACCGGGGTGTGGTCGGAGCACAGCGCGTCCACGGTGCCGTCGGCGAGTGCGGCGCGGATCGCGTCGCGGTCGCGCAGGCCGCGCAGCGGGGGCACGAGATGGTGGTTGGTGTCGAAATAGCCGATGTCCATTTCACTGAGGTGGACGTGGTTGATGCCGACGTCGCAGCTTACGTTGAGGCCTTCGGCCTTGGCGGTGCGCACCATCGCCAGGCTCTCGGCGGCGGAAAGACGGCACAGGTGCACGCGCGCGCCGGTTTCCCTGGCCAGCAGCAGGATGGTGGCGAGCGCCACGGTCTCCGCACTGGTGGGGATGGCGGGCAAACCCAGGCGCGTGGCGACGAAGCCGTCGTGCGCCACACCGCCTTTGGCGAGGTAGGCGTCCTGCGGGCGCAGCCATACGGTGAAGCCGAAGGTGGCGGCGTATTCCAGCGCGCGCACCAGCACCTGGGTGTCGGTGATCGGGGCGTCGGCCTGGGAGAAGCCCACGCAGCCGGCGTCGCGCAGCTCGGCCATTTCGGTAAGGCGCGCTCCTTCCAATTTCTGGGTCAGCGCGCCGATCGGATAGACGCGTGCCTGGTTGAGATTCTGGGCGCGGAACTTGAGCATCTCCACCAGGCCGGGTTCGTCCAGCGGCGGGTCGGTGTCGGGCGGGCAGGCCAGGCTGGTGATGCCGCCGGCGCACGCGGCATCCATTTCCGATTCGAGCGTGGCCTTGTACTCGAAGCCCGGTTCGCGCAGGCGCGCGGCGAGATCGACCAGGCCGGGGCAGACGATGCAGTGGCTGGCGTCGATCACGCGGTTGGCGTGGAAGTCCCTGGGTGCGCTGCCGATGGCAGCGATTTTGCCGGCTGCGATATAGAGGTCGGCGTGGGTGTCGAGGCCGTGCTTGGGGTCGATCAGGCGACCGTTCTTGATGTGGATTTTCATGATTTTTTCAGCTTATTCATTAACGAGCCTTTGGTATCCGAACCCCAAAAATTGGAACATGGTAGGGCAATAACCAACGGGCATTGCGCCGAATGCATGCGGTGCAATGCGCTGCGCTTATTGCACCCTACCAGGCGGCGCTCAACCAGCCCCCAGCGCAGTGCTGAATTATTCAGGGACAATCTCAATTCCCCGCCAGAATGCTCATTACCGCCATGCGCACGGCGATGCCGTAAGTTACCTGCGGCAGGATGACCGATTGCTTGCCGTCGGCCACGGCCGAGTCGATCTCGACGCCGCGGTTCATCGGGCCGGGGTGCATGACGATGGCGTCGGGCCGGGCCAGCGTCAGCTTGTCCGGGGTCAGGCCGTAATATTTGAAATATTCCTGCGCACTGGGCAGCAGTGCGCCGCGCATGCGCTCGTTTTGCAGGCGCAGCATGATGACCACGTCGACGTCTTTCAGCCCCTTCGCCATTTCGTGGTAGACATGCACGCCCAACTGCTCGACGCCGGTGGGCAGCAGCGTCTTGGGGGCGATCACGCGCACTTCGGGCACGCCCAGCGTGGTCAGCGCGTGGATTTGCGAGCGCGCCACGCGCGAGTGCAGCACGTCACCGACGATGGCGACGCGCAGGTTGTGGAATTCACCCTTGTATTTGCGGATGGTGAACATATCCAGCAAGCCTTGGGTGGGGTGGGCATGGCGGCCATCGCCGGCATTGACGACATGGATGTGCGGCGCCACGTGGCGCGCAATCATGTGCGCGGCGCCGCTCTGCGCGTGGCGCACCACGAACATGTCGGCCTGCATGGCGGCGAGGTTGTCCACGGTGTCGAGCAGGGTTTCGCCCTTGCTCTGGCTGGAGGCGTTGATGTTGAGATTGATGACGTCGGCGGACAGGCGCTTGGCGGCGATTTCGAAGGTGGTGCGGGTGCGCGTCGAGGGTTCGAAAAACAGGTTGAAAATCGCCTTGCCGCGCAGTAGCGGCACCTTTTTGACCTCCTGCTCGCTGACTGCGATGAAGCCCTCGGCGGTGTCCAGGATGTGGGTGAGGATGGCGCGCGGCAGGCCGTCTATGGTCAGCAGATGTTTGAGCGCGCCGTCCTGGTTGAGTTGCGGGTTCAGGGTCATTTGAGATCAACCAGTTTGAGCTTGAGGCGGCCCGCGTCGTCGCGGACAAGGTGGATATGCTGGTGCGCTGGGACGCTTGCCGTGGCGCCGACAAAATCCGCCATGATCGGCAGTTCGCGGTCGCCCACCCGGTCCACCAGCACGGCAAGGCGGATGCGCGCCGGGCGGCCGTAGTCGAACAGCGCGTTCATGGCGGCGCGCACCGAGCGGCCGGTGTAGAGCACGTCGTCCACCAGCAGGATGTCGCGCCCTTCCACCTCGAACGGCAGGCGCGTCGGCTTGACCTGCGCGTGCAGGCCGATGCGGTCGAAGTCGTCGCGGTAAAAGGAGATGTCGAGGTCGCCATGCGGCATGTCCGGGTCAAGCAGCGCGTGCATTTGCTGTGCTGCCCACACGCCGCCGGTGTACATGCCCACCAGCACGGTGTTGGGCGTTAGCGTGGGTTTGATTGCCGCCGCCAGTTGGGCGACGAGCGTTTCTGCGTCAGGCAAGGTAATGATGGGCATGATCGGGTTCGTCGAAATAATGTTGCAGGATGTGCTGGGCGGCGACCTGGTCGAGCACGGATTTTTGCCGGCGCCCGCGTATGCCGGATTCGTTCAGTGTGGAGCTGGCCGCAGCGGAACTGTAACTTTCGTCTACCAGCGCCACGTTCAAGCCGAAGCGTCCCTTGAGGCGCTGGGCGAAGCGCAGGCAGGTGGGGGCAAATTCGTGGGCGCTGTCGTCGCCGCGGTGCGGAATGCCGACCACGGCCAGCGCCGGCTGCCATTCCTCGATAAGCTTGCCGATGCGGGCAAAGCGCGCGTCGGTGGTTTCAATGGCGATGGTTTCCAGCGGGTGAGCAAGTTTCAGTTCCAGCGTGCCGACGGCCACACCGATGCGTTTCAGGCCAAAGTCGAAGCCCAGCACGCTGCCCGAACCCATCAGGCGTGGCCCGCGTCGTCCGACAGCATGGCAAAGTCGATGCCGAGAATTTTCATCGCCGCATTCAGGCGCTCTTCCACCGGCAAGTCGAAAATCACCTGCGGATCGGCCTTGACCGACAGCCAGGCGTTTTGCCCGAGTTCGTCTTCCAGCTGCCCCGGCGACCAGCCTGAATAACCGAGCGACACCATCAGCTTGTCCGGGCCGTGGCCGCGACCGACTGCTTCGAGAATGTCTTTGGAGGTGGTCAGCCCAAGGCGCTCGTTCACCGCCATGGTCGACTGCCATTCCCCGGCCGGCTGGTGCAGCACAAAGCCGCGCTCGGTCTGCACCGGGCCACCGTAGTAGACGGCCTGCCCGGCCAGTTCGGTGCGTTCCAGCTCGATGCCGATCTGGTCGAACAATGCCGCCATATCCAGATCGGTAGGCCGATTCACAATCACACCGAGCGCACCTTCCTCGTTGTGCTCGCAGATATAGGTCAGGGTTTTGGAAAAATTGGGGTCGACCATGTTGGGCATGGCGATCAGGAAGTGGTCGGTAAGGTTAACGGTTTGCATGTGAATTCAATTGTAACGGCCTAGCGCATCAATCACAATTTAGCCTGATAAATACTTTTCAAAATAGCATGCCCGAATTTGACACTGCGCTGGTCTGGTTGCGCCGCGACCTGCGGCTGGACGACCACGCCGCGTTCTATCATGCCCTGAAATCGAGCCGCGCCGTGATACCCGTATTCATTTTCGACACGGACATTCTCGATGCATTGCCCGACCGTGCCGACCGCCGTGTGGAATTCATCCGGGAGAGCTTGGACGCACTCAAGCTGGAGCTGGAGGCGCATGGCAGCAGCCTGATTACGCGTTATGGCCGGGCGTGCGAGCTGATTCCGCAACTGGCGCACGCATTGAATGCCCAGGCCGTATTCTGCAACCGCGATTATGAGCCTGCCGCCATCGCCCGCGATGCCGAGGTGGCCGAACAGTTGTCACAAAACGGCCGGGTACTGCGCGCGTTCAAGGATCAGGTGATTTTCGACACCGATGAAGTGCTCACCCAGGCGGGCAAGCCGTTTGGGGTGTTTACGCCCTACAAGAACGCCTGGCTGAAAAAACTTTCACCGTTTTATCTCATGCCTTACCCGGTGTCGCGTTATCTGGAGCGGCTCGCACCCATGCCGCCGCAGCCGCTGCCCAGCCTCGACAGTATGGGGTTTTCGCGCACCAATCTGGACGCGCTGGGCATTCAGGCCGGCAGCGCCGGAGCGCAGCGTCTGTTCGAAGATTTTATCGGGCGCATGGGTCGCTACAAGGCGGCGCGCGATTACCCGGCACTTGAAGGGTCGTCCTGTCTTTCGGTGCACCTGCGCTTCGGCACCGTATCCACCCGCCAATTGGTGACCACAGCAGACGGCAGCGGTGGAGAAGGTGCGCAGACCTGGCTGTCGGAATTGATCTGGCGCGAGTTTTACCAGCAAGTGCTTTGGCACCATCCGCGCGTGGCCGCCGGGCATTCCTACAAGCCGGAATTCGACGTTATTGCCTGGCCGAATCCCGCGGGCCATTTTGCCGCCTGGTGCGAAGCGCGTACCGGCTACCCGCTGGTCGACGCCGCGATGCGCCAGCTCAACCAGACCGGCACCATGCACAACCGCCTGCGCATGGTGGCGGCGTCGTTTCTGGTGAAAGACCTGCATGTGGACTGGCGTCTGGGCGAACGCTATTTCGCCGACCGGCTGATCGATTTCGACCTCGCCGCCAACAATGGCGGCTGGCAATGGGCGGCCTCCACCGGCTGCGACGCGCAACCGTGGTTCCGTATTTTCAACCCGATTACCCAGTCGGAAAAATTCGACGCCGAGGGCAAATTCATCAAGCGCTACCTGCCTGAATTGGCGGCCTTGCCTGCGCGGTACATCCATACACCATGGTTATTATCGGAGGATCTTCAGCACGCGTATGGGGTGACGATAGGCCGTGATTACCCGGTCCCGATTGTCGACCACGCTGCCGCGCGGGCACTGACACTTGCCCTATACAAGGCAGCCGGAAAAAACCGAATGCCCAAATAAAAAGGGCGCAGCCTGCGCTGCGCCCTTGATGTTTATTACTGATCCGGAATTTAAGCTTCCTTGTGGTAGGCAACCACTTTTTCCACTTCGTTTTTCGAGCCGAGGATGACCGGCACGCGCTGGTGCAGACCTTCCGGCTGGAGTTCGAGGATGCGTTCGCGGCCGGTGCTGGAAGCACCGCCTGCCTGCTCGACGATGAAGCTCATCGGATTGGCCTCATACAGCAGGCGCAGTTTGCCGGCCTTGGCGGGGTCTTTGGTGTCCTTGGGGTACATGAAGATGCCGCCGCGGACCAGGATGCGGTGCACTTCGGCCACCATGGACGCGACCCAGCGCATGTTGAAGTCGCGCGCACGCGGCCCGGTCTTGCCTTCCAGGCATTCCTGCACGTAGCGCTTGACCGGAGCTTCCCAGAAACGCTGGTTGGAAGCGTTGATGGCGAATTCCTTGGTGTCGGCGGGAATGGTCATGTGGGGGTGGGTGAGAATGAACTCGCCGATGTCGCGATCCAGCGTGAAGCCATTGACGCCGTGGCCGGTGGTCAGCACCAGCATGGTGGAGGAACCATACAGCGCATAACCGGCGGCAACCTGTTTGGTGCCCGGCTGCAGGAAGGACTCGGCAGTCGGCGCATCGCCTTCGCCGGGGCAGCGCAGAATGGAGAAAATGGTACCGACGGAGATGTTGACATCGACGTTGGACGAGCCGTCCAGCGGGTCGAACACCAGCAGGTATTTGCCGCGCGGGTACTGGCCGGGAATCTGGTAGACGTCGTCCATCTCCTCGGAGGCCATGGCGGCAAGGTGGCCCGCCCACTCGTTGGACTGGATGAAGATTTCGTTGGTGATGACGTCGAGCTTCTTCTGAGTTTCGCCCTGCACGTTTTCTGAATCGAGGCTGCCCATCACGCCGATCAGCGCGCCTTTGTTGACGGCATTGGAGATGACCTTGCAGGCCGTGACGATGTCATTCAGCAGCGAAGTGAAATCACCGGTCGCGCCCTTGATCTGGCGCTGCTCTTCGATGATGAACTGGGTGATAGTGGTGCCGATATGCATGGCCAAAGCCTTTCCAGAATATTCAAAAGTACTAATTATATCAGATTGATGCCGGAAGCTCAGTCGTTGCTGCTGCTGAGCTGGTCGCCAGGAATGAAATTCCAGGTGCGTGTGATGCTGAGGATGTCGGCCTTGTTGCGAATTTCTTCCGGGAAGGGTGAATACGGTGCCGCGCGCCTCACGATCGCAACCGCGGCCGCATCCAGTATCTTGGAACCGGAACTGCGCGTGACCTCCACGTCGTCGAGGCTGCCGTCCGACTTGATCGATACGGTGAGCTGCAGCTTGCCGTAGAGTTTTTGCGAGCGCGCCGCTTCCGGATAATGCTGGTTGCCGATGCGTTCCACCTTGATGCGCCAGTCCTCAATATAGCGCGCAAACGCGTAGCTCTGCGTGCGTGCGCCGACAAACATGCGCTTCGGGCGTTTTTGATAAGCGCTGTATTCGCGCGAGATTTGTGCTTCCAGTTTGGCCATTTCCAGGCTGCGCGCGACCAGACTGGTGGGGCGTGGGTCGGCCTCGGCCGGCTTGGTTTCGGCAGGCGTCGGTTCATTCTGCATATTGGGCAGGCTTTGCTCCGACTTGAGCTGGGTCATGATCTGGCGTGCCTGTGCTTCCAGCTGTTTGACACGCTGTTCCGCCTGATCTGCGCCGGATTCGCGCTGATCCACTGCGGAAGAAGGTAACGGGCTTTTGGCGCGGCGGTCGAGATCGGTGTTGCCGCCGCCTTCCAGGTTGGCCTGCGCCAGGGCGTCGGCCTTGAGCGGCTTGCGGGCGGATTTGCTGTTGACCAGTACCACTTCCAGCGGCGGACTGAGGAAGTTGTCCTCGCGCACCGACGGCAATTTGAAGCTGAAGCCGAGCAGGAACAGATGGATGCCCAGGGAGGCCAGCAACGCTATGCCCAGCAGCGGCGTGATGCCGAGGCGTGAAGGGAGGGAGGGCAAATGGGATGGCGTGCTCATGACCGGTATTTTAGCCCGGATTATTGGGCTGCGGGCTCCGTCGCATCGGGTGCAATGTCCAGTCTGCGCTGGAAACTGCACAGCAGTTCCACGTCGAACAAGTCCACGCCGTCCACCTTCAGGCTGACGCGGCTACCCGGCGGCAGTTCCGGCAATGAATGCACGCGCGTCACGAACGGCAAGCCGTCGAGGCGCACCAGGTTTTCCTTGATGACGCCCGCGTTGATTTCGGTGATGCCTTCCTGCACCAGCCAGCGCAGGCACCAGTAGCGCTCCATGTTGCGCTGGAAGTCGTTGTAGGCGTCATAGGCCACTTCGAAATCGCGCAATGCGGTGTACAGCACCTCGGATTTCGCTGCATAGGGCGGTTCCACGCCCTGTGCCAGCGCCATGATCTGGCGCTGGTTGACCAGATCCACATAACGCCGCAGCGGAGAGCTCGCCCAGGTGTATTGCGCCACGCCCAGGCCGACGTGCGGCCCGGGCTTGGTGCTCATTTTCACCTTGCCGTTCTGCTGGGTGCGGTATAGCGCCATGGTGTCGGTTTCCGCCAGCCAGCGCCCCCATTCCGAATTCACATAAATCATCAGCTCGGACACTACGCGGTCGATCGGATTGCCGCGCACCCGGTCGGTAATGCTGACGCGGTCGTTTTCCACCTTGAAGTTGTAATCGGCGCGCTGCACCACGTTGGGGTCGGGGGTTTTGCCGCGCGCGGCCTCCAGCGCACCGGAAAAATGCCAGAGCATGTCGAGTTCGGTCTTGAACGGGTAATCGACGCTGTCGTTGGCGATGCTGCCGGTATGGAAGTGCGGTTCCAGCGTCTCATGGCGCAGGTTGGCAGCGATGTGGACTTGCTCCAGGCGGGTTTCCTGGTTCAGTACTTTCCATTCGCCGTCGCTCACTTCCACGTACATGGACAGCGCCGGGCAGGTGTGGGTCTCGCCCAGGGTGTAGTGGTGAATGGCGTCATCCGGCAGCATGGTGATCTTGCCGCCGGGGTAATACACCGTGGACAGGCGGTGCGCGGCGATTTCGTCGAGCGCCGAGGCCGGCACGATGCCCAGCGCGGGCACGGCGATATGGATGCCGACGCGCCAGTTGCCGTTGTCCAGACGCGTGACTGAAAACGCATCGTCGATCTCGGTGGTGGCCGCGTCGTCCATGCTGAATGCCTGCACCCCCGCATCCGGCAACTGTGGCGGATCGGGCAGCTCGTGCGCGTCGCCGAAACCGGTGCCGCGCGGAAAGTGTTCGCGCAGGAACGCACCCAGGTGGTAATCGTGGCTGGAAGGAATCGCGCCGCAGCGATCCAGCAGTTTGACCGGAGTCAGGCTGGTCGCCTTGCAGGCTTCGTCCAGGGCTTTCCATTCCAGCTGATTTTTGTCCGGCGCATAGAGCAGCATGTCGAGATGCGCGGCGAATTCTTCCGGCAGCTCGTACGCGCTCAGTTGCGCAACATAACGTGCCAGTAATTCCGCCTCGCGCTGCTTGCGTTCCACGCCGGCCTTGGCGGCAGCCAGCGCTTCAGGCGGCGCGGATTTGTAGCGGCCGCGTCCCTTTTTGTAGAAATACATCGGCGCTTCGTGCAAACGCATCAGAATGCCTGCCGCTTCTGCAGGCGTGGGTTCGTGGCCGAAGTATTCGCGTGCCAGATCGGTAAAGCCGAATTCCTCGCTGCCCGCAACCTCCCACAGAAAATCCGTGTCGGCCTCGTCGCGGACGACATGCGCTGCGTCCATGAATTCAGCTGGCGCCGGTGCGTTAAAACGCATCATTACCGTGACGGCTTTCACCTTGACGCGCTTGCCGTGCTGGGTGTCCACCTGCAAGGATGAATCGTTGTCAGTAATGATGGTGCCGGCCTTGAAGCTGCCGCTTTCTTCGTAAAGTAGATACATATTGAGTAACGCGAGGGGCATGCACCCCTGCGTTCAGAACTCCAGAATGGTTTCGATATATTGAGGGAAGCTTTGGAAACCGTGATCGCCTCCCGGCACGACAATCTGCCGGCTGGCAGCGTAATAGCTCACCGCAGCGCGGTAATCCAGCACTTCATCACCGGTTTCCACCAGCAGCAACAGATTTTGCGGGCGCAACGGCGCCGGCTTGTCGAGGGCGGCCAGTTCATCCAGATGTTGCTGGGTAAACAGGTACTCCTCGCCGGTGTGGTAATTTTTTAGGGGGCCCAGCACGCTTTTGAGCTCGTTCTGTACATGCACTGCGGGGTTGATCAACGCGGCCTTGACGTCAAACTGGTCCGCCAGCCAGGTGGCGTAAAAACCACCCAGCGAACTGCCAATGAGCTTTACCTGTGCGCGCGGCAATGCCGAGATCAGGTCGGACAACAACGCGATGGCCGCCGCCGGACGATGCGGCAGGTCGGGACAGGCGAATTCCGCACTGCGGCCACGCGCGTCAAGCCAGGCCTCAAGCTCGCGCGCCTTGCCCGAACCGGATGAGCTATTGAAACCGTGGATGTAAAGGATCATTGCGCGGGCGGAGTGACGAATTTAATCGCACATTATAAGGCAGGGCTGGTCGCCGCCGTGCAAAGCAGGTTAAATTGCAACGATGAAACGGTTTTCTCTATCTGCCCCGACGCGCGATCGCCTTGATTGGCTGAGCCAGATTGGCTATGTGTCTGTGCAACTATTTCTGCGCAACGAGCTGGCCAATCATGCCGCGGCGATCTCGTTCTACTTTTTGCTGTCCATTGTCCCCATTGTGTTGCTGCTGTTGTATGCGGCCAATCTGCTCACCCAGTTGCCGCAACTGGCGGCGAATATGCCGCTGCTGTTTGTGGCCCTGTGGGATCAGCTCAATCTGGGTGCGCTCAAGGCGCTGGGTGCGCTGCCGGAACAAACGCGCGCGGTGGCCAGCGGCGCCAGTCTGCTCACCCTGGTGATGGCCTCGCGTGGCCTGTTGAACGCTTTGCAAAGTGCGTTCCGGGTGATTTTTGCGGGTGGCAAGCGCAGTTTCTGGCAGGCGTGGCTGATGTCGCTGCTGGCCATGCCGCTGGCGTTTGCCTTGATTGTGCTGGCGATCGTGGCACAGCGCATATTGTCCTATCTGTCGCGCATGGAGCTGCTTGGACACCATCTGGCGGCCAATCTCGGGCTGGCAGGCGGCGCGATTACTTTTCTGGTGCTGTGGCTGCTGGTTTTTACGGCGTACTGGCGTATGCCCATCCCGCGCCCGCCGGTCAGGCTGGCAGCGCTGGTGAGCCTGCTGTGCGCGCTCAGCGTCCTCGCCCTCAAGTCCGCGTTTGGCTATTTCGTGCGCCTGGACAACTACCAGGCGATCTACGGCACGCTGGGTACGGTGGTGTTTTCGCTGATCTGGGTATATATCGTGGCGGTGATTTTTCTGCTGTGGGCGCAGTGCCTGTATGCGGCAGGCAGGGTGGATGTGATGGGTCTGGAAAAACTGTTTCTGGCCAGAAGCGGCAAACAGACAACCCTGGCTGATCGCTTCCTGTTTGGCCGCTCGCAACGCCTGCCGCGCAAATACGGCCAAACGTTCGCATCGGGCACGACCATTATCCGTGAGGGCGAGAGCTCTCAACTCACCTACTTTCTGCAGTCCGGGCAGGTGGCGATGATGAAAGCCATCAATGGCCAGCCGGTGAAAATCACCAGCCTGAGCGCCGGGCAGATGTTTGGCGAAATGGCCTACCTGCTGGGCGAACCACGCACCGCGACAGTGGTCGCTGAAACCGAGGTCTTCCTGATTGCATTTCCACCCCAGGTGCTGGAGGAATTGATGGCGACCAGTCCGGCGCTGGCGCGGGAAATTATTGGTGCGCTGGCGCAGCGACTGAAGCAGATGAATCAGGTGCGGGCCGCATAAAGATTATTCTTGCAGAAGTTCAAAATCGTGCTTGGTTACGCCGCAGTCCGGACATGCCCAGCTGTCGGGAATGTCTTCAAAACGCGTGCCGGGCGCAATGCCTTCGTCCGGGATGCCGCGCGCTTCGTCGTACACATAGTCGCAGATCATGCATATCCACTTGCGCGTCAACGTTTCGGTTTCAGTCATTGCGTTCATGGTGTTTTCTTGTAAGGAGTAAGGCAGGACAGGATTTTGTCGAAAATTGGCTGCAGCTCGGTTGCAATCTGGTCTAGCAGGGCATTGTTGTAGGGGGCGAACACCGCGCCCGGGCTGCGCATGGCAACCCAGGTTTTGCCGCCCGCTTCGTAAACATGGATACGCAGCGGAATGTCTATGCCGGCGCGTTTGTCCGCCTGCCAGACGCGCACCGCAAAATCCGGGCGGAATACCTCCAGAATCTGGTCGGACGGTACAGTCAAGCCGCGCTTGGCGGCGTTGGCCTGGCCATTGATATGCGCCACCAGCCCCATCGGTACGGCGAGAATGGCTTCGGTAAGTTTGGCCGTCGTGGTATCAACATCGAGGCTGACACTGAAAGTGATCATGGGGTCCCTTAATGTTTATGTGTTGCGTCTATACGCTGCATGCGTGGTTGCCGCTGTCGATGTCGTGCAATTCCTTGCGTAAATGCTTGATGGCCGGCGTGACGATGGCGACAAAGTAGGCTTCGCGCACGCGTCGCTGCGCGGCGTTGCTCACCAGATAACCCTTGGCACCGAGATGCAGCATGGCAGAGTTGGCTGCCTTGAGCGACAGCTCGCTGCCCAGCAGACGCATGGCGATGGTGTCGCGCTCCTGGCTGGTGTCGGGCGAGGCGTCGATTTCGTCCGCCAGACGATAGCAGGCTGCGCGTGCGCCAAGCAACGCCGCTTCGATATCCTCGGCCTGGTCATCGAGGAAACGGTTTACGTGGCCGTGGGTTTTGTTGGAACGCTTCATCATGGCCACGCAGGCATCCACCAATCCCAGCCCCATGCCCATCTGCATCAGGATAAAGGCGGATTTGGTGCGCGCGCGAAAGCGCTCGAATTCATTCGGGTGCGATACCACGACGGCGTCGGCGATGAATACATTCTTGAACTGGCAGGCAAACGTGTTGGTGCCTTCCATCGCAATAAAATGCGCATTCTGGTTGAGGGTCAGACCGGGGTAGTCGCCGCGCACCAGGGCGATCATCAGCCCCGGCTCGCCTGCCACGGCTATGCCGACATGGAAATAGTGATCCACGCCGATGTTGGATACCCACGGCAGCGTGCCATTCACGCAATAGCCGCCGTTCACGCGCACTGCCTGAAGACGGTTTTCCTCGATGGCAACGCAGGATTTCATTGCATTCGACTGGCCCGTGCCTCCCAACACGTCGCCCCTGGCGATTTGCGGCAATACGCCGTTACGAATCGCAATATTGCTGCTGTTTTGCAGGTACCAGGCACAGGCATTCTGCGCCCATACCAAAAAGCCGGTGGCAACGCATTCGCGCGATACGTCCTCGATGACCCTAACCGCGTTTTTCAAACCCCTACCAGTGCCGCCGAACTGGGGCGCAACAAGCGCACCAAAGCCGCCGATAGCGCCGAGCCTGTGCAAAAATTCGCCCGGATATTCACCCTTGAGATCAATATCCAGCACGTGTGGGCAAAGATGGTCGCGGATCAGCGCAGTAATACCGGGGAGAGATTCATCCGTACCGGCTTCATGCGCGTACTCCATCATTTCTATTTGCATCTCAGCTCCTTAGTCGCCACCTGACTGCCGTGGTGATGTGCTTTTTCAATCGTGCTATCAGGCCAGGGCCACTGCCACGTTTACCGGATTGCGCAGGGTGTTGGCTACGGGAGACCATTGATTGGCATGGGCGACGAGCGCTTGCAGCTCCGCGTCGCTGGCATCGCCTTCCAGATGCACCTTGACGCGAATATCGGTCAAGCCCAGCGTTTTGTCCGGTGATGTGTCGCCCACGCCCCACACCGCCGTGACGTTGATATCGCCTTCCAGCTCCAGCTCGATTTTTGTAAGCGTGATGCCGCGTGCCACCGCATTGGCGTGCAGACCTACCGACAGGCAAGAGCCCAACGTGGCCAGCGCCGCTTCGGAGGGATTGGGCGCGGTGTCATCACCCAGCAGGTTGGGCGGTTCATCAATCACATGGGCGGGCAGGTCGCGCACGAAATTGAGGTTGCGGAATTTGCTCTCGCACACCGTTTTCGTTTTCAGCGTGACCACATTGTTTGGATTGGCTTTGCCTTTTTGCGCCAGCGCATCGAGCCCGTTTTTATCAATCGGGGTCAGCGTGGTAGTCATTTTCAGAGCGGCAACTTCGGGCATGGTTTATTCCTCCTCGCATTCAATGAATAGTGGCGGCCTGTAGGGCACACCGACATCAATGCAAGCGCCATGCCAGGGCAGTATGCGTAAACTAATGCAATGATTTCAAATATTATTTTTACAATATGGGAAATTGAAGCGGTCACGGTGGTGCACAGATTGTTAACAATTTGCGCGACAGCTTTCCCGCATGCCGGTCAGGCAATTTCCAGGCGCTGGATCCGATAATTCAGCTGGCGCAAAGTCATGCCGATTCGCTGCGCGGCACGCGATTTGTTGCCGTTGCATTGCGCCAGTGCCTGCACGATGCTGTCACGTTCACCGGACTGCACTGCATGGTAGGGCCGCAAACTGTCCGGGATTGCGGATACCGGCGCGGTAACTGGCAACGCCAGGTGTTCACCGGCCGATTCAGCTGCAATGACCGCAGCCACCTCCGCTGCGCCGATCAGCCGGTTCTCGGAGAGCAGCGCCAGCCGTTCCAGCACGTTGCACAATTGCCGCACATTGCCTGGCCAACTATAAGCGGCCAGCCGCTCCAGTGCCTCCGGCGCAATATTCACATTGCGCTGGTAGCTTTGGTTGATCTGGTTCAAGTAATAGCGCACCAGATGGCGGATGTCCTCCGGACGCTCCTGCAGAGCGGGTAGCCGCACCGGGATCACATTGACTCGATAAAACAGATCCAGCCGAAATTTTCCGCGGCTTACCAGCTGCTGCAAATCCTGATTGGTGGCGGCGACGATACGAACATTGATCGTGGTTTCGCGGCGCGCGCCAACGCGCTGAATGGTGTTCTCCTGCAATACGCGCAGCAATTTGACCTGCATCGCCAGCGGCATGTCGCCAATCTCATCAAGGAACAGGCTGCCACCGTTGGCTTGCTCGAAATAGCCGGGGCGGCTGCTGGTGGCGCCGGTAAACGCGCCTTTCTCGTAGCCAAACAGCTCGGACTCGAACAGATTTTCCGGTATCGCGCCACAGTTCACCTTGATGAACGGATAGTCGCGGCGTGCACTGGATAGGTGCAAGGCACGCGCAAACAGCTCCTTTCCGGTGCCGGATTCCCCCAGCAGCAGAACTGTCGCATCGGTTTGCGCCACCTGCTCCACCTGTTTTAATGCACGCCGTAGCGGCATCGATTCGCCCACAATGCCAAATGCGCCCAGGCTCGACGGATTCTTGTTCAGCGCCCATTTGAGTTCGCGATTTTCTGACTCCAGGCGCGCGGTGCGTTCCTGGATATAACGGTTGAGCATGATTACCTGTGCGATCAGCGTGGCGACAATTTTCAGTATTTGCAGATCGCGCGCCAGCGGCCGTGGACGGTCCCGTAGCCGGTGCACGCCCAGCACCCCCAGTACCTGGCCACCCTGCTCCACCGGCATGGCAATGAACGACACCGTTTCGTGCGGCAGATGCTCGCGTTCCACGCTGCGAAACAGGAATGCCGGTTCGTTATCCACGTCCTGGATAATCATCATTTGTCCGCTCTGCATCACGCGCCCGGTGATCCCTTCACCAGGCTGGAAACGGCCGCGTTTCATCTCTTTGGCGGATAAACCGTAGGCGTGGGCGATATACAACTCTCCACTATCGATATCAGGCAAAACCACACGTCCACGATTCAAGCCGAGCAATTCGGACAACAAATGCAGAATCTCTCGGATGACATAGTTCTGGTCCGGGCTTTTACCCATTAGTGCGGAGGCCTCGCGCATCACCAGCAATTCTTCATCCACCAGGATTTCCGGTAGGGGGCGATGGGTGGACTGAGCTTTAGACATGGACGCGCTTCCTCTGGAAATAACAATTTGTCTACACAATGTAAGCAAAAATCGCGCACATATTGTGCGGGCGTTTTTAACAATTGGCGCAGCAGGGCCTGGAAAGACGATTTGTGAAGCTGGCACGTTTGCTGCTCAAGTTGATTCACCACTGAATCAACAGAAAGGGGATCAGCATGAGCGGCCAAGTTTTGATCGAACCAGCGCAACTCCAACAGGCAATGACTGCCGAGCCTATCGTGGTGATCGACACGCGTGATCCGGGCGCCTACGCCAGCGGACATATTCCGGGCGCAATTAATCTGCGCGAGATTTTTACCTATCTCGCCACCTCCGACCACGAAGGCCTGGAGGCCATGCAACATAAGTTCGCCGAAGCATTTGGCGCGGTGGGCCTGTCCGGCAAGGAAACCGCCGTGGTCTACGAAGACACCATGAACACCGGTTTTGGACAATCCTGCCGGGGGTATTTTTTGCTCAAATATCTGGGTTACCCCAAGGCTAGGGTACTGCATGGCGGGTATCAGGCCTGGGTCAGCGCTGGCTTGCCAACCACCACTGAGCCTACCCTGCCAACCCCCGCCCAATTCCCGCTTGCCTGTGAGCCGGGTGCTGTAATGGTGGACAAGGATGAAATGCTGGCTGCACTGAATGATCCGTCGGTGATCAAGCTAGACGTGCGTGATGTGGACGAATGGATCGCTACCAGCTCCTCGCCTTACGGTCCGGATTTTTGTCCGCGCAAGGGCCGCATCCCCGGCGCGCGCTGGCTGGAATGGTACCGGCTGATGAAACCGGTAGATGAAGGAATCGTATTCAAGGCACGCGATGAAGTACTGGCGGAATGCCAGACCGTCGGTATCCACCCGCACTCCAGGGTCTACGTTTATTGCTTCAAGGGGGCGCGCGCTTCCAATACTTTCCTGGCCTTGAAAGAGGCGGGCGTGCATGACGTGAAAATTTACTTCGGTTCGTGGAACGAGTGGTCACGCGATCCGGCGCTACCGATAGAAGAAGGTTTTCCGGCTAGCTGAGCCGGACGTTGCTTTTACCCACCACCGCCAACATCAATCAATAACATCAGGGAGATATCCATGTCCGGTTTTGACGATCCGTTTGATCCTAATATCCAGCTCTCCGCCCAGGGTTGCAGTTGTGGTCGCCATGCCAGCCAGATCGAGCACCAGCAGGACGAAGACGCTCGTATCGGCCGGGTGGTCGAATCCACAGTCATGCGCGCACTGTTTCCGCATGACGAGACGCGCCGTAACTTTATTCGCGCGGTGGGGGCAGGCACTGCGCTGGCGGCGGTCTCTACTTTTTTTCCGCTATCTGCCGCCAAGGCGCTGGCTGCAGACCGTGCACCCCTGGAAAAAACTGACCTGAAAATCGGATTTGTTCCCATCACCTGCGCCACGCCCATCATCATGGCCGGGCCGATGGGCTTCTACTCGCGCGAGGGTTTGAATGTTTCCTTGCTCAAGACAGCGGGCTGGGCTGTGGTACGCGACAAGGTAATGAACAAGGAATACGACGCTTCGCACATGCTCTCTCCGATGCCGCTCGCCATCAGCCTGGGGCTGGGCTCGCAGGCACAGCCGATGGATGTGGCGGCGATCGAGAACATCAACGGCCAGGCCATCACCCTGCATGTCAAACACAAGGACAAGCTCGACCCCAAGCAGTGGAAAGGCTTCAAATTTGGCCTGCCGTTCGACTACTCGATCCACAATCTGCTGCTGCGTTATTTTCTGGCTGAGCATGGCCTGGATCCGGACCGGGACGTGGAACTGCGCATCATGGCGCCGCCGGACATGGTGGCCAACCTGCGTGCCGGCAACATCGATGGTTTCCTCGGGCCGGAGCCTTTCAACCAGCGCGCGGTGTACGAGGAGGTGGGCTTCATCCATACCCTGTCACGCGACATCTGGGACGGCCATCCGTGTTGCGCCTTCGGCATTTCAGAGGGCTTCGCCAAGGCCCACCCCAATACTTTTGCGGCGTTGTTTCGCGCCATTGCCAGCGCCACCGACTATGCCCACAAGCCGGAAAACCGCGCCGATATCATCAAGGCCATCGCCCCGGCGAATTACCTCAACCAGCCCATCCCGGTGCTGGAACAGGTAATGACCGGACGTTTTGCCGACGGTTTGGGCAAGGTGCGCAACGTGCCCGACCGGGTCGATTTCGATCCGTTCCCGTGGCCGTCCATGGCGGTGTGGATGCTGACCCAACTCAAGCGCTGGGGTTATCTCAAAGGCGAAGTCAACTACCAGGGAGTGGCGGAAAATGTGTTTCTTGCCACCGATGCGCGCAAGCGTCTGAAAGAGATGGGTCTGCCTGCCCCTGCCGGCAACTACGCCAAGTACACCATCATGGGCAAGGTGTTCGACCCGGCCAAACCCGAGCAATATCTGAAGTCGTTCAAGATCAGCCGGGCATGATCATGATCAAGTCGCTGAATTTCAAGGCGCTGATTGTATCCGTGCTGCTGCTAAGCGCCGTGCTGCTGGGATGGTATCTGGCCACCTTGCCGCAGGCAGCGGATACAGCCGCTGTCGACCCGGAATACGCGGCGCTGATGGGGGGCGCTGCAGTGAAGAATTCGGGGATGCCGACACCGGCTGAATTGGGCCATACCCTGCGCGAAAGGCTGTCGGATCCGTTCTATGACCATGGCCCCAATGACAAAGGCATCGGCATCCAGCTCGCCTATTCGCTGGCGCGCGTGCTGGCAGGGTTTGCGCTGGCCGCACTGGTGGCCATTCCGCTGGGTTTTGTGGTGGGCATGTCACCGTTGATGCAGCGTGCACTCAACCCGTACATTCAGTTGCTCAAGCCGATTTCGCCGCTGGCATGGATGCCGCTGGCGCTCTATACCATCAAGGACTCGTCCGCTTCAGCGATTTTCGTAATTTTCATCTGCTCGCTGTGGCCGATGCTGATCAACACTGCCTACGGCGTGGCATCGGTCAGGCGCGACTGGCTCAATGTCGCCAAAACGCTGGAGGTGTCTGCGCTGCGCAAAGCGTTTCGGGTGGTGCTGCCCGCCGCCGCGCCTACCATCCTCACCGGCATGCGCATTTCCATGGGGATCGCCTGGCTGGTGATCGTGGCGGCGGAAATGCTGGTGGGCGGCACCGGCATCGGCTACTTCGTGTGGAACGAGTGGAACAACCTGAGCCTCACCAATGTCATCTTTGCCATCCTCATGATCGGCGTGGTCGGCATGCTGCTGGACCTGGTATTCGCCGGCCTGTCGCGGCTGGTGGCGTATAACGATTGAGGATGGCGAAACCATGCAAACCGATTTTTTGAAAGTTGAAGCCTTGAGCCGGATCTATCCGGGCAGCCGTGGCCAGGCGCCGCTGGTGGTGTTCGAGAATGTACATTTCAGTATCGGCAAGGGCGAATTCGTCTGCATTATCGGCCACTCAGGCTGTGGCAAATCCACCATTCTCAACGTGCTGGCCGGACTGGATGAGCCCAGCGCCGGCGTGGTGATCATGGATGGACGCGAGGTAGCCGGCCCCAGCCTGGATCGCGGTGTGGTGTTCCAGGGCCACGCGTTGATGCCATGGCTGTCGGTGATGAAAAATATCGAATTCGCCGTCAAGTCGCGCTGGCCGGACTGGCGAAAAGACAAAGTGCGCAGCCACTGCCAGCAGTTCATCGACCTGGTGGGCTTGACCGGTGCCGAGCACAAAAAGCCATCCGAACTCTCCGGCGGCATGAAGCAACGCGTCGGTATTGCGCGCGCTTTTTCCATCCAGCCTAAAATGCTGCTGCTGGATGAGCCCTTCGGCGCGCTCGATGCACTGACCCGCGGCGTGATTCAGGATGAGTTGTTAAAAATCTGCGCCGCCACCGGGCAAACCGTGTTCATGATTACGCACGATGTGGACGAAGCCATGCTGTTGTCCGACCGGATCATCCTGATGACCAACGGTCCGCGCGCCCGCATCGCCGAGATCGTGGTGAATACGCTGTCGCGCAACCGTACGCGCAATGACGTGCACAAGGATCCGCAGTACTACCGCATCCGCAACCACCTGGTGGATTTCCTGGTGAGCCGCTCGCGCGAGATGGCGCAGGCGCCCGCCGCAGACAGCGACCCACGCCACCCGCCCGAAGTCAGGCCGGGCGAAGAAATGGATGATCAGGGCATAGCCAAACCGCCGCCTGCGCAAAAACAGCCCGCCATGCACCTGGTGTAATGATTCGACAACCCGATAAGGAGAAACCATGCAACGCACCGAAGTCACCGAATTGATCCTCGCCGCCAAGCTCAAAAAAGGCCTGAAATGGGTGGATATCGCCAAAAAAATCGGTTTGAGCAAGGAATGGACAACCGCCGCGCTGATGGGGCAAATGACCCTGGACAAGAAGCAGGCCGGCATCATCGGCAAGCTGCTCAGCCTGCCGCCGGAAGCCGTGGACGCGCTGCAAATCGTGCCCTACAAAGGTTCGCTGCCCACGGCCATCCCTACCGACCCGCTGATCTATCGCTTTTATGAATTGATCAATGTTTATGGCACCAGCATCAAGGCGCTAATCCACGAGGAATTCGGCGACGGCATCATGAGCGCGATTGATTTCAGCATGGATATCCAGCGCGAGGTCGACCCCAAGGGTGACCGCGTCAAGATTGTGCTGAACGGGAAATTTTTGCCCTACAAGACGTACTGAATTGCGCGGTTCAAGCCGACTTTTCCATGGGTGCTTCACCTCGCAGCGCGGGGTGATCGGCAATCGGGCGGTCGAGGAAATAGCCCTGCACGAGGTCGACCCCGAACCGGTTCAGCAATTCGAGGGTGGCCTCGTCCTCCACGAACTCGGCTACGGTGATCTTGCCCATTCCTCTGGCCACGTCGGCAATGGATTTAACGAACAACTGATTGTCAGGGTCGTTGGGCAGGTCGCGAATGAACAGACCGTCGATTTTCAGCGTATCCACCTTCAGGTATTTGAGGTAGGCAAACGACGAGAAGCCGGTGCCGAAGTCGTCCAGGCAGGTCGCACAACCAGTCAGATGCAGTGCCTCGATGAAACGGCCCGCGTCAAGCAGGTCACCAATTGCCGAGGTCTCGGTGATCTCTATCAGCAAACGGCGCGGATCGACGCCATGCCGGACGAGGGTGTCCTGAATATAGCCGGGCAATGACGGGTCTGCCAGGGAGCGTCCGGACAGATTGATTGCCAGGGCGCGCAGCTTGAGGTGACGTGCCAGGACGGTGACCGCTTCGTTAATGACCCAACGATCCAGTTCGAGAATCTTGCCGGATTTTTCGGCGATGGGGATGAATAGTGCCGGCATGACCAGCTCGCCGGGCTTTTCCTCGTCAATCATGCGTACCAGCGCCTCGAGGTGCGACAGGGTACGATCGGCGGTGTGATACACGCCCTGAAAATGCAGCCGGAACAGGTTTTTTTCGAATGCATGCGATAGCCGCTCATTCCAGGTGAGGCGGGCCACCATTTCCTTGCCCATATCCAGCTCGGGACGGTACACCTGCCAGGTGTTCTTGCCGCACGCCTTGGCCTGGTACATGGCGGTGTCGGCATGGGCGATCAGCCCCTCGATGGTGGTGCCATGTTGCGGATAGAGCGCAATTCCCAGACTGATCGTGACGTGCAGATGCTGTTCTTCGAAAATGAGCGGGAGCCGGGCAATGGCCTGCACGACACGTTCCGCCAGATCTTCAGCCTGTTTCAGATCGGAAATCTGCGGAATCAGCAGCGCGAATTCATCACCTCCCAGCCGGGCGAGGACTTCATTGCGACGGATCAGGGTGGAAAGCTCCGTGGCAATACGGATCAGCGTGGCGTCGCCCGCATAGTGTCCGAAGGTATCGTTAATGTACTTGAATTCATCCAGATCGAAGAATAGTAATGCCCCCTGGGTACCTGTGCGTTCGGCTTCAGCAAGCAGTTTTTCCATTTCTTCATGCAGGCGGTGGCGGTTGAACAAGCCGGTGAGCGAGTCACGTTCTGCGAGATAGACGAGCTGCTGCGCGGTTTGCTGCTCCTGAGTGACATCCTCGAACATCCATAAATGGCCGATAAATTTCTTTGTTGCGTCATACACCGGGTGGCTGAGCCGGGTAAGCAATCGACCATCCGACAAACGAATTTCCGTGGCAGGGTGCTCTTCGGGGGAATCGGCCGATGCCGTCATCAGGCTGACGAGCTGGTTTGGATCGGCCAGCATGCAGCCAGTCTGGGCGATCGCCTCGGCAGGCGACTTGCCATGCAAGGACAGGTCCGGGGGCAGACGCCAGATATGCTGAAACGCCGGGTTGTAATAGATGATGCGGTTGTCCGTATCGGCAAATAGAATGCCCAGTTTCATGGCGTGCAGTAATGCGATCAGGCGTGCCTGCTCTTCATGCAGTTGGGCCGTGCTTGCCGTCAGCGCCCCAATCTGTCCGGCAATGGCATCCGCCATGGAGTTGAAGGCATGGGTCAGCGCGCCGACCTCATCATTGCTGCGCATCGGCAGGCGGATTTCCAGCTGTCCTTGCGCAAAGGCATCGGAAGCGCGGGTCAAACTGGCAAGGTGACGCGTCAGCCAGTATCCGAGGCCAGCCAGCAGCAAGGTAGACAAAAGGATTTCCACCCCCGCAATCAATATGCTTTGTTGAACCAGGTGGGAGCGTGCTTCGGATAGAAACCGCGTTGAGACGCCATAGTATAGAGTGCCGTATTTTTGCCCGGCGAGCATGATTTGCGTGCTGGTATCGAACTGATCTGTGCGGGCATGGCTAAACTTCGTTGCCGCCATGGATGTTGGCAATGCCCGGCCTTTTTCCCAGCCCGAAGATGCCACGATAAGTCCCGAATTGTCTACCAGTACGGCGTAAACGATCCCGTCCTGGTGCTCGCTTTCGGCAAGAATCTCATGCAGGGTGGCGTAATCCCGTTGAGCCAGCGGTGCAGCGAGGGCTGCATTGAACAGGGTATTGAGTTCCGTGTAGCGTACTTGTGCCTGGTTGAGCAGGCTGTCCTGGCTCAGGCGTACGCTGTTGACCACCAGCAGGGTCAGCATCACCACTTCCACGATCAGTGAGAGTATGACCAGCTTGGAACGCAGCGACAGGCCGCGCGGCATATTCAAAGACAAGGCTAGTGGTCCAGATGTTGCTGAAGATAGCGGGTGTAGGGATCGAGAGACTTCATCTCCTCGGGCGTGATTTCACGCATGCCCAGATAACCGGTCACTTCGAAGAACTGCTTGCCTTCGGGCAGGGCTGGAGAAAAAGCCAGCAGCGCTGATTTGAGCTGCGGGACTTCGCGCGCCAGACGTGGATTTGCCAGCCACATGAGACCCGGTATCTCCGGGAGACGGGTATAAACCTGGAGCCCCTCCTTGATATTCGCCGGCATCTGTTTCCAGCCCGCTGGGGAGATGATGGCCAGGGCGCTTTCTCCACTCAATACTGAATAGCCCGAGCTGTTATGGCTGGGTGTTTCCAGCAGACGGAAATCCGACCCCTCGCGTATCCCCTGCTCTTCCAGCCAGGCCAAGGCTTGACCGGTAATCAGCGCAAAGCGATCCAGAGTGGCAACTGTACGGCCGTGCAAATCCCGAATGGATTTGAGCGGGGCAGTTAGGGAGGTCAATAGTATGGCCCGATTCGCTGCTTTATACGTTGCCAGCGGGATATAACCGCTCTCGATTTGTGCAAGCCGTCCCAAGTGTGCGGCGGTCACCACGATGTCATATTCGCCCGCCATCGTGCTTTTGTGGAAAGCCGTGAAATCCGTTGCAGTCACCAATTCAACCGGGCGTTTTAACGTCTGCTGGAGATAGATACGAACCGGCTGATAGTTATTGAGCAGGACACGCGGACTCAGCGTGGGCAATATACCCACAACCAGCGTGTTTCCCTGCGCAACACCCAGAATGGGCCATAGTGTCAGCAGGCAGGCGAGTAGCCAGGCTTTACCAGATATAAACTTTCCCATACCCCATCCCTCCTCGATACCTGCGGATTTTTCTGTTTCTCGGGGCAACGCCATTAAATGCTATATCGGTTTTTGGCCGTCGAACTTGAAGCCGATGGAGTGGGCATCGTTTCCGGCAGGTTACAGAGACAAGGCCGTTATCGCGTGGCCAAACGCTCCAGCAGCTTTTCATGGATGCCGCCAAACCCGCCGTTACTCATTACCAGCACCTGGTCGCCAGGCCGCGCCTCGCTGACTATAGCTGCAACCAGAGCATCGAGATTGTTGTGTACCCGGGCGGTATCCCCCATCTGAGCAAACACTGTATCGGCGTCCCAGCCCAGATTGGCGGCGTAGCAGAACACCTTGTCTGCATCCTTCAGGCTGGCGGGCAAGGCGTCTTTCATCGCGCCCAGCTTCATGGTGTTGGAGCGCGGTTCCAGTACAGCGAGAATGCGCGCCGCGCCCACCTTGCGGCGCAGGCCGCCTACCGTGGTGGCGATGGCGGTGGGGTGGTGAGCAAAGTCGTCATACACGGTAATGCCATTGATGGTGCCGCGGACTTCCATGCGGCGCTTGACGTTTTCGAAGCGTCCCAGCGCCTCGCACGCGACTTGTGTGGAAACACCGGCGTGGCGGGCGGCGGCAATGGCGGCCAGGGCATTGTGTACGTTATGCGCCCCCATCAGTCCCCATTCCACCCGGCCTTGCGGCTTGCCGTTGAATTGCACGTCGAAGCTGGCCTCGCCGCCGCTGGCAGTCCAGCCGTCCGCCACGCCCAGCCATTCCAGCGGGGTCCAGCAGCCGCGCGCAATGACGCGGCGCAGGCTGTCTTCGCTGCCATTGGCGATGATCCGTCCCTGTCCCGGTACGGTGCGCACCAGGTGGTGGAACTGGGTCTCGATGGCGGGCAGGTCGGGAAAGATGTCGGCGTGATCGAATTCCAGGTTGTTGAGGATCGCGGTGCGCGGGCGATAGTGGACGAACTTGGAACGCTTGTCGAAAAATGCGGTGTCGTATTCGTCCGCCTCGATCACGAAAAATGGCGATTCGGTCAGGCGTGCAGAGATGCCGAAATTCTGCGGGATGCCGCCTACCAGAAAGCCCGGTGTCAGGCCGGCGTCTTCCAGTATCCACGCCAGCATGGAGGTGGTGGTGGTTTTGCCGTGGGTACCCGCGACGGCCAGCACCCATTTGCCGTGCAGCACGTTTTCCGCCAGCCATTGCGGGCCGGAAATGTATGCCAGCCCGCGATCGAGTATCGCTTCCATCAAGGGGTTGCCGCGCGTGACCACATTGCCGATGACGAATACGTCGGGTTTGAGATCAAGCTGGGCGGGATCGAATCCTTCGATCAGTTCTATGCCCAGTGCGCGCAACTGGTCGGACATGGGCGGATAGACGTTGGTGTCGCAGCCGGTAACAGTGTGCCCGGCGGCGCGGGCAATGGCGGCAATGCCGCCCATGAAGGTGCCGCAGATACCCAGAATGTGCAGATGCATGGAATCGCTATCGTAAAAATTGGTTCGGTTAAAAGTTCAGCTGAGCCCTGCGCCGTCGCTAATCGTGCCCTTGCCTAAATCCACCAGGATATTGCGTCCCGGCATCAGCGTGGCGACCGCCAGCAGGAAGATTTCGACGAACTCGTTACGTTCCTCCTCAGGCAGCTTGGTGACGCGGTTGAAGGTGCCGAACATGGAATCGTGAAACGCGGCGATGTAGAGAATGCGACGCTTGTTTTCGGCCACGTCGTCGGGATCGGCGCTTTCCGTCACTTGTGTGATGACCACTTCGCCCAGCTTTTCGCGGATCGACCGGAACAGGTGATGGATATACTCGGCCGCGCTCTGGCGGCCTTTATCGTCTTGCAGGGTAAGGTCCGCGCTCACCATCTCGCCGGATCGGGTCTTCAGGGTAACGCGTTTTTCCTGCGGCGGAACGGGTGGCGCATTGGGATTGATGATGAGGCTCATTGCTGTCCTTTTTCGGGCAATTGTGCATGATAGCCTGTTCAGCGGGCATAAAAAAAGCCGCAACAACGTCGCGGCTTTTAATTGTACTACCCAATCTCACCCGAACAGCTTGCCTTTGAGCAATGCCATGCCCTGTTCTACCAGATCGCCCGATGGTACCTTACCATTGGGCGTGAGCTTGTCGACAACGCCGGGCAGCATTTGCGCCAGCCCTGAGGACAGGGCGTCTGGCGAGACGCCGGCCTGCGCGGCGAGTTCCTGAATCTTGCTGCTGCCCAGCGCCTGCTGAATGGCTTCGCCGGAAACCGGCTGGTTTTCACCGGTACCGACCCATGAGGACACGGCGCTGCCCAGCCCGCCTTGAGAGAGTTGCGAAATCAGGCCGGCCAGTCCACCGGATTGCTGATTGTTGACCAATCCCAACACTACGCTCATCAAGCCACTCTGGCTCTCTTCTCCACCGACCATCTGACCCTTGACCATATTCAGTGCTTCGTCAAACAGTCCCATGTTTGCTCCCCTTTATGCGGTTGTATGAGGCCTTCGCTTTAGAACAGTTAAAACGTCGTGAATAAAAACTGTTGCACTTATCTGGCCATACGCACCAACAAACGCCATTGATGCATGCCCAGTCCGAGCAGAATCAGCACGGTGCCGAGCCATACGTCGGCACCGGGGCGTTCGCCGTTGAGCGTCTGCCCGAGCAGCAGCGCGCTTACCGGCGTAATCAGGGTAATCAGCGCGACCTGACCGGCTTGCAGATGTTTGGTGACGTAAAAATACAAGGTAAACCCCGCCACCGAGCCGAAAATCCCCAGGTAAAGCGTGGACAGCCCGGCACGCATGCTCCACTGCGGCACCTGTCCGAACAGCACCAGCCACAGCGGCAGCAGCAGTCCCACCACCAAAGTCAGTGCGCCCGTGGTCAGCGCCAGCACAGGTAGCGCAACACCGGTACGCTTGACCCATACCAGGCTGGCAGCCTGTATCGCCACCGCACACAGGATGGCCGCAATCCCGGGCAGCGCCTGCGCACCTATTTTTGCACCTGCGCCAAAAATGACGACCAGCCCGGCCAGCCCCAGCACAATACCCGCCAGTTTGGCCGGGGTCAGGCGTTCCGCGTCGTTTATTACCATGCCGATCAGCCCGGTAAATAACGGAATCAGGCCAAACAACACGGCAATCAGACCGGACGGTACATAGCGCGCACCCCAGTACACCAGCAACATTGCCCCAAAAATGCCGGTACCGGCAGCCACATAGGCATTGAGTGCGGCACGCGAGCGCACCATGCTGATGCGCAGCACGCGCATCAGAACCAGGCACGCCACCAGGCCGATGAGCATGCGCACCAATAACGGAAACATGAAGTCCGCCCCCACCCCGCTCCATTGGATAGCCAGCGGGGTGGTAGACCAGATCAGGATTACGCCCAGATAGGCGGCAGGGATAGACATGGTATTAATCGGGCGTAAATATTGCTTGTAATTTTGGGTGCCAGGCAGCATATCAGGCATGAGCAGTTTCACTATGGAGGTGCATCATGATTGTATTCGACATCGAATCCGGACGCATTGACGCCCCCAGTTTTAATCATCCTTCCACCGTGCCGGTGCAGTCCGGGACTGACGTAATGCGGCACGATATGACTTTTGCCGTACCCCGCTTGATGACGCTGGAAGAAGCAATATGGATAGAGTCGCAGCATACCGGCGCCAGTACCCGGGCGAGAATGTAAAACTTATCGACAGCCATATTGTGCCGATTTCGGTGAGCTAATCTCGTCATTATTGACGATGCGATTGATATGTCCCGCTTTAGTAGGCCAAGCGGGTGGTTTGAGCTATTGAAAATAGCATTGTTTATGCTTCCACACCCCGTACTTCAGAGCGTTGCGGGATATTTCCGCCCTCGGAATCCTGCCCGACATCACATTGCTGTCATTTTTGCGAGATATTTATTCCCACCCGCTTTCCTTGCAAACGACTGGGACGGGCACGTGCGCGCCACCCGGTTTCCGATTAATATTTACGCATGGAATTCTTTGCCACGACTATTATTCCCGCCTCGGCTGCTGATCTGCAGCGCCGTCTGACGATCAGCGAACTGCCGCACTGGTGTGCGTCTGTCGAAAAGGTGCTGAGCGACGCGAAGTCGAGCGGTGAAATCTATTGCGTGTGGGGGACGTTCCATACGCACCGCGAGGATTTGAGTCATGGCGTGCGCTTTTCGTTGCCCGGTTGTCCCAATGCCCTGCAATGGACCGTGACCACCGGGCACCTACCTAACCCGCAGCATACCGTGATTCATCTCACCATCAACCGTACCGGACAGGATCAGGACTTCATCGACTCAATTCAGCAGTTCGTGGATGACTGGAAGACCGGGCTAGAGGCGCATTGGTAATCAGACGTGGGCCACTCAAGAACCAATCGGCGCCGGTTCAACGTGGGTGCAACCACTTGGGCAGACGTTCATAGGGATTGGTCTTGACTGACGGGTCGATGGTACCCCCGTGTTTTTGCAGGCGGGTGTGCAGCCGGCCTGACTTCAGACTGTCGAACACGTCGGTGCCACCACCTTCGAAGTCGCCGCCGATGAAGATCTGAGGCAAGGTGAAAGATCCGGTGCGCCGCTTGAGAACCTCGAATATCTTGATGCCGCGGTCGCCTTGCTGATAGGCGACCGAATCGAGATCAATCGAGGTATAGGCGATGCCATACTCCGAGAACACCTTGCGGACCGCGTTGCAGAACTCGCACCACTCGTAGGCGAACATGACGACAGGCCGGTCCGGGTCGCGCAATATGGCATCGACCTCGCTGGTGGCCGCTTCGTCCAGGGCATCCGCCGTTTCCACTGGCGCCGGTGCGGCTGCCGGGGTGACATCGAATCGGAATCCCGGCGTCGACCTCGACAGTTCAATCTCCTCCTCGGTCATCTCGACGGCAATATCGTCGAACAGCGGTGTGGAAAGGTAGCGCTCGCCGGTATCGGGCAGCATGCACAGGATGTTGGCGCCCTGCGGCGCGGCTTGGGCGACCTGCAGCGCACCCGAAAAAGTGGCGCCCGCAGAGATGCCGACGAAGATGCCTTCCTGTCGCGCCAGCGACCTGGCACAGCGCAGCGCGTCCTGGCCGTCGATCAACACAAAGTCATCAATGCGGCTGGCCGCAGTGACCTGTTCCACAAGTCGGGGGATGAAGTCCGGGGACCATCCCTGCATCAGGTGCGGCCGCGATCGGAGATGGCTCGCGCGGTGGGATCCGTCGTCGTGCCTCGCCTGCGCGATGCCGCTGGCCAGCATGGCCGAATTATCCGGCTCGCAGACGATGATCTGCGTATGCGGGCTTTTCTCCTTCAGCACTCGCGACACGCCGTTCAGCGTGCCGCCGGTGCCGAAACCGGTGACCCAGTAGTCGAGCGAAACATCGGCGAAGTCCTCGAGGATCTCCACGGCGGTGGTTCGGGCGTGGATCTCCGCATTGGCCGGGTTCTCGAACTGGCGCGGCTGCCACCAGCCATGCGCCCTGGCCAACTCCTCGGCCTTCGCCACCATCCCCGAGCCCTTCTGGGCGGCCGGCGTCAGAACGACCCTGGCGCCGAGAAATCGCATCAGCTTGCGCCGCTCCACGCTGAAGTTCTCGGCCATGGTGACGACCAGGGGATAGCCCTTCTGGGCGCAGACCATGGCCAGGCCGATGCCGGTATTGCCACTCGTGGCCTCGACGATCGTCTGTCCGGGCTTGAGTTCTCCGCGCCGTTCGGCGTCCTCGATCACCCCTAGGGCCAGCCGGTCCTTTACCGACCCCATCGGATTGAAAGACTCCACCTTGACGTAGAGGTTGACGCCCTTGGGACCCAACTTGTTGATGCGAATCACCGGCGTGTTGCCGATGGTGCCCAGAATGCTGTCGTATCGCTTGCCCATGGCTGTTCTCCCCGGGTTCTTGGTGGCTGCCGGATCTTGTCGGCGGCGTTGGCATCCACTATATAGCTCCTTTATAGCGCTTTATAAAACATGACTCCCTTGCCCATCCTCGCCCAATGTTCAAATTGATGGGCACGCCAAAAAAGGGGTGCCCCACCCGAATGCAGCGATCCATTGTCATACGCGAATGATGTTGCCCTTCAGCGAGTAGAGAATGGCGATCACGTCATTTTTCGTGCCCTCATCCAGTCTATGTTTGTTCATTGCGCCGACAATGTCATCCATCACCGCCAGGTACTCCTGCTCACTGATGTTCATGCCTTTATGTGCGGCGAGCATGTCCTTGCCCGTGTAGGGTTCCGGACCGCCGGAGCCCGCGCAGAAAAATTCGCGTGCCATCCGTTTGGCGTGTTCCATGTCTTTGATGTTCTCGAAGCGGGTTTTGACGATGGGGTTATCCAGATGTGCAGCAATGACGTCGTCCACGAGGCGGGCAATGCCATCAGCTCCGCCCAGACGTTGATAGAGTGTAGTAGTCATGATGAATTCCTTTCAGTTTTACAGGGCTGTATGAGAAAAATAAAGTAGCTGTTGCAGCCGGGTGCAACTACTGACCAGCCTTGTTTCAGGTCTCCCCACGCACGAGTCGGATGTCAACTTCCCGCGCAACATATTTCCATCTTGCTAACGTACGCAGTTCGGCAACCGGCCAGCAGAACACCGCCTCGTTTACATACCTACCAGCTGGGCGGTATAGCCTGCTGCCCGGGCCTGCTCCAACAAGGCCGCAGTGCTGGTTGTTTCCGTGTCATAGGCGATCACCAGGAGATGCTCCTTGCCGGCGTTAAACTTTGGCGAAACGACCCCCTCGACCTTTCGCAGTGTGTTCTCGAGAGAGGTGCGTGCTTCTTCACTCAGAGACTCATTGATGTGAATCATGACATCGCTAATATTCATTTTGTGGCTCCTTATTGCGGTGGGATGTCTATGGCTGTATCCGCGCACTACTTGCGCCGGATGACTACCTCCAGGTACTCGCTCGGGGCCTCCAGCGTGCCATCGGTCGCGCGATTGAAGCGTTCGGCCAGAGCGATCAGGTCGGTGGCGAGCGCTTCCTGCTTCTCGGCGTCGAGCGCCCCGAACGCCTTGTGCATCGGACCGTAGAAGGTGCGAAAGACCTCCAGCCAATGGGCCGCGCTGCGGTAGCGGAACACGAAGTCCCTGCGTTCGATCACGATCGAGTCGAGCCGCTCGCCGAACAGCTCGCGCAGCCGCGCTTCGGTACCCCAGAGCGCGGGCGACTTCACGCCGGCTGCCGGGGGCACATATTTGCCCATGGTCTTGAAGATTTCGCCGACAAAACTGGCCGGTGTCCAGTTCGCGAGGCCGATCCTGCCGCCAGGTTTGCAGGTGCGCGCCATTTCCGCGGCCGCCTTCTCCTGGTCGGGCGTAAACATTACGCCGAAGGTGGACAACACCACATCGAAACTGTGGTCTTTATATGGCAGATTCTCGGCGTCCGCCGGCTCGAACTGCACCGGCAGGCCATCGGCGCTCGCCCGGGCGCGTCCGCGCTCGAGCAGCGCCGGAACGTAATCGGTCGAGACCACGTCGCACCAGCGCCGTGCGGCGGCAAGTGTCGCATTGCCGTTGCCGGCGGCGACGTCGAGCACGCGTTCGCCGGCATGCAGGTCGAGCGCTTCGCACAGCGACTCGCCGACGATCTGCAGCGTGGTGCCGACGACGGCATAATCGCCAGCCGACCAGGCCAGGTGCTGCTTGTTCTTCACGGCAGCAAGATCAATGAGGGGGGTGGAAGTGGAAATAACTGCTGACATGGCTGTACTCCTTTTTATGAGGTGGACTGGGATTTGTCTGCGTGTAGCATCGCGGTCCTGTTGCGCAACATCGGAACCGCCTGGTGCTTACCGGTAGACACGCCCATTTCACCCCAGGAGAGAGGGTACGGGGTCCCGCAAAGCGGGACAAAAAGCGGGACAAAAGCGCGGACTAAGCTGCTAGACTTAAATGCGCAGGATGTAACGGAGGGCCAAGCGGCATGGAGGACCAGACACATTCATTTGGTTACTGGCTGCGGCGCCGCCGCAAATCGCTGGATCTTACCCAGGAGGCGCTCGCCCAGCGGGTCTGCTGCTCGGGTTTCACCATCAGAAAGATCGAGGCCGACGAGCGTCGCCCTTCGCGGCGACTCGCGGAAAGACTCGCCGCATCGCTCGCCATACCCGAAATGGAGCGGCGCGATTTCCTCGATGCGGCACGTGCGCTGCACGCCACGAGCCATCTGCAACTGGACCGCGCGCCGGTCGGTACCGGTGCGCGTGCCGCTGCACCCGCCGCACCGATTCTTCCCCTGCCCGATTCGGCCATTGGCGCTGCGAGCGATACCACGCCCTTCGTCGGTCGCAGTAACGAGTATGGCCTACTCATCGGACTCATTGCGCGGCTCACCGCCGGCGCCGGGTACACCGTCCTGATCGAAGGCGAGCCGGGAATCGGCAAGAGCCGTTTGCTGCGCGAGGTCACGCGCTATGCGCACGCCCAGGACTTGCCGACGCTCGCGACGAACTGCTACGAGATCGAACGCGCGATGCCATATCAGCCCGTGATTGGCCTCGTGACGCGCGCGCTGGACCGCGTGTCGGACGCGGCGTTGCGCGCCATGTCGCCCGTGTCGCTCGCCGAACTCGCCGCCCTGGTGCCCGAGGTTGGCGAGCGTATTCCGGACCTGCCGCAATTGTCGAAGGATTTTCCCGAGGCGCGACAGGCGCGCTTGTCGCGTGCCGTGGATCAACTGCTCGAGGCATCGCGAGGCGGTCGCCCGGCTGTTTTCATGGTGGACGACATCCAGTGGGCCGACGATGCCAGCGCGCAAGTGCTGCATTATCTCGCGCGCCATGCCGCGCAGCGCGCGGTGCTTGTGATCTACGCCTATCGTGACGAGGCTGTCGACAGCGACGAGCGGTTCGCGCAGCTGGTTGAGGGCTTGCGCCGCGACACCGATGCACGCCGTGTGCCACTCGCCCGGCTGGATTATGCCGATACCGAGAGCCTGGTCGCGGCGCTTGCCGATGCGAACCTCGGCATACCCGGCCTGGCCGAGCGCCTGCATCGCGAAACCGAAGGCAATCCGTTCTTCCTGATGTCGATTCTGCAATCCTTGAGCGATGGCGAGACGCAGCTGGAATCCGCGAGCAGCGCGCCGGGGTTGCTCCCCGACGCGTTGCGAGCCGCCGTGCGCGTGCGGCTCGCGCACGTGCCCAAAGCGATCCGACCGCTGCTCGAAACCGCCGCAGTCCTCGGCCGCCGCTTCGACTTCGATACGCTTCTCGATGTCACGCGCGAGCCGGAAACGCCGCTGCTCGACGCGGTGGAGGCGTTCGTCAAGCGCCGTTTGCTGCGCGAGGAACCGGAGGGCGGCGTATACGACTTCAGCCACGACAAGCTTCGCGAGGTGCTCTATCGTGACATCGGCGGTGCACGGCGCAGGCTGCTGCATCAGTCGGTGGCGGAGGCTCTGGAACGCCGCGGTGAGGACGCAACGCACGAACGCGATGCCGAGCTGGCGGAACACTACGAGCGCGCACACGTCTGGTCGAAGGCGCTCCATTACCTGGTCCTCGCCGGAGAACACTCGCAGACGCTGTTTGCGATGCGCGATGCCTTGCACTGGCTGGATCGCGCGGTCGCGCTGTTCGAGGCGCACCCGGAATCGCTGGACGCGCGGCAACGTCTTGCGATCTACGAGCAGCGCGGTGCGGCGCGCGCGCAGGCCGGACAGACTCAGGGTGCCGTCGCCGACATGCGCCGCGTCATTGATGTGTTGCGTGCCGGCGGCGAACGCGCCAAGACGCGTGACGCGCTGATCCAGCTGGGCATGGCCTATCGGCGCGCAGATCAATATGAAGCAGCGACGGCGTGCCTCACCGAAGCGCTGACCGAGTCTCGCGCAATGAACGATGAGCGCCATGCGGCCGACACCCTTTATCACCTTGGGACGGTCGCGTGGAGCACCGGGCAGAACGATCAGGCAATCGGATTCCACCAGCAGGCGGTCGATATCTGCGAGCGCACGGGTTTCACCGATCTCGTCGCGGTGCAGGCTTATCATGGCCGCGGTGAGGCGCACTTCGCGAACGCGGAACCCGCGGCGGCGATCGCATGCTACACCCGCTCTCTCGCGCTGGCCCGCGGCATCGGCGACAAGAGTTACGAGTCCGAGAACCTGATGATGATCGGGCACGCCTGCATCGGGACCAGGGGGCTCGGTGACTACCCGCGCGCCACGGCAAGCTTCGAGGCGGCGCTCGACATCGCGCGTTCCGCAGACCTGCAGTGGCACTTTGGTCCCACACTGCTCGGGCTCGATCATGCCCGGGCCTGCACGGGCCGTTACGGCGAGGCGTGGACTGGTATGCAAAAGACCCTGCACTGGCTCGAGAGTCTCAGTCAGGTGCGCTACCAGCTCATCGCCTGCGATTGCATCGGTCATCTCCTGCTCGACCTCGGCTTGAACGAGCTGGCGATCGAACATCTGGAACGCGGACTCACGCTCGGGCGCGACACCGGCATCCTGTTCTGGCGCGCCGCGATCGACACACACCTTGCCGTCGCGCGGTCGAGGCTCGGGAAAAAGCTTAGTACGCGGGCCCTGCAGACCACGCTCGAACAAACATGCCGCACTTCAGAGCGCTACATGACGGTCCGGTGTCTTGACGGGTTGGCGGAGATCGCACTCACGGCGGGCGACGCGAGCCGCTGTCGCGTGTATGGTGACGAACTGCTCGCAATCGCCGAGCCGAACGGCCTGCGCGAGCTCGAAGCGGTGGCGCGACGTTGGCGCGGGGAGGCGATGTTGATGGAGGAAGAATACCGGGAGGCGCAGGCAGAATTGTCCCGCGCCGCGGCGCTGGCGCAGGATATCGGCCGTGTGCGACTGCAGATGGATGTGCAGGCCGCGCTGGCTCGTCTGCTTGCTGCGCAGGGTCAGCGCGATGCCGCGCAGTGTCACGATGCCAAGATGCACGCAATTGCAAAGGGCATCGAGAAAAGTCTGGAATACTCCGGGCTCGAGGCACGGCTCCGCATGAACTGACCGCCAGCATCTCTGACACGGCCGGTAACGCTTTTTTTAAAGCGGCCTCAAAAGCAGCCGTCTTTATACTTCGCCGTCGTAGCCCAAATTTGGCGCCAGCCAGCGCTCGGCGGTGGCAATATCCCAGCCCTTGCGCTGTGCATAATCCTCGAGCTGGTCGCGATCTATCTTGGCGACAGCAAAGTAGCTGGATTCCGGATGGGAGAAATAGAATCCCGACACGCTTGAAGCGGGCAGCATGGCGAAGCTTTCAGTCAGCTGCATACCGGTGTTTTCGGTGGCGTGCAGCAGTTCGAATAACGGTGCTTTTTCGCTGTGCTCGGGGCACGCGGGATACCCTGGCGCGGGACGAATGCCGCGATATTTTTCATCGATCAGTTCTTCGTCGCTGAGTGTTTCGTCTGCGGCGTATCCCCAGAATTCGCGCCGTACACGGGCGTGCATGCACTCGGCAAAAGCTTCTGCGAAACGGTCGGCGAGCGCTTTGAACAGAATGGCATTGTAGTCATCGAGATCTTTTTCGTACGCTGCCACACGCTCGTCCATATCGAGCCCTGCGGTGACGGCAAAGGCACCGATGTAGTCTTTTACGCCGGAGTCCCTGGGTGCGATGAAGTCGGCTAGACACATATTGGGTCGGCCCGGCGGCTTTTCCATTTGCTGGCGCAGGGCATGGTAGGTCATCGCCACCTGGGTGCGCGATTCGTCGGTGTAGATTTCGATGTCGTCGCTTACGCGGTTGGCCGGGAACAGGCCGATCACGCCGTTGGCGTGCAGCCAGTTTTCGTCGATGATGCGTTTCAGCATCGCCTGCGCATCGGCAAACAGTTTGCGCGCTTCTTCGCCCACCACTTCATCGTGCAGGATTTTGGGATAGCGTCCGTGCAGCTCCCAGGTCTGGAAGAACGGGGTCCAGTCGATATAGCGGGCGATCTCCGCCAGCGGGTAATGCGTGAATACCTGCACGCCCAGCTGTCTGGGTACCGGTGGCGTGTAGGCGTTCCAGTCGGTGACCAGCGCGTTGGCGCGCGCCTGCGCCAGCGTGGCGCGTTTGGACTGGGCACGCTTGCCCTTGTGGCTTTCGCGGATGCGGATGTAATCGGCCTTGACCTCGGCCATGTAGGCGTCGCGCAACTCCGGGGAGAGGAGTTGTGTGCACACCCCCACCGCACGCGAGGCGTCTTTCACATACACCGTGGCGCCACTGTAATGAGGCTCGATTTTAACCGCGGTGTGGGCCAGCGACGTGGTAGCGCCGCCGATCAGCAACGGCAGCTTCATGCCGAGGCGTTCCATCTCTTTGGCGACGTGGGCCATTTCCTCCAGCGAAGGGGTGATCAGACCGGACAGGCCGATGATGTCGGCCTTTTCATCGACTGCGGCTTGCAGTATTTTTGCGGCGGGCACCATCACGCCCAGATCCACCACGTCGTAGTTGTTGCACGCCAGCACCACGCCGACGATGTTCTTGCCGATGTCGTGCACGTCGCCTTTCACCGTGGCCATGATGATCTTTCCTTTGGCCTCGGCAGCCACGCCGCTCAGCAGCTTTTCTTCTTCGATGAACGGAATCAGATGCGCCACCGCCTGTTTCATCACGCGCGCCGATTTCACCACCTGCGGCAGGAACATTTTTCCCGCGCCGAACAGGTCGCCGACCACGTTCATGCCGTCCATCAGCGCGCCTTCGATGACGTGGATCGGGCGCGCGGCCAATTGGCGGGCTTCTTCGGTGTCCTCGATGATGTAGGTGGTGATGCCTTTCACCAGCGCATGGGTGAGGCGTTCGCCGACCGGGGCTTCACGCCAGGACAAATCTTCCACCTGTTCCCTGGCCGAGCCCTTCACGCTGTCGGCAAACTCCACCATGCGCTCGGTAGCGTCGGGGCGGCGGTTCAAAATCACATCCTCGACATGTTCGAGTAAATCGGCGGGAATCTGGTCGTACACACCCAGCTGGCCGGCGTTGACGATGCCCATATCCATGCCGGCCTGGATCGCGTAATACAGGAATACGGTGTGGATCGCCTCGCGCACCGGTTCGTTGCCGCGGAACGAGAACGACACGTTGGATACGCCGCCGGAGATTTTCGCAAACGGTAAGGTGCGCTTGATCTCGCGCACCGCTTCGATGAAGTCCACCGCGTAGTTGTTGTGCTCCTCGATGCCGGTGGCGACGGCGAAAATGTTGGGGTCGAAAATAATGTCTTCGGGCGGAAAGTCGAGCTGTTCGGTGAGGATTTTATAGGCGCGGGTGCAGATTTCCACCTTGCGCGCGCGGGTGTCGGCCTGCCCCGCTTCGTCGAACGCCATCACGATCACCGCCGCGCCGTAACGCCGGCACAGTTTGGCGCGTTCGATGAACTCGGCTTCGCCTTCCTTCATCGAGATCGAGTTGACGATGGACTTGCCCTGCACGCATTTCAGGCCCGCCTCGATCACCGACCACTTGCTCGAGTCGATCATGATCGGCACGCGCGCGATGTCGGGTTCCGAGGCGATCAGGTTGAGGAAGCGCACCATCGCAGCTTCCGCGTCGAGCATGCCTTCGTCCATGTTGATGTCGATGATCTGCGCGCCGGCTTCCACCTGGGTGCGTGCCACCGCCAGCGCCTCGTCGTACTGGCCGTTGATGATGAGGCGCGCGAACATCTTGGAGCCGGTGACGTTGGTGCGCTCGCCGACGTTGACGAACAGGTCGCCCTCGCCCAGATTGAATGGCTCCAGCCCGGAGATGCGCAACTTTTTCTCGATATCGGGGATCACGCGCGGCGGATAAATTTCCACCGCCTCGCGGATCGCCTGGATATGCGCAGGCGTGGTGCCGCAGCAGCCGCCGATGATGTTCAGCATTCCGGCCTGCGCCCATTGGCGGATCTGCGCGGTCATTGCTGCGGGTGATTCGTCGTATTCGCCAAACGCGTTGGGCAGCCCGGCGTTGGGGTGGGCCGAGACAAAGCAGTCCGCCTTGTTGGATAACTCCTCGACATACTGGCGCAGTTCGCTCGCTCCCAGCGCGCAGTTCAGGCCGATGGACAATGGCCGCACATGGCGCACCGAATTCAGGAACGCCTCTGTGGTCTGGCCGGACAGGGTGCGCCCGGAAGCATCGGTAATCGTGCCGGAAATCATGATGGGCAAACGCAGCCCGTGTTCGTCGAAATATTTTTCGACCGCAAACAGCGCGGCCTTGGCGTTGAGCGTGTCGAAAATGGTTTCCACCATCAGGATGTCCACGCCACCATCCACCAGGCCGCGCGTCGCTTCGGTGTAGGCGACGACCAGCTCATCAAAACTGACGTTGCGGAATCCGGGGTCGTTCACGTCCGGCGACATGCTGGCAGTACGGCTGGTGGGCCCCAGGATGCCGGCGACAAAACGCGGTTTGTCAGGAGTTTTGGCCGAGTACTCATCCGCTGCACTGCGCGCCAGTCTGGCGGCCTCGACGTTAAGCTCGTAGACTAGATCCTGCATATGGTAATCCGCCATCGAAATGGACGTGGCGTTGAAGCTGTTGGTCTCCAGGATATCCGCACCCGCCTCCAGATAGGCCGCGTGTATGGCGCGAATAATGTGCGGTTGAGTGAGCGCCAGCAGGTCGTTGTTGCCTTTCAGGTCATGGGCAAAATCGGCAAAGCGCGCACCGCGATAGTCGGCCTCCTCCAGCTTGTAGCTCTGGATCATGGTGCCCATGGCGCCATCAAGGATCAGGATGCGTTTTTTGAGGGCGGCGAGGAGTAAATCGGTGCGTGTGGTCATGACGGTGTATGGTACGGCGGAAAGGCGGTTATGATACGTGGAATCAGTGGCTTAAGCCAATGCGGCTGGATGCCTTAGCACCATTTACGTTCAAGGAGTTGCCCCATGCAACATCTCAGCCCGAAAGAAGCAGACGCTTTCCTGCAAACCCATCCGGATGCGGTATTCATCGACGTGCGTTCGGAAATGGAGTTCCTGTTCATCGGCCACCCGAAAGATAGCATCCATATCGCCTGGAACGAATTTCCGGACTGGGATGTGAATCCGCACTTTCTTGCCCAGGTGCGGCGCGCGACTTCGGTCGACCGCCCGCTGGTACTGATCTGTCGCAGCGGCAACCGTTCCGCTGAAGCCGGGCAGTTTCTCGAGCAGCATGGCTACTCTGAAGTTTACAACGTGCTGCACGGTTTTGAAGGCCCGCTCGACGATCATCATCACCGCGGCAGCCTCTCCGGTTGGCGCTTCGAGGGCCTGCCCTGGGAACAGTGCTGACTGACACAAAAAAGTCACTTTCCAAGCCCACCATGTTGGGCTACCATGCGCGCTGTTATTTAAAGCGGAGATGCTTTGTGGGTACTAGTTCAGGTGACAGTTGGCGCCAGTGCATAACTGGCGATTGCCCGGTTAGATAACCCGCAGAACCTCTTCTGCCGCTATCTCGCCGAGCGCGAGAAGCGGTGTCAAACACCGGTCATTCCCTGACCGGCTCCCTTGCATCACTTCGCACCGACCCTGCTTTGCGTGGCCATACATTCATGTTGGCGCATGGCTTCGAACTCGCCTCATCGTTCTCCTTTGGAATGCAATGGCCACGGTAAGCTGCGAGACAGCCTGCTGCGACATAATGCGCTAATTCAAATTTGTCGTTTGAATGGAAAAAAATGAATTTCAATATTCTGAAAGAGGTTTTTGCCGGCTTCATTCGCAGTCGCGCCATGAGCCGGCACTTCCGGCGGCTTGTCCTTCTCGATGCGCTCACCGGCACGGGTGTCAGCAAAGAAGTGCCACATTCGCTGGCACAGACCCTGACGGGCGCCGCCAAAAGCGACGTCGATGCGTTGCTGAACAGCCTTGGCTCGCATGCCGACGGCCTGAGCGAAAACGAGGCCGAGGCTATCCGCGAGCGCGTCGGCGCCAATGAGGTTGAGCACGAAAAACCCATGCCGTGGTGGCTGCATCTATGGCACAGCTATCGCAATCCGTTCAATCTGCTGCTCACCATTCTTGCACTGGTGTCCTACCTTACCGGGGACATGAAGGCGACTATCGTCATTTCGACCATGGTGGTGCTGTCCACGCTGTTGCGTTTCTGGCAGGAGTCCAAATCCAACAAGGCGGCGGACAAACTGAAGGCGATGGTGAGCAACACGGCCACCGTGATGCGCCGTGATCCGGCCGAAGAGGCTGCCGAGGACGCACGCAAATACTTCAACGCAGTCCTGCATCCGAAAGGTCCGCGCAAGGTCGAAGTGCCGATCAGGCAACTGGTGCCGGGAGATCTGGTGGTGCTGTCGGCGGGCGACATGATCCCCGCGGACCTGCGCGTGCTGACCGCCAAAGACCTGTTCCTGGCGCAGTCGGCAATGACGGGTGAATCGCTGCCGGTGGAGAAGTACGCCAACCCACGTAACCCGGAGGCCACCAATCCGCTGGAACTGGACAATATCCTGTTCATGGGCACCAACGTGGTGAGTGGTTCGGCAACGGCCATCGTGGTCACTACCGGCAGCCACACTTATTTTGGGGCGCTGGCCCAGCGCGTGACCACCACCGACCGCGCGCCGACCGCCTTCCAGGCCGGGGTGAACAAAGTCAGCTGGCTGCTGATCCGCTTCATGTTCGTGATGACGCCGTTGGTGCTGTTCATTAACGGCTTTACCAAGGGCGACTGGGTCGAGGCGTTCCTGTTCGCGTTGTCGGTTGCGGTGGGACTGACTCCGGAAATGCTGCCGATGATCGTCACTGCCACTCTGGCCAAGGGCGCAGTGGTTCTGTCGCGCAAGAAAGTCATCGTCAAACGCCTGGACGCGATCCAGAACTTTGGCGCGATGGACGTGCTGTGCACCGACAAGACCGGTACCCTGACCCAGGACAAAATTTTCCTGGCTCGTCACACTGACGTGTTCGGCGAGGTGTCGGATCAGGTGCTGGAGTATGCCTATCTCAATAGCTATTATCAGACCGGCCTGAAAAACCTGCTCGACGTTGCGGTGCTGGAACACGCCGAAGTGCATCGTGAACTCAACGTCGCAAAGCACTACCGCAAGGTGGACGAAATCCCTTTCGATTTTCAGCGGCGGCGCATGTCCGTCGTGGTGTCAGAACGCGACGATCACCACGAGCTGATCTGCAAAGGCGCGGTGGAGGAGATCCTCGGTGTGTGCAACCGGGTGCAGCATGGCGATGCGATCGAGCCGCTCTCGGCTGAACTGCTGGCGCAGGTGAATAGCCTGACCGCCGCACTCAATGAAGAGGGCCTGCGCGTGGTGGCGGTCGCGATGAAAGAAACCCCGCCCACCCAGAGCGTTTACAGTGTGGCGGACGAATCCGGCCTGGTCCTGGTGGGCTATATCGCCTTCCTCGACCCGCCCAAGGAATCCACCGCCCCTGCACTCAAGGCGCTGCAGGCACACGGTGTCGCCGTGAAAGTCCTGACCGGGGACAACGAGCGCGTCACTGCCAAAATCTGCCGTGAAGTCGGCTTGCCGACGCAAGGCGTGATACTGGGCAATACGATCGAGGCAATCAGCGATGCCGAGCTGGCGCTCGTGGTCGAACAGCACAACGTGTTCGCCAAACTCTCGCCTGCACACAAGGAGCGCATCGTGCGCGCGCTCAAAGCCAATGGTCATGTGGTGGGTTTCATGGGCGACGGCATCAACGACGCGCCCGCCTTGCGCGCCGCCGACATCGGCATTTCAGTGGATACCGCAGTGGACATCGCCAAGGAGGCTGCCGACATTATCCTGCTGGAAAAGAGCCTGATGGTGCTGGAAGAAGGCGTGATCGAAGGCCGCAAGACCTTCGCCAATATGCTCAAGTACATCAAGATGACTGCCAGCTCGAACTTCGGCAACATGTTCTCGGTGTTGGTGGCGAGCGCCTTCCTGCCGTTCCTGCCAATGCTGCCGCTGCATCTGCTGGTGCTGAACCTGCTCTACGATATCTCGCAGACCGCCATACCCTTCGACAACGTCGACGAGGAGCAGGTCAGGCTGCCGCAACGCTGGAATCCGGAGCATATCAGCCGCTTCATGGTGTTTTTCGGGCCGGTCAGTTCCATCTTCGACATCGCTACTTATGCCCTGATGTGGTTCATTTTTGGTGCCAACACGGTAGCGCATCAGACCCTGTTCCAGTCGGGCTGGTTCATCGAGAGCCTGCTGTCGCAGACGGTGATCGTGTATATGCTGCGCACCCAGAAAATACCGTTCATCCAGAGCCGCATCGGCTGGCCGCTGCTGGCAACGACGATGGCTGTGATGATGGTCGGGGTGCTGTTGCCGATGGGGCCGTTCGCGCATTACTTCAGGCTGCAAGCGCTGCCGCTCGCCTACTTTCCGTTCCTGGTCGCCATCCTGTTCGCCTACGTGCTACTGATTCAGGCAATGAAGCGGTTCTATACGCGCCGCTACGGCTGGCAGTAAGCAAGGGCTTGCCGGCTATAACCCCAGCCGCTGCCAGATGGTCGTGGTGAGCGTTGCCTGGTTCATGGTGTAGAAGTGCAAGCCGGGGGCGCCCGCCTTGAGCAGGCGCTCGCATAAATCGGTCACCACATCCAGACCGAAGGCGCGGATGGATTCGATGTCGTCGCTGTAGCCTTCCAGCTGCTTGCGCATCCAGCGCGGAATTTCTGCGCCGCAGGCGTCGGAGAAGCGCGCCAGCTGCGAGAAATTACTGATCGGCATGATGCCTGGCACGATGGGAAGGGTGACTCCCAGCGCGGCGCATTCGTCGACGAAATTGAAATACGCGTCGGCGTTGAAAAAATACTGGGTGATCGCGGAATTGGCGCCCGCGTCCACCTTGCGCTTGAAGTTGAGCAGATCGTCACGCGCGCTGCGGGCTTGCGGATGGTATTCCGGATACGCCGCCACTTCGATGTTGAACCAGTCGCCGGTTTCGCTGCGGATGAATTCCACCAGTTCGTTGGCGTAGCGAAACTCGCCGGTGCTGGCCATGCCCGAGGGCAGGTCGCCGCGCAGTGCCACAATGTGGCGGATACCATGGGTCTGGTATTGCTGCAGGATGGCGCGGATATTGTCGTGGGTGGAGCCAATACAGGACAGGTGCGGTGCGGCTGCGTAGCCGGCGCGCTGGATGTCGAGCACGGTTTCCAGCGAATGGTCGCGGGTGGAACCGCCGGCGCCGAACGTTACCGAGAAAAACTTGGGTTTCAGCAAGGCCAGCTGGTCGCGCGTGGCGCGCAGCTTGTCCATGCCTTCCGGCGTTTTGGGCGGGAAAAACTCAAAGCTGAAAGTACGCTTGACCATATTCAGGTTTAATCCTTATTGCCGGGTATGAAAGCCGAGAGCACCCAGGCAATCACGCCATAGAGAATGGCGCCGACAAATGCAGCGCCGAAGTTGGTGACATGAAAGCCCGGCAGCAAACTGCCGGCCAGCCAGAACAGCAGGCCGTTCAGCACAAAATAAAACAGGCCCAGCGTCAGCAGCGTAATCGGCAGGGTCAAAATGGTCAGCACCGGGCGCACCACGCTGTTGATCAAACCCAGTACCAACGCGGCCACCAGGGCCCAGCCAAAACTTGCCACCTGGATGGCCGGCAGCAGGTACGCGACAGCCAGCAAAGCCACGGCATTCAATAACCACAGTAACAATAGACGCATTGTCGTGCTCCGGTTCGTAAAGTGTCTGCCGTCGCCTTTGATCCGGCTTAATAGCGGTAATGCGCCGCCTTGTACGGACCGTTCTTGTCCACGCCGATATAGGCAGCCTGCTTCTCGGTCAGTTCGGTCAACTGCACATTCAGCGTTTTCAGCTGCAGGCGCGCCACTTTTTCGTCTAGGTGCTTGGGCAGCGTGTACACGCCTACCGGATAGTCGGCGGTACGGGTAAACAGCTCGATCTGGGCGATGGTCTGGTTGGCGAAGGACGAACTCATCACGTAGGACGGGTGGCCGGTGGCGCAGCCCAGATTCACCAGGCGGCCTTTGGCCAGCAGAATGATGCGTTTGCCGTCCGGGAAAATCACGTGATCCACCTGCGGCTTGATTTCTTCCCACTGGTATTTTTCGATGCCGGCGACGTCGATCTCGTTATCGAAGTGGCCGATATTGCAGACGATGGCCTGGTTTTTCATTTTCACCATGTGGTCATGGGTAATGACATTGTAGTTGCCGGTGGCGGTGACGAAGATGTCGGCCTTGTCCACGGCGTAGTCCATGGTCACCACGCGATAGCCTTCCATGGCTGCCTGCAGGGCACAAATCGGGTCGATCTCGGTCACCCAGACCTGCGCGGACAGTGCACGCAGCGCCTGCGCCGAGCCTTTGCCGACGTCGCCGTAGCCTGCAACCACCGCGACCTTGCCGGCAATCATCACATCGGTGGCGCGCTTGATGCCATCCACCAGCGATTCGCGGCAGCCGTAGAGGTTGTCGAACTTGGACTTGGTGACCGAATCGTTGACGTTGAAAGCCGGGAATTTCAGCTCGCCGCGTTCAAACATCTGGTACAGACGATGCACGCCTGTGGTGGTTTCCTCGGTCACGCCCTTGATTTGCGCCAGGCGCGTGGAATACCATGTGGCATCGATCGCCAGCTTGGCCTTGATTGCTGCGAACAGCACACGCTCTTCTTCGCTGCCCGGCTTGGACAGTACGCCGATGTCGGATTCGGCACGGGTGCCCAGATGCAGCAACATGGTGGCGTCGCCGCCGTCATCCAGGATCATGTTGGAATAGCCGCCGTCCGCCCATTCAAAAATGCGATGGGTGTAATCCCAGTAGTCGGTCAGCGATTCGCCCTTGACCGCAAACACCGGCGTGCCGGTCGCGGCAATCGCCGCCGCCGCATGATCCTGCGTGGAAAAAATATTGCACGATGCCCAGCGCACTTCGGCACCCAGCGCCTGCAGGGTTTCGATCAGCACTGCGGTCTGGATGGTCATATGCAGCGAACCGGTGATGCGCGCACCCTTGAGCGGCTGGCTGGCGGCGAATTCCTCGCGGATCGCCATCAGGCCGGGCATTTCGATTTCGGCGATGTTGATTTCCTTGCGTCCCCAGTCGGCCAGCGACAGGTCGGCAATAATGTAATCGGGGGTAGTACTGGAATGGGTGACGGCGTTCATCACGCCCTCCTTTCTGTAATAAAGACCAAAAAAGCAAGACGTGAGCGCGGTTTCAAATTGAAACGCCTTGAGCCTGGCGGGATGGATACCCGTCGCAACGCTCCTCAAGGCTGGTTGGTAATTCTACCGCAGAGGGCGGGTCGAGCGCAGCATTTTTTGCTGCGCTCCCCTGAACGGCTTACAGGCAGGCATCCGCGCGCAGTGCCTCGGCCTTGTCGACGGACTCCCAGGTGAACTCCGGTTCGTCGCGACCGAAATGGCCGTAGCTGGCAGTGCGCGTATAGATCGGGCGCAGCAGGTTGAGGGTCTGGATAATCGCCTTGGGGCGCAGGTCGAAGTGCGCTTCCACCAGCTTGGCAATTTTTTCGTCGGCGATTTTGCCGGTGCCAAAGGTATTCACCATCAGCGATACCGGGCGCGCCACGCCGATGGCATAGGCCACCTGCACCAGGCACTTGCTGGCAAGACCGGCGGCGACGATATTCTTCGCCACATAGCGTCCGGCATAGGCGGCGGAACGATCCACCTTGCTCGGATCCTTGCCGGAGAATGCCCCGCCGCCGTGCGGCGCTGCGCCGCCGTAAGTGTCGACGATGATCTTGCGGCCGGTCAGGCCGGCATCGCCCATCGGACCGCCGATGACGAAGCGGCCGGTGGGGTTGACCAGATAGCGCACGTCGTTTTTGAGCAGATCGCCGGAAATGACCGGCTTGATGATTTCCTCGATCACGGCTTCTTCAATTTGCGCGTGGGAGACGTCCGGGTTGTGCTGGGTCGAGACCACCACGGTGTCCACGTGTTGCGGGACGCCATCCACGTAGCGGATGGACACCTGGGATTTGGCGTCCGGGCGCAACCACGGCAGACGGCCATCCTTGCGCAGTTCGGCCTGGCGCTCCATCAGGCGGTGCGCCAGGTAAATCGGCAGCGGCATCAGCGAAGACGTTTCATCGCAAGCGTAACCGAACATCAATCCCTGGTCGCCTGCGCCCTGGTCGAGATCAAGGCCTTCGCCCTCGTTGACGCCCTGGGCGATGTCTGCCGACTGCTTGCCGAAGGTGGTGAGTACGGAACAGGTGTGATAATCAAAGCCGATTTCCGAGCTGTTATAGCCGATGCGCTTGACCGCCTCGCGCGCCACCTGGTTGTAATCAACGGTGGCGTGGGTGGTGATTTCACCGGCGATGACCACCAGACCGGTAGTGACCAGCGTCTCGCAAGCTACACGCGCGTGAGGATCCTGAGTTAGAATCGCATCCAGTACCGCATCGGAAATCTGGTCGGCGACCTTGTCCGGATGACCTTCTGACACGGATTCCGAGGTAAAAATAAATTCTTTCATGGCACCATTCCCAAATCGCAATAGGCGAGGATGGTAGCAAACTTTAGCTGCGCCCGACACCATTCCCTATCATGACGCAATTTCTGCTCCGCTTGTTTGCCCGCCTCCCGCTACGTTGGTGGCACGTTGTGGGCGCGCTGGGTGGACGCCTGACGTATCGTTACAACGCCCGCTACGCCGCACGTCTGGCGGACAATTTACGGCAGAGCGGCATCGTTGCCGGTGCGAGCGAATACCAGACGCTGCTACGCCAGTGCGCAGCGGAAATCGGCAAGGGCGGCGCGGAAATCATCCCGATCTGGCTGCGTCCTTACGAGCAGACTTTAAAACTGGTGCAAGACTGCCAGGGCTGGGAGCATGTCGAAGCTGCCGTCAAACAAGGCAAGGGTGTGCTGGCGATGACCCCGCATCTGGGCTGCTTCGAGATTGTCAGCCTGTACTATGCGGCACGTCTGCCGATGACGGTTTTGTACCGTCCGCCGCGCCAGCAATGGCTGGAAGGCATCATGCGCGCCGGACGCGGGCGCGGCAAAGTCAATCTCGCCAAAACCGATGTCAAAGGCGTGCGCGCGCTGCTCACTGCGCTTAAAAAAGGTGAAGCGGCAGGCATTTTGCCCGATCAGGTGGCCAGCAAAGGCGAAGGCGCGTGGGCGAGTTTTTTTGGCCGCCAGGCCTATACGCCGACGCTGGTCGCGCGCCTGCACCAGTCCACCGGTGCGGTGCCGCTATTGATGTTCGGCGAACGCCTGCCCAAGGGGCAGGGCTATCGCATCCACATCGAGCCGCTTAACGCCGATCTGACCGGCAGCAAGGAGCACACCGCCGCGCAACTCAACGCCGCCCTGGAAGCACTGATCCGCAAGTATCCGGCGCAATACCTGTGGAGCTACAACCGCTACAAGCGCCCCGGCGGCGTTGAGCCGCCACCGGAGCAGTAGGCGTATGTCCCATATCGGCATATTTTTTCTGTGGCTGGTGCACTGGCTGCCGCTGCCCATGCAGGCGGCGCTGGGCAATCTGCTAGGCAATCTGCTGTATCGTTTTGCCGGCCGGCGCCGCCGCATCGGCGAAATCAATCTGCAATTGTGTTTTCCGCAATGGCCTCAGGCTCATCGCAATGCAGTGCTGCGCGCGCATTTCCGCTGTGCCGCACGGGCTGCGCTGGAGCATGGCATTCTGTGGTGGTCGCCCGTTAAACGGGTGAAGCGCCTGGTGCATTTTGCCGGGCTGGAACATTTCCAGCCGCTGCAAGGCCAGCCGGTGATCCTGCTGGCGCCGCACTTTGTTGGTCTGGACATGGGGGGCGTGCGCTTCACTGCCAGCTATGCGCCGATAGTATCCATGTACAGTCGCATGAAAAATCCCCATTTCGACCGGCTCATGCTGCATGCCCGGACCCGTTTCGGCAGCTCGAAAATGTTTTCCCGTCACGACGGCGTGCGTCCGCTGGTGCGCGAGGTGCGCCAGGGCTTGCCGCTGTATTACCTGCCGGATCAGGATTTCGGCGCCAAGGATGCTGCATTTGTGTCATTTTTCGGCGTTGCCGCGGCCACGGTGACCGCGCTGCCGCGCATCGCGCGCGTGGCGGGCGCCCGCGTGGTGCCCTGCGTCACGCGTCAGTTACCCGGCGGCAAGGGCTATGTGGCGCAGTTTTACCCGGCCTGGGACAATTTCCCGAGCGAAGATGTGGAAGCCGATACCCGGCGCATGAACGCCTTCATCGAAGACCGCGTGCGTGAAATGCCCGAGCAATATTTCTGGCTGCACAAGCGCTTCAAGACACGGCCACCGGGCGAGCCGAAACTGTATCCATGATTGCTCCAGTCTGGCACATTGCCGCGCTGCAAGCCGGCCAAGCCGAGGCACTGGGCGCGCTGGCACGGTACATCTGGGAACGGCATTATCCGGGCATCATCAGCCAGGCCCAGATAGATTACATGCTGGATCAACGCTATGGCGCTGCGCTTGTCCGGCAACAGCTTGTCCAGCCCGGCCACTGGTGGAAAGTGGCGCAGAATGACGCCGGGATGATAAGTTTTGTGCATTATTTCCTGGATAGCGACCCGCAACGCATCAAGCTCGACAAGCTCTATGTGCACCCTGCCTGGCAGCGCCGCGGTGTAGGCGCTGCGCTGCTTGACAGCGTCGAATCCGAGGCGCGCAGACAAGGCCGCACCACCCTCACGTTACGCACCAACAAGCACAACCACACCGCGCTCGCCGCGTATCAGAAATACGGTTTTGTCGTCACGGCGCAGGTGATCACCGAGATAGGCGCAGGGTTTGTGATGGATGACTACGTGCTGGAAAAAACGCTGGATTGAGAAAAGCTTACCCGGATCAGGGTGCCGCGGCCCGCTGGCGGTGCGAGGATTTCCAGCGTGGCGTCGTGCACCCGCGCAATTTCCTGCACAATCGCCAGTCCCAGACCGCAGCCGTCACCCGGGCTGCCTTCGACCCGGTGAAAACGTTCCAGCACCTTGTCGCGCTGCGACTCGGGGATGCCGATGCCGTTGTCCTCTACTTCCAGCACCGCAGCGCCAGCCTGAAGGCAGCGCACGGTGACGCTGCCGCCCGCCGGGGTATAACGCAGGGCGTTGTCAATCAGGTTGGCGAGCAGTTCACGAATCAACAGGGGCTCGCCCACCAGGGATGTGTTCTCCATATCGAAGCCGAGATCAATTTGCCGCTCCATGGCGCGGGGCACCCATTCGCGCGCAGCATCTTCGACTACATTGCGCAGATCCAGCGGCTGCATGGCATCGGGCGACATGGCACCGGGCTCGGCGCGCGCCAGCGTGAGCAGCTGGTTGGCAAGATGCGCGGTGCGCACGGTGGCATCCAGGAGATGCGTGAGCGTAGCGCGCAGTTCAGCCGACATGGTGCCGCGCAAGGCAAGCTCAACTTGCGTTTGCAGTCCTGACAGCGGCGTGCGCAACTGGTGCGCAGCGTTGGCCAGAAAGCGCTGCTGGCCATTCATGGAATCGTTGAGTCGCGCCAGCAGCGCGTTGAGCGAGGCGACCACTGGCCGTACTTCGTCGGGTGCATGATGTTCGGGTACCGGGCGCAGGTCGCGGTGCGAGCGCGCGGCGATTTCTTCCTGCAGGCTTTGCAGCGGTGCGAGGCCGCGGCGGATGCCGAACCACACCAGCAGCACTGCAGCCAGTGCAATCACCACGGCCGGCGCGAGCATCTCGGCCAGAATGCCGGCCAGGTGATGGTCGCGTTTGTTCAGGGTTTCCGCCACCTGTAAATAGGCGCTGCTGCCATTGGGCAAATGCATCTTTAATGCGGCGATACGGATATCGCGTCCGCGAAACGCGCTGTTGTAGAAAAACGGTTTGTCGCTGATCTGCGCCGGTACCGGCAAGTACAGGTTGCCCGCCAGGCGCGTGCCATCGGCGGCGACAAGCTGATAGTAGATATTGTCGTAGGCATTCACCAGCAGCAGGTCGCGGGCACCGGGCGGCAGGTTCAACACCGGTTTGCCGTTCACTACCTGGATATACTGCGCCAACGCGAGCATGGGATCGAGCAGCTCCTTGTCGTAGGCGTCATTGGCGGCATTGCGGGCCATGTAAAAAGTGCCCACTGACCCCAGCGCCAGCAGCACCAGCAGCGGAATCAGAAGCCAGCCCAGCAGCAGGCGTCGCAGGCTACGGGTGTGCATTTTTCGCTTCTTCGAGCAGATAGCCGAAGCCGCGTATGGTGCGAATCTTGATATCGGCAGGCTCCAGCTTGGCGCGCAGACGCGACATGTACACCTCCACTGCATTGGTGCTGATTTCTTCGTCCCAGTTGCATACCGCCTGCATGATCTTGTCTTTGCTCAGCACCTGCCCCTGGCGCATCAACAGATATTCCAGCACGCCCCATTCACGCGCGGTGAGCCCGAGCTGGCTATCGCCCAGCCACGCCCGGTGCGCCAGCGTATCCATGGTGAGACGCCCGCAACTGAGTTTGGCGCTTTGCGCGTGATGTCCGCGCCGCAGCAGGGCGCGCACCCGCGCTTCGAATTCACCCAAGGCGAATGGCTTGACCATATAGTCATCCGCACCCAGGTCGAGGCCGCGCACGCGATCGGCCACCGCATCCCGTGCGGTGAGGATCAGCACCGGTACGGTAAGCCCGCGTTCGCGCAGCTTGCTCAGCACGGCAAAGCCATCCTGACCGGGCAGGCCGATATCCAGTACGACCAGGTCATAATGTTCGGCGCCCAGTGAAAGTAAGGCTTTTTCGCCGCTGACCGCGCGATCCACGGCATAGCCAGGCAATGCCAGCGAAATCGCCAGTCCGGCGGCAAGGAGTTCGTCATCTTCTACTATCAGAATACGCATGGTTTTTTCCTTGAGCTGCGTGATAAATGCGCTATTTAAGATTAAATCACCGAAACACTGGCAGCAGCGGCTTCGAGGTAAACAACGTGCCAGATGGCGATGCCGCCGACAGACACTGCCGCAAGCTGGCACTGGGCAGTATCATGTCTGGCAGGCCTGCGAAGCAGGCAATGATCCCGGCTTAGCCTTGCAGGCATCTGACGGAGAACATAAAAAAAGAACGAGGATGTGTTACACGCAGCGAATTTTGAGGCTGTTGAGCTTTATTTGCCAGCTGCAAAAACCGATAGGACAGCCGATGAATACCGGCATCGGGTCATTACCGGGTTATGAAAATCAGCACGCTGCAACTGAAGTGGTATCCAGTTCATCGGCAGGGAGCGGCCGGCTGAAGTAGTAACCCTGATATTCGTCACAACCCTGACCGCGCAGGAAGGCAAGCTGGGCTTCGGTTTCGACGCCTTCTGCCACCACCCGGATACTGAGCTGGTGCGCCATCACGATGATTGCTGCAACCATGCCCTCATCGTCCGGGTCTGTGGTGATATCGCGTACAAAAGACTGGTCAATCTTGAGCTTGTCGATGGGGAAACGCTTGAGATAGCTCAAGCTGGAATAGCCTGTGCCGAAGTCGTCGAGCGACAATTCAATACCCAACGCCTTCAGCTCGCACAGAATGCCAATGGCTTCTTCCGGGTTTTCCATGATGACGCTCTCGGTGACTTCCAGTCCCAGCCAGTGCGGATCCACGCCGGTTTCCTTCAGCACTTGAGTGAAGGTTTGTACCAGGTGTTTCTGGCGGAATTGGCGCGGCGACAGATTGACCACCATTCGCTGTAGCGGTATCCCCTGTTCGCGCCATTGTTTAAGCTGATAACAAGCCCGCCTAAGCACCCAGTCACCGAGCGGTATAATCACGCCGGAGTCTTCGGCGATGGGAATAAACCGGGCCGGGGAAATCAGCCCCAGTTCGGGATGGTTCCAGCGTACCAGTGCTTCGGTAGCAACGATACGGCCATCCGCAATATTCACCAGGGGCTGATAATGAAGCAGCAACTGGTTGCGATCAATGGCCTGGCGCAGACTGCTTTCCAGCAGCAAGCGTTCAGCGGCTGCCGCATTCATTGTCTGCGCGAAGAACTGGTAATTGCTACGCCCCGCTTCCTTTGCATGGTACATGGCCGTATCGCTGTTCTTGAGCAGCGTTTCGACATCCTCACCATCCTGCGGATAAACCGCGATGCCGATGCTGGCGCCGGTGCGCAAGTCTTGTCCGTTGATAACAAATGGCGCTGACAGGGCGCTGAGTATTTTTTGCGCCACCACAGCAGAATCCTCGGCAGCACTCAGACTTGCCAACAGCACAATGAACTCATCGCCCCCCTGCCTGCCAACCGTATCTTCCGCCCGTAAAGACTCGATGAGCCGTTGGGCGACTCTTTGCAGCAGTTGATCTCCCACGTTGTGTCCGAGAGTATCGTTAATGCTCTTGAATTTATCCAGATCGATGAACATGACAGCAAACTGAGCATCGGCGCGCCGGGCCCATGCAATGGTTTGCTGAGTCCTGTCCTGGACCAGACGCCGGTTGGGTAAGTCGGTGAGCGCATCGAAATGCGCCAGATGAATGATTTTTTCCTCGGTTGCCTTGCGCTCGGTGATGTCGCGCATGATGCCAATGAACATGCGTTGCCCATCCAGGCTAAACTCTGAAACCCGCAACTCCATCGGAAAAGTCTCGCCATTACTGCGCTGTGCCGCCACTTCGCGTGCGGTACCGATTACGTGGGATTCGCCGGTCTGAAGATAGCGCTCCAGGTATTGATCGTGCTCGCTGCGGTAAGGCTCGGGCATTAGTATGGATATGTTTTCGCCAAGAATGTCTGCGCTGCGATAATTGAACATCCGTTCCGCACCCGGGTTGAACAGTTCAATCCTTCCATTGGACGAGATACTGACGATGCCTTCATCAACATTGTCGAGCAGCATCCGCACGCGGTTTTCACTGTCGCGCAAACGTACATTCGCCGCGCGCGCTTCCCGTTCCGAGCGCACCAATTCTGTCACCAGCGGGGTCAGCAGCCAGCGCAGCAACAATAGCGCTATAGCGAGCATGGCGACGATTAGCGGCAACAGATAACGTAGCTGGCTCCAGATCGGCGCATACAATTCAGCGCTATCCATTTTCAAAACCATACCCAGCCCTAAATCGTCGACCGGGCTATATGCCGCTACCACCTCCTGATGGCGGTAGTCCTGCGCAATAACGAATCCGGTTTCTCCCTCCAGGGCATGGGTCATGGGTAATGGCGCGCCTGTCGGTGATCTTTTGGCTAAAGTGAAGATGTGATGAGTGAGTGTTGTGGGAAAGCACTGCATTTGATTGGCTCCCGTGGATGCACACAATGCCAGTTCCGCAGTTTTGCCCGAACGCTCCACACTCTTGAACATGCTGCTCAACGTGGGTAATGGTGTTTCGGTGATCACCCGTCCGACGACGCGCCCGGCTTTCACCATGTTTACATCCGTGCGCAAAAAAAACTGGTTGCTGTACAGGATTTGCGTGTGGCCGACAGTACTCACCGGAACGCTGAGTGCGGGCTTCCGCAAGAAAGCCCCGGCATGGGCGACCTCTTTCCCTTGCGCATCGAATAACGAAATTGCCGTGAGCCCGGTCGAAAGAAAGGATTGGGCAGCCTTGGTAAGCACGGTTAGCGTTGCGTTATCTCCAGAATGCGTGTTCGCGTACTCTATTTGATTAATCAAAAGAGGGCGCGTGGCAACCGTCAGGCCTTTCTCAAAGCCGCCCCGGATTTCCGATTGAGCGATATCGACGTGGTTTTGCAGCGATGTCTGAAGAGTTTGTCTGAGCAGATTCTCGGCATGGCGTTGCATGATGTAAAACACCATCATGCCGACCAGAATGGCGACTGCAACCAGGATCGTCCCGGCAACAAGCCCAATTCTTTGCTGATCAATTTTTTGTTGTGACATGTATCTTGGAGTAGGTCGGCAAGAGACGCGATACGGCACAATGGCGCATACGAAGCACTGTTTTCGCCCGGCACCCGCAAACTGAGTGGCTAGCCTTTTTCAACTTATCATGGAAATGATTTTAAAAACAATACACCACCATTACGGAAGATACCGGCTGTATGGATATCGATGATTATTTATCGTGGGCCGGTGCCGTCATAGAAATCACGCCGATACACATCAAGCGGCGGTCTTGGTACGCTTGGCGGCTGTTTTCGGTTTAGCCTTAGGCTTGGCTTTGGCGGCAGGTTTCTTGCGAGTAGCCGGACCTTTGGCAGCACGGGCGGCCAGCAGGGGAAGCGCCTCTTCCAGCGTACAAGCTTCCGGATCGGCATCCTTGGGCAGGGTGGCGTTGATTTTTCCGTGCTTGACGTACCAGCCGTACTGGCCGCTATGCAGAGTCACCGGTTTGTCGTCTTCGGGATGGTTGCCCAGCGGTTTGCCGGCGGGTGCACCGCCGCGCGGCTCCTTTGCCATGGCCAGTATTTCCAGCGCACGCGCCAGTTCGATGCTGTAAACATCGTCAGCCTTGGGAATGGATTTGAACTTGCCATCGTGCTGCAAATAGGGGCCAAAACGGCCAATGTTGGCGACAATAGGCAGCTGGGTGTCGGGGTGCAGACCCACTTCGCGCGGTAGTGACAATAGTTTCAGTGCAGTCGGCAGATCGGCCAGCTCGGTAGGTAGGGTTTTTGGCCACGACGCGCGGCGGGGTTTGATTTTTTTGTCTTCCGGCGTGGCGCCGACCTGTACGTACCAGCCGTAGCGGCCATTCAGCAACAGGATATCCTGACCGCTAGCCGGGTCAGGCCCGAGCACAACGGGGCCATCCTCATTGCCGCCGTGCAGGGGACGTGTGTAATCGCACTCAGGATACGCGGAACAGCCGATGAATAGACCGCGCTTGCTGGCCTGCAGGAACAAACGCGCGCCGCACTTGGGGCAAGGCTCATCGGGGATCGGGCAGCCGCGCTCCACGTCGGCCTTGGCGGCCAGGGTGCCGGAAAATTCCTGCCAGAAGTCATCCAGCAGCGGGATGTATTTGAGCGTGCCGTTGGACACGTCGTCAAGCCGGTCTTCCAGTTTGGCGGTGAAATCGTAGTCCACGTAGTGGGTGAAATGGGTGGTGAGGAAGCAGTTCACCAACTGCCCGATCGGCGTGGGCATGAAGCGTTTCTTGTCGAGAATCGCGTATTCGCGGTCCTGCAGTGTGGAGATAATGCTGGCATAGGTAGAAGGGCGACCGATGCCGTATTCTTCCAGGGTTTTCACCAGGCTGGCCTCGGTGTAGCGCGGCGGCGGCTGGGTGAAATGCTGCTCGCCGGAAAGCTTGTCCACCGGCACGGTTTCACCTTCGGCCAATACCGGCAGCTTGGCTTCTTCCTCGCTCTCCTCGTCGTCCTGGTTTTCCTGATAGACGGCGATGAAGCCCGGGAACACCAGGGTCTGGCCGGTGGCACGGAACAGATTGTCGGGGCCGCCCACGGCGATATCGAGGCTCACTGTGTCAAACTGCGCCGGGCTCATCTGGCACGCCAGGGTGCGTTTCCAGATCATTTCGTAGAGACGTGCCTGGTCGATGGTGAGGAACTTGCGCACCGATTCCGGTGTGCGCGAAATGGCGGTAGGGCGAATCGCCTCGTGCGCCTCCTGGGCATTCTTGGATTTGTTGCGGAAATATACCGGTGCCGCAGGCAGGTAACCGGCGTCGAAATTTTTAGAGATATAGTCGCGCACGTCTTCGATGGCTTCGCGCGCCAGATTGACCGAATCGGTACGCATATAGGAGATCAGGCCGACCGCGCCGCCGCCGATATCGATACCCTCGTACAGTTGCTGGGCGGTGCGCATGGCGCGATCAGTGGTCATGCCGAGCTTGCGTACCGCTTCCTGTTGCAGCGTGGAGGTCGTAAACGGCGCAGCCGCGCTGCGTGATTTGCGTTTCTTTTCCACGCGCGTAACGCTGCCGGTTTCGGCATTGGCGAGGGTGTCGAGCACCGCCTGTTGCGCGTCACCCGTAGCGATACTGAACTGGTCGAGCTTTTCGCCCTGGTACTGCACCAGGCGTGCAGAAAACGCCTGCTTGCCCTTGTGGCTGTCTAGGTGAATGGTCCAGTATTCGCGCGCCTGGAATTTTTCGATCTCCAGTTCGCGTTCGACAATCAGGCGCAGCGCCGGGCTTTGTACGCGTCCGGCGGACAGCCCCGGACTGATCTTGCGCCACAGCAGCGGCGACAGATTGAAACCCACCAGGTAATCCAGCACACGCCGCGCCTGTTGCGCATCTACCAGCGGCATGGCGATTTCACGCGGATTGTCGACGGCATGCTGAATGGCGCTCTGGGTGATTTCGTGAAATTCGATGCGCGCGATAGGTTTCTTCGGCGTGATCTTTTTCTCGCGCAGGATTTCCGCGAGATGCCAGGCAATGGCCTCTCCCTCGCGATCCGGGTCAGTTGCCAGCAGGATGCGATCTGCTTTTTTTGCCGCACGCACGATGGCGTCTACGTGTTTTTCGTTGCGCTCGATGAGTTGGTACTTCATGGCGAACTGGTTGTCCGTATCCACCGCACCGGTTTTCGGTACCAGGTCACGCACGTGACCGTAGCTGGCGAGGATTTCGTAATCCTCGCCGAGGTATTTTTTCAGGGTTTTTGCCTTGGAAGGCGACTCGACAATAACGAGAAATGACATGTGTATCAGTGCGCCGCGGGGGCGTTAATGGATGGAGAGGTTATGGCCATCGTTAAACAGCATATCCTCGAGTAATAAGTAGTCCTGGTTTGGGTTCTGGCTCCACAGCACCATCAGCGCGATCCACTTGATTTTGTCCGGAGTGATTTCGTCTTCATCCAGAGCCAGAACGCGATCGATCACCCATTCACGCTGCAAGGGGTTGAGTATGCCAGCCTGTTCCAGGAATATCAGCAAACCCTGACTCTCGGTATCCAGCCGGTCCTGCTCCAGTTCGGCGTAAAATCGGGTGGCCTGGCTGTGAACCAGACTCGCCGGGTATTCTGCACTGTTGAGTGTGCTCAGATCCGAGAACCAGTCCAGCGCATGGTCGATTTCATCGCCGTTGAAACCGGCGGCAGTCAACTTGAGCGCCAGCGCATCGCGATCCGGAGCCAGTTCAACATGCGGGTAATTTTCAAATAGGTAAATTAGGATTTCTAACATTATCTTTTTTAAACAATACGTTGGTAGAAACCACCAGGGAGTGTGGCGACATAGCCCTGAAGCTCCCTTTCCAACAGCATGGCGGAAAGCCTATCAGGCGTCAACCCGCAGCGCTCGGCCAGCACATCCAGGCTGACGGGTTCAAAACCCAGCGCAGACAGCAATGGATCATCCCCTGTAGCGCCAGGGGCAAGGGAGGGAATGGTAACTTGCCAATGCAATTCATCAAGCACGTCCTGCGCCGATTCGACCAGTTTGGCGCCTTGTTTAATGAGCGCATGACAACCGCGCGCCACGGGTGAATGGATCGAACCGGGGATGGCAAAAACTTCTCTGCCTTGTTCTGCCGCCAGCCTTGCTGTAATGAGCGAGCCGCTTTGCAAAGCGGCCTCCACGACCAGACAGCCCAGGCTCAGACCACTGATAATTCGATTGCGGCGTGGAAAATTGGCGGCAATGGAGGGCGTTCCGATGGAGAATTCCGAGAGCAGCGCTCCGCCCTCGGCCAGTTGATGGGCAAGCGCCTTGTTGCGTGCCGGATAAACGATATCCAGTCCGGTACCGACTACCGCCAGGCTGCCCGCTGCGCCAGCCAGTCCCCCGCGATGCGCAGCAGCATCGATACCCAGCGCCAGACCACTGACGATGGAAAGCCCGGCCTGCGATAGCGCGCTCGCGAAAGCTTCGGCGTTGGACGCACCCTGAGGCGTGGCATTGCGGCTCCCGACAATGGCGAGCATCGGTGCACCGAGCAATTCGCGGCGGCCTTTCAGGTACAACAATGGCGGAGGATCGGGGATTTCCAGAAGACGCGACGGATAGTCGCTGTCAGCCAGGGTAACCAGATGATTGCCGGGCGCATCGAGCCAGCGCAGAGCCGGCTTGATGGCTGCGTCATCCACGCCGGCGGATAGGCGTTGGATAACCGGCTGGGAAAGATAGGGTTTCAGGGCGCTGCCAGAAGCAGCGTAGATTTGCTCCGGGCCGCCAAATGCGGCCAGCAAAGCCCGGTAGGATTGCCCGCCCAGCCCGCGCGTGTGCGCCAGACCCAGCCAGGCGCAGCGCTCAGCCCGGTTCAAGGATTGCGCACAGTGTCCAGCAGGTTAACCGGGCGATGGATCTCCATCACCAAGGCGTAAGACACCTTGTCGAACACGCGGTATACCATCAACAGCCCGCTACGCGAGTCAGGAAGCTGGATTTTGTCCACAATGTTGCCTTTTTTGTACACGGCCAATACCGTACCGACATCCAGGTTGTCGCGACTGCCCTTGTTGAGCACCACAGTGGCATATTGCCCGGCTTCGGATACCCCGCCATAGATCGAGATTACCCGGCCCTGAATATTGGACGCAGGAGGGTGGGGAATATAGCGGAACGAGTAGATATCCTCTGCGGGTTTAAGCTTGTCGCCGGCCTGAATTTCTTCAGTAGAGCGAGTAATCAGAATCTTCTGCGGATCACCCGGCGTGACGGTGTGCGCGTCGCCCAGGTATTCAACTTGATATCCCAGAGTCTCTTGGGTGTCAGGATCTTTGAGCGCCTTGCCGGGGCGTAGAATTTTCCAGTTGCGGGTATCGTCTTTGCCGCCGGTAGCGTAGGCCTGATCACCGGTTCCAAGAACCATGCGGTCATCCTGTGAACCAATGATGCGCGGAGCGTCGTTGAGTGCGCCTTCGTCCATTACAAAGGGCTGGCTGATGAAAGCACTCACCGCTGACGCCGGGATCGACGGAACGCCTTGTTCGGCTTCTGATTCAGCGTGAACCTGCGGGGACAATTTCACCGTGTCCGATTTTCCCGTCTTGAGCAATGAAAGTCGCGGGTTGGCGCCGCTTCTGTCGAGCACAATCACGTCACCCGGATAAATCCAGTGCGGATTCTTGATTTCTTCCTTGTTCATACCCCAGATTTGAGGCCACTTCCATGGATCCTTGAGGAATTTTCCGGAAATGTCCCACAAGGTATCACCCTTGACCACAACATAGCGGTCCGGGGCGTTAGCCTGCATCTTGAGTGTGTCGGCATGGCTGGAAAGAGCCATAAAACCAGTTAAAAACAACGATAAAGCGAGCTTGCGCATGGTATCCCCTTGGCGCGGATTTTAGTTTAGACCTTGTCTATCCCAAGTGCCGTGTAGTAATGTGGCGTCTTCCTGTTGTAGCTTGTGTTTTAACGGCCGATTCGGCAATTAATTTAGGGACTTGATCTGGATTCTGCATGGAATGGTTTATGCAGGCAAGCAATTATGGCGCTATTAAACATTATTCACTACCCTGATCGGCGTTTGCATACCGTCGCCAAACCTGTCGCGCAAGTTGATGAGCGCATCCGTAAACTGGTCGCCGACATGGCGCAAACCATGTATGCCGCGCCTGGTATCGGCCTGGCGGCTACCCAGGTCGACGTGCACGAGCAAGTGATTGTGATCGACATTTCGGAAACGCGCGACGATCTGCGCGTATTCATTAATCCTAGATTGCTTAAGGCCGACGGCAGTGCAGTCCACGAAGAGGGTTGTCTATCGGTACCCGGCATCTACGATAAGGTCACTCGCGCCGAGCGTATTACAGTCGAAGCGCTGAATACTGAAGGCGCTTCTTTTACGCTTGACGCGGATGGTTTGCTGGCAGTGTGCATTCAGCATGAAATGGATCACTTGCTGGGCAAGGTATTCGTGGAATATCTGTCCAGCCTGAAACAGACCCGCATCAAGAACAAGCTCAAAAAACATCTGCGCGAAACCATGTAGCGCAGACCTCGCCGTTATTCACATGCATATCATTTTTGCCGGGACTCCGGAATTCGCACGGGTTGCGCTGACCGCGCTGCACGCGGCCGGCCATACGGTCGCGGCGGTGCTGACGCAGCCGGACCGGCCTGCCGGACGCGGCATGAAGCTCAAGGCCAGCCCGGTCAAACAGGAAGCGTTACGGCTGGGCTTGCCGATATTGCAGCCGGCCTCCCTGAAGACGCCCGAGGCTCAGGATGCGTTGAGCGCATTGGATGCCGATTTAATGGTGGTCGCCGCCTACGGTTTGATCCTGCCGCAGACAGTTCTGGACATCCCGTGCCACGGCTGCCTGAATATCCACGCCTCGCTGCTGCCACGCTGGCGTGGCGCCGCGCCGATCCAGCGCGCCATTCTGGCAGGCGACACCGAGACCGGCATCACCATCATGCAGATGGACGCCGGGCTGGATACCGGCGCCATGCTGCGCCGCGACGCCATCCCGATCGCGCAGGACGACACCAGCGCCAGCCTGCATGACAAACTCGCTACGCTGGGCGGGCAGGCCATCGTTGCCGTACTTGATCAGATGAGCAAGGGCGCACGCGTGCCAATACCTCAGCCGGATGAAGGTGCGAGCTACGCTGCCAAAATCAGCAAAGCTGAGGCTACGCTGGATTTTAACCGGCCGGCCACCGAGCTGGCGCGCGCTGTGCGGGCATACAATCCCGCGCCGGGCGCAACGACCCAACTGCATGGCACGTCGCTCAAAATATGGTCAGCGCATGTTGTCGATCACTGTGGTGTTCCCGGCAAAGTCATTGCAACTGCAGCGCACGGTATTGTGGTTGCCTGTGGCAACGGTGCGCTATGTATTACCGAGGTGCAGCCCGCCGGCGGCAAGCGTCAATCCGTCAGCCAGTTTTTGGCGGGCCATCCGCTATCAAGCGATACACAATTCGGCGATTGAATTTTGCGCTATGCGCACCATCTAACCAGCGTCAATTTCGACGGCTGACAAGGAATCGGACAATGTTTGGCAACTGGTTAAAAACTTCCATACTGATGGCGGGCATCGTCGTTCTGTTTGGTACAGTGGGCATGTTGCTGGGCGGGCAAAAGGGCATGCTGATTGCGTTGCTGTTCGCAGGGGGAATGAACGTATACGCCTACTGGTTTTCCGATCAGATGGTATTGAAAATGTACAACGCCCAACAGGTCGATGCCAGTGCCGCGCCAGAGTTCTACGGGATCGTGGCGGAACTGGCCCAGCGCGCAGGGCTGCCCATGCCCAAGGTATACATTATTGACGAGGCGCAACCCAATGCATTCGCCACCGGACGCAACCCGGAACACGCGGCAGTAGCGGCGACGACCGGGATAATTCAGTTACTCAGCCACCGCGAGCTGCGCGGCGTGATGGCGCATGAGCTTACTCACGTCAAACACCGCGATATCCTGATATCCACCATGTCAGCGACGGTAGCGGGTGCCATTGCTGCGCTCGCGCAATTCGGCATGCTGTTCGGTGGCGGCAGTAACAATGGTGAACGCAACGTAAACCCGGCGGTAGCCATCCTCATCATGGTCGTGGCGCCCCTTGCGGCGATGCTGATCCAGATGGCGATTTCACGCGCGCGTGAATTCGGTGCGGACCAGGGCGGTGCGGAAATTTCCGGCGATCCCGAAGCGCTGGCTTCCGCATTGCGCAAAATCGAGGCATACGCGCATGGCACGCCCATGCAGGCTGCAGAATTGCACCCGGAAACCGCGCAGATGATGATTATCAACCCGCTTTCCGGGGATGGCATCAAGAGTCTGTTTGCAACCCACCCCGCCACGGATGAACGCGTGGCACGCCTGCTGGCGATGCGCGGCCAAATGTAATAGTTGTAATAATGGCCCCGCCCGACCCATCCATACCATGTCGGGTTGAAGAAAGTGGGCGAAGAGTGCGCTATTGAAAAAATGGCCTGCTGAATTCAGCCTGATATTTTCGCGTTTCACCCGCCGGTTTCGCGCTGACGTTAAATTTCAGCGTGTCAGGAGGTGTAATCCGGAACTCGCCGAGATAATACACAGCACTGCCCTCTTTCACTGTGCGCATGTCAATTTCGGCCAGCTGGGAATTGAGATTGACCACCGTAGCAGTAATTACCGCGGACACGGGCTCGGAAACCCCCAGCTTGTTTTTGCGCAGTACTGCGATGGTCAGCAACCCGCGGTTACGGCTGCGTTCGATGTGGTAATTTTTCGCCACCTCTGGTTGCAACTCATCGGTGGGCATGGCGTTGTAATGGATTTCAATATTGCCGTATTTTACAACCTGTTCGGCCGGATTCGTCTGTGCGGCATGAGCAGCGAAAGGTAATGCCAGCAGGCTGGCGACCAGGGTGAAGTTAGCGAATATATTCATGCGACACTCCTTTTATGATTATGGTATTGCTACCAATATAGACAAAATTCCTTGGATGACTAAGGAAGCTTGTTTGCTGTCACGTCTGATCCCTTTGTGGGTAGGGTTTGTAACCATGCCCCAATATCATCGAGCAGTTTGCCGGTGGCAATATTGAAGGCGGTGACCGCCCCCGCTGCATTGTAGGTCGGCGCGGGGACATTCTGGATAAAAAGTTTGCGTGCAATCAATGTCCGGGTACGTAAATCTGTGACTTCAGCACGTAATTCCACATGGGCGCTGCCGGGCGCGGTGCTGGCCTGATGATAAAAGGCCAGCAAGCTGGTATCGAGCACCCAGTTGCCCTTGATGCCGCTGCCGCTGGAGGCGACTGTCGCGAAAATGTGGTCCGCTTCCAGGCGTGTCAGCAACAGTTCGCCAAGACGCTTGCCGGGACGATCAGCCCAGCGTGCATACTGATACAGCCCCAGTGTGCCAGGGGCACGGCTAAAAGCAATGCTGTCCGTGTTATAGAAAGCATTGGTTGCGGTGTCCAGCACCAGCAGGGTGCGTGGGTTGATGGCCGTAGCCGGGGTGGCGTTGCCACCATCCTCAAGCACGTAGGTAGTGATTTCGGAGGCTTTGTTGTTACCCGTCAGGCTGAAACAGCCGCTCAGGCTCAGTGCCAACATCCCGGCAATCAGGTAGCTTTTCATGTTTATTTTTCTCCCGGTCCGGGTTGCTGTTTGCCGGTGCCAAACAGAATGCCGCGCGGATTGGACAAGCGCTGTCCGGCAGTGCTGACGGAGTCGGCGCTGCTGCGCAGATCGCGGCTGACACTGGTGAATTCCAGCGTGCCAATTTCTGCCAGCCCCTGCAAACGATTGGATACGTCAGTAGTCTGGCGTTGCAGGTTTTCCATGGCACTGGAGGCCTGATTGATCGCACCGTCGGCATTCTTGCTTACACTCTGGATGCTGATCTCGGCACTGTTGGCAGCCCGGGTAATGCTGACACCCGCCACGCGAAACTCCTCGGCGGCATCATGTACGCTTTTTATTGCCGCGGTAAGCGCCTGCTTGTTGTCGGCCAGATTGGTAGAGATCACCTGCAAATTTTGAATGGTGTCGGAGATGCCTTTGCGATTGTCGTCGGACAGCAGCAAATTCATCTTGTCCAGTACCAGCGCGCCATTTTCGGCCATTTGCGAGACTGCATTGGCAACGTTATCCAGATCCGATTTGCCTTCGGCAATGACCGGATAGTGCTCATTCGGCAACACTTCGGTCAATAGCGGGCTGCTTGCGTCAGGGTTGCGGATTTCGATGGTTGCCAGTCCGGTCACGATGTTGCGCTTGACCAGCGCCTCGGCGTTGCTGCGTATCGGAGTGTCCTGAGCCACCTTGACATCCATGCGCACGGCATCCTGTCCGCCGCCGGCGAACTGGTAGCTATCCACCACGCCGACCTTGATGCCGCGCATTTTGACGGCGCTGCCTATATCCAGGCCATCCATGGATTGGTGACTGAAATAAATCGTGTAATGTCGATAAGAGACTCTGTCGGCTCCACCTGCCAGCCACAGCAGCCCGATAACCAGCAGCAGTGCGGCGATCAGCACGATCGTGCCGACCAGGGTATAGCGTGCTTCCGCTTCCATCAGAGCTCCTCTATCCGGGCACGTGCAGAAAAATAATCACGCAGCCATGGATCGTTAATTTTTTGCAACATCGCCACCGTTCCGTCAGCAAGCACCTGATGATCCGCCAGCACGATCACACGATCAATAATGGATAAGAGTGTATCCAAGTCATGGGTAATCAGAAAGACGGTGAGCCCCAGCCCATCCGACAGCACGCGGATTAGCCGGTCAAAGGCGCGCGCTGAGATCGGATCCAGGCCGGAAGTGGGCTCATCCAGAAACAGCAGCTCCGGATCCAGCGCCAGCGCGCGCGCCAGCGCGACACGTTTGCGCATCCCGCCGGACAGTTCGCTGGGCATTTTAGTCGCGGTGGATTGCGGCAGCCCGGCCAACCCCAGCTTGAGCCGCGCCAGACGCAGGCATTCGGGCTTGGGCAGAGGCGTATGTTCCAGCAGAGGCACTGCCACGTTCTGCTCCACGGTTAACGATGAGAACAGCGCGCCGTCCTGAAACAACATGCCAAAACGCTGGCGCAAGCGATTGAGTTGCGCGCCATCCGCCGCCCACACGTCCTCGCCAAACAGGCGTGCCGTGCCGGCTGTCGGTTTGATCAAGCCGACCAGCTCCTTGAGCAGAACCGATTTACCGGAACCACTACCGCCAATCAGCGCGACCATTTCGCCCCGATTCACGCTTAAGCTCACTCCGTCATGCACGCTTTGCGTGCCAAAGCGGGTCACGATGTGATCAAGCTCGATAACCGGTTGCGCATCCATCAAAATCCCAGTTCGACGAAAGCAATTGCAAACAACGCATTGATAATAATCACTGCGACGATGCTTTGCACCACGGTAGACGTGGTATTGGCACCTACACTGCGGGCGTCGCGCGCCACGCTAAGCCCCATGCGGCAGGCAATCACGCCGATAAACAGCGCAAACACCGGGGCCTTGACCAACCCCTGCAACACGGTTTGTATGGGCAGCACCTGATCCAGACGGGCAATGAATGCGGACGCCCCGATTGACAGCTGGCGCTCTGCTACCAGCATTCCCCCCAGGATACCCGCAACATCGCCGATAAACACCAGCAGCGGTAATGCCAACAGCAGCGCCAGAATGCGCGGCACGACCAGCACATTGTAAGGCGACAGCCCCAGCACGCTGATCGCGTCGATCTCATCGTTCACCTTCATCGCCCCGATTTGTGCGGTCATCGCGGCACCGGAACGTCCCGCCACCAGGATGGCGACGATTACCGGGGACATCTCGCGCGACATGGCCAGCGCTACGCCGTCCACCACAAAAATGCTGGCGCCATATTGCTCGGCCTGAATGCCCAGCAGGTAAGCGAACACCACGCCCATCAGGAACATCATGATAAATGCCAAAGGGATGGCATTGACGAAGATTGCCTCGATTTGTGCGACAAACTCTTTGCGACGAAACGCACCTGGGTGGCGCACCAGTTGCAGCATCTGGTAGCTTAATACACCGACAAAACTGACCGTGCCGCGCACATGCTGCCATGTCTCCACAGAAACGCGTCCGATATGCGCCAGCATACCGCCTCGGGCAGGCGGAGTAGCGACCATGCTATCGGCAAAATTGCGCTGCACGAGTTCATACACCGCTGCATGGGCAGCAGAAAAATTCACCGGGGTGATTTGTTGCGGATCAGCCCCCGCGGCGCGCATGGTCTCGAGCAACCGTAGCGCGCCGCTGGTGTCCAGCGCGGTGAGATCGGCACCATCGAGCGCTACAGCGCCGGCTGGCAATGCTGGCAGCGGCGCCAGTGTCAGGCTTGCCAGGTTTTGCAGCAGCCAATCGCCCGACACTCGCACTACCACGCTGTTCGCTTGTCGTTCCGAGCTAATCAGCGGGGTGGTCATGGCTTATTGCCCGCGCTCGAAACGATACACCGCCAGGCTGCCGGCCAGGTTGGGCAGGATATGCACCGGTGCGCCTGCGGTCATCACCACGCGCTCGCGGATGTGGAAACCCAGTTTGACGCACAGCGCTTCGAAATCATGCATGGTGCACAGATGCACGTTGGGCGTGTCGTACCACTGATAGGGAATGTCGTCAGACACCGGCATATGGCCGCGCAGCACTTGCAGGCGGTTTTTCCAGTAGCCGAAATTGGGGAAAGTGACGATGCCTTCTCGCCCCACACGCAGCATTTCGCGCAGAATGGCCTCGGTATGGCGCATGGCCTGCAGCGTTTGCGACAGGATGACGTGATCGAAGGAGCCGGATTCAAACACCGACAGCCCGGATTCCAGGTCGTTCTGGATGATGTTGATGCCGTTCTTCACCCCGGCCAGGATATTGGCATCGGTCAGCTCCACCCCATAGCCGCGCGCCTGACGCGTGTCCTGCAAAAATTTGAGCAGGCTGCCGTCGCCGCAACCGAGGTCGAGCACCTTGGAACCCGGTTTGACCCAGCTGGCAATGGTCTGGAAATCATGGCGTGTCATGACGCGACCCTTTCCATATAGGCGCGTACCAGGCTGTGATAATGCGCATCGGGCATCAGAAAGGCATCGTGGCCATGGCCGGAGGTGATCTCGGCGTAACTCACGCGGCATTCGTTATCCAGCAGCGCCTTGACGATTTCGCGCGAACGTTCCGGCGCAAAGCGCCAGTCGCTGGTGAATGACAGCACCAGAAAATCCGCCTGCGCGGGTTTGAGGGCATCCGACAATTTGCCGCCGCTGTGGTGGGTGGGATCGAAATAATCCAGCGCCTTGGTCATCAGCAAATAGGTATTGGCGTCGAAACTTTCGGCGAACTTGTCGCCCTGGTAGCGCAGATAGGATTCAATCTCGAATTCCACGTCGTAGCCATAGTTGAATGCGCCGGAGCGCAACACGCGGCCAAACTTGCTGCCCATCACATCGTCGGAAAGATAGGTGATGTGCCCGAGCATGCGCGCCAGCCGCAGGCCGCGCCGGGGGCGGGTATCGTGCGCGTAAAAATCGCCGCCGTGAAAATCCGGGTCGGTCAGTATCGCCTGGCGCGCCACATCATTAAAAGCAATGTTCTGCGCGGTGAGTTTGGGTGCCGAGGCGATCACCAGGCAATGGCGTACGCGTTCGGGGTGCTTGATGCTCCAGTGCAACGCTTGCATGCCGCCCAGCGATCCGCCCATGATCACGGCAAACTGTCGTATACCCAGACTGTCCGCCAGCCGGGCCTGGCTTTCCACCCAATCCTCCACGGTCACCAACGGAAAATGCGAGCCGAACGGCTGGCCCGTGATCGGGTCAATTGAAGCCGGGCCGGTAGAGCCGTGGCACCCCCCCAGATTATTCAGCCCGATCACAAAAAAGCGGTCGGTGTCGATGGGTTTGCCTGGCCCCACCATGTTGTCCCACCAGCCCGGTTTTTTGTCTTGTTCGGCATACACGCCCGCCACGTGATGGTTGCCGGACAAAGCATGGCACACCAGGATGGCGTTGCTTTTATCCGCATTCAGCATGCCGTAGGTTTCATATACCAGGTCGTAGCTGGGCAGCACCGCGCCGCTTTTAAGGGTGAGCGGGGTGGTGAAATGGGCGGTCTGGGGTACGACAATGCCAACAGATGAAGCAGGCTGCATGTCTGGTTATAATTTAGCGATGTTAGCGAAGATTATAGCCGCATTCCGCCCCGATCCCACAGCCTTGCGCGCACGCTTTTTACAGCGTTTTGCAGGCAAGACCATTATTGTCCACGACGGCCTCAGCATCGGTTGGGTGAGCGAGTTGAATAAAGAAGCCGGCGGCGGCGCGCATTTTCGCATCGATGCACGCAATGTGCCAGACCGTAAACCCACCCCGATTGAATGGGTGGTGCACCAGCACATTCTGCCGCATAGGTTGCCGCTGCCCTTATTGGTCAAGGTGAGTACCGATCAGCTATTGATTCGCCATCTTACCCGCAACCATGCGCCGGTTCACCCTTCCGAAATCTACTGGATGCTGGGTGAGTTTCCCGAACGCGCTCACCTGGTTCTGACCGTCGGAGGCAAGGGCTTTGCCGTCACGCGCGGGATACCGGTATCAGATAATGCGGTGGACTTTGATGTTGCCTTCACCGAGCCCGAGTAAATTAACCTGCTCATCCAAAATCGCCATGATGTTCTAGACTGGCAATAGGGGTCTTCCCTTTACCAAGGAGAGAGTCATGGACAAAATCGTCATTCAGCCTGGTCTACATGGAATAGCGCTGCCCGCTATCGATCGCGTTGCCGACTATAGCCGTCCGCTGTTGTGGTTGCGCCAGGGCTGGCGCGATATGCAGCGTACCCCGTTACTGAGTCTCGGGTTTGGCGCCTTGTTCGCGGCGCTGGGCTACGCGCTGGTGCGCTTTGCCTGGGGCGGGGTGCAGACCGGGATGACGCTGACCAGCGGATTCCTGCTGGTTGCGCCGTTCCTGGCGGTAGTGTTCTATGATCTCAGCCGCCAGGCGGAACACCACCATGCGCCGCGTATTGCGCATATTCTCAAACCGTTGCGCGCCAATGGTGCGTCAATCGGGTTCTATGCGCTGCTGCTGGCATTCATTTTTAGCGTGTGGGAGCGGCTCTCAGCCATAGTGGTAGGCTTATCCGTATCTGGCGATCAGGTGAGCTTTGCAGGTTTCCGCGCGCTGCTGGCAGGTTCCGGACAGCTTGGCATACTGCTGCCCTATGCGGCAGTGGGGGTCTTGCTTGCAGTTCTGGTATTTGCGTTGAGCGTCGTATCGCTACCCATGATGTTGCACCGCAAGGCTGATCTGGTCACGGCGCTGATGACCAGTTTATGGGTGGTACGGACCAATCCGTTATTGATGCTGGAATGGGCGCTCATCATTGTTGCGCTGAGCGTGTTGGGTTATGCCACGTCGTTTGTTGCCATGGTGGTGGTATTCCCGCTGATCGGCCACGCTACCTGGCATGTCTACCGCGATCTGGTGGAACGCTGAAATGAAAAACGCCCCTTGCGGGGCGTTTGGTATTACCGGCAGTCCGATGAACACCGGGGCAAGCCTTCGGGACCATACGGCTGCCGGATTGTTTACTCCAGTTTCTCACCGTGCAGGCTGATATCCAGACCTTCACGTTCCTGGTCTTCAGTGACACGCAGGCCAATGACCATGTCTATTATCTTCAGGATGACGAAGGTCACGACTGCGTCATAAACGATGGTAACCCCCACGCCCTTGGCCTGAATCATGAGTTGCGCCACATTGCCTTCAAGCATGCCGGCGGTACCGCCGATGGCTTTAACAGCGAACACACCAGTCAGCATCGCGCCCACAATACCGCCGATGGCATGTACGCCGAAGGCGTCGAGCGAGTCGTCATAACCCATCATGTTTTTCAGGTATACCGCAGCCCAGAAGCACACTATGCCCGCAGCGATTCCGATAAACAACGCGCCGGACGGACCGACAAAACCCGAGGCCGGGGTGATGGCAACCAGACCGGCGACCGCACCTGAGCAGATACCCAGAACGCTTGGTTTGCCCTTGGCCATCCATTCAACAAACATCCAGCTCAACGCTGCAGCGGCAGTGGCGATCTGCGTCGCGGCCATCGCCATACCGGCACGGTCGCTGGCGGCAACGGCTGAACCGGCGTTGAAACCGAACCAGCCCACCCACAACAATGCTGCGCCAATCACTGTCAGCACCAGGTTGTGCGGAGGCATAGGTTCTTTGCCATATCCCACGCGTTTACCAATCACCAGTGCGGCTACCAAGCCTGCCACACCCGCGTTGATATGCACTACTGTTCCGCCGGCATAATCCAGCACGCCATCGGCACCCAGCCAGCCTCCCGGACCCCATACCATGTGTGCAATCGGTGCGTACACAGCAATCAACCAGGCGGTTATAAACCATAGCAGCGCGGAAAACTTCATGCGCTCTGCGAACGCTCCGACAATCAGCGCCGGGGTGATGATTGCAAACGTCATCTGGAAGGTCATGTAAGTCGTTTCAGGAATGGTCGGCGCCAAGGCGTTCACGCTATCCAAACCCAGACCTGACAGGAATACCCGGCTCAACCCTCCCATGAACCCGCTGCCTGGGGTAAATGCCAGACTGTAGCCGATGATCATCCACAGCACCGTGACCAGGCAGGTGATTGCGAAGCTCTGCATCACCGTGGCCAGCACATTCTTCTTGCGCACCATGCCGCCGTAGAACAAGGCCAGACCCGGGATGGTCATCATGAGCACCAATGCGGTGGAGGTCAGCATCCAGGCATTGTCGCCGGAGTTGATGAACGCTGCCGGGTTGGGCGCAGCAGCCGGAGCGGCAGCGGCGGGGGCGGCAGTGGTCGGAGGTGCCGCCGCCGGTGCGGCCGCGGCATCAGGTGCCGGAGCCGCTGCCGGGGCAGCAGCGGACGGTGGGGCCGCCGCGTCGTCTGCGCTGGCCATGCCGGACAAGCCCAGCGTGCACAGCATACTGATTGCAATGAGCCATTTCTTCATGTTGCTCTCCCTTAAAGTGCTTCAGGTCCGGATTCGCCGGTGCGGATACGCACGACTTGCTCCAGGTTGAATACGAAAATTTTGCCATCACCGATCTTGCCGGTGTGTGCGGATTTCTCGATTGCCTCGATCACCTGATCCAGCAGGTCGTCCGCAATCGCCGCTTCGATTTTGACTTTAGGCAGGAAATCCACAACGTATTCCGCACCGCGATACAGCTCGGTATGCCCCTTTTGCCGCCCAAAACCCTTTACCTCGGTCACCGTGATGCCCTGCACGCCAATGGTGGACAGCGCTTCACGTACCTCGTCGAGCTTGAACGGCTTGATGATTGCCGTAACGAATTTCATGTTATCTCCTTGGTAAGGACGCGGCAGCCGGGTGCCGCCGCGCCGAAACGGGCTAGATGCTCAATTAGAAAGTCTTTGATATAGCAGCTACGAAATGGCTGTCACCCAGGTTCTTGTTGCCATTTACGCCGGTAATTTTGTAGCCGGCATCCTTGGCATTGGTATCTGTGTAATAGGCGGTCGCGCTCCAGCCTGAACCAAGGTCTTTAGTCACACCCAGTTTCCAGTCGGTGTAGGAGTACAAGCTGTCGTTTGAAACGGCGCCAGTCGTAGCAGTCCCCGTGTATTTCTGCTCACCGACGTGGGCATTAAGAGTCCAGGTGTCGACAATAGGCACGTTGGCGGACAAATCCAGATAGTAGGAACCGTCCGCGTTATCCACCCCGAACAATCCCGGAGACACGACATACGACACTTTGCCGGTCAGCCACTTATAAGACAGAGCGCCATAAACTTCTGTGGTATTAGGCTTAACCGCGCCAGCAGCCAGCGTGGGATAACGACCTGGGTAGTAATATTGCAACACGCCTACGTCATAACCAATGTCACCAATGGTGTTGCGGTAGCCGCCATAGAGATCCCATTCCATGCTGACCGAGCTGCCCGGAACTGCATCCGAGTACCAGCTGATGTTGGAACCCCAGGTACCCAGATACAAGCCGCTTGAGTGCGTAAAATCAGCGCCGCCCTGAATGGCCGGATCCCGTGCAGTTTGCGTAATGCCGCGATAAACATACTCACTGGTCAGGCCAACGTTCGCGGTCAGGGTATAGGCAGGCGTGGGGGCGGGGGCAGCATCGGCGGCGAACGCAGGAATCGCAGCACAGGCCAGGGCGACGGCCAGAGCGGTTTGAGTGAATTTGTGCATGAGTCTTTTCTCCTTAAAAGGCTTCAAAATCGCAACATTGCAAAATTGCGACAATCCTATAGCATGCTTCGTGCCATATTTATTATTTATATAAAACATATAGTTATTGTTTTTTTACGGTAATCCGTATTTTTGTTCGCACTAAAAATGTGCATTAATATTCCTTGATGCACTGCACCGGAGCATGATGGATTAGGCCATTTGGATGAAGAAATCATCGGGCAGTCCTGCATCAAGGTTTGGAATTCAACGCCTGCTTATTTGGTACACTGACCGATGTCAATGTAAGGAGAACATCGGATGCTGCCCAATCAGAAACTGCTCGACGAAATCGGCGGGAAAATCAGCCAGGCAATCAGCAATAGCCCGGCCAGGGACATAGAGAAAAATATCCGCGCGATGATGCAGAGTGCGCTGCAAAAGCTTGATCTGGTGACGCGCGAGGAATTCGACGTGCAACAGGAAGTGCTGCTGCGCACGCGCGAAAAGCTCACCGAACTGGAAACCCGGCTGGCGCAACTGGAAGCCCTGGCGCCCGCCCCGGATCACCCGCAACAGCTGGAACCCTGACCGCTGCGAATGGGCATCGCCGTCCTCCACAGCCGGGCGCTGTCCGGCATGGACGCACCCGAAGTGGTGGTGGAAGCGCATCTCGCCAACGGCCTGCCCAGTTTTACCATCGTTGGTTTGCCCGAGGCCGAGGTGAAAGAAGCCCGCGACCGGGTGCGGGCCGCGATCCAGAACGCACGCTTCGAATTCCCGGCGCGGCGCATCACTGTCAATCTCGCCCCTGCAGACTTGCCCAAGGAATCCGGGCGTTTTGATCTGCCCATCGCGCTCGGTATCCTCGCCGCCTCCGGGCAGATCCCCGCCAATAAGCTGAAAGACTACGAATTCGCCGGCGAGCTGGCCCTGACTGGTGAACTGCGCCCGATCCGCGGAGCGCTGGCGATGACTCTGGGCGCGGTTTCCAGCGGGCGGGCGTTTATCCTGCCCAGCGCCAGCGCACTGGAAGCCGCTCTGGTGGAGGGTGCCGTCGTCCACCCCGCCGACTCGCTGCTGGCAGTCTGCGCCCACCTTGCCGGACAGGCCTTGCTGCCATTGCAAGCGCTGCTGCCAGTGGCATCCGTACAAGTACATTACCCGGATTTCAACGAAGTCAAAGGCCAACTCGGCGTCAAGCGCGCACTCGAAGTCGCCGCGGCCGGCGGCCACTCGGTGCTGATGGCGGGACCGCCGGGCACCGGCAAGTCGATGCTGGCGGCGCGCTTTCCCGGCATTCTGCCTGGCATGAGCGAACAGGAGGCCATCGAATCCGCGGCATTGCTTTCCTTGAACGGCGGCTTTCGTATCGAGCACTGGAAACGCCGCCCCTACCGCAGTCCGCACCATACCGCGTCTGCCGTGGCGTTGGTGGGTGGCGGCGGCAACCCGCGGCCGGGCGAGATTTCACTGGCGCACCACGGCGTGCTGTTCCTGGACGAGCTGCCCGAATTCCCGCGCAACGTGCTTGAAGTGCTGCGCGAGCCGCTCGAATCCGGTCGCATCACCATCTCGCGTGCCGCGCGCCAGGCCGACTTCCCGGCGCGCTTTCAATTGATCGCGGCGATGAACCCGTGCCCGTGCGGCTACCTCGGCCATCCGGCAGGCAAGTGCCGCTGCACGCCGGACCAGATTGCGCGCTATCGCGGGCGCATCTCCGGCCCGCTGCTCGACCGCATCGACATCCAGATCGAAGTCCCCGCACTGTCGCACGACGATTTGTTGCGTCAGCCCGATGGCGAAACCAGCGTCGCGATTCAGGCCAGGGTGGAGGCCGCACGCGCCCGCCAGATTGCGCGCCAGGGCAAGCCCAACGCCGAGCTCGGCACCAAGGAAATCGATACCCACTGCGCACCGGATGCGGCTGGCGAAGCGCTGCTGAAACAAGCCATCAGCCGCCTCAACCTGTCGGCACGTGCCTACCACCGCGTTCTCAAAGTCGCGCGTACGGTGGCTGACCTGGCGGGTGACGAGCGCATCGCCCCGCGCCATATTGCCGAAACCATCCAGTACCGGCGCTTTACCGGCGGCTGAGCCTGCGTGCAGCAACACACCCGATTTTTCGGGCTATAACGAAAAGCACGGGGAGTAAAATATGGACGAAACACCAAAATCGTCGAGCTGGTGGCAAACCCTGCCCGGCATCCTGACCGCCACCGCAGGCATCATCACCGCCGTCAGCGGCCTGCTGGTCGTGCTGTATCAATCGCCGCTGTTCAAACCCGATGTCAAGCCAGAAAGCGCGCACGGTACTGCAGCCAGCGTCACATCATCTGCGCCAGATGCCACACCGGCCGACCCATCCGTCAATCCATCGCCAGACGCATTGGCATCCGTGCCCCGTGCGCCTGACACTCACACCCCCCAGACATCCGCTGCACGCATCAATCTGCTGGACCCAGACAAGGGCGGCCACCTTGAAGCCGCCTCAAACGACGAATGGAACCGTACCATCGACGGCAAGGAAGCGTCTATCTCGCTCGAGGTAAATCAGACGGGTGTGTACGGTTTCAAGAATGGGCGCAGCGCCCGTTTCGACACGTTTACCGTGCTGATTCCTGCGACCGATATCTACAATGTCAGTGAAATCGAGCTGTCCTATGGTAATGAGTCACCGACCGGCGCATTCGAAACCATCGGCCGCTTCAAGCCGCAAAATCTGAAGCTGTTCAACGCACCCTACCAGGCATTCGCCTTCCCGGCCGTCACCGCCAGATATTTCAAAGTCAAGCTGTTATCCGGCAAGGGCGGCTACGCCACTGCCTATGAATTCCAGCTATTCGGCACGCTGAAATAGACGCGCTACTCGGAAATTCAATGCCATAGGCCAAATGGCCTATGGCAAATGACGCATAGCCGTACTCGGCAGCATCACCTATAAAACCCTGACATACCATAAATGCTGCACGGGCATCCACAGTACCGGGCCCGGTGACAGCCAGCGAGGGGAGTAGGGCGCATGACACGGCCAGATTGGTTTTCCGGAAAAGGGTTAGCGGGCTGCGCGATGCCGCCGGTCAGATGGCGGTTGCCGTGCAAGGCGGCAATTGCGCTGCGCCAGGCGTTCGACATGCTTTGCGCATTAGATCCACGCCCAGGCCACCCGGACACACGGTTAAAGTCGGCAAAGATGCCGAGGTCATCCTGTTCAGCCCGCAGGACGAGCACAGCAAGGTCATCGACCACATGTTGAACAGGATGGCCGGCTAAGCGGGCAGGCACCGGCAACCGGCCTGGCAATTCATTCAAGCCGAAACCGCCGTGAAACCAGCTTGCTACCGGGCGAAAGATGCAAACAATCGAACGCGCTCCTGCTTTGCTGCTTTTTTGCTTTGAGGGACAGCTAGATGAATTCATCCAAACCAGTCCGCTGGATTGCCGTCTGTGTCATTGCAGGGTTCGCGGTGGCACTCTGGTTTTCTCAACCTGCCCACGAGGCACGCGCCACGCTGCCGAACCAGCCCACTCCAAGCGCCGCCGTCCCGCCTGAAGCCACTGCCCTGCCGGAGGTTGCTGCGTCATACAACGACGCCGCTTTCCACGCCGCCGGAACCAGGCTGTCGCCGTCCGCCCGCGCCGGGCGCGAAATCTGGTTCAAGGCGACCGCAGGCAATGCGCGTTTCCATACCTACACCTTCCAGCAGCGCATCACCGCGCTGATCGACTGGTACGGCGTGCTGCGCGGCGACCAGCGCGACACCCGCTTCAAAACCTGGGGACTGATCAATGATCCGGGCTGCTGTACGCCGGGTTCGGCTGGCTGCCCGGCCAAAAGTTATGAGGAAACCTACGGCTTCGACTGGTGTCCCGGCGACCAGACTCTGCTGAAGTTCGTCGGCAAAGCCGGCTACCGTGACCCGGCGTGCGACTTCAAGGATGCCGCGGCCACGTCCAGCGACCCCGCAGGCCACCGCGACGGTCGCGAGGACAGCTGCAACCTCGCCTTCGGCACCTCCACCGGCGCGCTCGGCTTCCGCAAATTTCCCAACCCGCGCTTCGATCCGGTCGCCTGGAAAAAACTCAACGGCAGCCTCGGTACCTGGCAGGGCTACGACCGCAAGCTGTCCAGCGACCCCGCCCGCGCCGACTTCAAGCTGCGCAAACTCGCCGATGCTTCAATCGAACCGCCGTTCCTGATCGGCACCTCCTGCGCTTCCTGCCATGTCGCCTTCGACCCGGCCAAACCCCCGCTCAACCCGGCACACCCGAAATGGGAAAATATCTCCGGGCTGGTCGGCAACCAATACATCCGCATCTCCGAATTGCTCATTTCGGGCATGCCGCACGACGATCTGCTGTGGCAGACTTTTGCCCACGCGCGTCCCGGCACCTCCGATACTTCGGCGATCCCCAACGATCAGGTCAACAACGCCGGCACCATCAATGCGCTCATCAATATCGCGCAGCGTCCCACCTTTGCGGGCGAACAGGTCAAGCGCTGGCGCAAGACGGCTGCGTGCCCAACGGGCACAAAAGCATCCAGCTGCTGGTGCGAACCCGGCAAGCCTGGCAAATGCTGGGAAAACAGCCTGCAAGCCGAAACCGTACACCACATCCTCAAAGGCGGTGAAGACTCGATCGGCGCGCTGGGTGCGATCCAGCGCGTGTATTTCAACATCGGTTCGTGTTCCGAGCAGTGCTGGGTCAATCACCTTACCGACCTGCGCCAGCTCGATCCGCAGGCGCGCAATTTCGGTCAGACGCCGTTCGACATCGGCCAGTGCCGGCGCGACTGCCCCAACTTCCGCGCGGTCGAAGACCGGCTACAGAATATCCTCGATTTCTTCCTGACCGCGCCTGAAGGCCATGCCAGGGACTTGCGCGAAGCGCGCGCAAACCAGCGCCAGACACCTTACGCCGAGGCTGATCTGGAGCGCGACCTCGACCACCGTTTCGGCAAAAACGCGGTGTCGCGCGGCCAGCAGGTATTCGCCACCAACTGCGCGCGCTGTCATTCCAGCGGCAAGCCGCCGTTCGAGGCGGTAAATTTTCGCGCCCTCGACAGCAAAACAGGCCTGCGCGCCGACTGGCTCGGCAACGACGTGCCGACGCCGGTCACCGAAATCGGTACTGACCGCTGCCGCGCGCTGCATTCCAATCACCTGCGCGGCCATGTCTGGGAACAGTTCGCCGACGAAAATTACTTCGCCCGCAAGACCGTCTCCGGCATTCTCGAACCGCACGACGGCGGACGCGGCTATTACCGCAACATTTCGCTGCTGAACCTGTGGGCGCACGCGCCGTTCCTGCACAACAATTCGGTCGGACCGGAACTCTGCGGTTGGGGCGGCGACAAGGCCAATCCCTACGAGCAGTACCGTTCCAGTTACGTCGATACGTCCAGGCCCGGCAACCCGCCGCTGGCCAGGGACAAACAGCCCGCGTGCTGGCAATACGACACCTCGGTCGAAGGTCGCTTCAAGCTCTATGTCGCGTCGATGAACGACCTGCTCAGCCCCTCCAAACGCATCCCCAAGGCGCTCAAGCTCGACCAGGACATCGTGCTCGACATCGGCCCGCGCATCTTCGACGGTAAGGAAGAAAAGCGCGTAACCGGCTTCACCGTACGCGTACCGGCGGGCGCCAGCGCAGGCAATGTTGGCAATTTCCGCCACAAGGAATTCATCGGCGATCTGGTGCGCGCAAAACTTGAGCCCGCCGAACTCGACGCGCGCCTGGCCAAAATATTGCCCGCGCATGATGCGAAACAGGTCGCATCCGAAATGCGCAACATCGGCAAAGCCATCGTCTCCGACCCGAATCGGCTGGTCGAACTGGTGAAGGCAGCGCGCGCCCGTACGCCCGCGCTGTGGCAAGTATATTCGTCGTGCAACGTCGAAATCGAAAACGACGGCCACCGTTTTGGCGAAGACCTGTCAGAGGCCGACAAGAACGCCCTGATAGCCTTTCTCGCGACGTTTTGAGGAGGAAACCATGCCTGTCCGCGCTGTTTTTTTCGCACTGGTGTTGAGCGCCACGCTGGGGGGGTGCGACCAGATCAAAAGCTGGTTCGCAGGCAAGCCCGACATCGTCTACGCGCCTTATGGCAAGGATTATGCGAGCAAGCCTGATCTGGCGCAGGTCGAGTACGAACACCCGATTCCATTGAAAGAACTCATCAAGGTCACCCCAAAATATCTGGCCGGGCTGAATCAGGAACAACTCGACCAGCTTTACGCGCGTCTGGGCTCGGGGCCAATTCCGAATGGTCCGTTCGACGGCGAAATCGTATTCACGCGCGGCGGCACGGGCAAGCTGCGCGCCGCCGAAATCGTCGGCGGGCTCGCCGGCCTGGGGCTGAACGTCAAGGGTAAGCTGCTGGAAACCGCGGGCGAAACATTGTGGAAAGGCAAGGTGTTCTACCGCGACGAAAAAGTGCTGCGCAACCGTATCGAAGACCTCGCCGTGCTGCGCCCCGTCATCGGCCCCGGCGACATCCCGAAAATCGCCGTTGACGGCAAGGATGCCTGGCTGCTGTTCCCCGCCAAGCTCTACTGCGGGCAAAGCCTGATCGACTCGCGCCGCGAATCCATCATCATCGACTACGCCTTCACCGACGACATCCCCGGCTACCGCGAACGACCGGATTTCCTGGCCGGGCGGCGCGGCCTCAAGGTGCGTGATGAAATCCGCATGGTGCGGCCCGGCCTGTATCTCGGGCGCGCCTACATGGATCACGCCTTCATTCTCAACTTCGTGCTCTACAACAAGGATCTGGACCGCGCCGGGCGCGCCGAATTCGAGGCCGGCCAGGTCAGAGACACGTGCTGGGGCGGCACGCAGAAACGCATCGTTGCGACCCGCTGAGGACACCGCCATGCAAACGCTTGCCGACATCGACTTCGCCGCGCTGACGCAAAACAGCTTCCACCCTTCGCCCAGCGCGTGGGAAGACCAGGTGTTCTACTTTTTTCTGGTCGACCGGTTTTCCGACGGCAAAGAGGCGGGCTATCACGACCTCGCGGGTAATCCGGTGGCGGGCGGCGTCACCCCCCTGCTTAGCCCCGCCGAGCACGGCAATGCGGTTGGCACCGAGCCTGCCGCAGCAGCCTGGCGCAATGCCGGCGCGCGCTTTGTCGGCGGCACCCTGAAAGGAGCGGCAAGCAAAATCGGTTATCTGAAGCGGCTCGGCGTGTCCGCGCTATGGGTGAGCCCGGTGTTCAAGCAGCCGCCGTGGAGCGACGCCTACCACGGCTACGGCGTGCAGGATTTTCTGGCCATCGAACCTCGTTTCGGCAGCCGCGAAGACCTGCGCGAACTGGTTGATACGGCGCACGCGCATGGCATCTACGTCATTCTGGATGTCATCCTCAACCACGCCGGGCCGGTGTTTTCCTATGCCCCAGACCGCTATCCGACCGAGCACGGCATGGACCCGCGCTGGGACGGCAACGCCTATAGCGTCCGGGGCTGGAACGACGCCAGCGGTATGCCCACGCTGGCATATGGTGCGCCGGTCGCCGACCCGGACGCCGCCGTCTGGCCACGCGAACTGCAAGCGCCCGAGAGTTTCACCCGACTCGGCCGCATCAATAGCTGGGACTGGTACCCGGAATATCTGGACGGCGATTTCTTCGATCTGAAAGACATCCATCTCGGCGCGGGCGAGATCGACAGTTTCCGGCCGTCGCTGGCGCTGCGCACCCTCACCCGCGCCTATCAATACTGGATCGCCTACGCCGACCTCGATGGCTTCCGGGTCGATACAGTCAAGCACATGGAGCCCGGCGCAACACGCTATTTCACCGCCTGCATTCACGAATTCGCGCAATCGATCGGCAAGGAAAACTTCACCCTGATCGGCGAAATCACCGGTGGCCGCAGCAACGCCTTCGCCCTGCGCGAAGCGACTGGTCTCGACGCTGCGCTAGGCATCGACGACATCCCCGACAAGATCGAATACCTGGTCAAGGGGCGGCGCAATCCGGCGGACTACTTCGACCTGTTCCGCAACTCGTTCGAGCTCGGCAAGGACAGCCACACCTGGTTCCGCGACAAGGTTGTCACGCTTTACGACGACCACGACCAGGTACGCAAAGGTAATAACAAGGCACGCTTCTGCGCCGACGGTGGCACACCGCTCGCGCTCAATGCGCTGGCATTGAATGTACTCACGCTCGGCATTCCGTGCATCTACTACGGTTCGGAACAGGGACTGGACGGCGCGGGCGACAACGACCGCTACATCCGCGAGGCAATGTTCGGCGGCGACTTCGGCGCGTTCCGCTCGCGCGACCGCCACTGTTTTGACGAAACCCAGCCGCTCTACCGCGAACTCGCACGGCTGATTGCGGTGCACGGGCAACATCTGGCGTTGCGGCGCGGTCGCCAATACCTGCGGGCGATTTCCGGCAACGGCCAGGATTTCGGCGAGCCGCAGATGTTCGGCGGCGTGCTGCGCTCGGTGGTGGCGTGGTCGCGGTTATTCACCGAACGCGAATGGCTGTGCGCGATCAACACCGACGCCGACGGCAAGCGCGCCGCATGGGTGGGGCTGGATTTCACGATCAGCCCGCTGGGCAGTCGCCTGGTCTGTCTGTATTCGTCTGACCCGGCGCAAATCGGCAGCGAATTGGTGGTCGCCGCGCCGCGCCCCGACTGGCGTGCGGTGTGGCTCGAGCTGCCCGCCGCCAGCTGCGCGGTGTACGGGCCGACGGCCTGATGCCCAATGCGCGCTGCCTCTGCCCCTATCTGTTCATTATTGCCATGTGCCTGACATTGAGCCCCGCTTGGGGTACGTCGGCGCAACCGCTGGTACCCACGCAGCCCGACCTGCCGCCGCTTGGGCGCTCGCGATTCGACCTGCTCATCGGCAACGCGCCGGTGCCGTTTCCTTATGCCCGCCTGGCGCAGAAAATCCAGTCACAGATGCAGGCCGACCCGGGCGGCCTGCCAGCGCTCAAGACCACGTTGATCCCGCTCGGCCGATCGCTGCAAAAGAACGCCGGCGCACCGGATTTTTTCCGCTTCCCGCGTGTGGTCGCTGCCGCCGACGGCCTCAACAAAGCGGGGGTCGACCCGCTGCAAGACCGGCTGTTCCTCGGCTTTCACGAAAAGGGCGAGGTGGTCGAAGTCATCAGCTACAACGACGACGCTGCGCGCTTCGAATTCCAGATCGTGCGCGATTACGCACCGGGCAAAATACCGCAGGTTTTCTACGCGCGGCGCAGCCTGTGCCTGGCCTGCCACCAGAACGCCGCGCCCATCTTCGCACGCCCGTTGTGGGACGAAACCTCCGCCAATCCGGCAATCGCCCGTCGTCTGCGTGACGCACGCAAGGATTTTTACGGCATCAAGCTCTCCGGCACCGACATCGCCTATTTCATCGACGCGGCGACCGAGCGCGCCAATTTATTCTCGGTCTGGCAGACGCTGTGGCAACAGGGCTGCGGCGCAGGCGAAACCGGCGATCGCTGCCGCATGGAAGCGTTTTCCGCTGCGCTGGATTACGCCCGCAATGGCCGCCTGCCCGCCGCCAGCGCGTTGCCGACGCTGGCGCGCAACTGGAAAATCCGTTGGCCGCACGGGCTGCCCATTCCCAATCCCGACCTGCCCAACCGCGACCCGCTGGCCGCCTTGCCGGATGCAGCGAACGACCCCCTGCTACCGCGCCTGCCGCTAGAAATATGGCACGCACCGGACAAAACCGCCTTCATCGTCGGGCTGGCCGGCATGCTCGACGCTGCCGTCGTTAAACAATCGGCGGTCAAACGATTGGGACAGCGCGATTTAAGCGCCGCGCTCGAACGCCTGCGCGCACGCGGCGAACTGGCCGCAGGTCCGTTCAACCCATCGCTGCTGCATGCCGTGCTGGCCGAGTTCGACATGCCGCACAAGCCGTCGCTGACCCGATTGCCGCCTGCACGCATCGAAGCCGGCGTGCGCTTCACTGGCGCTCACGCCCTGTTTCGCACCCAGTGCGGCCTGTGCCATGACAGCACGGCGAATTTTCCGCCGAATTTTTTGCACGGCGACGACGCTGCCGTCAGCGCCCGTCTCGATCACTGTGCTGAGCGGATTTTTTATCGCCTGAGCCTGTGGCATGTCACCGCCGCGCGGCGCAGCAAATCGCCCATGCCGCCGCCCAGCATCCTGGCCACGCGCGGCATCGACGTAGCAACCTGGGCACGCTCACCTGCCCTGGCGACGCTGCTGGAAGACGTGCGCCTACGCATCCGCGCCCAGGGCGGCCAACCCGAAACCCTGCTTGCACGGCCGTTCGGACAACTGCGTGCCTGCCTGCCCCCCACCCTGTCCCAACCACAAAGGATGCCGCATGAATGACCAGCCTGTTTTTCGTTTTCAAGCCGCCACTGCGCTTGTTTCAGGCGGGCACACACTGATAGGCGCCGCGCGCCTGGCTTACAGCAATGCCAATGAACAGGAATAAGCTCATCGTGGTAGTTGCTGCCGCGCTGCTCATTGTCGGGACGTGGCTGGCTTACGACGTCTTTCTCAAACGAGGACAGGAAGTCGATTGCGGTAATGGAGACCTCCGCCATCAGATCGATCTGCGCGATTTCACCACCGATTACTGGGCCTATGCGGCGGCGTTCGAGCTAAGCCTCGCGGATAAGGGCAAGCTCGCGGCCAGGCTAGACCCCAAACAGTTGCAGGCATTATCCGAAGGCATGCAACAAGGCAAGGAATTCCGCAAGTTTGTAGTGGCAGGCTACAACAGTTGCGCCATTGGCAAGATGCAATACGCCGAATACGGCGCCCGGTTTCAGGCGCTGGACAGCCTGGCCAGACAGATCGATTCCTTTGCCGGGCAGCCAGCGCAAGACCCGGCACGCCTGGCGGAACTGGTGCGCCAGTACATCGCCATGTCCCAGTCGCTCGGGGGTACAAGTCCATGACAAGTCGGCACTTACCTGCTGCCACGGCGGCTTCCCTTTGCCTGTGCCTGATCACTGCAGTGTGGGTAGCGCCCGCCCAGGCCGCCAGGAAAATCACCTGCAGCAGCGACGACATCCGCTACGAGATTGACGTCAGGCAACTGTCTATCCAGTACTCGGCAACCGGCCTGGAAGCCACGCTCAGCGGCCTGAGCGTACTCGGCGGGCGGGTGGCCGTTGCGCCCAAGACCTTGCAACAGGCCGCTGCCGCCACCCAAAAACTCAACGAGTTCGTCAAGGCGCTGGCAACCGGCTTCAACAGTTGCGCCATCAGCAAGAAAGCCTATGAGGAAGGCATCAAAGGTTTGCTCCCGGCCATGCAGTCGGACGGCAAGACGCTGGAATTCCTGCGGCAGGGTCTCCTCGCCGACCGGAAAGTCGATGCGGCACAACTGGAAAGAACACTGGCTGACTACAACAACAAACTGGAACGCCTGGCCAGGATCAGCGGCAAGAGCATCGACTACGAGCGCATTGGGGCCATCGTGGACGAGCAATTGGGTAAACATACCGAAAGCATTCTGCAAGGCCAGAAGACGAGCCAAGACGCGATCCTCGCCCGCCTGGATCAGTTGGAACATGGCATGAAGCTACCGCCGCCGCCCACGCCGCAAAAGGTCAAGACTGAAATCAGCGCCGTCAAACAGCAACTGCTGGAAAAGGCTGACGAAGAGGCGGCTGCTCACAAACAGCGGCTTCTGGCGAAGTTCGACGAGGCGGAGGCGGCCTACAATCAGGGGTATGCATTACTGGAACGCTACCGCTTTGCCGAGGCTATCCCGCACCTGAAAAAGGCACTGGACCTGGTTAAGCTGCCAGATTTCTACCTGGCCCTCGCTACCGCCTATGCCCAGTTATCCGACTTCGCGAAAGCAGAGCACATCGTGCGTGAAGGCTTGGCGCAGTTTGACGAAGCCACTGCCCCCTTGGCTGTGGCGCAGTTGAGTACAGTCATGGGGGTGGTGGTTATCGGAATAAAGGGCGACCTGGAAGGGGCGCTCGTCCATTTCAGGCGGGCGCTGAAGATCGACGAGAAAGTGTTCGGACCCGAGCATTTTAGCGTCGCTAATGATGCCGGTTACATCGGGCAGATTCTCATGGCCAAGGGCGACCTCGACGGGGCGCTCGCCTATTCCCAGCGGGCGCTGAAGATCGACGAGCAAGTGTTTGGGCCCGAGCATGCAAACGTTGCTGCTGTCGCCAACAGCATCGGTCAAATTCTCAAGGCCAAGGGCGACCTCGACGGAGCGCTCGCCTATTCCCAGCGGGCGCTGAAGATCGACGAGCAAGTGTACGGCCCCGAGCATGCGAGTGTTGCCACTGTCGCCAATAGCATCGGACAGATTCTCATGGCCAAGGGCGACTTGGATGGGGCACTCGCCTATAGCCAGCGGGCACTGAAAATCGATGAGCAGGTGTACGGACCCTCGCACTTTAGCGTCGCTACTGATGCCAACAACATCGGGCAGATTCTCATGGCCAAGGGCGACCTCGATGGGGCGCTTGCCTACTCCCAGCGGGCACTGAAGATCGACGAGACCGTGTTCGGCCTGGAGCATTTTAGCGTCGCAGCCATTGCCGCCAGTATCGGACAGATTCTCCAGGCCAAGGGCGACCTTGACGGGGCACTTGCCTATAGCCACCGGGCGCTGAAGATTGTCGAGAAGGCGTTCGGCCCGGAGCATTTCAGTGTCGCCACCATTACCAATAACATTGGGCAAATTCTCCAGGCCAAGGGCGACCTTGACGGGGCATTGGCCTATGCCCAGCGAGCGCTGAAGATCGACGAAAAATTGTTCGGCCCCGAACATCTCAGTGTCGCCAGAGATGTCAACAACATCGGGCAAATTCTCCAGGCCAAAGGCGACCTCGACGGGGCGCTCGCCTACACCCGGCGGGCACTGAAGATCGACGAGACCGTGTTCGGCCCCGAACATCCTAGCGTCGCCATTGACGCCAACAACATCGGACTGATTCTCAAGGCCAAGGGCGACCTCGACGGGGCGCTCGCCTATTCCCAGCAGGCACTGAAAATTGACGAACAGGTGTTCGGTCCTGAGCATCCCAACGTCGCCATCCGCGCCAACAACATCGGGCAGATTCTCCTGGACAAGGGTGACCTCAGCGACGCGTTCGCCTATGCCCAGCGGGCGCTCAAAATTCTCACCCGAATCTACGGCCCGGATAACCCATCGACCAGGACGACCGCTAGAAATATGGAGAAAATCCAAACCAGAATGAATGAGAAAAAAGCGAGTGCGCCATGAATAAACGCCTTCCCTGTTCGCGCCGATTGAAAATCTTTGTGCTCATTCCCGGCGCACTCGTTGCCGCCTTCGGCCACACCCTTTTCATACGCAACTACGGCACGGAAAACGACGCCGCGTTGCCCCTCGTTTTCCAACACGATAAGCGCCTCTGACCATGCCCAGCGAAATCACCCATACCAGCCGCCCGGTGCCGCGCGCCAATACCGGCTCTGCAGTGCTGAACTGGCTCGCCGATACGTCCACCTTCCTGTTGCAGATGGAGCGGCGCATCGACCCCTGGCTGCGTCCACCGTTCGACGCGTTGCTGCGCGATCCGCTGGCGCGCCTGGTCACGGCCTTGATTAACTGGCAGCGTCGCGATGAAGGCCTGCAGCTCGCCGAGGAAAAACCGCTGCCGGGTGAAACGGAATATCTCGATTCGATCATCACCACTTTCGAGCAGCAGATGCGCGGGTTGTGGAAACCCGGCGGCATGGAGCGCGGCGGCAACACCAAGACACACGGCATCGTGCGGGGCGAGTTCATCGTGCACGACAATATTCCGCCGGCGTTCCGCCACGGCATTTACGCCAGGCCGTACAGTTTTGCTGCCTGGGTACGGTTTTCCGGCCCCGGCCCCTACATCACGCCGGACATCGACGACGTCGGTTTCATGAGCATCAGCATCAAGCTGATGGGCGTGCCGGGTGCAAAGCTGATGGACGAAGAACAGCACACGCTGGACCTGTTCGGCGTCTCCACGCCGACCTTCGTCACGCCGGATACCCGAGCCAACGCACACTTGCAGCGCTGGAGCCTGAAGAACGCGTCGCTATTCCATTTCCTTAATTTCAAACGCCCGCACATGCTCGACCTCATCATGCAGGCGCTGTTCATCAAGACGCAGAGCAGTCCGTTCGAGGCACCCTACTTCAGTTGCGTGCCGTATCTGCTGGGCGAAGGCCAGGCGATGCAATATTCGGTGTGGCCTAAATCGAGGCAGCGCACGCCGATTCCGCGTCTGCCGTTGCGCCCGCCCGACGACTATCTGCGCGACGCGATGGTCACGGCGCTGAACCAGGGCGACGTCGAATTCGACATCCGCCTGCAAAGACAAATCGACCCATTCCGGATGCCGATCGAGAACAACGCGGTGTTGTGGCCGGAGAAGCTTTCGCCGCGCGTTTCGGTGGCCACGCTGCGTCTCTACAAACAGACATTCGATTCCCCGGCGCAACTGGCATTCGCCAAAAAGCTTTCCTATAACCCGTGGCACACCATCGCCGAACACCGCCCGCTGGGAAACCAGAGCCGTGCCCGCCAGCGCATGTATTTCGAGTTGTCCAGGCTGCGGCATACGCTGAACGCAGTGCCGCACTATGAGCCCACTGGCGATGAGACGTTCGAGCAGCCGCCATGACACCGCAGACCCAATTCATGATCCTGGCGCCGATCATGCCGGCACGCGAGGCTGAGCTGCGCCAGTTGCTCGCTTCGATGAACCACGCACCCGGGCGCGTCAACCCGGACAACACGCTGATCCCGTTCGCGCAGTTCGACACGCTGCATGTCGCACGCCTGCTGATCCTCGACGATCAGACGACCGCAGATGTAGGCGTCCATGGGCTGCCGGTACCCGCCTATCCGCTCTATTTCGCCTTGCTCGGCGACATCGACGGCAATGAAAACGCCTTCCTGCAAGAGCTGGCACGGCGCGCAGCGGTCGGCTTGAGCATGCTGTTTTCCTGCTGCGAAGGCTTCACCTCCACCGCCGACCTGGTGGCCTGGATGAAACGGCACCGCAGCCCCGCCATCGCCAATTACGTGAACTGTCGCGGACGCACGCTGTGGCAGGTGCGCGAAGAAGCGGCGCTGCGCGACGCGCTGGAAAACTACCTCACGCGCCATGCATCTGCGCTCGAAAAAATGCCGCCGCGGGAAATACACGCGCAGCTCGCCGCTTTTATCAAGGAAGAGACCGCCATTAGCCGCCTCATGCTGTCCGCCGAGGAGCCAACGCCGCTGGGGTGGTGGATAAAAGACACCCTGCACCTGATCGGCCTGCCCGTGCTGCTGTTACTGGCCTTGCCGCTGCTCATCGTGGCCGCGCCGTTCTATCTCCTCCGCCTGCGCCAGCTGGAAAAAACCGATCCGGCGCTCTACCCCAGCGTCGATCAGGCCTGGTCCGACGCGCTGGCGCTCGGCGAAGATCACGATGTCACCAACCAGTTCAGCGCGATGGGCAGCCTGAAGCCCGGCCTGCTGCGACTGCTGACCACCCTCGGCGTACTCCTCACCGTCAACTATGCTGCACGGCACCTGGTCCGCCCCGGCCGCCTGGGACGCATCCGTTCGATCCACTTCGCGCGCTGGGTGTTTATCGGCGGCGCCAAGCCCTGGGCGCTCGTGAAAACAGCGCGCCGCGCGGCGTTTTTCAGCAACTACGACGGCAGCGTCGAGAGTTACATGGACGATTTCATCAACAAGGCCGGTTTCGGCCTGAATGCCTCGTTCAGCAACGCTATCGGCTATCCCAGAACCAACTGGCTGGTGCTGGACGGCTGCGCCGACGAATGCAAATACAAGGAATACCTGCGCCGCCATACGCTGCCGACGCAGGTCTGGTACAAGGCTTACCCCGGTCTGACCGCAATCGATCTGGAACGCAACACGCGTATCCGCTGTGGCCTGGAATCCGCGTCGATGAGCAACGAGGAGATTAGCGCATGGCTCGCCCTGCTATGAACCAGGTCGATTACGCCGACGTGCAAGGCCTGCTGCGCTTTGGCTACAAGCACATGACGCAGGCGCGCTATGCGCTGCTGCGGATAAAAAACGCCGCCGCCGCGCGCGCCTGGTTGCGCACGGCACCGGTCAGCAACGCAATGCTGATGAACCCGCCGCCGACCACCGCGCTGCAAGTCGCGTTCACCGCGCCGGGCTTGCGCGCGCTTGGCGTGGCCGAGTCGGTGATCGCCGGTTTTTCGCACGCATTTCGCGGCGGCATGACGCAGGAAAACCGCGCACGCGAGCTGGGCGATGTAGCAGATAACGCACCCGAATACTGGCACTGGGGCGGCCCCGCAAACGAGGTGCATCTGGTGGTGATGTTTTTTGCCGATCCGCAAGCCTTCGATGCGTTTGTGCAAGCCAGTACCGGCGACGTCTGGAACGAGGCATTCGCCGAAGCGCAGTGGCTCCACACCGAAAATCTCGACGGCGTCGAACCCTTCGGCTTCGCCGACGGCATCAGCCAGCCGCAACTCGATTGGGAATCGCAGCAGCAAGCTGCCCATATCCGGTATGACTACAGCAACGTGGTTGCGCTCGGCGAATTCCTGCTGGGCTACTGCAATGAATACGGCAAGCTCACCGACCGACCGTTGCTCGATCCTGATGCTGCAAACACCGACCTGCTGCCGGCGCTGGATGCGCCGGCTAAAAAAGACCTCGGCCGCAACGGGACCTATCTGGTGATGCGGCAACTGGAACAGGATGTGCGCGCATTCTGGCAATTCGTCCATCGGCAGGCAGGCGGCAATGAAGCCGAAGCGCAAATGCTGGCGGCGGCGATGGTGGGGCGGACGCGCGCGGGCGATGCGCTGGTGCCGGTTCAGCAACAGCCGATTCCCGGGACAGGCACGAACCCGGAGCAGATTCGGCAAAACCAGTTCACGTTCGATCACGATCCGTCTGGCGCGCGCTGCCCGTTCGGTGCGCATGTGCGACGCGCCAATCCGCGCAATACCGATTTCCCCGGTCGCCCAACAAGCCTGCTGAAAAAACTCATCACCGTGCTGGGGTTCGGCCCGCAGGGTTTCCGCGACGACCTGATGTCGTCGGTGCGCTTTCACCGTATCCTGCGGCGCGGCCGCGAATATGGCTGCGAACTGAAACCGGAGGATGCACTGGCGCCCGCGCCGCCAGATGACCCCAGGCGCGGCCTGCATTTCATCTGCCTCAACGCCAATATCGCGCGCCAGTTTGAATTCATCCAGAACGCATGGATGGCGAGCAGCAAGTTTTCCGGCCTGACCGGCGAAACCGACCCGCTGCTCGGCAATCACCAGCCCGTTCCCGGCTGCCCGGTGACCAGCGTGTTTACCGTGCAGCGCGACAATGCCCTGCGTCAGCGCGTGACCGGGCTGCCGCAGTTTGTCATGGTGCGCGGCGGGGCGTATTTCTTCCTGCCCAGCCTGCGTGCGTTGCGCTACATCGCCCGCGCAGGCGATCAATGAAGCCAGGGGTCGCGTTTCTGTCGTTAGGCCAAATGGTCTAGGCCATAGGATGCATAGCCAATTTGGCTGCGTCGCCTATAAAACGCAGACACATCCATAAACGCTGCACGGGCATCTGCTGTATCAGCCGCCGTGACAGCCAGCGAGGGAGGTAGCGTGCATGGCACAGCCAGATGCGGTTTTCCAGAAGTGTTATAGCTGGTTTCGGGATAGCGTCAGTCAGGCGGTATCGGCGCTGCCCGCCGCCGATCAGGCGGCTGCCGAACAGCGCATCTGGCAGATGCTGGGGCTGACCAACGCCAACGTGCCGCTGCCCGCCAACCCGGATATCAACGATTTCAGGGACACCGGCGCGACTGCCGAATCGCTGGCGCTGGCAGCGCAGATCGTCGCCGAGTCGCTGGCGGCGCTGGATAACATCAAACAGGCAGTGGACGCACTACAGGGCGGCAATCCGGCGGCCGCGCTCGGCGTCATCGCGCCGATCCTGCGCCAGCTGGAACAGTTGCGCAGCGTGGCAGGCGGACGCTATCCGAGCGCGTTCAGCCTCGGCAAGATACTGCTCACGCTGTCCGGCGATGCGCAGACGGGCGCGTCCGCCGGACAGCGCGCGCAAAAGCTCGCAACGCTACTGGGTGCGAGCGCAGCGCAGAGCACCGATACTCAGGCCGCATTGGGTCTCGTCACCCTGCTTGGCGGCAGCCTGCTCGACCGCTCGTTTGCCGCACCCAACCCCGGTTTTCCGCTGCCGGGTCTGCCTGCGCTGGCGCCCAATCTGCCCAAACTCAATCTCAACGCGCCCGGCCTTGGCGGCACGCTGGAATTCAGCAGCGCCCCTCCCGGCATCAGGGCAGCGCTCAACCTGGCCGTCAATCCGGCAGCCAGCGTCGGCGGTTTCAAAATGAGCCTGACGTCAAGCGCCGGCGTCAGCGTGTTCGTACCGGTACTGCCGCCCGGCCAGGTACAGGTCAGCGGCGATTTCGGGTTCACCCTCAGCCTGAGCCACGTCGATCCCAACGGCGCGCTGGTGATCGGCAGCGATGAATTGGGCGCCAAACTCAGCATCGGCGAACTCGGCATGGCGCTCACCCTGAGCAACGCCGCGCCCGCCATCAGCGTGTTCGCGCGCCAGGGCAAGGCAACGCTGAAGCCCAGGGACGGTTTCCTCAAATTGATCCTGGGCGAAGGCATCGCGCTGGATTTCGCAGTCGAAGCCGAGGCCGACAAATTCGGCACGCTGCGGCTGAAAAACGGCAGCGGCCTGAAAGCCAGCCTGCCGGTGCCGACGTTGCCGACCGGGCCGTTCCAGTTGCAGCTCATCAATTTCGGCATTGCGCCCGACAACGGCAGTTTCCTCAAGCTGCAAATCGAGCTGTCGGCGTCGTTCGGCGTAGCGCTCGGTCCGTTCCAGGCGTCGATTGACCGGCTCGGCGTGCTGCTCGATGTGGACGCCAGCGCCCCCAGTCTGGGATTCGAATTCAAGCCGCCCAACGGCGTCGGTCTCTCCCTCGACGCGGGCATCGTCAAGGGCGGCGGTTATTTGTTCATCGACCCCGCCAGCGGCGATTACGGCGGCGCGCTGGAACTGAAACTGATGGCCATCGGCGTCAAGGCCATCGCGCTGATCAGCACCAAAACGCCCGCCGGGTATTCTCTGCTGCTACTGATCTACGGCCAGTTTCCGGCGATCCAGCTGTCATTCGGTTTTACCCTCACTGGAATAGGCGGCCTGATCGGCGTGCAGCACACCGCCAGCCCGACCGCGCTGTCGCAGGGCATATCGAATGGCGCGCTCGACGCAGTGCTGTTCCCGGCCAACCCGGTCGGCGATGCGCCGAAAATCATCAACACCCTGCGCACGCTGTTTCCGGTCAAGGCCGGCGGCTTCGTCATCGGCCCGATGCTGGAGCTCGGCTGGGGCACGCCCAGTCTGGTGACGGTGCGGCTCGGCCTGCTGATCGAAGCCAACCAGTTCGTCATTCTCGGCCAGGCCATTGTGCAGCTGCCGCCGCTGGTCAGCGCCGATCTGGCGCTGCTCTATCTGCGGCTGGATTTCGTCGGCTCGGTGGTATTCGACCCGCTGCGCATCGCGTTCGACGCCAAGCTGGTGAATTCGCGCGTGGCCTTCATCTCGATCACCGGCCAGTTCGCGTTCCGCGCCGAGTTCGGCAGCCACCCGACTTTCCTCATCAGCGCGGGCGGCTTCCACCCGGCGTTCAAGGAAATCCCGTCCGACATTCCGATGCCGTTCGACCGCGTCGGTGCCAGCTTCGACATCGGCTTCGTCGGCATCTCGTACAAGGGCTATTTCGCGATCACCTCGGCCACCGTACAGGCCGGTTCCGAAGTGCGCGCCTGGGCCGACATCGGCATCGCCAGCATCGAAGGCGGCTTCGGCTTTGACGCCATCTGCTATCTGCAGCCGAAGTTCTATTTCCAGATTGACCTGTACGCCTATCTGGCGGTGCAGGTGTTCGGTCTGGATTTCGCCTCGATCCGCCTCAGCGGCCAGCTCGCCGGGCCGGGGCGCTGGCACATTGCCGGGCGCGCCGAAGTCGAAACGCCGTGGCCGCTGCCGGATTTTTCCATCAACATCGACCAGGCCTGGGGCACCGACCGCGATACCCCGGTGGTGACGGTGAAGGTCGCCGACCTGCTGGGCAAGGAAATCAGCAGCATCGCCAACTGGAGCGCGCAACTGCCGGCCAGTGGCGAGGCCTTCCTCACGCTGGCCGATGTGAAAACAGACGGTGCGCTGCTCGCGCATCCGCTCGGCAGCCTGGCATTCCAGCAAAAACTGGTGCCGCTGGAGCTGCGCATGAGCAAGGCCAGCGGCAGCCTGATCGACGGTGCCAACGAATTCCGCGACCCGGTGCTGCAACTGGTGCAGGGCGCAGCCGCCCCGGCCAGCAAGGCGTCCACAGTGCGCAGCGACTACTTCGCCGCTGCGCAATTTCTCGACCTGTCGCAGGACGAGCGCCTGTCCAAACCTTCGTTCGAAGCCTACCCGGCCGGTTACCAGCTACGCGAAGACGGCTTTGAGCTCGATACCCTGATCGAAGTGGAACTGGGCTACGAAGAGGCCGATCTGGGTGAGCCTGAACCGGTGCCACGCAACCGGCGCCTGTTGAGCGAGGTGGCGTTTCTGCAATCGAAGCACGGTGCATTGATGCAGTTCGGCTCGGCCGGGCTGTCCGGCCTGCGCGACACCGCGCGCCTGCAACCGGCGCAAAGCACCGCGCTCAAGGTCAACCCGGTGCCGCAAGTGCTGGCAAGCAAGGACAGCCTCAGCGCTGCGCCCGCCGTGGCGCTGCAAACCAGCGTGTGGCAGGCCGAACAGCTGCGCCGCTACACCCCCGACGTCAATGCGGCGCGCATCCAAATAGCAGAATTAGCGGAGTTGACAGTATGAGTATCCCCTACCGTTTCATGCCCTGGGCGCGCAGCGGCCTGGCACGTTCGCATGGCAATGCCGACAGCAACGCTGCGCTCGCCGCGCGTCCCATGGTCAAGGTCGGGCTCACCCTGCAAGCCAAACAGGACGGCAATCCTGCCGCCGCCGTCGCGGGCAGCATCAATCTGGCGCTGTACGGGCCGGGCGACATCATCGGCATCGACCCGCGTCTGGTGGTGCGCACCGATCCCAAGCCCAACAGCACCAACTTCGAGCCCAATTACCTCGCCATCATCGACTTCGACCCGCCCGATTTCCCCTGGCTGCTGACCCCGGCGCATGCCAACGTCAACCACCAGTTGCGCCCGTGGCTGGTGCTGGTGGTGGTCGAGCGCAGCCAGGTCGCGCTGCCCGGCCTGAAGCCGGGCGCGCCGCTGCCGTCGATCACCCTGACTGCCGCACAGGTGGCGACGCAACTGCCCAATCTCGATGAATCCTGGCTGTGGGCGCACGCGCAGGCGGTGTCGCAAACCCACGCCGCAGCCGATCTGGCCGCCGAATTGCCGGCCCAGCCCGCGCAAAACATCTCGCGGCTGGTGTGCCCGCGTCGGCTGGAGCCGCGCAAGAACTATCTGGCCTGCGTGGTGCCGGCGTTTGACGCCGGGCGGCGGCGCGGCCTCGGCCAGCCGTTGCTGGGCGACACGCTGGAACCGGCGTGGAACCACGCCAATCCCATCGACACCGAGCTGCCGGTATACACCCACTGGGAATTTTCCACCGGCCCGCTCGGCGACATCGAAACCCTGGCGCGGCGCCTGAAAACCCCGGCGCAGTATCAAAACGACCTGCCGCTGCTGGCGCAATTGCGCCACATCGGCGAGCAGCCGGTGGCAGTAGACGCCGAGCGCCTGCTGTTCGAGGGCGGCACGCCGGGGCAAACGGTATTCGAGGGCGCGATGGTGTCGCTCGACTTCACGCCGGACCCGGCCGACGGCATCTTCGCCGACAAGCTTGCGGGCATGCTCAACAGCGGCGACGCGCTGGCCGCCGACGGCACACTCAAGCCCGAGAGCGTGCCGACGCTGTCGCCGCCGCTGTACGGCGAATATCCGGCCAGGCGCCACCGCGTCGCGCCGGACTTTTTGAGCCAGCACTGGTTCGACCAGCTCAACCTGCAACCGCGCTACCGGCTGGCGGCGGGTTGGGGCGCGGAGATCGTGCGCCAGAACCAGGACGAATTCATGCAGGCGGCGTGGGCGCAGGTGGGCGAAGTGCTGGCCACCCAGCGCGCGCTGTCGCTCAGCCGGTTTTCGCACGACGTGCTCAAGGCGCTGCAAACCCGCCACCTGGATAAACTCGCCGACACGCGCCTGCTGGCAGTGCTGGCACCGGCGCGCGCACGGCTCAAGCTCGATGTCGGCAACAGCCTGTATGGCCGGATCGACAGCACCAGCCTACCCGATGAATTATTCGATGGCGCGATGCGCCGCCTCACCAGCACGCGCCGCGCGACGCTGCGCATGGCGCAATGGCGCGAGCGCGATCTGGCGCTCACTCCCATCCCGCAGCAAGTCGCCGGTCTGGTCACGCGCTTTGCCAATATCAGCAACAATCTCGCCCGCCTCGACCCCAACCGCTTCGTGCCCGACGGCATCATGGGCAGCCGTTCCTACGACGCCATCCCGCTGCCTGCCGACCTGAACAGCCTGGTCGATCTGGCGCCCTACACCGGTCTGCCTGGCAGCCTCAGCGGTGCCGAGCTGGCCCGCATCCAGCAGGCCAATGTCGCGCTGCGGCGCCAGGCCGTCGGCCTCAAGCCGCGCGCGCCGCTGATGGGCGACGTGTGGCACCAGGGCATCCTCACCGAAACCCATCACCAACGCCTGGCGCAACTGCAACAGACGAGCGCGGAACCGCTGCGCGGCGATTTCGCCCAGCTCATCCGCCAGGCCAGCAAAAACGGTGCCGAAGGTCTGCTGATGACGGTGCAGGCGGGCGGCGCAGTGCAGGCGCAGGCGCTCAAGATTGATGGCCGCAACGGCAATCTGAAAACCACAGGCAGCGCGTTCAGCCCCGGTGCGGGTAGAAAACTGCGCAGCGTACGCATCGCGCCCGGCAGCGTGGCGGCGGTGCCGGTCCAGGCGCTGCGGCTGTACGGCAACAACGCCGTGTTCACCAGCCTGCCGCCCGGCACGCTGGGGCAGGGCGACGCGCCGGTGCCCATCCATCTCGACGCGCCCGGGCAGTTCGGCGCAGCCAGTGTCGGCGCGGTACCCAGCATCACCCTGCCGCCTGCGGTCAAGGAGCGCGCCGTGCTGCACCGTTATTCCGAGGCGTTCAAGGACTATCAGAAACTCTGGCGCACACCCAACGAGCTGGCGCAGATCGGCATCCAGCCGGTGAACTTTGCGCTCACGCAAGCGGCGCAGCAGACGCGCGCGCGCATCGACCCGGCGCTCACCGTACCGGCGCGGCTCGCCAGCATGCTGGCGCTGGGCGAGCAAAGCGTCGCCTGGGCGCGCGGCAGCGGCTTGAGTAACAGCTACATCGCCGAGCGCTTCGACCTGGCGTTTGCCGATCTGTTGCGCTACGTCATACCGCCGCGTTTCGACCGCATCATGGCGTATCCGCAGCTGCCGTTTCCGCTGTCGAAAAAACTCGAAACGCTGGCACCGGAGACCTTCCTGCCCGGCGTCGGCGCGCTGCCTGACGACTTCATCATGGCGGTGCAAACCAACCCGCGTTTCGTCGAGGCGCTGCTGCTCGGCGCCAACCACGAAATGGGGCGCGAGCTGCTGTGGCAGGGCTTTCCCACCGACCAGCGCGGCACGCCATTCCGCAATTTCTGGCAGCGCCTCGACGGCAACGCCGACATCGAGCCGATCCACCACTGGCTGACGGCAGCACAGCTGGGCGAGCAGCCCGGCAGCAAGGCCATGCTGGTGTTGCTGATCCGTGGCCAGCTGCTGGAGCGCTTTCCCACGCTGTCGATTTACGCCTATCCGAAACTGGCCGGGCAGGCGCGTCCCAGCGGCAGCGTGCCGCCCACGCCACCTGGCCAGCCAGACACAGAAATGGCGCCGGACAGGATGGAAATGCCGGTGCTGAAAGGCCATCTGGGCAAGGACATCACTTACCTTGGCTTCGATATCAGCCCGGATCGGGATCCGGCCATTGCCAATCCCAAAGACGACCTGCGCTACATGGAAAACTTCTACTTCGTGCTGGAAGAGCAGATGACCGAACCGCGCTTCGGCTTCGACGAGCCCGACAACAAAGGCCAGGCCGGGCAGGGCTGGCTCAGCATCGACTGGAACGAAGTCGGCGTCGCGGGCGGGCAGTATTTCGGCAGCGCCAATCTGCGCCAGGCGCTGCCGCTGACGCCGAATCGACCCGGCGACTGGATCGAGCCGCCGCATGCCGCCACCGTCGCCAACGCCCTGCTGCAACGTCCGTTCCGCGGCTATTACGCCGGGACGGCGCTGAAAATGCCCAAGCCCTGAGGAGCCCGCCATGCCGCGCCTGCAACTCGACCTCACCGCCCTCACCGAACAACGTCTGAATTTATCGAGGTTGCAAGCCCAACAGCGCGCGCTCGACGCGCAACTCGCGGCGCAACAGGCGGCGCTCGACGCTGCGCTGCGCGACGGCGCGTCGCCCAATCTCACCGAACCGCTGCGCGTCCAGCTGACCGAGGCGCAGGCCACCCGGCGCGCATTGGTAGCGCGTCAGCGCGAGGCGCAATCCGGCATCGACCGCCTCGCCGACGGCCTGCTGGGCGAGCGTGACCCGGCGCTGCTGGTCGAGGCGCTGGACGCGGCGCACCCCATCGCGCTGCTGCCGATGCGGCTGGAAACGCGCTATGTCCCGGCCTTTCCGCAGATCCCCGACAGTCTGCGCATCCGCGTCTACCCGGACGACATCAACATCGTCCAGCACACCGCCGCGCTGACCGACGCCGAGCGCGCGGCCGGCATGGCGTACTGGCAGACGCTGTTTGCCCACGACAGCGCCGGCGCCGAGCGGCTCAAGCGCGATCTGGCGCAGCTCGCCGGGCGCAACCGCTGCGCCTGGATACTACGCCTGCTGACGCCGGACAACGCCGTGCCGCAAGGCGAAGAAAACGTCGCGCCGCAGTTTCCCGACCCGCCGGGCATCGACGCGCGTGCCCGGCAGGCGCGCGCGCTGCTGCTGCCGGACCGCTGGTGCGCCATCGGCTACGCTGCCGGGCGGCGCGAGGTGTTCCGCGTGTGGGGATCGCGCATCCCGGACGAGCTGCGCCTGTCGCCGGACTTGCTCGCGCTCGACCAGCCCGAGGCAATACTCGACACCAGCGGCGAACGCGCCTGGCTGGCGGATTTCGACGCCGCGGTGGCCAACGGCATGGCGCTCGAAGTCAGCCAGCAGGCGGTCGATGTGTTCCTGCGCCAGCACCACGACGCACGCGGCTTCAGCCTCGCCAGCGATACGCTTGAACGCTTATTGATCGTCGGGCTGGAGTGGAGCAAGGACGCCGCCACCAGCGCCGCCGAGCTGGCCGAACTGCTGGCGGCGCAGCGCGATTCGAGCGGGCTGGCGTTCATGCCGTCGGGCACGCCGACCAACAACACCGAGGCCGCGCCGTCCGGCTACAGCGTGGCGGAAGAAACCGCCGCGCCCGATACCGCCGCGCCGCCCGCCGAACAGGACGCGCTGCAACTGCTGACCCACGCGCTCGGCCTTCCCGCCGACCGCCTGCCTGCCGACAACATAGTCAACGCCCACCTGGCCGAACAACGCACCGCGCTGCACATGATGAACGCGCTGTGGCGCGGCACCTTCGGCCACTACCTGATGGAATTGTGGAATCCGGCGTATGTGGAAAAGGACGCCGACCGCCTGCTCAAAACCCCGACGCTGTATGCGCTGCGCGACTACGCCGAAACCTACCTGCGCCCGGGCGGCGCACTCCCGGTGCTGCGTGTCGGCAAACAGCCCTACGGCGTGCTGCCGGTGCTGGGCAAGCGTTACACCGACCGGAGCGACCCGGCCTTGCATCAAGGCATCAACAAGGTACTGGGCGTGCTGCGCCCGCTGTGGGACGTCGCCGTGCGCGACAAGGTGCCGCTGCTGCGCGACGGCGATGTCGAGGTGGCGCAGGCCATCCTGCAAACCGCGCCGTGGTCGCAGACCGCGTATTACCGCGACGAAAATCCGGTTCAGATGTGCTTGAGCCCCAGCCCTTTTGTCGATGCGCAGACGCCCAAGCAACAGCTGATCCAGAGCCTGCTGGCCGCGCTCGGCATCCAGGCCAGCGCCCGCTACAGCCTGCCCATCAATTGCAGCAACTTCCTGCCCGATCCGCCGTATACGCCGGGCGACCTGGCCGGGGTGCCTTGGGTGCTGGCCGACGCGCAGGATGAACGCAAGGAAGCGCCTGCCGCCAGCTATTTCAGGGATTTCAAACCAGAGCAGAACTATCTGGCACAGATGGCGGACGCGCTCAAGCCGCCGCAATCCACCTACAAGGACGTGATCGGAAAAAACCAGTCCGGCCCGGCGCTGCTGCAGGCGCTGCTGGCGTGTTCAGTGGATCTGGAGCATGGCGACGCAGTGGTTGCAAACGGCAAACGCAGCCGGGCATTTATCCAGTCGACAAATAGCCTGTCCATTCAGGTGAACATCGAAGCGCCGCTGGATACGCACGCCAGTTTCAGCGTCAGCACGCCGAAACAGCTCGCCCATGTCGCCATCCCCGCGCTCACCGGCCAGGCCACGCTGGGCGAACATGTGCTGCAAACGCTGGCGATGCAGCCGCTGACCCTGACACCGGGCAACGCGGTGAAAGCCGCCGACCATTTTCACGACGCGCTCAAAGCGCTGTTCGAACCGCAGCGCGACCTCGGCGGCGTCAAGCTCAGCCTTGACTATCTGGCCGGGCGCAGCATCGGCGAGCTCAATACCGCGTTCCGCACCACGCTCGACGCGTTCTCCTATCGGCTCGACGCCTGGTACAGCGCGCGCGCCAATTACCGGCTGAAACAGTTGCGCGACACACAGGCCGAGGGCACGTATGTCGGCGGCTATGCCTGGGTGGAGGGGCTCAAGGCCGACCGCCGTCCGGACAGCGACGGCTACCTGCTGGCGCCGTCGCTGGCGCAAGCCGCCAGTGCCGCATTGCTGCGCAGCGGCTTTGCCGCCAACCACGAGCAGGGCGCATTCAATATCCAGCTCGATTCGCTGCGTACCCAGCGCGCCCAAGGCATCCTGCAAGGGCTGACGCGCGACCAGCCGCTGGCCGCGCTGTACGGTTACCGCATCGAGCGCGGCCTGCGCGATGCGCAGCTCGGCAAGCTGATCTGGCCGCTGCGGCTGGCGTATCCGTGGCGCGGTGATCAACCCATCAGAGAACCGGCGGAAGCGATTGGCGCGCGCGATGTGGTTGACGGTGTGGCGCTGCTGGCAGCGTGGCAGCTTGACCGGCAGGCGGTGCTGCGCCACCTGCAACAGACCATCGACAAGTTCGTCCAGAACCCGGCGGGCACCCAACCGACACCCGATGAATGGAACAACAAAGTGGCTGCCGTCATGCAGGACGCCATCGACTTGGCCGACAGCGTCGCCGACCTGCTGCTGGCCGAAGGCGTACACCAGATCGTGCTGGGCAATTTCGAACGTGCTGCCGCCAGCATGGCGGTGGCCGACAAGCAGGCGCTGCCGGTCGAACCGCAGGTGACGCGCACGCCGCGCGGCGGCGCCAGCTACACCCAGCGCGTCGCGCTGCTGTGCCCGCCGCCCATGCAAAGCAACTGGCCGCAGGACCGGCACGCGACGGTAGAGCCCGGCCTCAATGCCTGGCTGGCGTTCATGCTCGGCGACCCGGCGCGCTATTCATTTTCGGCGCAGGTATACCGTGGCCTGGATGAAACCGGCAAGCAGATTATCGACGCGCAGCCGGTCACCGCTGATCTGGTCGAACTCGGCTATGCGCCGCTGTCGCTGGTGCTGGCCGCCACCACGCTGACGCCGTCCGGCCTGAGCGGCAGTGCCGATACCGGGCTGCGCGGGCGACTGGTCGCCGTGCTGTCGGGCAAGGTCAACGACCCGGCCAGCGTCACCGGCATGGATATCCAGCAGCAGGGGGCTGCGCTAGGCCAGCTCGGACTCGGACATCTGGAGGCGCTCGCCACCACGCTGCGTGCGCTGCTCGACAACGCCCGCCCGATCACGCGCAAGGATGTCGTGGTGCCAGATGACAAGCTCGAACCCGCGACCAGCGAAGGCGAATACCCCGGCGTCGATCAGGCCGAACTGGCGACGCGCGCGACAGCGCTGGTCAATGAATTTGTCGCGCTGAAAACCGCGCTCGCCGCCAGCGCCGACGCCTCTGCGCTACTGGCTAATCTGGCCGCGCTGGACGATTTTTTGCCGCCGCAGGCTTGGCCTCAGCAGGTGATCGCCATCGACGCGCCCGGCGCCGACACGGCGCAGCGCGACGCCCGCGCCGGGGTCGCAAAAACTGCGCTGAACAGCCTGCTCGACGCCAAACTCGAACAGATCAATGCGCCCATCGCTCTGGCAAAGGACCAGCCCGTAGCGACCCACGGCCAGTTGGTACAACAGTCTATCAATCAGGTAAAAACGCTGCTGGGCAAGGATTTCCCGCTGTTGCCACGCTTCAGTCTGGGGGCGTATGTGGGCGGCTTCAACGCCTCGCTGGCCGAGCAGGACGCACTCAACCACCACGACGAATGGCGCGTGCCGGGCTGGATCGCCGGGCTGGCGCGGGTGCGGCCGGGGCTGGATCGGTTCGCGGCGACGCTGAGCGCGCACGAGGCGCTGGTCGAGGTCAGCGCCGCGCAGGATTTCAGGCTGGTGCAGTACCCGTATCGCCCCGGACAAGTCTGGGCGGCACTGCCCGAGGCCTGGCGCGCGCCCGAGGGCACGCCACCCGGCCTCGACAAGATTCCGGAAGAGCTGCGCGATTACGTGGCGCAGCAGGCGGGCGCGCCGTATCACGACATCAACCGCGCAGCGCCCGATCTGGCGCTGGCGCTGCACACGCCCGGCGGCCTCGAGGCGCAAACGCCCGACCGCACGCTGTGCGGTCTGGTGTGCGACGACTGGCCGGAATTCATCCCCGACCCATACCAGACTGCGGCCATCAGCTTTCACTACGACGCGCCGGGCGCGCGCCCGCCGCAGGCCATCCTGCTGGCGCTGCCGCCGACTCAGCAACAGGAAAACTGGGCGTTCGACGACGTACTCGACGTGCTACACGAAGCCTGGGATCTGGCGCGGCTGCGCGCGGTGCGCCCCGGCGATCTGGGCAGCGGCCTCGGCACCCTGTTGCCGGGCAATTACCTGCCGCAAAGCTACGCCAACGAACTGCCGAGCGTGCGTTTTCTGGAAATGCAACGGCGCAAGTGGCGCAGCCTGGTAAGCGCCGACGCCACGCTCAAAGTTATTCCGCTGGGCAAATAGGAGACGGCCATGGCTTACATCCTCGACAAGGCGTTCGCAGTCAACAAGGACGTATTCACACTGGCGCAGAAACAGCCGTCGATCACCGGTTACACCCGGCTCGAAACCCTGCCCACCGCCGTCAGCATGAAAACCGGGCTGCAGGCGCCGCTGGCCGACCCGCTCTGGCTGCTGGCGCGACAATGGCAGTTCAACGAATTCCAGGGCGAGGACGCGGGCACGCCGCTGAAGCTGCGCTTTGCCGTGCAGGGCGCGCCGATTGACGCATTCCGTTCCGGTACCGATGTTCAGCCGCAGCCGTGGCAAGCGCTCGATGGCGTGCCGCTGGAAACCCGCGTCGAGGCCGAGCCGGTGTGGGCCACCCACCCGCGCCTGCGCGGCGAGGCCGGGCTGCAGTTGCTGCGCATGAGCCCGCCTGCGTTGCGCACCGCCCTGCTGCAAAATTATCCATTGAGCCTGTCGGCGCCGACCGCTACTGAGGCCGCCGCTGACCAGGCCGGGCTGCTGTGGTCGCAGCTGTTCGACCGGCGCACAGTCGATGCCAGCGCCCTGCGCGCGGATTTGCAGCCACTGTTGCTCGATGGCGTGCTGACCGGTGTGCCTGCCGTGCTGGGTAACGACGCCGCCACGCAGGCGCTGTTGCAGACCTGGCTCGACTGGTACGACGCGCTGGTGTACGAGGGCGCCGCGAACAACCCGGCGTGGCAGCGCGAACGCATGGAATACGCGTTTGCGCTGAAAAGCGGCAACATTGCGCTGGACGCCGCCGAATACACCGACGGCCATCTCGACTGGGATGATTTTATCGCCACCACCGCCCCCGGAGATGCAGCGCAGGTACACACCTTCAGCGTGGCGCAGCGCATCCCGACGCCGGTGCGTTACCCCGGCATGCCGGCCGAACGCTACTGGGAATTCGAGGACGGCCAGGTCAACTTTGCCGGCGCCGAGGCGGGCGCCACCGACTTGGCGCGCATGTGCGTCACCGAGTTTGCGCTGAGCTTCGGCAACGACTGGTTCATGGCGCCGGTGCGCCTGCCGGTGGGCGCGCTGTACCGGCTGGAGAACGACGCGTTCGAAGTCGTCGACAGCTTCGGCATTCCCGCCACGGTGCGACCGATCCAGCCGCTCGGACAGACGCCGTGGCAGATGTACGCGCTGCGCGCCTCGCCGAATCTGGGGAACCAGTTGACTGGCACGCTGTTCCTGCCCGACAGCCTGGACGGCGTGCAGGAAGGCGCGGTACTCGAACACACGCTGCTGGTGCGCGACGAAATGGCGAACCTGGCCTGGGCCATCGAAAAAACCGTGCAGGGCGTATCCGGCGAGCCGCTCGACCGCGACCTGGAGGCCAAGGGGCTGGCGTTCAGCCAGCAGATCGAATTCCCGACAGCAGCCGACGCACAGGCCGTCGCACCGCAACTGATTTACCGGCTGGCGACGCCAGTACCCGCCAACTGGACGCCGCTGTTGCCAACGCGCAAAGGACTGGATTTCGCCGCGCCGCTCGACATTCAGCTGGCGCGCGCGGGCATGAAGCGCTTCTATCCCGACCCGGTGACGCTGGTCGCAGACGACCCGGACTACGACAAATTTCTTGCCAATCTCGACGCGCAGACCGACTTCATCACGCCGCTGGCGATTGCCGAAGACGCGCATATCAAGGCCTATATCTTCTACCCGCGCGGCTGGCTGCTGCGGCGCGACCCGAACCAGCCAATGGACATCCACGACACGCTACTGCTGGAAGAGGAAGAAGTGCCGCGCATCGGCGCCAGCCTGAAACGCAAATTCCAGTACGCGCGCAGCAGCGACGGTCGCAGCTGGCTGTGGATCGGCCGCAGCAAACTGGCCGGACGCGGCGAGGCCGCCAGCGGGCTGCGTTTTGACGTAGCCGAGAAACGTAAACCGTAAATCTGCCCAAGGAGAACCCGTATGGCCAAGTCACTTTCCATCCTGTGCGTACACGGCGTCGGCCACGGCGATGTCGACCCGAATCTGCAGGCGTCGTGGACGCAGGCCATCCGCGACGGCCTGCAGGCGTGGAGTCCCGAACTGGAGGTGATGTGCGATTTCCTTCAGTACGACGCGCTGTTCGACCAGGCGCCGCACAACCCGCTGACCTATGCCGCCGCATTTGCCAATGTGCTGGCGAGCGGCATCGTGCACGGCGTGGGCGACCTGTTCACGCGCGAGCGCGGGCTGTTCGAGATGCCGGAGCAGTTGCGCTGGAGCGCAGGCATGGTGGCGCAGTGGGTGAGCGACGAAAAACTGCGTGCGACGGCGCGTGACGCAGTGCTGCAAAAAATGCAGACGGGTGCTTACGATGCGGTGTTAGGGCACAGCCTAGGCTCGCTGATCTGCTATGACACCTTCCTGCGCAACCCGGCGGCGCTGAAGGGCAAGACCTTCGTTTCACTCGGCGCGCAGATCGGCAATCCCTGCGTGCGCGACGCTTTTGCTGGTCGGCTGGAATGCCTGAACAGCGCCAAGCAGTGGTTTCACCTGTACAACCCGGACGACCACGTGATGACCGCCGGGATCCGCCTGAACGCGGGAAATTTCGAGGAAATCGGCACCCAGTTCGACATCCCCAACGACCCGCTCAACCACGACGCTACGCACTACCTCAGCCATCCCAACACGCGCAGCGCAGTATGGCGCGTGCTGTCGGGCGCCAGAACCGAACGCGTCATGACGCGCGGCCTGGCGGCATTCCAGAAAGCCAGCGCCAAGCCAACGCGGCGTGCGCTGCTGGTCGGCATCAATGACTACCCGGATCCGGCCAACCGGCTGGAAGGCTGCGTCAACGATGTGTTCCTGATGAGTTCGGTGTTGCAGGAATGCGGCTTTGCCGCCGAGGACATCCGCGTGGTGCTGGACCAGCGCGCCACCGCCGACGGCATTCTTGAGCGCCTGCACTGGCTGCTTGACGGCGTGCAGTCAGGCGACGAGCGTGTGTTGTTCTACTCCGGCCATGGCGCGCAGATACCGGCCTACGGCGCCAGCGACGAAGTTGATCATCTGAACGAATGCCTGGTGCCCTACGATTTCGACTGGACGCCTGCGCGCGCCATCACCGACAAACAGTTTCTCGGCCTCTACAGCCAGCTGCCCTACGACAGCTACTTCGCCGCCATTTTCGACTGCTGCCACTCCGGCGGCATGGCGCGCGAAGGCAGCCGCCGCGTGCGCGGCATCACCCCGCCCGACGACATTCGCCACCGCGCGCTGAAGTGGAACGCCGCGTTGCAGATGTGGGAGGAACGCTCGCTCACCACCACCAACCGCTCGCTGGAACAGAACAAGGGCGCGGCGTATCTGGGCAGCAGCGGCGCGAGCTACCGGCTCGGCCGCGCCATCGGCCTGCGCGGGCTGACGCAACAGGATTACAACAGCACGCGCAAGGCACTCGGCCACCACGGCCCCTACCTGCCGGTCATCATCGAAGCCTGTCAGGAAAACCAGCTGTCGTACGAATACCGTCACGGCGTGCAGTCGTTCGGCGCGTTTACCTACAGCCTGGCAGAAACCCTGCGCGCCAGCCGCAGCCAGCGCGGTAATCCCGACTTCGTCACGCTGATCAAAAGCGTGAGTGCACGCCTGAAACGCCTCAAATACGAGCAGACGCCGTGTCTGTTGGGGCCGAAAAGCATTTTGAAAATGCCGATCCCGTGGAGCACCCAGCCCGCGCCCGCCAAGCGTGGCAAGCGCAAAACCAGTACCGGATCCGGCAACAGCTGATGTCTGCCGTACAGTCACAGGAGGAAACGAACCATGAACATTGCCGAATACGTCGCCGTCAGCAGCCGCCCCTACAGCGCGCTGTTACAGGAAATCAGGCTGTTTGGAAGGTGGTTTGCATCGCGCCAGCTGGCGTTCACCATGCAGGCGCAGACCCAGACCAACTGGTGCTGGGCGGCCAACGCCACCAGCGTGTCGCATTTCTACTGGTGGTTCCGGAACAGCTGGACCCAGTGCCGCGTCGCCAACGCCGAGCTGGCGCACAACGACTGCTGCAACAGCAGCGTGCCTGCGGCGTGCAACGTGCCGTGGTACCTCGACTGCGCGCTGACCCGCACCAACAACTTCGTCAGCATGAGCGCCACGCAGGCCGGGTTTGCCCAGGTGCGCGCCGAAATCGACGCCGGTCGGCCGGTCGGCGCACGCATCGGCTGGAGCGGCGGTGGCGGACATTTCGTGATGATCTATGGTTACAGTCTGGTTATCGGTCTTGAATACTTCGATATCGACGACCCGATTTACGGCAAGAGCCATCTCACGGTCGCCGATTTTTCCAGCAACTACCAGGGCAGCGGCAGCTGGACCCACACCTACTTTACCAAGAGCTTTTTCAAAATGCCGATCAAATACCTGATTGCCGACGAAGCCATCCTGCAGCGCATCCGCGAAGCGCGTCCGCTGCTGAGCCTGAAACAGGATCGGGCAGCCGCCAGCGAGCAACACATCCTCGACCAGCAGGCGCACGCCGCGCTCGGCATGGCGCAGCGCGTCTACAGCATAGGACTGGATGCGTTGCTGTCGGAACCCGCGCCACCACAACAGTCTGTGGGGTTGCGCGTGTACGAAATGCGTGGCGACACGGCGCAGGCGTTTTTCGACGTGAGTGAAGACACGCAACCGCGCGTGCTGCAAATGTCCGCATCGAAGTTTCACCTGGAGCCATTCACACGCGGCCTGGCGGTCGCCCTCAAGGCGGCGGAACAGCACGGCGAAGACAGCGAACTGCGCCTGTTGCGCGTGCCTGCGCTCAATTTCGAGGCGTTGTGGATCCATTCTGCGGACGACACCCAGGATCTGCTGGTGCCGCTGCACGCGGTCGGCAAATTGACTGTGAACCAGCCGGTGCCGCTGGATCAGGCGTTCGACGCGCTGCGCGAGGCGGCCCGTCCGCTGGCGCAGATGGACGACAGCATGGGGGCTTGAACGGTGCAATAAAAGCAGGACACTCGCATGGAATTAAGCAAAGGCATCGCACTGTTCGTTGGCTGGCTGTCCGGCGCACTGGCCGGCATCGGCGCGATTCTGTATGCCTGCGGCTACCTGCTGAGCACCGCGCAACTGCACCTGCTCGGGCTGTCCGGGCTGGTGAATTACGGCCAGGAGCGTTACGTCGAGGAGGGCGGGCGCTTTCTCGTCGACGTACTCGGTCTGCTCGGCGAAATCCTGCTCAATCTGCTCATCAGTGCCGGTTTTGTGGCGCTGCTGGTGCTGCTGGTACTGGCACCGCTGGGGTATTTCATGCGCCACCGTCTGGGGGCGGCGCGGGCGCGCTGGCACGCGCGTCTGGCACAGATACGCCAATCCGGGCCGGCACGGGCGCTGGTATTCGCCGCGTTGCTGGTGCTGCTGCTGGTGGGCAGCGAAGACCCGCAAAGCCTGAATGCGCCGCTGCAAATCTCCAACCTGCTGTTTGTGCAACAGCAGCCCGCGGCGGGGAGTCTGAGCGCTCTGCTGCTAAATGGCGACAGCGTTCGTCTCAAGGCCATTTTTGCCAACAGTTTGCTGATGCTGCTCAAGGCTGCGGTACTGCTGCTGCTGGCCTGGCGGGTGGCCGCGCCGTGGCGTTGGCGGCTGCTGTTGAGCGCGCCGTTTGTGCTGATTGTACTGCTCTACACGGTATTGCTGCCGATGCTCTACGGCGTGTTGCAGCGCCAGATCCGCCTGCCGGTCATCAGCCTCGATACGACCACGACCTGGCCCGGCAGCGGTGCTGAAAAACTGTTCCTGCTGAACCGGACCGAGCGCGATTTCGTGCTGTGGGATGCGCACGCCAGACGCGTGTTGTGGCTGCCCGTCGGCGCGGTGCGCAGCGCACAGATCCGCCAGATCGAAACGCTGTTCGCAGGCCGCGCCGCCATGCCAACGAGGAGAACGCCATGAGATCAGAGTCCGTAATATCACCGTTCACCGTATTGCTACTGGGGCTGCTCCTCGCCCTGACCGGCTGCGCAGGCGGCATATATAACAAAGAGCCCGCTCTGGGCGACCGCATCGGCACGCTCGGCGTGGCCGGCAGTCAGGTGTTCCTCAACGGCAACCGCGCCTTCGGCGGCGAGGCGATACGCGTCGGCGATACTGTCACCACCGGCAACGCCAGCAGCGGGCTGATTGAATTTGCCGACGGCGGCCTGTTCCAGCTGGATCAGGACACCGACCCGATTTTTCTCGTCAAGCGCCTGCAATCGGGTTTCTGCATTCTGTCCAGAATATTGCGCGGTCAGGTGTTCGTCGACAAACAGCAGTTCTGCATCGACAGCCCGGCGCTCGACGCCATCAACAACAGCCGCATCAATATCCGCGCCACCGCGCAGCAGACCGGTATCACAGTACTGCAGGGCAACGTCAACGTAGTGCGCCCGCAAGCGGCACGCATCCTGGCCGGCCAGCAATACGTGATGAACTTGCGCGGGGTCGCGCGCATGCGCCAGCTGGATCCAGCCGAGCTTCTGGAAACGGTACGCTGGCGCAACAATTACACCTTTTCTGGCTGGTGCTGCAAGGCGCAGCAGGTCACCCCCAGCGACCGCGAACAATGCGGTACCGGGCAGTTTTCCTTCGACCGCGCGCTGCTGGAAACGCAATGCAGGCCGCGTGACCCACCCCAATTCGATTTCGGCTTCGGCCTGCCAATGCATTCGCGTCCCAAGCCGGCTGCACCACCCACAAAGCAACCCAACTACATGCGGTAATTGCCCGCACGCCGCTTCGACGCAGGAGACGTGCATGAAAATCGAACTGTTTTTGAAGCTAGACGGCATCGACGGCGAATCCACCGACGACCGCCACCGCAATGAAATCGAGTTGCTGTCGTGCAACTGGAGCGAATCGCAGCAGCTCATCCACAGTGGGGGCGGCGGCGGTGCCGGCAAAGTGCAGGTGCAGGATCTGTACTGCAGCCTGCACAGTTGCACCGCCTCGCCCAGGCTGCTGCTGGCAGTGGCCACGGGCAAACGCATCAAGCGCGCCATTCTGACCGTGCGGCGAGCCGGCAAAACGCCACTGGATTTCTTGCAGTGGACGCTGGGCGATGTGGCCGTGAGCGCCTACCAGACCGCCGCCGAGCAAGGCAGCGGGTTGCCACCCACCGATCAGGTGAGCCTGCATTTCAACAACATCACGCTGGAATACCGGCCGCAACAGGCGGATGGCAGCTTGGGTGCCGCGATCACGGCAGGCTGGGACGTCACCAAAAACCAGGCCATTTGAGGCCACCACGAGGAGAACATCATGAACAAGAAACTTAAGCTGCACATGTGCATCGACCGCATCATTCCGATTGAGCACAAAATCGTCGCCGCCAGTCTGGCAATCACCGAAAATCCCGGCAACCAGCCCCGGATGCCGCGCGCGCTGGCTGGGGCTTCCATGCACCCGGCCAAGATGGCGCTGCTGGCCGGCAAGAAGTGGCAGAACGGGCGCGAACTCGGCGTGTATTTCATGGACGGCAGTGCCACGCAAAAGGCCAAGGTGCGTCAGTTCGCCACGCTGTGGGAGGCTTACGCCAACATCCGCTTCAATTTCAACGCCCGCCAGAGCAGCGCCGAGATTCGCGTATCGTTCGAGGCCGACGACGGTTCCTGGTCGGCGGTCGGCACCGATAGTCTGCACACCACGTATTTCAAAAAAAGCGAACCCACGATGAATTTCGGCTGGCTGCGCGACAGCACCGACGACGAGGAATGGCGGCGCGTGGTGGTGCATGAATTCGGCCACGCGCTGGGTGCCATCCACGAACACCAGAACCCCAAAGGCGGCATCAAGTGGAACCTGCAGGCGGTGTACGATTATTTCAGCGGGCCGCCGAATAACTGGAGCAAGGCGGACATCGACCACAACATCGTGCAGAAATATTCGCTCGATCAACTCAACGCCAGCAAGTTCGATCCCAAGTCCATCATGCTCTACAGCTTTCCGCCCGAACTGCTGCAAAGCGGCGTCGGCACCGCCAGTAACACCAAGCTGTCCACCGGCGACAAGCGCTTCATCCGGCGCATGTACCCAAAAGCTTGAACGTCTGTTGCCCGCATCAACCTTGCCACGGGAGGCCACCCCATGAAAATCATCAACCACCGCCTGCTAAACGACGACGGTACCGCGTGTCGCTACCAGCCCAGCCCCAGCGTCGGCGGGGTGCTGGCGGCGCAATATCTGGTGATGCACTTTACCGCCGGGCGCGACGCCGCCAGCAGCATCGCCTCGCTGTGCAACAAAGCCAGCAAGGCGTCGGCGCATGTGGTGATCGGCCGCGACGGCGGCGTAACCCAGCTGGTGCCGTTCAACCGCGTCGCCTGGCACGCCGGGGTGTCGCGCTGGCAGGGGCTGGAAGGCATGAACCGCTACGCGCTCGGCATCGAGCTCGACAACGCCGGGCGGCTCGACCGGGTCGGCAGCCGCTGGCAGGCGTGGTTCAAGGCGAGTTACCCGGATGACGAGGTGCTGGTGGCGAATCACAAAAACGATGCGCCGGGCACGCCGCCGTGCGGCTGGCATACCTATACCGAGGTGCAGATTGCCGCCGCGCTGGAAGTGGCGACGCTGCTGGTGGGCAAGTACGCGCTGCGCGATGTGCTGGGCCACGAGGACATCGCACCGGGCCGAAAAGTCGATCCCGGTCCGGACTTTCCGATGACGAGCTTTCGCGCGCGCCTGTTTGGTCGCGCCCAGGATACCGAAGAGGTGCTGACGACCACCACTGCACTGCATATCCGCGTCGGCGCAGGCGCAGGTTTCGCCGCCTTGCCGGTCAGCCCGCTGCCGCTCGGCACGCGCGTCGAAGCGCTGCAGAAACAGGGCAACTGGTGGCGCGTGGCGGTGCTCGACACAGTAGCGGGCGATATGGACGTGGAAGGCTGGGTCAACAGCCGTTTTCTGCGCGCAGCGACCTGACGTCGTTTTTTAACCTGTACATCAAAAAGGCCACCGCTCATGCCCGCCCCCCAGCCCGACCCAGCCGACCCGGATGCCCCCCTCACGCTGGCGGCGATGCTGCAACACGAGCGCGCGGTACTGGATGCGTTGCGCGTGCAGGACGGCACGCCCGCCAACGCGCCGCGTGTCGGCCTGGCCTTCTCCGGCGGCGGCATCCGCAGCGCCACCTTCAACCTCGGCGTGATCCAGGCGTTGGCTGAACGCAAGCTGCTGCGCGGCTTCGATTACCTGTCCACGGTGTCGGGCGGCGGCTATATCGGCGGCTGGCTGGCGGCGCTGATCCGGCGCAAGGGCAACGGCAGCGTGGCGGCACTCGAACCGCTGCTGGCGTGCGGCGGCGACGAGCTGACGGCGGTGCGCTTTCTGCGCAGCTACAGCAATTATCTGACGCCGCACAGCGGCCTGCTGTCGGCCGATACGCTGGGCGCGGTGGCGACCTATCTGCGCAATCTGTATCTCAATCTGAGCGTGCTGATCCTGAGCGTGGCGGCGCTGCTATTGCTGCCCAGGCTGCTGATTGCGGCACTGCCGCAGCTGGCCGGTCTGCAGCTGCCGGGGCTGGGTACGCTGCTGGAGTGGAGCGGGTTTCATTCCCTCAATGCGCTGCACCCGATCTACTTCGGGCTGGGTGGGCTGAGTCTGCTGGTGGCGGTGGTGATGACCTCATTCAATCTGGTGAGTACCGGGACGCCGCGCTGGTACTGTCAGCAAGGCTGGGTGCTGAGGCTGATCGTGTTGCCGACGCTGTTGGCCGCAGCCTTGTTCAGTTACGGCTTTTTTCTGCTCGGCGCAAAGCTCACCGCGCCGCCGCTGGAATGGATGAAAACCGCCGCACTGCTGTACGCGCTGCCGTGGCTGTACGGCCGCTTGCTGAGTCTGGTATTCGGCCAGGCAGAACGGCGCGAGCTGCTGCTGCGGCCGCTGCGCAGCAGTCTGGTGACGCTGCTCAGCACGCTGGCGGCGGGCGCACTGGGCGGACTGCTGTTTTATGCAGCGGTGCACGGCTTGCGCTATCTGCCCGCCGAGACGGCCGTGTGGTGGGCGGTAGGGCTGGGCACGCCGCTGATTTTGAAGATTTTTTCGCTGGTGGTGGTGGCGCACATCGGCTTCATGGGGCGCGATTTTTCCAACGCCATGCGCGAATGGTGGAGCCGGCTCGGCGGCTGGATACTGATCATCGGGCTGGCCTGGCTGGCTTTGTTTGTGGTCGCCATTTACGCGCTGCCGTTGTTGCTGTGGGCCAGCCACTGGGCATATGGCGGCGGCGCCGCCTGGCTGGCGTCCACCGTGACCGGGCTGCTGCTGGGCTCGGGGCCGGCCACTGCCAAACCCGGCAGTGTGTGGTGGAAGGAATGGCTGGCGAAAAGCGCGCCGTGGGTGTTCATCAGCGGCCTGCTGATCCTGCTCAGCGCGCTGCTGCAATATGCGCTGAGCGACGTGGATGGACGCGCACTGGCGCCTGGCAGCAGCGTCCAGGACTATGCCTACCATTGCCTTGCCGCCATGAACCAGGTGTCCGGCTGGCTGCTGCTGGGGGTGGCGCTGGCGTGTGTGGCCGCCGCTGCGCTGCTGTCTTGGCGCGTCGATATCAATCTGTTTGCACTGTATTACTTTTACCGCGACCGGCTGGTGCGCTGCTATCTGGGCGCCTCGCGCCAGCCTGAGCGTGCGCCGCAGCTGTTTACCGGCTTCGACCCGGCTGACGACCTGGCACTGGCCGATCTGGTGCAGCGCCCGTATCCGATTTTCAATACCGCCATCAATCTGGTCAAAGGCAGCGATCTGGCCTGGCAACAGCGCAAGGCAGCGGCGTTCAGCTTCACCCCCAGCCATTGCGGCTTCAGCCTGGCGACCACTGCCAGCAACACCGCAAAGTGCCGCGGCGGCTACCGCCCGAGCGCCGGATACCTCGGCCCGCACGGGGCTTTTCTCGGCACGGCGATGGCGATTTCCGGCGCGGCGGCCAGCCCCAACATGGGCTATCACAGCTCGCCCGCGCTGTGTTTGCTGATGACGGTGTTCAACCTGCGCCTCGGCCACTGGAGCGGCAATCCGTGCCACCCCAGCGCCTGGCGCGCCTATGGCCCGAAACTGGGCGGGCGCTACCTGCTGAGCGAACTGTTCGGTCTCACCGACAGCGATACGCCGTTCGTCTATCTGTCCGACGGCGGTCATTTCGAGAACCTCGGCATTTACGAACTGGTGCGGCGGCGCTGCAACTACATCGTCGCCATCGACGCCGGACAGGACGAAAAATTCAACTTCGACGATCTCGGCAACGCCATTCGCAAGTGCTACACCGATTTCGGCGTGCGCATCGACATCGACGTCAACGCGCTGCGCCCGGACTCCGCCACGGGTTTGAGCCTGTGGTCGGCGGCGGTCGGCCGCATTCATTATCCCGATGCGCCGGACGCCCAGCTGCTGTACCTCAAGCCCACGCTGGCATGCGATATTCCCTCTGACGTGTTCAACTACGCGGTCAGCAACCCCGGCTTTCCGCACCAGCGCACCAGTGACCAGGACTTTGACGAAGCGCAGTTCGAGAGCTACCGCAAGCTCGGCCACCACCTTGCGGCGCACGTGTTTGACGACGCCTATCGCGAACTGCTCGGCAACCATTACAATGCCGGACAGGATCTGCCCAACCATGAGTGGGCGGGATTATTCCGTATCCTGCGCGCCCACGCAGACGCAGACTTTCGCAAACAGGCCAAGATCACTACATGACATCACACGCATTTGAAGGCTGGCTGGAAGAAAAACGTTCCGTATATCTGTACCGTGCCGTAGCTGCAGCCGAATCCGGCACACCGCGACAGGCTTTATTCAGCGAGCTGGCTGAGGCGGCAGAAGGGCAGGCAAACCTGTGGGCTACGGAAATCCGCAAGGAAGGCGGCATTCCTCCCACCGCTTTTCATCCCGATATGCGCACACGATTGGTTGCCTGGCTGTTACCCCGGCTCGGTACGCGCGCCATGCGCCATGTTCTGGCAGCGATGAAAGTGCGCGGCATGTCGCTGTATTTCAAGCCCACTGCCACCCACGGCATGCCGACCTCGCTGGCCGAGGTCGGCACACGCCATCAGGGACACGGCGGCAACGGCAACCTGCGCGCAGCGGTGTTCGGCATCAACGATGGCCTGGTGTCCAACGCCAGCCTGATTCTCGGCGTAGCTGGCGCAGCGGTCAGCAGCCAGACCCTCGTGCTGACCGGCGTGGCCGGCTTGCTGGCGGGCGCGTTTTCGATGGCGGCGGGGGAATACATCTCGATGCGCTCGCAGCGCGAAATGTTCGAATACCAGATCGGTCTGGAGCGCGAAGAACTCGACCAGTACCCGCAGGAAGAAGCCGCCGAACTGGCGCTGATTTATGCCGCCAAGGGCATTCCCGAGGTCGAGGCCAGGAAACTCGCGGATACTTTAATCGCCGACCCGACTCGTGCCCTGGACACGCTGGCGCGCGAGGAACTCGGGCTCAACCCGGATGAGCTGGGTTCGCCATGGGGCGCGGCGATTTCCTCGTTCATTTCGTTTTGCGCCGGCGCGGCCATCCCGCTGGCCCCCTTTCTCGTTACCAGCGGCAACCCGGCGCTGCTGGCGGCGGTGGTGCTGACTGCGGCGTCGCTGTTTGCAGTGGGCGCCACGCTGAGCCTGTTCACCGGCCGCCACGCCATACTGGGCGGCTTGCGCATGCTGGCCATCGGTGCCACGGCAGGAGCGGCGACCTACTTCATCGGCAGGTTGATGGGCGTAAGTTTGGGCTGATTACGGTGCGCTTAAAACGCAGCATGGTTTTTCAGTTCACGCATCAGGCAGCACGCTTTTTGGCGGCGGACGCGTTCTCTTTCAGGCTGTCGCGCAAGCGCTTGCCCTCGTCCAGAAGATAGCGCTGATAGTCATCCAGATCGCCATCGAACGGTTCCACGCCGCCGCGTGTGACCAGCCAGAATTCATCACACACGGCACGCAATAGCGCGCGGTCGTGGCTGACCAGCATGACGGTGCCTTCAAATTCGTTGAGCGCCATGGCGAGCGCCTCGCGTGTGGCCAGGTCGAGGTGGTTGGTCGGCTCATCCAGCAATAACAGATTGGGGCGCTGCCACACGATCATGCACAGCACCAGGCGCGCTTTTTCGCCGCCGCTCATGGTGCCCACGGCCTGCTTGACCATGTCGCCGCTGAAGTTGAAGGTGCCCAGAAAGCTGCGCAGATCCTGCTCGCGCGCGTTGCCGCGGCCATTGACCGAAGTTTCTTTTACCAGCCGTATCATATGTTCCAGCGGCGTATCCGCGGGGCGCAATACGTCCAGTTCCTGCTGCGCAAAGTAGCCGATATTCAGCCCGCGTCCTTCAGTCAGCTCGCCGCCGGTGGCTGTCAAGGCACGCGCCACGGTTTTCACCAGCGTCGATTTGCCCTGCCCGTTGGCACCCAGGATGCCGATGCGCTGGCCGGCGAATACCGAACGGCTGACGTTTTCCACGATCACCGTGGGCAGTGCGCCGGGCGGCGCATCTTCCGGCGCGGGATAACCGCAGCTGACATTTTGCATGGACAGCATCGGGTTGGGCAGGTTGGCCGGTTCCTTGAACTCGAAGGTAAAGTCGGCGCTCGCCAGTAACGGTGCGATACGCTCCATGCGATCCAGCGCCTTGACCCGGCTCTGCGCCTGCTTGGCCTTGCTGGCCTTGGCTTTGAAGCGGTCGATGAACTTTTGCAGGTGCGCGATTTTGTCCTGCTGTTTGGAAAACGCCGCTTGCTGCAGCAGCATCTGCTCTGCAAGCATGTCTTCAAAAGTGCTGTAGTTGCCGCCGTAGCGGGTGAGCCGCGCATTGTCGATGTGCAGCGTCACTTGCGTCACCGAATCCAGGAATTCGCGGTCGTGGCTGATCACCACCATGGTGCCGGTGTAGCGCTTGAGCCAGGCTTCCAGCCACACCAGCGCATCCAGATCCAGGTGGTTGGTGGGCTCGTCGAGCAGCAGCAAATCGGACGGGCACATCAGCGCCCGCGCCAATTGCAATCTCATGCGCCAGCCGCCCGAAAAGCTGTTGACCGGATTATCCAATTCGCTGGTTTTGAACCCCAGCCCGAGGATAAGCGCTTGCGCCCGCGCCTGCGCATCGTGCGCGCCAGCGTCATACAGCGCCATGTAGGCATGCGCCATGCGATCGCCGTCGTCGCTGGCTTCGGCGGCGTCCACCTCGGCCTGCGCGGCAGCCAGCACCGTGTCGCCCTCGATTACGAAGTCGGTCGCGCTGTGCTCGGTCTCCGGCATGTCCTGCGCCACTTGCGCCATGCGCCACTGCGCGGGCATGGAAAAGTCGCCTTTATCTTCATGCAGCGTGCCGTTGAGCAGCGCGAAAAGTGTGGATTTGCCTGCGCCGTTGCGCCCGACCAGACCGACTTTTTCGCCCGGATTCAGGGTGACGGATGCGTTATCCAGCAGCACTTTGGAACTGCGCCGCAAACTGAGGTTTTTAAGAATGATCATGCGTACGGTATACCAGCCTGTTTGAAGAGTGCAGCAATAAAAAACGGGGCAGATGCCCCGTAATTTAGTGCGCAGATGACGCCTATAATACTTGTTTCAGCGACGACAGGCAGTAATCAATATTTTCCGCACGGCTGGTATGCCCCATCAGGCCGAAGCGCCACACCTTGCCCGCCAGGTCGCCCAGACCCGCACCGATTTCCAGATTGAACTCGTTCAGCAGGCGGGTACGTGCAACGGCGTCGTCCACGCCTTCGGGGATATACACGGTATTCAGTTGCGGCAGGCGGTAGTCTTCCTCCACCACAAATCTCAAGCCCATGATCTCGAAACCGTCGCGCAGCATTGCATGATTGTGGGCATGACGCGTCCAGCTGTTTTCGATGCCCTCCTCGGCCAGCATGACCAGAGCTTCGTGCAGGCCATAGAGTGGGTTGATCGGTGCGGTATGGTGATAAGTACGCTTGCCCTCGCTGCCCCAGTAACCCAGTACCAGGTTGAGATCGAGGAACCAGCTTTGCACCGGGGTTTTGCGGGCCTTGAGTTTGGCGATGGCGCGTTCGTTGAACGTCACAGGTGACAGGCCGGGGGTGCAGGACAGACACTTTTGGCTGCCGGAATACACCGCGTCAAGCTCCCATTCATCCACCATCAGCGGGATGCCGGCCAGCGATGTGACGGCATCGACAATGACCAGGGCGCCGTATTTGTGCGCAATGGCAGCCAATGCATGCGCATCGGAACGCGCGCCGGTCGAGGTCTCGGCATGGACAAATGCCAGCACCTTGGCGTCCGGGTTGGCGGCAAAGGCTTCTTCCACCTTGGCGGTATCCACTGGCGCGCCCCAGGCATCGTCCACCACCACCGGCACGCCGCCGATGCGTTTCACGTTTTCCAGCATGCGCCCGCCGAATACGCCGTTCTTGCATACGATGACTTTGTCGTCCGGCTCCACCAGATTTACAAAGCACATCTCCATCCCCGCCGAACCGGGCGCGGACACCGGCATGGTGAGCGCGTTTTCAGTCTGGAACGCGTAACGCAGCAGTTCCTTCATCTGTTCCATCATACCCACGAAAGCGGGGTCGAGATGGCCGATGGTGGGGCGAGCCATGGCATCGAGAATGCGCTGCGGTACATCGGACGGACCAGGCCCCATCAGCGTGCGGCGCGGCGGGATAAAGGAAGGAATATCGGGTTTTTGCATGATTGACCTGTGGATTATCGTTGGTGTATTAAAACACTGTGGCGGTAGCACAACGTTTGATTCTAACCTAACTCACACGCTACAAATACCATGTTAAACATGGGGTTGTTAATTTGACGTACTTGACACCGTAACATTGAGCGCGCGGCTCGAATGGCCGCAACCCATTTCAGGGCTGACAGAATGAGAAAAATTGCAATTGTTTGCATGGTGTTTATGGGCGCGTTCGCCAGCCCTTTTGTGCGGGCAGATGCAAGCCGAATCGAGGGCGTTGAACAAGCCGGCACGCCCGAAGAGATATGCCATCCGCATCCGGAACATGGCAAAAACCAGTATATCGTTGGCTACGGCAGCTTGCTGGAACGGGCCTCGCGCCAGCGCACCGCGCCCGCCGCCGGCGAGGCCGTGCCGGTGCGCGTGCAGGGGTTCCGGCGCGCCTGGATTGCACGCGGTTCATCCACGGGTTTCAGCACTACGTTTTTAGGGGTGTCGGCGGATGCGCGCTCCCCGATGAATGCCGTGCTTTTTTCCTTGCCGGATGAATCTGCAATCGCCGCCATGGACAGCCGGGAGAATGGCTATTGCCGGGTCAAAATCAGTGCAGCGCAAATCACCACGCTGGATCTATCGCCGCTCCCGGACGGCGAGCGCTGGATTTATGTGAACAAGCCGCAAAATATCGCGCCACCCTCCACAAGCTACCCCATTGTGCAGTCCTATGTGGATGTGTTTCTGTCCGGCTGCCTGGAAGTCGGGCGGGCGTTCCAGCTGGGTGATTTTGCGCACGAATGCATCGCCACCACGCATGGCTGGTCAAGCCATTGGGTGAACGACCGAATTTATCCGCGCCGCCCTTTTATTTACCAGCCCAATGCAGGCGCGATCGATGCGTTGCTGAAGCGTGAACTGCCGCGCCGTTTCCGCTCGATCCGGATCGAGTGAATAAGCGGCGCTAGAGTCAGGCAGACGGTGTTTGCATGAGCGGGCGCATCGCCGTCAACAAGCTGGAAAACAGCTTGGGATGGGCTTTTTCCTGCTCCGCCAGCAGCAGCTTCATGCTTTGGCGCTGCATCGGCATGGCGAAGCAGGCCGGGCAATTTTCAGGCACCACGGGCAGTGCAGCCTGTTTGGCGAAGGCGGCGGTCTGGCGTTCACGCACATACACGAATGGCCGGATCACGCGCACATCGCCGGCATCGTTGGTGTAATGCGCCTGCATGGTGCGCAGCTTGCCGCCGAAGAAGGCGGACATGAAAAAGGTTTCGGCCAGATCGTCCAGATGCTGCGCCAGCGCGAGTACGTTGTAATGGTTTTCACGCGCGACGCGATACAGTATTCCACGCCGCATTCTAGAACAGTAGGCGCAGAACGAGTCGCCGTCCATGTTGCGCTTGGCTTCTTCCAGTACCGGCTGGCTCTCGAAAAAATACGGCACACCCAGCTCCGCCAGGTAGGGTTTCAACACGCTGGGGTCGTAGTCCGGCGATTGCGGGTCCACAGTACAGGCGGCGAGTTCGAATTTCACCGGCGCGCGGCGTTGCAGATCGAGCAGCACATGCAGCAGCGACAGCGAATCCTTGCCGCCGGAAATGCCCAGCAGGATGCGGTCACCGTCGCGGATCATGGCGAAATCGCCGATGGCCTTGCCGGCTGCCGAGAGCAGGGAGCGCGGCGGTTTGACGGGCTGGATGGCAGGTTCGGTCATTTTCTTGAAAATCTTTTAGCCACAGAGAACACAGAGGGCACAGAGAGAATCGGCGCTTGCAGACAAGCCGCTTCGGTCATCCAGAACACGAGCCGCTTGCCCAAATGAAGGGTTTTCTCTGTGTTCTCTGTGGCAAATGGGTTTCATGACTTGGTCTCGTGAAATTGCAGGCGGTGCAGGTGGGCATAGGCGCCGTTTTTGTCCAGCAGTTCGCGGTGGCTGCCGATTTCGATGATGCGGCCCTGCTGCATCACCGCAATACGGTCGGCGTTTTCGATGGTGGACAGGCGGTGTGCGATGACCAGTGTGGTGCGGCCCTGCATCAGGGTTTCCAGCGCGGCTTGCACGTGGCGCTCGGACTGGGTGTCGAGCGCCGAAGTGGCCTCGTCGAGGATCAGCACCGGCGCATCTTTCAGCAGTGCGCGCGCGATGGCGATACGCTGGCGCTGGCCGCCGGAGAGTTTGACGCCGTTCTCGCCGACCATGGTTTGCAGGCCGTGCGGCTGTTCGCGGATGAACTCCATGGCGTGCGCGGCTTCGGCGGCGCGGATGATGTCGGCCTCGCTTGCACCGGCTTGCGCGCCATAGGCGATATTGGCCGCAATGCTGTCGTTGAACAGCACCACGTCCTGCGACACCAGCGCGATATTGGCGCGCAGGCTGGCCAGCGTGATGTCGGTAATGACGCGATCATCGAGCAGAATCTGTCCGGCATCCGCTGTATAAAAGCGCGGGATCAGGTTGACCAGGCTGGTCTTGCCGCTGCCCGATGCGCCGACCAGGGCCACGGTTTCGCCGGGGCGAATGGCGAGGTTGATATCGTTAAGCGCCGGGATGGGTTTGTCCGGGTAGGCCAGGGTAATGTGGCGGAATTCCAGTGCGCCGCGGGCGCGGCCAATCACCAGTGTGCCGGTGTCGGTTTCGGTGTCGCGGTCGATCAGCTCGAATACCACTTCCGCTGCGGCCAGACCGCGCTGCAGTTGTTCGTTCACGCCGGTGAGGCGTTTGACCGGCCCGAAAATCATCAGCATCGCAATCATGTAGGAGACGAAGCCGCCCACGGTGAGTTCGCCGCGCTGCGCCTGCTGGGTGGCGATATACACCACCAGCGCCACGCCCAGCGCAGCCACCAGTTGCACCACCGGGCCATTGGCGGCAGCGGCGGAAATGCCCTTCATGAAATAGCGCCGGGCGTTGTTTACCGCTGTTCCGAAGCGCTGCAATTCGTAATCCTGCCCGCCGAATATTTTCACCACCTTGTGCGCGCCGACCGACTCTTCCACCACGTGGGTAATCTCGCCCAGATTCTGCTGCGCCTGACGATTGATATTGCGCAGACGGCCGCTGACCGTGCGGATAATGAAAATGGCCAGCGGGGCGATGGCAATGATGATCAGTGTAAGTTTCCAGTTCAGCCACAACAGCCAGCCCAGCAGCCCGGCGATGGCGAGCGTGTCGCGCACCAACAGCGTCACTGCGCTGGTGGCGGATTGGGTGACCTGGGTGACATTGAACACGATATGCGCGATCAGCGTGCCGGTGGAGCTGTCGTCGTAAAAGCGCGTCGGCATCGCCACCAGCTTGCGAAACATCGCCGTGCGCAAGTCCATCACCAGCCGGCTGCCGACCCAGTTCATGCCATACGTCGCAGCAAAGTCGGCCAGCCCGCGCACCACAAACAGCGCAATCATCACCAGCGGAATCAACCGGATCATGTCCGGGTCTTTTTTGACGAAGCTGCCATCCAGCAGCGGTTTGAACAGCGCCGGGATGGCCGGCTCGGCCGCCGCTGTTACTGCCATCGCCAGCAGCGCTCCGGCAAACATTTTCCAGTACGGACGGACGTGGCGCAGCAGGCGCAGATAGAGGGCCACACCGGTATGAGGGATTGAAGTCATAAAGCCATTTTCAGTTTTCGTCCGCCGGCGACGCTGAATCCTTCGCGTTCGTAGAATGCCAGCGTGCGGTCAAATTGCGGCAGTTGCGGCGTGGTCACTTCCAGGCGTTTCCATTGCCTGGCGTGGCCGAACGTTCTGGCAGCCTGAATCAGCTGTTGCCCGACATGCTGTGAACGCAGTTCCGGACGTACATACAGTTCAGGGATGGTTCCGTAGGCGCCTTCGGCATACAGCGCAAAGCTTTCGCACAAGGTAAGGAATCCGACTTCCGTGCCAGCCGTTGCGTCGCGTGCGATTAGCACATGGTATTTCTCCTGTTCGAGAAATGTCCTGAGTCGAGCCGTGGTTTCTTCCAGGTTGAAATGGAAAGCCTGGTTGCCCGTGGCACGCATGATTTCATTCAGCAACTCGCCCACCATTTCAGCGACGACGGGCGCGTCGGCAGGGCAGGCATGGTCGATGCGGATGGAGGATTTCATTCGGGTTATTCCCCAAATACCTGCTGCGCCAGTCCCCATTTTGCCGCCAGTGTCTCGGTGGCATTCTGGATTTCCTCGGTTCTGGCCGGGTGGTTGTAGAACATGCCTGCGAAGCGCGCCAGCGCGTCGTCGTGGCCGAACTGCTGGGCGATGACGTGGAGCATTTCGCCGGCTTCGGCCCCCACCACTTCCGCGCCCAGCAATGCGCCGCTGTCCATGTCGGCAATCAGGCGCACGAAGCCGTCGGTGTCGTCCTGGCCGAGCGCACGCGGGTTGGTTTCGAACGCGGCAAAACCGACGGCGGGCTCCAGTTCGGCGTCTTCGGCATCGTCCTCGTTCATGCCGATGCGGCCCAGTTCGACGGCCGAGTAAACCAGCTCCGGCACGGCGCCGGCATCCCGCTGGCGCGAACCGGGGCTGAGGATATTGGCGATGGCCACAGCGGCATCGGCCAGCGCCTGGTTGGCGGTCATGCGCGGATTGGCGACATCGCCGATGGCGTAGATGTGCGGTGCGCTGGTTTGCAGATGGGCATTCACTGTGACGAAGCCCTTGGCGTCGAGCGTCACGCCGGCTGCATCGGCGCCCAGATTGTCGGTATGCGGACGGCGCCCGGTGCCGAGCAATACCCAGTCCACGGTTTCCACGCTGCCGTCGCCGAGGGTGAGTTTGACGCCGTCCGGCAGTATTTCCACGCACTGCGCGCGGCAGCCGGTACGCACCTTGATATCGTGCCGGGCCAGCGCTTCGTACAGGATTTTCAACGCCGGCTGCGAGTAGGCGCTGCTGGCCAGCGGCTTGCTGTTGGCGATCCACAATACGTCACGGCCGAGTTGGCTGAGGATGAACGCGAATTCAGTACCGATCACGCCGCTGCCGACCAGCGCCACGCGTTTGCCCGCGGGCGGTACATGGTCGAATAGATCATCGGTGGTCAGCACGCGGCCCGGGGTGAGCGGATAGGCGTCGGGAACCAGCGGGCTGGAACCGGTGGCGATGATGATGTGTTGGGCGTTAATGCTGGTTTCGCCGATGGCGACAGTGTGGGCGTCGACGAAGCGTGCTGCGCCATTGAAGGCGCTGATGCCGAGGCGCTTCATGTAGTCGGTGTAGCTGTCGCGCACGGTTTCCACGACTTTTTTCTGGTGTTGCCAGGCGCCGTCGAGTTCTGCGCTCAACGTCCCGCTGATGCCGCGTTTGGCAAAACCTTTGCTCGCCGCCACCAGTTGTGCGGTGTGATGCCAGTCCTTCTTGGGCACGCAGCCGCGGTTCAGGCAGCAGCCGCCCCAGTCGGCCTTTTCAATGATGGCGACGGACAAGCCGCGCAGGGTGGCGAGTACCGCAGCGCGGTATCCGCCCGGACCGGAGCCGATTACGATGAGATCAAATTGCTGCATGATTAATTCCTGTCGATCGAATTGCAAATAGCCATGCCGTCATTGCGCGAGTCCGCTGTCGCGGCACTCACTTCAAGTACGCCATAAACAGGGTCGCCAGACCCAAAAAGATGAAAAAGCCGCCACTGTCGGTGACGGCGGTAATCAATACGCTGGAGCCGACAGCCGGATCACGGCCGAATTTGTGCATCAGCACTGGAATGGCGACACCCATCACTGCTGCAAGCAACAGATTGAGCGTCATGGCACCCATCATCACCAGGCCGAGCGCCGGTTTGCCGTACAGCATGTAGGCAAACAGGCCGACCACGCTGCCCCAGATCAGGCCGTTCAGTGCGGCCACGCCGATTTCCTTGGTAAACAGTTTTCTGGCGCTGTCCGGGTGGATTTGTCCGAGAGCCAGCGCACGCACGATCATGGTAATGGTCTGGTTGCCGGAGTTGCCGCCGATCCCGGCAATGATGGGCATCAACGCGGCCAGCGCCACCAGTTTTTCGATCGTGTGGTCGAACATGCCGATGACGCGTGACGCGATGAAGGCGGTGACCAGATTGATGGCGAGCCAAGCCCAGCGGTTTTGCACCGACTTCCATACGCTGGAAAAAATATCTTCCTCCTCGCGCAAACCGGCGATGGACAGCATGTCGCTGTCGGACTCCTGGCGGATGTAGTCTACCACCGCATCCACCGTGAGACGGCCGACCAGCCGGTTGCGCGCATCGATCACGGGCGCCGACACGAGGTCGTAGCGTTCGAAGGCCTGGGCGGCATCGGTGGCTTCGTCTTCGGGACGGAAAGTCACCACTTCTTCCGCCATCACGTCGGCCACGTTGGCGTCGGGATCCTGCAGCAACAGGCGTTGCAACGGCATCACGCCGCGTACGGCGCCATCGCGATCCACCACGAACAGCTTGTCGGTGTGATCCGGCAATTCCTTCAGCCGCCGCAGGTAGCGTAGCGCAACTTCCAGCGTCACATCGGCGCGGATGGTGACCATGTCGTAGTCCATCAGTGCGCCCACGCTGTCTTCCGGGTAGGACAGCGTCGATTGCAGGCGCGCACGTTTTTGCGCATCGAGCGACTCGAGCAGTTCCTGGATCACGTCCTGCGGCAGGTCGGGCGCCAGGTCGGCGATCTCGTCGGTGTCCAGGGTTTCGGCAGCGGCGAGCAGCTCGTCGCTGTCCATGCTCTTGATGAGCGATTCGCGCACCGCGTCGGAGACTTCCAGCAGAATTTCGCCGTCATGCTCTACGCGGACCAGATCCCATACCAGCAAACGGTCATCGCGCGGCAGCGCTTCCAGTACGCGTGCCACGTCCGCCGGATGCATGTCGTCCAGCAGCGCATGCAGCTCGGCCAGGTGCTGTTTGTGTACCAGACCTTCCACCAGCTCATGGCGCGGCATATCCTGTTTATGCACCAGATTTGCCACCAGATGATGCTTGCGCAGCAACGAGACCACCTGATCCAGGTTGTCTTCGGTGCTGTCGTGGGCTTTGCGGATTTCCGGAGTATCGTCCATGGGCTTAGACGCGAATTAGGGGGTGTGGCTAAAGCCGTGATTGTACGGGAACTTGCATGACGCCTGAAAGCGCGTTGTCATTGTCAAAGGCGACAGAATTGAGCAGGCGGAGAAAGACGGGATGAAACGGACTCAGCGGGTACCGAGAATGGCCTGTTCGGCGTGCAAATTCTGCAGCATGTCCAATCCAAAGCGCAGCATGATTTCCGGGTCCGGGTGATGTATTTCTTCGGCGAGCTTGAGGAGAGCCGCCCGTCCGCTGAGTTCACCCGTTTCCAGCAGGCTGAGCAGACGTGCGCTGACCGGATTCAGTACGATAAAACGCATCCGGTCGGCCAGGTCGCGCAACATCAGCAGGTGGGTGGTTTGGGCAGGCGCCTCAATGGGTTTGAACTTCGGCCCGAGGCGATGGACTGGATAGGCATAGTTGAGTAGAGCCATCACCGGATTGAGTACGGGGCATCTTTCCAGCAGATCGGCGCGGCTATCGAGTCCGCTCAGATCCGCTTCGCGCGTGGAAACCGACAGTACCAGCTCCATCCATTCGTAATGCGCCAGTTCCAGCATAAACGGCGGGTAATCGGCGGCTGGCGTCCATTCATGTTGCAAAAACTGGATGAATTCGTCGGGTATCTGGCGGAAATAAGTCGTGTGGCTACGGTGCTGTGCCAAAAAGCTGCGCACCAGCCTGCCCCATTTGCGCTGGCCCAGTATCCGGCGCAGCACCGGAAAGCAGGCCAGCAGCGCGCTTTCCACACTGTTGTAGAGCAGTTCGCGATACAACGCCATGCGCCGGGCTTCAACTTTGCGCGGGCGTGGATGCGCCCGGGGATCGCGAAGGTGGGCGGTGAAGGCAAGCTGATAGCGCTGGAATGCCGGCAATTCAGGCGCTTTGGCGTCGCTCATGAAAGTGTTGATCCTAAAAACCGCAATTCAAGCCACAGAGAACACAGGACATAGAGATGAAGCGGTTTCCACCTATTTTCCGGTTCACCTGATGGGTGAAGTCAATATTCACGGCAACCAATTGTTTTTGCGCGTTGGGCGACAAGCCGCCCATCCCTGCGAACCTCGTTGTCTCTGTGAACTCTGTGTTCTCCGTGGCTAACTGATTTTTCAGATTGATGGCTGCGTTGCAAGGCGGCGATACGCTCGACTTCGCCGACCAGTTGGCTCAATGGGGGAATGTTGAAATCGCGTTCCAGCAGCGTAGGCAGCGTGCCGGCATGGCGGTATGCCTGATCCAGCAGGGCCCATACCGGCTCGACGACATCCGCGCCGTGGGTGTCCACCAGGAGGTCGGGCGCTTCCTGATAATGCCCGGCCGTATGCATATACACCACGCGCTGCGCGGGCATGGCGTGGATGAAGGCGCTCGCATCGAATTGGTGGTTGATGCTGTTGACATAGACATTGTTGACGTCAAGATGCAGCAGGCAATCGGCTTCTTCCAGAACGGCATTGATAAAGCTGGCCTCGTCCATTTCCGCGATGTCTGCCATCACATAAAAAGAGGCGTTTTCAATGGCGATCTTGCGTTCCAGGATGTCCTGGGCGCGACGGATGCGCGCTGCCACGTAAGTCACCGCCTCACAGGTAAACGGGATGGGCAACAAGTCATATAAATGCCCGTCATCGCTGCAGTAAGACAGGTGTTCGGTAAACAAGGCAATATCGTGCAGATCCATGAAGGCCTTGGTTTTGCGCAGCAGGACTTCGTTCAGCGCAGCCGGGCCGCCCAAGGATAGCGACAAGCCATGGCAGACGAACGGGTAGCGCTCGGTAAAGGGACGCAGGCGGCGGCCCAGTGCCCCGCCCAGATCGATCCAGTTTTCCGGGGAAATTTCGAAAAAATCAATCACGGAAGGAACCTGGGCTTCCAGAGCACTGAGTAATTCTCTGCGCAGCCCAAGCCCCGCGCCTTGCAGATTGAGCGGACTCATCTCGACGCGAAGTCGAAATTACATGGCGGCGGGCATGTCAGCTGCTTTTTTATCGGCGTCGTTTTTGCTCCCTCCCATTTCTTTATGGCTGCCTTTCTTGTCTTGCATCATTTTTTTCTTGCCGGAACACGCGCCTTCTTTGGTTTTCATGTGAGCGCTCCCGCAGTTGCCATCCATTGCCTTGCTATCTTTGGCCATGTGCGAGTCGGCTGTCATATAGCCCTTGTCCATACTTTGCATGGCAAACGGGTTTTGAGCGGCATTAACCACCGCGGCAGTGCTGAAAGCGGCAACAAAAGCGCTACCCAGGGCAATGTTCAGAATATTTTTTTTGCTGGCCATGATTATCTCCAAAAGTAAAAAAGCAATTCAATATGAGGCGCCAATTAGCCGGTGCGAATGCTCACCAGCAACGCGATAAAGTGTCTCGATCAGGATTCAAACCCATTCTCGGTTCACCTGCCTGTAAGTCGCGTGAACTTGAAATACCTTACAAGAAAATTCTTCCCGGCGCTGAATTTTTACCGCACCGCATACTCCAATCGCCATTCGCATTGAAGGGCCGATATATGCAATTAGTTGGAAGTTGCAGGAAAAGGTTCGCCGCAACAAGCGCTCCAAATCGCAGAGCCCCGGCGGGAAGTAGCGGTGGCAAGAATGATGTGCCGCTTTTTTGTTTCTCCCTGTGCAGTTAGAATCCAGACTATCCATTCAGAATCAAGCCACCATGCCGACCAGCAAATTTACCCCGGGCGATAAGGCCAATATCCTTTCCGAAGCGCTGCCGTATATCCAGCGCTTCTTCGACAAGACCATCGTCATCAAATATGGCGGCAATGCGATGACCGACCCCAAGCTCATGGAAAGTTTCGCCAAGGACGTGGTCTTGCTCAAGCTGGTGGGCATGAACCCGGTGGTGGTGCATGGCGCCGGACCACAGATTGGCGAATTGCTGAAACGCATTGGCAAGCAGAGCGAATTTATCCAGGGGATGCGCGTCACCGACGAGGAAACCCTGGACGTGGTGGAAATGGTGCTGGGCGGCCTGGTCAACCAGGACATCGTCACCCTGATCAACAAGCACGGCGGCAAGGCGGTCGGACTCACCGGCAAGGACGGCAACTTCATCCATGCCAAGAAAATGCTGGTGGAGAGCAAGGAAGAGCAAGGCAAAATGCTGGACATCGGCCAGGTGGGAGAAATCACCAGCATTGACCCGGAAATTATTCAGCTACTCGACTCGGGTGATTTCATTCCGGTGGTCGCCCCGCTGGGCACCGATTCGCAGGGCAACGCCTACAACATCAACGCCGACGTGGCCGCCGGCAAGCTGGCTGGAGTGCTCAAGGCAGAGAAGGTGGTGTTCCTGACCAATACCGCCGGCGTGCTGGACCAGGCAGGCAAGCTCCTTACCGGCCTCACACCCAGACAGATCGACGCATTGATCGAGGATGGCACGATTTCCGGCGGCATGATTCCCAAGGTGGGTTATGCAGTGGACGCGATCAACAGCGGCGTGAAATCCGCGCATATCATCGATGGCCGGGTCGAGCATGCACTGCTGCTGGAAATCCTGACCAAGGAAGGGGTGGGCACGCTTATCAAGCGCGCATGAGATTGTCGCCCACCTGCGCCTTGGCATACCAGGCATTCAGGCCGGCGTCGTCCAGATCGACATCCGGGAAATAATCGCGCGCGGTTATGGGCAGATACGGCCCATGCTTCACTTCAAAAATCACCCCGCCTGCATCCAGCGACAACACACCGTGCCAGACGCCGGCATCATGTTCCAGCGCCTGCACCGTTTCACCCAGCACGGCGCGTGCGATCACGGTGCCGCTGTCATCGAAGTGCAGCACCACAAAACGCCCGCGCAGCGCGGTGAGAAGTTCCCAGGTCTGCAGGTGGCGGTGCGGGCGGATGCAGGTATCCGGCTCCATCGCAATGGCCAACCGCTGGATCGGATCGTTTAAATCTTTGTGCAGATTGTAATTGGCTCGCTTGCGCGGCGAGAGTTGTGCCTGTTGCGCAAGCGTGTCGAGCATGGTGTTGTCGAGTTGTTTCAAATGCGTTTTCCTAATGCAGGGTATGGGCCGGACTGAACAGCGGGACGTCGTTGCGGTGGGCGCTTACGGTGAGAAACACCGCACGCGGCAAGGGTGAAAATTTTGCGGCTTGATGATTTTGATTGACCGCATCGTAGCACTCCGACTCGGCACCGATCAGCGCAGCGAAATAGACTTCGAGCTCCTGCGGATCGACGCGCAACTCGCCAAACGGATCATGTTCGTCGTACGGTTTCCAGAACAGCGCCGGATCCCAGTCGTGGTACTGGATTGCCGGGTGCAGGAACCAGTCTTTGAGTTTCATCTCCAGGCTAGTCATGACAGTCTCCTTGAAACGAGGATGGACTATCAATATAGACCGTGTCAGGCATACACGCGAGTTAACAGCGGCAACTCGTGACGGCGCGCATTGGCAGCCAGAAAATCGCCGCGCAGCATGTAATCGCCGCGCACCTGCGATTCGGCATTGAGCTCAGCCATGCACTCCGAGGGTTCGCCGATCAGCGTGGCAAACAGCACCTCCAGTTCGCGCGGCTCCACTTTCAGCGTGCCGAACGGATGGCGTGTGTCGATTTCTTTCCAGAACAGGCGGGGTTCCCAGTTATGGGCTTGTACGGCGGGTTCCTGATACCAGCGGATGAGTTTTTCTTCGAGCAGGCTCATGTGTATTTCCAGTAAAATCGGAAAACTCCGAAGAACCGATTATATGCCGAGGAAGCCATGCGTTACTGGTTAATGAAATCCGAGCCATCGGATGTGAGTATCGACGATCTCGCTGCGCTGCCCGCGCAGACGGTGGCCTGGTATGGGATCCGCAATTATCAGGCGCGCAATTTCATGCGCGACCAGATGCGGGTGGGGGACAAGGTACTGTTTTACCATTCCAGCTGTGCGGAACCGGGTATCGCCGGGCTGGCCGAAGTCAGTCGCCTGGCTTATCCGGATGAAACGCAGTTCGACCAGGCCAACAAATATTTTGACCCCAAGGCGACGCGCGAAACGCCGCGCTGGTTCAATGTGGATGTCAGGCTGGTGAAAAAAACCCGGCTGATGCCGCTCAAGGAAATCCGTGCAGCCCCCGTACTTGCCAGCATGCGCATCCTGCAAAAAGGTAACCGCCTGTCGATTACGCCGGTGGATCCTCGGGAATACGAATTCATCGTCAGCCAGTTGTAGTGCCGGGAATACCTTGAATCATGACAAGGCCGCGACTGTTCCATTACTGGTCATCCATGCCCGCGCAGCGGGTGCGGCTGGCGCTGGCCTACAAATGTGTCGATCATGAACTTGTGGCGCTCAGCCACGACGATGATGCAACTTTTTTTGAACTGGGCATAGCCCACGCCGATCTGGTGCTGTGTCTGGCGGACGGCAGCCTGCATAAGGATTCGCTGGCAATATTGCGCCAGCTGGATGACTGGGTTGGGGGCAAACCGATTTTTGACGGCCTGGTTGAAGCGGCAGCCTGGCAAGCGCTGCTGGATTGGCGGCAATCGGTCGAGCATCTGCTGGCCAGGCTGTATGCACCGGTTGCACCGGCGTTTGCCGATATTGGCGCTGACCCGGCGATACAGGCGGCCTATAAAGCGCAAATCGAGCATCGTTTTGGCATGAGCGTGGAAGCCTTGTCCAATGACCGCTACGATGGCTTCAACCAGTTTGCCGCGCAGTCCCGGCTGGCTGAGCTGGCGCGTCATTTGGGGCGCCAGCGCTTTTATGCCGGGGGTGCGTTCAGCGCCTGCGACCTGCTGCTGGCGTGCGACCTGTTTCCGCTACAATTGCTGGACGGCGTGACCATGCCTCTGGATTTGATGTACTACATCGAACGCGTCGAAAAGACTTGCGGGGCAAGCCTGCGCGACGGTCTTATCATGCAACACTAAGGGCTCGTTAATGAATAACCTGGACAAACGCTGGGGTCGATTTTGGCGCAGACCTAGGCGCAAGATGCGCAGTTGTGTCATTCACAACAAGTGGCTAGCAACACCGGAATGCGCCAAAAGCGGCCCCAGCCCGAAGGGTTGTTGCGTATTCGGGCGTCTGCGGCGTTGCGAGGCTTGCGAATGGAACAACCATTCGCCGCGCCTCGCGCCTTGCATCCATCCCGAATACGCAACAACGTTTGTCCAGGTTATTCATTAACGAGCCCTAGACAGTGTCGTCACGTGATATGTTAAAATAGTTTTTTACATAAACTGCGGTGGACGCGAATGGCTGATGCCTATCAACGACATGACATCTCCGATGCGGCGTGGGCGCTACTTGAGCCGCGATTGCCGGGGCGTAAAGGCGTGTGGGGCGGCATCGCACACGACAACCGACGATTTATCAATGCGGTATGCTGGATTTTGAGAACGGGTGCACCATGGCGGGATTTGCCGCCCTCGTATGGGGACTGGAAGAACACGCACCGAAGGTTCTGCCGATGGAGAGACAACGGCGTCTGGGAGGTATTGCTGGAGCAATTGATCGACGATCCTGATTACGAATGGCTGATGATTGATGCCAGCCATATCAAGGTTCATCCGCACGCCACAGGCGCCCGGGGTGGCAATCAAGCCATGAGCC
>NZ_BGOW01000002.1 GCF_003851125.1 Sulfuriferula multivorans | reverse complement strand
ATGTCATGTCGTTGATAGGCATCAGCCATTCGCGTCCACCGCAGTTTATGTAAAAAACTATTTTAACATATCACGTGACGACACTGTCTAGCCTATGGTCCGAAAATTTCTGATCTGGTCGTTCCTCTATTTCTCCGGGAGGTTCGACTTTTTGATGCCTGATTAGATGTTGTTAAATGGCTCGCTGATTCAGTATTTTTCGCGCTTCCAGCATCACTTCCGAAGCGGTGAGGCCCACCGGACCTATGCCTTGCAGCAGCAGGGCATCGGCTGCCGCCCCATGCAGATAGGCGGCGAGTTGCAGTGCAGCGAAAGGTTCCAGACCCTGCGCCAGCAGAGCGGCCACCATGCCCGTCAGTACATCCCCCATACCTGCGCTACTCAAGCCAGGATTGCCCGTAGTGTTGATGCGCCATTCTTTGCCCGGTCCGGTGCAAATGCTGCCTGCACCCTTGAGTACCACCCAGGCGCAATATTTTTCGGCCAGTTGCAAGGCAGCAGCGGGTCGATCGCGCTGGATGGTTTTAGTATCACAGGCCAGCAGTCGCGCAGCTTCGCCCGGATGAGGTGTGAGCAGCGTTGGGCTGGTGCGGGCTAGCGTCAAATTTTTTAAATCCGGCGATGCGGCAAGCAGGTTGAGGGCATCGGCGTCCAATACCAGAATAGCCGGATTTTTCAGCGCGCTTTCCAGCAGTTGTCGCGCCTGTTCTGATTGCCCCAAACCGGGGCCGACGGCCAGCACGGTTAACGCGGTGTCGAGCAGTTGAGAAGGGTCAAGCAGCATGATTTCAGGTTGCATGCAGTCCAGGGTGATACCGCTGCTCAGGCTTGCGGCGTAGGTTTTGCCCGCACCCAGATGAAGTGCCGCACGCGCTGCCAGCAATACTGCCCCGGTCATGCCCGGGGCACCCCCCAGGATGCCGACGCTGCCGAAGTTGCCCTTGTTGCTGTCGAGCGGACGCGTCGGCAGGGCGTCGAGGATGGCTTTGCCGATCAACTGGTTTGTATGGGGTTTCATGACGAACTCGGTATGGGTTGGGGTGTCTATACTGAAAGCGTAGCATCATGATGTGATACAGAGGAGAGCGAAATGAAAATGCCAAGAAATGTGAATCCCGGCGGCGGCGAGATTCTGTCCTGCGTGGAAGACGCAGGATGCGAAATTACCAGTTGCGAGGTGTGCATGATGGAGATGCCCGTTTCCGCCGCCCTGAACGAAGAGGGTGCGGATTATATCCATCACTTCTGCGGGCTGGACTGCCTGGAAACCTGGCGGCGTAAAGCGCGGCAGGAGTTTCCTCCAAACACGGCTGCCTGAACCCACCCCGGAGAGTGGGGAGGACGTCCGATTTCGGGTAAAATTCGCTTTTACCCGATGCCCGATTCGCACCATGTCCGAACTGCATAAATTGCGCGGCGGCGCCGCGCTTTCCCGTTTTCGTCTCGACAAGCTATCCAAAGCGCTGCCCGATTACGACTGTATCCAATCCGAGTTCTGGCATTTCGCGGAAGTGTCGGCTGCGCTGGATACTGTCGAGAAAGCCACGCTGGATTCCATCCTCACCTACGGTACCCCGTTGCCTGTCCGATCGGACGGCACGTTGTTGCTGGTTACCCCGCGCCCCGGCACGATTTCGCCGTGGTCCTCGAAGGCTACCGATATTGCGCGCCACTGCGGGCTGGAAAAAATCTCCCGGATTGAACGCGGCACTGCCTATCATTTCAGCCGCCGCAACGGTGCCGCGCTGACTGCAGAAGACCAGGCGCAGATTGCACCATATATCCATGACCGCATGACTGAAGCCGTATTCGGCAGCCTGGACGATGCCCACGCACTGTTCCGCCATCTCCCGCCCAAGCCATTGACCACAGTGGATATTCTCGGTGCCGGCCGCGCGGCGCTGGTGCGCGCCAACAGCGAAATGGGACTGGCATTGTCGGCGGATGAAATCGACTATCTGATGGGCAATTTCACCCGTATCGGGCGTAACCCGACCGATGTCGAGCTGACCATGTTCGCCCAGGCCAATTCAGAGCACTGCCGCCACAAGATTTTCAATGCTGCCTGGGTGATTGACGGCGAGGCGCAGCCGCACACGCTGTTCGGCATGATTCGCGAAACCCACGCGCGCCATCCGCAAGGGACCGTGGTGGCGTATTCGGATAATTCCTCGGTGATCGAAGGTTCTGACGTGGCGCGTTTTCATCCGGCGGAAAATGGTCGCTATGTATATCGTGAGGCGCGTACGCACATCCTGATGAAAGTGGAAACGCACAATCACCCCACCGCCATTTCGCCTTTCCCCGGCGCGGCAACGGGTTCGGGCGGCGAGATTCGCGACGAGGGCGCCACCGGCACCGGTTCCAAGCCCAAGGCGGGGTTGTGCGGGTTCTCGGTGTCCAACCTGAATATCCCCGGCAGCCACCAGCCCTGGGAAACCTATCAAGGCAGCACGGGTGGTTACGGCAAGCCCGACCGCATCGCCTCCGCGCTGCAAATCATGATCGACGGCCCGCTCGGCGCAGCGGCGTTCAACAACGAATTCGGCCGGCCCAATCTGGCGGGTTATTTCCGCACTTTCGAGGAAGAATGCGCAGGCGAGATGCGCGGCTACCACAAGCCCATCATGCTGGCGGGCGGGGTGGGTAACATCGACGACGCCCACTGCTTCAAAAAGCAGTTCGCCGCCGGCACGCTGCTGATCCATCTGGGCGGACCTGGCATGCTCATCGGTCTGGGCGGCGGTGCGGCATCCAGCATGGATACCGGCACCAATGCCGAAAACCTGGATTTCGACTCGGTACAACGCGGCAATCCGGAAATGCAGCGTCGCGCTCAGGAAGTGATCGACCGCTGCTGGCAACTGGGCGACGCCAATCCGATTCTGTCCATCCACGACGTTGGGGCGGGTGGTGTTTCCAACGCCATGCCGGAACTGGTGGATGGCGCCGGCCGCGGTGCACGCTTTCAATTGCGCGATATTCCGCTGGAAGAATCGGGCATGGCGCCGCGTGAAATCTGGTCGAATGAATCGCAGGAACGCTATGTGCTGGCCATTGCGCCGGAAAGCCTCGATGCTTTCCGCGCGATATGCGAACGCGAGCGCTGCCCGTTCGCCGTGATCGGCGTGGCGACCGAGGATCGTCATCTGAGGGTGGAAGACAGTCTGCTGAGCGCTATGCCGGTGGATATGGATATGTCCGTGCTGCTCGGCAAGCCGCCCCGTATGACCCGCGACGTGCAGCGTGTCGTTCGCAGCTTGCCGGTGTTGAACACCGATGGCATCGAACTGGCGGAGGCCGCGCTGCGCGTGTTGCGCCTGCCCAGTGTGGCATCCAAGTCATTCCTCATCACCATTGGCGATCGCAGCGTGGGTGGCTACACCGCGCGCGACCAGTTGGTCGGCCCATGGCAGGTACCGGTTGCGGACGTGGCGGTGACCACCATGGGCTACGCCACCGAGCGCGGCGAGGCCTTCGCTGTGGGCGAGCGCACCCCGCTGGCGCTGATCGATGCTGCCGCTTCCGGGCGCATGGCGGTAGGCGAGGCGCTGACCAACCTGGCCGCAGCGCGTGTGGAAAAAATCGGCGATGTGAAACTCTCGGCCAACTGGATGGCAGCAGCCGGTTTTCCCGGCGAAGACGCTGCGCTATACGACACGGTCAAGGCTGTGGGGCTGGAGCTGTGTCCCGCATTGGGCATCAGCATCCCGGTGGGCAAGGATTCGTTGTCCATGCGCAGCGTGTGGGAGTCGGACGGTGCGCAGAAATCCGTCACCGCGCCATTGTCGCTGATCATTTCCGCTTTCGCGCCCAGCCCCGACGTGCGTGCCACGCTTACGCCGCAGCTGCGTACCGATCAGGGCGATACCGACCTCATCCTGATCGACCTCGGCTGCGGCCGCAATCGGCTGGGTGGCTCAGCGTTCGCGCAGGTCTACAAGCAGGTGGGTGAGCGCTGCCCGGATCTCGATCACCCGGGCCAGTTCAAGGCGTTTTTCGAAACCGTGCAGGCGCTCAATGCCGCCGGTCGCGTGCTGGCCTACCATGACCGCTCCGATGGCGGCCTGTGGGCGGCACTGTGCGAAATGGCCTTCGCCGGCCACTGCGGCATCACTGTGGACGCGGACGAGCTGTGCCAGGATCGCTTCCGCGTGCAAGTTGAAGAAGAAGGCATGGATGAAGACGAGGAAGTGATCACCGAGCAAACCGGATACAGTCCGCGCGTGTTTGGAGTGCTGTTCAACGAGGAGCTGGGCGCAGTGTTGCAGGTGAAGCGCGAGCATACCGCCGAGGTCATGCAGACCTTCATAGCAGCCGGGCTGCGTTCCGAGTTCCACATCATTGGCAGCACCAATGATCGCGACCATGTGGAAATCGTGCGCAATGAAAAAACCATGCTCAATTTCAGCCGCGCGGAATTGCAGCGTGCCTGGAGCGAAACCAGCTACCAGATCCAGCGCCTGCGCGACAATCCGGCTTGTGCCGAGAGCGAATATGCGCAACTGCTGGATGGGGCTAACCCGGGTTTGTCGGCAAAGCTTGGCTTCGACCTCAATGACAACATCGCCGCGCCTTTCATCGGCGGCAGCAAACCGCGCATCGCCATCCTGCGCGAGCAGGGCGTCAACGGCGAAGTGGAAATGGCCGCCGCTTTCGACCGCGCCGGCTTCGAGGCGGTGGACGTGCACATGAGTGACATCATCGCCGGGCGTGTGGCGCTGACTGATTTCCGCGGCTTTGCCGCGTGCGGCGGTTTTTCCTACGGTGACGTTTTGGGCGCCGGCGAAGGCTGGGCCAAATCCATCCTGTTCAACTCGCGCGCGCGCGAGCAGTTTGAAGCATTTTTCAGGCGCGACGACAGCTTCGCGCTGGGCGTGTGCAATGGCTGCCAGATGATGAGTAATCTCAAGTCCATCATTCCCGGCGCCGAATTCTGGCCGAAATTTACCCGCAACCAGTCCGAGCAGTTCGAGGCGCGTTTCGTCATGGTCGAAGTGCCGGACAGCCCCTCCATCCTGTTCGACGGCATGGCCGGCAGCCGCATGCCGGTGGTGGTCTCACACGGCGAAGGTTATGCCGACTTCAGCCAGGGCGGCGACCCGGCGCAGGTGATCGGTGCGCTGCGCTATGTGGACAACCACGGTCGTGTGACCGAGACCTATCCGGCGAACCCGAACGGCTCGCCCGGCGGCCTGACCGGCGTGACCACTGCCGATGGTCGCTTCACCCTGTTGATGCCGCATCCGGAACGGGTGTTCCGCACCGTACAGCATTCCTGGCATCCGGACGACTGGCGCGAAGATGGTCCGTGGCTGCGGATGTTCCGCAATGCGCGCAAATGGGTTGGATAAGCATGACTGACACCACCAAAGCCATCCCTATCAAACGCTATAGCGCCGAGGAACTTGCCGCGCGCGACCGCGAAATGGCACTCGACGATACGCGCTGGTACAGCGAAGAGGAACTTGACGAACTCGAAGAGCGCACCCCGCTGCTGGCGGCGCGCATTGCCCAGCGTCAGGCACGTCTGGAAAAGTTGCGCCCCTACCAGGCCAGCGGCGCAGCCCCGCCGCTCACTGAGACCGCGCTGGTGCAAGTTCTGGAAGAAGCCCGCGCTATCCTGCTGCGCGACGGCGGTGATCTGGAGCTGGTGGAAATCAGCGGCACGATTGTCCGGGTGCGGCTCAAGGGTGCCTGCGTGGGGTGCCCCAATTCCATGCTGGATCTGAAAAACGTGGTGGAGAAAATCGTGCGGCGCACCTTTCCGCAAGTCACCGAAGTGCAGAATACCTATTGAGTTTTATTTTGCCTGTTCCCGGGCCTGTCCGGGAATCCGGCCCTTATTCTGAACACTTAATTTTTTGGTTCGGACGACTTGCAAATCTTGTTGAGCTGGGCTGTGCTGCACTGAAAGTAGCAGGTTAGCGCGCTGCTCACTGTACCGAACAGCCAGAACAGAAAAAAACCGAGCGAATAAGCGCCGAGCCGGGTTGTGAACAGAGGAGCGTCCTGATAGATCAGTGCGACCGGATCCAGCAGCGTGAACAGGACAATATCCATTACCCCCGCCGCGATGAACGACGGCCACAGCACCTGGATTATGCGTTGCATGCTTTCCTCCTTCGATTGTGTGATTTTTGCTGTGAGAGTGTGCCGGCAGGTATTTATTTTCCCCTGGATTTGTTTATGAACCACCAGGCGAACCAGCCTAGCATGCCAATTGCAAAAACCACGGTGAATAGGCTCATTAGCCCGGTACGCGTGGTGAGCAGCAGGTTCAGCAATGTAGCCATGTGATTCTCCCGTCTAGTTGAGATTGTTTGTCTGGATTTTGGCAGGGTGTCTATTGTCCAGGGTGAGCGTCTTGGTGTGGGGTTGCCACCACACCCCGGTCAGGCGCCATTCACGCTGGGGTGGCTCCAGGATCAGCCGCCAGCGTCCATTGCCCAGACTTGGCATGGCGCCAATATAGCTGCCATCGCCCGCTGTATTCAAGGTGATGACGTGGTCGTGCCCGGGTTGAGTGGGGTGCAGGATGGAGAGTCGTAACATATTGGGCAGCGGCGAGAGCTTGCCGGCCAGTGTCACGTGCAGCGTGTGCGCATCCGCGCTGGTGTGCAGGGTGGCACCCAGGTCCAGTGCGATTGCTGCTGTATCGCGATGCAGGGTCTGGTTAATCGCCATACCTTCCTTGTAGTAGTCGTCTGCTACCAGGCCGTCGTTGCTTACCACTGCGTACCAGGCGGTGATGAAACCCGCCACTACCGCTGTCAGCGGCAGTATCATCAGCAGCCACGGCCAGGGCTCGCGGTACCAGGGTTGTTTGTCAGTGGCGTGCATGGCGTAACTCCTAGCGATTAAGAAAGGTGGACCTGACGGTTTTCGTCAGTTCCGGGTTATCCAGCGACTGGATTTTGAATTCCACCGGACTCGAACGTGCGCGGATTTCGCTCGGGTCTATCTGGACATGCACCACGGCGTCATGGGTTCCCAACGCAGCAACTTCCGCCAGGGAGCTTGCATCCCCCAGTTTGATGCCTGGCAGGCCCGTGACTGAAATGGCGTAGCGGTGGGGTTTGTTTTGCATGTTGATGATCTGCAGACGGTAGACGTTTTCGATATGGCCGTCGGCGGTTTCCCGGGCGGCAATGCGGTCACGGATTGCATCCACGCGCAGCGGCACCCGGTTGATCAGCGCCATACCCAGCGTGGCGACTATGGCAAGCAGCAGTACGCTATAAATCAGGGTGCGCGGGCGCAATACATGGGCAAGAATGCTTCTGTCCGGGTACTTGCCCTTGATCACGTTTTCCGTGGTGTAGCGGATCAGGCCGCGCGGATAGCCCATTTTCGCCATCACCTGATCGCAACCGTCGATGCAGGCGGCGCAGCCTATGCATTCGTATTGCAAGCCATTGCGGATGTCGATATCGGTGGGGCATACCTGCACACAGATGCTGCAGTCCACGCAGTCGCCCAGCCCGGCAGTGTGGCGGTCAGTGGATTTGGAGCGCGGGCCGCGCGGTTCGCCACGTGAGGGATCGTAAGTGACGGTAAGGGTGTCCGAGTCGAACATTACGCTCTGGAAGCGCGCGTAGGGGCACATATACTTGCATACCTGCTCGCGCATGAAGCCCGCGTTGCCGTAGGTGGCGAAGCCATAGAAAAAAATCCAGAAGGTCTCCCATGGCCCCAGCGTCCAGTGCGCGAAGGATATCGCCAGTTCCTTGATGGGCGTGAAGTAGCCCACAAAGGTGAAGCCTGTCCACAACGCCAGTACCAGCCATGCGCTATGTTTGGCGGTTTTCTTGCCGATTTTTTCAATGTTCCAGGCTTGCCTGTCCAGCTTCATCTGCTTGCGGCGATCGCCTTCAATCTTGCGTTCTATCCACAGAAACAGTTCAGTGTAGACCGTCTGCGGGCAGGCAAAGCCGCACCACAGGCGTCCGGCGATGGCGGTGAACAGGAACAGCGAGAATGCGGCAATGACCAGCAGGCCGGTGAGGTAGATGAAATCCTGAGGCCAGAACACCAGTCCCAGAATGTAGAACTTGCGTTGTGCCAGGTCGAACAGGATCGCCTGACGCCCATCCCATGACAGCCAGGGCAGGCCATAGTAAAGCAGCTGGGTGAACAGCACCAAAGCCACACGCCAGCTGGCGAACCAGCCGGAAACCGCACGCGGATAGACCTTTTGTTTGACAGCGTAGAGCGTCTGCTCCATCTCGGTGGAGGCTGCGATGTTGATGACTTTTTTTTGTCCTGCTTCGGCCACGCCCGGGTTCCTTTGCTGTTGGTAAGCGGGTGGGGCGCCGCGCCTGTGCAGGCCCCACCGGTTCAGCGCCTACTTGCCCTGCGATAATCCATACACATACGCCGCCAGCAGATGCACCTTGGCTGCGCCCAGCTTGTCCAGTTGTGCCGGCATGTGGCCGTTACGGCCCTTGGTGATGGTTTCGATGATGGTGGCTTCGGAGCCGCCATAGAGCCACACCTTGTCGGTCAGGTTGGGCGCGCCCATGGCTTGCGTGCCTTTGCCGTTCGCCTGGTGGCAGGCGGCGCAGTAGGTAGCAAACTTGTCGCGCCCGGCCGCGGCCAGCGTCGCGTCATGTTTGCTCCCGGACAGGGACAGCACGTAGTTGGCGACTTGCTTCGTGCCCTGCACGCCCAGGGCAGCACCCAGCGCAGGCATCACGCCGGCACGGCCATTGGCGATACTGGCCTGGATGGTTTCCGGGTCGCCGCCGTAGAGCCAGTCATGATCGGTCAGATTGGGAAAGCCCCTGGCGCCGGCCGCATCCGAACCATGGCATTGCGAACAGTAGGTCAGGAACAGGCGTTGACCCATTTCGCGTGCTTGCGGGTCGGCCGCGACCACCTTCAGGTCCTGTTTCAGGTATTTGTCAAAAATCGGGCCGTATTGCGCGTTGGCCCTGGCCTGTTCCTGCTGCCATTGGCCCGTGGCACTCCAGTCCAGCATACCCTTGTAGCTGCCCAGCCCCGGATACAGCGCCAGGTAAGCCACGCCGAACACGATGGTCAGGTAAAACAGCCACAGCCACCAGCGCGGCAGCGGATTGTTGAGTTCCTGCAAGTCGCCGTCCCAGGCTTTTTCAATCAGTTCGGCCTTTTCGCCGGCGGCGAGTCTGCGCGTGGTCTGGGTCTTGAGAAACCACGCTACCCAGACGATGCTGATGACGGTGATGCCGGCGATGTAGAGGCTCCAGAAACTGCTGACAAAATCGCTCATGTTATTTCTCCTTAAGCCGGGCGCGATTTCTCGGGCGCCCCGGACCGGGTTAGTCGTGTTTGTGCGGGATGCGCGAAGGTGTATCTTCTTCCTCGAAGGGCAGATTCGCGGCGGCGTCGAAATCCTTTTTGCGCCGTCCGCTCCATGCCCACAGCACAATGGCTACAAAGATCACGAAAAAGACCACTGTGACGATGGCTCCGATAGTCCCTGCCATGCTCATCTCGTTTCCTTGAGTGAAGTGCCGAGTATTTGCAGGTAAGCAATCAGTGCGTCCAGCTCGGTCTTGCCCTGCAATTCATTTTTGGCGCCGGCGATATCGGCGTCGGTATAGGGCACCCCCTCAATGCGCAGTACTTTCATCTTGGTCTCGATGTCGCTGGCATCCGCCGGGTTTTTTGCCAGCCACGGGTAAGACGGCATGTTGGATTCAGGTACCACGTCCTGTGGATGGTTCAGGTGGGTACGGTGCCAGTCATCCGAGTAGCGGCCACCCACCCGCGCCAGATCCGGCCCGGTGCGCTTGGAGCCATACAGGAAGGGGTGGTCGTATACCGATTCTCCGGCTACCGAGTAGTGCCCGTAGCGCTCGGTTTCCGCGCGGAACGGACGAATCATCTGCGAGTGACAGCCGACGCAGCCTTCGCGGATGTAGATGTCTCGTCCGGTCAGCTGCAGCGCGGTGTAGGGCATCATGCCCGCCACCGGCTGGGTGGTGGATTTCTGGAAAAACAGCGGCACGATCTGTACCAGGCCACCGATGCTCACCACCAGGAGGGTGAGCATGATGAACAGGCCGGTGTTCTTTTCGATCTTCTGGTGAAATGATTCCATCATTTTTCTCCTGTTATCCGTTCAAGCGTGTACGGCCTGGGGTATCTGCGCTTCCACTATCCTGCCGGCGGATACCGTTCTCCATACGTTGTAGGCCATGATCAACATGCCGCTAAAGAACATCAGGCCGCCCAGCAGCCGGATGGTGTAGAACGGATACATTGCGTTCAGCACCTGGGCGAAACTGTAGGTCAGCGTGCCGTCCGGGTTGGAAGCGCGCCACATCAAACCTTGCGCTACCCCGGCAATCCACATCGCGGCGATGTAGAACACCACGCCAATGGTGGCTACCCAGAAGTGCAGCGTGATCAGTTTGACGCTGTACATTTCTTCGCGCCCGAACAGGCGCGGGATCAGGTAGTACATGGAGCCGATGGTAATCATCGCCACCCAGCCGAGTGCGCCGGAATGCACGTGGCCGATGGTCCACTCGGTATAGTGGGACAGGGCGTTCACGGTCTTGATCGACATCATCGGACCTTCGAAGGTGGACATGCCGTAGAACGACAGCGCCGTCACCAGAAACTTCAGGATCGGATCGGTGCGCAATTTATGCCAGGCACCGGACAGGGTCATGATGCCGTTCATCATGCCGCCCCAGCTCGGCGCCAGCAGCATCAGCGAGAACACCATGCCGAGGGATTGTGTCCAGTCGGGTAGCACGGTGTATTGCAGATGGTGCGGGCCCGCCCACATGTAGATGAAGTTGAGCGACCAGAAGTGCACGACCGACAGGCGGTAGGAGAAAATCGGGCGCCCGGCCTGCTTGGGAATGAAGTAATACATCATGCCGAGGAAAGCGGTGGTGAGGAAAAACCCCACCGCATTATGGCCGTACCACCACTGCACCATGGCGTCCTGGACACCGGAATAAACATAGTAGGATTTGGTCATGGACACCGGAATCTCGGCGCTGTTGACGATGTGCAGAATGGCAATGGTCAGAATGTAGGCGCCGAAAAACCAGTTGGATACATAAATGTACTTGGTGCGGCGTTTGATGATGGTGCCGAAGAACACCACCGCGTAGGCCACCCACACCAGGGTAATGAGAATGTCGATCGGCCATTCCAGTTCTGCGTATTCATGCGAGGTGGTATAGCCCAGCGGAAGCGTGATGGCCGCCGCCACGATCACCGCCTGCCAGCCCCAGAACGTGAAAGCGGCGAGCTTCTCTGCGTAGAGCCGAACCTGGCAGGTGCGCTGCACAATATAGTAGGACGTAGCAAACAGCGCGGTGCCGCCAAAGGCAAAAATCACTGCATTGGTATGCAGCGGCCTTAACCGTCCGTAACTCAGCCACGGTACGCCAAAGTTCAGTTCCGGCCAGATCAGCTGGGAGGCGATGATGACACCCACCAGCATGCCGACTATGCCCCAGACGATGGTCATGATGGCGAACTGACGGATGACCTTGTAGTTGTAGGTTGTTGTTTCCATGCTGTGCCTCTCCTTTGTTTGTCACAAGCAAAATTACACGTCATTGATTGACTGGTGCCGCCTAACTAAAACCTTGTTCGTCTGATGATTTTTTACCGGGAGGTTTGTCGTCATCCATCAGAATCTGGTGCGCTGGCCCTTCCATATCCTCGAACTGGCCTGCTTTCACCGCCCATAAAAATGCCGCTGCGATGAATACAACCAGGATCACGCTGAGTGGAATCAGCAGGAACAGAATGTCCATGTCAGGGTCCTTCCAGCGCGGGCACAGCCACTGCCGTGCCTGCTTCGGCGGTGGTGTGAACTGGCGCGCCATTGCCGCCAGTACCAAGTCGCATGCGGCTCAGGCGCAGGGCATTGAGCACCACCAGCAGCGACGAAAGCGACATGCCGATACCCGCCATCCACGGCGTGACAAACCCCAGGGCCGCGGCGGGAATGGCGGCCAGATTGTAGACCACTGCCCACGCCAGGTTCTGCCGGATGATCGCGGCGGTGCGCCGGGCCAGCACCATCGCATCCGCCAGTCGTTCCAGCTGGCCGTTCATCATCACCATATCGGCGCTGGCCTGAGCCACATCCGAACCCTGCCCCATGGCGATGGAAACTTGGGCCGCGGCGAGCACTGGTGCATCGTTTACCCCGTCGCCGAGCATGGCGACAATCTGACCGCCGCTTTGCAGTGCGCGCATGCGTGCAAGCTTGTCCTCGGGCATAAGCTGCCCGGCATAATGCTCGATGCCCAGTTGACTGGCCACATGCGCCACGGTGGCGTTGCCGTCGCCGGATAGCAGGCTGACTTCCATCCCCAGTTTTTTCAGACGCGCCACCGCCCGCACGGCGTCCGGGCGCAACTGGTCGCCCAGCAGAAATATGCTCAGCCAGCCGTGTTCGTCGCCCAGCGCAACCATGGTCAGGCTATCCCGCAACTCGAGATGGAGCGGCAGTGGCCGGCCATGCAATTGCGCCACAAAATCCGGGCGGCCCAGGCGCAGATGACGCCCTTCGACGATGCCGTCCAGACCGTACCCCGGCACATTGGTAATGGAGTGGCCGGGCAGGGTGGGCGCGTCGGGATCGTGCAGGGCATGTGCTATGGGATGTTCGGAAACGCTCTCCAGGGTGGAAGCCAGGGCGCGGCAGCGCGCCGCTGAGGTTTCGCCCAAGGGCAGGGTGTCGAGCAGGGTGAGCCTGCCGTAGGTAAGGGTGCCGGTCTTGTCGAACACGATGTGGGTGACACGCGCCAGCGTTTCCAGCGCGTGGCCGCGTGTGGCGAGCAGCCCCATGCCGGTGAGACGCCCGGCTGCGGCGGTAAGGGCGGCCGGGGTGGCCAGACCGAGCGCGCAGGGGCAGCTCACCACCAGTACCGAAACCGTGATCCAGAACGCCCGTGCCGGATCCACCCAGTACCAGCCCAGCGCAACGCCTGTGGCCAGCAGCAGCAAGGCGAGCACGAACCATGCGGCGAACCGGTCCGCCAGCCGGGCGATGCGGGGCTTTTCTGCCTGGGCGCGGTCGAGCAGGCGCAGAATGCCGGACAGCACGGTGTCGGCACCGGTTTTTTCTACGCGCATGACCAGGGGGCCGGTCACGTTGATGGCGCCACCCACCAGGCGATCGCCCGCTACCTTTGGCAACGCATGCGCTTCGCCGGTGAGCAGGGACTCGTCCGCCGCGCTGCTGCCCGTGAGCACAATGCCATCCGCCGGAATCGCCTCACCGGGTTTCACCAGCAAGGTGTCGCCTGCGGCCAACCGGGTGACCGGCACGCTTTGCGTTTCCTGTTGTGCCGGATAATCCAGATATCGGTTGGCAACGGCGGGAATCAGTTTGGCCAGGGTTTCCAGCGCCGCTGCCGATTTGCGTCGCGCGCCCATTTCCAGATAGCGCCCGCTGAGCAGGAAAAACACGAACATGGTGATCGAATCGAAATACACATCGCCGGAATGGGTCAGTATCGCCCAAACGCTGGCAGCAAACGCGGCGCCTACGCCCAGCGCCACCGGCACATCCATGCCTAGGCTGCGGCGCTTGAGGTCGCGCCATGCACCCAGGAAAAATGGCCACGCCGAGTAAAACACCACCGGCAGGGTGAGCATCAGGCTGGCCCAGCGCATCAACGCCTGGATGTCCCAGGTCATGCTGCCGGGATCAGCTAGATAAGACGGGATGGCATACATCATGACCTGCATCATGCCCAGTCCGGCTATCGCCAGTCTGCGCTGGGCGGCCGCACGTTCGCGCCTGAATACGTCCTCCTGGCGATCAGCATCGAATGGGTAGGCGGCATAGCCGATGTCGCGGACTGCATGCAGAATGTCGGAGAGCTGGATACGGCTGTTGTCCCAGCGCACCCGCGCCCGGTGCGTGGCGAAATTGATCTCTACCGCGACTACACCTGGTAACTGCGCGATATGGCGCTCGTTCAGCCAGATGCAGGCGGCGCACACAATACCCTCCAGAATCAGCGCGGCCTCGCGCAGGTCACCTTCGCCTGGCTTGACGAAGGACTGCTGGATTTCCGGCAGGTCATAGAGCCGCAGTTGTTGCAGGATTTCGTCGGCGGCGGGCGCTGCAGCGGTGGAGGGCAGGCTGGTGCGGTGGCGATAGTAGGCGGCGTTGCCGCTGCTCACGATCATCCGTGCGACCGCCTGGCAGCCATGGCAGCAGGTATTGCAACGGGCATCCGGGAGATCGACCGGATAATGCGCACCGGGCGGCAACGGGTTGCCGCAGTGGAAACAGGTGGGCATATCGTGACTGCCGTTACCCATTGGCATGGCTGCCGCCCTCTGGCTGGGTCAGTTGACTAGAAGCGCCAGCCGTAACCGACACCGATGATTACCGGATTGATGTCCAGATCGGTGACGTACGCGCCTGCGGTCGTTTTTACCTTGGTGCTGATATAGACTTTTTTCACATCCAGGTTGATATAGCTGTTGTCGGTAACGGCAATGTCTACGCCGGCTTGCAATGCGCCGCCAAAACTGTTCCTGTCTACATCCAGACCGGTCAGGTCCACGTTATAGAAACGTGTGTAATTGACGCCCGCGCCCACGTAAGGCCTGATTTTGCTGTCCGGGGAAAAATGCCACTGCAGGGTCAGTGTGGGTGGTAGGTGATTGACTTTGCCGAGGCTGACGCCATTGAGTGTTACTTTATGGCGCGCGGTTCCCAGAATCAGTTCGGTAGCGAGGTGTTTGCTGAAGAAATAGGTGAAATCCAGTTCCGGAACTATCTGGGAATCCACGTCTACCCCGGCCAGCGGTGATGAATGGGCGGAAGGATCTATCTGGATGGCGCGAACTCTTACCAGCCAGTTACCGTCCGCAGCCTGGGCGAAATGGGTGACCGATGCGGTAGCGAAGGCGAGTATCAGTGCGGTGCGTTTCATGGTGCCTCTCCTGAGTTGAGGGTTATGGTCATGGATACTTAAAATTCCGTTTATTAACAAATCAGAATATTTTGTATCTGTGTTTAACCATACTACTGACATGGTTAAATTGTCAACGCATTGTAAGATTGTTGTCAATGAATGAATTGACGAACAAGCTGGGAGACAATGTGAAACAGGTGTTGCGTGCTGTAGTAAATGTATGCAGCAGGATAGAATTCACTCATGTTGACCTGGCTTAGTGACGATGAGGATTTTCCGGCCGTATGCAAGGCGTTGCGTGACCCGGACGGGTTATTGGCTGCGGGGGGCGTCCTGTCCCCGGCGCGTCTGGTGGATGCTTATTCGCGCGGCATTTTCCCCTGGTACAACCCCGGTGATCCCATTCTATGGTGGAGTCCGGACCCGCGCATGGTGCTGTTTCCGCAGGAGCTGGTGGTGCAGCGTTCGCTCGCCAAGGTGCTGCGCAAGCGCCACTATGAGATTCGTGTGGATACCGTTTTTGCAGAAGTCATTGCGGGATGTTCCAAACCGCGCGCGGGGCAGAGCGGTACCTGGATCAGTGCGGAAATGATCGCCGCGTATACGCGCCTGCACCAGATGGGTGTGGCGCATAGCATCGAGACCTGGATAGACGGCAGGCTGGCGGGCGGTTTGTACGGCATTGCGCTGGGACGGGCGTTTTACGGTGAATCTATGTTCACGCTGGTGCCGGATGCTTCGAAAATCGCTTTTGTACATCTGGTGCGCCAATTACAACGCTGGGACTTTGGCGTGATCGATTGCCAGATGAACACGCCGCATCTGGCGCGCTTTGGCGCACGCGAAATTCCCCGTGCAGATTTTATCGCGCAGCTGAATAACTTGATAAACTTGCCGGCAGTGCTCACTCCCTGGCGCTTCGACCATGACCTTATTGAATGACCTGCCGTTCGCGCGGTTGCAGTTTTACCTGACTTCGCCGTATCCGTGCAGTTACCTGGCGGCGCAAACGGCGCGTTCGCAAGTCGTGACGCCTGCGCATCTGGTGGATGACATGGCATACAGCCAGTTGATTCAATCCGGCTTCCGGCGCAGCGGCCTGTTCACCTACCGCCCGCAATGCGCCAGCTGTCAGGCATGCATACCTGTGCGCGTGGTCGTGAATGAATTCACCCCGAGTCGTACCCAGCGCCGTACCGGCAAGCGCAATGCGGATCTGGTGGCGGAGCCGCGGCGCCCGTTTTTTGATGCTGAGCACTACAAGTTGTACCAACGTTACCAGGCATCTCGGCATGCGGGCGGCGGCATGGATCACGACGACCGCGACCAGTACGCGCACTTTTTGCTGCAAAGCAACGTGGATACTTATCTGGTGGAATTCCGTGAAGCGAGAGTGTTGCGCATGGTCAGCGTGATTGATCAGGTCGAGGATGGACTGTCTGCCGTTTACACGTTTTTTGACCCGGATCTGTCACAGCGCAGCCTTGGTGTGTACAGCGTATTGTGGCAAATCGAACTGGCGCGCAACCTCGGCCTGCCCTATGTATATCTGGGCTACTGGATCGAAGCCAGCCGCAAGATGGCTTACAAGAGCCAATACCAACCGTTGCAAGGATTGATCGATGATGACTGGCGCATCTTCTTACCGGCGCAAACTTGAACCGCTGTGCGCGAAAATCGGCCGCGACCGTGTCGATCAGGTGGTACACGCGTTCTATACCAAGCTGCGGACGGACCCGGTGTTGCATGGATATTTTGACGGCATCACCGATTTTTCCGAGCATGAGGCGCTCATCGCCGATTTCTGGTGGGTCGCGATGGGTGGCATATTGGCGCAGCCACGTCAGTTCGACATGCTGGGCCGGCACCGGACGCTGGGGCTGACGCCAGTAGTTTTCGAACGTTGGCTGGCATTGTTTGGCGATACCATGGCCATATACGTGCCCCCGGATCTCGCCAAACAATGGCTGCAAATGGCCGTTGGCATCGGCGCCAATCTTCAAAATCAAATGCCAAAATAAATGGAAAAACACACTTGGCTTGTGCGGATAGTCCTGGTCCTGGCTGGCCTGGTGCTGGTGACGGCATGGCTGCTTTATCGTGGCAACCAGAACAACCTGGTGGCCGAATCGCAGGTGAATACAACTTATCGTGCTCTGTATTACAGCGAACATCTCTGGTCGCAACTGCAGCAGGCCAAGGTCGACCATGCTGCATACCTGCATGATGCCAATGCGCAAACGCTCAAACGGTATCGGCAGGATATTCAAGAAGCAGAAAATGCGCTGAGGGAACTTGGCCTGCTGATGCGCACCACTACGGAAGGCTATGGCCAGATTATTCAGCTGCGCCAGCATGTATGGTCATATATGTCAGAACTGGACGCGTCTCCGGGCACAACCGATACCAGGCCGCTAGCCCAGACGCAGACGCCTGCTGGGCAGACACAGATGGCCGCCATAGTGCGCGATTTGCAGGCATTCCAGAGCGTGCAGCGGTTGCGGCTCCAGCAATTTCAGGAACAGCGCAACCGGTCGCGACGCGTGTTGTTGATGACAATACAGATCAATGCTTTGTTAGTGCTGGCCACGCTGCTCTTCACAGCATATCTGATCCGGGTGTATGCAGTTCGCCGCCGTCAAAGTCAGGCCGAACTGGAACAGATCATCAGTACCAGTACCGAGCAACTGCGCAGCGAAGTACTCCGGCATCAAGCCGCACGTGAGACGCTGCAGGCCAGCGAAGTGAAGTTTCGTACCCTGACTGAAACCACGGCTGCGGCGATTTTTATCTATCAGGGCGATTACATCGTTTATGCAAACCCGGAAGCCGAGAGAATCAGCGGTTATAGCGCGGCGGAATTACGCAATATGCAGCCTTGGCAGCTGGTGCACCCGGATTACCGGGAATTGGCACATGCACGGGCCGATGCCAGAATGGCCGGGCAGGAGGTGCCAAGCCGTTATGAGATTCCGATCCAGACTCGCACCGGCGAAACCCGCTGGCTGGATTTCACTGCCGGAGTGATTATCTATGAAGGCAGGCAGGCCGGTCTGGGCACCGCTTACGATATTACTGAACGCAAACAGCAGGAAGCCGCACTTGCCCATCTGGCCACGCATGACAGCCTGACTGATCTCCCCAATCAGGTACTGGCAGTGGAGCGTTTACGCTCCGCTCTCAACGAGGCCGAACGCCGCCACCGTCTGGTCGGCGTGGTGCAACTCAATCTCAAACGCTTCAAGGCAGTCAATGACAACCTCGGTCACGCGGGGGGGAATCAGGTATTGCAGCAGGTTGCGCAGCGCCTGAAGCCGCTGATGCATGGCGAAGACACTCTGGCGCGACCGGATAGCGACAAGTTTCTGGTTATCCTCTCCAATCTGGTTTATCCAGGCGAGGCGGCACGCAGAGTTCAGCAGCTGATCGAAACATTCCAGATCCCGTTCAATGTAGAGGGTAGAGAAGTCTTTATCAAGGCCTGCGCCGGCGTGACTTTCTATCCGTCCGACGGTAGCGATGCCGAAAGCCTGTTGCGCACCGCGGCCACCGCACTCAATCGGGGCAGTAGCAATGACAGTGAATGCATCAGTTATTACAGCTCGGGCATGTTCGAGCAGGCGTCGCACCGCTTGACGCTGGAGGCTTCCCTGCATCGTGCCCTGGAACGGCATGAACTGGTGCTGCACTACCAGCCAAAATACCGGCTCGATGACGGTGAAATCAGCTCGGTCGAATCGCTGTTACGCTGGCAGCATCCTGAATATGGCATGATTTCGCCCAAGGACTTTATTGCCATGGCGGAGGAGGTGGGACTGATCGTGCCCGTGGGCGAATGGGCGATCACCGCTGCCTGTGCCCAGGCTGTAGCATGGCGCGACGCGGGTTTGCCGCTGACGGTAGCAGTCAATTTGTCTGCGCTGCATTTTTCCAGCAAAGGCCTGGTCGCGCACGTACGCCAGACGCTGGCCGAGAGTGGTTTGCCAGCGAATTTTCTGGAACTTGAAATCACGGAAACAGCGCTGATCGGCGACATGGGCAGCTCCATTGCCAAGCTTAACGAACTGAGCGCGCTGGGTGTACGGCTTGCGCTGGATGATTTCGGCACGGGTTATTCCAGTTTTAGCTATTTGCGCCATTTGCCTATTAACAGCCTGAAAATAGATCGCAGTTTTGTGACCGATATCGTCGAGAATGTGCAAAGCTCCGCCATCGTGTCAGCCATCATCGGTCTGGCACATGGCCTCGGCCTGGAAGTGGTGGCAGAGGGTGTGGAAACCGCAGCGCAACGCATCAAACTGGAGCAGCTCGGATGCGACCTGATCCAGGGCTACCTGATCAGCCGTGCGCTGCCCGAGGACGAGTTGAGCGCGTTGCTTGCAGCTGTCAAGTGAGCAGTTGGGTGGTCAAATACCTGCGGTATGCGAGTGAAGACAGGTTCTGCCTGTTTCTGCCGGAATTGCAGGATAATATAGGTTTGCGCGCATCCCAAGGGCTTGTTTCGCAAGAATCCGTTCATCGTCTAATCAAACCTATTTAACCTGCTACGCTAAACTACCATGCGCCAATACCTTGATCTGATGCGCCACGTGCTGGAGCACGGCACTCAAAAATCCGACCGCACCGGCACCGGTACCCTTTCCGTTTTCGGCCACCAGATGCGCTTTGATCTAAGCCAGGGTTTTCCGCTGGTGACGACCAAGAAATGCCATTTGCGCTCCATCATCCACGAGTTGTTGTGGTTCCTGCAGGGCGACACCAATATCCGTTACCTGAAGGAAAACGGCGTCAAAATCTGGGACGAATGGGCCGACGAGAACGGTGACCTGGGTCCGGTCTATGGACACCAGTGGCGCAACTGGCCCAAGCCGGACGGCGGGCATATTGACCAGATTGCGCGCGTGCTGCACGACCTCAAACACAATCCGGATTCGCGCCGCATCATTGTGTCTGCGTGGAACGTCGCCGACCTCGACAAAATGGCGCTGGCACCCTGCCATGCCTTTTTCCAGTTCTATGTTGCCGACGGAAAATTAAGCTGCCAGCTTTATCAGCGCAGCGCCGACATCTTCCTCGGTGTGCCGTTCAACATCGCCAGCTACGCGCTGCTTACCATGATGCTGGCGCAGGTGAGCGGCCTCAAACCCGGCGATTTCGTCCATACCCTGGGCGATGCGCATCTGTATTCGAACCACCTCGATCAAGCCCGCGAGCAACTCACACGCGAACCGCGTCAGTTACCCACCATGCAGATGAATCCCGCAGTCACCGACTTGTTTGCCTTCAAGTTTGAAGATTTCGAACTGCAAGGCTACGACCCGCATCCGGCGATCAAAGCACCGGTGGCGGTGTAAGAAAGATTCGTGATGACGCTGTTACCCGTCTGGGCCGAGCAAATCAAATACCTGGTAGGCATTTTTGCCATTCTGAATCCTCTCGGCGCCATCCCGATTTATCTCAGCCTGACCGCGGACCGGCGCTCCACGGAAATGCACCGCACTGCCGCCAAAGCCGCCATCGCCGTGGCGGTGATCCTGATTCTCGCCGTGTGGGTAGGGGATTCTTTGCTGTCGTTTTTCGGCATCGGCCTGCCGGCGTTTCGTATCGCAGGCGGACTGCTGGTATTGCTGATTGCGATCGCCATGTTTCACGCTCGAACCAGCCCTGCGCGGCAGACCGATGCCGAACAAACCGAAGCCGAATCCAAGAATGACATTGCCGTGGTGCCGCTGGCGATTCCGCTGTTGGCGGGTCCGGGAGCAATCAGCCTGGCCATTGTTGACGCCCATCAGGCGGGAAACTGGCCGGAAAAACTGGTGTTCAGCCTGGGTATCGTTGCGGTCGGGGTGGTCGTCTGGCTGGTATTGCGTTTGGCCGAACCGATCGGCGCACGCCTCGGTACAGCCGGCCTCAACATCGCCACGCGCGTGATGGGGCTGATACTCGCCGCGATGGCGGTACAGTTCATGGCAGACGGTTTATTGGCGCTGTTTCCGGGGCTGTCGCGTTAAGGGCCTAAAAACTCATCTTAAAAACCGCAATTCAAGCCACAGAGATGAAGCGGGTTCCGCATATTTTTTCCGGTTCACCTGATGGGTGAAGTCGATATTTACGGCAAGCAATTGTTTTTGCGAGTTGGGCGACGCATTGTCCATCCGTGCGAACCCCATTGCCTCTGTGAACTCTGTGTTCTCTGTGGCTGACTGATTTTTTCAGGTTCATATTTCATCCCAACGGCAACGTTGCGGAAAAATTTCTTGCTGACATATAAATCATATGCGGCGCGATGAATTATTTCCGCGTCTTGTTTTGGGTCAACCATGAATTGTTAAAGAAGCCTTTAAGGCGTTATGGCTGTGACGGGGCCTTGCGCCTGTTGAACTGCTTTGAGAATTTGCGTTAAATCGCCGGAAGCCAGCGACGGCGGTTGCGGACCCTCGATTTTGACCTGGGTCCAGTCCACCACCGATCCGGTTCCCCATGACACCACCGAAGCCAGTACAAACACCAGCATGCCGCGCGTCATGCCCTTGCCGATTTTCATGTCATCCAGGTAACGGTTAAGCCACCAGGCGGCGATGATGAAGGCGATGGTAGAAATAATCAGGTTCAGCATGGTCGTTGCTCGATCGTCATGAGGGCTTATCTTGAGGCTGAATTTTATACATTACGGCTCTTCCGCGCAGTTCTTTACTGCCCCAGGCTGGATATAATGTTCGAAACCAGGAGAAAACATGCTGCATCCCAAGCCCCGCATCGCGCTCATCGCCGCGCTGGCAAAAAATCGCGTTATCGGCATTCACAATACGCTGCCGTGGCGTTTGCCGGAAGAACTCAAGCATTTCAAGGCACTCACCATGGGGCACCATATATTGATGGGACGCAAGACCTTTGAATCCATCGGGCGCCCACTGCCGGGGCGCACCACAGTGATCATTTCGCGTACCGCTTACAGTGCGCCCGCCGGTTGCCTGGTAGCGAACTCCATCCCGGAAGCCTTGGCCGCCTGTGCAGGCGATCCGGAAGTATTCTTTATCGGTGGTGCGCAACTTTACGAACAGGCATTACCCCTGGCGGACCGGCTTTATCTGACCGAAATTCACGCCGAATTTGCCGGCGATGCCTGGTTTCCCCAATTCGAGCGCACCGATTGGGAAGAGTTCAGCCGCAACCCGCGCTACGATGAGGCGAGCGCACTGAACTATGATTTTGTGGTTTACCAACGTAAGGGGATGTCAAAATGAAAGCAATCAAAGTACTGGTGATTTTTGTGTTCAGCATGGTGCTGGGAGTAAGCGCGGCGTGGGCGGGGCAGACGGAACTGACCTGGTACGGCCATTCCGCATTCAAGATCACCACGCCGAGCGGCAAAGTGCTGCTGATCGATCCGTGGATTACCAATCCCGCGAATAAAAACGGCAAAGCCGATCTGGCGGGGCTTACGCATGTGGACCTGATCCTGATCAGTCACGGCCATTTCGATCATGTCGGCGATGCGGTGGCGATTGCCAAAAAAACCGGCGCACACCTAGTCAGCACGTTTGATCTAGGCAACGCGCTGGTCACCTACGGCGGATTCCCCAAGGCGCAGGCGGGCATGGATACCGAGGGTAATTTCGGCGGCGAACTCACCCTGCTCGGAGGCGATGTGAAAGTTGCTTTCATTCCGGCCATCCACAGCTCCACCGTGATGGATGAAAACGGCAAGGATATCCACGGGGGCGGCAACCCGGGCGGATTCCTGATCAGCATCAAGAACGGCCCGGTGATCTATCACACCGGCGACACCGATGTATTCAACGACATGACGCTCATCCCGCGCTTTCACAAAGTGGACGTGATGCTGGCATGTATCGGCGGCCATTTCACCATGGGACCGGGCCGCGCCGCACTGGCAACCAAAATGGTTGCGCCGCTGATGGTCGTGCCTATGCACTACGGCACCTTCCCGGTACTGGACGGCACACCGGCCGAATTCAAGGCCGCGTTGGCCAAGCAGGGCGTGAAAGCCAAACTGGAAGTAATGCAGCCGGATGAAATGATCAAGCTCTGAGGTATACCGATTGGCAACGGGCGAGTTCATCGCCCCGTTGCTAACGAAAGCATCTCGATTATCCGGAAGTCACTTCTTGTGCACGTGCGTCTGGGTGCGGCTTTTCCCCGCTTTTTTCAATGAAATCGCAATAGCCTGTTTGACCGCTTTTTGTTTGCTGGCGGGGTGGCTGTTGCCGATTTTGCCATCTTTTTCCCACTCATGAACCAGGGTTTTTACATTGCTGCTGACGGCTGCTTTGCTCGTTCCTTTTTTTAACGGCATGATGTTTCTCCAGTCTGTGAAATCAAAAATAAATAACCAGGTTACCGGCCCTTCGCGCCAGATCGTTTTCTGACCAGAAAGCATGGTTGGCCAACATTGATCCGGGAGTACCAATGATTATTTATTTTCGACCTCTGAATTTACATATACCGTGCGCTTCCGTACATCCAAAGTTCTGGGAATGAGCCACTATTAAATTTATTAGCGGGGATGAGAGGGGCTTCAATAGCGGCGTATTCTTGATCTGCAACATTCAATGTGCTTTCCGTCTACGCAATTGTTGCGTAATGTCCAGTCATAAGGGTTGTACAAATTCAGAAAAACCCTCTGCATGACTTGAAATTCTAGAGGATATCTTTTCCCGCTCATGATTCCTGTCTCGGTAGACCCTAACGCCCCGTTGTTCATCGTGCTGAATGTCGGCTCCGGTAACCATGACACTGCAAAAACACGCGCCATAATCGAAGAGATTTTGACGCATGCGGGCCGCGAGCATCATATAAGCATGGTCGAAGACCCCGCCCGGCTGCACGATCTCGCCCGCCAGACGGTCGAGAAGGCCAAACCCAGGGGAGGCGTAGTCGTTGCGGCGGGCGGTGATGGGACCCTCAATGCAGTTGCCCAGGCAACGCTGCCCAGTGGTTGCCCGTTCGGCGTGCTGCCGCAAGGTACCTTCAACTATTTCAGCCGTACTCACGGAATTCCATCCGACACGGCTGAAGCCGCGCGACTGTTGCTCACTGCCCGGGCTCACCCGGTACAGGTAGGCCTGGTCAATGATCGGGTATTCCTGGTCAATGCCAGTATGGGTTTGTACCCGCAATTGCTTGAAAATCGTGAGGCCTACAAGCAGCAATTCGGACGCAGTCGTCTGGTGGCATTCTGGGCGGGATTCATCTCTCTGCTGCGCGAACATCGGCAATTGCGCCTGCGTATCGAATATCGCGGCGAAACGCGAGTGGTGCGCACCCCGACATTGTTCGTAGGTAATAACCGGCTGCAACTGGAACAGATAGGCATCCCTCAGGCATATTTACTGGAGCAAGGCCAGCTCGCCGCCATATCCTTGCGGCCGGTAGGAACCCTGGCCATGCTGTGGCTGCTGTTACGCGGCGCGTTCGGGCAGCTCGGCGAGGCCGACAGCGTTTCCCACTTCGCTTTCAAACATATCAGCGTCACCCCGGCGCTGCCTTATGGTAGCCGCCGCGTGAAAATTGCGACGGATGGCGAGATCGAATGGCTGCAGGCACCGATCGAATTTCGCGTCGCCCCCGAGTTTTTGTTTTTACTCAAGCCTGAACCTGATTTGTCTGTGAGTGGGCAGTCATGACTGTGCTGCTACAAATATCCGATACGCATTTCGGCACCGAGCAGCCGCCGGTAGTAGAGGCATTGGTTCGGCTTGCCCACGAGCAGGCTCCGGATCTGGTGGTGCTGTCGGGTGATATTACCCAGCGCGCAAGACGCAAACAGTTTCGAGCGGCGCGCGCATTTGTCGATCGACTGGGAGTGGCCGTGACACTCGCCATTCCCGGCAACCACGATATTCCACTTTTCAATGTGGCAGCTCGATTGTTTTACCCGTATGCGAATTACAGTCGAGAGTTTGGTACCGACCTGGAACCGGTATTCGAATCGGATCAGTTACTCGTTATCGCCCTGAACACGACGCGTTTATACCGCCATACGGATGGCGAAGTGTCCATTGAACAGATTGAACGTGTGGCGCAGCGGCTTGAACAGGCGGCCCCAACCCAGTTGCGCATTGTCGTCACCCATCAACCGGTTGCCGTAACACGGGCGCAGGATGAAACCAATCTTCTCCATGGGCGCTTGGAAGCCATACCCCGATGGGCCCAGGCAGGCGCTGATATCATCCTCGGCGGCCATATCCATCTACCCTATGTGCTGGCATTGCATAAGCAATTTGCTGAGCTGCCACGCAAGCTGTGGGCAATTCAGGCAGGCACCGCCGTTTCATCACGGGTTCGACATGAAGTCGGTAACTCGGTGAACCTGATACGCTATAACGGGCAAGGGGAACAGCGCCGCGGCGCGGTGATCGAACGATGGGACTATGTGTCGTCGCAGCAGTGCTTTCGGCCGGTTGAGATCAAGAAGCTAGATATTGATACATCCATTCATACTGACTGACGCGATAGCAAGCCTGCCCCTGTTTTCAAGTTTGGAAAATGCGCTGCCAACTCACGGCAATCGCATTGCGCGCTTAATCACTGATACAAAAATCCTTTACTTGCAACGCTCAAAGAGCAGCAGCTAACTTGGTAGACTGCCTTCTCATTCCGTTGAATACGGCTTCTGCCATATCCATGGGAAAGTCATCCGGCAACAAGTTGCCCACTTCGCCAATCACGGATTCCGTGGACTCAACAACCTCCTCAATCAATCGCCCTGCCGCGGCAGCCCCGAGCCCGACTTGCTGTGCTTGCGCAATCCAGTGCCGTCGCTGGATTTTCTCAATCAGGTAGTAATGGGTACTTCCCCGCACCGCCATGGCAAGTTTTGCCTTATACGGGGAAATTTGATTCTTTCCTTTCCCAATGACGGGATGGGCAGAAAGCACGTCATAGATCGGCGTGGCGCGGTAGCTACCACCGGGGAGATGGGCGATGCTGAAGTTCTTCGCGTGACCATCGATGGCCGCCAGCACCCAAAAAATGATCTGGGTTTTGAAGAAGTTATTCCGGTCCCGCTCAGCATCGTCCGACCCGAGTAGCAATTCCATGATTTGAGTAATTCCTGGGCCGCCGTCTGACTGATATTTATGCAATGGCGACGTACCCGTTGCCTGGCACATGTCTTCCTGGGGCAGACGGATGATCCAGCTTCCATCGCTTGATGGGGTGCGGTCGAATCGCTCGACGACGAGGGCTTTCTGGTCCTCGAAATGCTCGATTTCACACCGCGCAATGGGAATTTCGTAGGCCTCCATGATTTTTGAGCACATCCATTCGTTCTCCAGCGAGGTGCGCATATCGGCCTGCATATGGCCGACCAGGCCCAATGGCAGTTTGAAGATGTGCGTTGTCGGGGTACTTCCATGGGGCAGCAGCCATTTGCCTTTGTGACGCAACAGGGCGGTTTTCTCCTGCGCCCCCGCGATGGACAGTCTCAGATCCCCGTCGTGATCATGTTGCCCCAAGGCTTGAGCCGATGTGGTGTTGCGTAGTCGTTGAGCGATTTCCGCGGTGTTCAACTTCTCCTCGTTGATTTCATACAGGTCCGACGGCGCCTCATCTTCGGGGAGGAGTTGTATGGCACCCACGCAGTCCCGGCCCAGTTTTGCCAGCAGTCGAAAGGGATCAATGCCACCAGCCTGGTGACGCTGCGCCAGACGACGGCGAATGGCATCGTTGTCGGGCAGCATGTTGTCGAAATAGTCAGTAACGATCTGCCCTTGGTAGGGTGCATTTCCCGGCAGGAATGGAAGTGATAAGGACAAGGGGCGAGACTGTTCGTCCGTGAGCCATTCATCGAAGTAACCCAGGCGTTCGCCTTGTCGAGCCGTTTCCCAAGTGCCAACAGGGATGCCGTTCATCCAGATGTTCAGCCTTTGTGTCTTTGCACGGCGCCCCATGGTTACCAGCTTTCTTTCTTTCTTGTCGGGGCAACAATACGGCCCACTTTGGCAACGGCCGGCGGCTTTTTCTTCCCGATCGCTACGGAGCCGGGTGTCTTGCTGATCTTCTGGACCATAGCCTTGCCCTTGGAGGGGCGCTTGCTGGTGACCTTGACGGAAGGCGTAGCACCCATGCCGGTAGCGGGAGAAGTTTGATCCAGAGAAATTTCAACATTCAGCATGCGCAGCACCATGAAAAGCCTCTCAAGCGTCGCTGTCGCCGGATTGGCTTCAAAGTAGGCATAACTTTGCTGAGTGATTCCCAGTTTTTCAGCCATGGCTGCCTGAGTCAGCCCTTTTTCCTTGCGAAAACCCTTGAGGACCAGAGGGAGCTGGCTGAGGGTCTTGATGGGATAAATCACTTTTGCCTCCGTTCATGAGTCATGTAGCAATACAAATATTGGACTGTAAATAGGATTAACAGCCCTCTGTTTGTATATTACATTTACAAACTTTGGTATGTAAATATAATTTACAACTCACAGTCTGTATTTACTCTCTTTCGTTGCAGCCCCATCACCCCTCCTTCGTTCATCTGCCCTGCGAAGCCACCCATAGCCTACGGCGCTAGGTAACTCATTCTGATCATTCGTGGTGTGTCAAGCCAATGACCGCTTTTGTGTAGGTTTGTTCGATGTCTGTCCCGACCGTGCAAGCGGCAGATGACCAGCCGAGGTGGGTGGGCAGGCGTTGGACAAACCTACACATGAGCGGTAGGTCACGTGAGGCAGGTTTCGGGCAGTGGAAAAATAAGTTATCTTTTTGCGGTATCCCATAACCGGACATCCGGAATGGTTAACAAGTAGCCACTTTCTCCCAAAATTAATGTCCATGGCGATTTTTGTATGCTGTTTGGATTGAACTTTCTTTATTCGGCGGGCAGGATGTTGCCCTCAAGCTGGTATTTAGGTTGGTAAATACTTGTTACCCCTCTACACTCCTAGGCACATCCCACTGCTAGATAAAGAAATCAAAAACAATCATGGCTAAAGCAGCAAAAGAAAACAAAGACGAACCGCTGGAAAAACAACTCTGGAAAGCCGCCGACAAGCTGCGCAAGAACATCGACGCCGCCGAATACAAGCATGTGGTGATGGGCCTGATCTTTCTGAAGTACATCTCCGATTCCTTCGAGGAGATGTTTGCCAGGCTGCAAGCGGGTGAGGGTGAATACGCCGGAGCCGATCCCGAGGATAAGGACGAATACAAGGCGGAGAATATCTTCTTCGTGCCATCCGAGGCGCGCTGGTCGTTCCTTGTTGCCAAAGCCAAGCTGCCCGACATCGGCAGCGTGGTCGATGAGGCGATGGATGCCATCGAGAAGGAAAATCCCTCGCTCAAGGGCGTGTTGCCCAAGGTGTTCGCGCGGCAAAACCTCGACCCCGCCAGCCTCGGCGGCTTGATTGATCTGGTGGGCAATATTGCGCTGGGCGATGCCAAGTCGCGCAGCGCCGATGTGCTGGGGCATGTGTTCGAATATTTTCTTGGCGAATTCGCGCTGGCCGAAGGCAAGCAGGGTGGGCAGTTCTACACCCCGCGCAGCATTGTGGAACTGCTGGTGGCGATGCTGGAACCCTACAAAGGCCGGGTGTTCGATCCCTGCTGCGGTTCGGGCGGCATGTTCGTGCAGTCGGAAAAATTCGTTGCTGAGCATCAAGGCCGCGTCAACGACATCTCCATCTACGGGCAGGAGAGCAACCAGACCACCTGGCGGCTGGCGAAGATGAACCTCGCGATACGCGGCATCGATTCATCTCAAGTGAAATGGAACAACGAAGGCTCCTTCCTCAACGACGCCCACAAAGACCTGAAAGCCGACTTCATCATCGCCAATCCGCCGTTCAATGTCAGCGACTGGAGCGGCGAACTGCTGCGCGGCGATGGCCGCTGGCAATACGGCGCGCCGCCAGCGGGCAATGCCAACTTCGCGTGGTTGCAGCACTTCGCCTACCACCTCAACCCGCAGGGCAAGGCGGGCGTGGTACTGGCCAAAGGTGCGCTTACCAGCAAAACCAGCGGCGAAGGCGAAATCCGCAAGGCGTTGATCGCCGATGGCAACCTGATCGACTGCATCGTCAACTTGCCCGCCAAGCTGTTTTTGAATACGCAGATACCGGCGGCGCTGTGGTTCATGAACCGCGCCCGCAGCAACGGCCACCCGCGCAAAAACGAAATCCTGTTCATCGACGCGCGCAACCTCGGCCACCTCATCAACCGCCGCACCAAGGAACTCGCGCACGAAGACATCCAGCACATCGCCGACACCTACCATGCCTGGCTCAATTCCTCCGCCATTCCCGCGCAGGCGGGAATCCAGCCGTATCAAGACATCAAAGGCTATTGCGCCACCGTGCCGCTGGCGCGTGTGCAAGAGCTGGACTATGTGCTCACGCCAGGGCGCTATGTTGGACTGGTCGATGAAGAGGACGACTTCAACTTTGCCGAACGCTTCGCCGCGCTGAAAGCTGAGTTCGAGGCGCAGTTGCTGGAAGAGGCCGCTCTGAACAAGGCCATTGCCGAGAATCTGGCGAAGGTGAACCTCAAATGAAAACGGACGCTTCCGGTTTTCCAGAAAACGTCCGCCGACCGGGCATTCCCAATCCATGTCGGATTGTATCCGAGCACTTGGCGAGGGTGAAGGTATGAGTGAGTGGCAGCAAGTAAAAATCTCGGATGTTTGCGACATAACTCGTGGAGGGTCGCCGCGACCAATACATGATTACTTAGGGAGTGAAGGCACTCCTTGGGTGAAGATTGCCGACGCAACGGCATCCGGCTCACGTTACATAGATTCAACGAAGGAATGCATCCGAAAGGAAGGTGAATCAAAAAGCCGGGTGGTTTATCCGGGTGACTTCATCCTCTCGAACAGCGCAACACCCGGCCTGCCTAGGTTTATGAAAATTCGCGCTTGCATTCACGATGGATGGATGCTTTTACGCGAGTTCAAGGGTGCGAATGATCTGTTTATGTATTACCTGCTTTTAGTTGAGCGGGAGGCGTTGTTAGTCCAAGGCAATGGTTCAATTTTCACAAATCTAAAAACAGAAATACTAAAAAATCACGTAGTAAACCTCCCACCACTCCCCGAACAAGAAGCCATCGCCGCCGTACTCAGCAGTCTCGACGACAAAATAGACCTGCTGCACCGCCAGAACCAAACCCTCGAAGCCATGGCAGCAACCCTGTTCCGCAAATGGTTCGTGGAAGAGGCGCAGGAGGATTGGGAGGTAGTTGCTCTTGAGGATGTCACCAGCAGAATTACCGATGGTGCACATGCAAGTCCGTCTACTGTAGAGGTTGGACTGCCCATGGCTTCCGTTAAGGATATGTACCAATGGGGAATAAACACGGCAAGCTGTCGTCAAATTTCTCAAGAAGATTTTGATGAATTGGTAAGGACGGATTGTCGCCCTTTAAAGAATGACATTCTGATTGCAAAGGACGGCAGCTACTTAAAGCATGTTTTTGTGGCTGAGGATGATATGGATGTTGTTATCTTGTCATCAATTGCTATTTTGAGGCCTAACGAGAAATATCACCCACTGCTGTTGGCGACCTTTCTAAAATTAGATTCCACCGGAGAGGGTTTGGCGAACATTGTCACAGGGGCGGTTATACCTCGCATTGTCTTGAAAGATTTTCGCAAATATAAATTACTGCTCCCGCCTAAGCATCAACAAGATCAAGCAATAGAAACTATTCAACCGATTTATGAGAAATGCTGGGAAAATGACCGACAAATCCGTACGCTCAAAAAACTCCGCGACACGTTGTTGCCAAAGTTGATGAGCGGAGAAGTTCGTGTGGCTTAATTTGGGGGCGTAATGGATATCAAATCAGTTGTAATACATGAAATAAAGAAACAAGAAACAGTCACAGGCGCGGAACTTTTTCTAACCACAAGTGAATTAGACAAAGATAATGCAGATGTGAAAGCCATAATTTCATCATTAGATGAATCCTTCTCAAAAAAGACCATCCGAAGAGCAAAATTTGCCGATGATGGGTTTAAATCGGCCATTACAGATTTTAAAAATATAAATTTAGTTGCTGTATCAGCCGCTTTGGCTCAAAAACTAAAAGACGGTATTCAGAATATTCCAGCAGCGAAAGGCGGATATCTGGTTTTTTGTACATATAAGTCAACGAGAATGTTCCTGTCAGTCTTTCTCGTTAGGAACACCTCTGGAAAACTACTTAAGCGCGCTGATGGTAAGACATGGGATGTTGAGTCGATCATGTACCTCGACGTGGATCATTTTGCGATGGGGGTAAGGATCAATCTCGATGTTCTGAATTCAGAGTCTGATGATAGATATATCCACTTGGTTAAAGGTAATACGGATATTTCAGACTATTTTGAGAATTGGGTTGGTGTTGATGACACAAAGCAGGAGGCTAAAGATGGCGACGCTTTGTATGAAATAGCCAATAAAATTGACCTGCCAGAAGGTATGGCTGATCGAGATGTATTAAAGAAGCAGATATTTGACTATGTAAACGGCAGGCCTTCAAAAATCGTAAACCTCCGTAAATTAAGTGATTATCTTTACAAAGACTCAGACAAAATCGCCACTTATTGCGCAGAAAATGATTTGGATATTGATGGAGAATTTAAACTTTCTGGGGCGCAATTAAAAAAGTTTGTTAAGGTATCAGTTACTGCTGGTGGAATTAAGCTGGAAGCATCAAGAGAAAAATTTTCTGCTTCAGGTATTAGCGTTTCAGAAGATGGCAGTATCGTTCATATTCGGTCTAAGGAATTGGCTGATGCTATTAAAGAAAATCTGTAATAGGTGAAGTGACTTCTCATGTCGAAATACTCTGAACTTATTCGCGTATTAAGAGATTGCTCTGATCATTCCAAGAGTGACTTGAAAATTCTTTCTAAGGATATTCAAGAGCACATTGCTATTCTTGATAAGTTCAATATTAAGTATGAAATCCAAGCTGAGGGTGTATCAATAGATCTTTCTGACCAACCTGTAAAAATCTATAAATCCAAAGAATCGGCGGTTAAGTATTTAAGGGAATCTGATTTTTCTTCAGATATTCTTGTTGTTGAAGCAGATGCTAGCAATCCTGAATGCCAAGATATTGAATTTGTGGCGATGGATGATCCTCAGAGTTGCTCCAGGCTATTTGATAATTTGGAATATTACTTCAAGTTTAAAAAGCTGTTTTTGGATAAAGATATTGCTTCGTACAATGATGAGGCCCTTAATAGATTAATTTTTCTTTCAAACAAACACGGAAGATTGCACATCACCAGCAACAATGAGTGGGTAGAAGAATTTTATGACAGTGACAATGATCTAAAAAAGCAATATCAAGAGATTAAGAGGAAGATCGATGCCAATAAGGACTACGAAGATTTTTTTAAAGAAAGCCTGATTGAATATGCCAAAGCAATTCCTGAAGAGAATTTAAGGTTTGTAAAAGTATTAAAGAATATTAAGCATATTATTGAATCTTCTAATAGAAATTTTGAGTTATACAAACACAACTTTTCATTTGCTGAGTTCAAAAAAGAACTCGATGAAGACAAAGATAAATATTTGAAGGATTACCAATCTAGCTTATCTGACTTTTTATCAAAGATTGCGTCAATGCCAATTCAGTTTGGCGCTTACATTTTCCTTATGGTGCGCTTTGGCGATGAGTTATTGCCCATATCGGCTACCGTAATACTTATTTTTGTTTGGTCATACTTCAATGTTATGACAGTCAATAGAATCCTTGAGAATGTTGAATACTTAAAATTAAAGTTTAAAAATGATTTGGATGCTTTGATAAAAAAATCCGGAATTGATAAGGCTGAAGTTGAATCAGATGAAAACGAAGTCGTCGAAAGATTCTGTAAAACAATTTATTTGATTAAGGGCTATAGACTCTTCGTGATTATTTTTACTATCTGTGCATTAGCAATCTGCGCTCAATTTATATTCACTATGTAGTGATGACCAAACTCACCGAATCCGCCATCGAAGACTTCGCCATCAAGCTGAAGGGGTGCTGCCCCATGAGTAACATCAAGCTCTTTCAGAATCAGGTAGTCAGTTGCTACAAATTGTAGCCAACTGAAAATGCCAGTGACGAATTGCAGGGGATTCAGTTGTCCGGAATTTCCGGACAACTGCCGAAGACGCTAAGTAACAGGGGCAACTGTCCGGTAATTCCGGACTGTTCAAGGGCGATCAACAACGAGATGGTTGTCATGTTTACTGTTTAAGTATAATATTGCTGGCAATATGACGATAATTCTTGATACCAATGTTTTAGTGGCGGCTGTGCGTAGCCCCACCGGGGCTGCGGCGGAAATCATGCGCCGCATCTTGCAGGGCAAGATTAAAACGGTCGCAAGCGTGCCGTTGTTTATGGAGTATGAGGCGGTGTTGCTTCGCCCGGTTCATTTAAAGGCGGCGCGGGTATCGGCGGCGGACGTGAATAATTTGCTGGATGTGTTGGCTGGCGTGGTTGTGCCGGTTGAGGTGTTTTATCTGTGGCGTCCGCAGCTAAAGGATGCCAACGATGACATGGTGTTGGAGGCGGCGGTGAGCGGCCAAGCCGATGCCATTGTGACGTTTAATATCAGGGACTTTTTGCCCTCGGCGGAAAAATTTAATTTAAAAGTGATGACGCCGAGTGATTTTTTAAAGGAGCTACGCGATGGGAACCACTAGCAATTACGCTTTGCGTTTGCCTGCTTCACTCAAGCATTCCGTTGAGCAGGTCGCGCGGGATGATGGCACTTCGCTCAACCAGTTTATTGTGACCGCGATTGCAGAGAAGCTGGCAGCGATCAAAACGGCGGATTATTTTCAGGAGCGGGCAAAGCGCGGCAATCTGGATGCGGCGCTGGCTTTGCTGAACCGCAAGGGTGGCGAGCCGCCGCAAGCAGGCGACGAGATTTTATAGTCAATGTCTAACAGGCTCACCGAATCCGCCATCGAAGAGTTTGCCATCAGGCTGTTTGAGCGCCTGGGCTATAGCTACGTCTATGGCCCGGACATCGCGCACGATGGCGAGCAACCGGAGCGCAGTCATTACGGTGAAGTATTGCTGACAGGGCGGCTGGCGCAGGCGCTGAAACGCATCAACCCCAAGTTGTCGCCCTCGATGTTGCAAGACGCACTCAAGGAAGTGCAGCGCATTAGTTCACCCGAGCTGCTGGCGAATAACGAAGCCTTCCACCGTCTGCTCACCGAAGGCGTGAAAGTGAGCCGCCAACAAGATGGTAATCAGCGCGGCGATCTGGCATGGCTGATCGACTTTGCTCACCCGGAGAATAACGAGTTTGTTGTCGCCAACCAATTCACGGTAATTGAGAACCACCAGAACAAGCGGCCCGATCTGGTGCTGTTCGTAAACGGCATTCCGCTGGTGGTGATCGAGCTGAAAAACGCCATCGATGAAAACGCCACCATCAAATCGGCGTATCAGCAGCTTGAAACTTACAAGCAGGCCATTCCCGTCCTGTTTACTTCCAATGCCTTGCTGGTGATCTCCGATGGACTGGAGGCCAAGGCGGGTTCGCTTTCCGCGGGCTTGAGCCGCTTCATGGTTTGGAAAAGCGCGGATGGCAAGGCGGAAGCTTCGCATCTGGTGAGCCAGTTGGAGACGCTGATTCTGGGCATGCTGAACAAAACCACGCTGCTGGATTTACTGCGCCACTTTATTGTGTTTGAAAAGAGCAAGAAGGAAGACCCGCAAACCGGCGTCATCAGCATCAGCACGGTGAAGAAACTGGCGGCTTATCACCAGTATTACGCGGTGAATGCGGCGGTGGCTTCGACGTTGCGCGCTGCGGACATGGCCGAGATGATGGTGGCGCAAACTCCGGCCAGCTACGGTTTGCCCGGAGTGGCGCAACAGCCCAAGGGCGACAAGAAGGCCGGGGTGGTGTGGCATACGCAGGGTTCGGGTAAGTCGCTTTCGATGGTGTTTTACACCGGCAAGATTGTGCTGGCGCTGGATAACCCGACCGTGCTGGTGATCACCGACCGCAACGATTTGGACGACCAGTTGTTCGATACCTTTGCCTCCTCCAAGCAGCTGTTGCGGCAGGAGCCGGTACAGGCAGCGGATCGCGGGCAGTTGAGGGAGCTGCTGAAGGTGGCTTCCGGCGGCGTGATCTTTTCTACAATTCAGAAATTCCAGCCCGATGAGGGCAATGTGTACGAGCAGTTGTCCGACCGCCGCAATATCGTGGTGATCGTGGATGAGGCGCACCGCACGCAATACGGCTTTAGCGCCAAGACTGTGGACGAGAAAGATGCCAGCGGCGAGGTGATCGGCAAGAAGGTGGTGTACGGCTTTGCCAAATATCTGCGCGATGCGTTGCCCAGCGCGACCTATCTGGGCTTCACCGGCACGCCGATTGAAAAGACCGATGTAAATACACCGGCAGTGTTCGGCAACTATGTGGACATCTACGACATCGCACAGGCGGTGGAAGATGGCGCGACGGTGCGGATTTATTATGAGAGCCGCCTGGCAAAAGTGGGCTTGAGCGATGAAGGCAAAAAGCTGATTGAAGAGCTGGACGAAGATCTGGATCAGGAAGACCTGACCGATACGCAGAAAGCCAAGGCCAAGTGGACCAAGATGGAGGCGCTGATCGGCAGCGAGCAGCGCATCAGGAATATTGCCAAAGACATCGTGGCGCACTTCGAGGCGCGGCAGGAGGTGTTTGCAGGCAAGGGCATGGTGGTGAGCATGTCGCGGCGCATTGCCGCAGCATTGTACAAAGAGATCATTGCGCTCAAGCCTGAGTGGCACTCCGATGATTTAAACAAGGGTGCAATCAAGGTGGTGATGACGGCTGCCTCCAGCGATGGCCCGCTGCTGGCGAAACATCACACCACCAAGGAGCAGCGCAAGCAGCTGGCCGAGCGCATGAAGAACGATGACGACCCGCTCAAGCTGGTGATCGTGCGCGATATGTGGCTGACCGGCTTTGATGCGCCGAGTATGCACACGCTCTATATCGACAAGCCGATGAAAGGGCACAATCTGATGCAGGCCATTGCGCGGGTGAACCGGGTACACAAGGACAAGCCGGGTGGCTTGGTGGTGGATTATCTGGGTATCGCTGCCGATCTTAAGGAGGCGCTGTCGTTCTATTCCGATGCGGGTGGCAAGGGCGACCCGGCACTGGCACAGGAGCAGGCGGTGAGCCTGATGCTGGAGAAGCTGGAAGTGGTGTCGGCCATGTATCACGGCTTTGCCTATGAAAATTATTTCGAGGCTGAAACCTCTCAAAAACTGTCGCTGATACTGGCAGCAGAAGAACATATCCTCGGGCTGGAGGATGGCCGGAAGCGTTATATCAACGAGGTGACCGCGCTCTCTCTGGCCTTTGCCATCGCTGTGCCGCACGAGCAGGCAATGGATGCACGCGACGAAGTAGGCTTTTTTCAGGCGGTGAAGGCGCGTCTCGCCAAGTTTGACAGTACGGGTGCAGGGCGCAGCAACGAAGAAATCGAAACCACCATCCGCCAGGTTATCGACAAGGCGCTGGTTTCGGAGCAGGTGATCGACATTTTTGATGCGGCAGGTATCAAGAAGCCGGATATTTCGGTTTTATCTGAGGAGTTTTTGGCCGAGCTGAAAGGTTTTGTGCACAAGAACGTGGCGTTGGAGGTTCTGAAAAAGTTGCTCAGCGATGAACTGAAGGCGCGAGCTAAAAAGAATCTGGTTCAGAGCAAATCTTTGATGGAGATGCTGGAAAACGCCATCAAGAAATATCAGAACAAGATACTGACCGCCGCCGAGGTGATGGAAGAGCTGATCAAGATCAGCAAGGAAATCGTTTCTTCAGATGCCGAAGCTTCACATATGGGCTTGAGCGATTTTGAATATGCGTTCTATACGGCGGTTGCTAGCAACGCCAGCGCAAAAGAGTTGATGCAACAAGACAAGCTGCGCGAACTGGCGGTGGTGCTTACGCAGCGCGTACGTGAGAATGCCTCGATAGATTGGACGATCAAGGAAAACGTGCGAGCCAAGCTGAAAGTGATTGTGAAGCGCACCCTGCGCCAATTTGGATATCCGCCTGATATGCAGTTGCTCGCCACAGAAACGGTATTGAAGCAGGCAGAAATGATTGCGGATGAGCTGGCGAGCTAGTCGCAAAGGATATTCAAGGCGTTGCGCCGGAGGTAATTACGCTGTGCTTCATTACTGCTGGTGAGCTTAATTGTTGAACGTCTCCTTCGGGTAGGCTGCTGCACATTATGAAGGTTGGCATTCGGGCAGAGTTTTACAAGGTTGTCTGACTCCTTGTGGGTCGGAAAGCACCAGTTCACCTTCCGGGAAAGCGGACATCCGACAGCCTTCTGGGTGACCGTATTTTTGCATGACTGCTCAGGCCGAGAACCGGGCGGCCCGTCCGCCTGACCGAAACGAGTCAATCTGAGCGGCTACAAATACAAAATTCAATGACGATTATTTTGATATTCGCCTGATCAAACAGACGCACCCGCCGCAATGGCGCGGGCGCGGCAATCTTCCCCGTGCTGTACTACTTGCGCCGCATTCCACTGCGGCGATACCCAGCCATTCAAATTGGTCAGCGTCAGTTCACCCAGCGCAGCGATCCAGTCCGGGCGTTCGTTGAGTGCAGGGATGTAGTGAAATTCGCCGCCGCCTGCGGCGAGAAATGTCTGTTTGCCTTCCATGGCGATTTCTTCCAGGGTTTCCAGGCAGTCGGCGACGAAACCGGGGCACACCACGTCCACGCGTTTTGTCTTGGCACGGCCCAGTTCCTCGAGGGTGGCGGCGGTGTAGGGTTTGATCCACTCGGCACGCCCGAAGCGCGACTGGAAGGTGAGCTGATACTGGGTTTTGGAGAGTCCTAGCGTTTCGGCCAGCAGGCGTGCGGTTTTCTGGCATTCGCAATGGTAGGGGTCGCCTTTGTCCAGCGTGTAGCGCGGCACGCCGTGAAAACTCATCACCAGCATTTCAGGACGGCCGTTGCGCATCCAGTATTCGTGCACATTGGCAGCCAGCGCGGCAATATAGCCGGGATCGTCGTGATAATGGCGGACCGTGCGCAGCGCTGGCTGGTTACGTTTGGTCTCCAGAATTTGATACACGGCATCGAATGCGGTGGCGGTGCTGCTGGCTGCATATTGCGGATACATCGGTAGCGCCAGGATGCGGTCGCAGCCTTGCTCGCTGAGCCGGGTCATGGCGCTTGCCACCGAAGGGTTGCCGTAACGCATGGCGTAATCCACCACAAAGGGCGATTTGATGCGCTCGCCTAGCCAGCCCTTGAGCAGCTTGGCCTGTTTCTCGGTGTGAAAGCGTAGCGGCGAACCTTCGCTGGTCCAGATGGCAGCGTATTTAGCGGCGGATTTTTTAGGACGGGTGGTGAGGATTACGCCATTCAGGATCAGCCACCAGATGGCGCGCGGAATTTCCACCACACGCGGGTCGGACAGAAATTCCTTCAGGTAGGGTTTGAGTGCCTGTTTGGTCGGGGCATCCGGTGTGCCCAGGTTGATCAGCAGGATGCCGGTTTTGGCAACATTGCCATGGGTGTGGGCGGGTTCGGTCAGGTAACGCGACATGATGGGTTGGGGCTTCCCAGGTTTTGCAACGTTAACGTCGCCTGTTAATGAAACGACAAGGCGCTGGAGAGCAGCTTGGCAGTGATGTCCACAATCGGGATGATGCGCTCGTAGGCCATGCGGGTGGGGCCGACCACGCCCAGCGTGCCGACGATTTCGCCGTTGACCTTGTAGGGGGCGGTGACCACGCTGCAGCCGTCCAGGGGATCCACTTCGGATTCGCCGCCGATGAAAATCTGCACCCCGTGTGCGCGCTGGCTGATGTCCAGCAGCTGCATCAGCGAGGTTTTTTGTTCAAACATGTCGAACAGCTTGCGCAGCCGTTCCATGTTGGAGGACAGCTCGTTGACCTTGAGCAGGTTGTGCCCGCCGGACATGACCAGATCGTCGCGGTTGGGTGCGAGGGCCGCGCTGCCGGCCGTGAGTGCCAGATTCATCAGGCCGTTGATGTCCTGATGCAGTTGCTGCAGCTCGTCCTGCATCAGGCGGCGCACGTCGGCAAATGTTTTGCCGGCGTAATTCTGGTTGAGGAAATTGGCGGCGCGGGTGAGCTCCGACGGGGTGTAGGCGCGGTCGGTGAGCAAGACGCGATTTTGCACTTCGCCTTCCGCGGTGATGATAATGAGCAGGATGCGTTTTTCCGACAGATTGATAAATTCAAGCTGGCGGAATGCCGTGCTGCGCCGTCCGGGGACCAATACCACGCCGGCGAAACGGGTCAGGTCGGACAACAGCTGGGAAGCGTTCGCGGCCAGCCGCTGCGGATCGTCTGCGTGCAGCTGTTCTTCCAGCTGGCTCATTTCCTTGCTGTTGAGGGGCTGGATGGTGAGCAGGGAATCCACGAAAAAACGGTAACCCAAGGCTGTCGGGACACGCCCTGCCGAGGTGTGCGGGCTGGTCACCAGGCCCATATCCTCGAGATCGGCCATCACGTTGCGGATGGAAGCGGGGCTTAAGTCCAGCGCGGAATACTTGGACAGCGTGCGTGAACCCACCGGCTGGCCTTCCGCAACATAGCGTTCGACCAGGGTTTTGAGCAGAATTTGGGCGCGTTCAGTGAGCATGATTGGTGATTGTACAAGGGAGCCCCGGATAATTCATCATTTGATCAGATACCTGGAGTGAAAATATGCTTTTTTGAGCCAAAAATCAGATTCAACAGAATACAAACCCATACCAAAATTTACATAAATTTACGGATGAGCGCCGCTATAATCCATTCAGAACATTGCCCTATGTTCGTTAAATAGTAGGCAACGATAACATTTAAATTCATCCAAGGAGCATGACATGTCCATCAGTAATATCGGCAGCAATCCCGCTATCTCCAGTATTCAGTTTTCCGGCATCTCACAAGTAGCTTCTCAAGGTTCGGACAGCGATGGCGACAATGATGCGAGCGGTGTTTCCAAAGTCTCAGGAAACGGTGGGCGATTTGCTTCCGCCATAAACCAGGCTTTGGCCCAGATTGGCGTAACGCCGGGCTCCTCCAGCACCACGAGCAGTTCTGCTTCGGATCCAAACAGCACTGCTTCTTCTACTTCTACACAAGACCCGCAGCAAGCGTTGGCGGCGTTCATGCAAAACCTGTTTGCGTCCTTGCAATCACAGAATAGCGGGCAAGCTACGGCCTCTAGCAGCGGTACTGACAGTGATGGCGATCGTGACGGAAGCAGCGCGGCGTCGGCGGTTTCCGGTGCTTCCGGAAAAGGACATCACGGGCATCGCGGTGGCGGATTAAGCAAAATGGAGAGCGGCCTGCAAAATCTTATCCAGCAAATTTCCTCGTCCAGCTCGACCGCATCTGCCACCGATGCCACAACGGCTAGCACCACGGCTACAGATTCCACCTCATCCTCGCTGCAGCAAAGCTTTCAGAACTTGCTGGCAGCAGATGGCGCGGCAGGCAGCAATGCATCGCTGACTGGCTTCTTGCAGGCGTTATCGCAAAATCCCCAGGGGGCGACGTCTTCCGGCAACGTAGTGAGCACTCAGGCTTAAGCGGTGCTGCTTTAAATGGAAATGGCTCCGAAAGGAGCCATTTCTGTATATGCATTGCAGGCTGAATGGTTTCTGGATTTAACCTGATTTTGAAGGCAGGCGGATGGTCACTACCAGCCCGCCAGTTGCGCGATTGGATGCCTGGATTTCACCACGATGTGCACGGATTGCGCGGTGAGCAATCGCCAGGCCCAGACCATAGCCACCGCTTTCGCGGTCGCGAGCCTCGCTGACACGAACGAAGGGTTCGAAGATTTTGTGCAGCATCAGTTCAGGGACTCCGGGACCAGAATCCGCTATCTGAATGACACAGACGTTTTCTATGTCTGAGTGCCTGATGGTCAACGTCACTGTCACGCTGGTTTGCCTGGCCGTATGTCGGATCGCGTTGCGTAATACGTTTTCGATGGCACTGTGGAGCAGCGCGGGGTCGCCTTTAACAGTTGCCGTGGGCAGCGCGGCCAAATCGATTGCGCACCCTTTGGCGTGCGCTTCCAGGCGCGAATCCTCAACCACTTCCTGTAACAGCAGTGTCAGGTCGACTGGCTCGCGTATCGGCGCATTCATGCCGGTCTCCAGGCGGGACAAGGACAGAATCTGGCCAATCAGCTCGTTCAGACAATCGGCTTCGCGTTCGATACGATCCAATTCGGGCGTGATGATATTGCCGGCCCGTTGTCGCGCCAGACCCAGTGCGGCGTGCACGCGCGCCAGGGGGGAGCGCAACTCGTGGGATACATCGCGCAGAAAATGACGCTGCGAGTCGATCAGGGTGTCGAGCCGCTCTGCCATGTTGTCCAGGGCGTAGGCCAGATCGACAATCTCGTCGCGGCGACGGCCAAGCGATGGACCGACCCGGTAGCTGAAATCACCGCCAGCGTAGTCTTGTGCAGCGCGGCGTAATCGTTCGATCGGCGCAGCAAGGTAGCGCGCCAGAAACAGGCACACCAGGGCGCCGATCAGTGTGGCGGCCAGCAACGGCAAGGTAATGACACTGGGCCGGCTAAGAAAACGGCCTATCGTGACACTTTGAAAATCCGGAATAAGCCAATATTGATCGCCATTCGCCATGCGGATGATGGGGTTTGGGTGTGTGTCCGGGACATTTTGCTGTTGCAAGTGCCGATGCAAGCGTTCCAGCGCGCGCTGTGAAACTTCCCTCCCCAACAGGTCATGGCCTGCGTTATCGAGTACCAGAACGGGTACAAGATTCTTGTGGTCAATATTCCGCGCCCAATCCCTGAGACCTTCGACCCCATGTGCGTCCGCCCTGGATTGCGCTTTGGCGACGTGTTGGGAAATGTTTTCAAAGCCGGCAGACGGGCTCTGCTGCCCGTGCAGGTGGTCAATGTAGATGGAGACGGACAGCATGACCACCACAGAAAACAGGATCAGCGTAGCCCAAAAGGACAGAAAAAGTTTCCAGAAAAGCCGATGCATGCTATCTCACTTGATCACGTACTGATAACCCACGCCACGAATGGTTTTGATCCGCTCATCGCCATCTGCAAGCGCTCCTAACTTATGGCGCAGGTTGCTTACGTGCATATCAAGACTGCGATCAAAACGGGTCATGCGCCGTCCTAAGGCCTGCTCGGAAAGCGTCTGTTTGGATACGATATGTCCCGCTTCCAGTAACAATACTTGCAGCACGCTGAATTCGGTGCTGGTCAAAGCGATATCACGCTCTATGCAGGTTACCCTGCGGGCACCCATGTGTAGTGTCAGGTCAGCCTGAACTAATACTTGCGGGGTCTCATTGATGTCTTCATCGGGTCGCTGCTTGACACGGCGCAACACAGCGCGGATGCGCGCAGTCAGTACCCGCGGATTGCATGGTTTGGCAAGATAGTCATCTGCGCCCAGTTCCAGACCAACAATGCTGTCCACATCTTCACCACGCGCAGTCAGCATGAGCACCGGTGTAAGTGAGTCAGTGCGGAGTTCGCGCAACACGTCGAAACCGCCTTTGCGCGGCATCATGACATCCAGCACCACAAGATCAAAAACATCTTCGCGTGCCCGGCGCAGCGCCGTTTCACCATCGTGGACAAACGTAATTGAGAACCCTTCGGCGGTGAGGTATTCCGCCAGCATTTCACACAGATCGACGTCATCATCAGCGAGCAGGATGCGGATCATTCAGGTCTTCCGAGGAGGCGTTAAAAATCATGACGCTATGGTGCCATAGGGCGGGCATCGGCATCCAGATCGAATCTTCTCTTTACAAGAATTTACCTACGCTTACAAACAGCTGGCGCTGAATGACACCACGCAAGGTTAAGGTTACAGCATGTATCAACGAGGCATATTTCTTAATGCGACATGAAAGGATGCAATGATGAAAAAGGGCACTTCAATCATTCTAAGGACGATCCCTGCTAGCGAAGATATTGGAAACGACCCACGAAGGGTATGCAGCCCGAACCATGCTTTTACGGAAATTTTCTTACGCTTACAAATAGCTGGCACTGAATTGCGCCGCGCCAGATCAAGGTTGCATCGCGTATCAAAAGGGAATGTTTCTTAATGCGACAGGAAAGGACGCAATGATGAAAAAAGACACGCTAACCATTCTCATGACGACCCTGCTGGCGGGAATGCTCGAAGCGACTTCCGTATATGCCAATCAGCTGGCCGGTGGAAAAGGGCAGGCGGGAGGTTGTCATCATGCTTATCAACACACACGCGAGTCGCAGATTTATCGCATCGGCAAGCGCCTGAGTCTGACCAAGGACCAGCGCACGGCTGTTCGCGCCATTGTCGAACAACATCGACCGCAAATGCGCGCATTGCGTGACGCGCAGATCGAGAACCGGCAACAGCTCATGGCGCTCTCGGCGATGGGTAATTCAGACGCAGATCAGGTGCGGGCGTTGGCGGATGCGCAAGGGAAAACCATCGCCGACATGATTGTGTTGCGCGCCCAGATGCGCAGCGAAATAAACGACATTTTGACCGAGGAGCAGCGCAAGAAATTGCTGCGGGCGCGTGAAAACCGTGGTCATCAACCCGGAAATAAACAGAGTGCTGAATCATCCGGTGCCACGCCTGCCGAGGTGGCGGCGGAGCACCTGTCCTTATTAATCGAAGTGCATAGAAGCGTGCTATAAAAAAGCAGGGAATGTGATCTATGAATTGCACAGTGGGCGAAGCTCCGTGCAGCTTGGTCGTCCAGGCGTTCAGGCATTTAAGGAGATTTTCATGAGCAAGCTTAAAGTAACGTTAGTTGTTCTTTTCGTGGCGCTGGGGGTCAGCGCGAGCAGTGTGTCCATGGCGGATCGTGGTCATTGGCGTGGTCATGTTGGTGTCGGAATTAATCTTGGCCCGATGTGGGCGTATCCCGGGTATTACCCGTATTATCCTGGACCCTACTATTATCCGGCACCACCTTATTATTACCCGCCGCCTGTCGTGACGGCGCCGGCCTCTCCCCCTGTATATATTGAGCAGGGAGACGGTCAGGATACCGATGCTCCCTCTCAGCAATCCAACTTCTGGTATTACTGCGCCAATCCGCAGGGCTATTACCCCTATGTGAAACAGTGTTCTGGCAGATGGCAAGCGGTGGCACCGCAACCATCATCTCCTGTGGATGGGAGATGACCATGCGATCGACAGCGAAAATTTTACCGCTTTCTGCGTTGTTGCTGCTCAGTGCGTGCACCACGATTCCGAGCGGACCCAGCGTGACGGTACTACCCGGCACCGGAAAAAGTTTTGAGCAATTTCGCATGGACGATGATGCATGCAGGCAATATGCACTTGACCGGATAAATGGGGTGACGCCTAATCAGGCAGCCAATCAGAGCGGGGTGATGAGTGCAGTTACCGGCACAGTGATTGGCGCAGCCGCAGGCGCGGCACTCGGTGGGCATGAGGGTGCTGGTGTGGGGGCGGGTACCGGATTGCTGGTGGGCAGTCTGATCGGTAGCGAAACTGCACAAGACTCCGGTTATAGTACGCAACAGCGTTATAACGCCAGTTACATGCAGTGTATGTATGCGAGCGGTCATCGAGTGCCCGTTTATGGCCGCATCATCAGGCAACCGCGCGCAGCATCCTATCCACCCCCTCCACCGCCTGGCATGCCACCACCCCCGCCGCCGGGCGTTTCTCCGCCCTAGAATGCCAGGTTGCTGCCCCATAATCCAAGCCCATGGTTCGCCGTATGAATAGCGCATTGCGGAATTTTTGAGGTAATTGTGTCATGCAAAAAATCATCCTTTCCACGTTCATCAGCGCGTTGCTTCTAGCATCGGCAATAACCAGAAGCAGTGCGGACGAGAATGGCTATGGCCGTGGATTCAATGACCGGGATCACCATCGCGACCAAAAGTCGGACCGGTGGGACGGTTACCGAGGCGATATTCGTCAATTCCGCGAACATGACATGGTGCTTTGGCGTGGTGGCCATTGGTATCATGGCCGTCACGGCGGACGCGGGGGGTGGTGGTGGATTGTGGGTGGGATCTGGTATTTTTACCCCGCGCCGGTGTATCCCTACCCGGATCCCTATCAGCCCCCGGTAAGTGAAATAATGCCACCACAGGGGCCTGCACAATACTGGTATTACTGCAGCGATCCACGTGGTTACTATCCTTATGTAGCGCAATGTCAGACGCGTTGGCAGGCTGTGCCCGCCGGGATGCAGACAGGCCCGCAGCAAAGATAACGGCGTCAGCTTGTCCGTCAACTATCGCGCGGCCTTTTCTGCGGTAATCCGTCAGCCTGCTGTTGGCGGTCTAATTCGTACATTATCCAAGCAAAATCAAAACGGAGTGCTACCATCCTGCTTTTGAAATTTGCGCCGCAGGCAGTATTGAAATCCATCCTCCATTATTGAACGCGATCAACGGAAAATAACCTGTGAACACGCCTACTCAGTCTCCGTCCTCTTCCCAACTACCCGCCACGCAGCCTCATCGACGCCGTTTTCGCGGTGTCCTGATAGTGGCAGTGCTGGCAATCATTGTCGGTTTGCTGGTATGGGGAGCGAAGCACAACAGCAGCGCACCGCATGGTGCCGCAGATAAAAAGCGCGGCGCTGGTGGTCCGACACCGGTGACCGCCGCCACGGCTCGCGTGCAGCCGGTTCCGGTATGGCTCAATGCACTCGGTACGGTCACACCGCGCAGCTATGTGAACGTGATGCCGCGCGTCACTGGTCTGCTGCAAAGCGTGCATTACCGCGAAGGGCAGATGGTCAAGGCCGGGCAATTGCTCGCCCAGATCGATCCGCGGTCATTCCAGATCGCCGTGGAGCAGGCACAAGGAGTAGTCATGCGCGACCAGGCGCAGCTCGATGGCGCCAGGCTCGATCTGGTGCGTTATCAAACCCTGCAGGCGCAGGATTCGATCGCCCACCAGCAGGTGGATGACCAGAAAGCGCTGGTTGGGCAATACACGGCGACGCTGGCTACCGACCGCGCAGCACTGGACAACGCCAGGCTGCAACTCGGCTATACCAGTATCGTTGCACCGGTCTCCGGTCTGGCAGGGCTGCGCCCGGTGGATGCCGGCAACATGGTCAACACCAGCGGTGCCATTGGTGTCAGTGCGCAAACGGCCAGCGGTACCGCGACGAGCGGCAACACCGCACCTATCGTTACCCTGGCGCAGGTGCAGCCGGTGACAGTGACCTTTGCCATCCCTCAGCAGCAAATCGGTCCAGTGTTGCAACATTTATATACGGGCAAAGCGCCGCTGGTGGAGGCTTGGGATGCACGCAATAGCCAGCAGCTTGCCACAGGCAAGCTGCTGGCCGCCGACAACCAGATCAGTACCACGACCGGCACGCTCAATCTCAAGGCCGAATTCGCCAACCAGCAATTGACGCTGTACCCCAACCAGTTCGTCAACGTGCGGCTGCGTGTGGCCACCCTCGATAACGCGGTGGTCGTGCCTTCATCCGCGGTGGCGGTGGGAGCGCCCGGTACCTTTGTGTATGTGATCGGCTCAGATAACAAAGTGACGGTGCGCAAAATCACGCCGGGCGTCAGCGATGCCGGGCTGACCGTGATCACGTCCGGCCTGCAGGCCGGTGAAAAAGTCGTGACCGATGGACTGGACCGGTTGCGTGCGGGGGCCGCCGTGCGGATCGTGACGGCGCAGACCGGAAGCAATGCAGGCCAGGGCAAGGGCAAGCACGGTGCTGGCCAGCGAGGTGCGGGCCAGGGTAAGGCGCCGTGAGCATGCCGCCGGTTGATGACCCGCTGCAGGGAGCGGCGGAGGCTGAGCGCCCGAGCACGTCGCGGCTGTTTATTCTGCGGCCGATTGCCACGACGCTGCTGATGCTGGCAGTGCTGGTGGCCGGGTTTGTCGGCTACCGGCTGTTGCCGCAGGCAGCGTTGCCCGAAGTGGATTACCCCACCATCCAGGTCACCACGCTCTATCCCGGCGCCAGCCCGGATGTGATGACCTCCTCGGTCACTGCGCCGCTCGAACGCCAGTTCGGTCAGATGCCGGACCTCGCGCAGATGTGGTCGGTCAGTTCCGGCGGCGCTTCCGTCATCACCCTGCGCTTCGATTTGCTTCTGCCGCTGGACGTGGCCGAGCAGGAGGTGCAGGCATCGATGAATGCAGCGGGCAGTTTTCTGCCCAGCGATCTGCCGTCGCCGCCGGTATACGCCAAGGTCAATCCGGCCGATGCGCCAGTCATCACATTGGGCGTGACCTCGGCTACCCTGCCGCTCACCCAGTTGTATGATCTGGCCGACACGCGCGTGTCGCAAAAACTCTCGCAAGTGCCGGGAGTGGGTATGGTCACCTTGTCCGGCGGGCACAAGCCGGCGGTGCGCGTCACCGTCAACGCGCGCGCGCTGGCTGCGCTGGGTTTGAGCCTGGACACTATTCGCACCACCATTATCGGTGCCAACGTCAATACGCCGAAAGGCAGCATCGACGGGCCGCAGCGTTCGTTTACCATCGACGCCAACGATCAGTTGCAGTCGCCCGAGGCCTATCGCGACATGATCATTGCCTATAAGAACGGCGCGCCGGTGCGCCTGGGCGATGTGGCTACGGTGGAAGAGGCGCCTGAAAACGCCTGGCAGGCCGCGTGGGTAAACGGCAAGCCCGGACTGGTGCTGAATGTGCAACGCCAGCCCGGCGCCAATGTGATTCAGGTGGTCGATCGCATTCACGAACTGCTGCCGGATTTGCAAAAAAGTTTGCCGGGGGCTGCGCAACTGACAGTGCTGTCTGACCGCACCGTGACCATACGTGCGGCGATTGCCGACGTGCGATTCGAGCTGTTGCTGGCGGTGGTACTGGTGGTCGCGGTGATTTTCGTTTTCCTGCGCAACGCGCGTGCCACTTTCATACCCGCCACCGCAGTGCCGCTGGCGTTAATCGGTACCTTCGGCGTGATGTATCTGTCGGGCTATTCCATCAACACGCTGACCCTGATGGCGTTGACCATCGCCACCGGTTTTGTGGTGGATGACGCGATTGTGATGATCGAGAACATCGCGCGCTATATCGAGGCCGGCGAGCCGCCGCTGCAGGCTGCCCTCAAGGGTGCGGGCCAGATCGGCTTCACCATCATCTCGCTGACTTTCTCGCTGATTGCCGTCCTGATTCCGCTGCTGTTCATGGGGGATGTGGTAGGGCGGCTGTTCCGCGAATTCGCCGTCACGCTGGCGGTAGCCATCGTGATCTCTGCTGCGGTATCGCTGACTTTTACGCCGATGCTCAGCGCGCGCATGTTGCGCCATATCCCGGAGGAAAAACAGGGACGTTTTTCCCGCGCCAGCGGACGTGCCTTCGAGCGCCTGGCCGACAGTTATTCGCGCGCCCTGGTCTGGGTGCTGCGCCATCAGCCGGTGGTGCTGGTGGTGGCGTTGCTCACCCTGCTGGTGACGGTGGCGCTATATGTGGTGATCCCCAAAGGTTTTTTTCCGGTGCAGGATACCGGACTGATACAGGGCACCACGGTGGCTGCGCAGGACGTTTCATTCAGCGCGATGGGGCGGCGCCAGGCGGCGCTGGTGGAAGCGCTGGCAAAAGACCCGGCGGTACAGAGCATCTCCTCCATTGTCGGCATTGACGGTACCAACACCACGCTTAACAACGGCCGCCTGCTGATCAGCCTCAAGCCGCTGAATCAACGCGCCGAGCGCGTCGGGCCGATCATAGCCGGTTTGCAGCAGCGTGCGGCACAGGTAGGCGGCATCGAGTTATTCATGCAGCCGGTGCAGGATCTGACCATCGACGATCTGGTCAGCCGCTATCCCTACCAGTTCAGCCTCTCCGCCAGCAGTGCCGAACAGCTGGCGCAATCCACGCATAGCCTGATGGAACGATTGCGCGAACTGCCGCAACTGGCCGGAGTGACCAGCGACCTGCAAGACCAGGGTTTGCAAGCTTACGTGGATATCGACCGCGATGCGGCCGCGCGCCTCGGCATCACCATGAGCGCCATCGACAGCGCGCTCTACAGCGCCTTCGGCCAGCGCCTGGTATCCACCATCTTCACCCAGTCGGCGCAATACCGCGTGGTGCTGGGAGCCGCCTCGACCGAGTCATCCGGACTGGCCGCATTCAACAATATTTATCTCGCCACCAGCGGCGGACAAACGGTGCCGCTGACGGCGATTGCCCATATCGAGCAGCGCACCACGGCGCTGGCCATCGACCATCTGGGTCAGTTCCCGGCTGCGCTGGTGTCGTTCCAGCCTGCGTCGGGAGTATCCCTGGGCGCCGCGGTGAGCGCGATTCAGGACGCGGCACAGCAGGCCGGGTTGCCGGCTTCGGGTTCCATCAGTTTCCAGGGCGCAGCGGCAGCCTTCCAGGCCGCGTTGTCCAACCAGTTGTGGCTGCTGCTGGCGGCAGTGGCCACCATGTACATCGTGCTGGGCGTGCTGTATGAAAGTTACATCCACCCCATCACCATTCTATCCACGTTGCCGTCGGCAGGCATTGGTGCCTTGCTGGCGCTGATGTTCAGCGGACACAATCTGACCGTGATCGCCATCATCGGCATTATTCTGCTGATTGGCATCGTGCAGAAAAACGCCATTCTGATGGTGGATTTTGCCCTTGAGGCGCAACGCCGTCAGGGGCTGAGCGCGCCGGACGCGATCCTGCAGGCAGCGCGTTTGCGCTTGCGGCCGATCCTGATGACGACGTTTGCCGCGCTGTTCGGCGCGATACCGCTAGTAGTGGGTGGCGGCATGGGTGCCGAACTGCGCCAACCGCTGGGCATCACGCTGGTGGGTGGGCTGTTGCTGTCGCAATTGCTGACGCTGTTCACCACGCCGGTGATTTATCTGGCCTTCGACCGGCTGGCGACGCGCTGGGAGAATTGGCGCAGGCGACGTTTCGGTAGTGACGCAGGCATAGCGCAGAGCGAGAGCGAAGGGTGAATCTCTCCGCTGTCTTTATTCGCCGCCCGGTCGGCACCACGCTGCTGGCATTGGCGGTGCTGCTGGCCGGCATCATTGCGTTTCGTTTGTTACCGGTGGCGCCGCTGCCGCAAGTGGATTTCCCCACCATCATGGTGCAGGCTGATATGGCAGGCGCCAGCCCGGACGTGATGGCGGCTACGGTCGCCACGCCGCTGGAGCGCTCGCTGGGGCGCATTTCCGGGATTACCCAGATGACCTCGTCGAGTTCACTCGGCTCCACCCGCGTGATCCTGCAGTTTGCCCTGTCGAAGAATATCAACACCGCAGCACGCGAAGTGCAGGCCGCGCTCAACGCTGCACGTACCCTGTTGCCCACCGGGCTCACCGGCAACCCTACCTATCGCAAGGTGAACCCGGCCGACGCGCCGATAATGATCATCTCGCTCACCTCGGCAAGCCTGACGCGCGGGCAGATGTACGACGCCGCCTCGACGCTGCTGGGGCAGAAGATTTCGCAACTGTCCGGTATCGGCCAGGTGACAGTAGGCGGTTCGGCGTTGCCTGCGGTGCGCGTGGAACTGGATGTCCCGCAACTCAACGGCATGGGCGTGTCGCTGGAGCAGGTGCGTCAGGCAATCGTGACTGCCAATGTGAATGCGCCCAAGGGCGTCGTGGAAAACAATGACAAGCGCTGGCAGATCGGCACCAATGATCAGTTGTCCACGGTGGAACAATATCAGCGCGTGATCGTCGCCTATAAAAATGGCGCGCCGATCCCGTTGAATCAGGTTGCCAGCGTCTACGAAGGCACGCAAAACGCGCGCAACATGGGGCTGTCCAACGGCGATCCATCGGTGCAAATCATTGTTTTCCGCCAGCCCGGCGCCAACATCATCGATACGGTGGAAGGCGTGAAGGCCGCACTGCCGGGACTGGAGACAACGATCCCGGCCGCCATCAAGGTGCGCATCATGTCGGACCGCACCGTGACGATTCGCGCTTCCTTGAAAGAAGTCGAGAACACGCTGTTCCTGTCGGTGCTGCTGGTGGTGGGGGTGGTCTGGCTGTTTCTGCGCGACTGGCGCGCCACGCTGATTCCCAGCATTGCCGTGCCGTTGTCGCTGATCGGCACCTTCGCGGCGATGTGGCTGCTGGATTACAGTCTGGACAATCTGTCGCTGATGGCGCTGATCGTGGCGACCGGCTTTGTCGTCGATGATGCCATTGTGGTGCTGGAAAACATCATGCGCCATGTCGAGGCCGGCATGCGCCCGATGGAGGCATCCTTGCTGGGCGCGCGCGAAATGGGCTTCACCGTGCTGTCGATGAGTCTGTCGCTGGTCGCCGTGTTCATTCCGGTGCTGTTCATGGGTGGCATCATCGGCCGGCTGTTTCACGAATTCGCCGTCACTCTCACTATCGCCATCGCCATTTCGCTGCTGGTGTCGCTGACGGTGACGCCGATGCTGGCATCGCGCTGGCTGCGTCCGCATGTGCCGCCCGCTGAAGGGCAGGCGCTACGCCGCTCGGTACTGGCGCGCGGCTGGGACGCCGTGGTGCGCGGTTACGCGCGCAGCCTGGATGGCGCACTGGCCCACCCCGGGCTGATGCTGCTGGTGTTTTTTGCCACCATCGCACTCAACATTTATCTGTACAACATCGTACCCAAGGGTTTTTTCCCGACTCAGGATACGGGCTTGCTGATTGCCAGGGTGCAGGCGGATCAATCGGTGTCGTTTCAGGATATGAGTACCAAACTCACGCGCATCGTCGCCATTGTGCGCAAAAATCCGGGCGTGGAAAACGTCGTGGCGTTTGCCGGTGGCAGCGCCAGCAACTCTGCATCCATGTATCTGACGCTGAAACCGGATAACCAGCGCGCCGACGTGATGACCCTGATGCAGCAAATGCGCAAGAGCCTGTCCAGGGTGCCGGGGGTTCAGGTGTCGATGTTTCCGGTACAGGACATTCGTGCCGGCGGGCGCCCTTCGACCGGGCTGTATGAATACACGCTGCAGGCCAGCGACCTGGATGCGCTGCGCCTGTGGGAGCCGAAAATACTGGCGGCGTTCCGCGGCATTAGCGGACTTAGCGATGTCGATACTGATCAGCAAAGCAGCGGGCTGCAACTGAAGCTGGTCATCGACCGTGATGCCGCCGCGCGTTATGGAGTCCCGGTGAGCCTGATCGATCAGACACTGAACGATGCTTTCGGCCAGCGTCTGGTGTCGACTATTTACGCGCCGCTGAACCAGTATCGCGTGGTGATGGAAGCCGCGCCCCAATACCAGCAACAGCAGTCGGCGTTGAACGATATCTACGTGATCAGCGCCAGCGGCCAGCGCGTGCCGCTCTCCGCACTGGCCCACTATGAACTCGGCAATACGCCGCTGACAGTCAACCATCAGGGTCTGTTCGCAGCATCGACCATTTCGTTCAATCTCGACAAGGGCGTATCGCTGTCGCAGGCGCAGGCAAAAATCGACCAGACCATGGCCGAAATCGGCCTGCCCAGCGAAATCCATGGCGGGTTCCAGGGCACTGCGCAGCTCTTTTCCGACACACTGAAAAACCAGCCGCTGTACCTGATGGCTGCGGTGCTGGCCATCTACATCGTGCTGGGCGTGTTGTACGAAAGCACCATCCACCCGTTGACCATTCTGTCCACCTTGCCGTCTGCCGGTGTGGGTGCGGTGCTGGCCTTGATGCTGGCCGGTTCCGAGTTCAGTATCATTGCGCTGATCGGGGTGTTCCTGCTGATTGGCATTGTCAAGAAAAACGCCATTTTAATGATCGACTTTGCCCTGCAGGCCGAACGAGAACAAGGCCTGGGGGCGCGTGAAGCCATCCGCCTGGCGGCCACCATGCGCCTGCGCCCGATCCTGATGACGACGCTGGCGGCGCTGTTCACCGCGCTGCCGCTGGCGTTCATCACCGGCAACGGCGCGGAGTTGCGCCAGCCGCTGGGTATCTCGATTGCCGGCGGGCTGATTTTCAGTCAACTGCTGACCCTCTACACGACGCCGGTGATTTATCTGGAACTCGACCGGCTGCGTCTGTGGAGCCAGCGCCGCTGGCAGCGGGTCTTTCCCCGTACCTTACCTACTTGAATGCTGATCATGACTATGCATCCTGCCGATTTTTTTCGCCCAGCCAATTCGCGCCGCCTGGTGCTGGCGACGCTGCTGTGTATGGGTTTGGCCGCGTGCAGCACCACGCCTCCGGAGCCGCCGGTCAAGCTCAACGTGCCGGCAGCCTTTGCCGAAGATCAGGGCTGGATGCAGGCTAATCCGCAGGATGCCGCGCCGCGCGGTGCATGGTGGCAGGTATACAACGACCCGGTGCTCGATCAGTTGGAACAACAGGTGGCACAAGCCAACCAGAGCCTGCAGGCGGCGCTGGCCGCCTATGACCAAGCCACGGCGCTGACTGCTGTCAGCCGCGCGCAGTTTTACCCGACCGTGGGTGCCAACGCATCAGCCAGCCGCTCGAAAAGCGGCACCATTAACGCATCAGGGCAAAGCAATTCGCAATCGGTGCCGAGCAATATTTATAGCGCAGGTCTGACAGCAAGCTGGGTGCCCGATCTGTGGGGTCAGGTACGTCAGCAAGTCGCCACCAGCGAAGCATCGGCGCAGGCCAGCGCCGCCACACTGCAATCCACACGGCTTTCCCTGCAAGCCACGCTGGCGCAAACCTATCTGCAATTGCGCGTGACCGACGCGCAAATCCGCCTGGCCGGGCAAACCGTGGCGGCTTATCAAAAGGCCTTGCAACTGACTGAAAACCGCTATCGCGCCGGGGTGGTTTCCGCCGCCGATGTGGCGCTGGCGCGCACCCAGTTGCTGGGCGCCCAAGTGACGTACACCGATCTGGGCGTGACGCGCGCCCAGCAGCAGCATGCGATTGCCGTGCTGGTTGGAGTACCGCCCAGCCAATTCAATCTGGAAGCAGTGGAGATGAGCCCCGCGGTGCCCGAGATTCCGGCCGGCGTGCCGGCGCAGTTACTGCAACGCCGCCCCGATCTGGCGGCAGCCGAGCGCAAAGTGGCGCAGGCCAATGCCCAGATCGGCGTGGCGCAGACCGCGTGGTTTCCGTCATTGACGCTGTCGGCGCAGACCGGCAGCCGGGTGTCGCATCTGGCGGATTTGTTCAGCGCGCCGAGCCTGTTCTGGTCGCTTGGCCCCACGCTGGCGGTCACGCTTTTCGACGCCGGTGCGCGCAGCGCGCAAGTCGCCAGTGCCGAGGCGGGTTACCGGCAGACGGTCGCCACTTACCGCCAGACCGTGCTCACCGCCTTCCAGCAAGCCGAAGACAACCTGGCCGCACAACGCATCCTGACAGACGAAGCGGCGCTACAGCGGCAAACTGTGCAAGCCGCCGAAACCTCGCTGCGTTTCGCGAAAAACCAGTACAAGGCCGGGATGGTTCCCTACCTCAACGTGATTACCGCGCAAGCCACGGCCAGCAACGCGCAAAATGCCGAACTCGGCCTGCTCGGCCGCCGCCTGACCGCCAGCGTGCTGCTGATCCAGGCGCTGGGCGGGAGCTGGGGCGGCGATACGGCCCCTGAGCTGGGGAGTGCGCCGGTTCGCAGTGAGTGAAGCGCGTGGGGCTATTGAGGTGGCGGCTTGTTGTATTGGGTGCCAAAAGGGTAATCTCCTGCGATGGCAAGGAATGCAGGGCGTTGATGTGCTGTCCGTTTGTTAACTGTTATGCATCAAAGGAGACTCATCCAATGCCTTATGGAAAGTCTGTACGGATATTTCTACCTGATTCAACCGTAGCGGGCATTCGCCACGCCGAGATCGTCAACCGTACGGGGCACACCCTCGCGTGTCCTAGGAACCGTCTTATAGAGCTCAAAGAATGGCCAGAGACTAGCAAGCCAGGGGTCTATTTTCTGTTCGAAGCTCGCCTCGGAGACTCTAAGCCTCTTGCATACATTGGTGAATCAGAAAATGTAGCCGAACGGCTTCTCACACACGATCGTAAGAAAGAGTTCTGGAATGACGTCGTTATCTTCACTTCAGATGAGACATCTAGTTCGTCCGTCGCAGATGACGTCTAGCAACTCATTTAAGCCGACGCTGTTTCGAAGATCTGTTTAATTCAGATGTTATTTCCTTTAGGAGAATACTCTGATTACTTGTTATCTTCGCTATGTGATCGATCCTTTCAAGCTCAAGGAATTTGAGACCTACGGAAAGATGTGGATACCGCTGGTCGAGAAGTTCGGCGGCCAACATCATGGCTACTTCATGCCCTACGAAGGCGCCAACAATATCGCCATTGCCCTGTTTTCTTTTCCTTCTCTGGCCGCCTATGAAACATATCGCACTCAGGCGGCGAGCGATCCGGAATGCAGGCCGCGATGCGCTACTATGGGGAAACAAAGTGCTTCATCAGCTATGAGCGCTCTTTCATGCGACCTGTATTCGAGTAGTCGCGAAGCCTGAAGAATTATTCGGCTGGACCATAATTAAACTGAAGGAGATCTGATGCCCTATTTGAACGCCAGAATTTGTGCTCCGCAATCTCCTGAAACCACGAACAAGATTGCCGATTTTCTTACCGAACTCACGGCTGAAGTGTTGGGAAAAAAGAAGGAGCTCACCTCGGTTGCGGTCGAGTATGTGTCAGCCAACGAGTGGTTCATAGGCGGCACTTCACTCGACTCACAGGGTTTGGCAACTTTTTATCTCGACATCAAGATTACTGAAGGCTCCAACACAAAAAACCAGAAGGCCGATTATATTCAAAAAGTATTCGCTGCCTTCGAGTCGGTTCTGGGTAGTCTCAATCCGGCGAGCTATATCGTCATTCATGAGGTTCGAGCAGATTCCTGGGGTTATGAAGGCGCAACCCAGGAGTTCCGTTACATTAAGGGGAAGACTCTTTAGACGTTCCCGGAAAATCAGTTGCTGCAACGCTGTATCAATACCCAAAGGGCGTCGCTATAATTCCGCTCATGTCTGAAATCTTTCAAACCATCGCCCTGGTGGGCAAATACGACAGTCCGGAAATCGGTGAGGCATTGTTGCGCCTGGCGGATTTTCTGCGCGATCGCGGCCATGATGTGCTGATTGCGCGCAACACTGCGGAGCATATCGGTAGCGATGTTTACCCGATAGCCGAGTTGGCTGAGCTCGGCGCGCGTGCGGATCTGGCAGTAGTGCTGGGGGGTGACGGTACGATGCTGTCCATTACACGCATGCTGGCGAAAGACGATATTCCCCTGGTCGGTGTCAACCAGGGTCATCTGGGTTTCCTGACCGATGTGCCGGTGGAAACCATGTTCGAAAGCATGACCGCGATTCTGGATGGCGATTATGTAGCAGAACAGCGCCTGCTGTTGAATACCAGGATAGTGCGCGATGGCGAGGATATTTATACTGCATGCGCTTTCAATGACGTGGTGGTGAGCAAGGCGAGCAGTGGCCGGCTGATTGACTTTGAGGTCTTCATCGACGGCGATTATGTTTATCGTCAGCGTTCCGACGGTCTGGTCATAGCCACGCCTACCGGCTCTACCGCGTATGCGCTGTCAGCGGGCGGGCCGATCCTGCACCCGACGCTGGAAGCTTTCGTGCTGGTGCCCATCTGTGCGCATACCCTGTCGGCCCGACCGATAGCGGTGAACAGCCGGTCGGATGTTGAACTGCGCCTGATCGAGGCAGGGGACGCACGCGTCTATTTTGATGGTCAGCGCCATTTCGATGTGCAGCCTGGTGACCGCGTACTGGTCAGCCGCGCGCCTAAAACCATCCGCCTGCTGCATCCAAAAAATTACAGCTACTACTTTACGCTCAGGCATAAGCTGCACTGGGGTACCCAACTTTAAAGGGCGCTTCCAGCCATCCATATTTCATCCCAACTACTGCGCCACTCAAAAAATTTCTTGCTTACCTATCTTTATATGCCGCGTTGCGAACTTTTTACCGTGTCTTCCATTCGAGCGAAATCCGGATTGATGGAGGCGCCCTGATGCTGCGCCTGCTGAGCCTGCGCGACTTTGTTATCGTGGATGCGCTCGATATCGAATTCGAGCCGGGTTTCACCGTGCTGACCGGCGAGACCGGAGCGGGTAAATCCATTCTGGTGGATGCGCTGGCGTTGGCGCTGGGCGAGCGCGGCGATGCCAGTGTGGTGCGGGAGGGCGCCGCGCGCGCGGACATCAGCGCCGAGTTCGATGGTAGCGCCTTGCCCGCTTTGCAAACGTGGCTGACCGAGAACGCGCTGGACGACGATGCGGCTTGCCTGCTGCGCCGTGTGGTAGACAGCAACGGACGCTCGCGCTGCTTTATCAATGGCCGCAGCGTCACCACGCAGCAGTTGCGCGAGGCCGGCGAGTTTCTGGTCGATATCCACGGCCAGCACGCGCATCAGTCGCTGCTCAAAACAGCCGCCCAGCGCGATCTGCTCGACAGTTACGGTGGCCTGCAAGCCCTGGCACGGCAGGTGGCCGATGCTTATCGCCAGTGGCGCGAACTGCACGACCGGCTTAATGCGCTGCGCGACAACAGCAGCGAGCTCGACGCTGAACGCGAGCGCCTGCAATGGCTGGTCACGGATGTGGATGCGTTGCAATTTACGTTGCCGGGCTGGGACGAGTTGCAGGCAGAGCATCGCCGTTTGGCCAATGCCGCCAGCCTGCTGGAGGGCGCGGGCCTGGCGCTGGATAGTCTGTCGGAAGGCGAAGCGGCTGCCGAACAGCAGATCAGTGCGGTCAGCGCGCGGCTGGCGAGCCTGGCGGATTACGATAGCGACCTGCAACCGACGTGCGAGCTGGTGGAATCGGCAGTGCTCCAGTTACAGGAAGCCACCCACAGCCTGCGCCGCTATCTCGATCATCTGGAAGCCGACCCGGCACATTTGAATGAGGTCGAGGCACGCATCGAACAGGTACTCGACACGGCCCGTAAATATCGCGTCAAGGCGGAACAATTGCCCGACCTGCTGAGCAGCGCACAAACCCGGCTCGGCGAACTCGGCGCAACGGCTGACCCGGCGGCGCTGGAACAGGCTGCCAATGCCGCGCGCGAACAGTGGCTTGCCCACGCAACCAAACTCAGCGCAGCACGCGCCAAGGCCGCCAGCAAACTGGCGACCAGCGTGACCTTGTCCATGCAGCAACTGGCACTGGCCGGCGGCGCATTCGAGATCGGCCTGACGCCGCTGGCCGAGGGCAATGCACACGGCCTGGAACAGGTCGAGTTCATGGTCGCGCCGCACGCGGGCACTGCACCTAAAGCCCTGGCCAAGGTCGCTTCGGGCGGCGAACTGTCGCGCATCAGTCTGGCATTGCAAACCGCGGTCAGCCAGGTGGCCGGTGTGCCTACGCTGATCTTCGACGAAGTCGACGTCGGCATCGGCGGCGGGGTGGCGGAAATCGTGGGGACGCTGCTTAAAAACCTGGCCAGCAGCCGCCAGGTATTGTGTATCACGCACCTGCCGCAAGTGGCCGCGTGCGGTCAACAGCATCTGCAAGTCAGCAAGGTGGCGCGCGACGGCGGCGTGGTAAGCCATATCACCGTGCTCGATGCGTCCGCGCGCGTGGATGAGATCGCCCGCATGCTGGGAGGGGTCACCATCACTGAAACCACGCGCAAACACGCAGCGGAGATGTTGAGCACCTGATGCGCCTGGTGTTTCTTTCACGCAGCAAAAAATCCTCGCATATTCCGGAACTATTCAAATCTATCCCTACCTAATAGGAAGCTAACTATTAGGAGAATACCAATGCGCACGACGCCTGCAACTGCTCAGCGCTTTGCCGAGGCACTGCACACCGCTGCCCATGCCTGGAAGCTGGCGCTGGATCGTCGCCTCAAGCCACTGGGGTTGAGCCGTGCCACCTGGATGGCGCTGTCAGCGGCTGCCAAGGCAGCGGCGCCCGCGACGCAAATTGAATTGGCCGATGCCGTCGGTATAGAAGGCCCGAGCATGGTGGCGCTGATTGATCGGCTGGAGAAAGCCGGCCTGGTCAGGCGCATTCAGGATCCCGCCGATCGTCGCGCCAAACGCATCGAGGTGACCGAAGCGGGGCTCGTGGTGTTCGGGCAGATTCGGCGCGTGGCGGCTGAGCTGCGTGCAGTCATTCTGGCGGATGTGGCAGGGGAGGATATTGATCGCGCTCTGGCTTTGCTCGAGCACATCCGTACCGAGGCGGAAGCGCAGGAATGAATACCACGCTCAAAAAATCCTTGATTGCCGCTACCGTGCTGGCGCTGCTGGTGGGCGGCGGCTGGTACTGGAATGCCGCGCGCAAGCTGCGCACCACCGACAACGCTTACGTGAATGCCGCGATTGTTCAAGTCGCCAGCCAAGTGACTGGGCAGGTGGTGGCCGTGCACGTGAAGGAAGGCGGTTTTGTCCATGCCGGAGACGATCTGTTCGACGTGGATCCGGCACCCTATCAGGTGGCGCTGGCTGCTGCACAGGCCAAACTGGCAGAAGCGCGCCAGGGCAGCCAGGCCAACGTGCTCGGGGTGGATGCCGCGCGTGCCGCGCTGGCGCAGAGCCAGGCCGATTTGAACAATGCACGTGCCCAGGCCCAGCGCACTCATGATCTGGTGCTGGCCAAATTCGTCTCCAAACAGGCGGAAGACGACGCTCAATCGAAGCTGCAGGTAGCTCAGGCCGCCCTCAGCGAAGCGCAATCCAGGTTAGGTCAGGCGCAGGCGGGCGCCAGCACCGTAGGCGGCGCGACACCGGCGGTGCGGGCTGCTGTGGCAGCAGTGGATGCGGCCCGGCTGGATTTGCAGCACACCCGCATCCGCGCGACCCAGGATGGCTGGATCGCCAATATCACCCTGGTGCCGGGCACGACGGTATCGCCCAATCAGCCGCTGTTTGCATTGATTCAGCAAGGCAGCTTCTGGGTGGATGCCAATTTCAAGGAAACCGAGTTGCCCGGCCTGCATCCGGGACAGACCGCCGAAGTCCGGCTCGACATGCTGCCGGGTAAAACTTTTCCGGCAGTGGTGGAGTCGCTGGGCGGCGGCACGGGTGCGGCGTTTTCGCTATTGCCCGCACAGAATGCCACCGGTAATTGGGTCAAGGTCACCCAGCGCGTGCCGGTGCGGGTGCGTTTTGTCGGGAGCGCGGCCACCCAGCCGTTTAAAGTGGGCGCGACGGCCACGGTCAGCATCAAGCTGGCCAGTTGAGCATGAATGCCTCACGTGTATGGGTCACCGTGGCGGTGATGGCCGCCACCATCATGCAGGTGCTCGATACCACCATCATCAACGTCGCGCTGCCGCATATGACGGGCGAACTGGGTGCCAGCCCGGACACTATTTCCTGGGTGCTGACTTCGTATCTGATCGCCTCGGCGGTGTTCATGCCGCTGGCCGGATTCTTTACTGACCGCTTCGGGCGCAAGAAATATCTGCTGGTGAGCATCGCCGGTTTTGTGATCGCTTCCGCGCTGTGCGGGCTGGCCAACGGACTGCCGGAGATGGTGTTGTTCCGCCTGTTTCAGGGAATTTTTGGCGCCGCGCTGGTGCCGCTGTCGCAGGCGGTGATGGTGGACACCTATCCTATCGAAGCGCGCGGCAAGGCGATGGCAATCTGGGGCATGGGGGTGATGGCGGCGCCTATCCTCGGGCCCTCGCTGGGCGGCTACCTGACCGAAATCGCCTCATGGCGCTGGTCGTTCTATATCAATGTGCCGGTGGGGATCGTTTCTTTCCTGCTGGCGCTGCGTTTCGTGCCGGATACGCCGATGCGCGCGCGGCGCATGGACTGGCTGGGTTTCGGCGCGCTGGCGCTGGCCATTGCCTGCGGGCAACTGGTGCTGGATCGCGGCGCCGGCGATGACTGGTTCAATTCCAGTTTCATTACGCTGAGCACCCTGCTGGCGTTGGCGGCATTCCTGGCCTTCGTGTGGAAAAGTGTAGCCGGCCAGGGCGAGCCCGTGTTCGATCTGGCGGTGCTCAAGGATCGCAATTTTGCCGTTGCCTGCCTGATCAGTCTGGCCACCGGGCTGGGGGTCTATGGCGGAATGTTGTTATTGCCGCTGTATCTGGAGAACCTGCTGGGCTTTCCCACGCTGGATGCGGGGATGTACCTGGTGCCGCGCGGGCTGGCGACTTTCGTCAGCATGAGTCTGGTGGGGCACTTTTCCGGCAGGATCAGCCCGCGCACCATGGTTGCGGCCGGCTTGCTGTTAAGCGTGGCGGGTGCGTGGATGATGACCGGCATTACCCCGCAGACGGCAGGCAGCTATATCCTATGGCCGATGGTGCTGCAGGGCCTGGGGATGGGGCTGGTTTTTGTGCCGATGTCGACGCTGGCGTTTGCTACCATTCCTCCGCAAATGGCAGCCGAAGCGGCGGGCTTGTATAGCCTCACGCGCACCTTGGGGTCCGCCGTCGGTATCTCGGTGGTGAGCACTTATCTGAGCTATTCGACGCGCGTCAACTGGGCCGCGTTACGCCAGTACATCACGCCTTATAACGCTCATGTGCAGCAGTTTCTGGCGCCATTACATCTGGATATGCAGCAGGGTGGGGCCGGGGTAATGGGTCAGGTGGTGCAACAGCAGGCCAGCGTGCAGGCCTTCGTCAGCACCTTTTGGCTGATTACGCTGAGTTTTGTGGTATTGCTGCCGTTGCTGCTGTTGATCAAATCGGTCAAGGGTCTTAAAACCGCCCAAGTGGTCGCCGAATAGATTTATTTGGGTTTGTGCGGACACGCGTTTTTGGTGCAATCCGCGTAAATATGCAGTGAGTGGTCGTGAATGGCAAAACCGCGCTGGGCGGCGACTTTTTTCTGGCGTCGCTCGATTTCCTCATCGAAAAATTCCTCCACGCGCCCGCACTGTATGCATACCAGGTGGTCGTGATGGCCGCCGCTGTTGAGCTCGTACACTGCCTTGTCGCTGTCGAAATGGTGGCGGATCAGCAGTCCGGCCTGTTCGAACTGGGTCAACACCCGGTACACCGTGGCGAGCCCGATATCGATGTCTTCTGCAATCAGCAGGCGGTACACTTCTTCGGCGTTTAGGTGGCGTTTTTTCGAACTCTCGAACAGATCGAGGATTTTCAGTCGGGGCAGGGTGGCTTTGAGGCCGATGCTTTTCAGATCGCTGGGGTCGCTCATGATGGGGAGTGTCTCGTGCAGGTTATCTGAGCTATCATAGTGCCTTTATTTTGCTTTGCAAACACAAGACTAAATATGCGCGCCCTGATCCTGATTTTCGCAGCCAGCCTTGGACTGGCTGGTTGCAAAAGCATGCCGTCCTTTTCCGTGCCGTCTCTGACACCCTACAAAATCGATATCCAGCAGGGCAATTACGTGGATAGCGCGAATGTGGCCAAGCTCAAAATCGGCATGACCCGAGAGCAAATCAGTTTCATTATGGGTACGCCGCTGGTGAAGGACATGTTCCACACCGGCCGTTGGGATTATATCTATATCGATAATAAAGCCGGAAAGCGGGTCACCCAGCGCCGCGTGGCCGTGTACTTTGACGGGGATATTGCGAAACGCATTGTGGAAGTGATGAATGACGGCAAGGAAGTGGATATCAAGGCCGCCCTCGCCCCGGAAGAGCCAGCGCCGGCCGGAGCGAATGCTCCCGCTGCTGCGGAGCCGGCTGCCGGCACAGCTCCAGTCCCTGCCTCAGCCCCAGCCGAACCTGCTGCAGGTGGTAAATGAGCGCTGCCGCACCCATTAAAATAGTTATTGCAGGAAGTTCGGGGCGGATGGGCCGCGTGTTACTGGAGGCCGTCGCTCAGGCGCCGGACTGTACGCTGTATGGCGCGCTGGAACGCACCGGCAGCGCGTTTCTCGGCCGCGATGCGAGCGTATTGGGCGGATCGACTGAAGTCATGATTAGCGACGACATGGCGGCCACATTGGAGGGTGCCGACGTGCTGATTGATTTCACCCGCCCCGAAGGCACGCTGCAGCACCTGGCGCTATGTCGCAAGCAGGGCGTGAACATGGTTATCGGCACGACCGGGTTCTCTGTCGAGCAAAAACAGGCGATCGCCGACGCCGCTCAGGATATTGGCGTGGTATTCGCCCCGAATATGAGTGTGGGCGTGAATCTCACTTTCAAGCTGCTGGAAATCGCTGCCAAGGTACTCAACGAAGGTTATGACATCGAAGTCATTGAAGCGCACCATCGCCACAAGGTGGATGCGCCGTCCGGCACGGCGCTGCGCATGGGCGAAGTGGTGGCCGACGCGCTCGGACGCGATTTGTCCGAATGCGCAGTGTATGGCCGCGAAGGCGTGACCGGAGAACGTCAGCCATCCACCATCGGCTTTGCCACGGTGCGCGGTGGCGATATCGTCGGCGACCACACGGTGATGTTCGCCGGCATCGGCGAGCGCGTGGAGATTACCCACAAGGCATCCAGCCGTATGACCTTTGCCCAGGGCGCACTGCGTGCCGCGCGTTTCCTCGTGATTAGCCCTGCCGGACAGTATGATATGCAGGACGTGCTTGGATTGCGTTGAACTTGCATTGAGTTCGGGGCCGATTTCGGCTAAAATGTCACACATATTTCAGAGGCGGGCGGGTGAAAACCCGGCCCGCCTCTTCGTGTAAGTCTCATACCGGAGTACTCCCTTGTCGCACGCTCAACCCGCCATTCTGGTGCTTGCCGATGGTTCAGTCTTCCGCGGCGTAGCCATCGGGGCATCTGGCATCACCGTGGGCGAGGTAGTGTTCAACACTGCCATGACGGGCTATCAGGAGATCCTGACCGATCCGTCCTACGCCCGCCAGATAGTTACGCTGACCTATCCCCACATCGGCAATACCGGCGTCAATGCGGAAGATATGGAAGCGGAAAAGGTCCATGCCGCGGGTCTGGTAATCCGTGATTTGCCGTTATTGGCCAGCAACTTCCGCAGCACACAGTCCTTGTCCGATTACCTGGTTGCGGAAAACGTCGTTGCCATCGCCGACATTGACACGCGCCGCCTCACTCGCATCCTGCGTGAGACCGGTGCGCAATCCGGTTGCATCATGGCGGGAGAAGTTGACGAAGCCGAGGCGCTGGCGCAGGCGCGCAGTTTTCCCGGCCTGGCTGGAATGGACTTGGCCAAAGTGGTGAGTTGTAACGCTGCCTACCCCTGGGAGGAAGGCGAATGGCAACTGGGCAAGGGCTACGCCAAGCCCGAGCGCATGCCGTTTCACGTCGTTGCCTATGATTACGGTGTCAAGCGCAACATCCTGCGCATGCTGGCGGAACGCGGTTGCAAGCTTACCGTGCTGCCTGCGCAGGCCAGCGCGCAAGACGCCCTGGCGCTCAAGCCGGATGGCATTTTCCTGTCCAACGGCCCGGGCGATCCAGAGCCGTGTGATTACGCCATTGCAGCACTCGGCGAGCTGTTGACGACCGGCATTCCGATTTTCGGTATTTGCCTGGGGCACCAACTGCTGGCGCTGGCTTCCGGTGCCAAAACCATCAAGATGAAATTCGGGCACCACGGCGCCAACCACCCGGTGAAAGATCTCGACACGGGACGCGTGGCAATCACCAGCCAGAATCACGGCTTTGCGGTGGATGCCGACACGCTTCCCGCCAACCTGCGCGTGACCCATGTTTCCCTGTTCGACGGCTCGCTGCAGGGTTTTGCCCGCACCGATGTACCGGCGTTCAGCTTCCAGGGCCACCCCGAGGCCAGCCCCGGCCCCCATGATGTCGATTATCTGTTCGACCGCTTCGTGGCCATGATGCAGAAAGCTCACCGTTAAGCCATGCCGAAACGTACTGACATCCACAGCATCCTCATTATCGGCGCCGGCCCCATTGTCATCGGCCAGGCGTGCGAGTTCGACTATTCCGGCGCGCAGGCCTGCAAGGCGCTGCGCGAGGAGGGCTATAAGGTTATCCTGGTCAACTCCAACCCGGCCACCATCATGACCGACCCGGAGATGGCCGATGTGACCTACATCGAGCCGATCACCTGGCAGGTACTGGAAAAAATCATCGAGAAAGAACGTCCCGAGGCGCTGCTGCCCACCATGGGCGGACAGACCGCGTTGAACTGTGCGCTGGATCTGGCCAGGCATGGCGTGCTGGAGAAATTCGGCGTGGAAATGATCGGCGCCTCGCGCGACGCCATCGACATGGCCGAAGACCGCGAAAAATTCAAGCAGGCGATGACCCGCATCGGACTCGCTTCGCCGCGCTCATCGATTGCCCACAGCATGGAAGAGGCCCTGCAGGTGCAGGCAGTCATGGGCTTTCCCACCATCATTCGCCCGTCCTTCACCATGGGCGGCACCGGCGGCGGCATTGCCTACAACCGCGAAGAGTTCGTGGCCATCTGCGAGCGTGGCCTGGAGGCGTCGCCCACCCGCGAATTGCTGATCGAGGAGTCGCTGATCGGCTGGAAAGAATACGAGATGGAAGTGGTGCGCGACCGCGCCGACAACTGCATCATCGTCTGCTCCATCGAAAACCTCGACCCGATGGGCGTGCATACCGGCGACTCCATCACCGTGGCGCCGTCGCAGACGCTGACCGACAAGGAATACCAGATCCTGCGCAATGCCTCGATCGCGGTACTGCGCGAGATCGGCGTCGAGACGGGCGGTTCCAATGTGCAGTTCGGTATCAACCCGGTCGACGGGCGCATGGTGGTGATCGAGATGAACCCACGCGTGTCGCGCTCCTCGGCGCTGGCGTCCAAGGCCACTGGCTTCCCCATCGCCAAGATCGCCGCCAAACTGGCAGTGGGCTACACCCTGGATGAACTGAAAAACGACATCACCGGCGGCGCGACACCGGCTTCGTTCGAGCCCAGCATCGACTATGTGGTGACCAAGATTCCGCGTTTTGCCTTCGAGAAATTCCCGCAGGCCAACGATAGGCTCACCACCCAGATGAAGTCGGTAGGTGAGGTGATGGCAATCGGTCGCACCTTCCGCGAATCCTTCCAGAAAGCGCTGCGCGGGTTGGAAACCGGCATGGACGGGCTGAATGAAATCACCACTGATCGCGATGTGATCGAGGCGGAAATCGGCAACCCGGGCCCCGAGCGTATCTGGTATGTGGCCGATGCGTTCCGTATCGGCATGAGTCTGGATGAGGTGTTCAACTTCACCAAAATTGACCCGTGGTTCCTGGTGCAGATCGAGGCGCTGGTGGCGGATGAGGCGGCGCTCAAAGGCCGTACCCTGGGCGACATCAGTGCTGACGAATTACGCAATCTGAAACGCAACGGCTTTGCCGACCGCAGACTGGCGGCACTGCTGGGCAGCGACAAGCACGCGGTGCGAGCAAAGCGCTGGGCGCTGGGCATCCACCCGGTGTACAAGCGTGTGGACACGTGCGCGGCGGAGTTCTCTACGCACACTGCCTACATGTATTCCACCTACGAGGAGGAATGCGAAGCGCAACCGACCAATCGCAAGAAAATCATGGTGCTGGGGGGCGGACCCAACCGGATCGGCCAGGGCATCGAGTTCGATTACTGTTGCGTTCATGCAGCACTGGCGATGCGCGAAGATGGTTATGAAACCATCATGGTCAACTGCAATCCGGAAACGGTCTCGACCGATTACGACACTTCCGACCGCCTGTATTTCGAATCGGTGACGCTGGAGGATGTGCTTGAAATCGTGCGCGTCGAGCAACCAGTCGGCGTGATTGTGCAATACGGCGGGCAGACTCCGCTCAAACTTGCGCGCGATCTGGAGGCTTTCGGCACGCCCATCATTGGTACGACACCGGACATGATCGACTGCGCCGAAGACCGCGAGCGTTTCCAGCAACTGCTGGTTGGGCTGGGTTTGAAGCAGCCGCCCAACCGCACCGCGCGCTCTGCCGACGAAGCCTTGCGCCTGGCGGCCGAGATCGGTTACCCGCTGGTGGTGCGCCCATCCTACGTGCTGGGCGGCCGTGCCATGGAAATCGTGCGCGAGGAAGCCGATTTGCAGCGCTATATGCGCGAGGCGGTCAAGGTTTCCAACGACTCCCCGGTACTGCTGGATCGCTTCCTCAACGACGCGATTGAGGTGGACGTGGATGCCATCAGCGACGGCAAGCAGGTGCTGATCGGCGGCATCATGGAGCACATTGAGCAGGCGGGCGTGCACTCCGGTGATTCGGCATGTTCGTTGCCGCCGTACAGCCTGTCGGCTGAAATCCAGGACGAAATCCGCAGTCAGACCATTGCCATGGCGCGTGCACTCAACGTGGTGGGGCTGATGAACGTGCAGTTCGCCCTGCAGGGTGATACGGTGTATGTATTGGAGGTCAACCCGCGTGCTTCGCGTACCGTGCCGTTTGTGTCCAAAGCCACCGGCATCCAGTTGGCCAAAGTAGCGGCACGCTGCATGGCGGGACGCAGTCTGGCCGAGCAGGGGTTTGAAAAAGAAGTGGTGCCACCCTATTTCTCGGTGAAGGAAGCAGTGTTTCCCTTTGCCAAATTCCAGGGCGTGGACACGCTGCTGGGGCCAGAAATGAAGTCCACCGGCGAAGTCATGGGGGTGGGCGCGAGTTTCGGCGAAGCCTTCGTCAAGTCACAACTGGCAGCCGGGGTGAAACTGCCCAAGGGTGGTGCTGCGTTCATCAGTGTGCGCAACGCAGATAAACAGAAAATCGTCGAAATTGGCGCCCAGCTGATTGATCTGGGCTTTACCCTGCTCGCTACCCGTGGCACCGCAGCAGCGCTGGCGCTTGGCGGGCTGGCGGTGACTGTTGTGAACAAGGTTACTGAGGGGCGTCCGCATATTGTGGACATGATTAAAAACAACGAGATCAGCCTGATCGTCAATGTGGTGGACGACAAACGCGCCGTGCGCGATTCGGTGGAAATTCGCCGTGTCGCACTGGCGCAACGCGTTACTTACTACACCACGCTGGCCGGGGCACGCGCCGCCTGCATCGGAATGCAGGCGATGGGCGGGCTGAAAGTTTATGACCTGCAGGGATTGCATCAGCAATTGCCTGCTCGATAAGGATTAACCATGAGTGCCATGAGCAAAATTCCATTGACAGTGAAAGGCGCAGAGATGATGCGCCAGGAACTGCACCGTTTGAAAACGATCGAGCGCCCGTCAGTCATTACCGCAATCGCAGAAGCGCGCGCGCAGGGTGATTTATCTGAAAATGCCGAGTACGATGCCGCCAAAGAGAAGCAGAGCTTTATCGAAGGGCGTATTGCCGATCTGGAAGGCAAGCTATCGTCGGCGCAGATCATCAATCCTGCCGAACTGGATGCAGACGGACGCGTGGTGTTCGGTGCAACGGTAGAACTGGAAGATCTGGAAGCCGGTACGACGGTGACTTATCAGATCGTCGGCGACGATGAAGCAGATATCAAGCAATACAAAATCTCGATCAGCTCCCCGATTGCGCGCGCGCTGATTGGAAAGAGTGCTGGCGATACCGCAGACGTGCAAGCGCCTAGCGGTGTGCGCCAGTATGAGGTGCTGGATGTGAGTTACGTATAATCCATGAAAAACCTACCTGAAGCGCTCGCCAGAATCGTTGTGACCCTGTGGGTGGGCGGCATATGGGCGATTGGCTACCTGGCTGCGCCGGTCCTGTTCACCAGTCTGGCCGACAAGCAGCTGGCCGGTAATCTGGCCGGACACATGTTTACCGTCATGGCGTATGTCAGTATTGCATGCGCACTTTATCTGATTATTCAACGTTTGGCAGCGTTTGGCGGGCGTGCGTTTAAGCAGGCATTTTTCTGGGTCGTGCTGGTGATGTTGTTACTGACGCTGGCTACTCATTTCGGGATTCAGCCCATCATGGAAAGTCTCAAGGAACGGGCCATGCCGCAGGCGGTCATGGAAAGCATCTTTCGCGACCGTTTCGCACGCTGGCATGGCATTTCCAGTATTGTCTATCTGGTGCAGAGTTTGTTGGGATTGATATTGCTTTTCAAGCAGAATAGCCGTTGATCCGATTACTTGGGCAGGCTGATTTTTGGCTTGGCGGCCGGGCGGTAAATCAATAAAAGCTTGCCGATATGCTGAACCGGTGCTGCGGCCAGCTCTGTACAGATTTTTTCCATAATGGCGATGCGGTGGTCGCGGTCATCACCGAATACCCTGACCTTGATGAGTTCATGGCTTTTCAGGTTGATGTCCACTTCGCGCATGACCGCGTCGCTCAGTCCGGCATCCCCGATCATGACAACCGGATGCAGATGGTGGGCTTGTCCGCGCAAATAACGGCGTTGTAGTGTGTTGAGGGTGATCATGATGGCCATTTCTAAAGCAAACCCGGATTTTAGCCGATGAAGCCCAGTAGGACCAGTAAAGCCTGGATGCGCGAGCATGTAAATGACCCTTATGTGAAACTGGCCAAGCAACATGGCTATCGTTCGCGTGCGGCGTTCAAGCTCGAAGAAATCAATACGCGCGATCATCTGCTCCACCCCGGCATGTTGGTGGTTGATCTGGGTGCTACACCCGGCGGCTGGTCGCAGATTGCCGCCAAGGTGGGTGCAAAGGTGATTGCACTGGATCTGCTGGAAATGGACTCGATAGCCGGGGTGACTTTCATCCAGGGCGACTTTACCGGGGAGGCGGCGCTCACGGAATTGAAGCAAGTGCTGGCAGGGCGGCTTCCGGACCTTGTAATTTCGGATATGGCCCCCAACATGAGCGGTGTGGCCAGCGCCGATCAAGCTCGTAGCATGCATTTATGCGAGTTGGCCTTGGAGTTTGCATGTCATCATTTGAAACCTGGCGGCGCTTTTCTGGTCAAGACTTTTCAGGGTGAAGGTTTTCAGGAATACGTGAAGCTGATGCGAGACCAGTTCGCGCAGGTAGTAACGCGCAAGCCGCGTGCCTCGCGCGATCGTAGTAGTGAAGTGTATCTGCTGGGGAAAAGCAGGCTTCCAAACGCTGGCAGTGGTACCGGAATCGGTTTAGAATGAGTTTAAATTCGCAATTTTTACCTGCTCACAGGAGCGCTACGTGAATAACATGTTTAAAAATATTGCCATCTGGCTGGTTGTTGCCCTGGTGTTAATGACGGTATTCAACCAGTTCAGCACACGCCAGACTGCCCAGGCGCAAATGGACTATTCGCAGTTCATTCAGGAGGTCAAGCAAGGTCAGATTACCAAAGTAGTGATCTCGAACCATGTGCTGAAAGGCGTGAAAAGCGATGGCAAGCACTTCACTTCCTATGCGCCATCGGATCCCTGGATGGTTTCCGACCTGCTCAAAAATGGCGTAGTGATCGAAGCGAAACCGGAAGAGGAGCCATCGTTCCTGATGAGTCTGTTCGTGTCCTGGTTCCCGATGCTGCTGTTGATCGGTGTGTGGATATTCTTCATGCGCCAGATGCAGGGTGGCGGCAAGGGCGGCGCGTTTTCGTTCGGCAAGAGCAAGGCACGCATGCTGGACGAATCCACCAACCAGATTACCTTTGCCGACGTGGCTGGGTGTGATGAAGCCAAGGAAGAAGTGTCGGAACTGGTCGAGTTTCTGCGCGACCCAACCAAATTCCAGAAGCTGGGTGGACGCATTCCGCGCGGTGTACTGATGGTGGGTAACCCGGGTACAGGTAAAACCTTGCTGGCCAAAGCCATTGCCGGGGAAGCCAAAGTGCCATTTTTCAGCATTTCCGGTTCTGATTTCGTGGAGATGTTTGTAGGCGTGGGTGCTGCACGCGTGCGTGATATGTTCGATCAGGCCAAAAAACACGCTCCATGCATTATTTTCATCGACGAGATTGATGCTGTCGGTCGCCAGCGCGGTGCGGGCATGGGCGGTGGCAACGACGAACGCGAACAGACGCTGAACCAGTTGCTGGTGGAAATGGACGGCTTTGAAGGCTCGGCGGGCGTCATTGTGATTGCGGCCACCAACCGTCCCGACGTACTGGATCCTGCCCTGTTACGGCCAGGCCGTTTTGACCGCCAGGTGGTGGTTCCGCTGCCTGATATTCGTGGACGCGAACAGATTCTGCTGGTGCACATGCGCAAGATTCCGATGGCGCCGGATGTGCGCGCTGACATACTGGCGCGTGGCACCCCCGGATTTTCCGGCGCGGATCTGGCCAATCTGGTAAACGAAGCAGCGCTGTTCGCTGCGCGCGGTAATAAGCGTCTGGTGGACATGGATGATTTCGAGCATGCCAAAGACAAGATCATGATGGGTGCCGAACGTAAAAACATGGTCATGCCAGAAGTAGAGCGCCGTAATACTGCTTATCACGAGGCTGGTCACGCCGTGGTGGCCTATACGCTGGACAAGACTGATCCGGTACATAAAGTCACCATCATTCCGCGTGGCCGTGCACTGGGACTGACTATGCAGTTGCCTACCGAAGATCGCTACAGCATGGATCGCGAACAGATACTGCAGAATATATCGGTACTGTTCGGTGGCCGTATTGCTGAAGAAGTGTTCATGAACCACATGACCACAGGCGCCTCCAACGACTTCGAGCGGGCTACGGAAATGGCACGGCGCATGGTGACCCAATGGGGTATGTCGGATGCTTTGGGACCCATGGTGTACGGTGAGAACGATGGAGAGGTTTTCCTGGGACGAAGCGTGACGACGCACAAGAATGTGTCTGAGGCCACCATGCAAAAGGTGGATATGGAAATCCGTCGAATCATCGATCAGCAGTACGCGCTGGCTCGCAAGATTCTTGAAGACCGTCGTGACAAGGTGGAAGCCATGGCGCACGCACTGCTGGAGTGGGAAACCATTGATGCGGATCAGATTGGGGATATCATGAAAGGCCAGCCGCCGCGCCCGCCCAAGCCTGCAGCGAGTGTCAATGCCAGCCCGCCTAGCCCACCGCCAGGCGGCGTACCGACCACAACGCCTGCACCTACTACAACGCCAGCACAAGAAACCTGATCGCATTAGACAGGTAATGCAACGCCAGCCAGGGGCTATAATGCAGCCCCTGGCTTTTTTGTTTTGTTTGCGATGATTTTGCGCTGCGGCAATATCCAACTCGATGTGTCCACTCCCCGCATCATGGGGATTCTCAATGTCACCCCCGATTCATTTTCGGATGGTGGCCGGTACACGCACATTGCCTATGCGGTAGAGCATGCACATCAGTTAATCGCGGAGGGCGCTGCGATAATAGATATCGGGGGTGAATCTACCCGGCCCGGAGCACAGTGGGTACCATTGCAGCAGGAGATGGACCGGGTGTTGCCGCTGCTAAGTGCATTGCAAGGTTGCGGAGCAGTTCTGTCTGTGGATACGCGTAAACCCGAAATCATGCTTGCTGCGATTGCGGCAGGCGCACACATGATTAATGATATTGACGCTCTCCAGGCACAAGGGGCACTGCAGGCTGTCGCATCGGGCGAAACCGCGGTGTGTCTGATGCACAAACAAGGCGAACCGCAAGCCATGCAAAACAATCCGAGCTATGGCGATGTAGTAGCCGAGGTCACTGATTTTCTTGCCGAGCGTATGGCTGTGGCGATGGATGCGGGCATTGCGCGCGAGCGTATCGTGGTGGATCCGGGCTTTGGTTTTGGTAAATCGCTGACACATAATCTTAAACTTTTACACCATCTTGACCGTATTACTGAACTGGGAGTGCCGGTACTGGCGGGAATTTCGCGAAAAACCATGCTCGGCAAGGTTACTGGGCGAGCAGTAGGACAGCGTGAATATGCCGGTCTGGCTGCTCAGGTATTAGCCGTCATGCGCGGTGCACGCATTTTGCGTGTCCACGATGTTGCTGCATGTCAGGATGCATTGAAAATAATTCAGGCTGTGGAGGAGTGTGATGAGTAGAAAATATTTTGGTACGGATGGCGTACGTGGCCGGGTCGGAGATAACCCGATAACCCCGGACTTCGTCATGCGTTTGGGCTATGCGGCAGGTAAAGTTCTGGCTTCCGATACCTCGGGTTTGGCTGCTGGCGAAAACCCGGTAGTCTTGATCGGTAAAGATACGCGCATTTCCGGATACATGCTCGAAGCCGCCCTGCAAGCCGGTCTGTGCGCCGCCGGTGTGGATGTGCGTCTGGTGGGCCCAATGCCGACACCAGCGGTGGCTTATCTGACCCGTGCGCTACGTCTTCAGGCGGGCGTGGTGATTTCCGCCTCGCATAATCCGTTCGAAGACAACGGCATCAAGTTTTTTTCCGCAACTGGCGCCAAACTGCCGGACGCAACCGAACTGGCCATTGAAGCGCTGGTGGATGAGCCGATGGAAACCATGCCTTCCAAAGGGCTGGGGCGAGTCAAGCGTATTGAAGATGCTGCCGCACGCTATATCGAGTTTTGCAAGAGTACTTTCCCGTTTGATCGCGACCTGCGTGGCCTGCGTATCGTGCTGGACTGCGCACACGGTGCGACTTACCATGTTGCCCCGCATGTGCTGCACGAGCTGGGTGCAGAAGTGATTCCCATCGGTAACCACCCGGATGGTTTCAATATTAACCGTGATTGCGGAGCGACGCATACTAATGCCATGAACACTGCGGTGCGTCGCCATCGTGCTGATTTCGGCATTGCACTGGATGGTGATGGCGACCGCCTGATGATGGCGGATGCCGACGGCACGATTTTCGACGGCGATCAGCTGGTCTACGCAATTGCCAGGCACCGTTCAGAAGGTGGTTCCCTGAAGGGCGGTGTGGTTGGCACCTTGATGACCAACCTGGGTATGGAACACGCGCTGGGACGCTTGAATATCCCGTTCGCCCGTGCCAAGGTGGGTGACCGTTACGTACTGGAATTGCTGCAGCAAAAGGGTTGGCAATTGGGTGGAGAAACATCGGGCCATGTGTTGTGCCTGGACAAACACACCACCGGCGACGGTATCATTTCCGCGCTACAAGTGCTCCATGCATTGCGCGACAGCGGAACATCGTTGGGTGAATACACCGCGGATCTCAAGCTATATCCGCAAGTGCTGCTGAACGTGCGGGTTGCCAAAGGCTTCGACCTTGAGCATGCCGCAGTGCGGCAGGCTTGCGGCGAGGCCGAAAGAGCTTTGGGCAAGGATGGCCGTATCGTGCTGCGTGCATCGGGTACCGAGCCGTTGATTCGCGTAATGGTTGAAAGTACTTGCCCGGATCAGTCCAGGCTACAGGCTGAACATATTGCGCAGGCGGTGCGTCAGGCCGCACCTTGAACAGGGATTGACCGCGTATTAAAAAAGCCGCAATTGCGGCTTTTTTAATAAAGGCATTAACAGATCGGGTCAGCCGAATTTCCCGGTAATGTAATCTTCTGTGGCTTTCTGTTTTGGATTGGTGAACACCAGATCGGTCTTGCCGAATTCAATCATTTCCCCAAGGTACATGTAGGCGGTGAAGTCGGAAACCCGCGCCGCCTGCTGCATGTTGTGGGTGACGATGGCGATGGTGTAGTCGGTCTTGAGTTCGTGGATCAATTCTTCGATACGTGCGGTGGAAATCGGGTCGAGTGCCGACGCTGGTTCGTCCAGCAGCAATACTTCCGGTTTGACCGCGATGCCGCGCGCAATGCACAGGCGTTGTTGCTGGCCTCCCGACAGGCTATTGCCGCTACGATTCAGGATGTCCTTCACCTCGTTCCATAGTGCGGCTTTTTTCAACGCCCATTCCACACGTTCGTCCATGTCCGAGCGCCCCATGCTCTCATACAGTTTGATACCGAACGCGATGTTGTCGTAAATCGACATGGGGAAGGGCGTGGGTTTCTGGAATACCATGCCGACCCTGGCGCGCAGTTTATTGAGATCGGCGCCCTTTTCCAGGATATTTTGCCCGTCCAGCAAGATTTCGCCTTCGGCACGCTGTCCGGGGTACAGGTCATACATGCGGTTCATGGTGCGCAGCAGCGTGGATTTGCCGCAGCCCGAAGGGCCGATAAAGGCGGTGACTTGACGGTCCGGGATATCCAGGTTGATGTTTTTCAGGGCATGCGACTTGCCATAGTAAAAATTCAGATTGCGCAGGCTGATTTTTGCGTTGTGATCCATGCTCTGACTCATGTAGGGGTTCCGTGTGTAAGACTTAATGGGATGAAGATTGCTGGCGGAACAGAATGCGAGCGGCAACACTGAGCCCGAGTACAGCAGTTGTAATGAGCAGGGCTCCGGCCCACGCCAGTTTGTGCCAATCATCGTATGGGCTCATTGCCATTTGAAAGATTACCACCGGCAAGTTGGCCATCGGCGCGTTTATATCAGTACTCCAGAACTGATTGTTCAGAGCTGTGAACAACAATGGCGCAGTCTCACCGCTGATACGTGCAATCGCCAGCAAAATCCCTGTCAATATCCCGGCTTTGGAGGCGCGCCAAGTGACCATGGTAACCACTTTCCAGTGCGGAGCACCGAGTGCGGCCGCGGCTTCCCGCAAACTGTTGGGAACCAGTTTGAGCATGTTTTCGGTGGTGCGAACCACCACCGGTATGACTATCAGGGAGAGCGCAAATGCGCCGGCCCAACCCGAAAAATGTCCCGTACTGACCACATACACTTCATACACAAACAAACCGATTACGATGGACGGTGCAGATAGCAGGATGTCATTGATAAAGCGGGTGGTCGGCGCCAGCCAGCCACGCTGCCCAAATTCTGCCAGGTAGGTGCCCGCCAGAATTCCGATAGGGGTGCCCACCAGGGTGGCGATCACAGTCATTATCAGGCTGCCTACAATGGCGTTGAGAAGACCGCCAGTACTGCCTGGCGGCGGTGTGGATTTGGTGAACATTTCCAGACTCACGCCCCCCAAACCGTAGGTCAGTAATGTCCATAGTATCCAGGCCAGCGCTGACAGGCCGATCAGCATGGTTGCGAGCGATGCAATCAAATTAAACTTGTTGGCAAATTGCCGTCGTGCGTAGAGGGAAAACATGCAAGCTCCTAGCTTTTTTTGCCTTCATGCTTGCCCAATTGAAGCAGCAGCAGTTTGGACAAGGCCAGCACAACAAAAGTGATGAAGAAAAGAATGAGCCCGAGTTCGATCAGGGCAGAGGTGTAGAGCTTGCCATCCGCCTCGGTAAATTCGTTGGCGAGTGCCGAGGATATGGTGTTGCCGGGCATCATCAGTGATGTGCTGAGCTGATGCGCATTACCTATCACGAATGTGATGGCCATGGTTTCACCCAGGGCGCGTCCGAGCCCGAGCATGATGCTGCCAACGACGCCGATTTTGGTATAGGGAAGAACAATGTTCCACACCACTTCCCAAGTGGTTGCACCCAGGCCGTATGCAGATTCCTTGAGCAAGGGCGGCACGATTTCAAATACGTCGCGCATGACGGAAGCAATAAACGGCACTACCATCAATGCCAGAATCAAACCGGCAGTCAGCATGCCGATACCCATCGGTGCCCCCTGAAACAGTGGTCCCAATACGGGCAGCGGGCCCAGCTTGTCAATCAGCCAGGGTTGGACATGTTCAGCGAACAAGGGAGCGAATACGAACAGCCCCCACATGCCGTAAATAATGCTGGGTATGCCTGCCAGTAATTCAATTGCAATACCCAATGGGCGCTTCAGCCATTTGGGCGATAATTCCGTCAGGAAAACTGCGATGCCAAAGCTGAGCGGCACCCCAATCAACAATGCGATGATTGAGGTCACCAAGGTGCCATAGATTGGCACCAGCGCACCGAATTTTTCGGTGACCGGGTTCCAGGAGTCATCGATCAGGAAGCCAAATCCGAACTTATGGATTGCGGGCATACTGCCTATTATCAGAGAGGCCAGAATGCCAACAAGCAGGGCTAGCACTATAAATGCAAAAACCCTCGTGGCGCCGCGGAATATCCTGTCCTGCCACCTGAAACGGCGAGTGCGATGGGTGGATAGCGAGTTGCTCATGTGATTCGTGCCGGGTCGGTTATTGTCATGATTACCAAGAGATGTCGGCACCTTTAAAAAATCATACTTCATCGCGGATACTCATGAGGCTTGAAAAAATACGCTGGTATGTCGTACGGATTCTACGCAATCTTGTTTTCCGTCCAATCGGTTCCGCATCAGTGATTCTGGCTATTCCTGGGAACCTTTCGGTTAAACAAACCCCGGCAATGCTCGTCGGGGTTTGTCCTCGCAGTTATGCAAACAGTGGTGCTACCAGATAGTCTTGCCGTTGGTGTCCTTAATCTGGGTTTTCCAGGCATGGGCAATGATTTTCGTAACGCTGCCAGGCAGCGGTACATAATCCAGGCTCAATGCCATTTCATCGCCGTTGGTGTATGCCCAGTCAAAGAAACTCAACACTTCTTTGCCGGTTGCCGGCTTGCTCTGCACTTTATGCATCAGGATGAAAGTGGCGCCAGTAATCGGCCAGCTCGCTTTGCCGGGTTCATTGGTCAGGATTTCGTAAAAACCTGGGGCATGCTGCCAATCTGCACCTGCAGCCGCGGCCTTGAAGGCATTTGCTTCAGGCGCGACAAATACACCATCCTTATTCTGCATGAGCGCGTAAGGAATCTTGTTCTGTTTGGCATAAGCGTACTCCACGTAGCCAATTGAGCCCTGGATACGCTGTACGAATGAAGCTACGCCCTCGTTGCCCTTGCCGCCGACGCCAGCCGGCCAGGCGACGGAAGTGTCATTACCCACTTTGACTTTCCATTCCGGACTGACTTTTGCCAGGTAGTTGGTAAAGATAAAGGTAGTGCCTGAGCCATCGGAACGATGCACAACGGTAATTGAAGACGCGGGCAGGCGCACCCCTTTATTCAGGGAAGCAATGGCCGGGTCGTTCCATTTCCTGATTTTTCCCAGGAAAATGTCTGCCAGTACCGCGCCATTCAGTCGAATAGTGCCGGCCGCCAAGCCATGAAGGTTAATCACGGGCACTACCCCGCCGACCACAGTAGGGAATTGCATCAGGCCGTCTTTTTCAAGCGCTTCGGGTTTGAGAGGCATGTCGGAAGCGCCGAAATCTACAGTTTTGGCTTTGATTTGTTTGATACCGCCACCCGAACCGATTGACTGATAGTTCAGCCTGATCCCGGTTTTGGCTTTGTATGCCTCCGCCCATTTTGCGTAAATCGGATAAGGAAAAGTAGCACCGGCTCCAGTAATTTCGCTAGCGAGCGCGGGTGCTGAAAAAGTCCAGCCAGCACCCAGAATCATTACGGTTGCAAGTCCGCTAGCGGCAGTTTTTTTCATATGCATAAAAATAAAAATGTATGTTCCTGCCTGTGCGTGTGAAGCAAATCGGTTTAAGGAGCTTCAGCATCTCAAGTCCTGAGCCGAGACGCTAATAGTAAGGTTGGAATATTACAGAATTATGACGATATGGTTAAGCAAAAGGGTAAATGACCGGTTAAACATTGACCAGACCTTGGTGTTGTGTGTACTATTTGCGGCTTTCTATGGGTCGGGTTAAGCGATGCGCAAAAAACTGGTCGCAGGTAACTGGAAAATGCACGGTAGTCTGGCAGAGAACAAGGTATTACTTGAAGCCCTGGTGCTTGAATTGGGGCAAGCGAGTACAGCGGGCTGCATAGTATGTGCGCCATTCCCGTATCTGGCACAGGTGCAGTCGGTATTGTCTGGCAGCACGCTGGCGTGGGGCGCGCAAAATGTAAGCAATCATGCGAAAGGTGCTTATACCGGCGAGGTTTCTGCCTCCATGCTGCTGGATTTTGGTTGTAGCTACGTCATCGTCGGTCACTCGGAGCGACGTGCGCTTTATGGCGAAGATGATGCGTCCGTGGCAGCCAAATTCGCTGCGGCACAGGCTGCAGGTTTGATTCCCTTCCTGTGCGTGGGCGAAACCCTGGAAGAACGCGAGGCGGGTGTGACCGAAGCGGTTATCGGTCGTCAGCTGGATGCGGTATTGGCAGTGTCGGGTATTGAGGGCATCGGGCGTGCAGTTGTAGCCTATGAGCCGGTATGGGCGATAGGTACGGGTAAGACGGCCAGCCCGCAGCAGGCGCAGGCCGTGCATGCATTCATCCGTGCCAAGCTGGCTGTGCTGGATAAGAATGTTGCGGCATCATTGGTAATTCAATATGGCGGTAGCGTAAAAGCCGCCAATGCGGCAGAATTGTTTGCCCAACCGGATATCGATGGTGGGTTGATAGGCGGCGCGTCGCTGGTGGCCGATGAGTTCATCGCCATTTGCCGGGCGGCACAAGGCTAAGGATATCGATTTGGAAACAGTAATTTTGGTTTTTCATGTGCTGGCGGCAGTGTCAGTGATTGTGCTGGTGCTATTGCAGCAGGGCAAAGGCGCTGATATGGGCGCAGCATTCGGCAGCGGTGCTTCGGGCAGCCTGTTCGGTTCTACGGGTTCGGCCAATTTTTTGAGTCGAGCTACGGCCGTGCTTGCCACCACCTTTTTTCTGACCAGTCTGGGATTAACCTATCTCTCTGGTCATCAGCACAAGGCTGTCGGCGTAATGCAAGGCCAGCAAAAAATACAAGTTCAGCCCGTGGCGCCTGCTAGTGTACCCACGCCAGCTCAGCCTTCGGGTAATGTAGTTCCAGGCAATGCCGGGTCAAAAGCCGGGGAAATTCCCAAGTAATCGGGAGTCGCCATTGGGGCGGATTATCAATCCGTCCTGTCAATACGCCGACGTGGTGAAATTGGTAGACACGCTATCTTGAGGGGGTAGTGGCGTAAAGCTGTGCGAGTTCGAGTCTCGCCGTCGGCACCATAAATTCGGATTATGACGCAATCAGCTTTGATGATTGTGTAACTGATTGATTGTTTTGAAAAAAACAATTGATTTTCAGCTTGACACGACGCTTTTCGCGCAACTAAACTGAAACGCTGTGCACGCTTCCCGGAGTCGGGTTGCGTACGGCTTTGGAGCGGATGCATGTTAGAAAATTATTTTCCTGTTTTATTGTTTGTGCTGATTGGTCTCGCCGTCGGCGTAGGGCCGATGGTCATTGGCTGGCTGCTGGCGCCCAATCATCCGGACAGTGAAAAACTTTCGCCCTACGAGTGTGGCTTTGAGGCATTTGAGGATGCGCGCATGAAATTCGACGTGCGTTATTACCTTGTTGCCATCCTGTTCATTTTGTTTGATCTGGAAATCGCCTTCCTGTTTCCGTGGGCGATCGTGCTCGAGGAAATCGGTATGTTCGGTTTCCTTGCCATGGTGATTTTCCTGGGGATTCTTGTCGTTGGCTTTGTGTACGAGTGGATGAAAGGGGCGCTGGAATGGGAATAGAAGGCGTTTTGGAGAAAGGCTTCGTCACCACCACGGCCGACAAGCTGATTAACTGGACTCGTACCGGTTCACTGTGGCCGATGACTTTTGGTCTGGCCTGCTGTGCTGTGGAAATGATGCAGGCCGGTGCATCGCGCTATGACCTGGATCGTTTTGGTATTGTGTTTCGCCCCAGTCCGCGCCAGTCCGACGTCATGATTGTGGCGGGTACACTGTGCAACAAAATGGCGCCGGCGCTACGCAAAGTGTATGACCAGATGGCCGAGCCGCGCTGGGTGATTTCCATGGGTTCCTGCGCCAATGGAGGCGGCTATTATCATTACTCGTACTCCGTGGTACGTGGTTGCGACCGCATCGTACCGGTGGATGTGTATGTGCCGGGCTGCCCGCCGACTGCCGAAGCGCTGCTTTACGGCATTATCCAGTTGCAGAACAAAATCAAGCGCACCAACACCATCGCGCGTTAACCGGTAGAGCGAGAAGCCATGAATCCGTCACTGGAAAGCCTGTCCGTTACCCTGATCACCGCATTGGGCACCAAGCTCGTTCGGCAGCGGGATGCGCTGGGCGAACTGACCATCGAAGTGCGCGCACGCGACCTTACCGAAGTTATGACGACGCTGCGCGACCATGCCGGTCTGCGTTTTGAGCAATTGATCGACCTGTGCGGAATGGATTATTCCGCCTATCGGGAGGGTGACTGGGAAGGGCAGCGTTTTGCCGTGGTGTATCACCTGCTCTCCATCAGCAAGAATCGGCGTGTGCGTGTGCGCGCGTTTGCAGCCGAGGATGATTTCCCGGTTGTGCCTTCCCTGGTCAAGGTATGGCCCGCCGCCAACTGGTTCGAACGCGAGGCGTTCGACCTGTTCGGAATTGTATTCGACGGTCACCCGGACCTGCGCCGTATTCTGACCGACTACGGATTTGTCGGCCATCCGTTCCGTAAGGATTTTCCGTTGTCCGGCAACGTGGAAATGCGTTACGACCCGGAACAGCAGCGCGTGATTTACCAGCCGGTGAGCATAGACCCGCGCGAGGTAACGCCCCGCATTGTGCGTGAAGAGAACTACGGAGAACGCGCCTGATGGCTGAAATCAGAAATTACACCATGAACTTCGGGCCGCAGCACCCGGCGGCGCACGGCGTGCTGCGTCTGGTGCTCGAACTGGACGGCGAAGTAATTGAACGTGCCGATCCGCATATCGGTCTGCTGCATCGCGCCACCGAAAAGCTCGCCGAGCACAAGACCTTCATCCAGTCGCTGCCCTATATGGACCGCCTTGACTATGTGTCCATGATGAGCAACGAGCACGCTTATGTCATGGCCATCGAAAAGCTGATGGGCATTACCGTGCCGGAACGTGCGCAATATATCCGCGTGTTGTTCGACGAACTCACCCGCATTCTCAACCACCTGCTGTGGCTGGGCGCGCATGCGCTGGATATCGGCGCAATGACCGTGTTCCTGTATGCATTCCGCGAACGCGAAGATTTGATGGATGTGTACGAAGCCGTTTCGGGCGCGCGTATGCATGCGGCCTATTATCGCCCCGGCGGCGTTTACCGCGATCTGCCCGACACGATGCCGCAGTACCAGGCGTCCAAGATTCACAATGCCGCCGCGATTCGCGACATGAATACCAACCGTCAGGGCTCCGTACTCGACTTCATCGAAGACTTCGCCCGGCGTTTCCCAACCTATGTGGACGAATACGAAACCCTGCTTACCGACAACCGTATCTGGAAGCAGCGTACCGTAGGCATCGGTGTGGTATCTCCGGAACGCGCGCTGGCGCTGGGTTTCAGCGGCCCCATGCTGCGCGGCTCAGGAATCGAATGGGATCTGCGCAGGAAACAGCCCTACGAAGTCTACGACCGCATGGAATTCGACATCCCAGTGGGCGTGAATGGCGACTGCTATGACCGTTATCTGGTGCGCATGGAAGAAATGCGGCAAAGCAACCGTATCGTCAAGCAATGTGTGGACTGGTTGCGCAAGAACCCTGGCCCGGTCATCACCGACAATCACAAAGTTGCCCCGCCGTCACGGGTGGACATGAAACAGAACATGGAAGAGTTGATCCATCATTTCAAGCTGTTCACCGAGGGTATGCATGTGCCGGAAGGCGAAGCTTATGCGGCTGTTGAACACCCCAAGGGCGAGTTCGGTATTTATCTGGTGTCAGACGGCGCAAACAAACCTTACCGCCTGAAAATCCGCGCGCCGGGCTACCCGCATCTGGCGGCTCTGGATGAGATGGTGCGCGGTCATATGATTGCCGACGTGGTTGCCATTATTGGCACGCAAGACATAGTGTTTGGGGAGATTGACCGATAATGCTGAGCCCAGATTCCATCGCCCAGATTGATTACGAAATTGCCAAATACCCGGTTAATCAGCGCCAGTCCGCGGTCATGTCGGCGCTGCGTATTGCCCAGGTAGAAAAAGGCTGGCTGTCCACCGAAACCATGGATTTTGTTGCTGACTATCTGGGTATGCCGGCCATCGCAGTCTATGAAGTGGCGACGTTCTACAACATGTACAACACCGCGCCTTTGGGCAGACACAAGATCACCTTGTGCACCAATATATCTTGTGCGCTGATGGGGGCGCCGGAAATTGCCGAGCACTTGAAAGAGAAGCTGGGATGCGGTTTTGGCGAAACTTCCGAAGACAACCGCTTTACCCTGAAAGAGGGTGAATGCATGGGTGCCTGCGGCGATGCGCCGCTGTGCATGATCAACAACCACCGCATGGAAGGCTTTCTCACGCCCGAGAAAGTGGACAGCATCCTCGAAGAGCTGAAATAACATGGTGATCAAAGGCGGAGAAGTCATATTCAATACAGTACATCTTCCCGAATCGTGGAAGCTGTCTACCTATGTAGCCAATGGCGGTTATGCAGCATTGCGCAAAATTCTGAGCGAAAAAACTTCGGCTGAGACCATCATTGCCGAGGTCAAAAAGTCCGCATTGCGTGGCCGGGGCGGCGCAGGCTTCCCGACCGGTCTGAAGTGGAGCTTCATGCCACGCCATTTTGATGGCGACAAATACCTGGTGTGCAATTCCGACGAGGGCGAACCCGGTACCTTCAAGGATCGCGACATCATGCAGTTGAATCCGCATGCGCTGATTGAAGGGATGGCGATTGCCGCCTATACCCTGGGTACCAGACGCGGTTACAACTATATCCACGGCGAAATATGGGAAACCTACGAACGCATGGAAGCCGCGGTTGAAGAAGCGAAGGCAGCAGGCTTTTTGGGTGACAACATTTGCGGCACGGACTTCAGTTTTCACCTGTTCAACCACCATGGCTACGGCGCCTATATTTGCGGCGAGGAAACGGCACTGCTCGAATCCATCGAGGGCAAGAAGGGTCAGCCGCGTTTCAAGCCGCCATTTCCGGCCAGTTTCGGCCTGTACGGCAAGCCCACCACGATCAACAACACGGAAACTTTCGCCAGCATCCCCTACATCATACGAGAAGGGGGGCAGAAATTTCTGGAGTTGGGCAAGCCCAATAACGGCGGCACCAAACTTTTCTCGGTATCCGGGCACGTGAATCGCCCCGGAAATTTTGAAGTGCCGATGGGGACGCCTTTTGCCGAATTGCTGGAAATGGCAGGCGGCATTCGGGATGGACACACTTTCAAGGCCTGCATTCCCGGTGGTTCTTCCACCCCGGTGCTGCCCGCCGAGATCATGATGCAGTGCACCATGGATTACGACTCCATCGCCAAAGCCGGTTCGGCGCTGGGTGCAGGCTCAGTCATCATCATGGACGAGACGGTGTGCATGGTGAAAGCGCTGGAACGCTTATCCTACTTTTATTTTGAAGAATCCTGCGGACAGTGTACCCCGTGCCGCGAGGGTACCGGCTGGCTATATCGGGTGATTCACCGCATCGAGCATGGTCAAGGCAGGCCGGAAGACCTCGATTTGTTGAGCGATGTCGCTCACAACATCGGCGGCCGCACCATCTGTGGTCTGGGAGATGCTGCAGCGATGCCGGTGCAGGCAATGCTCAAACACTATCGCCATGAGTTCGAGCACCATATCGAACATGGCAAATGCATGGTTTAGGTGAAGCAGGTTTAGGTGAAGCAGATGCTAGAGATCGAAATTGACGGCAACAAGATACAGATGACGGCGGGCGGCACCATCATGGAAGCCGCAGCGCAGATCGGGATTTATATTCCGCATTTCTGCTATCACAAGAAACTCTCCATTGCGGCCAACTGCCGCATGTGCCTGGTGCAGGTGGAAAAAGCCGCCAAGCCGCTGCCGGCCTGCGCCACACCGATCACCGACGGGATGAAGGTATTCACCAAATCCGACTACGCCGTCAAGGCGCAGAAGGGCGTGATGGAATTCCTGCTGATCAACCATCCGCTGGATTGCCCGATTTGTGACCAGGGCGGCGAATGCAGCTTGCAGGATCTGGCGGTCGGCTACGGCGGCAGCAGTTCGCGCTACCAGGAAGCCAAACGCGTGGTGAAGGAAAAAGATCTGGGTCCGCTGGTTGCCACCGACATGACGCGCTGCATCCACTGCACGCGCTGCGTGCGTTTCGGCCAGGAAATTGCCGGCATCATGGAGATGGGGCAGGTGGGTCGCGGCGAACATTCCGAGATCATGCCGTTCATCAGCAAGACCATCGATTCCGAACTGTCCGGCAACATCATCGACCTGTGCCCGGTGGGCGCGTTGACCAGCAAACCGTTCCGTTATACCGCGCGCAGCTGGGAGCTGTCGCGGCGCAAATCGGTGAGCCCGCACGATGGCCTGGGCAGCAATCTGATTGTACAAGTCAAGGATAGCCGCGTAATGCGGGTGCTGCCATTGGAAAACGAGGCGGTTAACGAATGCTGGCTGTCCGACAAGGATCGCTTCGCATACGAAGGCCTGAATTCCGAACAGCGCCTTAGCCGTCCGATGCTCAAGCAGGATGGGAAATGGCTGGAAGTGGATTGGCAGACGGCACTGGAATATGTCGCCAACGGCCTCAAGCAGATTCGCGAGCAACACGGTGCCGACAGCATCGGTGCGCTGGCTACGTCGCACCAGACCGTTGAAGAACTCTACCTGCTGCAAAAGCTGATGCGCGGCCTGGGTACCGGTAACGTGGATAGCCGTCTGGCGCAGGCCGATTTCAGGCTGGATGCCAGCCTGCAAGGCGCACCCTGGCTGGGCATGGCGGTTGCAGATATCAGCAAGCTGCAGCGGGTGCTGGTGATAGGCAGCACATTGCGCAATGACCATCCCCTGCTCGCGCATCGTCTGCGTCAGGCCGTGAAGCACGGTGCGCAACTCAATCTGGTGAATCCGGTGGACGATGATCTGCTCACCAAGCTTGCCAATAAAGCCATTGTCGCTCCGCAAGCCATGGTCAATACCCTTGCGCAAATTGCACTGGCATTGGCTGAGGCCACGCAGACCGAATTGCCTGCAGCCATCAAGGCGGTGTTGGCGGATGTAACGGTCGGCGCTGCGGCACGGGCCATCGCGGCCAGCCTGACAGGCGCCGAGCGGCGTGCGGTATTCCTCGGCAATTTGGCGCAGCACCATCCTCAGTATGCCGACCTGCACTCACTGGCCGAAGTGATCGCACGGCTTGCTGGTGCAAATTTCGGTTGTCTGGGTGAGTCAGCCAATAGCGTGGGCGCTTACATTGCCGGCGCGGTGCCATCCAAATCCGGTCTGAAGGCAGGCATGAATGCGGCCGCCATGATGGCGACGCCGCGCAAGGCTTATCTGTTGCTGGGTGCTGAACCGGAGCTGGATTGCAATGATCCGGCCGCAGCCATGCACGCATTACAGTCGGCTGACATGGTGGTGGCGATGAGCGCTTACAAACACAGCGCGCTGGAATACGCAGATGTGTTGTTGCCCATTGCACCGTTCAGTGAAACTTCAGGTACTTTCATCAGCACTGAAGGTCGCGTGCAAAGCTTCAACGGCACGGTCAAACCGTTAGGTGAAACACGCCCGGCATGGAAGGTGTTGCGTGTGCTGGGCACCATGCTTGGCGTAAAAGGTTTCGACTACGACACCAGTGAAGCCGTGCGTCAGGATGCGCTGGGCAGTAATGGTCTGGCTGCAGGCGTGCTCAACAATAGTTTGTCCGGACCGGTACTGCAATCGGCTGCCATTACTGACACATTGACTCGTGTGGGCGAAGTGCCGATGTACCAGGCCGATGCAATTGTGCGTCGTGCTGCTTCGCTGCATAGCACGCGCGCCGCAGCATTGCCTAATGCATCCATGCATTCCGCCTTGCTGGCGCGCCTGGGTCTTGCCGATGGCGCTATGGTGACGGTGCGTCAGGGTGAAGCGCGAGCTGTGGTGCGAGCCCTGGCAGATGACCACCTGCCCGATCATTGTGTGCGGCTAGCTGCCGCGCACCCGCTGACTGCCACGTTGGGCGCGATGCTGGGTGAAGTCTCCGTGGAGCGTGCATAACATGGAATTCTTGCAAAACCTGTTCGGATTCACCTGGCCCGTAGTGTGGTCGCTGGCCAAGATTGTTGCCATTGTCGGCCCGTTGATGATTGCAGTGGCTTACCTCACCTACGCCGAGCGCAAGGTGATCGGCTACATGCAGGTACGTATCGGCCCCAACCGGGTTGGCTTCAAAGGCTTGCTGCAACCGATCGCCGACGGACTCAAGCTGATGATGAAGGAAATCATCATCCCCAGCGGTTCCAACAAATTTCTGTTCGTGCTGGCACCGGTGCTGACGATTGCCCCCGCACTGGCTGCCTGGGCGGTGATTCCGTTCACCCCGGAACTGGTACTGGCCAACGTGGACGCGGGCCTGCTCTACATCATGGCAATCACTTCCATGGGTGTGTACGGCGTCATCATCGCGGGTTGGGCATCCAACTCAAAATACGCATTCCTCGGCAGCCTGCGCTCTGCTGCGCAAATCGTGTCTTACGAAATCGCCATGGGTTTTGCGCTGGTGGGTGTGTTAATGGCTTCGCAAAGCCTGAATCTGATCGATATCGTGAAAGGACAGGCAGGCGGGGTGTTCAGCTGGTACTGGCTACCCCTGTTCCCGATGTTTATTGTGTACCTGATTGCCGGCGTGGCGGAAACCAACCGCGCCCCGTTTGACGTGGCTGAAGGTGAATCCGAGATCGTGGCCGGCTTTCATGTGGAGTATTCCGGCATGGCGTTCGCGGTATTTTTCCTGGCGGAATATGCCAACATGATTTTGATCGCAACGCTGGTTGCGTTGATGTTCCTGGGAGGCTGGAATCCACTGTTTGACATAGCGCCGTTCACCTGGATCCCGGCCTTCGTCTGGCTGATGCTGAAAGTGGGTTTTGTGCTGTTCCTGTTCCTGTGGTTCCGGGCTACATTTCCGCGCTATCGCTACGATCAGATCATGCGTCTGGGCTGGAAGGTGTTCATTCCAGTCACCCTGATCTGGTTGCTGTTCGTGGGGGGCATGATGCAAACCCGCTACGGTTACCTGTTCCACTAATGTGGAATGATGGAGTAATTTGATGAAAGCGATTAAACACTTCTTTTCGAGCATGCTGCTCACCGAGCTGTTGCGCGGCATGGCCCTGACCGGGCGGCATCTGTTCGCGCGCAAGATTACGGTGCAGTTCCCCGAAGAAAAAACGCCGATGTCGCCGCGCTTTCGTGGCTTGCATGCGTTGCGCCGCTATCCGAATGGCGAGGAACGCTGCATTGCCTGCAAATTGTGTGAAGCGGTATGCCCGGCCCTGGCAATTACCATCGAATCGGAAAAGCGCGATGATGGCACGCGTCGCACGACGCGCTATGACATCGATCTGACCAAATGTATTTTCTGTGGATTCTGTGAAGAATCCTGTCCGGTGGATTCGATTGTGGAAACGCACATTCTCGAATACCACGGAGAGAAACGCGGCGATCTCTATTACACCAAGGAAATGCTGCTCGCCGTAGGCGACAAGAACGAAGCGCAAATCGCCGCAGCGCGCGCCGCAGATGCCCCATACCGTTAATGCTGTTCAAGAATCGAGTGGATCAGTATGAATTTTGAAACTGCAGTTTTTTATTTCTTTGCGGCGATATTGCTGTTTGCCGGCCTGCGTGTCATTACCGCGCGTAACCCGGTGCACGCGGCACTGTTCCTGGTGCTGGCGTTCTTTACGGCAGCAGGCCTTTGGCTGATGCTGGAGGCGGAATTTCTCGCCATTACCCTGGTGCTGGTATACGTGGGCGCGGTGATGGTGCTGTTCCTGTTCGTGGTGATGATGCTGGATATCAACCTCGACAAGCTGCGCGAAGGTTTCTGGGATTACCTGCCGCTGGCCGGTATCGTAGCAACACTGATGGTACTGGAAATGGTCGTCGTGCTGGGCGGTAAACAGTTCGGCCTGAGTGCGGTGCCCGCACCGATTGCGCATGCCGCGAATTACAGCAACACCAAGGAACTGGGGCGTTTGCTCTACACCGATTACGTGTACCCATTTGAGCTGGCTGCGGTGATTCTGCTGGTGGCGATAGTGGCCGCCATTGCGCTCACCATGCGTCGCCGCAAGCACACCAAATATCAGGATCCGGCACAGCAGGTGAAAATCAAGCGTGCAGATCGTATTCGCATGGTTTCCATGGCATCTGAAAAAGCAGTATCGACTGAACAGATTTCGCAGCCTGAAAAATAATTCGCTGGCTTCATTGCTGGCACCGCAATCATAGGGGGATACCGGTGTTGTCACTTTCGCATTACCTGGTGCTAGGCGCGATATTGTTCGCCATCAGCATATTAGGCATATTTTTGAATCGCAAGAACGTCATCATCCTGTTGATGGCGATCGAACTCATGCTGTTGGCGGTTAACATGAATTTCATCGCCTTCTCGCACTATATGGGCGATACCGCCGGACAGATTTTCGTGTTCTTCATTCTTACCGTGGCAGCGGCGGAATCCGCTATTGGCCTGGCCATACTGGTGGTGTTGTTCCGTAACCTGCACACCATCAATGTGGACGATCTGGATCATCTGAAAGGCTAACGGGCGCTGCGGCGAACCCGACGGGAACCAACCATGACGGAAATGCAAAAACTCTATCTTCTGGTGCCGCTGGCGCCGCTGTTCGGATCGGTTATCGCCGGCCTGTTCGGGTGGGCCATCGGGCGTACCATGTCGCACCTGGTGACCATCGCCGGTGTGGCGGTTTCGTGCTGGGTTTCCTGGATCATCTTCCAGGACGTACAGGCCGGGCATGTATTCAACGGTACTGTTTACACCTGGATGACCAGCGGTGATATCCGTTTCGAGATCGGTTTCCTGATCGACCCGTTGACCACCATGATGATGATGGTGGTGACCTTCGTCTCGCTGATGGTGCATATCTATACCATTGGCTACATGCAGGATGATCCCGGATATCAGCGTTTCTTCAGCTACATCTCGCTGTTCACTTTCTCCATGCTGATGCTGGTGATGGCCAACAACTTCCTGCAGTTGTTCTTCGGCTGGGAAGCGGTGGGTCTGGTGTCGTATCTGCTGATCGGTTTCTGGTACACCAAGCCGACCGCGATCTATGCCAACCTGAAAGCATTTCTGGTCAACCGCGTGGGCGATTTCGGTTTCCTGCTCGGCATCGGCCTGGTACTGGCCTACTTCGGTACCCTGGATTACGCTTCAGTATTCGCCCAGGCGCCAGCCATGGCGAGTCACACCATCAGCATCATCCCCGGGCAGGAATGGTCCTTGCTGACATTGATCTGCATCCTGCTGTTCATCGGAGCGATGGGCAAGTCGGCGCAGTTCCCGCTGCACGTCTGGCTGCCTGATTCGATGGAAGGCCCCACACCTATTTCTGCATTGATACACGCTGCGACCATGGTGACGGCTGGCATTTTCATGGTGGCGCGCATGTCACCGCTGTTCGAGCTGTCCCAGACCGCGCTGTCAGTGGTGATGGTGATCGGCGCGATTACCGCGCTGTTCATGGGTTTCCTTGGCATCATCCAGAATGACATCAAGCGCGTGATCGCGTATTCCACTTTGTCGCAGTTGGGCTACATGACCGTGGCGCTGGGCGCGTCCGCCTACTCGGCGGCGGTGTTTCACCTGATGACGCATGCTTTCTTCAAGGCGCTACTGTTCCTGGCGGCAGGCTCGGTCATCATGGGCATGCATCACGACCAGGACATCCGCAACATGGGTGGTCTGCGCAAGTACATGCCGATCACCTGGATTACCTTCCTGATCGGCTCGCTGGCACTGATCGGCACGCCGTTCCTGTCCGGCTTCTATTCCAAGGACAGCATCATCGAGGCGGTGGGGCTGTCTCATCTGACTGGTTCCGGCTTCGCCTACTTTGCCGTGGTGGCGGGCGTGTTTGTCACTGCTTTCTATTCGTTCCGCCTGTATTTTCTGGTGTTCCACGGCAAGGAGCGTTTTCCCGTGCATGATAGTCACGCGCATGGCCACGATGGCCACGATGATCACGGCCACGGCCATGGCGGCACGCCGCATGAATCACCGTGGGTGGTCACCGTGCCGTTGATCCTGCTGGCGATACCGTCCCTGGTTATCGGTTACTTTACAATTCAGCCGATGCTGTTTGGCGATTACTTCAAGGGCGCGATTTTCATCAACAATGACTTGCATCCGGCCATGGAAGAACTCGCACATGAATTCCACGGCGCCGGCGCGATGGCACTGCATGCATTGACCACGCTGCCGTTCTGGCTGGCGTTTGCGGGTGTTGCGCTGTCCTGGTTCTTCTATATGAAACGCCCGGACATTCCTGCCGCAATCAAACAGCGCTTCAGCCTGATTTACGCAATCCTGGAAAACAAATACGGCTTCGATACGTTCAATGACTGGTTCTTCGCAGGCGGTGCCCGCAAGCTGGGGAATATATTGTGGCGTTATGGCGATGTGAAACTGATTGACGGTTTCTTCGTTAACGGTGCGGCACGCGTAGTGGGATGGCTCTCCAGAGTAATCCGCAATTTTCAGTCCGGTTACATCTACCATTACGCTTTCGCCATGATTATTGGCGTATTTGCGCTGCTGACCTGGTTTGTACGTGCCGCCTGATGCATCAGGTGATGAATAAATACAAGGGAATAGGGAATTTATGCTAGCTGGATACCCACTACTGAGTCTGTCCATTTGGGTGCCGATCATTGCCGGCGTGCTGGTGCTCGCCACTGGTTCCGATCGCAATGCGCCGCTGGCGCGCTGGATTGCACTGCTGGGCGCCATCCTGGGCTTTGCTGTCACGCTGCCGCTTTACACCCGGTTTGACCCGCTCTCCGCCAGCATGCAGTTCACCGAACTGGCACGCTGGATCCCGGCATTCAATATTCACTATCACCTCGGCGTTGACGGCATTGCCATGCCTTTCGTGCTGCTCAACAGCTTTACCACAGTACTGGTGGTGATTGCGGGCTGGCAGGTCATCCAGAACAAGACTGCGCAATACATGGCATCCTTCCTCATCATGTCCGGCCTCATCAACGGCGTGTTCGCGGCAATGGATGCGGTGCTGTTCTATGTATTCTTCGAAGCCATGCTGATCCCCATGTTCCTGGTGATTGGTATCTGGGGCGGGCCAAACCGGGTGTATGCAGCGGTCAAGTTTTTCCTGTACACCCTGATGGGCTCGCTGTTGATGCTGGTGGCGTTTATCTACCTGTATTTCCAGTCCGGGGGCAGCTTCGAGATTCTGGATTATCAACGCCTGCCCATCGGCATGACCGCCCAGATCCTTATCTTCATCGCTTTCTTCCTGTCCTTCGCAGTGAAAGTGCCGATGTGGCCGGTGCATACCTGGCTGCCGGATGCACACGTCGAAGCACCGACCGGCGGTTCGGTGGTGCTGGCGGCGATTACGCTGAAAATCGGCGCTTACGGTTTCCTGCGCTTCAATTTGCCGATTGCTCCGGACGCCAGCCATTATCTTTCCGGCTTCATCATCACCATTTCGCTGATCGCGGTGGTGTATATCAGCTTCGTGGCGCTGGCGCAGAGCGACATGAAAAAGCTGATTGCCTATTCTTCCATCGCGCACATGGGTTTCGTCACCTTGGGGTTTTTCATGTTCAACACACTCGGTATGGAAGGCGGCCTGGTGCAGATGATCTCGCACGGCTTCATTTCCGCCGCGATGTTCCTGTGCGTGGGGGTGATGTATGACCGCCTGCATTCGCGCCAGATCGGCGATTACGGCGGCCTGGCGAAAAAAATGCCGATATTCGCCGCATTCTTCATGCTGTTTGCAATGTCCAACGCCGGCCTGCCGGGCACTAGCGGCTTCATCGGCGAATTCATGGTCATCCTGAGCGCCATCAAGGTCAATTTCTGGTATGCCTTCCTGGCCGCAACCACATTGATTACCGGGGCTGCCTACACATTGTGGATGTACAAGCGCGTGGTGTTCGGCAATATCACCAACCCTCACGTTGAAGACATGCAGGACATCGGTCCGCGCGAATTCAGTTTCATGGCTGTACTCGCGCTGGCGGTGCTGGCAATGGGCGTCTATCCCAAGCCGATCACTGATGTCATGCACACCTCGGTGAATAACCTACTCGCCCATGTGGCGCAGAGCAAACTGCCCTAAGCTGTATTGATAAGGACTACGGATGAATTTTGCCCTCACCGATCTGATGCCGTTATTGCCGGAAATATTTCTGCTGGCGGCCGTTTCCTTCATCCTGATTTTTGACCTGTTTCTCAGCGATGAACATCGTTACATTACTTACATTCTCAGCTTGTCCGCATTGCTGGGCTGCGGCTGGCTGACTTTCTCCGGTGCGACTGGAGAGACAATCTATGCCATGCACGGCATGTTCGTCAGCGACATGCTGGCCGATGTGCTGAAACTCGTGGTGTATTTCAGCGTTGCGGTGACCATGGTTTACTCGCGCGAATATATCCGAGTGCGCGGCATGTTCCAGGGCGAGTTCTTCGTGCTGATGCTGTTCGCCACGCTGGGCATGATGGTGATGATTTCCGCCAGTCATTTCCTGACCTTATACATGGGGCTGGAACTGCTGAGCCTGTCGTTGTATGCGCTGGTTGCACTGCAGCGTGACTCGGCCGTGGCGGCCGAAGCCGCGATGAAATACTTTGTGCTGGGAGCACTGGCGTCGGGCATGCTGCTGTATGGTATGTCCATGCTTTATGGCGCCACAGGCACTCTGGAGATCGCCAAAATTGCCGCCGTATTGCAACAGGGGCTGGGCAGCAATACCGTACTGGTGTTCGGTCTGGTATTTGTGGTGGCGGGGCTGGCGTTCAAGCTCGGCGTGGCACCGTTCCATATGTGGATTCCGGACGTGTACCAGGGTGCACCCACGGCCGTCACGCTGTTTATCGGTACTGCCAGTAAAATTGCCGCGCTGGGTTTTGTGTTGCGTATCCTGGCGCAAGGGCTGCAATCGCTGTCCCCCGACTGGCAATCGATGCTGGTCATCATGGCGGTATTGTCGATGGCGGTGGGCAATATCACCGCCATTGCCCAGACCAATTTCAAGCGCATGCTGGCTTACTCCACCATCTCGCACATGGGCTTTCTGCTGCTTGGCCTGCTAGCTGCCGATATCAACGGCTACACTTCCGCCATGTTCTACATGATCAGCTATGTGTTCATGGGGCTGGGCTCATTCGGCATGATCCTGCTGCTGTCGCGCAAAGGCTTCGAAGCCGACAAGCTGGACGACCTCAAAGGGTTGAATCAGCGTAGCCCATGGTTTGCGTTCATGCTGCTGCTCATCATGTTCTCGCTGGCCGGCATTCCGCCCACGATAGGTTTTTACGCCAAATTATCGGTGCTGCAGGCGGTGATTCACGCCGGTTATACCTGGCTGGCCGTTGTTGCGGTTATTTTCTCGCTGATCGGCGCATTTTATTATTTGCGCGTGGTCAAACTGATGTATTTCGACAAGCCGCATGACATGACCCCGATCGCACCTCAGGGCGACATGCGCGTATTGATGAGCGCCAACGGGCTGGGCATGCTGGCCCTTGGCATTTTGCCGCAGCCGCTCATGGCGCTGTGCGCTTACGCTATTGGTAAATCGCTATGAATGCCGCTGTTACCGCCTTGCTGCTGACCGCTCTGGTCGCAGCCAATCTGCCGTTTTTGCTGGAGCGCATCTTTTTCGTCATCACCCCCAAGGATAGTCACAAAGCGCTGGGTTGGCGCGCGCTGGAACTGATCGTGCTGTACTTTGTGGTGGGCGGTGTGGGTTACATGCTGCAGCGCAGGATTGGTCCGGTGCAACACCAGAACTGGGAGTTTTATGCGGTCACCGCCTGCCTGTTCCTGGTTATGGCCTATCCCGGATTTGTATACCGTTATTTGTGGCGGCGTTAGCAGAACCAGGGAGCGCCTGAATACTCAGGCAGGGTTGTTGCTACAGTAATACCATTCCTGGCCGTTACTTGGTGTTACATCAACAGGCAGATAATAAAGGAGCGCTATGGCCAGGCCGGAGAAAGTTCGTCTGGGCGAACTTTTGGTTCAGCAAAAGCTGCTGTCTGAAGAGCAACTCCAGTTAGCACTGGGCGAGCAAAAACGCAGCGGGCGCAAACTCGGCCGTTTCTTTGTCGAAAACGGCTTCGTCACCGAAGACCAGATTTCGGGCGCGCTGGCCAAGCAGCTCAATATCCCCTACATCGATCTCAAGTATTACAACTTCAATCCCGATACGGTACGCCTGCTGCCGGAAACCCAGGCGCGCCGTTTCCGCGCCATTGCTCTGGAAGATCGCGACAGCAGCTTGTTATTAGGCCTGGCAGACCCTACCGATCTGTTCGCTTACGACGAGATTGCCCGTTCCGTGAAAAGGAATATCGAACTCGCCGTGGTGAACGAGGGCGAACTGCTGCAGACCATCGACCGCATTTACCGCAAGACCGAAGAGATCACCGATTTTGCCCGCGAGCTGGAACAGGATCTGGGCGACAGTTATGTGGATTTCGGTACGCTGGGCGCTGCGGCCGGGCTGGAAGAGGCGCCGGTGGTCAAACTTCTGCAATCGGTGTTTGACGATGCGACACAGGTCAGGGCATCCGACATCCATATCGAACCGCAGGAAGAACGCCTGCAAATCCGCTTCCGTATAGACGGTGTGCTGCATCTGCAAACCGAGTCCGATATCAAGATTGCCAGTGCTCTGGCGCTACGGCTCAAGCTGATGTCGGGCCTGGATATCTCGGAAAAACGCCTGCCCCAGGATGGGCGTTTCGCCATCAAGGTCAAGCAGCAGCAGATCGACGTGCGTATCTCCACCATGCCCACTCAGTATGGCGAATCGGTGGTGATGCGTTTATTGAACCAGGGCGGTGCAACGCTCAAGCTGGATTCCATCGGCATGCCGGGCAACATGCTGGAAAGATTCCGTGCCATCCTGCGGCGGCCGAATGGACTGGTACTGGTGACCGGCCCCACCGGTAGCGGTAAAACCACCACCCTGTACGGTGCATTGGCCGAACTGAATACGCTGGAAAGAAAACTGATTACCGTTGAAGACCCGGTTGAGTACCGCCTGCCAGGCATTAACCAGGTGCAGGTCAACGATAAAATCGAACTGACCTTTGCCAGGGTTCTGCGTTCCGCGTTGCGTCAGGATCCGGATATCGTGCTGGTAGGCGAGATGCGCGACCAGGATACTGCCCAGATCGGCATGCGTGCCGCAATGACCGGTCACCTGGTGCTATCGACATTGCACACCAACGATGCGGCCAGTACCCCGCTGCGCTTGCTGGATATGGGCGTGCCGCGCTATATGGTCGCCACTTCCATCCAGGTCGTGCTGGCCCAGCGTCTGGTGCGAGTCATTTGCGAGAGCTGCGCCAAACCGTATGAGCTAAAGCCGACTGAGCGTGAATGGTTGAAGGCGGAACTGGGCGACACCGTGGACAGCCACCAATATTCCTATGGACGCGGCTGTGCGCATTGCAACGGCACCGGCTACCGTGGCCGCACAGGCGTGTACGAAATGCTGGAGATGACTGAAGCGGTAGCCGATGCTGCTAATCATCATGACCCGGTACATTTCATGAAAGCGGCGAACACCCAAATGGCAGGGCAGACCTTGCGCAGGCATGCGGTAGCGCTGGCTGGCGCGGGAAGAACCACCGTGGCTGAAGCCATGCGCATCAGCAATCAGTTCGAAGACTGAACATGGCATTTTTCGCATACAAAGCCCGCAATACGCACGGAGAGTTGGTCCGAGGGGTGCTTGAAAGCCCGGACAGCAGCGCTGTAGCGGAGCAGCTTTTCAATACCGGCATCACGCCGATTGAAATCACGCTGACCAAAAAACCGGCGTTGAGTGGCGAAGGTGGCTGGTGGGCACGCTTGACCGAAGAAAAGATTCGTTCCATCGATGTACAGCTGTTCAGCCGCCAGCTCTACACGCTGCTCAAGGCCGGCGTGCCGATCATGCGCGGGCTGGCCGGCTTGCAGGAATCCGCCATCAACAAATCGTTTGGACGCGTGCTGGGCGATATCCGAGAATCGCTGGATTCGGGTCGCGAGCTTTCCGCGGCCATGCGCCGTCATACTGACGTTTTCTCTCCTTTTTATCTGAGCATGGTGCGCGTCGGTGAAATGACCGGGCGCCTGGAAGAGATATTCCTGCGCCTGTTCGATCATCTCGAATTCGAACGGTTGATGGGCGAACGGGTACGCTCAGCCTTGCGCTATCCGATGTTCGTAGTGATCGCGATGGCTGTAGCCATCACGGTGATCAACCTGTTTGTGATCCCGGCATTCGCCAAAGTGTATGCGGGCTTTAACGCCGAACTCCCGCTGATGACGCAAATACTCATCGGTTTTTCCAATTTCATGATCAAATATTGGCTGCTACTGCTTGTGATACTGATAGGAGCCGGCTTAGCGTTCAGGGCTTATATCGCCACTCCCAACGGCGGTTACCGCTGGGACAAACTCAAGCTGCGTTTCCCGATTGTGGGCAAGATCGTGTTGAAAGGCGCGCTGGCCCGTTTCGCGCGCAGTTTCGCACTAGCCAGCAAGAGCGGCGTGCCCATCGTGCAGTGTCTGAACGTGGTGGCCCAGACGGTCGACAACGCCTATATCGCCAGTCGCATCACGCAAATGCGCGATGGCATTGAACGCGGCGAAAGCATACTGCGCACTGCCGTGACGGCTGGGGTATTTACCCCCGTTGTGCTGCAGATGGTTGCGGTGGGCGAGGAAACCGGCGAACTCGACAGCCTGATGGAAGAGATTGCCGAAATGTACGAGCGTGAAGTGGATTACGAACTCAAGACTCTGTCATCGCAAATCGAACCAATCCTGATTGTCGGTCTGGGCATCATCGTCCTGATCCTGGCCCTGGGTGTATTCCTGCCGATCTGGGATCTCGGCAAGGTCGCGCTGCACAAATGAAAACTGTACGGCGTGGCATATTCTGCCGCCCCGCGTCAGTTGTTTTGGTTAGTAGAAGGCTGGCCGGTTTCACCCTGTTCGAACTGCTGGGGATCATTCTGCTGGTCAGCGTACTGTCCCTCGTACTCTACGATCGATTTCTTGGCTATCAGGCGCTGGCGGAAAAAACCGCCATGGAAATGACCGTCATCAACATGCGCAGCGGCCTGCGCTTGCGCGTGGCAGAGCTGATGATGGGGGGAAAGATGGATGAGATAGCCGGTCTGGTGCATGAAAACCCCATCAACTGGCTGGCGGCACCACCACCCAATTATATCGGGGCATTGCAAAACCCCGAACAGAGCGCGATTCCCGGCAATGCTTGGTATTTTGATACAAGTCGACACGAGCTAATCTACATGCCAGGTAGCGGTAATATTTTCGCAACGCAGCCCCGCGCATCAGTGGTACGTTTCCGGGTTGCCGCAACGATACATCCGCCGGTTAAAGGTGGAAGCAAAATACCCAAAGTTGAGGGGGTGACTCTGGTCAGGGTTCCCTAGGCAAGATGAGCACTGATTGATGGCATGGTTTGTGCTCTGGGTCAGCAACAGAATTTAGCCGGCTATTGAGTGATGGAAACGGAGGAATGACAAATGCGTAAATATCATCAAGGTTTTACCTTGATCGAACTGGTCGTCGTTATTGCGATCATCGGAATTCTCGCGGCGACCGCCCTGCCGCGCTATATCAACCTGCAGACCCAGGCGCGTGCAGCCAAGGCGCAAGCGATTTACGGAGCCGTTAGATCAGCTTCCGCACTGGCGCGTGCCAATTGCATGGTGGATCTGGCGGGCCTGACTACGCCTGCAACTTGCACGACTACGGCTGGAACAACCAACATGGACGGAACAGCCGTCGCCATGATTAACCAATACCCGGCGGCGAATGTCGCGCTTGTATCAGGAACCGGCGGGATACTGCTGGCGGCACAACTGAACCCGGCTACGGACGCCATTACGGCGACACAATCGGGTACCACGGTAACCATCGACATTAATGGAGGCACCGCAGGTACTTGTTCGGTCACTTACACGGAGGCCACTGCAGGACCAGTGGCCCCGTTCATCACCCCGACGACTTCAGGTTGTTAAGAAGGAAGGCGCCTGTGCAGGCACAGGCATGTTAATTGCTCAGTTGTATTCAGAAACATTTTGTATTCAAAAATTAAAGGAGCTGAATGATGCGTAAAGTACAAGCAGGTTTTACCTTGATCGAATTGGTCGTGGTAATCGTGATTCTGGGGATTTTGTCTGCAGTGGCATTGCCGCGTTTCATCGGGATATCTACTGATGCACGCGTAGCTTCTGCTAGCGGGTTGTTCGGTGCGGTTCAAGCTGCTGCTGGAATAGCGCATGCGCAGGGTTTGGTGAAAGGAGTAACCAACGGGACGATAACCATGGAAGGGCAGTCAGTGACGCTGGTTAACGGTTACCCCGCGACGGCAGCGGGCGGAATTGATGCCGCGTTGACCTCTTATCAAGGTTTTACTTTTGCAGCTGGTGTATTTTCTGAGACTGGGGCAACTACACCATCGACGTGCGGAGTGACCTATGCTCAGCCTGCTGCGGCAAATGGTTCGCCAACGATTACGCCGAATACTGCTGGTTGCTGATTCTAGCTTGACTGACCTTTCCGGCTTTTCCTCCGGGGCGGTAGGGCGTAATTAACAGGGTATTGCGCCGCATGGATGCTCATGCGGCGCAATACGTGGCGTGCCCAACGCACTTTTTGTTGATCGAAATCTTTCTCCGGGTAGGCGTCTTGGTTTATGGGTTGACATGCAGGCATAGCAGAAATCATGGCCTAAGGCAGCGGGGTCGTTGTGCGCCCATCAAATCAACATCCGGCTTCACTCTCATTGAGCTCATCGTAGTCATGATACTCATCGGCATACTTGCCGCTACTGCGATTCCACGTTTTTTTGATCGACAAACTTTTGATAGCCGCGGGTTCAGTGATGAGACGCTGGCCGCACTGCGCTATGCGCAGAAAGCGGCAGTCGCCCAGCGCCGCACGGTATGCGTGAGCTTCACCTCAACCACTATTACCCTCACCATGGCTTCGCTCTCGGGTTCCTCAACCTGCGATAGAGATTTGGCTGGGCCGACCGGCACCAGTCCTTTCATGGTCTACGCACACGGGAGTGTGACTTTTGCCGCTACGCCGACCAATTTCCAGTTTAATGCGCTCGGGCAAGCCGTTTCGCCACCGTCATCCATACAGGTGGCCGGTGCAACGGGTAGCATTATTATCGAGCCGGACACCGGTTATGTTCACCCCTAACCGTACCCGGCAGGCAGGCTTATCCCTGATCGAACTGGTGATGTTCATCGTCATCGTTGGCGTTGCGGTCGCGGGTGTGCTGTCGGTGATGAACGTTACCACCCAGCACAGCGCCGATCCCATGGTGCGCAAACAGGCGCTGGCGATTGCCGAGGCCTTGCTGGAAGAGATCGAGTTGCAGCCTTTCACCTACTGCGATCCGGATGATGCGAACGCGGCGAACGCGGCAGGCCCATTCGTGGGCCCCACCGGATGCGCTACCACAGTGGAGGCGCTTGGACCGGAAGCCGGCGAAACACGTTACACCACGCCGCAATTCGATAATGTGAATGACTATAGCGGATTCTCGATGTCGCCCATTGTGGATATTACCGGGAACTCGATTACCGGACTGGGTGCATACACTGCTTCGGTTAATATCACCCAGGCCGGGGCGACTTTTTCTTTGCCTGCTACCGACGTTTTGCAAATCGATGTGCGGGTGGTTTCCGGCAGCACCGACATCACCCTCACCGGCTATCGTTTCCGCTACGCGCCGAATGCGGTGCCATGACGAAATGATGACAACCATGGCCAAAAGCCAACGCGGATTCACGCTGATCGAGGCGATTATCGTGATCACCATTACCGGTATCATCGCCGGGATGGTAGCGGTGTTTATTCGCGCGCCGGTGCAGGGCTATTTCGACTCCGCGCGGCGTGCCGAACTGACCGATATTGCGGATACCGCCCAGCGCCGCATCTCGCGCGACCTGCATCTGGCGTTGCCGAATAGCGTGCGCGTGAGCGGAGGCAATTATCTGGAGTTTCTGCAAACCAGCGGCGGCGGGCGTTATCGCGCGGCGCCGGATAATAGCGGGGGTGGCAATGTGCTGGATTTCACCCAGCCTACATCAATGTTCGATGTGCTGGGGCCGCCGGTGGCCATGGTACCGGGCGCAATGAATCTGGTCGCCGTGTATAACCTGGGCATACCGGGTGCGGACGCTTATCAGGCAGACAATACCAAACCGATTAGCGGAATTTCCGGCAATACGGTCACGTTGGTCAATGCCTTTCAGTTCCCGTTCGCTTCGCCCGCCAACCGCTTTCAGATTATTTCCTATCCGGTCTCCTACGTCTGTGCCGGGGTAGGAACGGATGCCAATGGCAACGGCACCGGTACGCTCACGCGCTACTGGAATTATCCCATCCAGGCCAGCCAGCCCACCAGCTTTACAACACCGGGTGCATTATTGGCCAAGAATGTTTCAGGCTGCAATTTTAACTACGATCAGCAAGTGATTACCCAGCGTGCGGGGCTGGTATCGGCCTGGCTGCAGATCACCCAAAGCAACGAAAGCGTGAGCTTGTATTACGAGGTGCATGTCAGCAATGTACCCTGACCGGAATCGTTCCATTACCCACGCCACGCAGCGCGGTTTCGCCATCGTCGCCGCGATTTTTCTTGTGGTCGTGCTGGCCGCCCTGGGCGCGTTCATGCTGACTTTCTCCAGCGTGCAACACATCACCTCGGCACAGGATGTACAAGGCACCCGAGCCTACCAGGCAGCGCGTACTGGTATCGAATGGGGTGCCTATCAAGTGTTGATCAGCTCAAGTTGCCCGCTCAGCACGTCGTTAACGGCAGGCGGCACGCAGGCCGGATTCAGTATCGTAGTGCAGTGCAATCCTTTTTCCACCACGGAAGGCGGCAGCACGGTGAATATGTACCAGATCATTTCAACTGCCAGCCAGGGAACAGTAGGCAGCGCCACGTATGTGGAACGGCAATTGCAGGCAACGATAGGGAAGTGATGGGGAAGATGCAAAGACCATGAATGCCAGACATCGTGTAGCAAGCTATGCAAAGCCTGTTCCAATTCGGGGTTTGATCTCTGGTTTGGGGCAGCAGGCTCGCCGGATATTTTCCCGGTGGTTGCTGCTAGCTTGCCTGATGATATTGGCTAGTGCGGCCCAGGCGGCAACCTATATTAACAAGTCGATTCCGTTTAACTGGATTAATACCGCTACTCACGCGCATGTGGGCTACAACACCTCGCCTTATAAGATGAATGGCACGATTTCGCCCGGCACGGCATGCGGTACCGCACCACCGGTCCTGGACGATACCATCAGTGACAATATTCCGATCGGATTCAATTTCAGCTATGGCGGCACGGTGTTTACCTCGGCGCGTATCATGAGCAACGGCCGCCTGCAATTCAACAACAATACCGCCTGCGGATACGGCAGTCCGGTGACGCAATTGCCTTACGCGTATTACAACAGCGCGACCAATAACCTGAACTATTCAATGCGGATTTACGGCAACGATCTGGATCCAACATCGAAGACTGACAAGCCCACTTACCCGACCACGTGTACGTCCACTTCTACCTGCTATGTCAGCTATGCCAGCATCGGGACCACGCCCAATCGCCGGTTCGTCGTGACCTGGAACAATGTTCCGGAATGGACGTCGGCGGGCTCCCTCAGTGGCAACTACAACCTGCAACTAATCCTGAACGAGGATGGCACTTTCATCTATCAGTACGGTACCGATACCCCCGGCCCTCAGGCAGCGGTGGCCCAAGTGGGCTGGCAGGTTAGCCAGAACGACTACGACATTCCCAGTGTCGGCCTGCCGGCCGATAACAGTGCGATTCTTTTTTATATTCCCACGCCCATTGCCCAGTATCATTTCCAGCAATCGGCATGGACAGCTCCCGGCCAGGTGCTGGATACCAGCGGCAGTACGCCTGCTTACAATGGAACCGCATTAGGGGCAGCAACCCCCGGAGTAGGCTATGCCTGTAATGGCGCCGTTATTCCCAATAACAATGGTTCCATAGCAGATGGAATAGATACCGGTATTTCCGTTCCATCGGTGCTGGGAGGGGCTGGCACGATCGATTTCTGGTACAAGGCTAATGCGGACTGGATTGGAGGCGGCGATGCACAATTGCTGGACGCCACCATGGCTAATAACGAGTGGTTTTTTGCGGTCAAACGCAACAACGGCGATGTGCGTTTCGTGATTACCGATAGCAACGGCACGGTACGTGCGGTGGAAACGCCAGCGAACAATATCACCGCCGGGACCTGGACACATATTGCGCTGACGTGGAATTTCAATGCGCTGGCCGCCAGCAATAGCGACCATATGACAATCTATGTCAATGGGACCCAGACGGCGGTGTCCTCATTCTCCACCAGCGGCACGGTTTCATCGCAGGTCGGAACGCTTTATCTTGGGGATAACCGCAGCAGTTTCACGGGTTCAAATGGGACCAAAGCCTCGGCTAACGGCACGCTGGATGAAGTCAATATTTACAATGTAGAGGGTAGCGCCGTGCTGATTCAGCGCGACATGAGCTACGTAGGAAGCTGCGGCCTTGACCACTATGAATTGTCTTTGCCGACCAGTAGTCTGTCTTGCCTGCCGACCACCGCGACGGTTACTGCCTGCGCTGATAACAGCAGTCCATGCACTAACGCTTTGCTTACCGCCAACGGTTCAACTGTCACTCTGGCCAGCAGTGCCGGAACTTTGGGTGCCAATACACTGGCCTTTGGTGCCAACGGTGTGGCCAGTACTACCCTCAGCTACCCGTCGGCGCCCGATAATACGGCGGTATCGGTTTCACTCGCGGCCGCGCAGACGCCCGCTGCCAACTCCAGCAAGTGTTGTCCAGACGGCATCAATTGCGCGGTAGCGAGTAGCTGTTCCACGACGTTCAATACGGCGGGGTTCGTTTTCTCCGCCGCTGCAAATGGCGGAGTGGCCGTTCTCCCAACCCAGGTGGCAGGTTCGTCCTCCCTGACCTATTATCTGCGTGCGGTGAAGACCAACACCACTACCCAGGCATGCCAGGCTGCATTACAGGGAACCACTCCGGTTAATTTCGGCTATGAGTGCAATGATCCGACGACGTGCTACGGTGCGAATCTGATGAGCGTGAACGGGGGAACGGCGACCTCCATTGCACGCAACAATAACGGCAGCGTATCGAGTTATGCGCAGGTCAACATGACTTTTGACGCGAATGGCAATGCGCCATTTACCTTCAGTTATGGCGATGTGGGCAAGGTGACGCTTTATGCCAACAAGACAGTCAATGGAGCGTTGTTGACGGGCGCCTCCAATCCCTTTGTAGTTAAACCGTTCGGGTTTACGCTATCCAGCATCAAGCGCACGGCAGACAGCTTTACCAATCCAGCGGCAGCTAGCGCTAGCGGCCCCGTTTTTATCAAAGCTGGGGATTCATTTACGGCAACGGTCACTGCGACTACCGCCACTGGAAACGTGGCCCCGAATTACGGGCAGGAGGTCAGCCCGGAAAGCGTGAAATTGACCCCGGCTTTGGTTGCGGGTCTGGGCCTGACGTATTTCCCGCCCATCGGTGGCACGTTCGGCACCTTCAGCAACGGCGTGGCGACGGGTACAGCTTTCAATTGGCCGGAAGTCGGCATCATCACGCTCACCCCCGAAGTAGGGGATGGCGATTATCTTGGTGCCGGCAATGTCACGGGAACCACCACCGGGAATGTCGGACGCTTTATACCGCATCATTTTGCCTTGTCCTCGGGGGCTGCACTGACTACCCGCAGTGACCGTGTTTGTTCGCCAGCGTCGACGTTTACCTATATGGACGAACCCATGTCGGCTACATTCACCCTGACGGCGCAAAGTGCGGCCAATCTAACGACCCAGAACTATGCGGGTAATTTTGCCAAGATGGATTTGGTCAATCCCGCTTCATTCGGTTTCGGTGCCATAAATATCGCCGCGACCAACACGCCGTTGACGCCAAGACTGTCCCTGGGTTCATCCTCCGGCAGTTGGATCGCAGGCGTCGCATCGGGTATTTCGAGTGCGTTGGCGGTGAGTAGACTTAGCGCTCCGGATGGACCCTTTGATGCCGTCAGTATAGGCATTGCACCTATCGATACGGATGGCGTGCAGTTGTCTCCGCTCAATCTTGATGTGGGTAACGGCACACCGGATCACGCCTCGTTAGGTGTGCCGACTTCGGTACGTTTCGGGCGGATCAGGTTGAACAATGCTTTCGGTTCGGAAGCGCTGGATTTGCCGATACCGCTTATAGCCCAATACTGGAATGGTACTGTTTTTACGACCAATACTTCAGATAGTTGCACTTCACTCAGTCCGAATAATATTGCTCTTGGCAATTACCAAAAGGGTTTGACGTCTACCAATATGGGTTCGGGTCACATCATGATAGGCGGCGCATTTGCGAGCGGCATCGGCAGTTTGAAACTGACCAAACCTTCACCTGCACCGACTGTGTTGGGAAGCGTCGATGTGGCGATTAACCTTGGAGTAGCCGGCATCGATCAATCCTGTCCAGCCTGGTTAGTCACAAGTAGTGGCGCGGGTTTGGGGTATTTGCGTGGCAAATGGTGTGGTGCCAATTATGATCGCGACCCAAGGGTGCGGGTGACTTTCGGTATTTATAAAAACGCAAACGATTTCATTTACATGCGTGAAATGTATTAGCAGAAATAGCTGCCTCACCACGGAAAATGAGGGCTATTGCTGAGAGCAACGGGATGTATTCGGGTGAATTGAAGAGGGGAAAGGCAAAAGCCAATTGACAACAATGGCTTATTGTTTTAATTTCAAGTAGTTTTTACAAATGGCTGTGGGCATGCGTCTATTCTCGAAAACAACAAAAACTGCCGGCTGGTTGTCCATCAATATTGAGGAGGATGGCATTTATATGGCGCATGTCACGCCCATACCAGCAGCCCTGTCTCAAGTGGGGCTGATCGCTTTTTATCCCGCCGATAAATCGCAGGTCCAGTCCACCATGGAAAAAATAGCCAAGGAATTGCACGTCGATCGTTATGAGTGCACGAATTTGCTGAATTCCGGCGAGTATCAGCTGTTATCCGTGGATGCACCAAACGTTCCGCAAGAGGAACTCAAAACAGCAATACGCTGGCGCTTGAAGGACATGCTGGATTTTCATATCGACGATGCGACCATCGATGTGCTGGATATTCCGGGCGATAAAAACGCACCCGAGCGCAAAGGCGCCATGTATGCGGTGGCGGCGCATTCTCCATTCATCAGACAGCGTCAGACGCTATTCGAACAACTCAAAATTCCGTTGAGCGTCATCGATATTCCGGAAATGGCGCAACGCAATATTTCGGCCTTGCTGGAACCGCAAGATCGCGGCTTGGCATTACTCTCCTTTGACAAGGCAGGCGGCTTGCTCACCGTCACTTTCGCCGGTGAATTGTATCTGTCGCGGCGCTTTGACGTGACGCTGGAGCAATTGCGGCAAACGGATATTACCCAGAAAAATGCGTGTTATGACCGGGTCACTCTGGAACTGCAGCGTTCGTTCGATCATTTCGAACGCCAGTTCAGATTTATTGCGGTCGCCAAGCTGATGCTTGCGCCTTTGGGCGAAGGGAGTGCCGGTTTGCAGGAATATCTGGCTGCCAATTTATACATGCCGGTTGAAACCTTCAATCTGGATGCCGTCCTGGATATTTCCAAAGTGCCGGAACTGGAGCAAGCCTCACAACAGCAACTTTATTTCATGGCGCTGGGTGCGGCGCTGCGACAAGAGGTAAAGGTGCTGTGAGCCAACAGATCAACCTCTACAATCCGCTGTTCCGCAAACAGGAGAAATATTTCTCCACCGTGACCATGATGCAGGCGCTTGGCCTCATCCTGCTGGGTTCGTTGCTGGTTTACGGTTATGCCTGGTATCGCACCGCCGGACTGGAGCAGCGCTCCGTGCAGACTGAAAAATCCTTCCAGGCTACCCAGGTGCAGCTGGCGCAGGCTTCCGCTTCGTTTGGACCACGCCAGCCCAGCAAATTGCTGCAGGATGAAGTCGTGCAGATGGACAACGATGTTAAAGCGCGCCATCAAATTATCGAGCTACTGGGCAAAGGGGAGCTGGGCAATACCCAGGGATTTTCCGAATATCTGCGTGCGCTCTCGCGGCAGACGCTGAGCGGGTTATGGATTACCGGATTCCACGTAACTGGCCTGGGTAGCGACATGGCGATCAATGGCCGAACCCTGCAAGCGGAGCTGGTACCCGTTTTCATTAATCATCTGAAAAAAGAACCTGTGCTGGCAGGGAAGACATTCAGCATGCTGGAAATGCGCCTACCCGAGGCCGAAAAAACGGCGGATGGAAAACCGGCGCCTCTGCCTCCGTATATTGAATTCAGCCTGAGCAAGGCAAAAGCGGAGCCTGCCAAATGAGCGCCTTGAAAGCACAGTGGCAAAATTTGGCGGAGCGCGTTGATGCAATGAGCTTGCGCGAACGCGCCCTGATTTTTCTTGCAGTCGCGATGGTGCTGATCGTGCTGGTGAACACCCTGCTCATCGATCCTTTGTTGACGCGGCACAAGAAATTGCAGCAACAGATTGCTCAGACACAAGAAAAAACCAGTGCGATGCAGAGGCAAATCCAGACCTTGGTGAATAGCTGGAATGTCGATCCGGATGTCGCTTTGCGCGCACGCCTCGCGCAACTGCGGGAACAATCCGAGCGGACGGGGAAAACGCTTGAAGACATACAAAGCGGGCTGGTACCACCCCAGCGGATACCGGTTCTGCTGGAAGATATCTTGAAGCACAACCGTTCGTTGCGGCTGGTGGCATTAAAGACCCTTCCGGTAACCGTTCTGGGCGAGCCTGAAACGACAGCTGACGGCAAGACGCCGGGCGAGGCCGACAAACCAGCGCAGGCACAAAAACCGGCCACTCCCGAAAGCCTGGTATATAAACACGGGGTCGAGATTACGCTGGAAGGCAGCTACCTGGATCTGTTGCGCTATCTGACCGAGATGGAATCGCTGCCCTGGCACATGTTCTGGGGAAAAGCGGATCTGGATGTGGAGAAATATCCCAAGGTAACGCTTACCTTGCGACTGTATACCTTGAGCCTGGATAAGGCATGGCTGGCAATATGAGAAATCAAAAGACAAAAGACAAAAATGGGAGACCAAAACTGGAAGGCAAAAGCCGGGAGACGTACGGGTTTAATTTTTGCCTTTTGATTTTTGCCTTTTGTCTTTTGCCTTTTGCTGCTGCTGCCGATGTGTTGCAGGATCCAACGCGTCCGCCGGCCGAGTTGTCTGCGCCGCAAGGAAATGCTGGAACGCCGGTGACAAGCGGCCCCCAGTTGCAGTCCGTGCTCATCTCGGCACACCAGCGTTCGGCCATTATCAGCGGGCAGCGTGTCACAGTTGGGGAGAAGCTAGGCGACGCCCGGGTTGTCATGATTAACGAGAATGAAGTGATGCTGAAGGGCAGCAGCGGTGTGCAGACATTGAAACTTTTCCCCGATGTCGGCAAACGCCTCATCATGCGCAGCCAGCACCATAAACACTGATCGTCCCGGCAGGCAAAAAGGTAGAAAAAATGCAAAAACGAATTTTATTCAGGGAATTGTCGACTAACCGGGAAACCTCGGCTGCGGCGTGGCTTATGCCGGTCTTGTTGGGATTGGCGACACTGGCGCTAAGCGGGTGTGCAAACATGGAGGCGCCGGATAAATCTACTTATAACCAGATCAATAGCGAGCTCGACAAGGCCGCTGCAGCGCAAGCTAAGCCGGCGCAGCAGAGCGCTGTGAACGCTGCACTCCTGCCACCGCTCAATATCGAAATGCCCAAGGTTAACAAACCACCCGAGCAACGATTCGACCTGGTCGTCAACAATGCACCGGCTACTCAGGTGTTCCTGGGTATCGTGTCGGGCACGCGCTATAGCATGCTGGTACACCCGGAGGTGAGCGGCACGATCTCGGTGAATCTCAAGAACGTCACCGTATTTGAAGCGCTCGACGCGATTCGCGAACTCTACGGATACGATTACAAGGTGGACGGTACCCGCATTTTCATTCTGCCGCTCACCATGCAGACGCGGGTGTTCAAGTTGAACTATATCAGTGGTCAGCGCAAAGGCGCTTCCGACATTCGGGTGATTTCCGGCTCGGTGAGCAATTCATCGACAACCGGGCCGACGACACCCGGCGGTACGACCACGACGACTGGTGCGCCTACCAGCCGCGCCTTTGAAACCAGCAAAATCACGACCGATACCGAGACCGATTTCTGGGGCGAATTGAAAAGTTCGTTGACGGCCATCATCGGCGATAAAGATGGCCGCCAGGTAGTGGTGAGCCCGCAATCTGGCGTGGTTCTGATTCGTGCCATGCCGAACGAAATGCGGCATGTGCAGAATTACCTGAAAGCCACGCAGCTATCGGTTGATCGTCAGGTGATGCTGGAAGCCAAGATCATCGAGGTGCAACTCAATAGCGGCTACCAGGCCGGGATTAACTGGGCGGCATTCAGGACTGGGCCGAACAGCGCCATATCGGTGGGCTCGGTGGCGCCCGGAACGACGCTGAGCACGCTTGGCGGCCCCCTGACCAGCCCCTCTCTGGCAGCTACGCCGGGTTCTACCCTGGCAAATATTGCGACGGCCAGTGCGGCAACGGCCGCTAATGGCTTATTCGGCCTGGCCTATCAGACCAGCAATTTTGCCGCGCTGCTTTCGTTCCTGAATACTCAGGGTACGGTGCATGTGCTATCCAGTCCGCGCATAGCTACCTTGAATAACCAGATGGCGGTCCTCAAAGTGGGCACGGATGATTTTTTCGTCACCAACGTAAGCTCGACCACGGTTACCGGCACCGCGACAACCACAACGCCTAACGTGACGTTGCAGCCATTTTTCTCGGGAATCGCCCTGGACGTGACGCCGCAGATTTCCGAAGACGGCGAGATTATTTTGCATATCCACCCTTCGGTTAGCCTGGTCACCGAGAACCTCAAAACCATTAATCTTGGTGGTACGCTGGGTTCGCTGAATCTCCCGCTTGCATCCAGCGCGGTATCCGAAACGGACAGCGTCGTGCGTGTCCAGGATGGCAGTATCGTCGCCATAGGCGGTTTGATGCGGCAATCCATGACGGACGATCGCTCGGAAGTGCCGGTTGCCGGCGAGGTGCCCGTATTTGGATCGCTGTTCCGCAATACCAACCGCGTCAGCCAGAAACGCGAGTTGGTGATTCTGCTGAAAACGACGGTGGTTCAGGGCGACAGTGATTGGGCGCAAGATATTCTGAACAGCCGCGAGCGCATCCAGAAAATGCAGCGTAACGATACTTTTGGAGATGGATCGAGTATGGGGCACTCAGCAGGTCGACCCTGACCATGTACCTTGCCCACTTCGGATTGCGTGAAGCGCCTTTTGGAATCACTCCCGATACCAGTTACTTTTTTGCCTGCGCCGACTACCAGGAAGCGCTGAACACCCTGCTGGTCGCGATCCGGAATGGGGAAGGGTTCATCAAGATCACTGGCGAGGTGGGGACCGGCAAGACGCTGCTGTGTCGCCAGTTTCTGGCCAGTATCAACAAGGAGCACGGCACTGTCGCGGTCCCGGACGGTGAGCCGCAGCAGGCGTCTGTCACCCAAGGCTTCGTGACCGCCTATATTCCCAATCCCTACCTCACTCCACACACCTTGCTGCTGGCGCTCGCGGATGAGTTGGGTATTGTTCTGGAGCCGGATGTCGACCAGCATCATTTGCTCAAGTCACTGACCGCAGCCTTGCTGGATTTCGCCCGGCAGGATAAACAGGTGGTGTTGTGTCTGGATGAAGCCCAGGCAATGCCGCTGGAGAGTCTTGAGGCAATCCGCCTGCTGACCAACCTGGAAACGGAAAAGCGCAAGTTGCTGCAGATCGTGCTGTTCGGGCAACCGGAACTCAACCAGAAGTTACAGCAGGATTCTATCCGCCAACTGAACCAGCGCATCACCTTCCATTATCATCTTGGCCCCTTGCGGCGCGACGACATGGATTATTATCTTTCACACCGCCTCAATGTGGCGGGTTTTACGGGCGGGCGTCTGTTTAGCCGCGGTGCGGCAAATCAACTCTATGCGGCGAGCGGCGGGATTCCGCGCTTGGTCAATATCGTGGCACATAAGGCCTTGATGCTGACCTATGGCGAGGGCAGGCATCAGGTGAGTGCGCGTCATGTGCGAGTTGCCGCAAAAGATACCGGATCGGCTAAAAAGAGCCTGTGGCGCTGGTGGATAATAGCGGCTGCGTTGCTGCTGATTGTTGGCAGCAGTGCATTGGGATGGGTGGTGCTACGATGAGCGTGATCAATCAAATGCTGCAGGACCTGGAAAATCGGCACTCCGCAAGAGAGACAGATGCATCGATATCCGCGCAACTCAGGGCTGTGCCGAAACGCAGCCGGATACATCCTGCCTGGTGGGTAATTTTGCTACTGACCTTGACCATCGTTGCGGGCATGCTGGTCTGGCGGATGTGGCCCTCCAGAACGAAGGATGCTGCGGCGCTGACCAGCACGGCAGCAGACGCGCTGGCAACGCAAGAAAAAAACGCCAGGGAAGCGCAGCGTTCATTGCAACCCAGGCCGTCGCCCGGACCCAGTCAACATGCCTTGCCTGATTTGAAGCTTGCAATGCAAATCAGCGCGGCGCAAGAGCTTTCGTCTGTCCGACTGCAGGCAACGGAAAACAGACCATTGCCTGAACTGCAGCCTGTGGTGCTGCCAGCCTCCAGGGTGGATCCCGTCAGGCCGGCCGTCCCGGCCAATACTGCCTCTCCCCAGCCCGATGCGGATTCTGGAAAACCCAATCCTGTCGCACTTGCGCAGGCGCTTCCCGCGCCTGGCAGTCGGGTGGATACGGGACGAAATTCCGAGGTGGCAACGGCGGCTGTCGCCAAGCAGATCAAGGAAATCACACCGCAGCAGCGCGCTGAAAATGAATATGGCAAGGCAATATCCTTGTTGCAGCAGGGACGCACGCCAGAAGCGATCGAATTGCTCGGTAATGTGCTGCAATTCGACCCCGGCAATACGGCTGCGCGACAAACTCTGGTGGGCTTGCTGGTGGCGGGAAAACGGTATGGCGACGCCGAGCGCAGTTTGCGCGACGGCCTGAAACTCAACCCCGGCCAAACCGGTCTGGCAATGATCATGGCGCGTCTGCAAGTAGAGCAGGGGGATACCCAGAGTGCTCTGAAGACGCTGCAGCATAGCTTGCCTTATGCTGCTGAACTGCCCGATTATCAGGCTTTCCTGGCGGCGCTGCTGCAACGCGAAGGTCGCAATAAGGAAGCCATCGAGCATTATTTACTGGCACTGCGCAAAGTTCCCGGATCAGGTGTCTGGCTGATGGGGCTGGGCATCTCGTTGCAAGCCGAAAAACGCCAGACGGAAGCGCAGGAAGCATTTCTCCGTGCCAAGGCCAGCAATACTTTAAGCCCCGACCTGCTGGCATTCGTGGAGCAGCAGCTGAAGCAATCCAGGCAGTGAAATACAGGCGATGATCTGCGACATTGTGCCTCCGGTAATACGTTGACGCTGTAGAAAAACCCCTTTTCAGCCAAATCATCGACACAAAAAAACGGCGTGAATTATTCCACGCCGTTTTCAATTCCTGCTGTGCGATTCACCTCACTGTTTCAATGCCATGTCTTGATCAAGTCATGGCGCCTCCGTTGCTCGCAATGCGGGCATCTACCCCTCGCCTACTGCGCATACCCATGATGTGCCAGCTTCTCAATATTGTGCACCAGACAGTAGAGCTTCCACTGCGCATCCACTTTCTTCTGCCCTCTGAGAGTGAAGCGGTTGAGCTGCTTGTTGTGGCGGATGTTGCCGAACACCGGTTCCACCGTGGCAAAGCGTCGGCCGTATTTCGCTTGCCCTTCGGGGCTGTCGATGCGGGCCTGCATCTTGTTGGTGAAGCTTGGCTCGCCGTCGGCCTTGCCATGGAAGAACGCCACCTGCCGGGTCTTGGTCTTTTCCGGGGTGCGCAGACATTTGTCTCGTTGTTTGCACGGCACGCAGTCCTGTTGCGCGCCCTGAAACTTGACGGCTGCGAATCCATTGATGATGCAGTGGCTGCCGTTGCCGTAAAGCGTCTTGCCCGCCGGGCAGACGCAGGTCCGGGTTTCCGGGTCGTAGTCAAAGTCTTCGGGGCGATAGACGGCGGCCTGTATCTTTGCTTTCTGGTTGCCTGATTTGTCGTGCAGGGGGTCGGGAGCCTGCTTGTGCTTGTCCTGATCCTTGAAACGCGGATCGCGTTGCCGCATGCCATTGTCGGCAATGAGGGCGTCGACATCGAGTTGGGCGAGTTGCTTGAGGTTGGCCTCAGAGTGGTAACCGGCGTCTGCGGTGATGAGGCTAGTCGGGGTGATAAGCGCCTGTTCATCGGCCAGTGCGTTCTGGATTGCCTTGATCACGGGCACCAGCAGTTCCTGTTCGCTGCCGGTGCCATGCGCCTGGGCATCGACGATGATCTGGTGTTTGGCGTCGACTGCTGCCACGCCGGTGTAGCCCTGGATGACGCCTTTGCTGGTCGCCATCTTGGCGGACTCGTTGTCGGTGCGGTTGCTCTTCCTGATCGTGCCTTGGCTGCCCTTGCGGTCTTCGGGGTGGGCAGTCAGCCACTGACGGAGTCGCGCAGCGTCGGTTTGCAGGCGGGTGATGCGCTGGTTCTCTTTCGCTTTGAGGTCGGTTTCAATGGCACGCTGGTCTGCTTCGCGATGGCGTTCGAGCATGACGCGGGCAGCGGCTTCGAGCTTGGCGGCCTGGTGTTCGAAGTCGGCGCGGGTGCCGCTCTTTTGCTTGCTGGCGTTGCTCGGCAGTTTGACGCCGTCGATGGCGAACATCTCGCGTCCAATCAAGCCCTGGCGGTCGCACAGGTAGAGGATCTGGGTGAAGACGCGGGCGATTTCATCGGCAAGGTTCGAGACAAATCCGGCAATCGTGGTGAAGTGCGGTTGGGTGTCGCCGGACAGGGCGATGAAAGTCACATGGTCTCGGCAGGCGCGCTCGATGCCACGACTGGATACGATGCCCTGGCTGTAGGCAAACAGTACGACTTTCAGGAGCATGGCAGGCGGGTAGGCGGCCGCGCCGGTTTCGTCGTTGTTGAACCGGGCATCGAAGCTGGATAGATCCAGCTCAAAGTCGATGAGGTGGTTGAGGGCGTGCTCGAAGCTGCCGGGCAGTAGTTGCCGTTGCAGGTCAACGGCAAGAAATCGGGGGCTGGTGTCGATGGGTTTGTAGCGTGCCATGCGCATCTCCAAAATATCGTCCTCCAATTCGACCTTGATCTTTATTTTGGTTCCCGGCACGATTGGGGGCATGAAGATACTTTTTCTACAGCCTCGTTATCTGGAGGGTTGTCATCCACAGTCCCTGCTTGCGCTGGGGGCTGATGCGGCAGCTTGCGTCAGCGCCTATCGAGCCGCCGATGCAAACAACATGACAGGGATGAGTGTTGCATCAACGGTGCAAACTGACGCGCGCTATGATGCAGCTATTCTGATAGGCTGCATTGAACAAATGGATAAAAAGGCTGCGCTGGCATTGATCGCCCGCTTGCGCGATGCGCAGGCGAAAAATTTGCTGGTAGGCGCTCCGCTAGGCTCCGGTTTGACCGGGCAGCGCAGCCTTTGGACAGAGCAGGATTTTCTGGCGCTGGGCATGCAGGTTTACCAGCGCCTGGACTGCGCTGCGGCCACGATGATACTGTGTTGTTACAACCTTCATGATTACAAACAGGTACCGGACTGGCTCAACAGCAAATACTGGGCGCATCCCGAGCGCTGGGAGATTTAGTGCTGTAGTGCCAATTCCAAATGGGTGTCATCCGAGTTCCATGACTTACGTGCAATTACTGGAAACCCTTCAGGCTCGCACCGGCTATACGCTATTGTGCGGCAATGCTGATGCCACCCTCATTGCAGCGACGGCCGGACGTCATCCCGATGCTTTTTTGGGCGAGGTCATCAGCATGATATATGTGTGGTGTGCGTTATCGGATATACATGCCGAAGTCGACCGTGCTGCGGTCGTGAACGCGCTGGGACCGCTACGCAGGCGTTACATGGCGGGTGAAGGCTGCGCGGCGGATTTTCGCCGGTTAAACCATATCATTGAAGCCATCGATGCTGCGTTCGATGCTGCAGTTCAACCCGGCCAGTGCCGATGATTGACGTTGGCCTGGCTGCAATCCGGTTCTCTACGGCATGTATCTGAAACGTCGTCACCGCCTTATTTTATTATCTGGCCGTCTCTGGCTGGTGCGTATGATTTTCTGGATCGGTGCGGTGGTCGTGGGGCTTGCTGCCAGCCTTTTTGCCATCGGCGCGGACAAGGCCCAGGATCTATTTTCGCACCTGACTGGCTATGCCCCCTGGCTCCCCCTGATATTGACTCCGTTGACCATGGCGCTGGTGGTGTTCCTTACCCGCCGCTATTTCCCAGGGGCGGAAGGCAGCGGTATTCCACAGGTGATCGCGACATTGAAAATCCGCGACCAGTCCAGCCGCAGGCAGATTTTGTCGCTGCGTATCGCAACGGGAAAAATGCTGCTGACCTGGCTGGCGTTGTGCGGCGGCGCCAGCGTCGGACGCGAAGGTCCCACTGTGCAGATAGGTGCAGCCATTCTTTATTCCATCGGGCGCTGGGTCAAACTACCCAGGCAATTATCGGAACATGGCCTGATTGTCGCAGGCGGTGCCGCTGGCGTGGCAGCTGCGTTCAATACACCGCTAGCGGGGATCGTTTTTGCCATCGAGGAAATGGCGCGGTCGTTCGAAGAAAAAACCAGCGGTACCCTACTCACCGCAGTCATCGTGGCTGGTCTGGCCGCCATGTATGTGTTTGGCAACTATAACTACTTTGGTCATACCGGCGCCAGCCTGGTGGGAACACAAGCCTGGGGACTGGTGTTTTCCGCCGGCCTGCTGGGTGGGTTGGCCGGTGGAATTTTCAGTCGCATCTTGTTGCACACCAGTACCCATGGTTTGCCTGGCAGCACGGGGCGATGGATGCGTCAGCATCCGGTCTGGTTTGCTGCCGCCTGCGGGCTGATACTGGCGTTGCTGGGGATTGCTTCAGGGTACACCGTATTTGGTAGCGGTTATCCGGAGGCGCGCCACCTGATCGAGGCCAAAGTAGCGTTGCCGGTCAGCTATGGCGTGATGAAACAGCTGGCTACGCTGGTATCCTTCCTGAGCGGCATCCCGGGTGGTTTGTTCGCGCCGTCGCTGTCAGTCGGTGCCGGACTGGGTGCCAACCTTGCGCCCCTGTTTCCGGGCCTCAATCCCAGCGCCATTATTGTAGTCGGCATGGTCGCCTATTTTTCCGGCTTGGTACAGGCACCCATCACCGCCTTTGTCATCGTGATGGAAATGACCGACAACCAGGACATGATGGTGCCGCTGATGGGCGCTGCACTAATCGCCAGTACAGTTTCGCGGCTGGTTTGTCCCACGCCGCTGTATAAGGGGTTGGCAAGGAATTTTGTTGCCAGGCAATCACGCAAGCCGGAGCAGCAGACGACTATGCCCGTTTGAGGCAGCGTGCATGTTTAAAATACGGCAGTCAATAATCAGACCGTACGGCGTGGGCTGGAAGTGATGGGCAAGCTCAGATGAATGCGTTTCGATAGTGCGGATTTTTTGGACACTGCATCCGCGATGGTATGGCGATCCAGTTCTTGAAGAAAACTGCTGCGCGCTTCGCCCAATATGGATTTGAGCGCACAGACGGGAGTGATCGTGCAAAGGTTGGTCGCTTTGTTGAAGCATTCCGCGATATCGAAGTTCGGTTCGGTCAGACGTACCACCTCACCGATGGCAATCTCTGTTGCCGGGCGTGCCAGCCGCATGCCGCCATGTTTGCCGCGTATCGTCTGAATCAAGCCGTGATTCGCCAGATTGTGCACCACCTTGACCAGGTGGTTGCGCGAGATTCCATAGAATCCGGCTATTTCACTGATTGTTCCCAGTTCATCAGGCTGCTTCAGGCTGAGGTAAATGAGCACGCGCAATGAGTAGTCCGTGTATTGAGTAAGTTGCATATGCCTTGATCGCTGCCGTTCTGGCGTCGATTATACCGCTGTTGCAAATTTCTTTTGACATGACTACGATGGCATATTAGTATGCGCTCATATACTTCATGACGTTGTATATGTTTACCAAGGGCTTGCAGCCCTTTAATTTTGCCTTAAAACATGTATATATTATATATGTTATTGGTGTTTTGAATAAAGGACATAGAGTATGAATGACACACTGTTTGACAAGCTGGGCGGTGACGGTGCGGTGAACGCAGCCGTGGAAATTTTTTATCGAAAGGTGCTGAGCGATGACCGTATCAGCGATTTTTTCGATGACGTGGATATGGACCGGCAAGCCGCCAAACAGAAGGCGTTCCTGACGATGGCTTTCGGTGGCCCAAATCAATATAGCGGCATGGATATGCGACGCGGCCATGCACATCTGGTCGCAAAAGGTCTGAACGACGCTCATTTTGATGCGGTGGTGGAAAATCTGGCAGCGACGCTACAGGAGCTCAATGTTCCGCAGCCGTATATTGCAGAAGTGGCAGCGCTTTGCGAGACCACGCGTAACGACGTTCTCGGAAAATAATAGATTCATTTCAGGAGATACGCCATGCCCAATCTGACTTTTAACGGCGATACTTATGCTTGTGCCGAAAATCAATCAGTACTTGATGCATTGACCGGGAATGGCGTATCCATCCCGTCTTCCTGCCGCAATGGCATATGCCAGACCTGTTTGATGCGCTCAGTATCCGGTACTCCGCCGCTTGATTCGCAAAATGGATTGAAGGAAACGCTCAAGGCACAGAACTATTTTCTGGCCTGCAGCTGCCACCCGCTCGAAGACATGGAAGTTAGCCTGCCGGATGCAGGCAGCGCACGCATCCAGGCGACCGTGCACAGCATTGAATCGCTCAACCATGAAATCATCTGCGTGGGACTGCATTGTGAAAATCCGCTCGAATACCGGGCAGGCCAGTTCATCAATCTTTTCAAGGATGCCACGCTGGGGCGCAGCTACTCTCTGGCCAGCGTGCCGGCGCACGATCAGCACCTGAAATTGCATATCCGCAAGGTGCCCGACGGTCGGGTGAGCGGCTGGGCGCACCACAACCTTAAACCCGGCGACGTCGTCGAGATCAGCCAGGCAGTTGGCAATTGTTTTTATGTGCCAGGCCACCCGGAGCAACCCATCCTGCTGATTGGAACCGGGTCCGGACTTGCACCGCTGTATGGCATCGCCCGCGATGCGCTGGAACAGGGCCACACTGGTCCGATCAGGCTCTACCACGGCAGCAGAAATCCGCAAGGGTTGTATCTGGTCAACGAACTGTGCGCCTTGGCAGACTGCCACGACAATTTCAGCTATACCCCTTGTATTTCCGGTGATGCAATGCCGGCGGATGGCTATGCCCAGGGCCGGGCCCTCGATGTGGCGCTGGCGGATATCGGAAAATTGACGGGGTGGCGGGTATTTCTATGCGGTAATCCGGAAATGGTCAAAACGGCCAAGAAGAAGGCGTTCCTGACCGGTGCTGCAATGAAAGACATTTATGCGGATGCCTTTACGCTGGCCGCGGCTTAATTCTGGCAAAAAACAGTTGGTCCACGAAAGACACGAAAGGCACGAAATGGGGTAAGTAGGCATTTCGCTGTAAGACGAAAGCTCGCAAAATATTCAATGAGATAACAAGCTATTGATTTATTTCGTGCCTTTCGTGTCTTTCGTGGATAAGTCGCCGTTTCTTGGTTAATCAAATTTGTAATACAAGATGAACAAAGCGGTAAGGATGAGGTAACGAAGGCAATACAGTTTTTGAATCTTTTGGTTGCCTATCTGCCGGTTTGCGCCTGCTCGAAGAATGCTGTCATGCTCGCAATTTCTTCGTCGGTAAACGGATTTTGCAGCGTCGTCAGATGCACGCCATGGATGCCGCTCAGCATACGAGCGATGAATTCATTCCGCGGAACGGTCGCGGCCATTGAGAAAAGATTGGGTGCCGGATTGGGTTGAGTCAGGACGGGGTTCAGATGGCAGCCGATACACAGGTTTTGATAAATTTCCTGTCCGGTATGCAAACGCAAAGGCGTTGCCGTGAGGGGCAAAAAATCAGACATGTCTAAAGGCTGTCTCGATTCAAGCAGCTTCAGTTGCCTGGCGAATGTCTGGATATTGTTGTGGGCAAACTGGGTGCGCAAATTGGCGATTTTCTTGCCAGTAACGGATTGCAAAGCCGGGTCTTCCTGAGCGGCATAACGTGCCAGCATTCCCAGAGTTCCAAGACTGCTGCGGATGCGCAGGCGCAAACCCTCGCGTCGCAATGGAGGCGTTGCCGGATTAAGCAGCAGTTGAGCGTCGCCATACAAGACGGCGATCTCCACCTGCAGACGGCGCTCATGTTCGCCGCTCGCCCATGCAGGCAAGGCGGCAGCGAACAATACCAGGACGACCAGAACTCGGCCCAAGTACACAGGCCGTTATTCCACCTTGATTTTCTGCTCTATAGGCGCCTTCGGATCGGCGCTCCACTCGGCCATCGAACCATCGTAAACCTTGGCCAGTTTGTTGCCAAGCACTTCACTGGAAACGAACCAGCCCAGCGACGCCCAGTGGCCGGTATTGCAGAAGTTGATCTCTTCTCCTTTGAGGGGGACGCCTGCATCTTTATAGAGTTTTTCCAGTTCGGCCGCGCTGCGGAATTTGCCGCCGTTATTGTCGGTGAGCCAGCTCTCCGGGAGATTCTTCGCCCCAGGAATAGTGCCGTTGCGTTTGACCGCAGCGGGCGTCCGGTTGACCCCCAGATACTGGTCGTTGGGGCGATTGTCGACCAGCAGAACGCCGGATTTCCTGGCTTTTTCCACGTCGGCTTCCGTGGGATACATGTCCTTGCGGAATTTCGCTACAAAGGCTTTCGGTTTGGGCTGATTCATGCCGGTTTCGATCTTGTTGGCCTTGTCCGCCTCATAAGCGGCATATCCGCCATTCAGAATGGAAACGTCGTCGTGCCCCAGCACTTTGAACGTCCAATAAACGCGCGTGGCACTGCCCATGTCCAGGGCGTTGCTACCCGCCGAATAGATCACCACGTGGGAATTATCGTCGATGCCGAGGCTGCCGATCAGTTTCTCGATCTGCGGAATCGGCGGCAGCATGCCGGGTATGTTGTTCACCTTGGCGCGCCAGCCATCCTTCATATAATCGCTATATATGGCGCACGGAATATGGCCGCGCAGATAATCTATTTTGGAGTGACCGTCGAGCTGGTTGCGAATATCCAATACCACGATGCCAGGCTTGCAGGAATTCTGTTTAATCCAGTTGGTGTCTACAAGCGGGCTATCGGCTACGGCGAATGCGGTTGCGCTTGCAGTCGCCAGCCAGACTACAGTTAAAAACAATATCCGTTTCATGATTTCTCCTCCTTCGTTAAACAACGATGATCCGATCGGCATCAAGCAGGCGCAGTAGCGCCTGATCCCAATCCCGCTCGGCATTGCCCGTTTGTGTGGCGTCGAAATGCCACACGCGATGGGTCTTTTGAAGTTGCTCGATTGCTTCAGCCAGCGTTTCCTGATCTGGAAAAATGTCCGTTTGCAGTACGACTACATTGATTTCATCCATTTTCTGTTCCATCCTAAACGCTCATGATGAAATCGGCTTCGAGCATCGCCTCGGCCAGAGCCGCCTTGTCAAGAAATGGCAATTGCTCTTCCGGCACGGTGGTTTCCGGAGCAATGTCGGCCAAATCCAGCAGGTCGAACTGCTCTGCATTTTCGGGAGTGTCGGCGACTGGCGTGTGCATAAACACTAAACGCACCTGGTGCCCAAAAATCGTCAGGCCCGCGGCTACGCGCATTGCTTCAGCGTGATCACGCCGCCCGAGGAGCAGGATAGTCTTGATGGAATTGGTCATTTTTTTTTGCCTTAGATGGTAATGACTCGGGCTGTCCTGGCGAGCATGGCGCTATGGTTGGTTTGGCTGCCGAGTTCCACAGGGCAGTGTTTCTCAGCCATGAAGCGTTGCCAGGAGTGCTCGCAGGCGATTGCCTGATTCGCCATGTCCATCAGGTTTTTAATGCCGCTGTCGGCAAGCAGGCGAACGCCGTCATTGGTAAAAAAGCAGCCCCATGCGATGCCTTTTCTGATGCAGGCATGAGCGAGCGGCGCCAGAATCCGGCCACCCCGGTCGGTTGATATGACAAACAGCATTTCCAACTAGCTTCTCCTTTTTCCAAGGTAAAAAAATCCTGCTGAAAATGCGGTTAACATGGAAATTCCTCCCAATATCAGCGCAATTTGACCGGGATTCGTTTGCTTTTCCGGCTGCCTGGCAGGGGCGACACTCAGTAAAGCGTTTGGATAGGTGACAGAGTCCATCGGCAATGCGGGATGGTTCGCCCAATCCACCCAGCCATCCTGAAACACCCGCACTTCCGCGCCCGCGCCTGCGCGCAGCAAGGTAAAGTACGCAACTGATTCAAATGGGTCGTTGGCATATACGACCAATCCGTCTCGCAGCGGTAGCTGCAAAGTATTTTTGGCTATTTGCTGTCGTGCTTTGAACATCGGCAAGGATTGAGCCCCCGGTAGATGTCCGCCGCGCATGGCCCTGATACGCGCTCCCCAGTATTCGTCATCGCTGCGCCCGTCCAGTAAAAGCGGTGGATGATTTGTGGTTAATGCTTGCGCAAGTTCGTCGCGCAACACGATCCGGCCTTCGCGTACGACGCCTAGATAAATCGGATTGCGCGTCATTCCGCGGCCTGTGCCCTGTCCCATTTGAGTCTGTTCCAGGCCAGCGCCGCGCGCGATGGGGATAGTCAGAATGGATACTTTTCTTTGCCCACACAGATACAGCATGCCGGCCACGAAATCACGTTCAGTTGGGTCATCGCCCACGACCAATACATGGGCTTGCTCCGACAGCCCGGCGGTTCCCAAAAGCCAATAGATTTCGCGAAAGCTCGCGAGGCGGCCGTGCGGGCCAAGAAAATCGGCAGCGGGAAGGCAGTGGGCGCCGCGCACGGTGTAATGCAGGCAGGCATCCTCGGCGCGCGCATCCACGACCGTCACGCTGCCGATCAGATTCGAGGCATGATCGGTATAGCCGAAGGCAACCTCCGACGCCTGGCTATTCCCGGCCAGCACCATCCACAGCATGGTGAAAAGGATCGGGAAAAATCCGCGCATGGCCGGCTAGTCAGCAACCGCCAAACCGGTGCTCGCCGTCGTCTGCGGCAGTGGTGCCTTTCGGCGCGGGCGGATGTTCGATGTAGTAGCCGACCAGATCGGTAACCGATACCGTGCCATAGGCATTGCCCAAATTGACGTCCGGCATGCTTTCCATCGGCTGCGGCGTACGCGCTTTGGCAAGCGCGCCAGGCGCCAGTGCGGCGTAGTGGAACAGCAATGCCGACAGACCGAAGGCGAGAGCCAGAGCCACCAGCCAGAAAATCAGGATTTCTTTCTTCATCGCGAGCCTCTCAGAAAATATCCTTGGTAAGGCAGACATAGGTGATATAGAAAGCCACCACGAACATGATGATTTGCAGAATGGTTGCAAAATCCAGAGTCATGATTTGTCCTTTCCCTGGTAATGCCTGACCAGCATATTCAAATCCAGCGCTTTGCCGTCGGCGGGGTTGATGACTTGTGGGGTGAAATAGGGCACACCTTGCCGGGTAGCATGAAGATAAGCGGGTGGATCCATGAAGATATATGCCAGGCCACCGATGCTGATTGCCGCCGATAATGTCGAGAACACGACCATTTGTAATTTTGCGAAACGCATTGTCGTCTCCTCAATCTTTACGCACATAGACATGCCAGCACCTGTCCGCTCTCACGGTCGCAAGGTGCGAGCTACGCAGATCTTTCATCATGGGAGGAATGGCCTCCATGGAGGTGGCGTTGTCAATCAGGACTTCGATGACATCGCCTGGCATCGCCGTGGAGAGCGCCTTTTTTGTCATCAGCTGGGGGCGCGGGCAGGAGTCACCCAGGCAGTTGATTTGCTGCTTGATAAGATGCTGGGTACCGTCCGGCAATACCGCCTGCGTCATTTGGCCAGCATCGGGCACTGCCTCGGTTTTCTTGCTGAAAAATCCCATTATTCGCTCCTTTATGCTTGGTGATTGGGTTATGCCGGCTGGCTTGCCTCGGCTCTTGCCAAGGCGCCTTGCACGGCAGGTTCAGCGGGAGAATCAGCCCAGGCATCGCATGCTGACGCTTCTATGGACGCGGCCTGGGGCTCAGGTACCGGAGCCTCCGCACGTTCCCGCTTCAAAATCGCACGATAGATGCCGAACAGGACCAGTGTCTGCAACGCGCCGAATACGATGGCTGGAATACCGGTACTGCTTTGCAGCGTTGCCGCATTGGCGAACCCGAACTGCAGCCCTGCCAGGTTGGGTGTGCCGGTCATGGTCTGCGGCGCAGGCGGCCAGAAATCGAAGGACCACACCAGTGAAAACAGGAACATGCCGATAAAGGTGAACAACAGCGCCCAGATCGCGCCGATATTGCCTTCACCGGCCTTGACCCAGGTGGACACCGTACAGGCACCGGCCAGCACCATGCCAAGGCCGAATAGAAACAATCCAATAAAGGTGTTCAACCCCACGTCGAATTGCATGGGTTTACCCGCCCCGATGGTGATGAACGCGGTAAACCCCAGCGTCATGATCATCATCGCCACCAGCATGGCTTTGGTATTGCGATAGGTTTTGAACAGCATGGCGTCGCGCAGGGCTGCTACATTGCAATAACGCGAGCGTTGTACCAGCAGCCCCACGGTGGTGCCAAAAATAAATGCCGACAGGCATTCCGCCACAGGTGTCATGTCATCCCTCCAGATTCTTTTTGTAAATCAAGGTACCGACCCAGGTGCCTGCCAGAATGCCGCTCACCGCAAGGTAGCCGCCCAGGTTCATTTCCGGCGTCAGTCCGAAAAAAGTGCTCACATTGCACACAAAGGCAAGTCGGATGCCGATACCCATAAGCAAGCCGCCGATGGTGATCATCACCCATTCGGTCAGGCGATGCGGCATACGCCAGCAGAACTCCTTGCTGAACACGGCACCCACAAAGGCGCCGAACACCATTCCCAGGCTGATGTAAATTTTCCAGTAGTAAGGGTCGGGCGGGAACGCGACACTCCAGAACGGAATGCGATCAATGGCGCTGCCCATGAAGAATTTGGCGATGAGCCCGGTCATCATGGTTTCGCCGCCGCCGACTGTCCACGCACCGACAACCAGAAATAGAAAGATGTCGAGCACTGCGATGATCGCCAGTGCCGCGACGGGATTAAGGGTTTTTTTGAACAGATCCATCCGGTTCTCCATTGGGTCTTATGGCCACGCTATTTGCAGCGTGTTGAGATGCCATGAGCAATGGTTATGCCATCAGCATATTGTTGTGTTAATTCAATATGTTGATTGTGGATGGATAACGGAGATAGGCTGCGAGGTGATTTAAAATGCGACAGGGGGTGAGTCAGAATGAGACAGGGATGAGTGACTCATCTCGTCCAGTTTCCTGCGCAAGGTAGAGCGACTTATGCCCAAAACACGCGCAGCGGCCACTTGGTTGCCGTGATTTTCGACCAATACGTGCCGGATGTGTTCGGCCTCCGCCTCCGCCAGGGTTTTATTTTTATCCAGAGTCCCCGATGTATTTTGCTTCATCGACAATGCGATTTCGTGCGCATCAAGAACCGGCCCACCGTAGAGAGCGAAACTGCGCTCTACAACATTTTTTAATTCCCGAATATTACCCGGCCAATCGTACTCGATCAGTTTTTGTCGGGCCGTGGGGCTCAGGTTGAGATCGTGACGCCCGAGTTGTTTACGTTCCATCTCCAGGAAATAATCAATCAGCGGCAGAATGTCTTCGCGTCTTTCCCGTAGCGGCGGGATATGGATGGGAAGCACGTTCAGACGAAACAGCAAGTCGCGACGGAAACTTCCCTGGTTCGCCATTTCCTCCAGATCGCAGTTGGTGGCCGCGATGATGCGCACGTCTACCTTGACGGAGGTTTCGCTGCCGACCGGGCGCACCTCTCCTTCCTGCAGGGCGCGTAGCAGCTTGGCCTGCAGACGCGGGCTGACGTCGCCGATTTCATCCAGAAAAAGCGTGCCGCCATGCGCTTGCTGGAACAGCCCTTTGCGGTTCGAAGTGGCGCTGGTAAACGAACCCTTAATGTGGCCGAACAGTTCGGAATCCAGCAATTCTTCAGGCAGCGTGCAGCAATTGATCGCGACAAAATGGCCGTGACTGCGGGCGCTCACGCTATGGATGACGTTTGCCAGAACTTCCTTGCCGGTACCTGTTTCCCCGGTGATCAACACCGGCAGGTCGCGATCCCGGATACGTTCGACAATTTTCCGAATCTCCGCCATGCGTGGACTGCGTGCAGTGATGTGGCCGAGTTTGTCGCGTCTGGACAATTCGCCGCGCAAACGGGTGACTTCCTCGTACAGAGATTTTTTTTCCAGTACTTTGTGTACCCGCAATAACAGCTCGTCCGGGTTAATGGGTTTGGTGAGGTAATCGTAAGCGCCCAGACGCATGGCTTCCACCGCGGTTTCGATGGAAGCATAGGCGGTCATCATGATGCTTTCCGCGGCGTAACCGGTGTCCTTCAGGTAGGTCAATAGCTCCAGACCGCTTTCCTCGCCAATGCGCAGGTCGGTGATCACCAGATCCACGATATGCTTGTCCAGGCAGGCTTTAGCCGCTGCCAGATTGCTTGCCTCCAGCGCCTGATGCTGGTCCGTCTTCAACAGCAGGCCGAGTGTTTTTCGGATGGAAAACTCATCGTCCACGATCAGGATAGTAGCCATGACTAGTGAATACCGTTTAATTGAAAACTGACTTCTGTTCCAACATGCTGTGTGCTTTTGATGCTCAACTGGGTGCCGTGCTGCACCAGGATGCGTTGCACGATAGCGAGCCCCAGGCCGGTACCACCCTTGCGGCTGGAGACGAAGGGCTTGATGATTTCTTTCTGGAAATCCGGTGCGATACCGCAGCCGGTATCCGCAATATGCACCATTATTTTTTCTCCTGCACGTCGCGTCATGACTGACAGCTCGCCACCTTCAGGCATGGATTGCAGTGCGTTAAGCATGAGATTCCATAATACCTGGCGCATCTGGTCGTGATCGAAAACGGCCATTTGGGCATCCGGTGCGCAATGAATGGCAAGGCGAAGACGTTTACCTGCCTGATGATCCTGGTACAACATGTTGGCGATTTCTTCGATGAGCACTTTCAGGTTGGCGCGGGTCAATTGTGACTCGCGCATTTTGGCAAACTCCAGGAAATCGCCGAGGATACGACTCAGACGCCCGGATTCATTGTTCAGGATGGAGATCACCTGGCTACGATCTTCCTGGTTCAGGGTGTCTCCGCCTAGCAAATTAACTGAATTAATGATGGCGGATAGCGGATTGCGTATTTCGTGGGCAATCATCGCCGACATTTCACCCACGCAAGCGAGCCGTTCTGCCTGGTTACGCCGTTCGTGTTCCTGTGCGGCGTCTTCCGAGGCCTGTTTGAGCGAAGCCACCATGTGATTAAAGGCCGTAGCCAGCATGCCCACCTCATCTTGCGAGTTTGCAGGAACCCTTACGTCAAGGTTGCCCTGGCTGATTTTGCTCGCAGCCTCCATCATGTTGCGCAATCCGCGCGTAGTGACCAGAGAAAGAACCCATGCAGCACCGCTGCCCACAATCAAGGCAGTGAGGATAAAAAACAATCCATCGCGCCAGGTCTTGGCTAAGGCGGAATCCATACGAACAGTGGACAATCCAATCGTCACGATTCCGATAGTCTGATCGGCTATGCGAATCCGCTCTTGCAGATCAAGTACGTGATCGCCCGGAGGCAGCGGGAAATGTTCAGACTGGGCGGCCAGCAATGGCAAGACTTTGCCCAGGCGTTCCGGATAGGTCGTCCCCAGCACGCGTCCGCGCGAGTCAATAATTTCACAATACACCACTTCGGGCTGGCTCTTGACCCGGTGAATGATTTCCGCAAGCGCACCCAGATCCTCTGTAAGCAGGGCATTGGTTGAAGCCACAGCGGTCAGGGCAACCAGCGAACGGCCACGGCTGTATAACTCGGCCTGGATTTTATCCGACTGTTCCCGTACCGCGACCGCAACGAATATGCCCATTAGCACCACATGCACCAGTGCCACGGACAGCATCAGGCGAAAACGCAATGTATGGGTGAATCCAGAACTTTTGTTAGCGGTTTTTGGTAACAAGATGGCCAGGTTGCCGGACTCGGACTGGCTCATTTACCCACCTTGACATACTCGCTATCGTCCGTGAGCACGAAGCCTTGGGGTAGTTCCATGCCATTAAGAATCTGCCGGCCGGTGCTGGTGCTGCCCATATCCACCAAGACTTTGGCAACCGTTTTCATGTCGGCAGCCGGCATGTCGTCGCGTACGGCGATGGGCATCTGCGGTTCCGGCGGCGTCTCGGCGATAATCCGCAATGCTTGCTGAATATGTTTCGGCATGGAACGCAGGGAAGGCTTCCAGGTGCCGGCAACATCCACCAGTCCGGAATACAGGGCCATTAGTACGGAGTCCTGGGAGCCGAAATATTTAACCTCGAAATCCCTGTCTACCGGGATGCCCAGGCTTTCCAAGTAGCGGCGTGTCATCACGGTCGCTGCGAAAGCACCAGGGTCGGGAAAACCCAGGCGCAATCCCGGTCGGAGCGGAGTGGCAAGTTTGGTGATATTGCTGTCGCGGCGTACCACCAGGATGCCGGTGAAGGGTTCTCCCGCAATTTTGGCAATAACGTGATAGCCGGATTTTTGCGCCTCGGCGCACAGCAAAGGGTTGAGGTACACGATATCGTATTCCCGCTGTGCGACGCGCTGCATAAAAATCGAGAAGCTCGGCGCTGTGACAAATTGGACCGGGCGGTGCAGGCGATCTTCCAGCACCTTGGTCAGCGGCAAAAACATGGATGCGAGCTTGTTCGGGCTTTGCAGGGGCAGAACACCGAAGCGATAGGGAGGAAGATCGGAGGCGTGTGCCTGGGAAATGGGGAGAAACGGCAACCATGAACCCGCGAGCATCAAAAAGACTGCCGCGCACGTGGCACGGGCTATCCGGCTGCGGGTTCCTGAGCAGAGCATGTGCCGTTCCATAAGTCCTCGTATGGTAGCAGGCTCACTCCCTGCGCCTCAAATATATGCGACGTGGTTTGTTCTGGAAAATCAAAAGGCAAAATCAAGCTCAGGGAAAGGTCTTGAATTTTGCCTTCCTGTTTCAGGTGTGCTGAATGACGAAGGCGGCTTCCACGCTGAAATTGCCGATGCCACGGTGGTTGGTCATGGTCCAGCCGTTCTCGCGCAGATAGGCGGTCATCTGGTGGTTCATGTCGGGATTGCCGCAGATCAATACCCGATCCAGTTCGGGATCGGCTTGGGGCAGATCGAGTTCCTTGAACAGTTCGCCGGAGATGAATAAATCCGAGCAGCGATCGCTGTGTGCAAAAGGCTCGCGTGTCACGGTGGGTACATAGCGCAGTTTGTCTCCCGCAATGCTTTCCAGCTCATCACGATAGGCCAGTTCTGCTTCGTTGCGGACGGTGTGCACCAGAATGACTTTTTCGTGGGCAGCGTAAGTGGCCGGATCGCGGATCATGCTCATGAAGGGCGCCAAGCCGGTGCCGGTGGCCAGCAGATAGAGATTGCGCCCCGGTAACACATGCGCCAGTGTCAGCGAACCGGTAGTCTTGCTATTTACCCAGACCGTATCGCCCGGCTGAATGTTGACCAGACGGCTGGTCAGCGGGCCATCCGGGACATGGATACTGAGAAATTCCAGATGGTCATCATCCTGGGTCGAGACAATGGAATAGGCACGGGCGATGAGCTTGCCTTCCTGTTTAAGGCCGATGGTCACGAACTCGCCGTTGGCGAAGACAAAGTCGGCCGGACGGGTGAGTGTCAGGCTGAAGGTTCGATCCGACCAAGGCCGAACTGCAGTGACTGTTTGCTCCGAATAAGGCATTGTAACTCTCCAAAATTGCCGATCTGTAAGATCATAGACTGTCGTTTTTAACAGTGGTTCTTGCCGTTTTAATTTTATGATCTGCAACACATTATGGTTTCCGCCACACGCTTGCCAGCCAATGCTGCTCAGCCCGAGGCAAACCGCTGGGACGGTAATAGTGGGTCAGCTCGATAAACCCGGCATCCGACATATGCCGCTGCCAGGTTTGCAGATCGTAATAAGCGCCATAGCGCCCGCCGTTCCAGCCTTCCGTGTTATTGCCGCGCGGGTTCGAGCTAAACAGCACGCCGCGCGGTTTCAGCGTCGCGTGCAATTGTTCCAGCACCGCTGGCAGTTCCTGGCTGGGGATGTGGAACAGCACGGCGTTGGCAAATACTCCATCGAAGTGATGGTGCGGCAAATCCAGTTTCAGAAAATCCTGTTGCCATATTTCGCAGCCGCTATGGGCACGCGCCATGTCAGCAAACTGCGCGGCGCCGTCCAGACCTACCGCGCGGTGGCCAAGTTCGGCAAACACCTTGAGATCGCGCCCCGGGCCGCAGCCAAAATCCAATATGGTAAAGGGTGATTCTCCTTCAATGTATTGCAGGAGTGCCGCGATATTCTGGCTCACATCATGATGACGGGTGCCTTCCCAAAAATCTTCGGAACGCTGGTTATAGTGCTGGAGCGTGAGTTCGGAGATTTTTTCCAGATCCTGCGGGCTAAGTTTCATGTTGATTATGTCCGGATAGGCAGGCCAGAATTGCCGCCAATCTTTACCATTTCACCACATGTACATGATTCAGCGAACGCCCCAAAAAGCGCTCGCCTATGGTCTGAAATTTGACCGGCACATCGGTTACGTAAAATTCATAGTGTGGTGGAGCAGGATCGGTGTTGGCCAGGCCTTGTTCCGCCAATAATGCCGCGGTACGGGTGGCCATGGCTTCGGCGGAGTCCACCAGTTTCACGTCTGTGCCCATCACGTTCTGAAGTAGCGGTTTGAGTAGCGGATAGTGGGTGCAGCCCAGTACCAGCGTATCGATATGTTCCGCCAGCACCGGTTTGAGATATTCCTGGGCGGTAAGGCGGGTGACTTCATGGTCAAGCCAGCCTTCTTCCACCAGCGGCACGAACAGCGGACACGCCTGGGAGTAGATGCGCGCGTCCGACGCCATGGCCTGAATGGCGCGGGCGTAGGCGTTGCTGTTGACGGTGGTAGGGGTGCCGATGACGCCGATCTGGCGAGTACGGGTGGCTTCCACCGCGGCGATGGCGCCGGCCTCGATCACATCCAGCACCGGCACCGGGGACAAGTCGCGCACTACCTGGGCGGCGACGGCGGCCATGGTGTTGCAGGCGATGATGAGTACCTTGACCTGTTTTTCCAGCAAAAATTCGGCGATCTGGGTGGTGTAGTGGGCGATGGTTTCCACCGATTTGACGCCATAGGGCACGCGCGCGGTGTCGCCGAAGTAGACAATGTTTTCGAACGGCAGGCGCTCCATCAGGGCGCGCACGACGGTGAGTCCGCCGATGCCGGAGTCGAATACGCCGATGGGTTGTTTGGGATCAATCTGCATGGATTTGGACATTGCGATGTTGCGAGAGCGCCCATTGTACATGCTCGCGCACCAGCGCCGATGGGTGGTCGGCACGGCTGTGCAGGGCCTGCATAGCTGCGTCGCTGGTCGGTGCGTTCCCCAATGCCACGGCGATGTTGCGCAGCCAGCGTTCATGGCCGATTCGGCGGATTGCGCTGCCTTGCAGGCGGGCGTCGAAGTCGTGTTCGCTCCAGGCGAACAGTGCAGCGAGGGCAGCGCTATCCAGACCGTTGCGCACCGCGAAATCGGCCAGTTCGCTGGTCTGGGCAAAGCGGTTCCACGGGCACACCAGCTGGCAGTCGTCGCAGCCGTAGATACGGTTGCCCATCAGCGGGCGTAGCGCAACGGGAATGCTGCCGGCATGCTCGATGGTGAGGTAAGAGATGCAGCGCCGCGCGTCCAGTTCGTAGGGTGCCACGATGGCCTGCGTGGGGCAGATATCAATGCAGGCCTGACAATTGCCGCAGTGTGCGGAAACCGGGTTGTCCACCGGCAGCGGCAAGTCCGTATAGATTTCGCCGAGGAAAAACCACGACCCCGCATCGCGATCCAGCAGCAGGGTGTGCTTGCCGCGCCAGCCCAGTCCGGCATTGGCAGCCAGTGCTACTTCCATCACCGGGGCGGAATCGGTGAACACCCGGTAGCTGAATGCGCCCACAGCTGCCCCGATGCGCGTCGTCAGTTGTTGCAGGCGGGTGCGTAGCACCTTGTGGTAATCGCGTCCCAGTGCATAGCGGGAAATGAAGGCGAGATCGCCGTCGTCCATCACCGCCCAGCTCTCGGCAGCTTGCGGCGGCAGGTAGTTCATGCGTGCCGAAATCACGCGCACCGTGCCGGGTATCAGTTCGGCGGGACGGGCGCGTTTGACGCCGTGTTTTGCCATATAATCCATCTCGCCGTGGTAGCCTTTATCCAGCCAGGCGAGCAGTTCCGCCTCGGTGTTGTCCAGTGCGCAATCGGTGATGCCCACGGCGCCAAAACCGAGTTCCTGTCCCCACGCCTTGATAGCCCGTACCAATTTCGCCAAATCGAGTTCGCCATGATCCATCCTGCCGATGATACCCCGCCGCCGCTGACTCTTCACCTGCCCGATGAAGCCGCCACCCTTGCTTTGGGCGCAGATATGGCACGAATACTGGCTCCTGGCCTGGTGTTTTATCTCGACGGCAACCTGGGAGCGGGCAAAACCACGCTCGCACGCGGTATCCTGCGCGGGCTTGGATACGAGGGAAAAGTTAAGAGTCCGACCTATACTTTGGTTGAGCTTTATGCTATTTCTAGGTTAAAGTTATATCACTTTGATTTATATCGCTTCGCCGATCCGCTAGAATGGGAAGAAGCGGGGTTCAGAGAATATTTCAATGCAGACAGTATTTGCCTGGTCGAGTGGTCGGAAAAAGCCGGAAAGTGGCTCCCCAGGCCGGATGTGCGGGTGCTGTTGAGTATGCATGAGAGTGGTAGAACGGCCGAACTGATGGCAGAAACGGAGGCGGGCAGGCAATGGCTAAATCAATTGCGAGACAAAATACACCGATAACCAGCTGGACTTTGCTGGTGGCGCTGCTGTTTGCGCCAATGCTGAGCTGGGCAGCCAACGCGGTCGATGCTGTGCGCTATTGGCCGTCCGCTGATTACAGCCGTCTCACGCTGGAATCGTCCGGGCCGATCAGCTACAAGATGTTCACGCTGAGCAATCCGGAACGCCTGGTGATCGACCTGGAAGGTGTGGAACCGTCGACCGCATTGCATGATCTCGCTGGGAAAATTGGTGCTAACGATCCGTGGATTGCAGGCTTGCGCGCGGGGGTCAACCGTCCTGGTGTGATGCGTCTGGTACTGGATCTGCGCGGAGAGGTTAAGCCTCGTGTATTTAATCTCAAACCGGAAGGCGGGAATGGTAACCGGCTGGTGCTGGATGTTTACCCGGCCACGGCGAAAATTCCGGAAGCCGCTCCACAAGCAGCCATCAATCCGCAGCCTGAGATCGCCTCGGATGGCGCTCCACAATCCGAACTCCCGGCTCAAGCCAGCGAGCCTCGCAAAGCGGAAAGACTTGTCAGCAAGCGCGGCAAAAAACCGCAATTCCAGATCACGCGCCTGATTACGGTGATGATCGACCCCGGCCACGGTGGCATCGATCCCGGTGCACATGGCGCCAATGGCACCAACGAAAAAGATGTCACGCTGGCCATCGCCAAACGCGTCCAGGCCAAGATAGACGCCATACCCAACATGCGTGCAGAACTTACGCGCAACGGCGACTATTTCATTCCGCTGGGCGAGCGCGTCGACAAGGCGCGCCAAATCAATGCGGACTTGTTCGTTTCCATCCACGCCGACGCGTTTGTCAACCGGGATGCGCGCGGTTCCAGCGTGTTTACCCTGTCCGATCACGGCGCCACCAGTGCCGCTGCGCGCTGGCTGGCGAAAAACGAAAACGATGCCGACCTGGTGGGCGGGGTGAACGTGGGGGTGAAAGATAAAAACCTGGCGCGCACCCTGATCGACCTGTCGCAAACCGCAACCAACGACGATAGTCGCCGTCTCGGGCGTGCGGTGCTGACCGAACTCTCCGACATTAACCACCTGCACAGAGGCCGCGTCGAGCAGGCGGGTTTTGCCGTGCTCAAGGCCCCGGATATCCCGTCCATCCTGGTGGAAACCGCTTTCATTTCCAATCCGGAAGAAGAGCGGCGCCTGACTGACGACGCCTATCAGGACAAAATGGCAACGGCCATCGTTGATGGCATCAAGCGGTACTTTGCTACCAACCCGGCTACCATACGCGCCAAGCTGGCGGCGAATTCCTGATTTTTCATACCCGGCCGGGTTGGCCGGCCGGGTATAATTGGGCAATCAATTTCTGGATTGCCCATGTCCGCGATACAACTCCTCCCCGATTTACTGATCAGCCAGATTGCTGCTGGCGAGGTGGTCGAACGTCCGGCGTCGGCGTTGAAAGAACTGCTGGAAAATAGTCTCGATGCGGGTGCGACGGAGATTCGCGTGCAACTGGAGCAGGGCGGCATCAAGCTGATGCGCGTGGCGGATAACGGTGCCGGCATTGCGGCAGCGCAATTGCAGATCGCCCTGGCACGCCATGCCACCAGCAAGATCGCCAGCCTGGATGATCTGGAGCGCGTTGCCAGCCTGGGATTTCGCGGCGAAGCACTGGCCAGTATCGCCGCGGTGGCGCGGCTGCGCCTGGCGAGCCGCGCTGTCGGCGCAGATCATGCCCACCAGATAGAGACAGACGGCGGCCGGCCCGGAGAACCCCAGCCCACGGCGCTGGCAGCGGGCACCACCATTGAAGTGCGCGACCTGTATTTCAATACTCCGGCACGGCGTAAATTTCTCAAATCCGAGGCCACCGAATACGGTCATAGCGAGGAAGCGTTTCGGCGCATTGCGCTGGCGCGGCCGGATGTGGCATTCAGCCTGCAGCATAATGGCCGCGCCCAGCATCACCTGCGCAGCGAGGACGCGCGCCGCCGCATCGGTGCGTTGCTGGGTGATGAATTCGCCGCCTCCGCGCTGGAGATAGACGAATCCGCTGCCGGACTGCGCCTTGCCGGCATGAGTGCGCTACCGGCTTATTCACGCGCTAGCCGCGATGCGCAGTATTTTTTTGTGAACGGCCGTTTCGTGCGCGACAAGCTCATCGCCCACGCGCTGCGTCAGGCCTATCGCGACGTGCTGCATCATGATCGCCATCCGGCATATTGCCTGTTCCTGGAACTCGATCCAGCGCTGGTGGACGTGAACGTGCATCCGGCCAAGATCGAGGTGCGCTTCCGCGACGGCCGCGCTGTGCACCAGTTTCTCTACCACGCGTTGAACAAGACGCTGGCCGGGCGCGGCGGCGAAAACCCGGCGGCGCAGGCGCAACTGGCCAGCCCCGAGCCTGCCAGCCATGCCGCGCGCCCGGTGTTTTCCTCAGGCGCGCCTTATCAAGCGCCGATGCCGTTGGGTGTGGCGCAACCCGCTGCTTTTTATGACTTGATGACGCGGGATATGCCGTTGCCCAAAACCGCGGCCGCGCAGACGGAAGAAACCGCCGCGCACCCGCTGGGCTACGCCATCGCCCAGTTGCACGGCGTGTATATCCTCGCCCAGAATTCAGCCGGCCTGGTGCTGGTGGACATGCATGCCGCGCATGAACGCGTGGTGTATGAAAAGCTCAAGACCGCACTCGACCAAAAAACGGTGGCGAGCCAGCCGTTACTTATCCCCGCCGCTTTCCAGGCCGATGCGCTGGACGTGGCGGCTGCCGAAGAGCACGCGGCCGCCCTGCACGAAATCGGCTTCGAGATTGCACCGCTGTCCCCCACCAGTCTGGCGGTGCGAGCCGTGCCGCGGCTGCTGCAAAACGCCGACCCCGCGCAACTGGCGCGCGATGTGCTGCACGAATTGCGCGAATGGGGGGCCAGTCGGGTGCTGACCGAACGCCGCAACGAACTGCTCGGCACGCTCGCCTGTCATGGTGCGGTGCGCGCCAACCGGCAATTGAGCATTACCGAAATGAATGCGCTGTTGCGCGAAATGGAAACCACCGAACGCGCCAACCAGTGTAATCATGGCCGGCCCACCTGGTTCCAGATCAGTCTGGCGGAACTGGACAAAATGTTTATGCGCGGAAAATAGGAGAGAGAGATGTCGGAACGCAATGAAATTAACAACATGGCCCTGTTCTGCGATTTCGAGAACATCGCGCTGGGTGTGCGCGACGCCAAGTACGCACAGTTCGACATCAAGAAGGTGCTGGAACGCTTGCTGCTCAAAGGCAGCATCGTGGTCAAGAAAGCCTATTGCGACTGGGATCGTTACAAGGAATTCAAGGCGCCGATGCACGAGGCGGCGTTCGAACTGATCGAGATTCCGCACGTGCGCCAGTCCGGCAAAAATTCCGCCGATATCCGCATGGTGGTGGACGCGCTGGATCTCTGCTATACGAAGTCGCATGTGGATACCTTCGTCATCATCAGCGGCGATTCGGATTTCTCGCCGCTGGTATCCAAGCTGCGCGAGAACAACAAGCTGGTGATCGGCGTGGGAGTCAAGAACTCCACCTCCGACCTGCTCATTGCCAACTGCGACGAATTCATTTTCTACGACGATCTGGTGCGCGAACAGGAAGCGCAGAAGAAGCGCGCAGTGCGCAAAGCCCCCGATAAAGTTGTCAGTGGTGCGGCGAAGAAGACTGCGCCCAGAAGCGAAAACGACAAGCAGCAGGAAGCGTTCGACCTCGTGGTCGAAACCGTCGAAGCCCTGCTGGCCGAGCGTGGAGAGGAAGAAAAAATGTGGGCATCGATGGTCAAGCAGACCATGAAGCGGCGCAAACCCGACTTCAACGAGTCGTATTATGGCTATCGTACGTTTAGCGACTTGCTGGAGGACGCGCAGGCGCACAAACTGCTCGCGCTCACCCGTGCCGAGAAGGGGGGCTATATTGTGCGGTTACCGGGACCCGACCAGTAAGGTTCCGCACAATGTGGTTAAGCGAAAATACTAGCCCCCGGTGTCCCTTACATAGGATTTGATCCCAATGGTTGAATCTCTCGTATGCCATGCTCTTCCTGGGGCAATGGATTGATGAGGCGGATACGATCGAGTTGCAACGTCTCGCGATTAACCGTTTTGGCTGGTAGCGTTTCCACGTAGCGTTTCACCACATCGGTGCCATCCAGAATGCTACCGTCCTGGTCCTTCAGCACAACAATGTTTTTGGCCGGGACACGATTGATCAGATTGGGTATCAGATCGTAATAAAAACCGCCGACCGTGTAAGTGGCATTGGGATCCAGGGGTTTGCCATTAACCTGGATATTACTGACACGATTTCCCTGTGCCGCCCGTGGATCAAAATCGGCAGTCAGGCCACTATAACCCGCCGTCCAGCCATTCACCCACTCCCCGGGACGTCCTTGCTCACCTTGAGGTTGGCCTTCCAGGGTCTTCTTGATTTGTGCTCCGGTCAATTCACCCTTGGCGATTTGCGGGCCGATGGGCATAAAGTGGTAGAGATCCTCCATTTTGATCGGACCCTTTGCTATGGTGGTGCCATAACGAAATCCGGTAATCCCCCCCAATTGAGCGCCGGTCATGACGCGGAATGCGTCGGTAAGGAAATCGTGGGAACTGCCTTCGATGACGCCGGGCATGGATTCATTACTGAAATTACTGCGGTACAACGGGATTACCGTCTGACCGATAACTGTGTCGATAGGATAGCGTAGCCGAGCGCCACTAATGGGGTTTTTAATCTCGCCTGCCCGGAATTTTGGGCCCGCAACATAGGGTAGACGCACAGATTTCACCAGTGCGGCGATGCCACGATCCTCCTTGATCCGGTCGGTGATGCGATGAGAAGTATATTTATTGCTGACTACCTTGCCCTTGACTACGCGTACGCTGAGTTCCCCGACCACCTGACCGTCCATGCCTTGCTCGATCACCAGCGTGCCGTGCTTGGAAACAATAGGTTTGGGCGTGATTTCATGCTTGTCGGAAGACAGAATAATATCGACACCCGGAATCCGATTGGCCAACGTCAGGTTGCCATGCAATCCCAGCTCGGAGATGGCAACGACCAGATCGACATCCTGTTCCCGCAACAGTTTTGCGTATTTTTGATACTCGGCCTCGCCGTTGGTGAATTTCAGACCCTTGGTAATGTTCGGATCGCCGGCCTGAGGTCCGCGGTCGCTGGTAAAACCAATGATCCCGACGCGCAGACCATTAATCGTCTTGATGACGTAGGGTGCGGCAACGTTTTGTCCGGTACGTGCCTCGGCGCCGGGATAGTTATCGTAATACAGGTTGGAAATAATCGGGTGCCAGTTGGCTTTGGGTTGCTGGCCGGTGAAATAGTCGATGAATTTGTTCGCGCCGTATACATAGTCCCAATTGCCCGGTGCATACGCATCGATATGAAAGGCGTTCAAAACTTTAATCATGGCTTCGCCCTGGGTGAACAAAGCTTCAGCGCCGCCATGTAATGTGTCGCCCGTATTCACCAGCAAGGTTTGCTCGGGCTTGGCACGGCGGATGTCTTTGATCAGCGTGTAAATGCGCGCCACGCCCCCCTCACTTTGACCATTGCCATCGCTACGTACATTCGGGTGTAGAATCAAGTGACCATGCAGGTCGCCCATATGAATAAATGTCACTTCACCGGTTCCGGTTCCGGCTTGCGCCACTGTCACTGAGGAGAAAGCCAGAAACAAACCGGCAACCAGCGGAATTTTTCTTAATCGCATAACAAACCTTTCCTTGATGTGCTTGAAATTGATATCTGCAATGCAGACAACATCTGTGTTGGCAACGTGGCCGAGCGTCTATCCTAAGCCGGATAAAATAAGCCTAATATTCGAATATAATTTAATTAGCCATCGAAAAAATGGATCATTCACTTACGCTTTTTTACTGATAGATAAAAATGGCGTATGGTTGCGCGCCACCTTGAAATCAGCGTATTTACTCACATCAGTTTTCCCGTCCAACATGCGCGTATTCGCAATATCAGCGCAAACCCCCGCGCTCTGTTAGAATGCACGCCTGCGGTGTTTGCTACAGTCTCAATCCCGCTGCCTATCCGGCTTTCAAACCCCCATCCGCCTGCCCAAGACTGGCGCTGCCTATGCAGCGACAGGCCGATCTGTTTTTCAGGAAATTTATGTCATTCGCATCCCTCGGTTTATCCGAAGAAATCGTCCGTGCCGTCACCGAGCGCGGCTATACCGACCCAACCCCGATTCAGTTGCAGGCCATTCCCGCCGTGCTATCCGGCGGCGATCTGCTGGCCGGCGCGCAGACCGGAACCGGCAAGACCGCCGGTTTTGTTTTACCGATCCTGCATCGCCTCGCCGACAAGGCCGTCAAAGGCCCGTCCGAAGGCCGTCCCCCGATTCGCGCCCTGATATTGACCCCGACGCGTGAGCTCGCAGCCCAAGTGGAAGAAAGCGTGCGCGAGTACGGCAAATATCTGAAGCTGAACTCGATGATGATGTTTGGCGGAGTCAACATCAACCCGCAAATCCAGAAGCTGCGCAGCCGTGTGGATATCCTGGTGGCAACACCGGGACGCCTGCTCGATCATGCCCAGCAAAAGACCGTGGATCTGTCCAAAGTCGAAATTCTGGTGCTGGACGAAGCTGACCGCATGCTGGACATGGGCTTTATCCGCGATATCAAGAAAATCATGGCGCTGATTCCCAAACAGCGCCAGACACTGTTGTTTTCCGCGACCTTCTCGGACGAGATCAAGACGCTGGCAGATAGCCTGTTGAACAATCCGGCCATGATCGAAGTGGCGCGCCGCAACGCGACCGCCGAGTTGATCTCGCAAAAAGCCTACGCGGTGGATCGCGAGCGCAAGCGTGAGCTGCTCACCCATCTCATCAAGGAACACAACTGGTTCCAGGTGCTGGTATTTACCCGTACCAAGCACGCTGCCAATCGACTGGCAGAGCAGCTCGACAAGGACGGCATTCCGGCCATGGCAATCCACGGCAACAAGAGCCAGGCGGCGCGTACGCGTGCATTGAAGGAGTTCAAGGACGGCAGCCTGCAGGTACTGGTTGCCACCGACATCGCCGCACGCGGCATCGATATCAGCGAACTGCCGCACGTGGTCAACTTCGAACTGCCGAATGTGGCCGAGGATTATGTACACCGCATCGGCCGTACCGGGCGCGCAGGCAGTGAAGGCGAAGCGCTGTCGCTGGTCTGTGTGGACGAGCATAAACTGCTGGCGGATATCGCCAGGCTGACCAAACGTGATTTAACCGCCGAGATTTTGCCGGGCTTTGAACCCGATCCGCGCATCAAGGCCGAGCCGATACTCAATGGCAGCCAGCGTGGCAACCAGCCGCGCGGAGGCGGACAGGGCAGGGCACGCACGCCGGTTCGATCCGGCAGTCAGCCAGCAGCTCGGCCTGCCGGAGGCGGCGGCGCAAAACCTGCCGCCCGTGCGCCTGCGCTGCATCGCACAGGCGGTCGTAATCGTTGAGTCGGGCCACGCTGTTGGAACCTCGGAGAAGCTGCAAAGGATTTTCTGAGGTTTAGATGAGTAGGCAGGCGAACGGCTAATCATTCTGCATGAATGCAGGATGATTAGCCGTTATCGAGTCAGGCTGCCGTGACGACGTTATTTGCGTACGATAAGCAGAAGCACGCCGGCCGCTATCGCTCCCACGCCCGCCCAGATTGGAATGTCGACTGTTTCCTTGTTCTTGACCGAAAGTTCAAACGAACCCAGTTTGACCTCTTGCGTCTCCTTGGTATAGCTGAAGCCGCCATATGTCAGAGCCAGGACGCCAGCCACAATGAGTGCAATCGCCAATATTCTTGCAGCGTTCATGATTACCCCTGAATTAAGTGAATTTATGAGACTCGATGTCTGGCTGTAATTTTTTTCACCGAGTTTCTGAATCTGAAAACTTAGCAAACTGATCGGCCGCTGCAATGGTTCACTTCATGCGCATTCTGCGTATGAGCTGCCATGCCAGCCAGCCTCGACGCAGCCATTTTCCCGAGCCCTTCTTGCCCAAAGCAAAAAAAAGTGTGCTTGCACCCGCTACGAGCAATGGGTTGCGCCGTACATAGCGAACCGCTTCCATGCCGCGATCAACAAGCGCCAAAGGAGCGCGCAAGGGTTCCACGTGCAGTCCAAGTTCAATTCGCTGGCGCGCAACGAGTGCCTGCAAATGTTCGCGGCGATGAGCCAGTTGATCTAGTTGAAATTTCATTTATGTGAGTCAAGCTGTGTGCTGTCCTGGCGAAGCTCCGCCAGACTTGCAGCGAACAACCTGGGCTTGGTACGCAGCTTATGCAGCGCCACCCAGGAGGCTGAAAGTCCGCCGACCAAAAACAGCCCGGTGAATCCAGCCAGAACCAGCAAGCGGTGCGTATCCCAGAACGCCACGACAATCAGCAGGACAGCAAGAATCAACCCCACGCCGATGCAGAATAGCGCTATCAGCATGAGCATCAACAGAATCGCCAGGCGCTCGCGTTCTTCTTCCAGATCAATGGAGAGCAATTCAAGACGCGTATAGACAATGGCAATCAGCGTGCCAGTGAGGGTCTTTAGCGAATCGAACAGTCCTTTGCCGGAGGGGCTATTTTCCGCAGCCATCCTGTTTAACGGCGGCCGATCAGCAGACCAATGACCAGACCCACGCCCGCAGCAACTCCTACCGCTCTCCATGGGTTTTCATGCACATAATCATCGGTAGCACGCGCTGCAGCCCGGGTTTTTTCCATGAGCGCAGCCTGGACGTCGGCCATTTTTACTTTGGCGACAGCGAGTGACTCCTCTGCTTTTGCGCGTACCGCAGCCATTGCCTCGCCACCCTGGTTGGCTGTGGCCTTGAGCAAGGCCTCTGCGTCGGCAATCACCACTTTGAAGTCAGAAATCAACTGATCTTTGGTAATGTCGGTAAAATCCGTTTCTGAGGCTGGTTTTTTTGAGATCAAGGTCGTTCTCCAATCATTATTAAATGCGCGAACCGTGTTGTTGATATTCAGGTCCGTACCTGTATCGATCATAACAGATAACAAAATACGCAATCATGCCTGAACTCTTATATTCACTTTAGACCGGGACAGAATATATGCCTAGGAATAAAGGATTCTTTTCATTTGAAACTTGTCTCCCATGCTCTGGCAAGTTATTTTTATATTTAACACTCAAATAACGAGATTACAAAATTGGATCCAATGCACCGCAGTTTGTTTGCCCGTACACCTTGCCTCGTTGGCAGCGATCCGGAACGCATGCGCGCAGAAATCCGCGATTATTTCCACACCACTTTTGACCGTTACGAGCAATTGTTCGAGACACTCGTCTGTGACGATGCGTATTACAAAAAACCCATCCCGTTGCGCCACCCGCTGATTTTCTATTTCGGCCATACCGCCACATTTTTCATCAACAAGTTATTGCTGGTGGGACTTATCAGCGAACGCATCCACCCCCGATTCGAATCCATATTCTCGGTGGGTGTGGACGAGATGAGTTGGGATGATCTCTCCGACACCCACTATGACTGGCCGCGTGTTGCTGAATTGCAGGCCTATCGTGACCAGGTGCGCGCGCTGGTGGATCAGGTGATCGCCAGCGCCCCATTGACCCTGCCAATCGACTGGAATCATCCGTGGTGGGCAATCGTGATGGGCATCGAGCACGAACGCATCCACCTGGAGACTTCCTCGGTGCTGATCCGCCAGCATGCGCTGGCCTATGTTCAGCCGCATGCGGCATGGGCGGCGTGCAAGCTGTCCGGCGAGCCGCCGCGCAATGCGTTGGTGCCGATAGCTGCGGGTACGGTGCGTCTGGGCAAGGACAAATCAGATCCGCACTACGGCTGGGACAACGAATACGGCCTGCGCGAGGTTGCTGTGAGCGAATTTCAGGCCAGCCAGCAACTGGTCAGCAATCGCGAGTTTCTGGGATTTGTCGAAGCGGGCGGCTACCAGGCAGACGCCTGGTGGGAAGAGGAAGGGCGCGGCTGGAAAATTTTCAGTCAGGCAAAGCACCCCAACTTCTGGCTTGTTGATGGCAGCGGCTGGCGCCTGCGTTTGATGGCCGAAGTGGTAGCCATGCCATGGGACTGGCCAGTGGAAGTCAACTACCACGAGGCCAAGGCATTCTGTAACTGGAAAGCTCAACAAACCGGCCAACCCGTGCGCCTGCCCACCGAGGACGAATGGTACCGTCTGTATGATATGGCTGGTGTGGCAGAAGTCCCCCCGGATCAGGCCGCCAGCGCCAATTTGCATCTCGACCACTGGGCCTCCGCCTGCCCGGTCACGACTTATCGCCACGGCGATTTGTTTGATGTGGTCGGCAACGTCTGGCAATGGACGGAAACCCCGATCTATCCGCTGGAAGGTTTTGAAGTCCACCCGATTTATGACGACTTCACCACGCCTACTTTCGATGGCCGCCACAACCTCATCAAGGGCGGCTCGTGGATCAGCTGCGGCAATGAGTCGCTGCGCAGTGCACGCTATGCCTTTCGCCGCCATTTCTTCCAGCATGCCGGGTTCCGTTACGTGGTGAGCGATGCGCCGGCCAGCGCGCCGAATGTGTTCTACGAGAGCGACAAGCAGCTCTCCGAATACGCCGAATTCCACTATGGCGATGAATATTACGGCGTGCCCAATTTCCCCGCCACGCTGGCGCGGATCGCCATCCGCGCCATGGGCGACAAACCTGCCCGAACCGCGCTTGATCTGGGCTGCGCGACCGGGCGTGCCACGTTCGAGCTGGCACGGCATTTCGAGCACGTCACCGGCGTGGACTTTTCGGCGCGTTTTATCAATCTCGGCGTGCAACTGGCCGAGCAGGGCAGCATGCGCTACACCCTGGTGGATGAAGGCGAACTGGTGTCGTACAAAACCCGGCGCCTGGCTGACCTGGGGCTGGATGGACTGCGCGACAAGGTGGCATTTCTGCAGGGCGATGCCTGCAACCTCAAACCCATCCTCGGCGGCTTCGATTTCATTCTTGCCGCCAATCTGATCGACCGCCTGTACAGCCCGGCCAAGTTCCTCACCAGCGTGCATGAGCGCATCAACCTGGGCGGAATCCTCATGCTGAGCTCGCCCTATACCTGGCTGGAAGAGCACACACGGCGCGAGGACTGGATAGGGGGCTACAAAAAGGACGGCGAGAATTTCACCACTCTGGACGGCCTGAAAGCCATGCTGGGCAAGCATTTCCGCCTGATGCAGGCACCTCAGGATGTGCCTTTCGTGATCCGCGAAACACGGCGCAAGTTTCAGCACACCCTGGCTGAAGTGACCCTGTGGGAACGCATAGTGTGAGCTTCGACTTCGATCGGGCCATCTCGCGCGAAGGCACTGCCAGCGTCAAATACGATGGTCGCATTGCGTATTTCGGCACCGCAGACGTGACCCCGTTATGGGTGGCGGATATGGATTTCGCTGCTCCGCCCGCGGTCACCGCAGCACTGGCGGCACGCGCTGCGCATCCCATCTATGGCTATACGCGTTATCCGGACAGCCTCTACGATGCCTTGATCGGCTGGATGCAGCAGCGCCATGGCTGGTCGGTCAAGCGTGAATGGATCGTCATGTGTCCCGGCGTGGTGCCGTCCCTGCACGCCGCGGTGATGGCCTTTGCCCAGGCGGGCGAGGGCGTCATCGTGCAGCCGCCGGTGTATTTCCCGTTTTTTTCCGCGGTGACCAGCAGCGCACGGCGCCTCGTTGAAAACCCTCTGCGCGTGACTGATGGCCGTTACCAGATCGACTTCGACCACCTCGAGCACTGCGCCGCCAACGGCGCCAAACTGCTGTTGCTGTGTTCGCCGCATAACCCGGTGGGACGGGTCTGGCAGCGCGACGAACTCGTCGAGATACTGCGCATCGCGCGCCGGCACAAGCTGGTGGTGCTATCCGATGAAATTCACGCCGATCTCGTCTACCCCGATCAGCACCACACTGTGCTGGCCACCCTGGCGGACGAGTCCGACAGCCTGATCACCGCGGTGGCGCCGAGCAAGACCTTCAATATTCCCGGTCTCGGATTATCCTGTCTGATCATTCCTGACCCGGAACTGCGCGCCACGATCGGCGCAGTGTTCGCCAGCCAGCATGTCAGCGCCAGCAATCCGTTCAGCATCGTGGCATTCGAAGCCGCTTATCGTGAAGGCGGCGCCTGGCTTGATGCACTCATGGCCTACTTGCAGGAGACGCGCGATTTTGTGCTCGACTATGTGCGTCAGCACCTGTCCGGCATCCGCGCGATTGCACCTGAAGGCACGTATCTGCTCTGGCTCGATTGCCGCGACATGCAATTGAGTGATGCGGCGCTGCGCGATTTCTTTATTCATCAGGCCAAACTGGGCATGAACCCGGGTACGGTTTTCGGCGCCGGCGGCAGCGGCTACATGCGTCTGAATCTGGCCTCGCCGCGTCACGTTATCGCCGCCGCACTGGCGCGCGTCAGTCAGGCGCAAGGTTTATCCGGCTAGACTGTTTATCAAGCAATCCAGGGGAATTCGCATGCTGCGCACCGCTATTGCCACCTTTCTGCTGGCAGCAGGCAGCCACGTCAGCCTGGCCGCGCCCATCAATCTGGAACCGGGTTTGTGGACGACGCACTTGCAGATGCAAATGAACGGCGTTGCTGCGCCCAGCGGCGATCGCGTGCAAACCCGTTGCATGACTGCGCAGGACATGCAGAACGCCAGCCAGTTCATCCCGCAGATATTGCGGAACGGGTGCGCCATCCAGTCGGCACGGCGTAGCGGCGACACATGGAGTTGGACGCTCAGTTGCGCGCAAAGCTCGTCGCGTGAGCATGAGATGGGTGAGGTCACTTTCTTGAGCCCTACCCGCTACACAGGCATTCTGAACACAGTGGTTGATCTGCCAGCCGGGCAGACCGAACAAATAAAAATCAATTACGACAGCCGCCGCAGCGGTGTTTGCACACCCTGACGCCTGCTCGCATGCAATTGACAGCACGTTTTTCCGGGATTCTTGTTCCGGTTGGGTGCTGAATCAACCATAGAAAGCAGTCGGTGGCTACGGTAGAGTTATGCGCATAATTATGCTGCGAGGAGAATAAGATGAAACGCCTGTTGCTGGGAATGTTGTTGATTGCTGGTTGTTTCGCAGCCCCCGTTTTTGCCGACCCACCCGACCACTACCCTTTTGTTTCTTATGGTGAAGGTTTGCGGCTGGCGCAGCAGGAGAACAAGCCGATATTCCTGTATTTCGGCCGCTATGGGTGCGGTTGGTGTGCCAAGACCAACAAGGAAAGTTTTTCCGACCCGGATATTCATCGCCTCTACACTCAACACTACGTATTGGTCTACGTCGATGCGGAAAGCGGCAAACGCCTTAAATTGCCCAGCGGAGAACGGATTACGGAAGCTGACCTGGGCGCGCGTTTCAATGCATTCGCTACCCCCTTATTTGTATTTCTGGATCCGCAAGGCAAGGAAATCGTCAAGATTCCCGGTTTCAAAACCATACAGGATTTCAAGGATTTCGATCGCTACGTGCATGGGGGCTTTTACAAGACCCAGACGCTGTTGCAGTTTCTGGGCGGGAAATCTTCATGATCCGTACGCTGGCACTCGCGGTTTTTATGCTCCCGGCTGCGGTAATGGCAGCGCCGTGGCAGTTCGACCAACCCATTAATGTCACGCCGGTTCATGGCGCAAAGGTGTTCCATCATGTGGAAGCCGCAAGAGCATTGCGGTTTCAGGGGCCTTGATCGCAGTGGTGTGGGAAGACAATCGGGATGGCGTTTCGCGTTGCTACGTGGCAGTAAAACAATCCGCAAACAAAGGCTTCGAGGCGGATCGGCAGATCAGTGGCGGCAAGGAGGCATTTGAACCCAGCATTGTTTCCCTGCCCGACGGCCGTTTCGCGGTGGCCTGGGAAGAAGATGGCGGCGTCAAGGCGCGGGTTGTGAGCGCCGCGCAGATGGGTGAACCCATCAACCTGGCTGGTCATGACAGCAACGATGCCAGTGTCGGGTTCTCCTCCCAGGCCGGGCTGTGGGCAGCCTGGTCGCAGCGCGATGGGCACTACTCGGGTATCCATATCGAAAAGCTGGGTTATGTTCCCGGTACGGACAAACTGATGCCGGGCAAGTCTGTAGCGGTGGATAGCGCGCCATTGTCGGGTGATCAACTCTTTCCCAGCGTTGCTGCCCTGCAAATGGGGGGTGTGGCGATCGCTTGGGAGGATCGCCGCAAAGGGCATACGACGATCATGTATAGCCATAGTGCTGGCGACGAAAAATTCGCAGCACCCGTACAGATGAACGAAACCCGGCGCGATGCACGCAATGCCGGCGTCGGTCCGGGCACGGGCGCCATGCGCGTTGCGCTGGCAGCGCAAGCGGGCGCCAAGGTGGCGGCGGTGTGGTCCGACAAGCGGGATTTTCTGTCCGGCTACGATGTCTACGCGGCGTTCAGCACGGACGGCGGAGCGCATTTCGGTGCCAATCAAATGGTGCAGGACAGCTTCGGCGACAACATCCCGCAATGGCACCCGGCGATTGCCAGCGATCAGGGTGGAAAACTGGCTGTGGTCTGGGACGATAATCGGGACGGCACCCCGGATATCTGGTTATCCTGGCCAACTGCTTCGGGATGGAGTGACAATGCCAACGTGCCCGGAGCGGCAGGCGCGGGTGTGCAGTCCGATCCTTCCATCACCCTGGATAGCCAGGGCAATCTGTATCTGGTCTGGCTGGAAAAGCAGGTAGCGGATGGATCGACCCGGTTGCGCTACGAAATGGGCCGGGCAGTGATGGATAATCTCAAGGTGCAGTGACGAGGCTCACAGGGAGCGTTGCAATTCTTGACGGGTTTCGCTTCATCAGCGCTTGTTAAGACACTTTGGGTTGTAACCGTAAAAACCACTGATAGCTGCCGCTCATGGTGACGATGCGTTGCGCATCGCACACCTCGACCAGTACGGAGGCGAGTGCGCGACCGCGCGTAGCCAGTTGCCTGGATAACGCCTCGACTGATGCGCCATCGAATTGGGCCGAAGCGCGCAGGCAGCCGTGCGCCGGGTTGCGGAATTTCACCTCTGACGTGCGCAGAACGGCCATGACCTGATCCTGCCAGCTGGGTAGATGAAGCTGCAGAAATGCACCGCTGCAAGCCTCGGCCAGGGAAAACTGCACGCCCGCGTGGATACTGCCCAGATGATTAAGGAGCAGCGGCGATTCGGGCATCTCAAGAATATGCGTATCGCCGGGGGCGGCAAACTGCATTCCCATGGTCTTGTTGATGGCAAGGTCGGTGACGTGCATATCAGTGACGGCGCGTCATGCTCTATCCTGCCCGGCAGCATCTTCTGCTTGATAGCCAGCTATTGCCGCCTGAAATGCGATCAGCGCCTCGCGCAGGGACGCCGCAATTTCGGGATGGGAAGCAATTCCCGCTTCATCAAGCCTGGCGCCCAGAATGGGTACGGTGATTGAAGCTTCGTCAACGATCCGGGCAGACATGGTGGCGAGGGTTTCCTTGAGCGAAGCCTGCGCATGGACAGCACGCGGTGACGCATTGAGCAGGGCAACCGGCTTGTTTACAAATGTCTCGCAACCCACCATCCAGTCCAGCGCATTTTTCATCGCACCGGTTACGCCGTGCGCGTATTCGGGGCTGGCAATCAGAACGCCGTCTGCCGCCAGAAGACGAGTCCGGAAATTTGCCACGGCCGGCGGATCGGTCGCTTCGATATCCGGGTTGAACAACGGCAGCATACCGAGTTCGCCAAACAGTTCGATGCGCATGCTGGGATGAGCCAGGCGTGCGGCGGCGCGGAGTAGGGCGGTGTTGAGCGATGCTTTGCGCAGGCTGCCTGAGATAGCAAGGATATGAGTGGTTCGCAATACTGGCTCCGTTGGTGACTGGTTTACTTTAGTGCAGCACCATGGGTGCACGGCTCGTGATCGCTGGCCCATCTTTGTAGTTGATGCTGGAATATTCAATGCGGACCAGGACGTTGTCCTCGAGTAACTGCGCATCGTCCAGGTCGACGAGTTTTGTGTCGTGAACTGTCGTTGTCTTATCAAGCAGGATAGCTTTGAACAATGTTGAATCCTTTCCAGTGACCAAATCGGCGCATCTGAATGTAGCGGATAAACGGGTGCTATGTTGCGCGCAGATAGATATCCGGAGGGTTGATCTCCATGAACCTTTCCGGATTGCGCAGTGGAACGAAGCCGTGTTGCCGGTACAAACCATGCGCATCGAGCGTAGCCAGCAGCCAGCGGCGCAAGCCCTGCAACTCGGGATGTTCGAGTACGCACGAGATCAGCCATTTCCCCAGCCCGCGCCCCCGATAACTGTCGATCACGAAGACATCGGCGAGATAGGCGAAGGTGGCGCGGTCCGTGACAACCCTGCCGAAACCGATTTGTTTGCCGTTGTGGAACAAGCCGAAGCACAGCGAATTTTCCAGTGCCCTGGTGACGATTTCACGCGGTATGCCTTTCGCCCAGTAGGAGTCGCGCAGATAATCGTGGATCAGCCCTATATCGAGCGCCGCGTGCTCATCAGTGATGGTGTATTCGTTGTGCGACCATTGCATGGCTGATCTCGCAAAAGAGAATGAAGGGTGCTATTTACCGCAAGGCAAGTAGCGTCCGCGTGGTTCGCCTTCTCGCCGTCCGATGACGCCGAGATGAGTGAATTTGAAGCCTTCCGCATATTTCAAACCATAACCAAGTAGCCGGTCTATACCGATATGCACGAACCAGATTAGCGTCAGTGCCATGCATAGTGCATTGCCTGTGGAGATGGCAAAAATTCCCAGCAGGCTGGGCAATAGCTTTGAATGGGTGATGTTGTATGCACGGGTGCCGAGCTGGGCATTCACCAGATATCCGAGCATGGCTAAATCCGGGATTAGTATTGTTGACCAGAACAGTGGCCAGCTAAACGATTGCTGCCAATACACGGCGAGGGCCAGAGCAAATACGGCACCCCCTTCCAACCGCAGTAGAACGTTGGGTTTCTCGAATAATGAAAGCATGAATTCACCTTTCAATTGGAGTACGTTGGCTGCACAACAAGTTGCGCCAGTAAAGTTTTCGGCAGGTTCAGCTTTCTATTTTCTGTTGCTTCACCACGCTCATCGCCGTGGCCACCAACGCCCCCATGTTGGATAAATCGCCGGGCAGAATCAGGGTATTTCCCTGCTTGGCGATATTGCCGAAAGCCTCCACGTATTTCTCCGCGACTTTCAAATTCACTGCTTCCATGCCACCCGGTTCGCTCAGTGCTGCAGCGACTTTGCGGATCGCTTCGGCAGTAGCGGTAGCGGTGAGCAGGATGGCTTCCGCCTGACCCTGAGCGTTATTGATGGCGGCCTGTTTCTGGCCTTCGGATTCGCGGATGGCGGCGGTCATGGCGCCTTCCGCCAGGTTGATTTCCTGCTGCCGTTTGCCTTCCGATTGTGCGACCATGGCGCGCTTCTCGCGCTCGGCGGTGATCTGGGTTTGCATGGAGCGCAACACGGCATCGGGCGGGGTGATGTCCTTGATTTCGTAGCGCAGTACTTTGACGCCCCAGTTGGGGCTGGCTTCGTCCAGCGCCGAGATGACAGCGCGATTGATGTCGTTGCGTTCTTCCAGCAGGCGGTCGAGTTCGCGCTTGCCGCACTCGGAGCGCAGACTGGTTTGCGCAAGCTGGACGATGGCCATCTGGAAATCCGCCGTGCCGTAACTGGCGAGCTGCGGATTGGTGACCTGATAGAAAATCACGCCGTCAATCTGCACCTGGGTGTTGTCCTTGGTGATGCAGACTTGCGGCTGGACATCGAGCGGTACTTCCTTGAGCAGATGCTTGTAGGCGATGCGGTCGATGAACGGGATGACGATGTTGAGACCCGGCTGCAGTGCACCATGAAAACGCCCCAGGCGTTCGACCACCCAGGCATTTTGCTGGGGAACGATCTTAATCGAGCTGGCGACAAATGCGGCCACGACGATAAGTAAAAACAGTGCAATTTCCATAGGGTGTCTCCGGGTTATGGTTTGGCGGACAGGATCAGCGTGTTGCCGCGGATTTCGCGGATGATGCAATGTGTCGGCTGGGCAGTTTCGCCTTCCATGAGCCGGGCGTCCCATTCCGTGCCGCGATAGCGTACCCGCGCAGTATTATTATCGAGCCATGTGCTGACTTCCACGGCCTGGCCGATATCCAGGACGTCGTCTGCAGGGCGCTCGATTTTTGGCCTGCGCCGCAACCAGACCAGACCGATGACACCAAACATTGCCGCCACGACCAGTTGCGCGGCCAGCGGATAGCCGTACAGGGCGGTAAAGCCCGCCGCGCCTGCTGCCGCGCCAAACACCAACAGGTAGAAGGTGCCGGTAAAGATTTCCAGCGCAATCAGTACGCTGGCGAGGATGAACCAGAAAGTCATGGGCTGCATGGGCGTTTTCCTTATTCAGTGGGCGCGTGGCGTTTGGGTTGCCAGCACACATCCGTTCCCCCGGCATGGCGATTGAGGACGCGGCTCAGGATGAACAGCAGGTCGGACAGGCGGTTCAGGTATTGCACTGCCAGCGGCGATACCGGTTCATTGCGCGCCAGCGTCACCACGCGGCGCTCGGCACGGCGGCACACGGTGCGTGCCACGTGGCACAGCGAAGCGGCGCGCGAACCGGCGGGCAGGATGAATTCTTTCAGCGGCGGCAGCGCGGCATTGTAGTGCTCAATGGCCGCATCCAGCGCGGCGAGATGGGCATCGGTGATCGCTGTATAACCGGGGATGGAAAGCTCGCCGCCCAGGTCGAACAGACCGTGTTGTATCTCGTTGAACAAAGCGCTGACATCCGTGGGCAGGTCTTCGGATAGCAGCACGCCGATCTGGCTGTTGAGTTCATCCACGTCGCCCAGTGCTTCCACGCGCGCCGCGTCTTTGGGGGTGCGCGAACCGTCGCCCAGACCGGTGCTGCCGTCGTCGCCGGTGCGGGTGGTGATTTTGGAAAGCCGGTTTCCCATGATTGATCGATCCGCTGTGAAGAGTGTGCGCCATGCTACCGTTATGCGGATACCGCCGTCCAGCCGCCAGCAAGCCGATGTTGCCAGCCAGCCTCAGTGTGCATACAATGGCTTGGCTAAAAAAGCAAGGCAAGGGTCCACAGAGACACCATAAATAAAAAGCGGTCAGATATACAAAAAATGTATGGACGACTGGAGTTCACATCCATAAAGAGTGAGGAGAGCATGAAAACAAGTCTGTTATTCAGCCTGGTTGCGCTGAGCGTATGTCTGGCACCCGTCGTCCATGCAGCCGGTGACCCGGTCGCCGGAAAAAACAAAAACTCCATGTGTATCGGTTGTCACGGCATTGCCGGCTGGCGTACCGCTTACCCAACCGTGTACAGCGTGCCGTATCTGGGCGGCCAACACGCCGACTACATCGTCGCTGCGCTCAAGGAATACAAAAGCGGTGAACGCAGCTTTGCTACCATGCGGGCGATTGCGGCGAGTTTGACGGACCAGGACATGGAAGATCTGGCCGCGTACTACTCAGAAGGCAAATAAATACGAGAGAGGATGACACAATGAAGCATCTGGCAATTTTGGCGCTGCTGGGGATGGTGGCAAGCGCACAGGCATGGGCAGTACCGGACGGAAATGCCGCGCAGGGCAAGGCGAAATCGTCAACTTGCGCAGCCTGTCACGGCGTGGACGGCAACAGCCAGTCATCAATGTTCCCGCGTCTGGCGGGACAGCATCCGGATTATCTGTACCAGGCGCTGACCGAATACAAATCCGGCGAGCGCAAAAACGCCATCATGTCCGGTCAGGTGACGAACCTGTCGGAGCAGGACATGGCCGATCTGGCAGCGTATTTCGGCAGCCAGAAAGGGTTGACGCTGAAGCGCTAAAACGATTGTGCTGCGGAATGAAAAAGGCGATGGATGTTCCATCGCCTTTTTATCTGGGCGGTTGCTTAATCTGCAGAAGTTTTCTATACCCTGCCCCGTAGCTTCAAAGCGTTATGGGGTGTTTTTATGGTCTTCAAAAATCTCACTGGGCACCATATTTCCCTTCGCTCCGCAACTTGGGTAAACACCAAGATTTCACCGGAGATTAAATGACTCAGAAGTGCCATTTTCATACGGTCAGATTTCAGTTATCTATGGATTTTGAAAAACCGGGAAATTATTTTGAGAGCAAACAATTGCCTTCCACTCCTCTGGCAAAGCTTTTGAGTTGCTCGATCCACGACGGATATAAAGACTCTTATCTTGGCGGATAGAAATGGGCTTCTCCTTAGCTGCGGAGACTTCAATAACGACGATCCTGCAATCATCAACAACGGTTTGCATAAAGTTCAACACGGGATCGCCCTGAACAACATCGCGTATTTTTCCTCGTATTGCACCAAGATACCGTTCACATGTCGCTTCGTTTGGCTCAGCTTTAGCCCATTTTGCCAGTTGACCGTCAATTCCTAGTAGTCCGCAGTCATCGTCGATGCCAAGGAAAATTCGACCGCCTTGTGTATTGGCAAATGCCACAACTGCCCTAATAATTTCTTTCAACTTATCATTTTCTAGTTCGATGAACGGTTTGAATTCCACCTGCAATCCTTCCCCGTTACGGCACGCCTCACGCACTATATCAACAAGGCTTGTGTCACCACTGACTATGCGCTTCCGCCCAAGCCCTGTGTGCCTATATCCGTCTTCATAATGGCGGTCATATATCGCACCTTCAGAATCAGCAAGAACGTATTCCAAGCGGTTAGCAAACTCAGGAATAGATAACTGTGCAAGCCCGTTGGAAACTTGCTCTTCAAAGTGATGAATGCCTTCCTCATCCCACCATGCGCCTTTAAGCTCCAACGACAGCTTGTTTAACTCAGTCCCTGCGACCTGTATATCAATGACCTTACCTTTGAAGGTAGCGTCGGCCAGATAGGCTCTCGTCTCTGGCAAGAGCAAAATGACCTCGCCTTTTCTGGAGTCGCTACTGCCGTGATACACAGGAAAAGGCAGCCAATTTTTTACCGCCTCAAACAGATCAGGGTAATAGGGCTGTTGTGGAGCCAGCAGTGCTTCATACGAATTTACATTGACATCATCAAACCGCGCACTCCACACTTGGCTCGCATGCAACATGTGGTTGTTGCTAAGAGGAACCCGCTCTCTTGTCCACTGCCGGTGAGTATTTGTCGCTCCTAACGAATACTCGCCTAAACAAAAGTGTCCTTCGCTAACTTGTTTAACAAAATCCAAAAGCCCCTCGTTAGAAAGCCGGTCTTCGAACAGCACAGCTTGCGGATAGCATTTTGATGCCACAGCCTCAACCGGTTCTATATCAGAAACAATGGCCTCTACGGTACATGCCAGTAGCGTCCATTTGTTGTTTGAAAAATAGATGACTGCCCGACGTCGCAAAGATAGGTAACTGAATCGGTTCGATTCAAGATACGCTGCCAGAATCTTTACTGGATCTGTTATGTTGTATTCACGATCAAACATTTTCATCATTTCGTATTAAGGTGAGGAATGTTGCTTGTGGCCGGACTGCTGGCACACCCTGTTATGCACAACTATGCTACTGTAACGGCCACTCGCTTATCGAGTCATCAATCGCGGCCTGTAGCTCGATGGTGCGCGCCAGCGCTGCAACGATGCCGCGATAGTGGGTCAGGTCGTCGTAGGAAAGCTGCCGTTCCTTGCGGTCTTTCAACCACTTCTGGCACACCTGATAACCGCCGATGTGATAGTTCCACACTTCCGGCGGCACGTTGTCGAAGTATTGCTTCTGATTGATCCACACGCGCCCCGGCACACCGCTTGCCGGTTCGGTATAGCGCACAGCGTCCACCGTGTTATCCCCTGCCTCTGGATAACGAGTTTCCAGTTTGGGGAGCTGCTCCATCAAGTGCAGCGCCACCAGCTCTTTGCCCAAAGCGCACAGGCTGCGGAACAGCGCCACATCACGCGTCAGTGGCAAGCGCGGGAAATCTCTTTTCAGAAACTCGGCATAGCGGCTGCGGTAGGTCGGCGAATAAAACACTGCGTAGGCGTAGTGAAACACATCTTCCGGGCCGAAGGTCTTTTTCAAATCACCGCATCCATCCGGCACAAAATCCAGTTGCAGTCGCATGGCAAATTCTGCGATGAATTCCGGCGCGAGATTGGGGCGACGACCACCTACTACGCTGTTGTCGAACAGGTCAGTCTTGGCGGCTGAGTTGAGGTAGAGTGGAAAAAGATAATTGACCTCTTTGATCGAAACTGTGTGATGAGTAAGCAAACCATTTGTGCAAAACAAGTGTTCCCAACCACGCCCGATTTCAGTTGAACGTGTTGTCGCAAACCCCAAGTTTTTTCCATCTTGCATCTGCCGCATCACTTCTCCGCAGGGTCTGCAATGAAAACCACTGGGTTTTCCAGTATAGTAGGTGTAACGCGAATCAAACGGACGATACAATACCGAGGCAAGCTTCCCATCCGATAGTCCGCTTTCTTTGAGATCGGTTTGCGCCCAAGCAATTTTCCAGTCCTGCGAATCCTTGCCTAAGTCATATTTTTCACGCGCATCTTCCACCGGCAAATGAGCGAAGTCATTCACCGTGCGCCAAATATCTTCACGGCTCCAATGAATGGTTAGCGCATCACGGGCGGTGACGATGCCTACGCTGTTCACTGGCATGATGTCGGTGATTACCCAGCCCTGCTCATACTCGGCGCGCACTGTATCATCCTGCGGCACGAACAAGTAAAACGGTGCTTGTGGTTTGAGTGCTTGCCAGTGGGTGGTGGTCATGTCGTTTTCCGCCAGACCTGCGTATTTGCTTGCGCGTGTGCCATATAGGTCGGCGTGAAAAACCTGTGCACCTTTATCTTGTACTTTACTGCGTTTCACGAACAGGCCAATGGTGACACCCTGTCGGATGTCAAATACGTTTTCATCCTTGCTGCTATCCAGCGCCGTTTCTTTTTTATTGCTGTTGCCGTGCAGGTCGAGCAGGTAGATGTCGTCGAAACTTTGCATCAAGCTCTGGCGCATGCCCCGGAATGTGGGGCTAGTCAGATAGCTGTTGTCGGTGACAAAGGCCAGCACGCCATAGCCGGTCTGTTCGATACGCCACTGCGCGAAGCGGATGAACTTCACATAGTCGTTATTCAACCACTTGGGGTTGCGTTCGCCCAGCGGTGCGCCGTCCACTTCAAAATAGTTGCCAGTCTTTTGCCCAGTCGTGCTGTCGATACCGCGCAGTAATCCAGCTATCCATTCGCCAGTGTTGGCGGAATGCCCGGAATAAGGCGGATTGCCCAGCACCACCATGACCGGCGTTTCCTTCTTCACCAGGTTGGCGCTGGTGGCTTCGTCCGCCAGCCACTGCGTGAACAGCGGTAGGCCAGTCATTTCGTGCGCTTCTTCCAGCGTGTTGGTGAGGAATACGCGCAGGCGTTCGTCGCTGGAAAAATCGTAGCCGGTTTCTCGCAGCAGCAAACCGAGTTTCATGTGCGCCACGGCATAGGGCGCCATCAGCAACTCGAAACCATACACACGCGGTAGCAAATTTTCCTGCACATAGCTCGGCCACATTCCTTTATTGCCCGCAAAGGTCTGGTAGATTTGCCCGATGACGCTATACAAGAAGGTGCCGGTTCCGGTGGCGGGATCGAGGATTTGCACCTTGTGGGTTTCGATGGTTTCCGTTCCCTTGCCGCGCTGCTTCGGGCGGGTAAGCTTAACTTTGCTGGAATCGGCCAGTCCCGCGCTCAACTTGAAATCTTTTTTCAGGATGGCATCCACGCTGCGCACGATGTAGGACACCACAGGCTCCGGCGTGTAGTACACGCCTCTGGCTTCGCGCATCTTCTGGTCATACGCACCGAGGAAGGTTTCGTAGAAATGCACTACCGGGTCTTCCTGTCTGGTCGCACGCCCGAAGTCTTGCAGGATGGCGGCGATGTCTGCGCGGTTGAGCAACTCGGCAAGATTGTCTACCACCCACACGATGCGCTCATCCAGTTCCGGCCCGGCGATGTGTGCGAAGAGTTTGCGCAAAAACGGATTGGTCTTGGGCAGATCGTAGGCAGCATGGGTGCGGGTAAAGTGCGCGCCGGTACTGTTGCAGCGTGCGGCAAACAGGCCGTAGCAAATAGTCTGTGCGTACATGTCGCCGAACTGTTCTGCATCAAGGTCGTGCAACAACACTTTGCGAAAACCATCCATCTGCTCATGCAATGTGCCGTATTCGTCCTCCTCCGCAAAGGTCTTGCCGATAATGGAGCGAATCAAACGTGCCAATGCCGCCATGCGCGTGGCGAGTTCCTTGGGGCTGGAAATGACGGGGATGTTTTCGGCGAAGAAGGACTGCAACAGCTCGGCGAGCTGCTGCGCCCCATCAGCCTCCGCTCGCAACTTACCATTGGTCTGCGGTTTGGCAAGTCGCACAGTCAGACGCAACTCGCCGCTGACATACCAGCGGAATTCCAGATAGTCGGTAAGGATGAGATTGGCAAGGCCTTCGCGGTAGCGCTTAAGCTGTTCGCTGTTCTCGGTGTCGTCGAGTGAAACACCGATGTCTTTGGCTTCCACGAAGCCCAGCGGAATATCTTTGCGAGTGATGATGTAATCCGGTGCACCACATTTGATGCGCTTGGGTTCGTTGGTGGCCGTAACCCCAGGCTGGAAAGCTTCGAGCAGGTCTTTCAGCGCGGGGCGGTGAGTATGCTCTGTGGCGTTGCCTGCTTTGTAGGCTTTCTCTATTAGCGCCAGATAGTCTTTGAATATCGTGTAATCAACCACCTTGTTCCCGCCCTTTTTTGTTTGCAACATGGTCAGGCAATCTGCTATCGAGCAAGCTCGATGCAGAATTGACACCGCGCAAGTCTATCGTATGCAGAGGCCATCGTAAGTGAAATTAGGTATCCGTAATTTACAGTTGAAATTACCCTTGTGCTTATTTTGTCCTCAGTTCCGTAAATCGGAATGGGCTATGGAATTTATGTAGATAATATCGAATGTTCGCAATGAGTCGGTAAAGGACTTTTAAGAATATTTACGCGATTTTTTATCCAGACACGCAAAATAAATCAACGGATCAAACGCGGTGCCGTGCCGTTGTGCCTGCCAGATCATCTCGGCCAGGCAGTCCATGATTTCATGCTGCGCGTGCATCGGGTCGCCGGTTTTTTCCAGCAGCGCCTGGTAGTGCGCGCGGATGCCGGGGGGCTGGTCGATGCCGAGCTGTTCGGCGATGGCAAGGTGCATGGACAGATGCAGGAACGGGTTGGTTTCGCCGAATTCGGGCGGGTAGTCGCGTTCCAGATAGCGTCCGGGCTTATCGAGCAGGGCGTGGTATTCGGGGTGCGCCAACAGGGTGTCGAGCACGGTTGTTTCCAGCCCTTCAAGAGGCTGTTGCGCGCGGTATTTGCGCCAGGTGTCGAAAAAGAAGCGGCGCGCGTCGTCGCGGCTGGGGTTAAACATGGTCGGTAAACAATCCGAGTACGGTGGAATATTGCAGCAGTTGATTGGCTGAATTGAGCCAGCCGATTTCGCCATTGCCGTAGAAGCCAATCAACGGCATGTCCGGATAGCGTGCGGTCAGCAATTGCAGATCGCGATCCATGCCGCCATAGAATGACGGCCCGCGCCCCATCGAGGAAAACATCAGGCCGAATTGGGGCGTGGCTGCCAGCAGTTGCTCGGTACGATCCAGCGTGACGCGCATATTGCGTTCGGCGGCCAGCGGCTGGCGCAGCGCCCAGAATACTTTATCGCCCTCGTTGAGGCGTGCGGACAAGGTCACCGAGCGGTCGTCCGGGTTGGTGGCGATGACCTGCACCAGACGGTAGCGGCCTTCAAAAAATGCGGTGGACGGTTCGCCGAAGGTGACTGCCGCCATGATGAGATGTAGCGGGATGTGGTCGAGTTCGCGCACTTCCAGCGGCAGTTCGCGCGCCAGCACATTGAGTGCCGACTGACGCCCCAGACTGAGCAGGTCGAAGCCGTTGACCTGGGTGACTTCGGTCGGGGCGGTCAGCGCACGGATGCCCTGCGATACGCCCATCATCCCGCGCACGCCTTGCAGGGTCATCTCGCAGCGTCCGCTGGCGCAGACTTTGCCGCCGCTCCATACCTTGTAGGGTCCGCGTCCGGTCGCGTCACCCGATACGGCGCCGAGGCGCTGGCCGGGTGCGCCGATCCAGTTGGTATCAATCGCATTGGGCGCGGTGAGGGCGAGTATCAGGTCGTCGTCCGCGGGGGTGTGCACCGCACTCAAACTCAGCTCGCCGCCAAACACCATGGCCGCCGCCGCGGGCGAATCCAGCACCCAGTCCTGCTCGGTAAAGATTCCCGCTGCGCTGCACCCGACAATCTGCATGCACTGGCTCTGGCGCGAGGCGGCGAGCAGGGCGGGTTGCGGATCGTGGGCGAAATCGGCAGACAAAAACAACAGCACGCTGTTGGGATGGCTGATATCGGCACGCTGCATGGCCTGCGCCACCGCCTGCGTGGCGAGGTCGGAAGTCGGCGTGTTGCCGATGGCAAGGCCGGTGGCGACGCTCATGTCAGCCCGCCGTTTTCTGCGGATATTCGCACAGGTCGGCAATCAGGCAATGCGGGCAATCGGGTTTGCGCGCCTTGCAGATATAACGGCCATGCAAAATCAGCCAGTGGTGGGCGTCCTGCAGGTATTCGCGCGGGATATTCTTCATCAGCTTGTGCTCGACTTCGAGTACGGTTTTGCCGGGGGCCAGCGGAATCCGGTTGGCGACACGGAAAATATGCGTATCGACCGCCATGACCGCTTCGCCAAACGCGGTATTGAGCAGCACGTTGGCGGTTTTGCGCCCGACGCCGGGCAAGGCTTCAAGCGCCGTACGGGTGGTGGGCACTTCACCGTTGTGCTGCTCGAGCAGGATACGGCAGGTTTCGATCAGGTGCTTGGCCTTGCTCTTGTACAAGCCAATGCGCTGAATGTATTTTTCCAGCCCCACCTGGCCCAGCGCAAGCAGTGCAGCGGGGGTGTTGGCGCGCGGAAACAGGATGCGCGTGGCGAGGTTGACACTCTTGTCGGTGGCTTGCGCCGACAACACCACCGCCACCAGCAGTTCGAACGGGGTGGTGTACTCCAGCTCGGTGGTGGGATGGGGATTGGCCGCCGCGAAGCGTGCAAAAATTTCGCGGCGTTTGGCAGCGTTCATCCGGCGTAGCCGGGGTGCATCAGGTGTGGCGGAACCAGCCGAGCTCAGGCTGCGGCGGACGCGGTGTTGCCTTGGCTTCTTCTTCCAGCGTGTGCAGCATGTGGTGATGGTCTTCGTCGAGCTTGTGCATCTGCGCGTCGGACAGCTTTGGGAGGATCGTGCCTTTGATGAATCCGCCCAGATCGATCAGCGCTGTGGTCCAGGCACCCTGGCGCAGATGGAAATCCACATGCGAATGCTGGCCGAACGGATAGTGAGTGAATTCCATGCCTTTGGTGGCCTTGAGGTCGGCGTCCGCCATGACAAAATTCTTCGCCCAGTCATACCACCACTTGTAATATTTTTCCTGCATGGCAGGATTGAGATTGTAGCGCTCGTAAAAACCGAACACGCTGACGCGATTGGTATTGCCGCTGAAAGGGAAATGTCCGGACATGCCTGGTTCCTCTGAATCAAATAATCGATGAAGACCGCTATTCTAAGAAAAATCGGCGCGTGATGCCAGTCGAGATACGCCCGGTTGCCGAATTGCGCTACACTTCTAAGGTCACTTTCTGAGCTAGTCCAATGAATCAAGGCACTTTTGAACCTAAAAACGATTTGGAAAAACAGCTGCAGTGTGCGCTGGATGGCAGCGTTTCCGGCGATGATTTCATCCATTACCTGATGGATGCGCAAATATTCATGCCGGTCGAAGACGAAACAAACGAGATCAAGGGCTTTCAGCGCAGCACGCGCGCCCAGCCGTTGGTGGTTGAGGATGAGACTGGAACCAAGGTGCTGGTGCTGTTCACCAGCCCGGAACGCGCCAAGACATTCGTCGAGCACTATCCCGGGTTTGGCGGGGGGCTGCTTACCGAATTTTCCTGGGTGTTGCGGAAAATGGGCGCGCCCGCCGGCATCGCATTAAACCCGGGGCTGGAAGCGGGTTTCGATCTGGAGCCGGAAATGGTTGCGGATTTGATGGCGAGTCTGCCGCCGGAGGCATGATGGGTACACGCCAAGTGGGGGAAAGATACTCACCCGATCACACCACTTACTCGGAAGCAACCCAGTATTGCTATCGCGATGGTGTGCATGATCTGGTGCTGTTCTGGACCAACCCGACGCCCGAAGAAGTGGGCGGGTTCCGTACCCAGCCGGTCGAGTTTGCGCTGTATGTTCAGCAACCGGTGCTGTTTCTGCTGTATCGAATCGAGGATGTATGCGAGTGGTCGGACGTGGCTTATAACGTGCATCAGTTGCGCCCGGACGAGCAGGCCGTGCCGGTCAATCCGCCCGGCGACAGTGCGCGCGTGCAAATGACGCTGGTGGACGCCAGCAACGGGATTATCCAGGCCAAGCGTGTAGTTGGCATGGGGCCGGCGATGACGCAGGCAATGCGCCATACACTGGAAGAGCAGACCCAGTTGCCGTATTCGCGCTTTGACTATGATGCGCTGGTGCAGCAAGCCTATGCGCGTTATCCCGATAGCGATGCCATGCTCAAGGATGCGTGGCTGTCGGAAGCCGCCGAAAGCGAGAATTAACGATGTGGGCACCGCTAAAAATTCAAACTTCGTTGCGATACGGCGTTGCTCCAGAATTTTTATCGTGCCTTGTCTCGCCTAGAATTTTGAATTTTTAGAGGTGCCCATGTTACCCCCTGCTGCACTGGCGGATTTCACCACAGCGCTGTCTGCCGAGCGCGTCTTCACCGACGCGGTGACCCTGGCGCTGTACAGTCACGATGAAACCCCCCGCTCCTGTCTGCCTGACGCGGTATTGTTTCCTGCCAGCCATGAACACGTCGTCGCACTGATGCGCGTGGCGCTTGCCCACCATATTGCGCTGGTGGCGCGCGGCGCAGGCTCGGGCAACGTGGGGGGTGCGCTGCCTGCCCCGGGTAGTGTGGTGGTGAGTTTCGAGTGCATGAACGCCATCCTTGAATTCAATCCAGCCGACCGCTACATGGTGGTGCAGCCCGGTGTGGTGACGGCGGACATCGAACTTGCCGCGCGCGCGCATGGCCTGTTCTATCCGCCCGACCCGGGCAGTTCACCCTACTGCCAAATCGGCGGCAATCTGGCGATGAATGCAGCCGGACCGCGCGCAGTGAAATACGGCGTGACGCGCGACTATGTGCTGGGGCTGCGTGCCGTGGCCGGTACCGGTGCCGAACTGCGTACCGGCTGCCGGACCACCAAGGGCGTGACCGGCTATGACCTCACGCGTCTGCTGGTGGGATCGGAAGGCACGCTGGGGCTGATTACCGAAGCCACGCTCAAGCTATTGCCCGCGCCCGAAGCACGCGCCACTTTGCGCGTGTGTTATGCGACCAATCTGGATGCGTGCGCCGCGGTGGCGCGGGTAATGAACCAGGCGGTGGTGCCGTGCGCGCTGGAGTTCATGGATCAGCGTTCCCTTCTGGCGATCCAGGCGGCGGGTGCGGCGACCGGCTTGCCTGACGGTACGGAGGCGTTGCTGATGGTGGAAGCCGATGGCGCTGCGAGCGATCTGCCGCGCCAGATCGGTGCGCTGAAAACTGCGCTGCAGGGCAATGGCATGCTCGAATTGCTGGAGGCGGACAATCCCGCAGATGTTGCCCGGTTGTGGCAGGCGCGCAGATCGCTGTCGCATGCGGTGAAGCGTATCGCACCGTTGAAAATCAATGAGGACGTCGTGGTCCCGGTATCGCGTCTGGCTGAACTGGTCGGCTATATTGACCGGTTGGCTGAGCGCTTCGCATTGCCCATCGTCAGCTTTGGTCATGCCGGCAACGGTAACCTGCATGTCAATATCATGGTGAATCCGGCTGACTCGCAACAGATGAAAAATGCCAGGCAGGCTTTGCGGGAATTATTTTCCCAGGTATTGGAACTGGGCGGGACGTTGTCGGGCGAGCATGGTATCGGCAGTGAAAAGCGCGATTATGTCAGTATGGAGATTAATGCAGCCAGTCTGGAAATGATGCGTTTAATCAAGGCGAAATTCGATCCACAGGGTCTGCTCAACCCCGGAAAGCTCCTTCCGCTGTGAAAATTGTTGCGGCAAACTGTTTACAATACCGCCGTGGCTCCATATAATGCGCGTCTTTCGGGGGTATAGCTCAGCTGGGAGAGCGCTTGCATGGCATGCAAGAGGTCAGCGGTTCGATCCCGCTTACCTCCACCAGAAAAGTGGAGCCGAATGCACAAAGTTGGCATAGTGACGGTCTGGGCAGGTATCTTGATGAGCGTGCTTGGATTGATTTTCGGTGCCATCGATTTGGTTGAATATGGTGAGCCGAGTATCTGGATGGCCATGATACCCGCAGGGTTCGCCCTGTTGTTGCTGGGTACAGTAGTAACGCAGTTTTCCGGAAAATAGGAAACTGCTCGCGTCGAGTTGCACACAGGTCCCCATCGTCTAGAGGCCTAGGACACCGCCCTTTCACGGCGATAACACGAGTTCGAATCTCGTTGGGGACGCCAGTCTTGACGGGCTGCAGCGATGCAGCCCGTTTGTTTTCCGATGCTTCGCCATTGGAAAATTGGAGTGGTAGTTCAGTTGGTTAGAATACCGGCCTGTCACGCCGGGGGTCGCGGGTTCGAGTCCCGTCCACTCCGCCAACCATTAAAAAACCGCAAAATCACGCTGTGATCTTGCGGTTTTTTATTTTCCGCGCAGAGGTTTCCTCGGCGACGCGTTGATTGATGCGTTCAGATGATCCGGGCAGCCGCCAGAAACAGGCTGACCACGCATAAGAATCCGGCAGCCCACGCCGCCGAGCGCAGCGTGGCCAGGTTCGCGATATAAAAGACGCCATGCAGCAACCGCACTGTGACAAAGCCGAGGGCAAGCCAGTCGGTCAAAGCACTTTGGCCGATCAATAGGTGTGCGGTAATAACGGCAGCAGCGAAGGGTGGAAACGCTTCGAACCCGTTCAGATGAGCCCAATTCGAACGCTGACGCCAGCCTGTGGCACGCGCCAGATATTCGCGCGGCGCGCTATTGTCATAATCGCGGCCGAATTTCGCGATTACAGCGAATAGGTAGGGTATCAGCGCTGCAGCCAATACCATCCACAAGGCAATTGTCATCTGAGTCCCTTTTGTCGTCGTAACAGCGCAGGCTGCAAGCGCTTAATTTAATCCGGCTTTATCACCCTGTTCCCGAATTGTGGCAAGGAGGGGGTGAGCCTGGATTTCTCGAAGCCGCAATGAGCGTCAGGATGAATCCGCGCTTAATGCCTTGCAGGTGTTGATCAGGCCGTTGGTCGAACTGTCGTGCTCGCTGACCTGGCCGGGGCTGACCAGTCCCTGTTCGATGGCGCCTGCCAGCTGCTTGCCCAGTTCCACCCCCCACTGGTCGAACGAATTCACATCCCAGATCATGCCTTGCACGAATACCTTGTGCTCATACAGGGCGATCAGTGCGCCCAGGGTATGCGGGTCAAGTTTGCGGTAGAGCAGGGTATTGCTGGGGCGATTGCCGGGAAATACCTTGTGCGGCAGCAGCGCCTTGATTTCAGCGTCATCCAGATGGGCGGCAGTGAGTTCGGCACGTACCTCGGCGCGAGTTTTTCCCAGCATCAATGCCTTGCTCTGGGCAAAACAGTTGGACAGCAGCACTTGATGCTGATGATCGATCGGATTATGCGATTCGGCAGCTGCCAGAAAATCAGCGGGGATCAGCCGTGTGCCCTGATGGATGAGCTGATAGAACGCGTGTTGGCCATTGGTGCCGGGCTCGCCCCAGATAATCGCACCGGTGGCATAGTGGACAGGTTTGCCCGCGCGCGTGACGCTCTTGCCGTTGCTCTCCATATCGAGTTGCTGGAGATAGGCGGGAAAGCGTGCCAGATATTGATCGTAGGGCAGCACCACCTGGCTTTGCGCATCCCAGAAATTGTTGTACCAGATGCCCAGCAGCGCCATGATCACCGGCATGTTTTGCGCCAGTGGGGCGGTACGGAAATGCTGGTCCATGGCGAAAGCCCCGCCGAGCAGCCTGGTAAAGTTGTCCATACCGATCATCAGCGCAACCGACAATCCCACTGCCGACCACACCGAATAACGTCCGCCGACCCAATCCCAAAAGCCGAACATGTGGTCGGTATCGATACCAAAGGCGCGGACTTTTTCGGTATTTGTCGAGACTGCAACGAAGTGCCGGGCGATCGCTGCTTCGTCTTTAAAGGCAGCGAGCAACCAGCGTCTGGCCGCCTGCGCGTTAAGCAGGGTCTCCGGCGTGCCGAAAGACTTCGAGGCGACGATAAACAGCGTGGTTTCGGGGTCCAGGCGGCGCAGGGTTTCACTGATATGGGTAGGGTCCACATTGGAAACGAAATGCGGGGTAAGGCCTTTTTGCCAGTATGGCGTAAGTGCCTGGGTGACCATTACCGGGCCCAGGTCGGAGCCGCCGATGCCGATATTCACGATGTCGGTAATGCGTTTGCCGGTGTGTCCGCGCCATTTGCCGCTGCGCACTGCCTGGGTGAATTTTTTCATGCGTGCCAGCACTTTGAGCACTTCCGGCATGACGTCTTCGCCATCCACAAACACCGGCTGCTCCGAGCGGTTGCGCAGCGCAGTGTGGAGTACCGCACGGTGCTCGGTAAGATTGATTTCGACGCCGTCGAACATCGCCTCGATGGCCGTTTGCAGTGGACTGGTTCGCGCCAGCTTGATCAACTGCTTCATGGTATCCGGCGTGATGCGGTTTTTTGAGTAATCCAGCAGGATGCCGGCTGCGCTTATTGAAAACCGTTCGAAGCGTTTTTTATCCTTTGCGAACAGTTTGCGCAGGGATGTTTTGGCCAATGCTTTGCGTTGAGTCTTCAGTGCCTGCCAGGCAGGGGAGAGGGTAGGGTCAGACATTGCTATGTAGTCGCTCCAGCCAGTTGAATTATTGTCCGTTATGCACAAGGATAACGCCAGCCAATGGCGGGACGGTCAGCGTTAGGGATGCAGGGTATCCCATCCATGCTGCGGCATCGGCCGGCAGACCGGCGCCGTTGCCCGCATTGCTGCCACCGTAGTATATTGAATCACTGTTAAATATTTCTGAATATGAACCTGTTTGCGGCACACCAATTCGATAGTTGGTGCGCAGCACCGGGGTAAAGTTCAACACGACGATGACGTACGAGCCGTCGCCGGCATAGCGTATATAGCTCAATACGGATTGTTCCGCGTCATGGCAATCGATCCAGGCGAAACCGTTCGCCGAGAAGTCCAGCTGATGCAATGCCGGGGTGTCGCGGTACAGGTGATTGATGTCGCGCACCAGTTTCTGGACGCTGTCGTGCCAGTGGCTTTGCTGCAGACTCCAGTCCAGTTCCCAGCCTGAATCCCACTCGCGCCCTTGCGCAAATTCGTTGCCCATGAAGTTGAGCTTTTTCCCTGGGGTGGTCATTTGGTAAGTAAATAGCAGGCGCAGGTTGGCGAATTGTTGCCAGGCATCCCCCGGCATTTTGCCGATCAGCGAGCCTTTGCCGTGTACCACTTCATCGTGCGAGAACGGCAGCATGAAATTCTCGGTATAGGCATACAGCTGGCCAAAGGTAAGCTTCTCGTGGTGATGCTTGCGATGCACCGGATCGTGGCGAATATAGGTCAGGGTGTCATTCATCCAGCCCATGTTCCATTTCATCGAGAAACCCAGTCCGCCCAGATACACCGGTCGTGACACCATCGGCCACGAGGTGGATTCTTCCGCCAGCGTCAGTGCACCGGGGAAATCGTCGTGCACCATGATATTCAACGCGCGCAGAAATTCGATGGCCTCCAGGTTTTCGCGCCCGCCGAACTTGTTGGGCAACCATTCGCCCGCTTCGCGTGAATAGTCGAGATAGAGCATTGACGCTACTGCATCCACCCGCAGGCCATCGAAGTGGAACTCGGCCAGCCAGTAGTGCGCGCTGGAGAGCAGGAAGCTTTTCACCTCGTTGCGGCCATAATTGAAAATATAGGTGCCCCAGTCCTGATGGAAGCCGATACGCGGGTCTTCATGTTCATACAGGGCTGTACCGTCAAAGCGCGCCAGCGCAAAAGCGTCTTGCGGGAAATGCGCGGGCACCCAGTCCAGCAATACCCCCAGTCCGGCCTGGTGGCAGGTATCGATGAAGTAGCGCAGGTCATCCGCACTGCCGAAGCGGCTGGTTGGCGCAAAGTAGCCGGTGGCTTGATAGCCCCAGGATTCATCCAGAGGGTGTTCGTTGATCGGCATCAGCTCGATATGGGTATAGCCCATGCCGAGTACGTAGGGAACGAGGTGCTCGGCCAGTTCGCGATATGTGTAAAAGCGACCGTCCGGGTGGCGTCGCCACGAACCGGCATGGATTTCGTAGACGTTCATCGGCGCCTGCAGCCAGTTGCGCTCACCGCGCGTGGTCAGCCAGAGCGCGTCGTTCCAGGTGTGGCTGGAAACCGGTGCCACGCGCGAGGCAGTGCCGGGGCGCAGTTCGGCAAACCGCGCGTAAGGGTCGCTTTTCAACAGCAACTGGCCGCTATGGCGGTTGTGTATCTCATATTTGTAATGTGCGCCTGCAATGATGTCGGGAATGAACAATTCCCACACCCCGGAATCGCCATGCGCACGCATCGGGTGCTTGCGCCCATCCCAGTGGTTGAAGTCCCCCACTACCGAGACACGGTCTGCGTTGGGCGCCCACAATGCAAAGCGCACCCCGTCTACTTCATCTACGCGGTATGGCTGGCTTCCCAGCATTTGATAAGCTTGATTTAACCGGCCTTCATTGAACAGGTACAGATCGTGCTCAGTGAGTTGGAGAGGGAAGGCGTAAGGATCATGATCGACGACTTCGCCGCTGGGATAAGTGCGGCGTATGCGATAAGGATGAACCGGTGCAACTGCCCCACGCCATTCAAATACGCCGCGTATATCCACACGTTGCAACTCGGTTTCGGCACCATTATCGAGCAGGAACATGGATAGGGCATCAGGATCGTATACACGGATTACCCATCCGGCATCCAATTGGTGCGGCCCGAGCAATTCGCACGGATTATGTGCATGCCCGCCGGTGAGGGCGTCAAATTGGGGAAGTGTACGGGCAGCGCTAGCAATATTAGCCACGGGCAGGTTGGGGGTCATGGGCTGGACTGTATCGGCGTTCATTGGTGTGGGCTATTATAGCCATGAGGGGATCGTAATCATTCGATCAACAAATAAAGCAAAAAAGGAGCCTGTCTTGCAAAAAGATTTTCCGCGTTTTGTCAGTCGCCTTACTAAAAATACCGTGGCGCTGATCCTTGCAGGGGGTCGTGGTTCCCGCCTGAAACAATTAACCGACTGGCGCGCCAAGCCCGCCGTGCCATTCGGAGGAAAGTTCCGCATTATCGACTTCCCGCTATCCAATTGCCTCAACTCCGGTATCCGTCGCATTGGTGTACTGACGCAGTATAAGGCACACTCGATGATCAAACACATCCAGCGTGGCTGGGGGTTTTTGCGCGGCGAGTTCAACGAATTCATCGAACTGTTGCCAGCGCAGCAGCGGATCTCGGAACTGAATTGGTACAAGGGTACCGCAGATGCCGTGTTTCAGAATATGGATATTGTGCGAAATCACGAACCGGACCATGTGCTGATTCTGGCTGGCGATCACATTTACAAAATGGACTATGGAGAAATGCTGGCCTGCCATGTCAGCCATGCAGCCGATATGACGATGGCGTGTATCGAGGTGCCGATAGAACAGGCACATGCGTTTGGTGTCATGACCGTGGGGGAAGACGGGCGTGTGTTGGATTTCACTGAAAAACCAACGGAAAATCCCGCCACGATTCCCGGAAACCCGCAGCGGGTACTGGCCTCCATGGGTGTATATGTGTTCAACGCCAGCTTTCTTTACGAACAACTGATTCGCGACGCGGACGATCCCAATTCAGACCATGATTTCGGCCACAATATCATTCCCTATTTAATCTCGCGCTACCGCGTATATGCGCACAGTTTCAAAGACAGCTGCATCGGCAGCTTACCCGGCGGCGAGCCCTATTGGCGTGACGTGGGTACTGTAGAAGCCTATTGGTCGGCCAATCTGGATCTGGCCAAAATCACACCGGAACTTGATTTGTATGACACGCACTGGCCTATCTGGACCTATCAGGAACAGTTGCCGCCAGCCAAATTTGTATTCGACGAAGAAGAGAGACGCGGTGTGGCCATGGATAGCACGGTGTCGGGTGGCTGCATTATCAGCGGTGCCACGGTGCGGCGCTCGGTGCTGTTTTCCAATGTACAGATCAATAGCTTTGCTACGGTGGAAGATGCGGTAATACTGCCGGACGTTGATATTGGTCGACATGCCTATTTACGCCGCTGTGTGATAGACAAGGGCTGCAAGATACCTGAGCGTATGGTGGCGGGCGTAGATCGCACGGAAGACGAACGACGTTTTTATGTGACCGAAAACGGCGTTACGCTGATTACACCGGGCATGCTCGGCCAGTATCCGCACCAGATCCGCTAGACGCAATTCGAAACAGGCAGTGCAATGGTTTTTTTCAGGGTTTGTTTATGACTACACGTTGTCTTGATCTTGTCCTGTGCTGGCATTTTCACCAGCCAGATTACCGTGACTATGCCACCGGTGAATACCGTCTGCCCTGGACTTATCTGCACGCCATCAAGGATTACAGTGACATGGCGGCGCATCTGGAGGCGCATCCGCTAATGCGGGTGACGTGTAATTTCGTGCCGGTTCTGCTCGACCAGCTGGAAGACTACACCAGCCAGTTCAAAGCAAACAACCCGCGCGATCCATTGCTTGCATTGCTGATCGAACCGGAGCTGGCACACATCACGCAAGCGCAACGCGATCTGATCCTGGAATATTGCTTTCGCTGCAACCACGTCACCATGGTGCGGCCATATGCCGCCTATCATCAACTGGCTGAGTTGTTCCAGCTGGCAGAGCGGCAGGGAAGCGATGCGCTGAATTATCTTTCCGGGCAATACCTCGCCGATCTGGTGACCTGGTACCACCTGGTCTGGATGGGCGAGACAGTGCGGCGTCGCTATCCGTGGTTGCTGGATCTGATGAAAAAAGGCCGCGGCTTTACCCTGGCAGACCGGCGCAGCGTGTATCAATTGATCGGCGAAGTGATGACCGACCTGATTCCGCGTTACCGCAAGCTCACTGCCTCCGGTCAGGTGGAAATATCCAGTACGCCGCACTATCATCCGATAGCACCGGTTTTGATGGATTTTGCCGCCGCGCGCGAGGCCTGGCCGCAATGCGAATTGCCCGTCGAACCCGTATATCCCGGTGGTGAGGTGCGCGTGCGGCGTCACCTGGATTCCGCACTTGTCAGTCATAAGGCGCGATTCGGTGCTGTGCCGCAGGGTATTTGGCCGGCTGAAGGCGGTATCTCGACGGCGCTGCTGGGGGTGTTCGACGAAGCTGGGCTGGCGTGGACTGCGAGCGGCGAGGCTGTGCTGTCCAACAGCCTGCATGCTGCCAAGGTTGCGGACGCCGACCAGCGCCAGTTGCGCTACCGCCCCTATCGGGTGGCCGCGCACAAGACACTGTGTTTTTTCCGCGACGACAAGCTGTCCGACATGATCGGTTTTGAATACTCGAAATGGCATGCCAACGATGCCGTCAAGCATTTCGTCGCCGAACTGGAAGCCATTCTGCATCAGACTCCGGAGCACGAAACCCCGGTGGTGAGCGTGATTCTGGATGGCGAGAACGCCTGGGAATACTATCCCTACAACGGCTATTTCTTCCTTGATGAACTATATACCGCTCTGGAGAATCATCCCGACATTCATCCCCACAGCTTTGCCAGCTATCTGGCGGAGCGCGTCCAGCACCCCCATGCCGCGCAAATTGGCGAGTTGCCGCACCTGGTAGCGGGTAGCTGGGTTTACGGCACGTTTTCGACCTGGATTGGCGTGCCGGAAAAAAACCGTGCCTGGGATCTGTTGGCGCGCGCCAAGCAGCAGTATGACCTGGTCATGGCAACCGGCAAGCTGAGCGCAGCAGAAAAAACCGCCGCCGAAGCGCAATTGTGCGACTGCGAGAGTTCGGACTGGTTCTGGTGGTTTGGCGGCTACAACCCGCGTCACAGCGTAGAGAGCTTCGATCGCCTGTATCGCGCCAATCTGGTTCAGCTCTATCACCTGCTCAAGCTGCCTGTGCCGGAAGCGCTAAGCGTCCCGATCAGCCATGGAGGCAGCGAAGCGGAGGCGGGAGGCACCATGCGCCGGGCATCCTGATCCATACAGAGGCTTTTTCTTATTCAAGACGCCGGACACGTTAATCCATGAATCCCACCATTTCACTGCTTTTCGGCGTACATGCCCACCAGCCGGTGGGTAATTTTACTGAAGTGCTCGATGACGCTCACCAGCGCTGTTACGGGCCGTTTATCCGCACCCTGTATCGTTATCCAGGGTTCCGTTTTGCTGCGCATTTTTCCGGCTGGCTGCTCGATTATCTGCTGCGTGTTTACCCGGAAGACATGGCGCTGCTCAAACAAATGGTGGCGCGCGGCCAATTGGAAATGGTCGGCGCAGGCGACACCGAACCGGTACTGGCGGTCATTCCCTATCGCGACCGCATCAGCCAGCTCAACGCCTTGTCTGACCGGCTTCATGCTGCCTTCGGCCAGCGCCCGCAGGGTGCCTGGCTGACCGAGCGGGTATGGGAAGCGACCGTAGTGCCGGCGCTGGCGGATGCCGGTGTTGGTTACGTCACGGTGGACGACTATCATTTTCTTTGCGCCGGTCAGGATGCAGACAAGCTCGACGGTTTTTTTTCAACTGAGGAAGATGGCCGTCGCCTGGATCTTTATCCGATTTCCGAGGCATTGCGGTATCGACTGCCGTTCGCACCCGCGCATGAGGCGGTTGCCTATATCGAATCCCTGGCCAAAACCGGCGAAGCGGCAGCTATTTATTTTGATGACATTGAAAAATTCGGTATCTGGCCGGAGACTTACGCCTGGGTTTTCGAACAAGGCTGGCTGACCCAGTTTATTGAAGGCGTGCTGGCCTCGCAGATTATTCGTACCGAAACTTTTAGCGAACATCATGCGCGCACCAGGACCCAGGGCGTCGTGTATTTACCGACTACCTCGTACATTGAAATGAACGAATGGACGCTGCCTGAGCATGTTGCAACGCGCTATGCAGAGCTGATTGCTGCGAGCAAGGCGGGCGGTCGTTTCGATGGGGAGAAAGCCTTTCTGCGCGGCGGTATCTGGAAAAACTTTTTCTCGGTGTATCCCGAATCCAACTGGATGCACAAACGTATGCTAAGCCTGTCACAACGTCTGCACGCGCTGCCGGCGCAACAGGCAAGCGGGCGCATGCAGGTGTTGCTGCATGAAGCCCAGGCCAACGATGCCTACTGGCATGGTTTGTTTGGCGGGCTGTACTTGCCGCACCTGCGCCGCGCTGTGTATCACGCCATCGTCGAACTGGAACAGCTGCTGGACGGTGTTTTGCCACGCCCGGCGCTGTTGCGCGAAGATGTGGATATGGATGGCAACGATGAGATGTTCCTGCACAACTCGACTATGCAGGCGGTAGTGAGACTGGATGGCAGCGCCAGTGTGATCGAACTGGATGCTTATCGTCTGCATCACAATTTTGGCGATACCCTGCGCCGTCAGCCGGAGCATTATCACCACAAAACCTTGATCAACGATGCTGTTGCTGCGCAACACGGCGATGGCATCAGCTCCGCCCATGATCGCATCAGTTTCAAGCACGTTGTGACGCAGGACGATCTGGCCTACGATACGTCGGGACGTACGCTTTTCAGGGACGCGCTGCATACCGCTGAAGGTGTAGTGCCGCTGGATTTTGTGCTGCAGGCAAGTACCGACGATAGTCTGAGCTTTGTTGCCCAGACCAGTGCAGGTGCTCTACACAAACATATTGTCATGCTGGACGGACAGCTGAAGGTGGTTTACCAGTTTCCCGATAATCTGCATGGCCAATTCAGCATCGAAATGAATCTGGCCATGCCCAGTTGCGATGGGCCGGCGGGCCGCTTTGTGCTGGATGACCAGATTGCCGGGGGATTCGGCCAGCCGCTGACAGTGGAAAGCATGGATCAAATCAGGCTGGAAGATGAAGTGCTGGGGGGAAGCGTATCGCTGAATCTGAGCCAGCCAGCCGGATTTACAGCACATCCTCTGTTTACGGTATCGCAATCTGAAGCCGGATTTGAGAAAATCATGCAGGCTGTGACATTGCAACTGGACTGGCAACTCCCCACAGGAGAAAATCAGATGGAACTCAGCCTGATCATATCCCCTGTTTGATTGCTATCTAACCGGAGTCGTTTATGCATAAAAAAACCGTCGAAAAGAATAAGGTGGTCTATCTCACCTACAGCATCATTGACCAGAATGGAGCGGTGTTCGAGCAGTATGATGTGCCCATCGGTTATGTGCACGGTGCCAATAGCGGATTGTTTGAGAAAATCGAAATCTCGCTGGCAGGGCATGAGGAAGGCGAACGGGTGGAGGTGGTACTTCCTCCTTCAGACGGTTTTGGACAGCATCAGCCTGAGCTTACCTATACCGACAGCATCGAGAACGTGCCGCCGCAGTTTCGCCACGTTGGCGCAGCGGTGAGTTTTGAAAACGACACTGGCGAGAGCAAGGAATTTCGCGTGACAAAAATCGAGGACGGCAAGCTCACCGTGGATGGAAACCATCCGCTGGCCGGACAGACCGTGCGCTTCATCGTCAATATCGTGGATATACGCGATGCGACTGCAGAAGAAATTGCCAACGGTCGGCCGGAAGATGCCAGCGCGCCGAGGCTGCATTGAACCTCCCCTATTACAGGGTCAATTAAACCGTGCTGTGCATTCTGCCGAGTAATTAGCGTACATTAGAAAAAGAAAAATACCTGAAGATGCGTATCTTCAGGAAATCCACCGCTACCAGATACAACAAAACCAGCAGCCCCCCCGACCAGCGCAGGGCTTGTTGCCGTCATCAGAATACCCCGGGTTGCCAGTACGCTCATCAGGACAATGTCCGGGACGGAGACCAGCACTAGCCAGCAGCCGGGCCGGGATTGCCAGAAATGACGTCGCTCGCGGACCAGGTACACATTATCTTGTCCGGTAAACACCAGCATGACGTAGATCAGCGTCTGCAATTGCGCCAGAGGCAGGTGCAGCCAGTTTTCCTTTGGAATGAAAAGAAACGTCCAAAATGCGTTGTTCTATTTTGCGCGAACCAGCAGGACCGGTTTGATGGCAACACGGACGATCCCTTCCGCTACGCTCCCCAGCAGCAGATGGCTGAACCCTCTCCGCCCGTGGGTGCCAACCACGATCAGATCCGCCGGCCAGGCCGTGGCCTCCTGCGCGATTATTTCGCTGACGCGGCGGTTAACACTATCGCTCTCCAACAGCTTTGCGTCAGCCTTGAGCCCAGCTTCGTGCGCCGCTGCCGCCGAGCGATCGAGAATTGCCGCGCCGGATTTGCGATAGGATTCCCGAATTTCGCCAAAATCCGCATATCCGGTATCCCAATTCAGCGCCGCCTCGTCGACGGCATGCACAATGCGCAGCTCAGCCTGCATTTCCGCAGCCAGCCTGATCGCTTCTTCAACCGCACGATTCGAAGTATCGCTCCCATCCACCGCTACCAGAATGTGTTTATAGGCATCCATTTGCATTCAATCCTCTGTGAATACATCGTTTAAATTCTTGGCATCTTCGATGGCGGAATCGGCCAACATGCCATCCGCACGACAATCACGATCCCCGGACTAGCAGAACGGGTATCTTTGCGCGACGCATAACCCCTTCGGCTACGCTGCCCAGCATCAGATGTTGAATGCCTCGCCGTCCATGGGTTCCCAGGACGATCAGATCCGCTGGCCAGCGTCCGGCCTCCTCAAGAAGGATGTCCGCAATGCCTGCGCCGACGGTCTTTGGCATTGCCGTTTGGATGTCCAGGCCTGCCTCCCGGCAGATTCTGGAAGCTTCCTCAAGAACCTTGACCCCTGCTTCCTGCGCTGCCTTCAACAGAGCTTCCAATGCGGCCCCAGCACCCACCCAGCCACGCGCCTCATAGGCACTCATGGTTTGGTCAATCACATGAATCAATCGCACCTGCGTCTTCTGCTTGTGTGCAAGTTTAATCGCCTCAGCCAACGCCAGTCTGGATGTGTTGCTGCCGTCTACTGCCACTAGAATGTGTGTGTACATCCTTCCTCCTTCCTCTATGGAAAATACGCTGCAAGCTACTGCCTACACGCGAAATACCATCCGCATCCCGACAAAAACTCCGGAATGGAACGGTTGTTTTTGCGGCGGTTGATTCAGTATAGTGGAACGTAGACATGCCGCAGAAAACAGCTTGCAGGGCTATGTGATTAAACGCCGTCAAGTTCAGTCGAATCGGGCATAAGCAATAAAAAAGCCCCCGAACTCGGGGGCTTTTAGTCTTATTGCAATTAATTATTTTGGACAGCTGGCCGTATCGGAAGGCACCTTTCCAACCAGCATCAGGAAACTGCCGAACGGTCCCATCACGCCCATGGCCTCGAGTTTTGGGCCCGAGAATTCTAGACGGCCAAACATCATGGCTTTCATCGGACCGTATTCACCGGCCCCCATTTCCTTCCAGCGCTCAGTCGTCGCATGCATGAGGTAATCCACGCTGGAATCGAGTTTGGCTGTTTCCAGTTTGCCACCGTAAATGCACATGGCCTTGCCGCCTTTGTCGGCAATGCGCATTTCTACGTATGGGCTGCCTTCGCAGTCAGTACGGTACATCTGGATGACCTTGAAGCCGTGACCATGGTCATTTTTAATCCATTTTCCGGCCAGACCGGTGGTCAGGGTGGCGTCCTTATTCCAGGCTTCGCAGGCCTGGGCGGCCCATTCGGCAGACATCATGACCGGCGCTGCGTGTACCTGACCTGCAAGCATGGCTAAACCGAAACCGGACAAGGCAACGAGTTGTTTCAATCCTGCATGCATGTGTGTGTCTCCTTGATTATGTATGAATAGTTGGAATGATGATTCGGGGTTGTCGTTATTGGCTGCCACCGAAGGCAAAAACTTACCCGCTTCAACCATGCCTGTCAAACTTGTCTTTGCGCCTGTCTACACAATTATCAATGCGGTAATTTGGTGCCCACCTCAGGTGATACATTGCGTGCCCGACACGCCATTAATAGCGTGGACCGGACTTGAAAAAATCACCCGGGCGGTGAAGGGAAAAGCGGCGCTTCCGGTAGTTTGAACCAGCCATACGAATTCAGGAGCCAGCCCGATCAGCTGGATGCAAGCGCCTTGTCATAGGCGTCGGAAAACAGTTTCAACCCGTCCACTTGCAAGGTCTCGCCCACGACATTCAGATCAATACCGATTTTTTCCAGTGCAATATAGTCGGCCTCGGCGGCGGCGATTGCGTTGGTCAATGTTAACTCGACGCGGCCGTGATCGCGAAACGCCGCCAGCGTGGCATCGGGTACGGTGTTGATGGTTTCCGTGCCGATCAGCGCTTCCAGATATTTCACGTCTGAATAGGCCGGATTCTTGGTACCGGTGCTGGCCCATAGCAGATACTGCGGGCGGGCGCCTGCATGCGCCAGATCCGCAAACATGGCACCATGAAAAATATCCTGATAGCGCTGGTAGGCGAGCTTGGCGGTGATCAGCGCCGCGCGTCCGGTCAGGGCTTGCGCAGCATCGCTGTCAATTGTCGCGAGACGTTGATCCACCAGGGTATCCACGCGCGACAGGAACAGGCTGGCAACGGCTTTGACATTGCGCAGATCGCTGCCCTGTGCCAGACGTTGCCTGAGACCACGAATGTAAGCCTCGAACACGCGCACGGTCTGGCGCAGCGAAAACAGCAGGGTGATATTGATGCTGACACCTGCCGTAATCAGCTGCTCAAACGCGACCAGGCCGGCCGCTGTGCCCGGTATCTTGATCAACAGGTTGGGGCGGTTCACCGTGGCGCGCAGGCGTTGCGCGGCGGCAATCGTGGCGGCGCTGTCATGGGCCAGATGTGGCGACACCTCGAGACTGACATAGCCATCAACGCCCTGGCTGCGCTGAAAGCTTGGCAGCAACAGGTCACAAGCTGCCTGAATGTCGGGAACAACCAGCGCTTCATAGCGTTTTTCCGCATCCGCTTCACTGGCTTTGAGGCGTGCCAGATCGTCGTGGTAGTAAGGACTTTCGGCGAGTGCTTTCTGGAATATGCTGGGGTTGGAGGTCACCCCGGAAATGCCGTCATTTTCGATGAGTTGTTGCAGGCCGCCTTCGCGCAGCAGGGTGCGGGAGAGATTGTCCAGCCAGATTGACTGACCTGACTGATTGAGTATGCGCAGTGGATTCATTGCCGGGTTCTCCAAATAATCGGGATGTCTCCTCAATATAGCCTGTCGTGGTTACTTCGTTGTGTCAGCAGCCGGTTTCGCCGCTGGCCGCATCATGGACTGTTCCACCAGACGGATGCGTGCGGCGATGATGGCAAGTGTTGCTGCATCACCGCCTTGTTTTTCCTGCAAGCCCAGATAAGTCAGGAGGGGACGCCGCCAGCCCTGTTTTGAAGCGACATCTACGGCGGCCTGTAAGGTGGCCGCATCGAACTGCCCGCGTCTGACCATGATGCCGGTGGCGACCAGGCGCGAAACCGGATCGGCAATCGCCACTATGTTCTGATTGATATTGGCCTGGGACAGGTTGGCAGCTCCCATCAGAGTGCCATATTGTGCGGGCACTAATTTGGGATCGATCCCTTGCCAGTTACCGCTGATGAACCTGGCATAAGCGTTATCCGCGGGCGTGGTACGGATAGCCGCGAGTTCGGTGTAGCCGGTGCATGGCGCAAAATCAAGGGACGCGACGTGAAGTCCGCAGCGTAACAATTCGATATGCCCGACTGCGGCTATATCCCCCGTTGCAGCGACGGCGCTACGCGCCTGGGTAAAGCTGGTCTCAGCGAGTTTTACATCCCCAGCCAGGTAGTGTTGCGTATAGCGCGTGGCCGCAGTTTGCGCATCGTACTGCCAGTCAGGCGCAGACTGGCCGGCACATGCGCCGAGCAGCAAACTCAAAATCGGGATGAAGACGATTTTCATGGCAACTTCACCTCGCCGGGTCTGGAGGAAGGCAGGATGCGGTTGATTTTGGTGATGAGCTGATTGGCCTTGCTTACTGCTTCGTCCACTTGTCCGCGCAGTTGTCCGAGGTCATCGGTGCCATCCTTGAGATTGGCGCTCAGGCCGTTGACGTTGACCAGAATTGAATCCAGCTTTTTCAGGCTCACGTGCAGGTCGTTCAGCATGGCCTGGATTTGCGCCAGCGACTGGTCGGCCTTGTCCGCTACCCCGCCTTGGGAAAACGCCCAGGTATCCAGTTTTTTTGACAGGGCATCGAGATTTGCGGTCAGCTTGCGCGTATTGTTGAGCGCATCCATCAGCACCTGAGCGTTCTGCTCGCTGCCCAACAGGCCTTGCGCTACGCCGTATTTACCGGACATCTGTGTGGTAATGGTCTTGACATTGACCAGCGCGGTATCGATTTCGCCGTTCTTGCGCGTGATGTATGCCAGGTTTTTGCTCACGCCGCCCAGCTGATCGAGGATGCCGTTGACCTTGGCCACCAGCGCCGGCACATCCAGCGGTGGGTTCAGTATGAGCGGAACAATAGCGTTATTGGCGAGCCGGGGGTCATCCAGAGTGGACGTATCAAGACGTATCACGGTGGCGCCCACCAGGGGCTTGTCGAGCGTGAACTCGCTGGAGGTCCGTAACCAGCGGTGCTCGCGCTCGGGTATGGTTATCGCCACCAGCGCCAGACCAAGATCACTCAGGGACACTGTCGTCACCCTGCCAATGGCAATGCCGCGATAAACAATGGGTGTGCCTGCCTCAACACCGGTGGCATCGGCAGAAAGGAGCGTGAAGTGCGATTCTTTTTCAAAGGTGCCGCGTGCATACAACAGATAGAGCAGCGCGGCCGTACTCAAAATGGTAAAGAAGACTAGAAACAGGCCTGTTTTGAATTGTATGGATGTGTTCATGTCTCGCCCTGATATAAGGGTTTGTTCCAATCGTAATCGAGTATCTGGTGATCGGGAAGCTTGTTGGCCAGGCTGCCCAGCATGGTGACCAGCAACTTCGGATAGGGCGTATCCGCCAACAGCTCGGCGGGTCGATCTATTACCAGCAGCGGTCGTGCAAGCATCATTGCGCGCGCCATTTTGACGGCAAAGCGCTGCGTGGGTGTGAGGTCTTCATCGCGCTTCATCGCGACATCGCCATGCCCGCATTGATCCAGCAGTTGCTGTGCGTCCACACTGGCTTGTGTCCAGGACAGGTTGAGATGGTATTGCTTGATCAGCGCGATGTTTTCCAGCGCAGTCAGGTTCACCCGCAACGGCAATTCTGGTGACACCAGCGCACAAGCGTCGCCCTGATCGCCCAGTAGCGCTGCCAGCCGGGCGTGTCGTGCAGCCTCGTCTGCGCACCAATCTATATGTATTTGAAAGCTAATGATGCAACCTCGATCAGAACGATGGCAAAGAATACCCGCATCATGCCCTTGAGTACCGCTACCGGCACCAGAAACAGGCGTTTTGGAATTTCCAGCCCGGTTTTGATCGGTATCAGCGTCACGCTTAACCCGAACAGCGTGGTCTTGAGCACCAGCCAGAACACCAGCGGAAACGCCAGAAGATGGGCGATGGCACGCGAATACGCGGGGAAATTCACCGGTTCAAAGCCATAAATCACGAAAAAGGCCACCCCCAGTGCCGTAAGCACCGACAGGCCGGTCAGCGCGAGTACCGACAGAACCCCACCCACCACGCGCGGCATGAATTCATAACGGATGGGATCAATATGTGCATGCTCGAATGCCGTCAGTTCGTCGTTGACATGCATCAGCGCGACTTCAGTATTGATTGCCGCTCCCGAGCGCAGGGCTACGAACAGCACTGATAAAAACGGCAGCAACTCCATCACCAGGAAACCCACGATCAGTCCAGGCACATACTCCGACAATCCGAAATTGCGCGCCACGGTCACCATGATCTGGATAATCACTGCACTGATGACCAGCGAGTAGGCCATATATATGGGCAGCGCCTGCACCGCCGTAAAATAAATCTGTTTGACAATAATCCAGCGCGTGGCGCTGTCGTAAGTGCGTGGATTAAGCGCCACAGTCAGCAAACGCCAGCCGAAATCGACCAGCGCAGCGGCAGACCGCAGGCGCGTAATCACAGCATTCCCGATGGTTTCGATCCTGGTAACCAGCACGTTCATTGTCTAAAAAAATTATCGAACAGGGCAAGTATGGGTTGCAAGGTTACCATGCGCAAGTACACTGGTATGAGGTTAGAATGGTCAACCGTTAAGGAGATCATGAAGATGAAAATCAGACAGGCAAAATGGTTATTGCTGATCAGTATGCTATGCACCTCGCTCGCATCTGCGGCAGCGGGCGGCGTGCTGATCAAGGATGAAACCCTGTATTCCAAACCCGCAGTGCGCAGTGCCTCGGTAGGTAAAGTGGCGCGCGGCACCCAGGTAACAGTGGTAACGCGCCAGGGTGGCTGGGTGGAAGTGACCAGCGGACGTACGCGTGGCTGGGTGCGCATGTTCTCGGTGCGCAGCAGCGTGGGCGGCGGCGGGAATGCAGCGTCGGATCTGGCGGGCTTGGCGCGGGCAGGTCAGCGTCGCCCCGGTAATATCGTGGCGACGGCAGGCGTGCGCGGGCTCAACGAAGAAGAACTCAAGACTGCGAAATATAGCGAACGTGGTATCCAGGATCTCACATCCTATTCGGTTTCTGCAGGTGCGGCGCGCCAGTTTGCCGGCCAGGCACGGCTTACCCGTCAGGCTGTCGCGTATTTGCCGGATCCGTCCAGAGCAAACGGTGCAAACAGCAGTAATTCCTGGGAGGTGCAGTAATGAAAAAATCCATATTGATCATTGCGATCGGGACCCTGTTTGCCGCCAGCGCTGCACAGGCAGATTGGCAGGACTTGTTGAAAGAAGAGCTGCGCAAACAGGTTGCGCCGCAACAAACCGAGCTCCGGCAAACGAATCCGGGTGAGGCAGGCAACTCGACCAGTACGCAGGACAATACGGCGGCTACCGTTCTGGGGGCGTTCTCAAAAACCTCGACGGATGATGAAATCCGCATCGGGCGCCAGATCGCCGGCGATTTGCTCGGCGCCGCACCGCTGGTGCCGGACCCCAAGCTGCAGCGCTACGTCAACGAAGTGGGGCGCTGGGTCGCGTTGCAGAGTGATCGCCCGGACCTGCCCTGGCATTTCGGCGTAATCGATACGACCGACATCAATGCTTTCGCAGCCCCCGGCGGGTATGTATTTGTCACCAAGGGGCTGTATCAGAAGCTCAATAGCGAGGCGGAACTGGCCGGGGTGCTTGCGCACGAAATCAGCCACGTCGTGCACAAGGATCAACTCAAGATTCTGCAGCAGACTCAGTTGCTCAACCTCGGCGCACAGTACCTCGGGAAGCAGGCGAAAGATCAGGCGGCGGTACAGAAGCTGATCGGTAGCGGTGCTGAAATCGTTGCGCGCGGGCTCGATAAGAATGCCGAGTTTGCCGCTGATCGCATGGGCGTGGTGCTCGCTGCACGCGCCGGTTATGAACCCTACGGCCTACCTGCAGTTCTGGAAGAGATCGGCCACACGGCACCGAATGACAGCCGCGTTGCGCTGCTGTTCAAAACCCACCCGGCACCGGCCGAACGCTTATCCAGGCTGGGCGATGCGATCGGCACTCGTTTTGATAACCTCGCGCCAGGCAAGGAAGTCAAAGACCGGTTCTACCGGATCCGTTAATCGTCTGGATGCAGTTCGCCCAGTTCAAACGCGCGTTACCGCGCACCGTTGTTAGCCTGCTGCTTACCCTGTTGCTGGTGCTTGCCAGCCAGGGCAGCGTGCAGCTCGGTTTGCTTGATCGCCTCGAAGCCTGGGCCTACGATGCGCGCCTTCTGCTCACCATGCCGCACACGGTTGATCCGCGTGTGGTCATTGTGAATATCGACGAAAAGAGCCTGAAAGAAGTCGGGCGCTGGCCGTGGGGGCGCGACAAGCTGGCCGAGCTGACGAAGCGTTTGTTTGAGCACTATAGCGTCGCGGCAGTGGGGTTCGACGTGGTATTTGCCGAACCTGATACCAGCTCTGGTTTGCCCGCACTGGAAAAACTCGCCGCCACCCGCCTCAAGGGTAATCCGGGTTTTGCCACTGCCCTCCAGAATGCACGGCCATTGCTGGATTTCGATGGCCAGTTTGCCGAATCCCTGCACAAGGGACCGGTAGTGCTGGGCTACTATTTCACGCCTTACGCCGAGACTTCGGGCGTGTTGCCAAAACCGGCATTTGCGGCCGGGGCGATGGCAGGGCAGGACGCGAATTTCATCAGCAATCAGGGTTATGGCGGCAATCTGCCTGCCTTGCAGGCAAACGCAGCGAGCGGCGGGTTTTTCAACATGCTGGCGGATTTCGATGGCGTTACCCGGCGCATGTCCATGCTGCAGAAATACCAGGGTGCGGATTATGAAGCGTTGTCGCTCGCCACACTGCGTACCGCGTTTGGCTCGACCCTGAACTATCAGCGCGTCGCCGACGCTGGAGCGCATTATACCCATCTGGAACTGGTCGCCGACGGCCTGCGCGTGCCGGTGGACAGCCGGGGTGCGGCGTATGTGCCGTATCGCGCTTATCCCGGCTACCGTTATTATTCCGCCGCCGACATACTGGCGCAGCGCATCCCTGCGGCCGAACTGGAAAACACCATCGCGCTGGTTGGCACCACCGCTCCCGGCCTGCTCGATCTGCGCGTCACCCCGGTGGCGCGCAGCTACCCCGGCGTGGAAATCCACGCCAACCTGATTTCCGGCATCCTCGACGACACCATCCGCTATGCGCCGGCTTACGCGCACGACCTGACCCTGGCCGTGCTGAGCGCGCTCGGCATATTACTGGCGTTGATACTGCCGCGCCTGACCCCGGTGCGCGGCGCAGCATTGTCTCTGACACTGGCTGCGCTTGTAGTGGCAGGCAATTACTGGGCGTGGCAGCACAAGCTGGTGTTTCCGCTGGCCACGCCGCTGGTGCTGATCCTGGGCCTGATGCTGCTCAACATGGCGTGGGGATTTTTTGCCGAAACGCGCGCCAGACGCCAGATTACCGGGCTGTTCGGACAGTATGTGCCGCCTGAACTGGTGGACGAAATGAGCCAGGATCCGTCGCGTTTCAACATGCGTTCCGAGAGCAAGGAACTTTCCATTCTGTTTTCCGATGTACGCGGCTTCACCACGATTTCCGAGAGCCTTACCCCGCAGCAGTTATCCGATTTGCTCAACGAATTCCTGGGTGCCATGACCCAGGTGATCCACCATCGCATGGGTACCATCGACAAATACATGGGTGACTGCATCATGGCATTCTGGGGCGCGCCGATTGACAATCCCCACCATGCCCGCGACGCCGTGCTGGCCGGGATGGAAATGCAAACTGCGCTGACCGAGCTCAACAAAACCTTCGTTGCCAAAGGCTGGCCTGAGTTACATGTGGGGGTTGGCATCAACACCGGCCGGGTCAGCGTGGGCAACATGGGCTCGCAATTCCGCATGGCCTACACGGTGATGGGCGACGTGGTCAACCTCGCTTCGCGCCTGGAAGGCATTACCAAATTCTATGCGGCACCGGTAGCGGTAGGCGAGGGTACGCGCGCCGCACTGCCGGAGATGGTGTTCATCGAACTTGATCTGGTGCGTGTCAAAGGCAAAGAACAGCCGGTTGCCATTTTCCAGCCGCTGGGACTGCAAGGCCAGGTGGACGCTGCCACGCTTGCCGCTGCGCAACGTTTCGCCAGCGCGCTGGCCGCGTACCGCGCCCAGCGTTGGGATGAAGCCGAAGCGATCCTGAATGAGCTGCAAAACGAGCATCCTTCGAAACTCTACGCCCTGTATCTCGAACGTCTTGCGCACCTGCGCGACAATCCGCCCGGTGCAGATTGGGACGGCGTATGGATCTATGAAGCGAAATGAAAGACAACACGGACGAGATTGCAGAGGGCTGAACTGATGTCTCCCTAGCGTCTTGCGCAACGATTACACCACCCTGAAGCCAGGGCGCAAACAGGCTTCCAGGGAAGTTCTTGCAGCACATCGGTAGTGGTCCAGCATCCTCTAAATTGGGAGAAGGGCATGTCTTCTGGCCGTAATCTCCATCGGATAAATTATTTCTTGTGATTCGTAAACAAGTAACTTATTATTTAGACCATGTCTCGTTCGTGGAATAACTTCATCCTGGTCATGTTGCTCGCGCTGCTGCAAGGCGTTGCGCCGTTGCTGCACGCCCATGTGCTTGAATTTTCAATGCCGCACAAGATACACATCGATGGGCTGGAACTCGAGCAGACGCATAACAAGTTGGACGCCGGGGTACATCAGCTGCATTTGCATGCAGATGAATCGACTGCCATCGGCATGGAGAGCGCCGGCAAGAACGACAAGGATGACAAGGGCGAAATGGCCGTTAGCTCGCCCATACTGGGAGTCGTCGCGGCGGCCTTCACCTTGCCTCGGGCCACTGCACCCCCATCCTTTCCGTTTTTGGCGGAAATTGCGCCCCATCCCTCTGGTTTATATTTGCTCCCTCCCCCTCATGCGCCGCCTGGCGCACATCTCGGCTAATCAATTCAGGGCGCCTTGCGTTCGTATTTTTTCAAATTGATTTGACGCGCCTGCGCGTGTCGTATTGCCACATCATCAAAGGACTAACATGAAATTCCAATATTTGGCGGCCGGCCTGTGCCTGGCATTCGCGCTGACGGCGCACGCCGCGAACAATATCGTCATGAGTGCGGCGCAGCTGCAAACCCTGGGTATCCGAACAGCGGCTGTCAGCGTCGCAGCCAACACGCAGGGCGTACCCTATCCGGCCACGGTGAGTGTGCCTGCCGGTCAGATGCGCGTGGTGGCTGCACCCATGATGGGGTTGGTGAGCAGCGTACTGGTCGCCAGCAACGACACCGTCAAGGCCGGTCAACCGCTGGCGCGACTTGCCAGTCCCGGCCTTGCCGAAGCGCAGCGCAATCTGGTACAGGCCGCCGTCCAGGCGCAACTCGCACGACAAAATCTGAAGCGCGACGACCAGTTACTGGCCGACGGCATTATTTCTGCCGCACGCCAGCAGGCGACGCGTGCAGCTTATCTGGGCGCCAATGCGATGCTGGTCGAACAGCGCCAGTCGCTGCGTATGCTGGGTGTGCCGGAGAGTCTGGTTCGGCAGATGGAAGCCGGGCACGCGACGAGCGCGGAAATCACTTTGGTGGCGCCGATTTCCGGTGTGGTTCTGGAGGTGACGGCTACCCCGGGTCAGCGTGTCGACTCCGCCACAGCGCTGTTCAAGGTGGCGAAACTGGACCCGCTCTGGCTGGAGATCAGCGTCCCCGCCAAGGATGCCGCCGCCATTCGGCCGGGTGAGGTGGTTACGCTCAGCGGCAGAAATGCGAGGGGCAGTGTGCTGTCGGTGGCGCGTGCAGCGTCGACGAGTCAGACCGTGAGCGTGCGCGTCGAAGTGCGCGGCGATCTGAATGGACTGATGGCGGGTCAGGCGGTAGAGGCGCGTATTGCGCAGAGCGCAGCGAGCGGTTGGCAGGTTCCGGCAGCCGCGGTCGCCATGCAGCAAGGTAAATCCTATGTATTCGTGCGGAGTGCCCAGGGCTTCACCCCGGTAGCGGTCAGGGTGCTTGGACAAAGCGGCGATACCGCGCGGGTAGAAGGCGCACTCAAGAACGGCGCGCAAGTCGCGGTGCAAGGTGTCGCGCAAGTCAAGGCGGTATGGATGGGAATAGGCGGGGAAGGCGGAGAATGAGATGCTAAACAAACTCGTCGAATTTTCGCTGACCCAGCGCCTGCTGGTCGCGGTGCTCACGTTGCTGCTGATCGGTGCGGGCGCCGTGGCGTTCAAGAACCTGCCGATCGACGCTTTTCCCGATGTATCCACGACCCAGGTGAAGTTGATCATGAAGGCGCCCGGCATGACCCCGGAAGAGGTGGAGGCGCGGATTGTTGCGCCCATCGAAACGGAAATGCTGGGCATTCCCAAACAGCATATGTTGCGCTCCATTTCCAAGTATGCGCTGGCGGATATCACCATTGATTTCGAGGATGGCACCGACATTTACTGGGCGCGCCAGCAGGTGGCGGAGCGCTTGGGCAATGTCCAGGCCAGTCTGCCAGTCGGGACGACCGGCGGCCTGGCGCCGATCACTACGCCGCTGGGTGAGATGTACATGTTTACGGTGGAAGGCGGCAAGCTCTCGCTCGCCGAGCGTCGCTCGTTGCTGGATTGGGTGATACGTCCGCAACTGCGCACCCTGCCCGGCGTGGCGGACGTCAATACACTGGGCGGTCTGGTGCGCACTTTTGAGGTGGCGCCGGATAACGCGCAACTCGCCGCACGCGGCGTGCGCTTGTCCGATCTGCAACAGGCACTGGAGATGAACAACCGCAACGACGGTGCCGGACGCCTGAGGGCGGGCGAGGAAGTGCTGGTGGTGCGGGTGGAGGGCGCCATCAAGACGCTGGATGATGTGCGCAATATCGTCGTCACGAACCGTGACGGTATCCCGGTACGCGTTGGCGACGTCGCCACTGTGCGCATCGGCAGCCTGACGCGTTATGGCGCGGTAACCAAGGACGGCAAGGGTGAAGCGGCGGAAGGTCTGGTGCTGGGGCTGCGCGGTGCCAATGCGCAACAGGTTGTGCAGGGGGTACGCGCGAAACTGGCCGAGATCGAAAAAACCCTGCCTGCCGGCGTCAAAATCCGGGTGTTTTATGATCGCGGCAGTCTGGTGGAGCGCGCCATCTCCACGGTATCCGATGCGCTTGGCGAAGCCATTATCCTGGTGCTGATTCTGCTGGTGCTGTTCCTGGGCAACCTCAGGGCGGCTGTCGTCGTGGCGATGGTGTTGCCGCTGGCGGCACTGGCCACTTTCATCCTCATGCGCCAGTTCGGCATGTCGGCCAACCTGATGAGCCTGGGTGGCTTGTCCATCGCCATCGGCATGCTGGTGGATGCCGCCGTGGTGGTGGTGGAAAACATTGTCACCCATCTGGCCCATGATAGCGCCGCGAAAAAACTGCCCAAGCTGCATGTGATCTATCGCGCGGTGCGCGAAGTGGTGACGCCGGTGGCTTCGGGTATTTTCATCATCATTATCGTGTTTTTCCCGCTGCTCACCCTGCAGGGCCTGGAAGGCAAACTGTTTGTACCGGTGGCCCTGACCATCGTGTTTGCGCTGTCCGCCTCATTATTGTTGTCGCTCACCGTGATCCCGGTGCTGGCGTCCTGGCTGCTCAAGCAGGGAGCCCACAAGGATCCCTGGCTGGTGCGTAAAGCCATGGCGATGTACCGGCCGAGTCTGGACTGGTCGCTGGCGCATGCCAGAATCGTCATTGGCGTGGCGCTGGTTGCATTGCTGGCGACGGTCGGCGTCTACACGCTGATCGGCAAGACCTTCATGCCGGTGATGGACGAGGGCGACCTCATTCTGCAACTGCAGAAACTGCCTTCCATCAGTCTGGAGCAGACCGTGGACACCGACCTGCGCGTGGAGCGGGCGATCATGGCGCGCGTGCCGGAAGTGAAGGGAATCGTGGCGCGTTCCGGCTCGGACGAACTGGGTCTGGACCCGATGGGACTTAACGAGACCGATACGTTCCTGGTTCTGAAGCCGCGCGATCAATGGCGCAAGCCGGACAAGGAGTGGCTCACCGACCAGATACGCAAGGTCATGCAGGATTTCCCCGGCATCAACATCGCGTTTACCCAGCCGATTGAAATGCGCGTATCGGAGATGCTGACCGGTGTGCGCGGCGACCTCGCAGTGAAGATTTTCGGCCCTGATCTTGACACGCTGAATCGTCTGGCAGGCGAGGTTGAGGGCGTGCTGAAAACCATCCCCGGTGCGCAGGATGTAATCACGACCAAGAACGAAGGCGTGCAATTCCTGCAAATCAAGGTGGATCGTCTGGCGGCCGGACGCTTCGGTCTTAATGCGGACGATATTCAGAACGACCTGCGCATCCAGCTCGAAGGTAAACAGCTGGGTATTGTGCTGGAAGGCGTGCGCCGTACGCCGCTGGTATTGCGGGGAGCAGAGGACGTGCGCGCCTCTCCGGCGCTGTTCGAGTCGCTGCGGCTGACCTTGCCGGATGGCCGCAGCATTCCACTGAGTGACGTGGCACAGCTGCGCCATACCGACGGGCCGGTCAAGATGGATCGCGAAAACGGCGCACGTTTTGTTGTTGTGCAGGCCAACGTGCGCGGCCGTGATCTGGTCGGTTTTGTGGATGACGCCAAGCAGGCAGTGGCCGCCAAGATCAAGCTGCCTAGCGGTTACACCACGGTGTGGGGCGGCCAGTTCGAGAATCAGCAGCGCGCTGCCAAACGGCTGGGCATTGTCGTGCCGGTCGCGCTGGGGGCGATTTTCCTGTTGTTGTTCGCTACCTTCCGTTCGGTGCGGCAGGCGTTGCTGGTGCTGACCAACGTGCCGTTTGCGCTGATCGGCGGCGTGTTCGCGCTATGGCTTTCCGGGCAATACATGTCGGTACCGGCATCGGTGGGTTTCATCGCGCTGCTGGGTATCGCCGTATTGAACGGCGTGGTGCTGGTGACTTATTTCAATCAGCTGCTCAGTGAGGGCATGGCGCTGAATGACGTGGTGGTGGAGGGCGCGCGGCGCCGCCTGCGCCCGGTGCTGATGACTGCGATGATCGCCGCCTTCGGCCTGGTGCCCCTGTTGTTCGCCAGCGGGCCGGGGTCGGAAATCCAGAAGCCGCTCGCCATCGTGGTGATCGGCGGACTGGTCACTTCCACGTTGCTCACCCTGGTGCTGCTGCCCATCCTTTATCGGCGCTTCGGCGTTGCGCGCACGGAGAAACTCACATGAGCAATACCTATACCCAACTCACCCTGATCCTGCCCGTGGCGCTGGAAGAAGCGGTGCTCGATACCCTGCTGGAACACCCCGAATGGGTAAGCGGCTTTACCAGCATGGAAGTCAGCGGTCATGGGCAATCGCAGATGATTACCACAGCAGCTGAGGAGGTGCGCGGCCGCGCCCGGCGCGTCCGCATTGATACGGTGATGCAGCATGCCGACGCCGTGCAGTTGCTGGCATTGTTGAAAGCCAACTGGCCGCATCCGGAAGTGGCTTACTGGATGATGGATGTGCAAGAATTCGGGAGATTTGTATGAAACCGTATTTACTGGCTGTGCTGATTGCAGCGCTACCCTTTTCATCTGTGGCGCAAACCTTTCAGAATTACCCCGACTTGCCACCCTTGTTCGAGGTAAGAAAGGCCTTGGAAAACACCCCCATGGTGCGCGCCGCGCGTACCAGCATTGGCGTGGCGTCAGCCGATCGCAGCCGTTTGCGCGCCGGCAGCTACGAAACCAATGTGCGCGTTGATGCCGCGCAGCGCCAAGTGAATGTGCCTTCGGAACAGTTTTCCGAATGGAGCGTGGGGCTGGAACGCAGCCTGCGCCTGCCGGGGAAATCCCGCATAGACGGCGAGCTGGGCGATCAAGGCATGTCCCAGGCGCGCGTGGTTTATGGCGATGCGCTGCATGAATCAGGGCGCATGTTGCTAAAGTCCTGGTTCGTCTGGTTGCGTGAGTTCAACCAGGAAAAACAGTGGCAGACCCAGGTCGGACTGTTGCGCGATCAGCTCGCCGTGGTGGAAAAGCGCATCAAGGCGGGAGATGCTGCCCGGCTGGAACAGTTGCAGGCCCAGGCGGCATTGTCCCAGGCCGAGGCGCAGCTCGCCCTGGCGCACCAGCGCGCAACCATTGCTGCGAATGAGTTGACCCAGCGCTACCCTTCCATTCCGCTGCCTGCGGCGCCTGTGCTGCCGCAACCCATACCGGTGAGCGAAGGTCTCGATTACTGGCAGCAACTGGTGCTGGCGGATAATCATGAACTATCCCTGGCGCGCGGCGAGACCGAACACAGCCGCCTGCTGCTGGCACGCAGTGAGGCCGACCGATTGCCGGATCCTGCCGTGGGCATCCGTTACGGCTCGGAACGCGGTGGAGCTGAGCGGCTGATCGGCGTGAATGTGACGATTCCGCTGCCGGGCGCGGGGCGTGCTGCCAGCCAGGCGAGCGCGCTGGCGAGTAGCGAAGTGGCGGCAGAGCGAGAAGCCGGCGTGCTGACCAAAGTCAAAACGGAAACCGCAAACAGCTGGCTGACTGCACAGTCTGCCTATCAGGCATGGCAGGCAGCGGAGCAAGCGGCAACCGCCATGCGCAATAACGCGGATCTGATTGCCCGGGCCTACAGCATGGGCGAGAGCGGTCTGTCCGATGTGCTGACTGCGCGCCGCCAGATGCAGGAGGCCCAGCTTGCCGCCATCAGTGCCCGTCTGGACGCGGCTGAAGCCCGCTACCGGCTGCTGCTGGATACGCATACCTTGTGGCCCATCGATGCGGATGCGGATGCGGAGGGTGCAGCGCCGATGCCGCGCTGAGGAGATTACTCGGCCAGCAGGCTTTTGAGCTGATAGAGCGCCTCCAGCGCAGCCTTCGGGCTCAGGCTGTCCGGTTCAATCTGCGCCAGCTGCGTCAGCACCGGGTGCGCTGCGGTTTTAAGCTCGGCTGCGGCGAACAGGTCGGGCTGCAGGTCGTTGCGCGTGGCGCCCTGTTCCAGCGTCACCAGATGCCTGCGCGCGGCCTGGATGACGCTGCCCGGCACGCCCGCCAGCGCCGCTACCTGCAGGCCGTAACTCTGGCTCGCCGGGCCTTCTTTCACGCTGTGCAGAAACACGATCCGGTCCTTGTGTTCGACGGCTTCGACGTGCACGTTGACGATCTGGCGCCATTCCAGCGGCAGCCGGGTGAGCTCGAAATAATGCGTGGCGAACAGGGTGTAGGCGCGGGTTTTTTCCGCCAGCTGGCGTGCCACCGCCCAGGCCAGCGCAAGGCCGTCAAAGGTGGAGGTGCCGCGTCCGATTTCATCGAGCAGCACCAGGCTGTTGTCGGTGGCGTTGTTCAGGATATGTGCGGTCTCGGTCATTTCCACCATGAAGGTGGAACGCCCGCCGGCCAGGTCATCCGAACTGCCGATACGGGTAAAAATCTGGTCGATTGGTCCGATGCGCGCACTCTCCGCCGGCACAAAACTGCCGCAGCAGGCGAGCAGCGCGATCAACGCCGTCTGGCGCATGTAGGTGGATTTGCCGCCCATGTTGGGGCCGGTAATCAGCAGCATCTGGCGCGTGCGCGACAGAAGCGTGTCGTTGGGGATGAAGTCGTCGATGCGCGACTCCACCACCGGATGGCGTCCGCCGCAAATCTCGATCACCGCTTCATCGGTGAATTGCGGTACGCAGTAGCCCAGCGTCTGGGCGTGTTGCGCCAGGCTGCACAGCACGTCCAGGTCGGCCAGCGCGGCAGCCAGGGCCTGCAGCGCGGGCAGGCCGGGCAGCAGCGCCTGCAGCAGCGCTTCGTAGAGCAGTTTTTCCCGCGCCAGCGCGCGCTCGGAGGCCGACAGCGCCTTGTCCTCGAAGGCTTTCAGTTCCGGCGTGATATAGCGTTCGGCGTTTTTCAGCGTCTGGCGGCGGCGGTAATCGTCCGGCACCTTGTCGGCCTGGGCGCGGCTCACCTCGATATAGAAGCCGTGCACCTTGTTGTACTCGACCTTGAGATTGGCGATGCCGCTGCGTTCGCGTTCGCGCGCTTCGAGAGCGATAAGGAACTCGCCGCTGTGGGTTTGCAGACCGCGCAGTTCGTCCAGATCGGCATCGTAGCCGTCGGCAATCACGCCGCCTTCGCGGATGATGCTGGCTGGTTCCGGGCGGATGGCGCGGGCGAGAAGTTCGTGCATCGCGTGTTGCGGCGTGCAGGCAGTCGCGGCGGCTGCCAGCAGCGGGCTGTCCCATTGCGCCAATTGAGTGCCGATTTCCGGCAACAAGGCCAGGGTATCGCGCAGGCCGGACAAATCACGCGGGCGTGCGCTGGCCAGCGCAATGCGGCCGCCGATGCGCTCGATATCCACACAGTTTTGCAGTAGCCGGTGCAATTGGTTGCGGCCGTGCGCATCATCCACGAGGCGGCTGATCGCATCCTGGCGCAGTTGCAATACGCTGCGATCGCGCAGCGGATGGTGCAGCCAGTGGCGCAGCCGGCGCGATCCCATGCTGGTGGCGCAGGTGTCGAGCAGTGACAGCAGGGTGGGGCTGGTCTCGCCGCGCAGGGTTTCGGAGATTTCCAGATTGCGGCGGGTGGCGGCATCCATCAACACGAATTCGCTTTGGCTTTCGACCGTCAGCCCATTGATATGCGGCAACACACCGCGCTGGGTGGCCTGCGCGTATTGCAGCAAGGCGCCGGCGGCGGTAATGGCTGCGGACATCTGCTCGCAAACGAATGCCTGCAGGTCGTGCGTACCGAATTGCCGGGTAAGTAGTTCGGCAGCGCGTTCATTGTCAAACTGCCAGGCGGGCAGGGTGCGCAACGCCGGGTAAGCCGCCAATGCAGGATGGGAAAACCCTTCCGCCACCAGCAGTTCGGCGGGGCGAATGCGTTCCAGTTCGGCCGCGAGTTGCGCGGCGGGGATTTCAGCCACCCGCAGGCTGCCGCTGGATAGGTTCAGCCACGCCAGTCCCAGCGTGTCGCGCTCGGCGCATATCGACAGCAACAGGCTGTCGCGATGGTCGTCGAGCAGCGCTGCATCGGTCAGCGTGCCTGGGGTGACAATCCGCGCCACGCGCCGCTCCACCGGGCCTTTGCTGGCCGCCGGGTCGCCCACCTGTTCGCAGATGGCGACAGACAGCCCCAGTTTCACCAGTCGCGCCAGATATTGCTCGGCCGCATGGTATGGCACCCCCGCCATTTTGATCGGCGTACCTGCCGACGCGCCACGCGTGGTCAGGGTAATTCCCAGCAACTGCGATGCGCGCGCGGCGTCCTCATAAAACAGTTCGTAAAAATCCCCCATGCGGTAAAACAGCAGCATATCGGGGTGTTCAGCCTTGATGCGCAGGTATTGCTGCATCATCGGGGTATGGGCGGCGGGTGCATTCATGGCCATATTTTACCGTGCCGGCGCCATGATCCTAATAGTGTTTGCAACTTAATGCCACGTCGGCTAGTCTGTATCAGTGTGTACTGATAAACGGAGGTGAAACATGCAACCCGATCTGCAAATGAACAGCCAGTCCACGCAACTGGCGCTGGCGCAAAACAAAGTCCTGCGCAACACCTACATGATGCTGAGCCTGACCATGATCCCGACTGTGATCGGCGCGTGGATGGGCCTGAGCCTGAATTTTTCCTTCATGGCGGTGCATCCGGTGCTGTCCATGGTCGGCATGCTGGCCGTGATGTTCGGCATGTTCTACGGCATCCAGAAGAACCGCAACAATAGCCTGGGCGTGATGCTGCTGCTGGGCGTGACTTTCCTGTTCGGCTTGATGCTGGGCCCGATACTCCAGGCGGCGCTGCACTTCCGGAACGGCGCGCAACTGATCGGCATGGCTGCGGGTGGAACGGGCGTGATTTTCTTCACGCTCGCCGGCATCGCCACGGTGACCAAGAAAGATTTCAGCTTCATGGGCAAGTTCCTGTTCGTGGGACTGGTGATGCTGGTGATCGCTTCGCTGGCAAACGCTTTCTTCCATATACCGGCCGCATCGTTGGCGATTTCGGCCATTGCCATCATGATTTTCTCGGGTTATATATTGTATGACGTGAGCCGGATAGTGAATGGCGGCGAGACCAACTACGTGATGGCGACGCTGGCGCTTTACCTGGATATCTACAACATCTTTGTCAATCTGCTGAATTTGCTGATGGCATTTTCCGGCAATCGTGACTGACACGCCTGGTTTGACGAAAAAGGCGCACTTCGGTGCGCCTTTTTTTATGGCTACCCGTAAACTGATCTTGCCCACGAAAAACGTAAGCCTTAAGCGATATGCAAAACAGGGGTAAGATCAATTTTCGCAACCCAGCATCATCTTCCCAAACGTGGCAGCATACCTGAAATGGAATTCTCTCAAGAGCAGTTGTCCATATACAAGGCTCTGTTAACAGCTACCAAAAGCTTGGCCCAGGGCAATACCCCCGATGAAGTATTGAGGGCGGCCTGCGATGCGCTGGTGGCATCGTCTGAGCGTATTTGCCTGGCCTGGATGTATTTGGGTAATCCCGGTACTGAAACGATCAGGCCCTCTTACTCGGTAGGAAGGGCTTCCGAATATACCCGGGATTTGGTGCTTGATCTTTCTCCGGAAGCGATGAAAGGCCCCGGCAGGCGTTCGTTGGCAAATAACGAACCTGTTCTGGTACAAGTCCATGCCGATTCGAGCTTCGGTATCTGGCGCGAAAATGCGATTCGGTACGGTTTACAGGAAGGATTGACCTTGCCGATCGGTGATCCGAGTCATCCCTTCAGGGGATTGATCGTGATTTTTGTTGATATGCAGGATTACTTTGAGCAGATCGGAGTAGAGCCTTTCATCGCTTTTGCCCAGTTGGCTACCGTCGCCCTGGATCAAGCCCGTTTGAAAGTCTCGCTGGAGGTAATGGCCTCGATTGATCCTTTGACCGACCTGCTTAACCGGCGCGCAATACAGGAGGTGATCAACCGCGAGTATGCGTACGCAAAAAGATGCGCAAAGCCTTTCAGCATGATCCTGTTCGATCTGGATCGATTCAAGATGCTCAATGACAATTATGGCCATGATATTGGCGACAGGATATTGCTCGGAATCAGTGAAGTCGCAAAGCAGACGCTGCGCACGAGTGACTGGTTGAGCAGGTGGGGCGGCGAGGAATTTTTGGCTATCCTGCCCGACACCGATGAGCATGGTGCGCTGATGATTGCCGAACGGCTGCGGGACGCAATCGAGAAATTCTCAATTAAGCTCAATACGCAAAAAATCAGAACGACTGCAAGCATCGGGATTGCCAGTTATCCCCGCGATGGCGATACGCCGGACTTCCTGATAAAGGCAGCGGATGCTGCGCTTTATGAAGCCAAGAAATCTGGTCGCAATCGTGTGGTGGCGGCCAGGGACAAGCGAGAGGTTTATTCCATTGCGGCGAAACTCAACACCGCCATAGAAAACAACCGGCTGGTGCCGGCCCATCAGGTAATCGTGGACCTGAAAACCAGAAGGCCGGTTGCTGAAGAAGCCCTGGCCAGATTAATCGATGAATCCGGAAAAATCATTGTGGCTGCCGACTTCATTTCGGCGGCAATGGAATTGCAGCTAACCCACTTGGTCGATTACCAGATCATCAAACAGACCATGAACCGCTGTGCAGCCAATATTTCTGGCGGCGGCCCAAATTTAGCGCATTTCGTTAATATTTCAGCGGATCTTTTGCTGCATCAGGATTTGATTCAGGGTTTGTTTGCTGAAGCTCAGGCGGCGTGCATATCGTGTGGGGTGGATATGGGTCTCACCAAGCCTCTGGTGCTGGAAATTACGGAAAGACAATTGCTCGGCGATGCCCATGCAGTCAAAGCCAAGCTTGCTCCATTTATTGATTATGGAATGCGCCTGGCAATTGATGATTTTGGTAGCGGCTATTCTTCATTCCAGTATCTGGCTGACCTGCCTGTTTCGTTCCTGAAAATTGAAGGAAGCCTGATTCAACAGGTAAAAGACAAGCGCGTCAGGCAGATCGTCAAACGCATTAGCGATATCGCAAAAGATCTGCAGTTGACCACGATAGCCGAATTTGTCGAAGATGCGGATACCGCTGATATTCTCTGTGAACTGGGGATAGACTGGGCACAAGGCTATTTCTTTGGACGTCCTGTTCTGGCTAAACAATAGTCGTACTGCTGTAACAAGGTTCGCTGTGCCGTGCAGTTTTAAGCAGCACGGGTTCAAATTCGAAGTGGAATTCTGATTAATGCGCTGGGAGGGGAGATGCGACCATTGCCGCCCGATAGAAACGTGCACCCAGCAGTCCTCACGCTTTGTTTCTACACAGAGGGTGATGGAATCCACGTGGGCTGTGCGCGGGAACATGTTGGCGTTGCCCGCTGCCCGTAAACGGTCACCTTTGTCATGGACCAGCACGGCAATCGTTACTGATACGTTAATGTTAGTGAAAGAGGCGTGCTTTAGTGCGCTTTTTTTATGGGCACTCGTAATCATGGGTTGGGGTCTGCAAAAAAATCGAAGGAAACAGCCAGAATCAACCGGAAACCCCGAGCCTGCGGTTTTCAGATGGATAATGATGGCTAGGCTATTGCATTAACACCAAGGTGCATTGCAAAATATTTTTCCCAGCGTGTCGATTTCACTTCCTATCGTTCGTCGTATTGTCAGGGCGTCATGCCAGCAGTCTATGCTGATAGGCAGCACGCCGACCTCAACACGACAGGAGAGCCGACCATGCGTTTCATGATCATGATTAAAGCCAACGCCGATAGTGAAGCCGGTGTCATGCCGAGTGAACAATTATTATCCGAAATGGGTAAATTCAACGAAGAACTGGTGAAAGCCGGCGTGATGCTGGCGGGCGAAGGCCTGCACCCCAGCAATAAAGGAGTGCGTGTGAAGTTTTCCGGCAGCCAGCGCAGCGTCGTCGACGGCCCATTCACCGAAACCAGGGAGCTGATTGCCGGCTTCTGGCTGTGGCAGGTGAAATCGCTGGCCGAAGCCATCGAATGGGTCAAACGCTGCCCCAACCCGTTCGATGGCGAATCCGAAATCGAAATCCGCCAGGTATACGAGGCGGAAGACTTCGGTGCCGAGTTCACGCCTGAACTGCGCGCGCAGGAAGCAAAATTGCGCGCCGAAATCGCATCGCAACATCCCTGACCCTCACAACAAGGAGTACTTGCCATGTCCACCATCAAACCCATCCCTGAAGGCAGCCACAGCATCACCCCGCACCTTGTATGCGCCGGAGCGGCCGCAGCCATTGATTTTTACCAGCGTGCATTCAACGCCGTGGAAGTGATGCGTCTGCCTGGCGCCCCCGGCAAGCTCATGCACGCCCAGATCCGTATCGGTGATTCCAATGTCATGCTGGTTGATGAGATGCCGGAATGGGGTTCGCTGGGGCCGGCCTCGCTCAAGGGCACGTCGGTCACGCTGCACCTGTATGTCGAGGACGCCAATGCGACGTTCGCGCAGGCCGTGGCTGCCGGTGCCACGGTTAAAATGCCGCTTGCCGACATGTTCTGGGGCGACCGTTACGGTGTGCTGATCGATCCGTTCGGCCACCAGTGGTCGATCGCCACGCATACCCGCGATGTCAAGCCGGACGAGATGCAGAAGGCCATGAAGGCCATGCTGGGCTGACAGCGTATCAAACCGGGGCCGCCCGAATATTTACCAGGAACCGCGCCATGCAAAAGATCACCCCCTTCCTCTGGTTCGATGGCAACGCCGAAGCTGCCGCCGAGTTCTATGTCTCGATTTTCAAGCATTCGAAAATTGTCAGCCTTACCCGCTATCCTGAAGCTGGGCAAGCGGTTCACGGGCAGCTTCCGGGAACGGTCATGACGGTGACGTTTGAGCTCGAGGGACAGTCGTTCACCGCGCTCAATGGCGGGCCGATATTCGCGTTCAACCAAGCGGTTTCCTTTGTGGTCGATTGCGCGGACCAGGACGAGATCGATTATTACTGGTCCAGACTCGGGGAAGGGAGTAACGCGCAAGCTCAGCAATACGGCTGGCTCAAGGATCGGTATGGGCTGTGGTGGCAAATAGTGCCGAGAAAACTGGCTGAACTGCTGGCTGACCCCATTGCGGACAAACGTAATCGCGTCATGCAGGCAATCCTGCAGATGAAAAAGATCGACATCGCCGGTTTGCAGCGCGCCTTCGAAACTGAATGAGTTATCGAGGCCGGGAAAGATAAAATAATGAAATCCCAATCAAGGTCCACTACGGCTCTGCCGATTCATCACTTCGAACAGCAGCAGAGCTGGGCCGCATGGCTGGAAAAAACCACAGCACGTCGCCAGGCGTATGGCTGCAGATCGCAAAAAAAGGCGCTGCAATACCGTCGGTTTCATATGACGAAGCGATTGAAATAGCACTGTGTTTTGGATGGATAGATGGGAAAAAACAAACTCACGACGAGCAATTCTGGCTCCAGAAATTCACTCGACGCTCAGCCAAAAGTGTTTGGTCCAAGATCAATAAAGAGAAGGCGCTGGCCCTGATCAAGGCAGGGAACATGAAACCAGCGGGGCTCAAACAGATAGAAAGCGCAAAAACTGATGGGCGCTGGGACGCTGCGTATGATTCGGCCAGCAAGGCGACTGTACCCAGTGATTTTCAATCTGCGCTGGATGCTAATGCGCGAGCAAGGGGCTTCTTTGAAGCGCTCGACAGCCGGAATCGGTACGCTGTTCTGTTCAGAATTCAAACCGTCAAAAAAGCCGAAACACGCGCCAGGCGAATTGCCCAGTTTGTGCAAATGCTGGAACGACATGAGAAGGTGCACCCGTGACCCGTTCGAGCATTCTTACCAATAAGTTGCTCAACCTGTCCCTGAAGGAGTCCCGATCATGATCGACACGCCTTACATCACACACAGCGCCGCCCGGCTTGCTGCAGTCATCCACCTCGACATTCCACGCGCGGAAATGATGCAGGCTTTTGGCTCGGCTGTTGACGAGTTGCTGACTGTGTTGTCCGCACAGGACATCACACCCAATGGATCAGCGTTTGCACACCACCTGACCATGAGCCCGGATCGTTTTGATTTCGAACTTGGCTTCTTTGTCAGCACACCCGTATCCGCCGCCGGGCGCGTCCAGCCCGGTCAGTTACGCGCTGCCAAAGTGGCGCGTACGATCTACCATGGTCCTTATGAGGGGCTGCCTGCTGCCTGGGGCGAATTCATGGGATGGATCGAGGCCAATGGCCATACGCCCGACACTGATCTATGGGAATGGTATGTCGCCGGGCCGCATACCAGCCCTGACCCGGCCAGCTGGCGCACGGAGCTCAACCGGCCGGTGCTGGATTAGCTGCCTGCCGCTGCGGTTAAAACATTTCATTACTGACAGGAGACACCATGTCTTTTCTGCTGCTGATCATCGAACCGCGCGGCCAGCGCGACACGCGCACCGAGGATGAAGGCAAACAGCTGTACGCCGATATGGTGCGCTTTGGTGAAGGCTTGGCCGCACGCGGCCTGCTGCGTGCCAGTGAATCCTTGCGTGCCGATCAGCACGGCGTGCGCGTGCAGCTGCGCGACGGCAAAACTGCGTTGCGTGACGGTCCGTTCACCGAGGCCAAGGAGATGGTGGGCGGGTTTTACCTGCTTGATGGCGTGACGCGCGAAGAAGCTGTCGCCATTGCCAGTGCGTGCCCGGCCGCTCAATGGGCAACGGTAGAGGTGCGTGAAATTGCGCCGTGTTATGCCAATTGACGGCTGCATTTTAAGCGTCGAAGGGCCATCAAAAAAGAGCCCGTCCCAATGAAATGCAGAGGTGGCTGCCATAGAAGATCGACAGGATTGAGAGGGATGTTGCTGCAAACCCGCCGGCTTTCGGACTTGCTTAACCAGTGGCGGATAAGGCATGTTGATATCTCGTATTTCGACTGACTGATGCGCCGCGGCGGCTGTTCAACAGTATCGACGATGCCTGTGCATACACAGCCGGTCACGCAGCCGAGGTCAATTGCGTTCAAGACAGCGTGAGCGAAGGCGTATAGAGTTTTGCCATCTTTCACCCGACAGGAGAATCAAAATGGTACGCGAGCTCTTCCCATACCTGTGTGTCAGCAACGCCCCCGCCGCCATCGATTTTTATGTGGCTGCATTTGGCGCAAAGGAAAAATTTCGCCTTACCGAGCCGAATGGCCGGGTCGGTCACGCCGAACTCGATTTTAACGGCACGATCCTGATGCTCTCGGACGAGTTTCCGGAATGGGGCATCCGTAGCGCGCAGAACATCGGTGCCACCGCAGTCACGACCCATCTCCACGTCGACAATGCCGATGCAGTGATACAGCAGGCGGCGAATCTTGGTGCAGTCGTGGAAATGCCAGCCAAAGACCAGTTCTACGGGGAGCGTTCGGGCAACATCCGTGACCCTTTCGGCCATCGCTGGAACATCGGCCACAGCATCGAGAATGTCTCGCCCGACGAAATGCAGCGGCGCTATACCGAACTATTGAAGCAGGGCGGCTAGACTGTACCTCCATGACCAGCGCTACCCAACGCACCATCGACGCCGTCTGGCGCATGGGGTCCGCCAAAATCATCGGCGCCTTGGCACGCATGCTGCGCGATGTGGGGCTGGCGGAAGAGTTTGCGCAGGATGCGTTGGTGACGGCACTGGAGCACTGGCCCGAGTCGGGTGTGCCGGACAATCCGGCGGCCTGGCTGATGACCGCCGCCAGGCATCGTGCCCTCGACCACTTGCGCCGGAAAACCCTGCTGGCGCACAAACACGAAGCGCTCAGCCATGAGCTTGACGCCCGGCACGCCATGGCGGCGGCAGAGTTCAGCGATGCAGTAGACGCTGCCATTGATGACGACGTAGGCGACGACCTGCTGCGCCTGATGTTCACCGCCTGCCATCCGCTGCTTGCGGCCGAGGCGCGCGCGGCATTGACGCTGCGTCTGCTGGGCGGGCTGACAAGTGGCGAGATCGCCCGCGCTTTCCTGGTACCCGAGCCAACCATCGCCCAGCGCATCGTGCGCGCCAAACGTACCCTGACTGAAGCGCACGTGCCGTTCGAAGTGCCGCGTGCTGATGAACTTGCCACACGGCTGATGTCTGTGCTCGAAGTAATATATCTGATTTTCAATGAAGGCTATTCAGCCACCGCAGGGGATAACTGGATGCGGCCCGCGTTGTGCGAGGAAGCCCTGCGGCTGGGACGCATCCTGGCAGAACTCATCCCGCAGGAACCCGAGGTGCATGGCCTCGTTGCCCTGATGGAAATACAGGCCTCGCGCACACACGCCCGCGTCGATGCAAACGGCGCACCCATCCTGCTGCTCGATCAAAATCGCGCCCGTTGGGATCACCTGCTGATTCAGCGTGGCCTCGCGGCACTGGCGCGTGCCGAAGCGCAAGGCGACGCGTATGGCAGCTATACGCTGCAAGCCGCCATCGCTGCCTGTCACGCCCGCGCGCGCACACCGGAACAAACCGATTGGACGCGCATCGCCGCGCTTTATGATGCGCTGGCCCAGATCGCTCCTTCCCCGGTGGTCGAACTCAACCGCGCTGTTGCGCTGGCCATGGCATTCGGCCCGGCAGCGGGGCTGGAACACGTTGATACCCTGCGCGATGAACCCGCACTCGCGCATTACCACCTGCTACCCAGCGTACGCGGAGACCTGTTGGCTAAATTGGGTCGTCAGGACGAAGCCTGTGCCGAATTCAGGCGCGCCGCCGTGCTCACACACAACGCCCGCGAACGCGCGCTGCTGTTGGCGCGTGCTGCTGCGTGCCTGGCCGGAAAATGAATCAGCGCTCGAATACCGCGATGGATTCCACGTGGGCGGTATGCGGGAACATGTTGGCGATGCCCGCTGCGCGCAGACGGTAGCCTTTGTCATGCACCAGCACGGCGGCGTCACGGGCGAGCGTGGACGGGTTGCAGGAGACATAAACGATGCGCCGGGGCGCGTCGTCACCCAGTGATTCGACCAGTTTGAAGGCGCCGTCACGCGGCGGATCGATCAGCATTTTGTCGAAGTGGCCGAGTGCAGCCAGTTGTTCTGCGCCGATCTCGAACAGGTTTTCCACCCTGAATTCGGTATTGTGAATACCATTGCGTTCGGCGTTCTGGCGGGCGCGGGCGACCAGTTCCTTGCTGCCCTCGATGCCCACCACCTGTTTTGCACGACGCGCGATGGGCAGCGTGAAGTTTCCCAGACCGCAGAACATGTCGACAATGCGCTCAGTGGGCTGCGGGTCAAGCAGTTGCATGGCGCGCCGCATCATGACCGGATTCACCGCGGTATTGACCTGGGTGAACTCACTGGGGCGGAACGGCATCACCAGGTTGAACTCGGGCAGCGTATAGGCCAGCTCCGGTGCGTCCAGCGGATAGAATGGCACGATGGTGTCGGGTCCCTTGGATTGCAGCCACCACTGGATGCGGTGAGTATCGGCGAAACTGCGTAACAGGATTTCGTCGGCTTCGGCAAGCGGCACCATGTGGCGAATCACCAGTACGTCCACCGCATCAGTAGCAGCGAGTTCGAGTTGCGGAAGCTGGTCGCGAATTGATAGTTGCATGATCATTTCGCGCAGATGCGGAATGAGCGCCGAAATGCGTGGCGGCAGCACGTCGCAACTGGTCATTTCGGCGACAAAGCTGCTTTTTCTTTCGTGAAATCCGACCAGCACGCCACCTTTCTTTTCCACCAGCCGTACTGATAGCCGCGCGCGGCTGCGATAGCCCCAGGCCGGGCCATGAATGGGCGACAGCATGGTTTCCGGCCGGACCTTGCCGATGTGCGCCAGATTGTCTTCGAGAACGCGTTGCTTGGCGGCGATCTGGGCAGACGGTTCCATGTGTTGCAGGCTGCAGCCACCGCATACGCCGAAGTGCTTGCAGCGCGGTTTCACGCGCGCCGGGCTCTCGCGCAGGATGCGGACGGCCTGCGCCATCTCGAACGTGTCTTTTTTGCGGTACACCGAGTAGGTCACGGTCTCGCCGGTGAGCGCACCGTCCACGAAAATCGCCTTGCCGTCGCGGTGCGCGACGCCGCGCCCTTCATGGTTGAGGGATTCGATATCAAGGGTGGGTGGGGTGGGGTTCATCTGGATGTGGAGTGCTAACAGGAATTGTAGGTAAAAACTATTATTTGCCGGATTGCGCCGTCGGTTTTTGATGGACACGTACCAGCACGATGCGCGGGCCGCTCATTTTTTTGACGACCACGTCGAAATGCTCGAATTCAATCTTGTCGCCTTCCTTGGGGATATCGCCGAGTTTCCACATGATCAGGCCGCCGATCGAATCCACTTCATCGTTGTTGAGTTCTATCCTCAGCGCGCGTTCCAGAGTGAATATCGGCAGACTGCCTTTGCCGATCAGGGTGCCGTCATCGAGTTTGGTCCAGTCGTTCTGGCTATGACGGAATTCGTCGCGAATCTCGCCGACCAGCGCGCTCAGCATATTATCGAGTGTGATAAAGCCAAGCGGCGGACTGCCTTTATGACCGATGACTGCGAAGTGGGGTGCCCCTTGGCGAAAACGGCGAAACAGTTCCATCGCCGACATGTCGGGGGAGACCTGCAGAACCGGGCGGATAAATTTTTCCAGATCCTCGATATCGCCTTCCTTGAGCTCGGCCAGGAACATGTCCTTCAGATGAATGACGCCTTTGACCTCGTCATTCCGGTCCAGATAGGGGTAACGGCTGAAACGATGACGGGTGATGAGTTCGAGATTTTCCGCCAGTGTATGGTTGGCCGATAAGGCCACAACTTCATTGAACGGACGCATCAGCTCGGTGACTTCCAGATCGCTGAAATCGAGAGTGTGGGCGAGTACGTTCCATTCGTCGCGCGTGAGATGCTCACTGGCACGGCTGCTTTTCAGGATCAGCTTTAGTTCATCGGCCGAATAATGAGCGTCGTGACCATGCGTACGGTCCAGTCCGGTCAAACTGAGTACCCAGTTGGCGCTGGTGTTGAGTACCCAGATCGGCGGATACATCAGCCAGTAAAAACCGTAAAGCGGTACAGCAGTCCATAGCGCCACTTTCTCGGTCAGGCGGATCGCCAGTGATTTAGGCACCAGCTCACCGACCACGATATGGAGAAATGAGATGGTGAAAAATGCGAAGAAAAAAGCGATGCCGTGAATCAGCCTGACAGACTCGACCCCGATAAAGGCCAGCAACGGCTTCAGCAGTTCGGCAAAGGCCGGTTCGCCGATCCAGCCCAAACCCAGCGAAGCCAGGGTAATGCCAAGCTGGCAGGCGGACAGGTACGCGTCGAGCTTGGCATGAACCTTGGCGAGTATGCGCCCGCGCAGCCCATATACCTTGGCGATGGCCTTCACGCGGGTTTGGCGCAGTTTGACCATGCCGAATTCGGCAGCCACGAAAAAACCGTTTAGCGCCACCAGCAGCAGCGCGACGATGATCAAAAACAGGTTACTGCCCATAACGGGAACGAAAATCGCCCTGTCCTTTCCGGTTGTGGGGATGTGCTTCGCAGCACGATTGCGTGCGTTTGCGCAGACCGCTGGTATTGGGGATGCTTTCGATATCGAAAACACGAATTGGGAACATGACAACGCGCCGTGAATCGGGAGACAGCATTTTACCCGATTACACGGCGCGCCCGGACTGCGCCGGTGGATGTTTGTGTTACAAGGCGGCTTCTTCCGCGCTAATCAATGCGTTGATGAGTGCGATATTGACGTCGATGTAGGACACCATGCACTGGGCCGAGCCATTCTCGATGCGGGTTTCGTTGTTTGCTTCACACGCCAGGGCGAGTTCCAGGAAGCCGGCATAGATACCAACACCATTCACCAGGGCTTGCTGGATTGAGCTGCCCAGGTTGAGGTTGGCGATGGCGTCCTGTATCGGCATGTCGAGCATTTCACCCAGTACCGAGAACAAGCCCGTCAGGTAGAGTTCGTCGCCATTGACCGGCTGCAGGCATTTGCCGGCCAGCGCCTGCATGAAACTGGCACGGGTTAAGGCGCGCTTCAATACGGTCGGGTTGACGGCAACGGGTTTGCCACTGCTATGCAACAGCAGGGTGAGCCAGCGATACAGTGCTGCATGGCCCATGCGCTGCAATACCTGGCCAATCGAAGTGATTTCGTGAACGACGCCGCATCCGGCGCTGTTGGCGTAACGCAACAGACGGTAGCTGAGTACAGCGTCCATTTTCAGCAGGGATTCCACTTCAGCCATATCCGAGTGCGCCATGACCCGGTCAATGAGTTCAAGCAGGCGCAGACGGTTTACCGCCATGCTCATCGCGGGTTTTCCCCCGGTCTGGGTGACGAAGGTACCCTGAAACAGGTCAAACCCAAGTTGGCGCGAGACTTCCAGCATTTCTGCGCTGCATATGTCAGTCGCGATTAATTGGTGTGCTCCCATGGCGCGCAGGGTACGCTGCAGGCTATCAAGGTGAATGGCGTCGTGGCGGCTTACGTCTATGCGCACTGCTTTAGCCACTGCAACCAGCGGCAGGAAGGCTTCGTCGCCGTTGATATTGTCCAGCACGATGCGGTAGCCGCATTCGGTGAGGCGTTTGATTCTGGGCAACAGTGTCGAGACGTCGCTAATGCCTGCATGGACTGCGAACACGACATTTTGGGGTGGCAGGTATTCGATGTCGGCTGACATCAGGGTGTCGGCCGTAACACTGGCAAACAGGATGTTCTTTCTCAGCGTGCCTTCTTCAACCAGCGAATACAGTCCGGCAATCAGGGTTTCGTCCTCGGCATTGCGCAATTTCGGCATGGAAGGCTGGCTGTGGCTGTAAGCCAGTTTGACGCGCAACGTCAGTTCAGCGGCATGGATTTGACCATCACGGTCATATATTGTCTGCTGCGACAGCAGGCGTTCGCGGATTTCATCCTGGCGCGAAGGCAGTCCTTCTGTTTCAACGGCCAGAACGTGCGTCGCTACACCGTGCCAATCACCGGCAACTGTGTTGACGATACGGGCCTTGTCGCAGGAATTTTGAATGACGTCGTTTTGCATGATGATCTCCGGCACTGGTTTACGCCTTAAGATAAGCAGCAACCATGCCACCCCCGGATGCCGGATTACGGGCAGGGTACAAACGCCTGCAAGCTAGGATTGACGCCATGGTTAGGCTAAACTGAAAACATGAAATCACATCAACTGGATGCTGCGACCCGTTGGCATTTCGTCAACGCTGTCGAACAACTCGTCGAGGCAGCTTTTATCCGGATTCACGCGGCGGCAAGAGAAGCACTGCGCGAACGCGGCGTCTTCCATCTGGTACTGGCTGGCGGCACCACCCCACGGGCGCTCTATGCGCGGATGAATGGGATGGATACAGACTGGCGCGGCTGGCATGTGTGGTTTGGCGATGAGCGCTGCTTGGCCGCCGATCACCCTGAGCGCAACAGCCGCATGGCGCAGGATGCCTGGCTGGCAAGCAGCGCGATTCCGGCCGCGCAGATCCACACGATACCTGCCGAACTGGGCGCGCCTGCCGCTGCCAATGCCTACGTGAACACCTTGCGCAATGTGGAGGAATTCGACCTGGTACTGCTGGGGCTGGGCGAGGATGGCCACACCGCGAGCCTGTTTCCCGGCCACGATTGGGGCACCTGCCCGGATAGCCCGGATGTGTTGGCGGTGAGGGACGCACCCAAGCCACCACCGGAACGCGTTAGCCTCAGCGCGCGCCGCCTGGGCCGTGCGCGCGCGGTGCTGTTTCTGGTAAGCGGAGCAGGCAAATGCGATGCGGTCGCGGCTTGGCGCCGGGACGAGCCGATTCCGGCGGCGGCGATTCGCCCGGTGGCAGGCGTGGATGTGCTGGTGGAGCGTATCTGCATACAGCCAGCGAATAAGGAGGATGCATGAATCCGTTGAAGCCCATAATGCTGACTCTGGCACTGGCGACCGGTACCGCCCAGGCCGCGCCTGCCGACGAAAAACTTACCACCCAAAGCGACCAGACTGCGGTGGCGGTGACCATTTACAACAATGACCTGGCGCTGGTCAAGGATCAGCGCAAAGTCAATCTTGGTGCGGACCTCAACAAGCTGGCCTGGCGCGACGTGGCGGCGCGCATGCAGCCGGAAACCGCATTGCTGCGCAACCTGTCCGATGCAAAAGGCTTCCGCCTGCTGGAACAGAATTTCGACTTCGACTTGCTCACCCCGCAAACCCTGCTGGAAAAATATGTGGGCAAGCAGGTCACCGTGATCAGCACCAACCCGGCGACCGGTGTGGAAACGCGCGAACGGGCTACGGTGCTGGCCACCAACGGCGGCACGGTGCTCAAGTTCGGTGACCGTATCGAGACCGGGGTGCCGGGACGGCTGGCGTTCGCCGGGGTGCCGGATAACCTGCGTGACCGGCCCACCCTGGTAATGAGTATGGTGAATCCACGCGCGGGCTTGCAGAATCTGGAGCTGTCTTACCTGACCGGCGGCCTGTCATGGCGCGCCGATTATGTAGCGGAACTGTCCGGTCAGGATGACAAAATGGACTTGAACGGCTGGGTCACACTCACCAACCAGAGTGGCGCGAGTTACCACAATGCCAGGCTGCAACTGGTCGCAGGGGATGTCAATCGGGTGCAAACAGCCATGCAGGCCACTGTGTTGCGCGGGAAGATGCAAACCCAGGTAGCGGAAGCGGCGCCGCTGGCGCAGGAAAACCTGTTCGAATACCACCTCTACACCCTCAACCGCCCAACCACGCTGGCCGAGCAGCAAACCAAACAGGTCGCGCTGCTCTCCGCCACCGGCATCCCGGTGCGCAAATCGCTGGAACTGCGCGGCGCAGCGTATTACTACCAGGGCAGCTATGGCGACCTCGGACAAAAAATCAAGGTCGGGGTATTCGTGGAATTCGACAACAAGGGCGCCGGCTTGGGTGTGCCGCTGCCCAAAGGCGTGATGCGTCTGTACAAGAAAGACAGCGCGGGCAACGCCCAATTCATCGGCGAAGACAGCATCGACCATACCCCGAAAAACGAGCGCGTGCGGCTGAAACTGGGCGAGGCCTTCGATGTGACCGCCGACAGAAAGCAGACCGATTTCCAGAAAATTGGCGTGAGCGGGCGCTATAACAACGTGTTTGAATCGGCCTACCAGATCACCCTTAAAAATGCCAAAAACCAGCCGGTGACCGTCAAGGTATTCGAGCCCTTGCCGGGCGACTGGCAAGTGTTGTCGGAGTCTCTGCCGCATACCAAAGAGGCGGCCGGAACGGCATTGTGGCAAGTGCCGGTGGCGGCTGAGGGCAAGACCGTGCTGACCTATCGGGTACGGGTGAAGTATTGATGGGCGAGCCACTTTATGCCTGGCAATTCGCCTGAGCAGTAAAGTGCAAGGCACCCAAATGTGTACCCTGTCTTCAGATAACAGGAGAACAGCATAACAAAGATCATCGGAATTGCAGGCAGCCTGCGCGCCGGCTCGTTTAATGCAGCGCTGCTGCGTGCCGCAGCAGGTCTGATGCCAGGCGGTTCCAGTCTGGAAATAGCGACCATCAAGGGTATCCCGCTCTACGATGGCGACGTCGAAGCGAGCGAAGGTATCCCTCAAGCAGTGGCGGCGCTGAAAGACCAGATTGCCGCTGGGGATGGATTGCTGTTGGTTACCCCCGAGTACAACAACGCGATGCCGGGTGTGTTCAAGAATGCGATTGACTGGCTATCGAGGCCTCCAGCTGACATTCCGCGGGTCTTCGGCAATCGGCCGGTAGCGATCATGGGCGCTTCGCCCGGCGGGTTCGGGACGATCCTGGCACAGAATGCCTGGCTGCCTGTGCTGCGGACTTTGGGCATGCAGCCCTGGTTCGGCGGGCGTCTGTTCGTGTCCAGAGCGGGGAATGTATTCAACGACGCGGGCGAGATGACAGACGAAAAACTGCAGGCGCAATTGCAGCAATTCCTGCATGGTTTCGTGGATTTTGTGAATTAGGCAATGCTACGTGCATTGTGCAGGAAACGACGATGGGTACAGGCCGGTTAGAAGCATTCAGTGATGGCGTGCTGGCCATCATCATTACCATTATGGTACTGGAGATGAAGGTGCCGCACGATGCGAGCCTGGCTGCATTGTGGTCACTGTGGCCGGTATTCCTGAGCTACATCCTGAGTTTTGTGTATCTGGGCATTTACTGGAACAATCACCACCACCTGTTGCACACAACACAGCGGGTGAGCGGTGCCATTCTGTGGGCTAACTTGCACCTGTTGTTCTGGCTATCGCTGGTTCCATTCGTGACCGGCTGGATGGGCGAGAACCATTTTGCCTCTGCGCCGACGGCTTTTTACGGCATCGTACTTTTGATGGCAGCCATAGCTTATTGGATATTGCAGCAGGCGATCATGGCTGAACAAGGCCGCGACTCGCTGCTGGCGGTGGCGATCGGGAACGATCTCAAAGGCAAGCTCTCTCCGTTGCTCTACGCGATCGCCATCCCTTCCGCATTTTTCAATCAATGGATCGCCGGAGCGGTGTACGTAGTGGTCGCGCTGATGTGGCTCATCCCCGACCGCCGTATCGAGCGGGTCATTGCCGAACGAGAGAATGGGAGCGATGATTAATAAAGATATCCACAGCAAAAGATTGCTGGATCATCATCCCTGATTGATTCTGAAAAATCCGGGTGCTTAATCCGTCAGGAGTATCAGCGCAGCTTCGGCCGTGACTGGGTCGATATCAATCTGCATGACACAGTACTCATTGTTTTCATCGACGGGCGTGGGGTCGTCTGCGCAACTGCAACCGGCAATGATGCTGGTATAGAAAATGCCGACCTTGGCGCGTATATGGTCTTCTTTTTCAGCAGCGCCGATGACGATGACGTCGAGTTTGTTGTCCAGCGCATAGCTGCCAATGGACAAGCCTTGTTGCAAGGGAAGCTGACTGGCATCGAGCTGTTCGATATCATTTTTAAGGATGTGGTTAAAGTCAGGCGTTCCCCATGCGCGTAATGAATCCGCAAATTTTGGCATCAGTTCACTCCTTGAGCGAGGCCTGCAGGCAGATGCTGCGCGGCGCGTTTTTTACTGCGCAGATCCCACCAGTTGCGTAGCGCAACCAGCAGACCCAGGCCAAAGAAGGCGCCCGGCGGCAGAATGGCCAGCAAAAAGCCTTTGTAGTCCGGCACAACGTGAATGACGAAGGCCCGCGCTGCGGGGCCGAAAGCCAGGTCCAGACCAGAGAACAGGGTGCCTTTTCCCACCACTTCACGCAGTGCGCCAAGCAGCGTGATGACCATGGTGAGACCGAGGCCCATCATCATGCCGTCGAGCATGGAGGGCAGCACCGGGTTTTTGGCAGCGAAGCTGTCGGTACGCGCCAGCACGATGCAATTGGTCACAATCAGCGGTACAAAAATGCCCAGCACCAGATACAGCGGATGAATAAAGGCATTCATCGCCATGTCGATCACCGTTACCAGCGCGGCGATGATCAGTATGAATACCGGGATGCGGATTTCATGGGATACCAGGTTGCGGATGGCGGAGATTGAACCGTTGCTGAAGGTCATCACCATGGTGGTGGCGAGCCCCAGCCCGACCGCGTTGACGACCGAATTGCTGATGCCCAGTAGCGGACACAGTCCCAGCAGTTGTACGACGCCGGGATTCTGTTTCCACAGACCGTTGACGATGATGTCGCGATATTGGCTCATGGTTAGGCTCCGGGGGTAGATTCAGGGTGCGGTGCAGGGGCGTACAGTTCCTTGCGGTGCGCGGCTTCGTATTCGAGGGCATGGTGTACGGCTTTGACTACCGCGCGCGGGGTAATGGTGGCACCGGCCATGTAGTCGAATTGGCCGCCGTCTTTTTTGACCTTCCAGCCGCCGCTGGCCGGATTATCCAGCGCCTTGCCGTCGAAAATATGGATCCATGCGCTCTTGGCGATATCGATGTAATCACCCAGCCCCGGCGTTTCCTTGTGGCTTACCACGCGTACACCAATAATCCGTCCATCTGCGCCGATACCCACCAGCATGTTGATATTGCCGCTGTAGCCATCCGGCGCGGTGGCCTCGAGCACCAGCGCCACCGGGGCGCCGGCCTTGCGTGCGCGCCAGACGTGGCTGGGAAGGGTGGTGCCCAGTAGCTGGTGCGGCGGCAGCAGCAGGGCGTCGTGCAGCGGGTTATTGTCATAGCTGCCGGGGACGAGTGTCTCGCTGATGAGTTTCAGGCGCGCTGCGTCTTCGTTGCGAGTAATGGCCGGGCGGGTAATGTCGTAGGTATAAGCCAGCACGCCGGTGCCGACGATGGTGAAGCCCAGCAGGACCAGCGCGGCACGTGCAGCGGAACGCAATAACGGCGTCATTCTGCGGGCTCTTTCTGTTTGTGCCCGTACACTTTGGGCTGGGTGTAGGCGTCAATCAGCGGCACCATGATATTCATCAGCAACACGGCGAAGGCAACGCCGTCCGGATAGCCGCCCAGAGTGCGGATCAGATAAGTGAGAATACCAATGCCTGCGCCGAAAATAAGTTTGCCGCGCGGCGTGGTAGCGCCCGTTACCGGATCGGTGGCAATGAAGAATGCGCCCAGCATGACGCCGCCGGTGGCGAGGTGAAACCATGGAGAGATATAACGATCCGGGTCGGAGATATGGAACAGTCCGCCGGTAATCCACAGGCCGGCGATAAAGGCCGCCGGGATATGCCAGGTGATGATGCGCGCCAGCCACAAGTACAGTCCGCCCAGCAGGAACATCAACACCACCGCCTCGCCGCCGGTGCCCCCCAGGTTGCCGAAAATGGGCAAGCGGGTGATTTCACGCACCGTGTGTTCCAGTTGCAACTGGGTGCGCAGCGTATCCAGCGGCGTGGCGGAACTGATCGCGTCGAGTTTCAAACCGTCCGGCAATATCCCGGTGAAGATGTATTGCGCGGAATCAAGGAGGCTCAGATGCGCACCCGCCAGCGACAGCGGCGCCGACCACTGCGTCATCTGCACCGGGAACGAAATAATCAGCACTGCATAACCCACCATCGCCGGATTGAACAGGTTGTTGCCCAGTCCGCCGTACAAATGTTTGGCCACCACGATTGCGAAAAATGTCCCCACCACAATCAGCCACCACGGGGCGATCGGCGGCAGCGAAAGCGCCAGCAGCCACGCGGTGACCAGCGCACTGCCATCCATCAGGAACGGCTTGGCCGGCCAGCCGCGCAAACGCACTGCGATGGTTTCCAGCACCAGCGCGGTGACGCTGGCGAGGGTCAGCGTCACCAGGATGGCCGGGCCGAATAGCCAGACGTAAACCGCGATGCCCGGCACCAGCGCCGCCAGCACCTTGAGCATGATGATGGAGACGCTGGATTGTTCCGCGATGTAGGGGGAAGAGAGCATGGGTTATTGATCTGTCTGGATGGGAAGTTGAGCGTGCACGGGGTTCATTTCTCTACCGCATCCTTTGCCATGGCGCGAATTTTGGCTCGGCGCGCTTCGATTTCGGCGATCTCCTGCAATTTTTCCGGTGGCAGGTTTTCAATGTTGCGCGGGGTGACGCCTTCTTTCTTTTCCTTGGCGCGTTCTAGCGCGGCCTGGATCGCAGCTTTTTTGGCGGCATTGGCGGCATCATCCGGGCTTTCAGGAGATGCTTCTGCGAGCTTGGCACTGGCTTTCAGGGCGAGTTTTGCGGCGCGCTCCTGCTGTTCGCGCTCGATACGCAACTGGCGGAATTCGTGGCGCTCGCGCGCCAGGTCGGCGGCTTTCTTGTCCTTTTCCTTGGCCCATATTTCGCTCTTGGCGTAGCGGTAATACTGCACCAGAGGGATGTGGCTGGGGCAGACATAACTGCAACAGCCGCATTCGATACAATCGAACAGATGGTATTCCTGGGTCTTGCCGAAATTTTTTGCTCGCGCAAACCAGTACAGTTCCTGCGGTTGCAGATCCGCCGGGCAGGCTTGCGCACAACGGGTACAGCGTATGCAGGGCATGGCTGGCGGCGGAGGGGGGAACAGTGCCAGTGATTTGACCAGGATGCAGTTGGTGGCCTTGACCATCGGCACATCGGTGCTGATCAGATCGAAGCCCATCATCGGGCCGCCCATCACGTAGCCGCTGGTGTCGTCGCGGGTTGCGCCGGTCAGTCGCACCAGTTCGGCGAGCGGGGTGCCGATCAGCACTTCGAAATTCTGCGGGCGGTGCACATTGCCGGTGACGGTGACAATCCGCGAAATCAGTGGCTCGCCGTGGTTGACCGCACGGTGCAGGGCATACGCGGTGCCGACGTTGAAAGTGGCGACGCCGACATCGGTGGAGCGTCCGCCCGACGGGACTTCCTTGCCGGTCAAGGTCTTGATGAGCTGCTTGGCGCCGCCGCCGGGGTAGAGGGTAGGCACGGTTACCACTTCCACAGGAAAGTCGCACTGGCTGGCTGCCGCCTGCATTGCGGCGATGGCTTCCGGTTTGTTGTCTTCGATGCCGACCAGTACTTCGTCACTGTGCAGCATATAACGCATCACGGCGGCACCCGCGAGGATTTCGGCGGCGCGCTCGCGCATCAGCATATCGTCGCAGGTGATCCACGGCTCGCATTCGCCGCCATTGAGAACGAGGGTAGGCACTTTTTGGGTGGCGCCGGGGTTGAGCTTGATAAAGCTGGGAAATACTGCGCCGCCCAGCCCTGCGATGCCGAGATCGCGCAATTGATTGCGCAGATGGCTGGGATCCATGTTGCGGTAATCCAGCGCGCTGTGCTCGATCCAGCGATCCGCCCCATCGGGCGCAATGGTGATGCACAGATCGGTCAGTCCGGACGGGTGCGCCGCCGCATGACCGGCAATGGCGGTCACTGTGCCCGAGGTCGGCGCGTGCACCGCTACCGAGACATAGCCCTCGGCTTGCCCGATCATCTGGCCTTTTAGAACCTGCTCGCCCACCGCCACAATGGGTTTGGCCGGTTGGCCAATATGCTGGCGCAACGACACGATCAAGATCCTGGGCAATGGCGCAATGCCGATCGGACGGCTGGTGGATGCGTGCTTGTGTTCCTCGGGGTGCACACCGCCATTGAATTCGTAGAGTTGACGGGTCATCACGCGACTTTCAGTTTGACCACGGGGTACTTCCATTTCCAGGTGGCGACGTCTTCTGCGATGGGGACCATGCTGATGCAATCCACCGGGCAGGGTGCGATGCACAATTCACACCCGGTACATTCCTGGGCGATGATGGTATGCATCTGCTTGGCTGCGCCGAGAATGGCATCGACCGGGCAGGCCTGGATGCACAATGTGCAGCCGATGCAGGTGGTTTCGTCGATGACCGCCACGGATTTTGGCTTGGGTTCACCGTGTTCGGCATTGAGCGGCTTGAATTCCACGCCCAGCAGTTCGGCCAGTTTGTGGATGCCGTCTTCGCCGCCGGGCGGGCACTGGTTGATTTCAGCATCGCCATTGGCGATGGCCGTCGCATAGGGTTTGCATCCGGGGAATCCGCATTGCCCGCACTGGGTCTGCGGCAGGATGGCGTCGATTTGCTCGACGATAGGGTCTTCCTGCACCTTGAAGCGCACCGCCGCAAACCCCAGCGCCGCGCCGAGAAACACGGCCAGGCCGGACATCACCAGAATCGCTGCCAGCACCTTATTTCACCAAACCGGCAAAGCCCATGAACGCGAGGCTCATCAGCCCGGCGGTAATCATTGCAATGCTGGTGCCGCGGAACACAGCGGGGACGTCCGCGCCTTCCAGCCGCTCACGCAGCCCGGCGAACAGCACCAGCACCATGGAGAAGCCGACCGCGCCGCCAAAGCCGAAAAACAGCGACTGGATGAAATTGTGCTGCGCCTGAACGTTGAGCAGCGGGATCCCCAGCACCGCGCAGTTGGTGGTGATCAGCGGCAGATAAATGCCCAGCACGCGAAACAGTACCGGGCTGGTCTTGCGCACGAACATCTCGGTGAAGCCGACAATGCCCGCAATCACCACGATGAACGACAATGTGCGCAGATAGGTCAGATCGGTGCCCAGCAGGTACTGGTTGATCAGGTAGCTGGAGCCGGATGCCAGGGTGAGCACGAAGGTGGTGGCGGCTCCCATGCCGATGGCGGTTTCCAGGCTCTTGGAGACGCCCATGAACGGACACAGGCCAAGAATTTTCGCCATGATGATGTTGTTGACGAAAACCGTGCCGATCAAAATCAGGATGTAGCTCTGGATGTCCATGATTCATTCAAATGCAATAAGTCAGCCATTATCCTTCCCATGGCTGCTGTATTCAAGAGTATGCAAGTTTTAAGTAAGGGGAAGCAAACTGCATCCGGCCGATCGGCGCCAAGCAGCATACTGATTTTTCCTGACTGAATCCTGACAGCGCTTACAGGGTGTGAGCGGCCACGTAAGGGTGACCGGTATCTTCCGCCACGGCGGGATGGGTGACCGCGCCCAGGTAGACATTCAAGCCGTCGAGAAATCCTTTGTCTGCAAGCAATGCCGCCATGCCCTGATTCGCCAGGCGCAACGCATAGGGCAGCACCACGCTGGCCAGCGCCTGGGTAGCGGTGCGCGCACAGGCTGCCGGCATATTGGTGACGCAGTAATGCACCACGCCTTCTTCAACGTAAGTGGGATGGGAATGACTGGTGGGGCGCGAGGTTTCCGCGCAGCCGCCCTGGTCGATGGCGACGTCCACCAGCACCGAACCCGGACGCATGCCAGCCAGCATTTTCCGGGTAATCAGCTTGGGGGCCTTTCTGCCGGGCAACAACACGGCGCCGATGACCAGGTCGGCCCCGGTCACCAGTTCGGTCAGCGCGGCAGTGTCGGAATAACGCGTCTTGAGCCGCCCCTGATAGAGGTCGTCAAAATGGCGCAGTTTGTCCATGCTGAGGTCCAGCACGGTGACCTCCGCCCCCATGCCGGCAGCGACCCGTGCCGCGTTGGCGCCCACCATGCCGGCACCGACGATGGTGACCTTGCCGGGCGCTACTCCGGCCACGCCGGACAGCAAGGTGCCGTTGCCGCCGCTTGCCATGGTCAATGCCTGCGCGCCCGCCTGTACCGCGATGCGCCCCGCCACCGCGGACATCGGGGCAAGCAGCGGCGTGCCGCTGGCGTCAGTAACGGTTTCGAAGCCGATGCCGATGATTTTCCTGTCCAGCAGTTGTGCGGTCAGTTCGGGCGCGGCGGCCAGGTGCAGATAGCTGAATAGCATCTGCCCTGCGCGGAGCAGGGAGATTTCCGCAGTTTGCGGCTCTTTGACCTTGACGATGAGCTCCGCCTCGTACACGGCTGCCGCGTTGTCCACGATCTGCGCGCCGGCGGCGCGGTAGGCGTCGTCGGAAAAGCCGATGCGCGCAGCGGCGCCGGTTTGCACGCGAACCTGGTGTCCTGCAGCCAGCAGCGCGGCGACGCTGTCCGGGGTAAGGGCGACGCGATACTCGTGATCCTTGATTTCCTTGGGAATGCCGATCAGCATGGGGGTGTCCTCGCAGCTAGGGTGTGGTGAACAGAGGCTCTTGACGGGCAGTCGGTACCTGTACCGTAAAGGATAGTGTATCCAGCGTGATGCCCTGATCATCAACAAGGCTGATCTGGTGTATTCCGGGCTGGGGCGTATAAAGCAGGCTGCCGTCTGCCTGGAGCCATTCTACCGGCGCAGCTTCGCCGTCCACCAGCCAGTTCCAGCGCTGATGCATGGGGCGGCTATAAAAGCGTACTTTCTGCCATGCGGCAGGTATATCCGTATTCAGGGTCAGCGTAGCGGGGCCGATAATCTGCGCCAAGCTTCTATCCCCGGCCAGCGTCACCACGCTTTGCTCGGTGCCGGTCAGGAACAATTCACGACGTGGCGGTTCCAGCGGCGGTTCGAAACGCACCATTTGAACGACGATACCGCCAGGCAGCTTTGGCGTTCGGCTGGGTTGGACGGCATTCAGTTTGTTGATTAACGCCTGCCATACCCGTGCGGCGCCGTTTACGTCGGAGACATTGCGCATTGATCTGCCCGGGACATTCCCGACCCATACGCCGACAGTGTATTGATCCGAAAACCCCACGCTCCAGTTGTTGCGCTTATCCTGGCTGAGGCCGGTTTTCACGGCAGCAAAGCCGGACGTCGTCACGGCGCCGTCCAGGCCAGTCTTCATCCAGCGCGCATTGCTGTCTGCCAGGATGTCAGTGACGATGGCTGCAACGGGCGCCGGCATGATCTGGGTCGCACCCGCTACGCCGCCAACGCGGAAGCCCAGCGGCTTGAGTACACCGCCATTGGCTAGCATCCGATAAGCATTGGTCAGAGCGGTCAGTGTGACGGTCGTTGCGCCGGGGGCGTAACTGTCGCGTTGTGGCGGGTTAAGGCCCGGAGAAAATAGCCCAAGCCCCCGCAGGCGATCATAAAAATCCGGCGGGGTGACCAAGGCCAGCGTTCGTATCGCCGGAGCGGGCAACGACGAAGCCAGCGCAGTGCGCAAGGTGACCCAGTTGTCGCTTCCCGTGCTGTCGTTCTGCAATAGCGCCTGATCCGGCGATGGTTCCAGCGCCAGCGGCGAATTATCCAGGAATGACGCCGCAGTCAGCAGGCGTTGCTCGATGGCGAGGCCGTATAAGAATGGCTGGAGAGTGGCGCCGGCCGGTCGCGGCATGGCTGCATAATCCGGGATTTGCGCGCCGGGCGCATTGATGCCGGAATCCGCATAGGCAAGAACTTCGCCGGTCTGGTTGTTGAGGACAATCACAGCACCCGCGTCGACACGGTTGCCTCGAAGTGCTGCCAGCGTGCTTTGCAGGGATTGAATTGCAAAGCGCTGCAGACCTGCATCCAGGCTGACCTGTATCCGTTCGCCGGGAGTGTGCAGAAACATGCGCGCGACGTTGGGAGCCAATTGTTCGCCAAAATCGATATGGGGTGGCATAGCCAGGCTTTTGTATGCCAGTGCGGTGACCGTTGCGCACGACGGACGCGGTATGCTGAGTTGCCGTGCCACGCCGCAGGCGCGTTCCGCCACAATCTCTGCTTTAACATTCGGCCCGCGCAACAGTGCAGCGAGTATGCTGGACTCTGCCTTGTTCAGTTTGGAGGGCTCCTGGCCGAACAGGCCTTGGGCAGCGGCATTGATGCCCGACAGATTGCCGCGAAACGTCACTGTGTTGAGATAGGCATCGAGTATCTGCGCCTTGCTCCAGGTTTTCTCCATACTGCGCGCGGCCTTGATTTGATCCCATTTCTGCGTGTACGTACGCCCGCCGGTGTGGCGATACAGTGCCGGATCGAGCATGCCCACCAGTTGCATGGTGAGTGTGGAAGCGCCGCGATGGGTGTCGTACACCAGGTTTTCCCAGGCGGCGCCGATGAAGGCGCGCCAGTCCACGCCTGAATGCTGATAAAAACGTTTGTCCTCCGACACGATCAGTGCATGCCGCATCGCCGGAGACAGCTCGCGCAACGGCACCCATGGCAAGCGGCGTACTTTGGGGTCGACGTTCAGCGTATCGAGCGGCGCGCCATTACGATCGACCAGCCATGCTTCGGATGGGAGATGCGCGGCTTCGACTTCCCGGAAACTGGGGAGGGTATCGGAAAACGCACTGCCCACGCTGCTCCAGGCAAGTAATAGCCAGAGAAAAAGATGTGCAAACGCTTTGCCGCTCATGAGCATGTCCCTGCTGCCTGTCACTCCGACCTCATCATGCGTTTATTGTTCTCGGTTTTTAAAATATCGGACGATATTTTCAGTGTGTCCTGCTGCGCAGCGCCTGCACGCATTCGCTCACCAGAGCTGGGCCGCGATAAATGAGACCGCTGTAGAGCTGGACCAGGCTCGCGCCGGCAAGGATTTTTTCGCGCGCATCGTGTGCCGAGAGGATGCCGCCTACGCCGATGATGGGTACTTCTCCGGCAAGGGCAGTAGCCAACTTGCCAATCACGCGCGTGGCGGCATCGCGCACCGGTGCCCCGGATAGCCCACCTGCCTCGTTGCCGTGAGGCAGTTTTTCCACGCCGCTGCGAGCCAGGGTGGTATTGGTGGCGATGACGCCGTCTAGCTGGTGCTTGCGCAACAGCTGGGCGATTTCGGCGATCTGTTCATCGTCCAGATCAGGTGCGATTTTTACCGCCAGTGGCACGTACCGGCCATGCTGCTGAGCCAGCCGGGTCTGCCCGGCTTTCAGCTTGCCCAACAGATCGGACAAGGCTGCGCCGGATTGCAGGTCGCGCAGGTTTTTGGTGTTGGGCGAGGAAATATTCACCGCGACGTAGCTGGCATGCGGATATACCGCTTGCAAACAGGCCAGATAATCGTCGGCGGCGCGGGTGATCGGCGTGTCGAAATTCTTGCCGATGTTGATGCCGAGCACGCCGCGGAATTTCGCGGCGCGCACGTTGGCGATGAGCGCATCCACGCCGTCATTGTTAAAGCCCATGCGGTTGATGATGGCCTCGGCTTGCGGCAGCCGGAACAGGCGCGGTTTCGGATTGCCCGGCTGCGGGCGCGGCGTGACCGTGCCGATTTCGATAAAGCCGAAACCGAGCGCGGCGAGTGCGTCGATATAGGCGCCGTTCTTGTCCAGCCCGGCGGCCAATCCCACCGCATTCGGGAAGGTGATGCCCATGCAGGAAACCGGTTCGCCACCCGCAGGCGGCGCAATCAGCCGCGATAAACCGAGGCGGTACGCAGCTTGCAGCGAAGACAGGGTGAGGTGATGGGCAGTTTCGGCGTCGAACCGGAACAGCAGGGGGCGGAGGAGGGTATACATGCGGGCATTTTAACCCGGCATCTCAATTTTCCAGTAATGAGGCAATCAAAGGGCAGCACACGTTGCCCTTCTGGGTCGCGCATTCGGTCACCAGCGTTTGCAGGGTCTGTTCAATCCCGCGCAGGCCTTCCAGGCGCTTTTTCACATCGGCCAATTTCTCGACTGCGATGCTGCGTGCTTCGGTGCAATGAGCGCCATCTTCCAGTTTCAGCAGCGCGCCGACTTCCTCCAGGGTAAAGCCCAGATGCTGTGCGCGTTTGATGAATTTGATGCGCGTCACGTCAATATCAGTGTAGCGCCGGATGCCGCCAAGCGGCTTGGCGGGCGCGGTTAATAAACCCCTGCGTTGATAGTAGCGGATGGTTTCCAGATTGACGCCAGCCTGACGGGCCAGCATCCCGATCGTCATGTCCTGATGATGCATATTCTCTACCTCTTCAAAATCCTGTTGACTCCGTACCATGGTACGGAATTTATCCTGAATTTTCCAACCGTAGTGCGGACTAAAAGTCGCCTGATACGGTGCTTGGGTAGCGCATCGGGATAAATCGTTCCCTCGATTGATAATGAAGGAGAAATCATGTCTCAAGGTAAACAGGCGGGCAGCTGGCCGCTGATTGGCGGCGTGGCTGCCGCCATTGCGGCTTCCCTGTGTTGCGTGGGGCCGCTGGTGCTGGTCATGCTGGGTATTGGCGGTGCGTGGATTGCCAATCTTGCAGTGCTCGAACCTTATCGGCCGTTGTTCCTCGGTGTCGGTATTGTATTCATGGTGCTGGCCTTCCGGAAGATTTATCGCGCTCCCGCCGCGCAGGACTGCACTCCCGGTTCGCTGTGCGCGCTGCCGCAAACCAACCGCGTCTACAAAGTGCTGTTCTGGGTGGTGGTCGTGGTAATGGCGCTTGCCCTGGCTTTCCCGTATATCGCCCCGTTGTTTTATTAATTCAATTCATTCAAGGAGTACTTATGAACGCTCGTCATTTATTGTGTGCCGCTATTTTTGCTGTCTCGGGCCTGTCCATCACGCCGGCGTTTGCCGCGCAGAAGACGGTGACCCTGGACATTCCCGGCATGGATTGCGAAATATGCCCGATTACCGTCAGAACCGCGTTGAAAAAACTGCCTGGAGTGGTTAGCGCGACCGCGACGCCTGAGACAAAAGAGGAAGTGGTCGTCTACGACGACGCGAAAACCAATATCAAACAGATTATCAATGCCACGACGCAGGCAGGTTACCCCTCCACCGTTAAAGGCGCGAAAGCAAAATGACCACGCATGCGCTGCGGGTTACCGGCATGACCTGTGAGCATTGTGCCCGGTCAATAGAAAAACAGCTGGCGGCTGTTCCCGGAGTAAAGCATGCCGAAGTTTCCTATGCGGCAGGCAGTGCTTCGGTTGAGACCACAGCCGAGGTTTCCGCGGCGGCGTTGATCAATGCGATCAAGGCAGGCGGGTACGGTGCCGAATCAGCGGGTGGTGCAGGTGCGACAGCCTCTGCGGCTAACACGTCCGGCCTCCGTGTTGCCATTATCGGCACGGGGTCGGGCGCCTTTGCTGCCGCCATTCGTGCAGTTGAAGAAGGCGCCGTGGTGACGGTCATCGAAGCGGGTGAAATTGGCGGTACCTGCGTCAATGTCGGCTGCGTGCCGTCCAAAATCATGATCCGTGCTGCGCATATCGCCCACCTGCAAGCTGACAATCCGTTCGATGGGCTGAAAAAGCAGCCGCCAGTCGTGGATCGCAAGGCGCTGGTGGCACAGCAACAAGCACGCGTGGAGGAGTTGCGTCACGCCAAGTACGAAAGCATCCTGGAATCGAATCCCGGCATTACGCTGGAACAAGGTTTTGCGCGCTTCAAGAACGCTCATACCCTGGTGGTGAAAAAGGCGGACGGCAGCGAAAAAGAACTGACCGTGGATCGCATCCTGATCGCCACCGGTCGTTCGCCTGCCATTCCGGACACGCCGGGTCTGGGCGATACGCCTTATTGGACCTCGACGGCGGCGCTGGTTGCGGAGGCGTTGCCGCAGCACCTGATCGTGTATGGTGGTTCGGTGGTTGCGCTGGAGCTGGCGCAAGCCTTTCTGCGTCTGGGTTCCAGGGTCACGCTGATTGCACGCAGCCAGTTATTGTCGAAGGAAGACCCCGCGCTCGGTACAGAGTTGAAGACCATACTGGAAGGCGAGGGTATGCGCATTTTGACCGACACCGAGGTACAAAATGTGCGTTTCGACGGCACACTTTTCCAGGTGAATATCGGCTCCGAAACGCTTGACGGCGACCGCTTGCTGGTCGCCACCGGGCGCAAGCCCAATACCGATGGTCTGAACCTGGATGGCGCCGGGGTGAAAACCGACGCCAGCGGCGCGGTCATCATCGACGGCCACATGCGCACCTCGGTGCCGCATATCTATGCGGCGGGCGATTGCACCAATCAGCCGCAGTTCGTGTATGTAGCGGCTGCTGCCGGTACGCGCGCCGCAATCAACATGACCGGCGGCGATGCCGCGCTGGATTTGTCCGCGATGCCCGCTGTCGTGTTTACCGACCCGCAGGTGGCAACCGTGGGATTGAACGAAGCGCAAGCTGCCGCACTCGGCATCGAAACCAAAAGCCGCACCCTCGGCCTGGATAATGTGCCGCGTGCCCTGGCCAACTTCGATACGCGCGGATTCATCAAGCTGGTTGCGGAACAAGGCTCGGGACGCTTGCTGGGCGCGCAGGTGCTGGCGGCGGAAGGTGGGGAAATCATCCAGACGGCGGTGCTTGCCATCCGCAACCGGATGACGGTCGAGGAACTGGCGGGGCAATTATTCCCTTATCTCACCATGGTTGAAGGCCTGAAACTTTGCGCACAGACTTTTCACAAGGATGTGAAGCAGTTGTCGTGTTGTGCGGGATAACCCAACGGGCAAAATATTTGTTATCCAATACCAGTATCACGCAAGAGTTAGGACGCCTGCGCCGCGAATTTCCGCTGCAAGCCAGAATCGAGGCTGCACAGATTGCTGCACGCGCTGCCTACAGGATTGTGTTGCAGGCATGGCTGGATAACGGTGCCGCTCCGCAACCTCATATCATCCCGCTGCACTGCCTGAACCAGCTGGTGGAACTGGATGCGCTGGTGGTGACAGAATCCGGCCTGGGTTGTTACCCTTTCAGTGCAGTTGAAACCGGAATAAGCGTTGAATATGGTTCACACCGAGTCAACGCGATCTTACCACCGGCAAAGTGGATACCTTGCCAGACCCGATCATGGACGAAGTGTTGGCGAAACTCGCCCCGACCTTCGAGTGAACAGTGGCACAACGGGATGACGATCCGGAAAGTCTGCCCTATGTTGGATATTGATGATGCCGACTGATTGCCGATGCTGGATTGCTTATACAAGGCCAAACTGGACACTGATTCCAGCGCAAACTGGACAGTAAAATTGTGACGTAGCGCGCGGGCTAACAGTGGCACTCTCGAAGATTTTCTTCGCAGGCCACATGGCGAATTGCAGGTTATCCATGCGCAAGACTACAGAAGCACTGCGGCTGCATCACGAATGTAACCGCTCCCATCGAGAGATTGCCAACGCCATCGGCGCCTCGCCGACCCTGTCAGCCAGTATCTGCGCTGTGCCAGTGAGGCCGGAATCGGCTATCCGCTGCCAGACGGCCTGGATGAGACCTCCCTTGAGTACCGCCTCTTCCCGCCGGTGCTATCAGCAGATGTCGTCCGCTCAGAACCAGACTGGATATTGGTGCTAAGCCTTGCTGGTGTAGGTTGCCTCTAACCCGAATTGGGCATTAAAATCAGAACGCTTACTGTCGAACGGACGTCACAAAGGAGATGCCTAACATGTTCATTAAACAAATTGCCGTAGTTGGTGCAGTCTTGGTGTTGGGCAGCTACTTGGCCGCCTCTGACGACGCGCTCGCCGTAGGTCTGGGCAAGCATGGCCAGCGACCTTCGTACAAGGTTAAAAACGGCGCGCTAAATCCAGCCGGTTCGCAAAACAGACCGCCCTCAAAATACTTTTCGCCTACCTCCAGTTTTAAGGCCCACAACGGTAACAACACTGACTTCAGCGCCAGCGGCCCCTATGTCGGTCTGAAGTATATCGGAAATCAATAGCCGACCAAGCCGCAGCTACGACCAGACCGTTCCGCGGCCGCCCTCGCCGGGCATGCTACGTGACTGGTGCGTGCGTCATTCCCTGGTCAGACCAGCCCATTTTGGAGGAGCATTACTGGCTTTGACATTCGCCCATAATACCCTGTGCGTTCTGTAAGTTTGGGCGGCGGGGGATTGTTATGCGACGATTAATTGCTGGTGCAGCGGTGGCGGCTGCGTGCGGAGGCGGTGCAGGTCAGGTACTAGTTCCGATGTGCCGGTCAAGGCCATTGTGCAGTCGATTGATCAGTTGTGGAACATCAGCTACAACACCGAAGTTCGCCATTTCAACTGGCAGAACATCCGAGGCTTTCCCACCAATGCGATACCACTGAACGGCACCGGTCATTCTGTTTAAGCGGGTCGTCATGCAGCAGATATTCTGTGTGAGAGAAACGATTTTATCAATTGAGCCGGTTGATATCTGGGTGATTGCTGCTGTAATGAGTGGGCAAATGTAAATATATGGAATGGAGAAGGAGCGATGCAATTGGTCATTGGCAATAAAAATCATTCTTCCTGATCGCTCCGGCCTTAGTTGTTGCTGCATCAGGCAGGGATCCCGTTTGAGGAGATTCGTGTGCCGCTGTATCAAGCAGGAACCAAATCTCAGCTTGCACGATATTCGACTTGGACGCGTGTTCCAATTCTTATCGATGGTCCGGTAACGGTATGGGAATCACTGGCGATCTGCGAGTACCTCGCTGAACGTCATGCGGATAAGAATCTGTGGCCTACTGATATCCGGGCGCGCGCAATGGTGCGCTCTGTCAGTGCCGAAATGCATGCCGGTTTCAGTACGCTGCGCCACGAGTTGTCTATGGATTGCCGCGCCTATCATCCCGGCTTTCCGGTAAGTGCTGGGGCACGCAATGACCTGGATCGTATTGAGGCGCTCTGGAGCGAGTGCCGGGCTCAATTTGCATCCGCCGGCCCGTTTCTTTTCGGCACGTTCTCGGTGGCGGATGCTATGTATGCACCGATTGCACTCAGGGTCCGAACTTATGATGTCAATGTAAAGCCTGAATCAGCGGACTATGTGTCCGCGTTCCTTGCACTCCCTGCGATGCAGGCCTGGATAGATAGTGCTCGCGACGAGCCGGAGCGTCTGCCTCAGTTTGAGCGTTTGCCTGTGTAAGACTGCAAGCGCATATCCCTGGCTACAGACCGAAATTTCCTCATATTTTTTATTGGTTATACAGCTGATGATAGCCGGATAGTAGACACGCAGAAGGCTGAATACCGGTTGCAGAAGTTGCAATGATCGAATGCATTTTTTGGTTTTCACCAAGGCAATGCGGAATCAATTGTGAGAATGGGCGGTTTGAGATGTGCATCTCATTTGAAGCCCCGCTACGTATTGTAGCGGGGGGTATTTGGATGCCGGTCAGAGCTGCTCAGGCGGTGCGGATGGATGAATGTAGGCCCAGCCTTGCGCTTCGCGTATGGTGATCTCGCCCATGCCGGAAGGGACGATGCTGATGAACGGGTAGAGGTCGTTGCGATCGACGTGCAGTTCTTTCAGCGTATTGGCGCATTGCGCCAGGATCACGCCTTCCGCCTGCAAATGCTTGAGCTTGTCCTCGAAGCCGTTGTTCTTGACGTACACGTCGAAGCCCTTGCTGTTGGCAATCAGTTCCACGTGCAGTTTTCCGGCAAGGCGCGGGTCGTGCAGGATGTTTTCGATATTGTTCAGGGTTTTTTTGATGGCCGGCACGCCGCCTGCATCGAGATGAAAGATCACATTGTACTGACCCTTGTTGGGCATCGCTCCCTGATAATCCCCCGAGGTTCCGGCGGCTGCGCTGAGCGGCAGGCAAGCGGCCAATAATGCTGTGGCCGCAGTGAATCCAATTTTTTGTGAAGTCATGCTGAGCTTTTTCATGTGTGCCTCCAATATTTTTAGGATTTAAGTTGGTGAGGCGGTGTGTTACTGGTCACCGGCCATACCGTGGCAAGCGGAGGGGTAGTTCGCATGGTCCTGATAAACCGGACTGGTGCATGCGCCTCTCCCCCGATGCGGGAGATAGTGTACAACCGAAATTGCAGGATGTCAGAGGAGGTCAGGCAGAAACCATTCCGGCACGTTAATGCCGCGCCGGAATGGTTGGGGTCAGGCTGTTTATGCCGGCATGCTCAGCGGGTAGAAAATGACCGCTTCAGAACTTGGCGCGAACGACATTCCACAAGTGGCCAAACCAGCCGGCTTTTTCCACCGAGGTCATTGCGACCAGGGGTGTTCGGGCCACTTCCTTACCGCCTTCACTCAAGATCAGGGTGCCAACTTGCTGTCCGCGTTTTAGCGGCAGAGGCATTTGCGCAGGCAGATTCACGCTGGGCTTGAGTTGCGCATAGCGCCCGATAGGCATCGTGACCCAGACGTCGCGGGCGGTTCCGATGGATACCAGGGCGGGACTCGCCTGATTATTGCGCACTGTGCTGATGACTTGACCAGCGCTATACGCGCGCCGCGTTTCGAAGAAGTGATAGCCGAAATCCAGCAATGCCTCGGCGGCATGTGCGCTGCCCATGCGCGAGGAGGATCCGAGCACGACGGCAATCAGATGGCGTCCCTTGCGGACGGCCGTAGCGTCCAGGCAGTAGCCGGCCTCGTCCGTATGGCCGGTTTTCATCCCGGTGACCGTGGGGTCGCTGAATACCAGTGGATTCCAGTTGTTCTGGGTGACGTGGTTATAGGTGAAAGTCTTTTCACCGAAATAATGCAGGTACTGCGGATACTGACGGATGATGGCTTCGGTCAGTATGCCGATGTCGCGCGCGCTCACTTTGTGGGTGGGCGTGGGCAGCCCGTCCACATTGTCGAAATGGGTGTTGGTCATGCCCAATTGGCGTGCCGTGGCGTTCATCATCTGCACGAAACTGTCGGTATTGCCGGCGATGGTTTCAGCCAGCGCCACCGCCGCGTCGTTACCGGAAACCACCACCATGCCCTGAATGACCTGCTCGACGGTTGCCGGCAGATTGGGTTGCAGGAACATGGTCGAGCCGCCGGCTTTCCAGGCAGCCACGCTGACCGGGACGGTCTGGTCGAGCTTAAGGCTGCCGCGCGCAACTGCCTGGAACGTCAGATAGGTTGTCATCAGCTTGGTCAGGCTGGCAGGAGGCACCTTCTGGTCGGCTTCGCGTGCAGCCAGCACCTGGCCGGAAACCGGATCAATCAGCACGTAATTGCGAGCGTCCACGTTGGGTGCGTCAGGAATGGCTGGCAGAGGAACGGCGACAGCGCTGGCCTCGAATACGGCAGCCAGCAATAGCATGCCGAGGGCACGCGACGGGAAGGATAACGGCATGTACAACTCCTTGAGGGTGGTCAAGCCTGGGGCTTGGAAGGATAAGATTTTATAAAATATGGGCGAGGGCACCGCGGTAAGATGCGGTGCGCCATGAGGAGTTCCCTGCGTATTATGGTACCTGCTTTGCAGGACAGGAGCCATTTCAGTTGAGGGCGGAACCAGGACACTCTGCCGTTGGCTTCTTCCAAGTCGAGCACCTTGCGTATTCATTTCCTCTCAAGTAGCTACAAATTCATGTGCTTGCTCCTTCGTGAATAATGGTGTATATACACATATATGACTGACGAAAAATCTCCTTTCCATGCCTGTCGCAGTTGTGCCTGTTCGGCACTGCGCCGAGCAAGTCGCGCCGTGACCCAGCACTACGAAGCAAGTTTTCGTGGTACCGGCCTGCGTGCAACCCAGTTCACGCTGCTTGCGACTCTGGCCCAAACCGGTCCTCTGCCACTGAGCGCACTGGCAACAATGCTGGGGCTTGAGCGCACCACGCTGACCAGAAATTTGGGCCCGCTGGAAAAAAAAGGCTATGTCAGCAGCGTGGCCGATGATGATCAACGCGTCCGGCGCATCGCTATTACGAAAAAAGGGGAGGCCGCCGCCCTGGCGGCTCTGGATGCGTGGAAACAGGCGCAATCCACAGTTGGAGAGGTGCTTGATCGCGCGGGTATCCAAGACTTGAATGTCTCTCGTTGCGGATAATTTTTTGTTCAACAATGTGTATATACACGGAGGTGTGCTATGGAATTCGATCTGCTTGCTTCAATTGAACTGACTGCCAGCGCCGCCCTTGCGGTTTCGGTTTTAGCTGTTGGATTCGGCGAAGATATCCGGGGGCGCCTGCGCATCGCCGGCGGACTCACTTTATGGTTCGTGCTGGTAACAATCATGGCGATCACCGAAGTGCTGACTTACCAGCACGGTGTAGGTGCGCCGGGTCTTGGCGTTGCGGTGATACTTCCGATTGTGATTCTCAGCGTTGGCGTGCTTCGCTCGCCGTCCTTGCGCCGGGCGTTGCAAACCATTCCTCTATACATGCTCATCGGTGTGCACGCCATCCGCGTCCTGGGCGTCACATTCTTGATCCTTTATGCAGCAGGCCGCTTGCCGGCGCCCTTTGCGCCGGTCGCCGGCTGGGGCGATGTCATGGTCGGTCTTGCCGCGGGACCGGTCGCATGGCTGGTGTACAAACATGGTGCAGCCGTGCGCCCGACGGTTCTGGTCTGGAATATCCTGGGACTACTCGATCTGGCCGCGGCTATTGGCCTCGGAGCGGTCTCTTCGCCGGGGCCCTTGCAGCTGATATTTACGGAACCGGGGTCAGCCATCATGACCACGCTTCCCTGGCTGCTGATACCTGGGTTCCTGGTTCCTCTGCTGGCATCGACTCATCTTGCCGTGTTTTATCGCCTGAACCGAAGCGAATCGTTTGCTGATCAAGGAAAAATGTTACTGAACGTACGGCACCCGATGCGAGATAACTGAAAACCAAATAAAAGCCGCTTAGTTGCGAGAGGTTTTTACTCGTGACCTGAATGCGGAAGCGGACCGCCCTTAAAACAGGGTGGTCGCTGAGAGAATGATGTACCGGGGGGCTGCAAAAACGCTTGCTCAGTGCTTGGCCGTCCTGCGCAGGCGTGACATCAGGCGCCGCGCCAGTTCGCCAAACAGCTCGGTCTGGGTCGGATGCGGATGTATCGCCTGGGCGACCTGTTTCAGGGTCATGCCGGCGGACACCATCATCACTGCTTCGCCAATCAGCGTGTCGGTGTGTTCGGCCAGGAAATGCACGCCGATGATCTTCTGTGTGGCTTTGTCTGCCACCAGTTTGATCATGCCGTGGGTCTCGCCGCTGATCATCGCCTTGGCATCGATGCTCATCGGCATCTTGGCTTCCACCGCGTCGACGCCCTTGGCTTTGGCTTGCGCCACGGACAGGCCGACAAAACCGGCCTGCGGACGGCTGAAGGTGACGCCGCAGTCCAGATCCTGGTTGTACACGTGATCTTCGCCCAGCAGGTTGCTGGCCGCCACGCGCCCCTGGGTGGCGGCGGTGTGAGCCAGCATGTAGCCGCCCACCACGTCGCCCACCGCGTAAATGTGCGGCACGCTGGTGCGGCCACGGGTATCGACCTTGATCGCCGCACCATCCAGTTGCACGCCTGCGGCTTCCAGATTGAGCTTGCTGGTGTCGGGGCGCTTGCCGGTAGCCATCAGTACATAATCGCAATCGAAGCTGGCGGTTTTGCCCTCGGCGTCGGCGTAGTCGAGTTTCATTTTGCCAGGTGTACCGGCAATGCTGCCGATTTTGGCGCTGGTGACAACGCTGAATTCCTGCTTGAGGAGCTCGGTGAGCTGCTTGGCGATTTCTTCTTCGACTTCGGCAAGAATGCGGTCCCTGGCTTCCAGCATCAGAATCTCGGTGCCGAAATCGCGGAAAATCTGCGCCATTTCCACGCCGATGACGCCGCCGCCTACGATGGCCATTTTCTTTGGCGGGGCAGGCAGGTTCCAGATGGTGTCGGAAGTAATCACGCCGCCGCCGGTCAGGCCTTCCAGCGCGCCCGGGATGGGCGGCACGAACGGCGGCGCGCCCGGCGCAATCACTGCAGCGCCGAAGCGCAGGGTGTAGGCTTCGCCTCCGGCTGGCTGCACCTTGATGGTGTGATCATCGACAAAGGAGGCAAAGCCTTCGCGTACGTCAATTTTGACGCCCTTGTCGGTTTTCAGCGCCAGTTCGCCGCGGGTTTGCAGGATGCCCTTGCGGCGTGTTTCCAGTGTTGCCCAGTCAAGCTTGGGGGTATTGGTACCGGTGATGCCTTTTTCCGCGTCGTGGGCGCGGTCGCGCATCAGGTCGGCATTGTGGCGCCAGGCCTTGGACGGAATGCAACCGCGCCACAGGCACTCGCCGCCAGGCAGCGGGGCGTTGTTGATCATTGCCGCCTTGACGCCATGCTCGACCAGGTCGCGTGCGCAGTCTTCGCCGCCGGGACCGCCGCCGATGACGATGACCGGAAAGTCCCAGTCGCCTTCGGGAATCGGGTTGGTGGCGGTTGCTTCCAGCCAGCTTTCCGGGTTTTCGATAATTTTCTTCAAATCAGCCAGGTAGGCGGCGACGTGCGCGCCGTTCACCACGCGATGATCGCCGGTGATGTTCACCGGCATGCCGTCCGGCCCGGTAGCGGCGATGGCCATGATGGCGGCGATGCCGGGAGTGGGGATGGCGGTGAAGTGGGTGACGCCGAACATGCCCATGTTGGAGATGGTGAAAGTCGGGCTGGCGTATTCATTGGGCGACAGCTTGCGGGCGCGGGCGCGCGGCATCAGGTCGCTCCACTCGGCCTGCAGTTGCTCCAGGGATTTCTGTTCGATGTTGTGCAGGATCGGCACTACCAGCCCGCCACCATCGGCAGCGACGGCAACGCCGAAATCGTGGTTGCTGCGCTCGACGATTTTGTCCACCGGCTGGTAGCAATTGTTCAGCATCGGGTGCTTCAGCATGGCCACGGAACAGGCTTTGGCGATGGCTACCGTCACCGAAACCTTGCGCGCCTTGGCGGCAGCGATGAGTTTCTCGGGTTTGATGTTGAAGGTGACATCGAAGGTGGGCAGCGTCAGCGCCGCCGTCATCGCGTGCGACACGGCCTTTTCCATCGAGGACATGGGGCGGCCAGTGCCGGGCACTTCGACCTGCGGCAGGGAGTGGGCGACTTGCGCCATGCTCGGGCGGGCGCGCGCCACGTCCTGGGCGACAATCACGCCGGCCGGACCGGAACCGGCCAGCTGGCTCAAATCAACACCGATTTCGCCTGCCAACTTGCGTGCGTAGGGGCTGGCCTGACGACCGGCCGGACGGGCCACCGGTTTGGCACCTGGTTGGGTCACTGCGGGAGTGGCTGCTGGCGTGGATTTGGCCGCCGCGGCGTAGATCGGAGTCTTGTCTTTCTGGTGATGGCTTTCGATCACCTTGTGTTCGGCGGAAACGGTGACTTCGGTATTGTTCACCTGAGCGGCGTCGCTGACGATGAAGGCCATCGGATGCGCCACTTCCACCGTGCTGCCCACGCCTGCCAGCGGGCCAGACAGAAAACCTTCCTGGAACACTTCCACATCCATGATGGCCTTGTCGGTTTCCACTGTAGCCACGATGTCGCCGCGTTTGAGGGCGGCGCCGATGGCTTTTTCCCAGGTCACCACGATGCCTTCGGTCATGGTGTCGGACAGCTGTGGCATGACAATCGGCATGCCGGCCTGGTGCGGGATCATCTCGGTGGCCGCCTGTTCGGTGACAACCTCGCCTTCACCAATGGCGAGATCGCCCAGGGTATCGGTGATATAGCCCAGTGCGCCGCTGACAGTAACAGTGGCGCCGACTTCCGCCAACGGGCCGGCCAGATAACCGGCTTTGAATACTTCCACGTCCATGATGGCTTTGTCGGTTTCGACAGTGGCGACAATATCGCCGCGCTCGACTTTGTCGCCGACCTGTTTCTCCCAAGTCACCACAACCCCTTCGGTCATGGTGTCGGACAACTGCGGCATGGTAATGACGTAATGTGATGACATTGCTTTTTCCTCTAGCCTGTAACGTTGCAGCCCGTAGCCAAAAAGCTGTGCGGCCAGTGGCCGCACAGAACTCTGCTAGCGGTGATCTGCCACCGGCGGTTTCATTTGCCGAGCATCTTCAAAACTGCCGAAATCACGTCTTCATGGTCGGGAATGGCGGCTTTTTCCAGCTTGTGGTTATAGGGTTGCGGCACGAGTGCGGAATGTACGCGCACCGGTGCAGCATCGAGTTCGAAGAAGCATTCCTCGTTGATGATGGCGATCACTTCGGAGCCGACACCTACCGGGGCTTCGTCTTCTTCGGCGATGATCGCACGATGGGTTTTGCATACCGATTTTTTGATGCCGGCGCGATCCAGCGGGGAGAGCGAATACAGGTCCACCACTTCGGCGGAGATACCATATTGCTTGTCCAGAATTTCGGCGGCCTTGAGACACCAGTGTACCGAGATGTTATAGCCGAACAGGGTGACATCGTTGCCGGAGCGACTGATTTCAGAGCCTTCCAGCGGATGGAAATATTCTTCGTCCGGCACTTCGCCTTTCATGTTGTACATGAGCTCATGCTCGTTGATGAAGACAGGATCATCGCTGCGCACGGCGGACTTCAACAAGCCGTAGGCCTGTTTGGGATTGGATGGGGTGACCACGCGCAGGCCGGCGATGCCCATGAATACCTTTTCCATGCGCGCCGAATGCTGGGCGCCCAGTTGATGCGCGGCACCACCCGCGGCACGGAACACGCTGGGGGAGGTGAGCTGGCCGCCGGACATATAGCGTACTTTGGCTGCGGAGTTGAACATCTGGTCCATGGCCAGCCAGGCAAAGTTCACCGACATGATTTCGATGATGGGGCGGATGCCAAGGAATGATGCGCCGATACCCAGACCGGTGTAGCCGCCTTCGGAGATGGGGGTATCCATCACGCGCAACGGGCCATATTTTTCATACAGCCCTTTGGTGGCCTTGTAGGTGCCGCCGGCCACGCCTATATCTTCACCCATACAGATGACCAGCGGGTCACGCGCCATTTCTTCATCGTGGGCGCGCTGCAGCGCTTCCCAGTACATTATTTCAGCCATGTCGATCTTCCTTAATTCTCGAATCTTTTGTTGCCTCGGAAGGCACAGAATCCACAGAGTGGTTTTTAGAGGCGCAGCAGGAGTTTTTCCCGGTGGCCTTTGTGATCCCTGCGGCTATCGCATTTATGCGAAAACGTATTTTTCCAGGTCTGCCACATCCGGTTCCGGCGATTCCTCGGCGAACTTGATCACTTCGTTTTCGATATAGGCGTCAGTGTCTTTTTCCATGGCGTTATAGTCGTCCATGGTCAGCGCGCCGGCGTCAATCAGGCGATCACGCAGGATGTTGATGGGGTCGCGCTGTTTCCATTGTTCTTCTTCTTCGCGCGTGCGGTAGCCGCGTGAATCGGACATCGAGTGGCCGCGATAACGGTAGGTCATCAACTCAAGGAAATACGGCCCCTTGCGGCTGCGCACATAATCCACGGCTTTGCGCGCGTGTTCATATACGACGTCGATATCCTGTCCGTCGCACTGAGCCGATTCGATGCCATAGCCGCATACGCGTTTGAACTGGTCGAGCACGGCGGTGGAGCGGTCAATCGAGGTGCCGATACCATATTGGTTGTTTTCACACACGAACAACACCGGCAGTTTCCATAATGCGGCCATGTTCAGGGTTTCGTGGAACACCCCCTGGTTATTGGCGGCGTCACCCAGAAAGCAGATGGAAATTTCGTCGCCGCCTTTCATCTGAATGCCTTTGGCAATGCCGGCAGCAAGGGGGAACGGACCGCCAACCAGGGCGTAACCGCCCATGAAGCGATGCGCCACATCAAAGATGTGCATGGAGCCGCCGCGTCCTTTGGAGGAACCGGTTTCCTTGCCGTACAGCTCGGCCATGACGGCCTTGGGGTCGGAACCGCATTTGATGGCGTGGATATGATCGCGGTAGCCGGTGATGACATAATCGTGTCCGGGGCGGGCCGCTTCCATCACGCCGTTGCAGCAGGCTTCCTGACCGGGGTAGAGGTGCAGAAAGCCACCGATTTTGCGTTCGATATAGGCCTGATAGCAGCGCTCTTCAAAGCGGCGGTGCAACACCATTTCGCGCAGCACGCGCTTTTTATCTTCCAGTTTCATGTATTTCTTCCTTGCAAGAGCTTGAGCCCGGACTGATTTTAGGTAATACAAACTCTGCTATGATCGGTTAAAACACCCTATCCGGTCAAGCCAAAACCCAACGTCAAGGTTGAATATGCTCGCAAAACTTATTGAAAATAAAAAACAAATTCCTATAACGCAAATGGATAAAGCCAGTCATATTTTGATGGTTTTGCCGAAAACCGCCGCCTTGCCCCCAGACGGCGACCTGCCGGGTCTGACGCAACTCGCTGCCGCACTGCGGAGACGAGACAAAAAACCAGCTGAATTGGCGAAAACGCCAGTCGCTGTGGAAACGGCACATGGCGGCTTGATCGTGTGGGTCATGCTGGATACCAAACAGCCCGCATTCAGCCAGCACACCGTACTGCGCCAGGCCTTGCATATCCTTCTGGACGAATCACCCAGGGAAATCAGTCTGGCGATCAGCGGCGATGAGGATTTTCGCGCTCAAGCTGCGGCTGCTGCGGTGTATGTGGTGTGGATCAACGGCGCAGCGCTGCCCAGCCTGAAAAGCAAGGATAGGCCCAAACCGCTGCAAACTTTGCACCTGTTTGGCTATAGTTCTACCGATGGTTTTGCCGCGCAGCGCGCGGTGGCGGAAGGCAATACCCTGTGTCGCAGTCTCACGGTCACGCCACCCAACCAGCTCACCCCCGGCATCTACCGGGAACGGGTGCGCGAGCTGGCCAAAGACAATGGCTGGAAGCATATCGAATACGACATGAAAAAACTGCGCAAACTCGGCGCCGGCGCGTTCGTCGCGGTGGCGCAAGGGTCGGATCCGGAGGACGCTGCCATTGTGCATCTGCGCCGTCGTCATCCCAAAACCAGATTAACCGTCGCGCTGGTGGGTAAGGGCATCTGCTTCGATACCGGCGGGCACAACCTCAAGCCCGCCCGACATATGCAGGGCATGCACGAGGACATGAACGGTTCGGCGGTGGCGCTGGGCATTCTGGTGGCGGCCACGCGTCTGGATTTGCCGGTGAACATCGATTGCTGGCTGGCGATCGCGCAAAATCACATCAGCGCGAAAGCCTATAAGCAGAACGACGTGGTCACTGCGCTCAACGGTACCACCATCGAAGTGGTGCACACCGATGCCGAAGGCCGCATGGTGCTGGCCGATACGCTCGCGCTGGCTGCGCGCGAGAAGCCCAATGCCATCGTCGATTTTGCCACGCTGACCGGCAGCATGGGCGCTGCGCTGGGCGAGCGCTATAGCGGGGTGCTGTCCAACCGCGATGAACTGCTCACGCAAGCGGTTGCGGCGGGCAAAGCCAGCGGTGAGCGCATGTGTGCCTTTCCGATGGATGAAGACTACGAACCCGCGCTGGATTCCGATATTGCCGATATCAAGCAATGTACGCTTGACGGTGATGCCGATCATATTCTTGCAGCGCGTTTCCTTAACCGTTTCGTGGACAAGCGTCCGTGGCTGCATGTGGACTTGTCTTCTAGCAACTGCGATGACGGATTGGGTGCGGTGGACACCGAGGTGACCGGATTTGGCGTGGCCTGGGGAATCAGGCTGCTGGCCGAGTTGCAGGTCAGCAAGTAAGCGTGCCATGTTAAACTCGGCGCTTTGAAATCTGAGCGAGCACGACCATGTCCGGCAGCAGCATAGGCAAGTTATTCAGCGTTACTAACTTCGGAGAATCCCACGGCCCGGCCATAGGCTGCGTGGTGGATGGTTGTCCGCCGGGGATGGAATTGTGCGCCGAGGATATCCAGGCGCAACTGGATCGGCGCAAGCCCGGCACCTCGCGTCACGTCACCCAGCGGCGCGAGTCGGACACGGTGGAAATCCTCTCCGGCATCTTTGAAGGCTACACGACCGGCGCTCCCATTGCATTGTTGATCCGCAACGAAGACCAGCGCAGCAAGGATTACGGCAACATCGCCGACACCTTCCGCCCTGGACACGCCGACTATACCTACTGGCACAAATACGGCATCCGCGATTATCGTGGTGGCGGGCGTTCATCGGCACGGCTCACCGCACCGACGGTGGGTGCCGGTGCCATCGCCAAAAAATGGCTGGCGCAAAAATACGGCATCCAGGTGCGCGGCCACATGTCTGCGCTGGGGCCGATAGATTTGACTTTTAAAAACTGGGCAGCCGTTGGCGAAAATGCTTTCTTCAGTCCTGATCCCGATAGTGTCGCGGCGCTGGAAGCCTACATGGACGAACTGCGCAAATCCGGTGACTCAGTCGGCGCCAAAATCACTGTGGTGGCCGAGAATGTACCGGCAGGTTGGGGCGAGCCGCTCTATGACCGCATCGATGCCGACCTCGCCCATGCCCTGATGGGACTCAATGCCGTCAAAGGTGTGGAAATTGGCGACGGCTTCGAATGCGTGCGTCAGAAAGGCACTGAACATCGCGACGAACTTACCCCGGAAGGTTTCCTGTCCAATCACGCCGGCGGTGTGCTGGGCGGCATCTCCAGTGGGCAGAATATTGTCGCCCATGTCGCCATCAAACCCACTTCATCAATCCGTCTGCCCGGCCGTTCCATTGACAAGCAGGGTAACCCCATCGAGGTTGTCACGCATGGCCGTCATGACCCTTGTGTCGGCATCCGCGCTACACCAATTGCCGAAGCGCTGATGGCGATCGTGCTGATGGATCATGCGTTGAGACACCGTGCCCAGTGCGCGGATGTGGTGATGGAAACACCGCAGATTCCGGGAAATATTCAAACAAAATAGCATCAAGGCGTTCGCGCCTTGCGTACGCGGTGACGCGCAGCAGGATGGGGCTTAGCGTTTCAGGGTTGCGCGGATGTCCTGGAAAAACTGCACATTGTTGCGCCCGACACTTTTGGCGTGGAACATGGTGTGATCCGCCATGCTCATCAGTGTTTCCGAGCTATCTGCATCATCCGGATAAATTGCCAGGCCGATGCTGAGTGTAATCTTGGTCTCAATGCCGTCCAGGTCGATACTTTTAAGGGCTACTTTGCGCATGCGTTCCGCAATTCTGCGGATGTCATGTTCGCTGCTGGCATCGGGCAACAATACAACAAACTCATCGCCTCCCCAGCGCGACAGCGTGTCTATCTCTCTGAGCACGGACTGCAGGCGTTTGCTTAACGTAACGAGTACGATGTCGCCGGCTTTGTGTCCCAAGGTGTCGTTGATATGCTTGAAATAGTCGACGTCGATAAATCCCAATGCGACTTTTTCATTTCCGCGCTGTGCGCGGGCAATGGATTGTTGCAGGTGCTCTTCCAGCAGAATACGGTTGGGCAACTGGGTCAGCGCATCATGCAATGCCATCTGGGTAATGCGCCGCTCCTGTAAATAGCTGGAGGTGATGTCGCGCAGAACGCCGCGCAGTGCGGTGATCTGTCCTTGCAGAGAATGGTGTGCAAGCAAGTGTGCTTCGATCCAGACAGGATCCTGGCCTTGCAAAAGACGAAAACGAACCGCCTCGGAATGTTTCTTGCCGGAGGCCAATAGATGAATAGCTGAAACAAGCGCAGGGCGGTCGTCCTGGTAAACAAAATCAATCAGCGGTTTCCCGAGATGGTCATTGGTGTGTCCGCTGGGCAAATCCAGCAGTTTGTTCCAGGCGCCGCTGAAATTAAGCAGCAGGCCATCAAGAGAGAGATCGATAATGGCTTCTTCGAGCAGATTAAGCGTTTCCAGCATGGACAGGCGCTGTGCTTCTTCTCGCATCAATTCGGTAATGTCGCGTATCAGCGCCACGATGTTTCTGGTTTGGCCTGTTTCTGAAGGCAGCATTTGTAATCTGCCCAGAAAAAAACGATCTGTGCTGTCGATGTTGAGCGTGAATTCAAAGGTTTCACGATTGCTGCCAGCCAGCAATTTCGGTGTGGCTCGCCGGATTGCCTGGGTCATGTCATCGGGCAATGCCTGTTCCAATGTCAAGCCGGCAATGCCCGAAGCCAGACCAATGGAAAAGGAACTGTTATCGGACCACACATTGACGATATGACCATTGAGATCATATTCGATAATCATGTCTTCGGTTGCGCCGACCAATGCCTTCAACCGCTCGCTGCTAGCTTCCAGGTTTTGCTCAGCACGTTTGCGGACCAGTGCGAGCGCGAGACTATTGGTTATCGCGCACAACACACTCACCTCTATGGGCAGCCAGTTGCGCGATTCATTCCGGCTAAAGAGGCCGAGAAAACCTTCCATTTTGTCCTGCATGAGCAATGGTATGCACAATGCGGTATGGATTTGTTGCGTGCCAAAGAGCGTGGCTTCCTCGATCGGTAATTCCGCGATATTTTTGGAAAACACCATGCCCGCATGCAATGTATCGAAAAGCAGCGGGTACTTTTGATAATCGATATCCCGGAACTGCATGAAATCGGATAATTGACTCACTGCTTCGGCAGACGACCACGTGCAGTAAAGTTTGGCGCCTTGTGCGTTTTTTTCGGGCTTGTTCAGGAATAGTGCGCAACAGTCTATTCCAGAGTTTGCGACCAATAGCTGCAGTACTTCAGTCAGGTTTTGTTCGCTGGTTCCTTCCAGCAAAACCTCAGCGACACTGCTGAGCGCTTTGAGGTAACGCTTGTATAACTCTAATTCATCGGCCATGGAACCCCGAAGGGTTCCCGCCGGAGTACTTGCCGCCCGCATGTTTGTCTCGCTCCACTCATAAATTACTGCTTTTTATTATTCACATCTTGTTCAGTGTTTAAAATACAGGTTACATCAATATAACAAAAACATTAAATCAACGTATGCCACCAGGAATTTTATGTACCCAAAAATAAAAATGTAATATGCGGGACCGAGCCATTCTGACCATTCGGTATGTCCGAAGAGGTATACCTTGGACCGGAAGCGGAAAGTGTATGCAGCAGGGACGAAGGTGTTCGCAATTGGACTTGCCAGAAATGTTGATGGTCTTTATAATTCCACGTTTAGCGAAATCAGACAGGAGTTTCATCCATGGCAAATAGCGCACAGGCCAGAAAGCGCGCCAGACAGAATGACAAACAGCGCGCGCGTAATGCCGCTCTGCGTTCCACTTTGCGTACCGCCATCAAGAAAGTTCAAAAAGCTGTGCTGGCAGGTGATAAAGCTGCTGCTCAAACCGTATTCGGCGAGTCGATGAAAGCTATCGACAGCATCGCTGACAAACGAATCATCCACAAGAACAAAGCGTCGCGTCACAAAAGTCGCCTGTCCTCAGCTGTCAAGGCAATGGCCTGAATAGCTTCAACCGCCTGGGAAAATAGTTTCCAGGCGCGTCTGCACAGTATTCTTCCCTATAAGATCGTGCGCAGTAAAAAACTGCGCAATATTTACATTTACGGCTGATCGTCGGTCTGTGCTGGATCCAGCACTTTCAGGTCATTTTCACGCGCAAAATTCATCAGGAAAGAAAAAGCCGCCGGTTGCTCAATTTGTAGCTGTTTATCTACTACGACACATTTCACACCATCCAGCGTGGTCGGGCGCACGTAAGGTGAATAAGTCATACGGTGGTCTTCGCCAAAAGTCGATAACACACTGGACAGGCGCTCTGCCCAATCGCTGGGGCGAAATGTGCGTCCGGATGTAGTTAAACCTTGGATGATAAGTTCGGTATTGGAAGGCTCGGACATTATGGTGGTTTTTGCTGTATGCCTGATGTGCATTTTACCAGAGTATGGCGCATCGGTTAATGTACTGGTAGGCTAATATGCATGTTCATTCATTTAGTCGGCTAGGAATATTGATGAATATTAGACAGGACTGTGATTTTCCAGTTTAGTTGCGTGTCAAACAGTGGGTCATCGAATCCCCAACAACATCTAAACGATTCAAGTGCTTAAAAGTTTAACGCTTGCTGCCTGGCATGGTTTCAGCTAATTATAATCGTATGGCTGGTGTATTTTTCCCCTGCCGCAATCAGTAAATTTCCTGAGGAAAATAAATCTGTGAAAAATCCATTGGATTCGTTGTGGGGAACCATTTTTTCCGGTTTGGTACTCACCATAGTACTTTACGTTTTTCTCAAAAACTTTTTGTTGCCGGGGGTATGATGGAATTCGTTCCGGCACTAGCCAGATGGCTGCACTTGATGGCGGGCGTAATGTGGATTGGCCTTCTGTATTATTTTAATTTTGTACAGGCTGATGCCATGAAGGCGGCAGCCGCAGACGGTAGTGCGGCTGGGATCAGCAAGCATGTTGTACCACGCGCGTTATTGTTTTTTCGCTGGTCTGCTCTGGTTACCTGGCTGGCTGGAGCAGCATTGCTGGGACCATACTTCAAGGCGGCATTCAGTCTGCAACCATCCCATGCCGTGATTGGGATAGGGGCATGGCTGGGTACGATTATGTTGTTTAATGTATGGATGTTAATCTGGCCCAATCAGAGAAAAATCCTGGGTTTGGCTAAAGCCACGGATACGCAGAAAAATACTGCACGCAGGATAGCTTTTCTGGCGTCTCGTACCAATACCATGCTGTCCATCCCGATGTTGTTTTTCATGGCTGCGGGGGCACATAGCGGCGTATACGGCTTTTAAATTTGTTTAACTGTGGTCTGTTTAAAGGAGAAAGCGATGATTCATGAATTACCGGCCTTACCTTATGCCAAAGATGCTTTGCAACCGCATATTTCTGCGGAAACTCTCGAGTATCACTATGGCAAGCACCATCAGGCATATGTGACCAATCTGAATAACCTGATCAAGGGCAATGAATTTGAAAGCATGACCCTGGAGGAAATCATCAAGAAATCTTCCGGCGGTGTGTTCAACAATGCTGCCCAAGTATGGAATCATACCTTTTACTGGAATTGCCTCAGCCCCAACGGTGGCGGTGAGCCGAGCGGAGCGCTGGGCGATGCCATCAAGGCCAAATGGGGTTCGTTTGATGCATTCAAGGAAGCTTTCAGCAAAGCTGCCGTGGGTACTTTCGGATCGGGTTGGGCATGGCTGGTGAAAACGGCTGACGGTCAGATTGACATTGTTTCCACCAGTAACGCGGCTACACCGATGACCAGCGGCCAAAAGGCGCTAATGACCTGCGATGTGTGGGAGCATGCCTACTATGTGGATTATCGCAACGCCCGTCCCAAATATGTAGAGGCGTTCTGGAATCTGGTAAACTGGAAATTCGTGGCGCAAAATTTTGCGTCCTGAACGTAGCAGTTGGTAACACATCACGGCGGCGTAAGCCGCCGTGTGCTTTTTAACCCTCTCTATAAGTCAATGGCTATGTCTTATTTGATGAATACTTATGCACGTCAACCTGTGGCGTTTGTTCGGGGTGAAGGCGTGTGGCTGTGGGACGAAGCCGGTGACAAATACCTGGATGCGCTGGCAGGCGTGGCCGTCAACGGATTGGGACACGCGCACCCCAGGCTGGCTGCCGCGCTATGCGAGCAGGCACGTACACTGATCCACACTTCAAATATCTACGAGATACGGCGTCAGGAGCAACTCGCCCAGCGTTTGTGCCAGATATCCGGCATGGACAAGGCGTTTTTCTGCAACTCCGGCTGTGAAGCCAACGAAGCTGCCATCAAGCTGGCGCGACTATATGGTCATCAGAAAGGGATCACTACACCTACCATCATTGTCATGGAAAAAGCCTTTCACGGGCGCACCATGGCGACGCTGACCGCGACTGGCAGCCGCAAGGTACAGGCCGGTTTCGAGCCTTTGCTGATGGGCTTCGCGCGGGTACCCTATAATGATGTGGAAGCGGTACGCCAGGTGGCTGAGCACAATCATGATGTGGTGGCGATACTGGTCGAGCCGGTACAAGGCGAGGGCGGCATCAAGATTCCGGATGCCGAATATCTGCTCGCCTTGCGCAAGATTTGCGACGACAAGGGCTGGCTGCTGATGCTGGATGAGGTGCAAACGGGTATCGGCCGCACTGGTACCTGGTTTGGTTTTCAGCACTCTGACCTGTTGCCGGATGTGATGGCCTTGGCCAAAGGCCTGGGCTCCGGTATGCCGATAGGTGCTTGCCTCGCGCGCGGTGCGGCGGCGGATGTATTCAAGCCGGGCAATCACGGCTCCACTTTTGGCGGCAACCTGCTGGCTTGCACCGCCGGGCTGACCACCTTGCAGGTCATGGAAGATGAAGGCCTGCTGGCCAATGCAACCCGCATTGGCGGTGAAATTTTGTCAGGACTCAGGCAAGAGCTTGACGGTGTGGCGGGCGTCAAGCAAATACGCGGCTTGGGCATGATGATCGGCATCGAGCTGGATCGTCCGTGTGGCGAGCTGGTCAAACTGGCGCTGGCGCAACGCCTGTTGATCAACGTGACCGCCGATAACGTGGTGCGCCTGGTACCGCCGCTGGTGATGAATTCAGCCGAAGCGGCACAGCTGGTGGCCGTGCTTGCGCCACTGGTGCGCAGTTTTCTCGGCAGGGCCGTGTGATGCAAGCCATCAAGCACTTCCTACAGTTCCAGGATTTGACGCGCGAAGAATTCGAATACATTTTTGAGCGCGCGAAAATCATCAAGGCGCGTTTCAAGGGCTATCAAACCTATCATCCGCTGATGGATCGTACGCTGGCGATGATTTTCGAGAAACAATCCACTCGCACCCGCCTGTCATTTGAAGCAGGAATGCACCAGCTGGGCGGCTCGGCAATTTACCTCAACACCCGCGACACGCAGCTGGGGCGCGGTGAGCCGGTGGAAGATGCGGCGCAGGTGATTTCGCGCATGGTGGATATTGTGATGATCCGCACCTTCGAGCAGGACATTATTGAACGCTTCGCCGCCTATTCGCGGGTGCCGGTGATTAACGGGCTGACCAACGAATACCATCCGTGCCAAATCATGGCCGACATTTTCACCTTTATCGAGCGTCACGGTTGCATCATGGGCAAGACAGTAGCCTGGATCGGGGACTCCAACAACATGTGCAATACCTGGCTGCAAGCTGCCGTGGTACTGGATTTCAATGTGCATGTGTCGACTCCGCAAGGTTATGAAGTCGAACCGGAACGTGCCGGACTGTACGACACCAGTCACTACGAGAGTTTTGCCGACCCCATGGAAGCCTGCCGCGGTGCTGATCTGGTGACCACCGACGTGTGGACCAGCATGGGTTTCGAAGCGGAAAACGAAGAGCGTGTGCGTGATTTTCAGGACTGGCAGGTGGACGCCGACATGATGCGCGTGGCGGCCAGCGACGCGCTGTTCATGCACTGCCTGCCCGCCCACCGCGGCGAGGAAGTGGCGGCCGAGGTGATCGACGGCCCGCAAAGCGTGGTGTGGGATGAAGCCGAGAACCGGTTGCACACGCAGAAAGCCTTGATGGAATATTTATTGTTGGGAAAAGTAAATGAGTGACGTTAAAAAAGTCGTGCTTGCCTACTCGGGCGGGCTGGATACCTCGGTGATTTTGAAGTGGCTGCAGGATAGCTACCAATGCGAAGTGGTGACGTTTACTGCGGATATCGGCCAGGGCGAAGAGCTGGAACCGGCACGCGAAAAAGCCGGAAAATTCGGCGTGAAGGAAATCTTCATCGACGATTTGCGCGAAGAGTTCGTGCGCGATTTCGTGTTTCCCATGTTCCGCGCCAATACTGTATACGAGGGTGAATACCTGCTCGGCACGTCGATTGCCCGCCCGCTGATTGCCAAGCGCCTGATCGAGATTGCCAACCTGACCGGTGCCGACGCCATTTCGCACGGCGCCACCGGCAAGGGCAACGACCAGGTACGTTTCGAATTGGGCGCCTATGCGCTCAAGCCGGACATCAAAATCATCGCCCCGTGGCGCGAGTGGGACTTGTTGTCGCGCGAAAAGCTGCTGGCCTATGCCGAGCAGCACGCTATCCCGGTAGAAATGAAGCACAAGGCGGGCGGCAGCCCTTACAGCATGGACGCCAACCTGCTGCATATTTCCTATGAGGGGCGCGCGCTGGAAAATCCGGCAGACGAGCCAGAGGAAGACATGTGGCGCTGGACAGTATCACCGGAACAGGCGCCGGACGCGGCCGAATATGTTGATCTGGAATTCAGCCACGGCGATATCGTGGGCATCAACGGCCAGGCAATGAGCGCTGCAACTGTGCTGGCCGAGTTGAATCGTCTGGGCGGCAAGCACGGTATTGGTCGTCAGGATCTGGTGGAAAACCGCTATGTGGGGATGAAGTCGCGCGGCTGTTATGAAACCCCGGGCGGTACCATCATGCTCAAGGCTCATCGAGCCATCGAATCCATCACGCTGGATCGCGAGGTAGCGCATCTCAAGGACGATCTCATGCCGCGTTACGCCAGCCTGATTTACAATGGCTACTGGTGGAGTCCGGAGCGGACCATGCTGCAAACCATGATAGACGCATCGCAGGCGAGCGTGAATGGCTGGGTACGGGTCAAGCTATACAAGGGCAATGTGATTGTGGTGGGGCGCGATTCCGAGACCGATTCGCTGTTCGATTCCACCATCGCCACTTTTGAAGACGACGCAGGTGCCTATAACCAGGCCGATGCCGGCGGTTTCATCAAGCTCAACGCGCTGCGTTTGCGAATTGCCGCCAAACTCAAAAACCGCAGCAGCAATTAATACAGGAACCAGTCATGCCTCAATTCGATAACGTGAGCGTGGTCAAACAGGCCAATATATATTTTGATGGCAAATGCGTGTCGCATACCGTGGTATTTGCCGACGGCAGCAAAAAAAGTGTGGGTGTGATTTTTCCCAGCCAGTTGGTGTTCAATACCGGCGCACCTGAAATCATGGAAATAAACGGTGGTGTATGCAGAGTCAAGCTCGCTGGTGAATCCGACTGGAAAACCTACAAAGCGGGTGAGCGGTTCTCAGTGCCGGGTAATAGCAAATTCGATATAGAAACCATGGAAACACTGGATTATGTCTGCCACTTCGGCTGATATGTTCAATCAATACTGAACTGGAGTCCGACATGCCCTCATTTGATATCGTCTCCGAAGTAGACAAACAAGAAGTCAAAAATGCAGTCGAGCAAACCAACAAGGAAGTCTCGACGCGCTTCGATTTCAAGGGATCCGACGCGCGTGTGGAACAGGCGGAATATGTGCTTACGATTTACGCCGACGACGACTTCAAACTCGATCAGGTGCAGGAAATCCTCAATGGCAAGCTCATCAAACGGGGCATAGACATTAAGTGCCTGGAGATGGGAAAGTCGGAGAAAGTCACCGGTAACAAGGTCAAGCGGAGTGCCACGGTGAAAACCGGCGTGGAAAGCGAACTTGCCAAAAAAATCGTAAAAATCATCAAGGACAGCAAGCTCAAGGTGCAAGCCAGTATTCAGGGTGAAGCGGTACGCGTGACAGGCGCCAAGCGTGACCTGTTGCAGGAAACCATCGCGCTGGTACGTAAAAGCGTCAGCGATTTTCCATTACAGTTCCAGAACTTCAGGGATTGACCTATCCAAGGTGCATTCGGCTTTCATGCATGCCGGGCATCTGATATTCTGTATGCGTGTGTAAGCAGGTTTGCCTGGAGCTATGATCAAATGATTATTCGTGAAATTCTGACTATCAAGGGTGGCGATATTTTCGCTATCGACCCGGATCAACCAGTTTCAGAAGCGGTTGAGGTGATGGTGAAACACGATGTCGGTTCGTTAATCGTACGTCAGAATGGAACCATGGTCGGATTACTTACCGAGCGTGATGTGCTGCGCGGATTGAATGAGCGCGGCTGTGCGCTGATTGCGGTTAAAGTCAGCGATATGATGGTCACTGAACCCATCATCGGCAACCCGGACGACACCGTGGATTATGTGCGCGGCGTGATGACAGAAAACCGGGTTAGCCATCTGCCGGTAATGGAAGGCGAAACATTGCTTGGCGTGATTTCCTTCCATGACGTCGCGCGCGCCTGTCTCAACGAAGCGGATTTTGAAAACCGCCTGCTCAAGCGCTACATCAAACACTGGCCGGAATAATCGGCTGCCCCCTCAACGGATCGCCTCAATCGAAAATTTCTTGTACTGCACATTTGGCGTAATCAGCGCATAGCCCTGCATTTGCCAATGGACCAACTCAGTGATGGCATTGGGAACGATCTCGATAAAATCCTGGAAATCTCGCGCACTATAGCCGTATTCTTCGGCGGCATAGCTGCAAACCTTGAAGCTCACTCCCAGGTTTGCGTAGTAGCGCATCCTGTCCACGGCGTCTTTGTATTTCGCTTCGTTTTTTTTGGCGACAGTGACAATTTCCGTACCGTGTATGACTACCTTGATATCCAGCTGCTCGGGTGAATAACCATAGGGATCTTCCAGCAACGGGTTCATCAGGGAGCGTATCCAGTACAGCGCACTGCCAATTTTCCGCGGATCATCCAGAAAAAAATCAAATACGACCCTGGCAGGCTTATAAGGAGTTTTGACGATAGTAGCGTCTGCCAAGGCAGATGTCGGCCACGCCAGGAGCGAAACAATAAACAGGCGTCTTTTCATGATTATCTCTCCCTGTATTGAGAATAATCTGTTTATAGACGCTATCCTGCTTTACTGTTTCAGGCTGCTTAAAATCTGTCGATAAGCCGTTAGGCGGTCCGATGAAATATCCCCGGCAACCACTGCTTGTGCCACGGCACAGTCCGGCTCGTGTTGATGACGACAATTGCTGAATCGGCAATGACCGATATATGGGCGAAACTCGACAAAATACCGGTCGAGTTGTCCAGGCTCGATGTGGTTTAATCCAAACTCCTGCATGCCTGGTGAATCAATCAATCTGCTCGATGCATCCAGTTTGTACATGCGTGCACCGGTGGTGGTGTGGCGCCCTGAATCCAGTGCTTCGGATACCTCCCCGACTGTGGTGTGTGCTTCAGGTACCAGCGCGTTGATCAGGCTGGATTTGCCCATGCCGGATTGGCCTACGAAGACACTGATTTGACCTGACAGATAAGGCCGTAACGCGCTGATGTCTTGGTGGGCAGAGAGCGTCAGGAGCGGATAGCCCAGCTTTATATATGGTTCAAGACGGCGCTGAGCCGCATACGCAGGTTCCCCCAGGTCGTATTTATTCAAACAGATGAGTGCCGGGATGGCTGCGGCTTCGGCGGCAACCAGGCAGCGGTTGATGAGCAAATCATAAAAGCTGGGAACCGGCGCGACGACGATGACGATGCGCGACACGTTCGCTGCGATCAGCTTGCTGCGATGCGCAACCGAGCGATGCAACAGATTGTCGCGCGGGAGTATCGATTCGATGACGCCTTGTCCGGGAGAGGTCGGCAGAAAAACCACGCGATCGCCACAGGCGATGCCGCTGCGTTTACCGCGCGATACGCATTCGATCTGTGTGTCCCCGGCTTCAACCTGGTAGTGCCTGCCGAAGGTGGCAGTCACCAGGCCCTGCATGGGTATTGGGCTGGTCATCAGTGCGGGAGGCTGGCAGGGTAGATCATGCCCGTATTCTATTTCACTTGACGGTATAGTTGCAGAAGTGGCGACTTAATATTTCAGAAACGCTCGTTCAGGATGGGCGGCTTACAGATGGAACAGGGCGTCGATCTTGGCAGCACAGATGAAATCGTTTTCAGACAGGCCGTTCAGCGCGTGGGTGGTGTATTCCACGCGACACTGATTGTAGCCGAGATGGATGTCGGGATGATGATTTTCGCGGTGGGATATCCAAGCCACTGCATTCACGAATGCCATGGCTTGATAGTGGTCTTTAAAGCGGTAAGTTTTTGCTATTAATACGCCGTTCTGTTCCCACCCGTCCAGTTGGGCCAACAGCGTGGAGATTTCCGTCTGGCTCAGCGCAGGTGTGCCACCCTCGCAAGGCAGGCAGGATTTAGTGGTGAGGTCGCATGCGTCGGTCATGTGGTATTACTTGAACTTGTAATATTCCTGGTTCAGGTAAGCCTCTACATGCAACTCATCCTGCGGAAACCAGTTGGCACCGGTATTGGCGTTGCATGCAGCAACGCGCGCTGCGAGTTGCTGCGGGTTTTTGACCTTGCGATCGGCGCGGGTATAGATTTTGGAGCCGTCGCCGCCGACCATCGAAGCATGGCAACTCAAGCAGGATTTATCCACCAGCGTTTTTCCTATTTTCGGGTCGCCCTTGTCGAACGGGGCAGCATAGAGTGGAGCAGTGGCAATTAACAATGCAACGGCAAGAATGGATTTCATGTAAGGCCCTTTGAAACAGAGTATCTGTGTTAATTATGCACGGCTATCTGCAAACGCGCTATGCGCTGTTGAGCATCCGGATGCGAATTATAGAACATGGCATAGAGCGGGTCCGGGGTGAGGGTAGAAGCGTTATCCCGGTATAATTTGATCAATGCACTGATCAGGCTATGTGCCTGCGTTTGCACCGCAGCATACTGATCTGCTTCGAACTCATGTTTGCGTGAATACAGGCTGCTCAGCGGTTGCAACAGGAAGGTGAATACCGGCAATACCAGAAAAAACAGTACCAGCGCCATGCCGGTGTTCTGGCTTGTTACATTCAGGCCGTTAAAAAACCAGGTTTGCGTCATCAACCAGTTGAGTACCCACAGAAACACCAAGCTGGCTGCAAACACCCAGGCCATGCGCTTGACCACATGGCGGCGCTTGAAATGGCCCAGTTCATGTGCGAGCACGGCTTCTACCTCATCCGCCTCCAGGTGTTTCAGCAGGGTATCGAACAATACGATACGCTTGGTTTTGCCAAAGCCGGTGAAGTAGGCATTGCCATGACTGCTGCGTTTGGAGCCATCCATCACGAACAAGCCCTGTGCGGTAAAGCCGCATTTTTGCAATAACTGTTCTATGCGCGATTTGAGCGTGCCATTTTCCATCGGCTCAAAACGGTTGAACAATGGCGCAATGAAGGTCGGATAGATGGCAAGCAGGGTGAGATTGAAGCCTACCCATACCAGCCAGGTATAGAGCCACCATAAATTGCCTGCCGCCTGCATCAGCCACAATACGACGAACAGCAAGGGTAGCCCAAGCAGCACGCCAATCGTGGTCTGCATTAACAAGTCAATAAAAAAGCGTTTAGGTGTCAGCGCGTTAAACCCGAAGCGGTTTTCGATGACAAATTTTCGGTATAAATCCAGGGGCAATTCGATGGCGGCAGCTATCACCATCACGCTGCCAATAAGCAGAATATTGCGCGTCATTTCCGAAGCGAAAACGCCAGACAAAGCGTTATCCAGCCACTGCAATCCGCCTCCCAAGGTAAATGCCAGTAATAATGATGTTTCCACCATGATTTGCAGGAATGAAAGACGGGTTTTGGCGAGCGTGTAGTCAGCTGCCTTATGGTGTTGCGTAAGCGTGATGGTGTCAGAAAATGCAGCAGGCACGGCGTCCCGGTGGCTCGCAACATAACGCAAATGACGCTGTGCCAGCCAAATCCGCACCGATATACTGATCGCCAGGGCAGCAAGGAAAATAAGTGTGAATGTATTCATGGTGTGATTATGACACAATTGCCTTTTTCAACTTTGAATGGACATGATGGCTCAAGATAACAACAACCTGGTCTGGATAGACATGGAAATGTCCGGTTTGCTCCCCGACAGCGACCGCATTATCGAAGTGGCGCTGGTAGTCACCGACTCCCAGCTCAACACCGTAGCCGAAGCGCCGGTGCTGGTGGTACATCAGTCCGACGCCGTACTGGACGGCATGGATAGCTGGAACAAGGGCACGCACGGACGCTCCGGACTGATTGACAAGGTCAAGGCATCTACCCTGGATGAATCAGCAGTGGAAAACCAGATGATAGCGTTTTTGTCGCAGTACGTAGGCAAAGGTATTTCGCCCATGTGCGGAAATTCGATCTGTCAGGATCGCCGTTTTCTCGCACGCTACATGCCCAATCTTGAAGCTTACTTCCACTATCGTAATCTGGATGTCAGCACGCTCAAAGAGCTGGTCAAGCGCTGGAAACCCGCCGTCGCCAAAGGCTTTGTGAAGGAAAGCAAGCACGAAGCACTGGCCGACATTTACGATTCCATTGTCGAACTCAAATTTTATCGCGACAACTTCATCAATCTGGCGTAAATATGGGCGAAAATCCGCATCGCCGTGGCGGCCTCATCATGCTGACAATCGCCTGGGCGTTATTGTTTGCCGGTGCTTATTGGTATTTTCAACTGCGCCTGACGCACAATGCCAACCCCAATCGTGCCGAAGTTCTGGCTCTCCAGCACGGTGAAGTGCGCCTGCAACGCAATCAGGATGGACATTATCTGGCGCAAGGCAAAATCAATGGCCAGACCGTCACGTTTCTGGTGGACACCGGAGCGACGCGAGTTGCCATGTCGCCACAGCTGGCACAAAAACTGGCTTTGGTAGCCGGCTCCGCGGTCAACGTACAAACTGCCAATGGCGCCACGCGCGCCTACCAGACGCGTTTGCAAACGGTGCGACTGGGTTCGATCGAGGTGCATGATGTGGCAGCATTGATTACCACAGGGCTGGATGACAATACGGTATTGCTGGGGATGAGCTTCCTGAAGCAGATGGAATTCACCCAGCGCGGCTCCGAACTCACGCTCAAGCCACTGAGCCATACTTGATCATATAGTCGAACGCTATTTCAGGCCAAACTCAGAATTTCTCATCCGCCGCAAGATAACGCCACTGCCCGACGGGCAAATCGCCCAGTTTCACTTTGCCGATGCGCACGCGCTTCAAACCCACCACCTTGAGCCCCACCAATTCGCACATGCGGCGAATCTGGCGCTTTTTTCCTTCGCGCAGGATAAAGCTCAATTGATCCTGGTTTTGCCAGGTTACCCGTGCCGGACGCAGCGCCACATCATCAAGTTTCAAGCCGTGGTTGAGCAATTTGAGCCCTTCAGCACTGAGTTTTCCCTGCACCCGCACCAGATATTCCTTGTCCACGCTCGAATCATCACCGATCAGCTGTTTGGCAATCCGTCCATCCTGTGTCAGCACCAGCAAACCCGTGGAATCAATATCCAGACGCCCGGCAGGTGCCAGCCCGCGCGCGTGTTCGTTGGAAAAACGTATCCCGGAGCGGTCGTCAGCATAATGATTGGGTGCTGTCACCAGCGTTGCAGCGGGTTTGTAGCCATCCTCCGCCTGGGCAGACACAAATCCCACCGGCTTGTTCAGCAAAATCGTCACCCGACTGCCTTGTTCGTGCTGCGCTTGCCGGGCCAACTCGATGCTGCAATCCGGCGATACCTTGCTTCCCAGTTCATTGACCAGTATGCCGTCCACCTTCACCCAGCCGCGTTCAATATAAACATCCGCCTCGCGTCGCGAGCACAGACCACGTTCAGACATGAGTTTGGAGAGTCGAATGGTGTCCACAATGCAGGCCAGTTCAAAAGCCGGAATTTTACGCGACACTGGGTAAGATGCGCGCAATTTGTTTGACTGAAAAAGCCCGCTGTGATTAAATGCGCGCCTTATTGGGCGGTTAGCTCAGTGGTAGAGCACTGCCTTCACACGGCAGGGGTCGCAAGTTCAAACCTTGCACCGCCCACCAAATAATACAACTAGTTACCATTAAAAATAGACTGCTATATTTGTTGAGTTTATTTCAGGGACGGGGCTGCCAGCCTCTGCTTGTTTCAAAATCTGCATGATCTGGCTGTCGGTAAAGCGGGATGTCCTCATGTAAAAATTCCTCAAATCTCATTTAAGAAAATTCTACTTTCAAACGCCTCTTTTTTGTGGGGGGATTACCAATCCGCCAAGATCTAAATAGAGTGCCATGGTTTTTTCCAGCATCGCCGCCAAAGGGTAAGCCCCAGAATCGGCAACCACAACTGGCTGCTCCAGTAATCCAGTAACGCGTTCGATCAGCGCGTTCATATCGCCCAGTTCAACCAACCCAGCCGGATAGGCGGTCGCGAGTATCTCCCCCACGCCGCCGTGATTATACCCGACCACCGGCGTGCCCAGCCGCAGCGCCTCCAGCACTGTGCGGCCAAATGACTCCGGTTTGCTGGACAGCGAAAGCACGATTTCCGACACCGCAAACACTTCGCGCATGTCGCTGCGATGGCCGGTAAACGTGATGTCGCCAGCCAGCCCGCGCGCCGCCACGGCCTGGTGCAGTTCGCGTGCGTAGGCCCCGCGTCTGGGGTCTTCGCCGCCCACGATCAGCCCGTGTACCGGCAGCCCGCGTTGTTTCAGGCGCGCGATGAGTTCGATGAAGGCTTCGTGGCCTTTCAGCCGGGTCAGACGGCCGGGCAGGGTGAGGATGCGCTTGCCCGCCAGTTGCGGGTACTGCGCGCGCCATGCGGCCAGCCAGTCTGGTGCAGGCCTGTAGCCGTAGGGAAATTCCGCCGCATCCACGCCCCGGTAAATGACCTGGATGCGGCTGGCGTCGGTATCCGGATAGTTGCGCAGGATGTAGTCGCGGATGGTGTTGGAAACGGAGATAATGCGCTCGCCTTGCAGCATCACCTTGCTGTAGCGGTTGACCGAATACAGCCCGTGCACGGTGGTCACCAGTCGTGGCCGCGTTGCCGGGTCCATGCCGCGCCAGGCCAGATAAGCCACCCACGCCGGCATGCGCGAGCGTACATGCAGGATGTCTACCTCGTGCTCAAGCAGAAAACGCCGCAGGCGCGGCACCAGGCGCAGCGTAAACAGCGATTTCTTGCCCACCGGCCAGGTGAAATGCGTCGCGCCTTCCGCTTCCAGTTGCGCCACCATGCGCCCGCCCGCCGACATCACCAGCGCACGATGTCCGTGCTGCACCAGATGGCGCGCCACTTCCAGTGTGCCGCGCTCTACCCCGCCACCCTGAAGTGCCGGAAGGACTTGCAGGACGGTGAGGGATTTGTTGTTCAAAGAGTCCACTGATATGCCGTCATATCCAGCGCCGGTTTCCTGCCTGCGATCAAATCCGTCAGCAGCCGCGCACTGGCGGGTGCCATGGTCACGCCATAGCGAAAGTGCCCGGTGTTGGCGTAGAGATTTTCGACCAGCGGGTGGCGCCCTATGGTCGGGATATTATCCGGCGAGCCGGGGCGCAGTCCGCTCCAGTGCTGCACCAGCGGTGCCGACTGTAGCGTGGGCAGGATATCGGTTGCGGCGTTGTAGAGCATTTGCCTGACCGTTTCGGTGGTGCTTTTGTCAAAGCCCACATCTTCCACCGTGCTGCCTGCCAGAATATGCCCGTCCCGGCGCGGGATCAGATAAATGCTCTGGCGATAGACGATATGCGGGAGCAGATCCGGAGCGGCCTTGAACAGCAGCATCTGCCCGCGCATCGGCTTGATCGGCCAATGGGGCGCGATCTCACCCAATACCGACTGGCTCCAGGCACCGGCAGCTACGATGTAGGCGCTGGCCTGTAGTTTTCCCCGTGACGTATCGAGATAATCAATGCGTGCCGGACTGGCGCGCGCAACTCGCGTGACTTCAACGCCCTCCAGCAGATTGATCCCGGCATCCAGGGCAGCAACGCGCAGCGCCTGCACCAGACGCGGATTGCGCACCTGCGCCACATCCGGCAGCCACAACGCAGAGCTGTTCCCCGCTAATCCAGGTACTCGCTGTTGCGCGGGTTCGTAGCTATGGCGCCAGCCGTGCTGCACGCACCAGTGTTCGGCGGAAATCTCGTCCACCGGCGGCAGCACCAGCATCCCGCTGACTTGAAATTCGGGGTCTATGCCGCTGTTGGATATCAGATCAGCCGACCAGTGCGGGTAAAGTTCGACACCCAGATTGCACAGCCGGGAAACCGCATCCGGGTAGTCCCATGGCAGCAATGGCGACAAGATGCCGCCACCCGCCCAGGAAGATTCCGCCCCAGCCACGCCGCGCTCCAGCACCGTAACGCGCGCGCCATCACGCGCCAGTTCGAGTGCGCTGGATAAGCCGATGACACCACCGCCGATGATGAGGAAGTCCGGATTCAAAGTGAACGAATGAAGGTTTGAGGCTCAAGACAAGCCGTTTTTGGCCGTTCATTCTAACAAACCTGCCGCTCGTCGGGTGACGCTGGTGGCTTGTGAAACATCTGTCTAGGATTCAGGCTGTGAAAAAAGAAAACATCATGAACGGACAATTCAACCACGGATTCACGCTGATTGAGCTGCTGGTCACCATAGCGGTGGCGGCTATATTGTTAGCCGTTGCCGTGCCTTCCTACAGGAGCTTCATGATTAGTAGCAGGATTGCAACGGAGAGCAATGATTTCTTGGCAGCATTGAATCTGGCCCGATCTGAGGCAATCAAGCGTAATAGTCCGGTGACTTTGTGCAAAAGCGCGAACGCAACTTCATGCGCTACTACGGGTGACTGGGCTCAAGGCTGGATAGTGTTTGAGGATTGTAACAGCAACGGGGTAGTCGATACTGCCACGTGTCTGGATCGAGACAACAGTGGCAGCGCTGATAATGAGGCAATTATCCGGGTACATGCGGCGATGCCGGCAGGCTGGAGTATGAATGGCGGTGCTGCATTTGGTAGTTACCTGACTTATTACTCAATACCCCGAGTCACTGGCAGCGGTACACCACCTGGAACATTTGTGCTCTGCCCTACCTCGGGTTCTGGCGTTGCTGGTAGAGATATCCAGGTGTTGACGACGGGGCGCATGCATGGTCAGCCCTCAGCAGTAGCCTGCCCATAAGGAGATAGTGTGGATAGCTCGTTATCAACAAAACAATCAGGAGTTAGTTTGCTTGAAGTCCTGGTTGCCATATTGGTGCTTTCCATTGGTCTGCTGGGGCTGGCTGGTTTGCAGGCGCTCGCCTTAAAAAACAATCAAAACAGCCTGTACCGTACCATCGCGACTCAACAGGCATTCGATATGGCCGATCGGATGCGCGCCAATTTTGTCGGCAGGCAGGCGGGCCAATATGATGCAATTAGCAGTACACCAGTTGATCCGGGTTGCATTTCAACTTTCTGTTCAACGACAAACCTGGCGACCTACGATGCATTTGCCTGGAATACTGCCAATGCCGCACTTCTGCCGAGCGGTGCCGGCACAGTAAGCAAGAGCGGTAACGTGTATACCATTACGATCAGCTGGGTTGAGCGTGATACCCCTGGCGCTCCCGGTGTGGCAGCGGATGGCACCGTAACCAAATCATTTGTGACCCGGATAATTCCATGAATACTTTCCCAACGAAATCTGGCCAACAAGGTTTAACGCTGATCGAAATGATGATCGCCATTACCATAGGTTTGGTGGTGGTTTTGGCGGTTGGGTCGATTTATATCGGTAGCCGAGGTGCTTATAAAGCCAATGACGCGGCATCGGAAGTAGACAGCAATGGACGTTATGCCATCCAGCTTTTAAGCCAGGCTATCCGTGGGGCGGGCTACGTTGGGTGCATGGGTAACATCACAAAAATGAAGAACACACTCAATCCAGATGGGTATGTATTTTCTTATGGTAATGCTGTGGATGGTTCAGATAACACCGGTCCAGGCGCCTGGAGCCCCGCGCTCGATAGTTCGATCTCGGCACAGGCACCGCTGATTGATGCCGATACGATTACGGTACGCGCTGCACAATCCACAGGCGCAAGTGTCACCACGCCATTCATGCCGACCACTTCCGCAGCTTTGCATATTGCAACTGGCAATGGGCTGAATTCGGGTGACGTGGTGGTGGTGTCAGACTGCAACTCCTCTGCGGCCTTGCAGATATCCAGTGGGACGCCAAATACTTCGGGCACATTGACGCACGGTACTGGCGCCGGCAGTCCCGGCAATTCGACATCGGATCTGGGGAAAATATATAAAAGTGATGCCCAGGTTTTTAGTCTGGCCACCACCAGTTTTTTCCTGAAGAATAATGCAGCCTCACCCGCTCAGCCCAGCCTGTATCGGCTGGTGAACTACCCATCCTCCCCCGCAGAAGAACTGGTGGAGGGGGTTGAGGACATGCAAATACAGTACGGCAATGATACCGACAACGATGGCGTGCCAGACAAATTTCAAAATAGTGCTGTTCTTGCCACAGACAAAAACATCAAAGCGGTACGTCTTTGTGTCCTTGTACGGTCCACTGCCGACAATGTCACCACAAAAAAACAGACTTACGTTAACTGTAAAGGAGTGTCCGTTACTGCTACCGACTTCAGGTTGCGCAGAGCATTCTCAGCCCTAGTCACAATACGTAATCGGGTGATCTGATGAAAACTACTCGCGAAATTATTCAGTTCCCAAGGCCACTAGTCGTGCAGCGCGGTGCTGCCTTGTTCGTCAGCCTGGTTTTTTTGGTGATACTGACGCTGTTGGGTGTTGCCGCGTTTCAGTCGGCCACCTTGCAGGAAAAAATGACCGGTAACCTCAGGGATCAGAGCGTTGCTTTCCAGTCGGCGGAAGCCGCATTGAGAGACGGGGAATCGGTGGTTGCGGCGAGTCTAAACACGGCAAGCCCGGCGGATTACGCGTGTACCAATGGATTGTGCCGCCCAACTTTCTGCGACAGCGGCGGAACCTGCACCCCGGTAGCGGGTACGCCGCAATGGCAAAACGTCAGTTGGGCTCCCTCCAGCACCAACACTGTGCTGATCAGTAGCAGCATAACCGGCGTGGCGCAGCAACCCCGCTATGTGATCGAAATGATGAACTCTTTTGTGCCGGATAGCGGCAGTCAGAAATCGAATACCCCATCAAACTTGGTCACGCCTTTTCGAGTGACAGCTGTAGGTTGGGGTAGCAATGTCCTGTCCCGTTCAACTTTGCAAAGTGTTTACCTCAAGCAATGATGCAACCCGTTAATCAAGGAGCCGCGCGATGATAACGTCGATGCCACAAGCCAAACTTCTAAGCCGCTGTTTACAGCTTGCGCTGTATGCAGGCTGTTCTGTGGTGGTGCCGGCGGCTCACGCCGCTTCGATTGCGCTGAGCCAGGCGCCATTGTTTCTGACCACCAGCGCTATACCGAATATTCTGATTACGCTGACCAACGCACAGAATATGGATGAGGATCCGACCGGCTCTGCCGCTGCCTGTGTTAGCGGCCTGTGCGGTAGTGCAAGTCCACTCAGCAAATCAGAAATTGCCCGGGGTGTAGCGAAGACGCTGATCTCCAACTACACCACCAAACTCAACATGGGGTTGATGGCTTTTCAGCAGTACACCAGCGGCGGAAATGCAGTCTCGTTATTTGCGCTACATAACTCACCCTACGATGCGAGTTACGATCCGACGAATTACAATTCGGGTTTTACCGGATCAAGGGATTCACTCACCAAAAAATTCCGAATTCTGAAGCCGGGTAGTTCAACCCAGTACATTTACTACAATGTGGCGGCGCCTTTTTATGCTGGCTCTAATCTGGGCACTGGGTATTGCTATTCAACTACGGCGGATGCTTCTCATAACTTCACCAATGGCGAGTATTATTTCGACGGCAGCAATGTCGACTGGAACGCAGGTTCCCAGGATGGCCCATGGGATTACTACCGCTGTTTTAGCAATTACACTGGGACTACCGATACTTTACCCACCCCACCAGGCCCTGCACCAGCACCTCATTCCATTTCTTGCGGTAGCTATTGCAATAACACGGTGACGGCAACCGAAAGTTCGGCGGGCTACAGCGGATTCAATGGCGCATATTATGTGTATCCGACGGACAGCGATCTGGCCCAGGGTATCAGCGATTTTGGCCGTTTCAATCCCTATTTCTATGTTGGCCCGACCTGGTTCTCCAATGCCTCGCCCGGCGGCGGCTATCTGCACGTGCCTATCAGCTTTCTTGACGCCACGCAGGCGGGGAAAATGAATACCAAGCTGGGTACTTCCCAGTTTGTCTCCAACAAGCCTACTGATCCCGCTTATCCATTGCAGAATGCAGGGTTGACCGCAATTGAAGGGACATTAGTAACAACGCAGACCTACTTCAATACCCCGGCAAGCTTGGCTAGTCAGAACGGGGGGCCTGCTTCCGCTTTGCCCAATTCCTGCGGCAAGAATTTCAATGTGTTCATTACCAACGGCTTGCCGTCCGTGGACAAGAATGGCAACCCGATTCAGCCTAGTGGGGTAAGTGCAGCACTGACCAATGCGGCCACGGCTGCAGGAAATTTGCTGAGTAGCCCGGCGAAGGTGGAAACCTACATCGTGGGCTTCGCCATGCCCTACGGCACCAATCCATCGCAACTCAATACCATTGCAAGTGCAGGTGGCACAGGCACGGCCTATTCAGCAACCGATTCCAGCTCTTTGACGACTGCGCTCAACACGATTTTTTCTGACATCCTGTCTAAAACCGGGGCGGCTTCTTCGGTATCGCTTAATTCGGGAAGTGCCAGCAGCAGTCAAAAAGTATTCCAGGCCAAGTTCAGTAGTGCCGACTGGTCTGGTCAGCTGATCGCTTACAATCTGGATAGCGCGGGCAATATTATCCAGACACCAATAGCCTGGGATGCGGGGCAGGCTATCAATGGCCAGAATTACGATACCGGTCGAAAAATACTCACTATCAAGCCTTCGACTGGTTTGGGTATTGCGTTCCGGTGGCCTGTAGTACCGAGTTCGCCGAGTGCAACAGAACTGGATCCTGCTCAGGTTCTGGCTTTAAACACCAGTCCGAGCAATGTGGTCGATACCAATGGCGCAGCCCGGCTGGACTATATTCGTGGCAGTGCGGCCAACGAGGGCACCGGTCTTAATTTCCGCCCGCGTAACACCAGCAAATTGGGCGATATTGTCCACTCTGCCCCTTACTATGTCGGTGCGCCGGTATTCAATTACCCGGATGATTTTGAAACAAGCATGTATTCGGCGTTTCGCACGGCCTATGCAACTCGTCCTGGCATGATCTACGCCGGAGCGAATGACGGTATGTTGCATGGGTTTGACGAGGCCACGGGGCAGGAAAAACTGGCCTATATACCGGCCTCTGTTTACGCAAATCTGACCCAGTTGACCGCAACCAGCTATGGTCATCGCTATTTTGTGGATGGCTCCCCAAGCGCCGGAGATGCGTTTATCAAAAAACGCACAACAAGCGGCGCACTCGCCGCATCGCCGGAATGGCGCTCAGTTCTGGTCAGCGGGCTGGCGGCTGGCGGGCAGGGTTTCTTTGCGCTGGACGTCACCGATCCCGCTAACTTTTCTGAAGCAAATGCAGCAAGCATTGTGCGCTGGGAATTTAATGACCTGAACGATTCTGACATGGGCTATTCCTTCAGCCAGCCAGCTATTGTGAAGTTGAATAATGGTGAATGGGTGGCAATCTTCGGCAATGGTTATAACAATACTGATGCGGATGGCCATGCTAGTACCACAGGTTACGCAGCGCTGTATATCGTTGATCTGGAAACGGGTAGTCTGGTCAAAAAATTTACCCTTCCGGTGGGCAGCACCACAACCCCCAATGGGCTAGCAACCCCCGCTGTGATTGATGTCAACGGCGATCGTGTGGCTGATTATGTGTACGCCGGGGATTTGCGCGGGAACATGTGGAAGTTTGACCTGACCAGCACCAACCCCAGTTCATGGAAAATTGCTTATGGAAGCGTGGGGAGCCCCAAACCCTTGTTCACCGCACTGGATGCGTCCAATAACCCGCAACCGATCACCGATGCGCCGGATGTCGGATTTGACCCGAGTAATACCAATAACTTGATGGTGTATTTCGGCACGGGAAAATATCTGGAAGTAAGCGATATTACCTCCACTACACCCGGAGGTAGTTTCTACGGAATACGCGATGCGGGTGCCATAGTTGCTTCGCGTAGCACGCTAATTCAACAGAGCATACTTGGTACGCAAATTGTAGGTACCAACACTTACCGTATTACCTCGCAAAACCCAGCCAATGTAAGCACGCCTGACGGCTGGTATATGGATCTGACTTCTGGCGAGCGGGTTGTGACCGACCCGGTGTTGTACGACAAACGCATAATTTTTACCACGCTGATACCTTCAACCGGGGCCTGTTCGGCGGGTGGTACAGGCGCGCTAATGGAACTCGATGCTGCAACAGGGGGACGTTTGGCGGGCAGTCCGTTCGATACGAATGGTAATGGTTCGATTGATTCAAGCGACAATCTCACTTATGGTGGTGGGTCAGTTGCAGCAGGAGGCTTGATGATAGATTCGATACCTTCCGGCGTGTCAATACAGTCGCTTAAGAGCAACAAGCCCAAGAAGTATATGAATAAGCTCATGAACCAATCTAATGGATCAATGAGCCAAGTACTGAACCTTGGCGCATCGGGTGCAAATGGACGCGTATCTTGGCATGAGTTGATTCAATAATGACGAGGAGACAGTCATGAAATATCTACCGCAGATTTTGATGTCGGGGTTGTTGATGCTTCAGTCGGGGATGATTGCGGCGAGCACGACGGGTGCCTTGGGAAAAATTCCTGTAGACAGTGCCAAGTCTTACCGAGCACCTGAAGCCAAGAAATTGAGCGGAAAAGTGGAACGAGTGGATTCCGCCACCATGATCATGGTGATCGGTAATGTCAGCTATCACTATGATTCCAGGCTAGTAGTGCTCAATGGAACCTTACCCAAAGCGGGGGAACAGGTTGATATTATTTATCAGCAACCCCCTGGCAATGGCGGTCGCCAGCTGATACAGATACGTATAAATTGATATCGGGCAGTCTAACCAAGTGCTGGAGATGGACATGCTTACCCGAAAAGAAATTAAAAATCCCGTTCGAGTGTTTTCCCATAATGGCGGGTTTACGCTGATAGAACTCATGGTTGTGGTGGCTATCGTGGGCTTACTAGCCGCGATTGCCTACCCCTCATACACAAGTTACGTTCAGCGAGCAGCAAGAGGCGACGCTAAGGGTGCGCTTACCGAACTTAGCCAGTTCATGGAGCGTACTTATACTGAAAATGGGACCTATACGCCCGGGGGCAGCAATCCTACCTTGCCTTATACCCAATCGCCCAAGACAGGCACAGCAAAATACACGTTGAGTATTTCCGCTTCGGGTACCAACACATATACTTTGCAAGCACTACCTACCGGTATTATGTCGGGTGATGCGTGCGGCAATCTTTCCCTGGATAACACGGGAGCCAAAACTGCATCAGGTAGTTTGGGATCGATCGCTTGCTGGAGCAAATGAGCCGAGACAATTAGTGAGTTGTGGCAAGTCACTTGGGTCGTGAAAAGTTTATACTTTTCTCTGCGCCAGGGAGTTCGGTTAACAACTCTTTGCCCGATTTTCTTATTTGTATGATGGTTTCACGCATCAGAACCTCGGATGCGAAGCTGCAGCCACCACACATAGAAAAATCGCCGCCCGAACATGGACAGCGCAAGAGGGCGCAAGGATTCCTACGTAAGCTGGCTTTGCTGAATCAACCCCTTCGGCAACGGAAACACCACGCTCTCGGCAGTGCCGCTCAACTCCGTTACATCGTCTGCGCCTAATGATTTAAGCCGGGTGATGACTTCCTGCACCAACACATCCGGTGCGGAGGCGCCTGCTGTGACGCCAATTCGGGTTTTATCCGCCAGCCATTCCGTTTTCAATTCCGTGGCGTTATCCACCATATAGGCATCCACGCCCAGATTTTGCGCCACTTCGCGCAGGCGGTTGGAGTTTGAGCTGTTGGGGGAGCCGACCACGGTATTGCCGTAAAGGTGTCTGCTTGGTAGTATATGCCAGAGTATATGCCACATTGTCCCAGCAAGGAGGCCACCATGTTAACCGAACGTCATGTACGTCTATTCAAAAACGGTCGCAACCAGGCGATACGCATTCCCCGCGAGTTCGAACTGTCGGGTACGGAAGCCATCATCCGCAAAGAAGGGGATCGCTTGATCATTGAACCGCTCACGCGCCGTTCGCTGCTGGGATTGCTCGCCGGATGGGAGCCGATGGAAGAGAATTTCCCCGCTGTCGAGGATTTGCCTGCCGAACCTGTGGAACTCTGAAATGGCAGGCTATCGCTATCTGCTTGATACCAACATCCTGAGTAGCCTTCTCAAGCAACCGTCTGGGGTTGTAGCCAGCCGAATCAATGCAGTCGGTGAAGACGCAATTTGCACCAGTGTCGTGGTCGCCTGTGAGTTGCGCTACGGTGCGGCAAAGAAGGGGTCTCAAATCTTGTCAAGCAAGATTGAGCAGTTGCTGTCCGCGATTGAGGTGCTGCCGCTCGAAACTGGGGCTGACGAGAAATACGCCGAGGTACGCTCGGCACTGGAGAAGCTTGGTACGCCAATCGGCGCGAACGACTATCTGATCGCAGCCCACACGCTGTCGCTGGAGCTTACATTGGTGACGGATAACATGGGTGAATTTACCCGAGTTGCCGGCCTCGGGGTCGAGAATTGGCTGGAGCCGTTGACTGGGGCTGATTGATACGGCATTAATCTGTATGCATCCCGGCCATGGAGTGGGAGATGCATAGGGGAGGGGCTAAATTGACACCAGCTGAATCAGCCCCTTCGGCAACGGAAACACCACGCTTTCGGCAGTGCCGCTCAACTCCGTTACATCGTCGGCGCCCAATGATTTAAGCCGGGCGATGACTTCCTGAACCAGCACATCCGGTGCGGAGGCGCCTGCTGTGACGCCAATTCGTGTTTTATCCGCCAGCCATTCCTCTTTCAACTCTCCAGCGTTATCCACCATATAGGCATCCACTCCCAGATTTTGCGCCACTTCGCGCAGGCGGTTGGAGTTGGAGCTGTTCGGTGAACCCACTACGATGACCAAGTCGCATTGCGCTGCCAGCGCCTTGACCGCGTCCTGGCGATTTTGCGTGGCGTAGCAGATGTCGTCTTTTTTCGGGCCGACGATGGCGGGGAAACGTGCCTTGAGCGCTGCAATCACGCGCGCGGCGTCGTCTATCGAGAGGGTGGTCTGGGTGACGAAGGCAAGTTTATCTGCGTCTTTCACTTCCAGTTTCGCCACGTCTTCCGGCGTTTCCACCAGGTACATGCCGCCCGCCGATTGCCCCATGGTGCCTTCCACCTCGGGGTGGCCCTTGTGGCCGATCATGATAATTTCCAGATCCTTTTCGCGCATTTTAGCGACTTCGATGTGGACTTTGGTGACCAGAGGGCAGGTGGCATCGAATACCTTCAGGCCGCGTGCCCCGGCTTCACGCCGCACTTCCTGGGAGACGCCGTGGGCGCTGTAGATCAGCGTGCTGCCGGCGGGTACTTCCGCCAGGTCTTCAATGAAGATCGCACCCTTGGCCTTGAGGTCATCGACCACGAATTTGTTGTGCACGACTTCGTGGCGCACGTAGATAGGGGCGCCGAAGCGTTCCAGTGCACGCTCGACGATTTCAATGGCGCGATCCACCCCGGCGCAAAAGCCGCGGGGGTTGGCGAGAAGGATTTGGGTTTGGGTGGTCATGGGGGTCTGCCCGGAAATGGTTAGTAATGATAGCGGCATTGGGCGATCAGCAGGCAGCCATCCTCGATTGCATAAACCAGACGATGCTCATCGTTAATCCTGCGTGACCAGAATCCAGCCAGGTTGTGGCGTAGCGGTTCGGGCTTTCCGATGCCATCGAAAGGTGAGCGCACGATGTCATGGATGAGCGCATTGATCCGCTTGAGCGCTGCTTTATCTGTTTGCTGCCAGTAGAGGTAATCCTGCCATCCTTGTTCGGCAAACTTAATCTGCATCGGGTAGCAGCTCGCGTTTGACGCCCGCGCCACTTCTTAATTCATCCACTGCAGCCATCAGGCGGCGCGCGTTTTCCGGACTGCGCAGCAAATATGCCGTTTCTTCCAGTGCGTTGAAATCCGCGAGGGACATCATCACTACCGGTTTGCCATTCTGGCGCGTCACCAGAACCGGCGCGCAATCGTCATTCACTTTGTCCATCACATCGGCAAAGTGCTGGCGCGTGTAGCTGTAGCTGATGGCATCCATTTTTGGCTCAAAAAGTTATTGTACTGATATTTGTACAATAACTTTTTCCCGGCGGCGTGTCAATCTCCGGGTTGACGGCAAATCTCGACGACTTCAACCTCAAATTCGATCGGCAAGCCCGCCAGCAGGTGGTTGAAATCCACGCTGGCGTGAGTGTCCGTCAGCGTCAGGATGCGTCCGGCCAGGGTGCTGCCGTTGGGCAGGCTGAATTCAATTACGCTATCGGTCTGTGGAAGCTTGTCAGGGGAAAAGTCGCTAAGCGCTAGCGTTTGCACAAGCTCGGCATTATATTCGCCGAAGGCTTGCATGGGATCAAGCTGGAACACATGGCGTTCGCCGGGGGCAATGCCGATCAGCCAGTGCTCCAGATTCGGCATCAGGGTACCGTCACCGAGCGTCAGCGTAATGGGTGCGTCGTCAAAGCTGCTGTCTACTTCAACACCCCCATTTACCCGCAGGGCAAAATGCAGGGTGAGCGTGTCGCCAGGCTCAATCTGCCGCATCCCGTCGCTCATGGCTTGCGCGGTTTTTTCAGGCTGTCCCAGACCAGTAGCAGCGCACCGATGGTGATGGCGGAATCGGCCACGTTGAACGCCGGCCAGTAGTGCTGCTGGATATGGAAGGACAGGAAATCCACCACGTAGCCGTTCAGAATGCGGTCGATCAGGTTGCCGAGGGCGCCGCCCAGAATCAGGCTGAGCGCGAGCTTGAACAGCACGCTGCCGGATTCGCGCCGCAGCAGATAGATGATGATGGCAGACGCGATCAGCGCAGTGCTGATGAAAAATGCGCGCTGCCAGCCGGCCTGATCCGCAAACAGGCTGAACGCCGCGCCGGTATTGTGGGCAAGCACCAGGTCGAAAAATGGCGTGACGGTGAGGTAATCGCCGAGCATGAAGGTGTGCGTAATCGCGTATTTGCTGAGCTGGTCGAGGGCAATGATCAATCCAGCCACTACGAGTCCCTGTTTGAGTCTAGGCATGCTGTCTGTCCTCGCCCTGGCCGAAAAGATTGCTGTAACAACGCCCACACAAGGCGGGATGATCGGCGTGACTGCCGACATCGCTGCGATAGTGCCAGCAGCGCTCGCATTTGGTATGGGTGCTGGGTTCGGCGCTGACGGAAGCGGCTGCGGCCTGCGTCACCGTGGCGGCAGAGGTAATCATCACGAAGCGCAGGTCGTTGCCGAGATCGGCCAGCGCCTGGTATTGTTCACCGCTGGCATGAATCGACACCTCAGCCTGCAGCGAGGAGCCGATATCGCCGGCGATGCGCAGGGTTTCCAGATGCTTGCGCACGTCGGCCAGAGTGGCGCGGATCAGCGGCCATTTGGCGGCCAGTTGCGGCGCGTCTGTAGCCACCGGCAGGTTGTGCCACTGATGCAGGAAAATGCTGTCGTTCTCGTCGGCCGTCAGCAGTTGCCACACTTCTTCGCCGGTGAAGCTCAGGTATGGCGCCATCAGTCGCACCAGCGCGTGAGTAATGTGATGCAGTGCATTTTGTGCCGAGCGCCGCGCATGCGAGCCGGCGGCTGTGGTGTAGAGCCGGTCCTTGAGGATGTCGAGGTAAAAACCGCCCAGGTCTTCCGAGCAGAAATTGTGCATGCGCTGCACGGCATGGTGGAATTCGTATCGGTCGTAGGCCGCCAGTAATTCAGTCTGGAATTCGCCCAGCATCACCATCGCGTAACGATCGATTTCCTGCCAGTCGTCCACCGGCAGGGTATCCCGGGCCGGATCGAAATCGGCCAGGTTGGCGAGCAGGAAGCGCAGCGTGTTGCGGATGCGGCGGTAGGCGTCGGCCACGCGCTTGAGGATCTCGTCGGAGATAGTCAGTTCGCCGGAATAGTCGGTGGACGCCACCCACAGGCGCAGGATGTCGGCGCCGTAGGTGTCCATGATTTTTTGCGGGGCGACCACATTGCCCTTGGACTTGCTCATCTTGTGACCCTTGGCATCCACCACGAAGCCGTGGGTGAGCAGGGCATGGTAGGGCGCACGACCGTCAGTCGCGCAGCCGGTGAGCAGGCTGGACTGGAACCAGCCGCGATGCTGGTCCGAGCCTTCCAGGTACAGATCGGCAGGGTAGGCGAGTTCGGGACGCTGCTTGAGCACGCAGGCGTGTGTTACGCCGGAATCGAACCACACGTCCAGCGTGTCGGTGATTTTCTTGTACTCGCTGGCCTCATCGCCAAGCAGTTCAGCGGGGTCGAGGCTGAACCAGGCTTCGATGCCGGTCTGCTCCACGCGTTGCGCCGCGGCTTCGATCAGCTCTGCGGTGCGCGGGTGCAACTCACCGCTTTCCTTGTGCACGAACAGCGGCATTGGCACGCCCCAGTTGCGCTGGCGCGACACGCACCAGTCGGGGCGGTTTTTCATCATGGCTTCCAGGCGGGCGCGGCCCCAGGCCGGGAAGAACGCGGTATTGTCCACTGCGCCGATGGCGTGGTTGCGCAGGCTCACGCCATCCGCGCCGGTCTTGTCCATGCCGATGAACCACTGATGCGTGGCGCGGAAGATGATCGGCGTCTTGTGCCGCCAGCAGTGCGGGTAGCTGTGCAGCAGTTTTTCATTGGCGAGCAGCAGGCCGCTGGCGGCAAGGGTTTCGACCACGGTCTTGTTGCCCTGCCACACCGTCTGTCCGCCTACCAGCGGGATGCCGTCGAAGAACTTGCCGTCATCGCCCACCGGGTTGTCCACTGCCAGGTGATATTTCAAGCCGATCTGATAGTCGTCCACGCCGTGCGCCGGCGCGGTGTGCACCAGGCCGGTACCGGCTTCCAGGGTGACGTGTTCGCCGCAGATGACGGGTACGCTGCGGTCGAGGAAAGGGTGGCGCAGTTGCAGGTGCTCCAGCATGCTGCCCTTGCACTGGCCGAGCACTTCCACGGATTCGAAGCCGTAACGTTTGATCGATGCTTCCGCCAGGTCGCGCGCCAGAATCAGGATGCCTTTCGGCGTCAGGATCAGGTCGTAAATGAAATCCGGATGCACCGACACCGCCTGGTTGGCGGGCAAGGTCCACGGCGTGGTGGTCCAGATCACCGCATATACCGGCCCGGTGAGTTTGGGCATGCCCAGCCGCTGCGCGAAATCCGCGTTATCGGCGACCTGAAACGCCACGTCGATGGTGGCCGAGGTCTTGTCCTCGTATTCCACCTCGGCCTCGGCCAGCGCAGAGCCGCAGTCCACGCACCAGTGCACCGGCTTGGCGCCCTGATAGAGATAGCCGTTGGCGAGGATGCGCCCGAGCTCGCGCATGATGCCGGCCTCGAAGGCGAAGTCCATGGTGCGGTAGGGATGGTCCCAGTCGCCGAGCACGCCGAGGCGGATGAAGTCAGCCTTCTGGCGCTCGATCTGGGTCGCGGCGTATTCGCGGCACAACTCGCGGAAGCGCGCCGCGGGGATGGCCTTGCCGTGCTGTTTTTCCACCTGCAATTCGATCGGCAGCCCGTGGCAGTCCCAGCCCGGCACATACGGTGCGTCGAAACCGGCCAGGGTCTTGCTCTTGACGATGATGTCCTTGAGGATTTTGTTCACCGCATGGCCGATGTGGATGTCGCCGTTGGCGTAGGGCGGGCCGTCGTGCAGGATGAATTTGGGGCGCCCGGCGGCGGCCTTGCGGATTTGCTGGTAGCGTTGTTTCTCGCGCCACTGGGCCAGCCAGCCCGGCTCGCGTTTGGCGAGATCGCCGCGCATGGGGAAGGGCGTATCGGGCAGGTTCAGGGTATTTTTATAGTCAGTCATTGGATTGGCTGCAGAGGTGGCATAAATGGTAAATGGAGTTCAGTCGTAGTGATAGCGGCACGCCACGATCGCCAGGTCTGCGTTGTCCACGGCATAAACCAGCCGGTTCTGCTCGTCGATGCGGCGTGACCAGAATCCACTCAGGTTTTCCCTCAGCGGTTCCGGTTTGCCGATACCGGTGAACGGATTGCGCATGGCATCCTGAGTCAACGTATTGATGCGTTTGAGCGCTTTTCGATCCTGAGTTTGCCAATAGAGATAGTCATCCCATGCGGCGGCTGTCCATACCAGCCGTTCAGGCATCCACCAGATCTTTCAACTTGGTTTTGCCCTTGCGCAACTGCTCAATCGAACGAGCGAGATGTGCGGCGTTGGCGGGTGTTTTCAGCAGGTGAACTGTCTCCATCAGGCTATTGAAGGTATCGAGCGACATGACCACGGCGTCGGCATCGTCGCGACGGGTGATGACGGCGTAGTCAGCGTCTTCCACAACCTGGTCGATCACGCGTTTGAGGTTGTTGCGCGCGTCGGAGAAATTGATAATGTGCATGGCAGTATACCTGTTCAAATTACTGTACAAGTTTAATCGGGTTTGGCGGGTATGGCAAGCGATGCTGGCGCCTGTGAACCAGCCCGGAAATACTGCCTGGCATTTTCTGCATCGCGGCCAATCTGATGAATGAGCGTGGGCAGGTCGGGATATTTTTCCTCGTCGCGCAGCCTGGCCAGAAAATCCACGCACACATGCTGTCCGTAGATGCTGCGGTCGAAGTCCAGCAGGTGTACTTCCAGCACCGGCCGGCCGTTTTCCTTGACGGTGGGGCGCACGCCCAGGCTGGCCACGCCGGGCAGCGGCGCATCGGCCAGTCCGCGCACTTGCACCACGAAAATCCCGGTCAGCGGCGGGCGGTTATGTTTGAGCTGGATATTGGCGGTGGGAAAACCGATGTCGCGCCCCAGTTTGTCGCCGTCGACGACTCGTCCGCTGATGCTGTAAGGGCGGCCCAGCAGGCGGCCGGCCAGGTCGAGATCGCCCGCTGCCAGCGCTTCGCGTACCGCGGTGCTGGAAATGCGCAATTCGTCCAGGGTGACGCTACCCATTGCGGCCACTTCAAAGCCTGACTGCGCGCCGTACGCCTGCAACATGGCGAAGTCGCCGCCGCGCCGTGCACCGAAGCGAAAATCGTCGCCGATCAGCAGGAAACGTGTTTGCAGACTGGCGACCAGGATGCGCTCGATGAAAGTTTCTGCCGAGAGTTGTGAAAATGCCTGATTGAAAGCGCAGATATGGACATGGGCAATCCCGCATTCGCCCAGCATTTGCAGCTTTTCGCGCAGGCTGGAGAGACGGGCGGGGGCTTTGTCCGGTGCAAAAAATTCGCGCGGATGCGGCTCGAAAGTTATCGCGCACGGTACCAGGCCGCGTTGACTGGCTGCTTCTACCAGACGACGCAGCATCGCCCGGTGACCGAGGTGGACGCCGTCAAAGTTACCTATTGTCACCGCGCTGGGCTGGCTGACGACAGGCGCTATGCCGTGAGTAATACGCATTGAGGAATGGGTTGAAACAACCTGAAAATAAGGGATTTTAGCGGTTGTGCGGCGCGCCGGTCAAAGCTATTCACCGGCCCTGAACTATTCGGCTGTGCGGCGCATGAACTGGATCGGACGCATGCCCAGCACCCACAGCGTGCCAAAATAGCTCCCTGCGCCCAACACCACCAGAGCGCTCAGATGAGCAAGGCGTTGCAAGGCATGCATATGCAGCCAGCTTGACTCTCCCATCATGCCCCACCATAGCAGCAGGCTCATCACACCCAGCGCAACCCCAATTTTCATGAAAAACGCATACCAGCCCGGCCGCGGCTGATAAATGCCCTGGCTGCGCAGTTTCCAAAGTAGCAGCGCAGCATTCAGGCAAGCGCCCAGGCCGATGGATAGCGCCAGTCCGGCATGCTGCAGTTTCCATACGAACATCAGGTTCATGAGCTGGGTGGCAAACAGGGTAATCACGGCGATTTTTACCGGGGTGCGGATGTTTTGCCGCGCATAAAATCCGGGCGCGAGAATCTTCACCATGATCAGCCCCAGCAGCCCGAGGCTATAGGCCACCAGCGCCTGGCGCGTCATGAAGACATCGTGAAAACTAAAATGGCCATACAGAAATAGGGTGCTGATCAAGGGTACCGCCAATATCGCTAAAGCCGCAGCGGCGGGTAGCGCCAGCATCAGGGTGAGGCGTAGCCCCCAGTCCAGCAGTTGCGAATATTGCGTGGGGTCGTTATCCACATAATGCTTGGCCAGACTGGGTAACAGTATGGTGCCGAGCGCCACCCCCAGCATGCCGGTGGGAAACTCCATCAGGCGATCCGCGTAATACAGCCAGGACACGCTGCCAGTCGCCAGGAAAGAAGCGAAAATGGTATTGATCAGCAGAGACAGCTGCGCGATGGAAACGCCGAACAGCGCGGGTCCCATCAGTTTGAGGATGCGCCACACACCTTCATCATGCAGTTCAAGCCGAAAACGCGGCAACAAGCCAAGCTGCTTCAGGAAGGGCAGTTGCAGCAATAATTGCAGGATGCCGCCCAGCGTCACTCCCCAGGCCAGTGCCATCGCCGGGATGGCGAGGTGCGGTGCCAGCCACAAGGCGGCTGCAATGGTTGCCACATTGAGCAGAACCGGCGTGAATGCGGGTACCGAAAAGCGGCTGTAAGTATTCAGTATGCCGCCTGCCAGCGAGACCAGCGAAATAAACAGGATGTACGGGAAAATAATACGCAGCATGGACACTGTCACCGCGAATTTTTCCGGTTCGGCGGAGAAGCCGGGCGCGCTGATATAGACCACGGCGGGGGCTGCCAGCACCCCGATCAGGGTCACCGCCAGCAGCGCCAGAAACAGCAGCGTGGCGACATGGTCCACCAGCCGTTGCGTGTCTTCGTGGCCACGGCGGTTTTTGTACTCGGCCAGTATCGGTACGAACGCCTGCGAAAAGGCGCCTTCGGCAAACAGGCGCCGCAACAGGTTGGGAATTTTGAAAGCGACGAAAAACGCGTCAGTGTAGATGCCTGCGCCAAAGCCGCGGGCAATGACTGCATCACGAACGAAGCCGAAGATGCGTGACAACAGGGTCATGCTACTGACTTTGGCGAGCGATCTGAGCAGGTTCATGGATTCAGCAGGGGGCGCGAAACAGCCGCAATGGTATAGGGGACAACGCTAAAATCCAAATATTGAGAAGATATTGTAAAGTTGAGCTTTAGTAGTTTCCTCCCGGAAGCGCTGAAAAACATTGCCGTATGGAGGCAATACCTGTAAGAATGTCCCCTCTTTTCCCACAACCCACAGGAGCTATCCTATGAACAAAGCAGAACTGATCGAAGCCGTTGCCACCAAAACCGACAGCACCAAGGCCCAAACCGCAGCCATGCTGGATGCACTGATGGCTACTGTCCAGGAAGCCCTGACCAAAATGGATGCCGTGCAACTGGTTGGTTTCGGAACTTTTGCCGTCACGGAACGCGCAGGTCGCGAAGGCCGTAACCCGGCGACTGGTAAAACCATCACTATCCCGGCCAAGAAAGTAGTCAAGTTCAAGGTCGGTAAATCCATGGCTGATGCCGTGGCCAACTCCAAAGCCAAAGTAGCCAAGGCGCGTTAAGATTACTGCCAGATGCTATTGGTTTTAACTGGTGAGTGATTCTACGTACGAAAATTTTCGTTATGAAAATCCTGTTTAAAACCATCCTCGTCTGGCTATTGTTGCTCTGCGTACCCATCCAGGGATTCGCAGCAGCGGCGATGATGTCAGGCGATCATGCCATGCATGAGATGCCTCTGCAGTATGCTGCCTCGACTATGGAACATGCTGACTGTTGCGTATCAACCGACAGCCATCACGATGCAGCGGGCAAATGCAGTGCTTGCCTGGACGGTTGTTTGAGTGTGGCGATTGCTCCGCCGTTCATGGCAGTTTCTTCCATGCCGGTTTATGGCAGCGAAGTCATTCCTTTCCGTTCCCGGTCATTCCGCAGTTTCGTTTCGGCAACCCCGGAACGTCCCCCCCAATCCTCTTTCGTTTAGCCACGAGCCGGCGCATGCGTCCAGCAGGGCGTCTGTCCGCACCCGGTATGGTTTCGCCACGGCTTTGATTGCGGTGGCAGAATTCTGCTTACACGAACGAGGATTATCATGAACACATTTAAAGCATTTGTATGCGCGGCGTTGTGGTCGGCAGCGCCGCTGGTCGCGCTGGCGCAGGGCGGGCCCGGCGCCAGCGCGCTGCCGGATCCTGCCAATGCGCAGGTCACGGTGCCGGCGCCACAGTATCAATCGCCGCTGGATGACTACCGTGTCATCATTGATGACACCGTGTCGCCGGACAAAAACTGGCGTTCCGCCAACGAGGCCGTCGGCAACGAGGGCGGGATGAGCGGCATGGATATGTCCGGCGCTGCCGGCAAACCGCAGCAAGGAGGCAAACCATGAGCAGCTTGATGCACAGAACAGTATCAGGCGTTGCGCTCACGCTGCTGCTGGGCGGCTGCGCGACGTTCTCCAAAGACGGCGGGTTTGATTCGGTGGCGCAGCTTAGCGAAGCGCGCCTGGGCAAAACGGTCAAGCTGGTACGCAACAGCGATGACGCGAAGGCTGTCGATGCCTCCATCAAAAACCTGCTGGCGAAACCGCTGAATGCCGAGGATGCAGTGCAAATTGCGCTGTTGAACAATCGGGGGCTGCAGGCCGGCTATGCCGAGCTGGGTATCGCCGAAGCGGATCTGGTGCAGGCCGGGCGTTTGCAAAACCCCAGGTTCGATTTCAAGCACATCACGCAGGGCGCAGATACGATGATAGAGCGCACCTTTACGATGAGCCTGGTCAATCTGATCATGCTGCCCCAGGCAAGCCGTCTGGAGCGGCAGCGCTTCGAGGCGGTCAAGCTGCAAGTGGCCAATCAGGTGCTGCGCCTGGCTGCCGACACGCGCAAAGCCTATTTCGAGGCCGTGGCCGCCCAGCAAAGTGTGATGTACGCCCGGCAGGTCAATGCGGCGGCAGAAGCGGGCGCGGAGCTGGGTGGACGCATGGCCAGGGTGGGCAACTGGAGCAAGCTGGAACAGGACCGCGAGCAGGTATTTTATGCCGATGCCACGGCAGCGCTGGCGCGGACCGAACAGGAAGCGGTGAGGGCGCGCGAAAAACTGACGCGCCTGATGGGCTTGTGGGGCAGCGAGACGCAGTTCCAGTTGCCCGAGCGCCTGCCCGACCTGCCCGCCAAACCGCTGCAAGTGCAGGATGCCGAAGCATACGCCATCAATAATCGCCTCGATATTCAGGCGGCCAGACAGCAGACGGCAAGTCTCGCATCATCGCTGGGTCTCACCCGCACGACCCGTTTCATCAACGTGCTGGATCTGGGGTATCTGCGCAATACCGACAGCGGGTTGCCGCGTGCCACGGGCTATGAACTCAGCCTGGAGATTCCGCTGTTCGACTGGGGTAGTGCGCGCGTGGCCAAGGCCGAAGCGATCTACATGCAGTCGGTCAATCACCTTGCCGAAACCGCCGTCAACGCCCGCAGCGAAGTACGTGAAAGCTACCTCGGCTATCGCAGTGCCTACGACCTTGCCAGGCATTACCGCGACAACATCGTGCCGCTCAGAAAGCAGATCTCGGATGAGAACATGCTGCGCTACAACGGCATGCTCATCAGCGTGTTCGAACTGCTGGCGGATGCGCGCGAACAGGTGCTGAGCGTGAACGGCTACATCAATGCGCTGAAAGACTACTGGGTCGCCCAGACAGATCTGACAGCCGCACTGGGCGGTAATCTGCCCGCCAATCTATCGAACAAGGAGTGACCATGACCAGTCGTCGAGATTTTTTATCCGCATCCGGTGCAGTACTGATGGGCGCCGCGATGGTAAGCCGGACACAGGCCGCTTCGCTGCCGGAAGCCGTTACCCAAATGAACCCTGCCACCATGCCGCCGCTGGTGCCGCCGAATGGTCGTCCCTATAACCCGGTCGTCACGCTGAACGGCTGGAGCCTGCCCTGGCGCATGAAAAACGGCTGGAAGGAATTTCACCTGGTGGCCGAACCGGTGGTACGCGAGATTTCACCCGGCATGAAAGCCAATCTGTGGGGCTATAACGGCCAGAGCCCCGGCCCCACCATCGAAGTGGTGGAAGGCGACAAGGTACGTATTTTCGTGACCAACAAGCTGCCCGAACACACCAGCGTTCACTGGCATGGGCAGATTTTGCCCAACGGCATGGACGGTGTAAGCGGGCTGACGCAACCCGCAATCCAGCCCGGCAAAACCTACGTCTATGAATTTGTTGCACGCCACCCCGGCACATTCATGTATCACCCGCACGCCGATGAAATGGCGCAGATGGCGATGGGGATGATGGGGTTCTGGGTCACGCATCCGAAAAATCCCGGCTTCATGCCGGTCGACCGGGATTTCGTTTTCCTGCTCAACGCCTACGATGTCGAGCCGGGCAGCTACACGCCCAAGATCAATACCATGCTCGATTTCAATCTGTGGACCTGGAACAGCCGGGCATTTCCTGGAATCGACCCGCTGGTGGTTAGAAAAGGCGACCGGGTGCGTATCCGCGCCGGCAATCTGACCATGACCAACCATCCCCTGCATCTGCATGGGCACAACTTCGAAGTCACCGGAACCGATGGCGGCTGGGTGCCTAAATCGGCGCGCTGGCCGGAGGTGACCACCGATATCGCCGTCGGCCAGATGCGCGCCATCGAGTTTATCGCCGATGCACCGGGCGACTGGGCGTTCCACTGCCATAAATCGCATCACACCATGAATGCGATGGGGCACAACGTGCCGACCATGATCGGCGTTGATCAGAAAGGCATCGCCGAAAAGATCACCCAACTGGTACCGGATTACATGGTGATGGGCGATAAAGGCGCTTCGATGGGCGGCATGGAGATGCCCATCCCGGATAACACCCTGCCCATGATGACCGGGCAGGGGCAGTTTGGCCCGATCGAGATGGGCGGCATGTTCACTGTCGTCAAAGTGCGTGAAGGACTGGCGCGCAATGACTACAAAGACCCCGGCTGGTACAAACAACCACCGGGCACGCAAGCCTACGAATGGACTGGTGAAATGCCTGAAGCACCCAGTGCCCCCGTCAAGCACGACGCCAAATCGGTCGCCCCAACCGGTGCGGAGCAACCTGTATTGAATATCAAGCGGGGTGGAGTGCATGAGCACTGATAGGAGTAAACGCTCCGAGTGGATGCGGCAATAGCACAGCCGGTCGAAGCACAACCGGGCTGGTTCAAAAGAAGTGATGGACCAGCCGGCAAAGGACCGCCGGGTCGGCGCTTTCTGGTGTTGACCCGGCAGCGTAATGGTTTCGTGCCTATCTCAACGGGAATTGAGCGCCGCCAACAACAAGCCTTTCAGGGTTTTAATCAGCGAGGTTTCATCTGCCGAGACGCCTTCTGGCGCCAGTAAGGATCGGTCTGCATAGAGTAAGCCCAGCACTTTTTCCTGTATCACCAAAGGCAGGACAATGAAACTTTGCGTATCAGGCAGTAATTGGCGGTGCCAGCTGGGGATGAGCGGATAAATTTTGGTGGCGGTGGCGTCGGCGATCATCAGGTCGGCGTTATTTTTTATCGCCAGATGAAATATATCGTTGGTGCTGGTGGTGGAGAATCGGAAACCGGCCTGGCGTGCGGCGTGGCTCTCACCTATTGCAACACGTGCCCGATACTGTTCGGTTTTCAGGTCTTTCATGCATAGCGTAGCGAATCGAAAGCCCATGCCCTGGTACAGGGTTTCCAGCACCTGCATGATCAGCTCGTTTAGTTTGCCATGACCGGAGCCCATCATCTGAGTCACGTCCTGTACGCCCGCCAGTAACAACGCATGAGCGTTAATGGGTTTGCCGCTGGGGTGGCAGCTTATGGTTGGCTGGCTGTCGGGATCGGGTGAGGCGAGCAGGAAATCGTTTAACAGGTTTTCTGCGCTGGAGTCCGTATCGCTCGGCAATTCAGCCTGTTTGTCGGGCACGGAGAGCAAACCCATGCTGTCCAGCAGAATATGGGCTTCTTCGCTTGCTGCGACAAATAGCTGGTCGATTTGCGCCTTGTCGAGATTGAGTGCGGCGCCGAAGCGCGTCACCAGTGCCTGGTTATCGGTGAGCTGTTTCGCATCGTACAGATGCGGCATCAATCCTGCGGCTTCCGCGCTGAACGAAGCCACCTGGGCCATCCATTCCTGCCGATTTAACGGTGCTTTCAGGGTACGGCTGGATAGCGGGGTGAGGGCATGAATGAGCGTATCCGAAATTTTCCAGTCCTGCAGCACGGTAACGGCGAGCTGGTCGTAGCTGCAACCCAGTACCTGTATGGATGCCCTGGCCGGGGTGAGGTTGGCGGCATGGGTCAGTACGTTAATTTCGTTGTATACGTCATGATCATGCGAAGCGACCAGGAGTTGACCCAGGTTCTTGAACAGGGCGGTAATCGCGGCTTCCTCGGAATCGGGAAAGTGGCTGCGGCGCGCCAGTTGGCGCCCAATCACACTGGCACGCAAGGCTTGCGCCAGTTCGAAGCGTACACTCTGGGCGTGGTTGTTGTCGGGCAGGCGATCGACCAGCAGCATGGCCAATGCACAGGTCTTCACCATGTCGAAGCCAAGTAAAAAAATTGCGCTCGAGATGGTGCTGATCTGCCGGCCTGAGGCGGTACGGTAAGACACCGTATTGGAGAGGCGCAGAATTTTTTGCGTCAGCGCGACATCGGACAAGACGAAATTGGTGAGTTCCTGCAAGGCCTCGTCGTTGGATGAAGCGAGTTGCACAACCCGCGATACCGCGCTGCCCAAAGCCGGCAGGTTTGCATCATCACTGAATTTTTGTAAAAGCGAAATGCGCTTTGCGGCAGGGCTCGCGGATAACGATGTGGAAATAGAGTCAGCGCGCATGAATTGGGGGCTGGTAGCCGATATATTCGTGGCCTGACATGCCAGGCACCTTGTTGTTACATCTTGCGGGATCGCAAAGGTCGAATTTTGATACAACTTGCCGTTGAGCCCAGCCTAGCCGATGACCAGATTGCGTGCCGCTATTGAAATCTTCGATTGCCCATCCGGCCCGTAGAAACCAGTGCGCTGATCCGCGCCATGCAGTACGTTAAGGGCTACTTGATTACGCGTTAAATGAGTATTGATCAGCAGGCCATTGATACGATTGGCTTCTTTCGCGGTATGTGTCAGCGCCAGCAGTTCCGCCCAAGTTGCTGCGGCTTCACCGGTTGTTTGGCTGGCCAGCCATGCCTGCATGCCTGCATCGTTCTGCGGGTAACCGGCTGCCGCCAGCGCTTGCAGGCGGGCATTGACCAATTCCGTCATGCGGGCCACGGCGCCGGCTTTTTCAACGGTGATTGCATGCATCCCGTCGATGTTGGCTTCGAGCAATAATGCCTGTTCCTGCCGGATAAATCCGAGCAGATGCTGCATTGCATCGCGTTCTTCGTTGAGTGTTTGCATCAAGCGGATACCCTTGAGATTCAGATTTAGTGCCGACGTCCCTGCAGCAGGTTTTTCACGGCTGCCAGGAGCCCGTCTGCAACTTTCTCGGCATTGACCTTGAACTTTCCATCGGCAATGGCCGTCTTGATGGCGTCCACTTTGCCCGCATCGAAAACTTCGCCCGCGGCCATGGAGCCTTGCAAAGCCTGTAATTGCGCAGACATGGGGGAGGACTTGATCGTCCCTGCAGCCGTGGCGGGCGCGGTCTCGGCCTTATCTACCTTTTTACCTGTGTTTGCCTGGGTTTGTCCGAGCGGTAAGCTGGTTGACTTTTTCGAGTCATTGATTTTCATTGTGTTATCTCAATCTGATTTGGGCCCAACTAAGCCAGAGCCAGTGTTCATTATATCGGCGAGGCTGTTGCAAACTTTAACGCTCAATCAGAACATATTGGCGGAATCTCGTTAATAGCTTACCTCGATCACGCCACCCGCTTTGGCTATTCCCCTGATCATTTGTCCAGCCTGAGTCCGGGCTTGTACCAATTGACCTTCGCTGGCACTGGTCAGCGCCTGGCCTTCCGACGAAACCTGAAATCCCGGCCCCACGGATACCAGGCGTACCGTTTGCCCTTGCTGTACGGCAGGCTGGCTGCGCAAACTATCCTGGCGCAATGCGCTTCCCGCTTGCAGGGACAGGGTGACGGTGCGGCCAATGGCTTGAGCGGCATCGGTAATGATGCCGGTAGGCAGGGTGGTCAGGTCGCCTTGCATGGTGGCGAGATCGGTCGCGCTGACGATCTGACCCTGGGCCAGCGGTGCGGCAGTAACAATGTAGTCGGCCACCACGCTGACTTTGGCCTGAATGTAAACCGTCCAGGGCGTAGGTACCGTGCAACGGATGCCTACCGTGGTTTTCCCCCATACCCGGCTGCCGCTGGGCATAAATGCCTGGGGTGCAGCGCAGGATGCCAGATCCAGGCGCGGATCGAGCTTGTTGACACTGATGCTGACATGACCGGGAAGCCCGCGAGTCTGTGCGTGCAAAAACTGTTCCGCGATCTGGCGAACGACCGCCGGATCCTGGCGCAAGCCGTCGGTTTGCGCGACGGCAATTTGCATGAACATGAACAGTAGCGTGGCGAGCAGGGTTTTCATGGGTAATTGGCCAACGGATTGATTACCCGCCTATCTTATAGGGTCAGCGTTTAGTCAAAGCAAGGAATAGCTTGCGGATATGGGCGCTTATCAAGCAATTGCGTTTGCCAGTGCCGCCGTAAGATCGGAGCAGTGAAACTGTAATAGCTCTATGACTACACGTTTTCTCTAGCACCATATTTTCGGGGATTGCCATGATCGGGAAACTAGATGAATACCTGCGTTTTCAGGAAACCGCGCTCAGCCTGCGTGCGCAGCGCCAGCAATTGCTGGCATCCAATATCGCCAATGCGGATACGCCTAATTACAAGGCGCGCGATATCGACTTCAGCAGCGCCCTGCAGAATGCGCTGACTCCTGCCGGGCAGTCGCCATCCGAGCTTGCCAAGACTTCCGCCGTGCACCTGAATGCTCCCGGCACAACGGGCCCCAGTGGTACACCGGTGCTGTATCGCAGTGTCCAGCAGGGCAGCGTCGATGGCAACACCGTGGATATGGATACCGAACGCAATCAGTTCGCCGACAACGCAATTCGCTATGAGGCGAGTCTCACCATGATCAGCGGGCAGATCAAGAGTCTGCTGGCTGCAATACAGGGGTAATCATCATGTCGCTCTTCGATGTTTTCAATGTCGCCGGTTCCGCCATGAGTGCGCAGGCACAGCGCCTTAATACTACGGCCAGCAATCTCGCCAACGCCGACAGCACTACCAGTTCCACCGGCCAACCCTATCGCGCCAAGCAGGTCATATTCAGTGCGGTGCCGGTTGCCGGTTCGCAGGCAAGCGGGGTGAAGGTGCTGGGGGTAGTCGAGGACACTTCACCGCCGCGGATGGTTTACGACCCGAAAAATCCCGTTGCCGACGAAAAAGGCTACGTCGCCATGCCCAACGTCAACGTTGTGGAAGAAATGGTCAACATGATTTCTGCGTCGCGCTCTTATCAGACCAACGTGGAAACCATGAATGCAGCCAAAACCATGCTGCTGAAAACCCTCACCATCGGCCAGTAGCCAAGGAGAATTAAATGAGCACCGTGCAAAACAACACCGTTTCTCCCAGCTTGCTGGCTTCCATGAATCCGGCAGCCGCGGCAACGCAGAGTACCGCTGCCGCCGCACAGGATACCTTCATGAAGCTGCTGGTCACCCAGATGAAAAATCAGGATCCGCTCAACCCGCTCGATAACGCGCAGGTAACCAGCCAGCTCGCGCAGCTGTCTACGGTCACCGGTATCGATAAAATGAATACGACGCTGCAGTCCCTGATGGGCAGCTACCAGTCCAGCCAGACCTTGCAGGCAGCGGGGATGATCGGCCATGGGGTATTGGTAGCAGGATCCAGCCTGAACTTGAACAATGGCCAGGCGCCATTCGGCATCGATCTCGCCACGTCGGCTGACGATGTAAAAGTCACTATCAAGGATGCCAGCGGGAGAGCGATACACAGCATGGATCTGGGTTCCCAGCAGGCTGGCATGCTGGCTTTGCAATGGGATGGTACGACCGATAGCGGTGCGGCAGCCGCCAACGGCCAGTACAGCTTCACAGTCAGCGCCACTCAAGGTGGCCAGAATGTGAGTGCAAACGGCCTGGCGTTCGGCCAGGTAGCAAGCGTGGCAAGCAGTGGTCAAGGCGTGGTGCTGAATGTGCCCGGTCTCGGCCCGGTCAATCTGGCTGATATCCGGCAGATTCTTTGAACCAGCATCAAGTACATATTTAGGAGAGCGAAATGGGTTTTCAACAAGGTTTAAGCGGCTTGAATGCGGCGTCAAAGAGTCTGGATGTGATCGGCAACAACGTATCCAATGCCAACACGGTCGGTTTCAAGGAATCGCAGGCGCAATTCGCTGATGTCTACGCCAATTCGCTGACCGGCGCAGGGGCTTCCCAGATCGGTATCGGTACCAAGGTGGCTGTGGTTGCCCAGCAGTTCACCCAGGGCAATATCTCGGCTTCCAATAATCCGCTGGACGTGGCGATCAACGGCGGCGGTTTTTTTCGCATGAGCAATAACGGCACCATTACCTACGCGCGTAATGGCCAGTTTCAGCTTGATAAATCCGGTTATATCATCAACGCTACTGGCGCACGGCTGACCGGTTATACAGCGAATGCCAATGGTGTGCTGTCAACAGGGGCTCCTGCCGATTTAAATATCAATACCTCGGATCTCACACCTCAGACTACGACAAAAGTGAAAGCCGTATTGAATCTGGATTCGGGTAGCACAGTGCCAGTGACCACGCCATTCAATATGGCGGATCCGACTACTTACAACAGTTCGACAGCGGTTTCTGTTTACGACAGCCTGGGTAACGCGCACACCCTGCAGACTTTCTACGTCAAGACCGGCGCCAATGCCTGGAATGTATACGCAGCCAACGACGGCGTGCCTATCGGTTATGTGCCACCCGCTGCACCGGTCCCAGTGGGTTCGCTGGCTTTTGCCACCGATGGTTCGCTCGTCCCCGCCCCACCCTTCGCCGTGCCGCTGACTGTAGGCACAGGTGCAACTTCTCCATTTACGGTTAGTGTTGATTACACGGGAACGTCGCAGTATGGATCAGCCTTCAGCGTTAATGCACTGAAGCAAGATGGCTATACCTCCGGCCGACTGGCCGGCTTCAGTATCAGTGCGGACGGCACCATCGTCGGGCGCTATACCAATGGACAATCCGCCACGCTGGGACAGGTGGTACTGGCGAATTTCACCAACCCCAACGGTCTGCAATCACTCGGCAATAATCTCTGGACGGATACTGCGGCCTCCGGCCCGGCACTGGTGGGTACGCCCAACTCAGGCAGCCTGGGTGTATTGCAGTCGTCTGCGGTGGAAGATTCGAACGTCGATCTTACTGCCGAGCTGGTGAACATGATTACTGCACAGCGCAATTACCAGGCGAATGCGCAAACCATCAAGACGCAGGATCAGGTTCTGCAAACTCTGGTGAATCTGCGTTAATCCGCATTAGCCAAGCCACTGGGAGACCCGCATGGACCGTCTGATCTACACCGCCATGACCGGCGCGAAGCACATCCTGGAACAGCAGGCGACGACGACGAACAATCTGGCCAATGCCACCACGACCGGCTTTCGCGCCCAGCTGGATTCGTTCCGGGCTGTGCCTGTGGTCAGCAGCGAAGGCTTGCCGACGCGCGCCTTTGTGGTGGATTCGACGGTGGGCAGTGATTTTACTCCCGGCGCCATCCAGCAAACCGGGCGCGAGCTCGACGTGGCGGTGCAGGGCAAAGGCTGGATCGCTGTGGAATCGGAAAACGGCGCCGAAGCCTACACACGCAATGGCAGTCTGAAGCTCAGTGAAAATGGGGTTTTGCAGACACAAAGCGGACTCAATGTAATGGGTGACGGCGGCCCTATCAGCATTCCGCCTGATGTCACGATCGCCATCGCCAAAGATGGCACCGTGTCAGCGATCCCGAAAACCGGTTCGCCTTCAGCGGTGAACGTATTGGGGCGTATCAAGCTGGTTGATCCGCCGGATGCGTCTTTGGTACGCGGTGATGATGGCTACTTCCGTACCAAGGATGGCAGCCCTGCCGAATCCGATCCGAATGTGGCGCTAATCGGTGGCGCGCTGGAAGGCAGTAATGTCAATGTGGTGGAAGCCATGGTTAACATGATCAGCCTGGGCCGCCAGTTTGAAATGCAAATGAAGTTGTTGCAGAACGCCGAGAATAACGCCAATAAAGCGAGTCAGCTTCTCAGTTTGAGTTAGTGATGGGCGGCGCAAAATGGCAATTGTATGCCGATGGACAGTTGGTTTTTGTGCATCGGTGATGAAATGTTTTTCTGGAGAAAAAAATGATCCGTTCGCTTTGGATAGCCAAGACCGGTCTGGATGCGCAGCAGACACAAATGGATGTAATCGCCAACAACCTGGCCAACGTCAGCACCAGCGGTTTCAAGCGCTCGCGGGCGGTATTTGAAGATCTGCTGTATCAGACCATGCGCCAACCCGGCGCGCAGTCGTCGCAACAAACCCAGTTGCCGACCGGCTTGCAATTGGGCACCGGTGTTCGCCCGGTCGCTACCGAGCGGATTTTCACTCAGGGCAATCTGCAGCAGACCGGCAACGATAAGGATGTTGCGATCCAGGGCTCCGGTTTTTTCCAGGTGCTGCTTCCGGACGGCACAACGGCTTATACCCGCGACGGTTCATTCCAGAGTGATAGCCAGGGTCAGCTGGTGACTTCCAGCGGTTATGTCATCCAGCCTGCCATCACCATTCCGGCCAATGCGCAGAGCATTACCATCGGGCGCGATGGCACGGTATCGGTGACCCAGCCTGGCAGCGTGGCGCCGGTGCAAGTCGGTTCGCTGCAACTGGCTACATTTATCAATCCGGCCGGGCTGGAAGCCAAAGGCGAGAATCTGTATGTCGAAACTGCTGCCTCGGGCACTGCCAATACCAATACTCCGGGCAGCAATGGTGCCGGCCTGCTGAATCAGGGCTACGTGGAGACCTCGAACGTAAACGTGGCGGAGGAACTGGTAAATATGATCCAGACCCAGCGTGCTTACGAGATCAACAGCAAGGCCATCACGACCTCCGATCAGATGTTGCAGAAGCTGACTCAACTTTGAATGTTTCCTTTACCCGCGTAAATGGAGCAGAAATGAATAATCGCGCTGTTGCCGTGATGATTTTATCGATTGTGCTGCTCGGCGGTTGCGCCGTGGTGCCCGATACGATCGTGCAGAAGCCCACCCATGCCAAGCCGCTCCAGGCCGCACCGGCAGCGCCGACCAACGGCGGGATTTTCCAGGCCACGTCGTATCGTCCGCTGTTCGAAGACCGGCGTGCGCGCCTGGTGGGCGATGTGCTCACCATCGCCATCAACGAGAAAACCAATGCCGGCAAGCAGACCGGCAGTTCCGGCAGCAAGAGTGGCAGCGTAGCGGCCAGTATCCCGACCATACTGGGCTTGCCGCTTAAAATGCTGCAAGGAACCTCGGTCTCCGCGCAATCAGCGAACAAATATGATACGAAGGGCGCAGAAAATTCCAGCAACATTTTCACTGGCACGTTGACTGTCACCGTTACCGATGTGCTTCCCAATGGCAACCTGATGGTCAGTGGCGAAAAGCAGGTGTCGCTGGATACGGGCGTCGAATACATTCGTTTTTCCGGGGTAGTGAGCCCGGACACCATTGCGACGGGTAATGTGGTGTCATCCACCCAGGTCGCCGATGCGCGGGTTGAATATCGGTCCAACAGCCGTATCGATGCGGCACAGGTCATGACTTCCCTGACGCGATTTTTCTTGAGCGTGATGCCATTATGAGAGCCGCAAATATGCGTTTGGAAAAATCGGGCAGGACTTTAGTGATGCTGTTTGCATTGCTTGCTACGCTGATCTCTGGCGTGTCGCATGCCGAGCGTCTCAAGGATCTGGCCAGCATCCAGGGGGTACGGCAGAACCAGCTGATCGGTTATGGTCTGGTGGTTGGTCTGGACGGCAGCGGCGACCAGACCACCCAAACACCATTCACCGTACAAAGCGTGGCCAGCATGTTGCAGCAAATGGGCGTCAATCTGCCGCCCGGCACGACGTTGCAGCTCAAGAACGTGGCGGCGGTGATGGTGACGGCATCGCTACCGGCCTTCGCCCAGCCCGGGCAGACGCTCGACATTACCGTATCCTCGATGGGCAATGCCAAGAGTCTGCGCGGCGGAACCCTGCTGATGACGCCGCTGAAAGGCGCCGATAACCAGATCTATGCCATGGCCCAGGGCAACTTGCTGGTGGGAGGCGTAGGCGCTTCTGCAGGCGGCAGCAAGGTACAGGTCAATCATCTCAGCGTGGGACGCATATCCGCCGGTGCAACCGTAGAGCGCGCGGTGCCCAGCTCGCTGAGCCAGGGGAATGTGGTGCGGCTGGAACTCAACGACACCGATTTTTCCACTGCCAGTCGTGTGGTCGCCGCGGTCAACAAACATTTTGGCAATAACACGGCTGCCGCACTGGATGGGCGTGTAATCCAGGTGCAGGCGCCGCTCAACAGCGATGAACGGGTTGCCTTTCTGGGGGCATTGGAAAGCCTCAATGTGACGCCGGCGCAGACCGCCGCCAAGGTGATTCTTAACGCCCGCACTGGTTCCGTGGTGATGAACCAGGCGGTCACGCTGGATAGCTGCGCGGTTTCGCACGGCAATCTCTCCGTAATGATCGACACCCAGCCGGTCATCAGCCAGCCCGCGCCATTTTCACAGGGTCAGACAGTCGTAGCCCAGCGTTCCCAGGTCGAGATCAAGAAAGAACCTGGCCAGGTATTGATGCTGCAAAGCGGTGCTTCCCTGGCCGAAGTGGTGAGGGCACTGAATGCCATTGGAGCGACACCGCAGGATTTGCTGGCCATTTTGCAGGCAATGAAAGCAGCTGGCTCACTGCGCGCCGAGCTCGAAATTATTTGACCAACGCTGACCATGATCAACCCGACCGAACTGTCCGCAAATCTGGTTACCGATACCCAGAGTGTGGATGCGTTACGCCAGTCGGCCAAGCAGAATACGCCGGAGGGATTGAAGACCGTCGCCAAGCAGTTTGAAGCCTTGTTCATGAACATGATGCTCAAGAGCATGCGCGAAGCCAGCCCGCAGGATGGGACATTCGACAATGCGCAGACCCGGATGTATACCTCGATGCTGGACCAGCAGTTAAGCCAGAATCTCGCCTCGCGCGGCGTGGGGCTGGCTGACGTATTGATACGCCAGCTCTCCAATACGGTGACGGCCCCGCCGGGAGATAAACCGTCTGGACAACCCATGCCGTCTTTATCCGGTCTGCCATCCGGCGTGAATCCTGCCCCTGCTTCCAACGCGGCACCTGCTACTGCACCAGCCAAAACCAGTTCGAGCCAGTCAGCGCACGTGCAGGCGTTTCAGGCGCGCCTTGAGGGGCATGCAGAAGAGGCCAGTCGTACCACCGGCATTCCGGCCAAATTCATGCTCGGCCAGGCCGCACTGGAAAGTGGCTGGGGGCGACGTGAAATCATCGCGGCGGATGGCACGCCCAGCCACAATCTGTTCGGCATTAAGGCAAGCGGTGGCTGGCAAGGCAAGGTGGTGGAACATGTCACCACTGAATATGTGCACGGTGTGGCACAGAAAGTAGTACAGAAATTCCGCGCCTATGACAACTACGCCGATGCCTTCCGCGACTACGCTCACATGTTGCGCAGCAACCCGCGCTATCAACAAGTACTGGCCAATGCCCAGGATGTGGCTGGCTTTGCCCAGGGTCTGCAGCGTGCCGGTTATGCCACTGATCCGCATTATGCAGATAAGTTGACGCGCATCATCACGCAATCGCTGTCTGCCTGAGAAACTTCGCTAGCCCCGTTAAAGTTTTTTGACGGCGTGCCGACAACCTCCCTATACAAGTAGATTAAAGACACCATGGCCTCCAATATTCTCAGCATCGGACAAAGCGCTCTCGCCGCAGCCCAGGCGGGGATCAGCACGACTGGGAACAACATCGCCAACGCCGCCACACCGGGCTACAGCCGTCAGGTGGTGATACAGAGTTCGGCGCTCGAACAGAATTTTGGCTATGGTTTTCTGGGACAGGGCACCCAGATTGAAACGATCAAACGTATCTACAACGATTTCCAGGCGTCCCAGGTTCGTGCCGCACAGTCTACAAACAGCAGTCAGAGCACTTACGCGACGCAGCTTCAGCAAGTCGACAATATGCTGGCCGACCCTTCTGCGGGACTGTCGCCCGCGTTGCAGGATTTTTTCAAGGGCGTGCAGGATCTGGCCGCCAATCCGGCGTCGGTCCCCTCGCGTCAGGCTGCGTTGTCCTCGGGTCAGTCGCTGGTGTCGCGTTTTCAGAGCTTGAACGATCAGCTGGCCCAGATGAACCAGGGCGTGAATAGCCAGATCACATCGAGCGTCGGCGTCATCAACACCTATGCACAGAAAATCGCGCAACTGAATGATGCAATCACGCTGGCGCAAGGGGCGAACAACGGCCAGCCAGCGAATGATCTGCTTGATCAGCGTGACCAGTTGATGGCCGATTTGAGCAAGGAAATTCAGACCACAGTCGTCAAGCAGGATGACGGGAAATATAACGTCTTTATCGGCAATGGCCAGCCGCTGGTGATCGGCAAGCAGGCTTATGCGTTGAGCACGACTATTTCGCCGACCGATCCAAGCCGTATCGAGGTCGCTTACGCGACCAATGGTACGAGCGTGATCATGGGAGAAAACAGCCTGAGCGGCGGAAATTTGGGCGGATTGCTCGCTTTCCGCAGTCAGTCGCTGGATCCTGCACAGAATGCACTGGGGCGGGTTGCAATCGGCCTGGCCAGCGATTTCAACGCCCAGCATCGTCTTGGTCAGGGTCTCAATGGCAATCTGGGCGGCGATTTCTTTACCGTAGCGTCACCCCGGGTGAGTGCCAGTACCACCAATACCGGAACCGGAGCGCTTACAGCCACGATCAGTAGTGCGAGTGCTTTGACCGCCAGCGATTACCGGCTGAATTACGACGGCACAAATTACAAGCTTACGCGGGTTACGGATGGCGCCGTCACCACGTTCAGCGCTTTTCCGCAAACCATCGATGGCGTGAGCCTGAATATTACCGGTACGCCGGCAGCGGGAGACAGCTTTCTGATCCGTCCTACCGTAGATGGCGCCAAGGCGATCAATGTGGCCATTAGCGATCCGGCACTGATCGCAGCGGCAGCACCGATTCGTTCTTCGGCCACCTCGCCACCGATTCGTTCTTCGGCCACCACGACCAATACAGGCACAGGGAGTATTGGGACGGCGAGTGTCAATCCACCACCCGTCGACGCCAATTTACAACAGCCGGTAACGATTACCTTTACTTCTCCAACGACGTTTTCCGTGAGCGGAACGGGCACCGGAAATCCTACGGGCGTGACCTATACGCCCGGTGCAAACATCAGCTACAACGGCTGGACCGTCCAGATCGCCGGAGCTCCGGCCAGTGGCGACAGCTTCGCTGTTTCACCCAACTCGGGCTCGGGAACGATCAGCGCACCCAGCGTGAACACACCGCCGCCCCCCAACGCCAATTTGCAGCAGCCGGTGACGATTACTTTCACCTCGCCGACGACGTTTGACGTGAGCGGCACCGGCACCGGAAACCCTACCGGCGTGACCTATACCCCCGGCGCAAACATCAGCTACAACGGCTGGACCGTCCAGATCGCCGGTGCTCCGGCCAGCGGCGACAGTTTTGCTGTTACAGCCAATACCGGCGGTGTTGGCGACAGCCGCAATGCGCTGCTGCTCGGCGCCTTGCAAACCAGCAATACCCTGGCCGGCGGTACCACGACCTATCAGGGCGCCTATTCGCAATTGGTCAGTAGCGTAGGTAATAAAACCAACGAACTCAATGTGTCGAGCACCGCATCGGGTAATTTGTTGACCGGCCTGGTGCAGGCGCAGCAGTCCGAATCAGGAGTCAATCTGGACGAAGAGGCAACCAATCTGTTGCGCTATCAGCAGGCCTATCAGGCAGCCGGTAAGGTCATGCAGATCGCCAGCCAGCTGTTCAACACTCTGCTCACGCTGGGTAATTAAGGGGATAAACATGCGTATCAGTACCAGCATGATCTTTCAGCAGGGCGCAGCCAAAATCAGCGACCTGCAAACCAATCTGGTGAAGACGCAACAACAGTTGTCTACCGGGCGTCGCATCCTGACGCCCGCGGATGATCCGGTTGCCGCCGCCCGTGCGCTGGACGTTACCCAGTCGCAATCAGTCAATGCGCAATACGCCACCAACCGCCAGACTGCGGTCGGTTCGCTCACCGCTGTGGACAGCACCCTGGCGAGCGTTACTTCGGTTCTGCAGGATGTCAAAACGCAAACTGTCTACGCCGGAAATGGCACCTTGTCGAACTCGGATCGCAGCAATCTGGCGACGCAATTGAGCAGCGACCTGGATCAATTGCTGGCATTGGCCAATACCACGGATGGCATTGGCAATTACCTGTTCTCCGGTTATCAGACCGGAACTCAGCCGTTCGTCAAAACCGCGACGGGTGCTCAATACAATGGCGACCAGGGACAACGGCAAATACAGGTGGATTCCTCACGGCAGATGGCGGTGAGCGATTCCGGACAGGCCATATTCCAGGGGAATAATCAGGATGTGTTCAAGACGCTGACCGACTTGATTACATTACTGCAAACCCCGGTCACCACGCCGGCGGGGAGCGCCGCCCTAACGGCCGGGCTGTCGACTGCCAACGGCAATATCGACCAATCTCTCAACAATGTGCTGACAACACGAGCTTCTGTCGGATCGCGCCTCAGAGAACTGGATTCCCTGAACAGCGCCGGTTCAAGCCGGGACATCCAGTACAGCCAGACCTTGTCACAACTTCAGGATGTTGATTACGCCAAGGCGATCAGTCAGCTTACCCAACAGCAAACTACGCTCCAGGCCGCGCAGCAGTCCTTTGTGAAAATCGCCGGCTTGTCGTTATTTAATTATCTGTGAGTTTAGACATGGTTCCTAATCAAGTAATGGGCTCACAGGTCAAGAATCTGCTCTCCGGGGTGTCTGACCATGGCGACCGGCATCTGGTCGAAGTGGAAACAGACCTGGTGCAGATGAATATTCTGCTGAGTGAAGCAATTAAAAAGCTGGGTTCGAGCTTCATGGCGATTCATGGAGCGCTCAGTATCCAGCAGGAGACGGTAAACCTGTTGCTGTCCGGCGGAACTCCCGCACCTGAATGTGTTGCCAGGCTGGAAGCCATCCAGGGTGAGATAGGCCAGCATGTGAATGCTGCCGTGACCGGCCTGCAATTTCAGGATATGACCAGCCAGTTGATTGGCAGAATGGTGACGCATCTGTCAGGGCTGCGCGACGTGTTCGGCGCGCTCGACACAGGCAGTTCCAATGTGTTGCCTGAAAGTGATCACGAAGACATCGTCACTTTGTTGAATAGCCTCAATCAGATGCTGGCTGAGCGAAGTGTTGCACTTGAGGGTGCTTTGCGCAAAGCAGTTAACCAAAGGCATATGGAAAGCGGAGACATTGAGCTTTTCTAGCAAATAGCGGGAAGCAATACGAACGGGTAGTCAGCCCGGATACGAAAATAGCAGGAGTAATGATGGCCAAAACAATACTAGCAGTAGATGACTCGGGTTCGTTGCGCCAGATGGTGGCATTTAGTCTGAAAGCAGCGGGATACCAGGTGATCGAAGCTGTGGATGGGCAGGATGGCCTGGACAAGGCAAAGAAACAGACCGTTGATCTGGTGCTGACGGATCAGAACATGCCACGCATGGATGGCCTGAGCCTGATCAAGGCATTGCGCGGCATGACGAGCTACCAGCGCGTGCCGATTCTGATGTTGACCACCGAATCCGGCGACGATATGAAAGCTCAGGGAAAAGCCGCAGGCGCCAATGGATGGCTGGTCAAACCGTTCGATCCGCAACGGCTGACCGAGGTTGTAAAAAAAGTAATCGGCTGATGAAAGCATAAGAAATCATGCTGCAAGCAAATGACGGAGACAAGAAATGACAGTTGATATGAGCCAGTTTTACCAGGTGTTCTTTGATGAGGCAGAGGAGTTGCTCGCCGAAAAGGAGAAACTGTTGCTGGCTGTTGATGTATCAGCACCGGATAGCGAAGATCTTAATGCGATCTTTCGCGCAGCACACTCGATCAAGGGCGGGGCAGCTACTTTCGGCTTCACCGATATTACCGAAGTGACGCACATGCTGGAGTCCTTGCTCGACAGAATTCGCAAAGGCGAGATGGCGTTGACGGCAGAGCATGTGGATGCGTTCCTGGCCGCCAAGGACATCCTGAAAATGCAAATGGATGGCCACCGGCAGGGTTCGAGCGTCGATCAGGATGCGGTGAGCAGTGTATGCCAGCGGCTGCACGCGCTGTCGCAGGATTCCGCCGCGCATGCAGGAAGTGCGGTGCAACCTGCAGGCCAACCGGAAAAACGCGCTACCGGAACAGCGTCCACACCCACTCAAGCTGCGAGTGCGAGCCGCAGTTTCCGCATTGAATTACCGGAAGTGCCGCAGCGAGATGTCGACGCGTTGGCCGCAGAGCTGGGCTTGCTGGGTGAAATCAGCCAGTCCGTACTCGACAATAAGCGCAGCGTTTTTACGCTGGCGACCAATGAAAAGCTGGACGATATTATCGCCATTTGCTCATTCGTGCTGGATCCGGACGACCTTAAAATTACCGAGGAAACTGCTTCGGCAGTGGCTCAGCCGGAAGCTGATACCGCGCCGCCGGCAATGCCGGAATCAGAGCCTGGCTATGGTTTTTTCGAGCCACTGAAATCTGAAATCGAGAAAAAAGATACCTCCGCAACAGAGCAAGCCGCTGCTATGCCTCAATCAGCTCACCAGGAAGCCGAAACCGCAGTATCCGTTGAAGGCAAGCCATTTGGCAGGCGCGCCGCGGATAAACAACCGGCAACCCAGGAATCGTCATCGATTCGCGTCGGTATTGAAAAAGTGGATCAGCTCATCAACCTGGTCGGTGAGCTGGTCATTACCCAGGCCATGATCGAGCAACGCACCGGTTCTCTTGACCCGATTCTTCATGAACGACTGTTGAACAGCGTCGGTCAGTTGACGCGCAATACGCGCGACCTGCAGGAAGCGGTGATGTCCATCCGCATGATGCCGATGGATTACGTATTCTCGCGCTTCCCGCGCATGGTGCGCGATCTGGCTGCCAAGCTGGGTAAAAAAGTTGAATTCATTACGCGGGGTGCCGCGACAGAACTCGATAAGGGTTTGATCGAACGCATCGTGGACCCGCTCACGCATCTGGTGCGCAACAGCGTTGACCATGGCATAGAAATGCCTGATGCGCGGCGTGCGGCAGGGAAAGACGAAGCCGGCAAACTGATACTTTCCGCCGCGCATCAGGGTGGCAACATCGTGATCGAAGTGAGCGACGACGGGGCCGGCCTGAATCGCGACAGAATTCTTGCCAAGGCAAAGCAGCAAGGTTTGCCGGTTTCGGACACCATGCCGGACGCAGAGGTATGGCAGCTTATCTTCGCACCAGGCTTTTCCACAGCTGAAGCGGTGACCGATGTGTCCGGGCGTGGTGTGGGCATGGATGTGGTCAAGCGCAACATCATGGCCATGGGCGGCACTGTGGAAATCAGTTCAGCCAAAGGCTACGGCAGCACGATGTCGATCTCGCTGCCGCTCACGCTGGCAATTCTGGACGGCATGTCGGTCAAGGTTGGTGAAGAAGTGTATATCCTGCCGCTGGGTTACGTCATCGAATCACTCCAGCCCACCCCCGCAGACGTCAAGGAAATCGCCGGTCAGGGGCAAGTGGTCAAGGTCCGCGAAGATTATTTGCCGCTAATCCCGCTACACAAGATTTTTGCGATCGAACCGCGTTACACCGATCCGTCGCAAGGCATTGTCGTCATTCTGGAAAGCGATGGCAAAAAAGCCGCATTATTGGTCGATGCGCTGGTCGGGCAGCAGCAGGTAGTAGTGAAAAATCTCGAGTCGAATTTCCGCAAAGTGGCCGGCATTTCGGGCGCCACCATTCTGGGTGACGGCGGCGTTTCGCTGATTCTCGATGTCGCCGCACTATTGCGCTCAAGTCGTCAGCTTACTGCTGCGCCTATTTTCTCCTGATAAGGACAAGGATCATGTCACAAACTGCACACACACAAACCAATGCCGCCTTGCATCAGGCGCACTCCGAGGTCTCCGGAAACGAGTTTCTTGCCTTTACTTTAGGCAAGGAAGAATACGGCATCGACATTCTCAAGGTTCAGGAGATTCGTGGATACGAGCCAGTGACGCGCATCGCCAATTCACCGGAGTTCATCAAAGGTGTAGTGAATCTGCGCGGCATCATTGTGCCGATCGTCGACATGCGTATCAAATTCAATCTTGGCGAGCCGGTCTATGACCAGTTTACCGTGGTGATCATCCTCAATATCGCCGGCCGGGTAATGGGAATGGTGGTTGACAGCGTCTCCGACGTCACAACCCTCTCTCCTGAGCAAATCAAAGCGGCCCCGGAGATGGGAACGACGTTCGACACGGATTACCTGATTGGCCTCGGTACGCTGGATGAGCGCATGCTGATTCTGGTGGATATCGACAAACTCATGTCCAGCGCAGAAATGGGTCTGATCGAGGAAGCTGCAGCATAACGAAGAAAAAATGCCGGGGTCGCAAAATGCCGCTTCCGGCAAATTCCGACCCTGCATAAGAATTTGGAGGATGGAGAAATGTTAAGGAATCTAAGTATCAAATCGCGGCTGATTTTTGTGATCGGTTTTCTTTCCATGCTGCTTACCGGGATAGGCATCCTGGGTTTGGTGAGCCTGAATTCCGCCAATAGTGCATTGAAAAGTGTATACGAGGAGCGGATGGTTACCGTGGGGCACCTGGACGAGGTGGTCAGGCTGATCAATAAAAATCAATTGTTGGTTGCCGAATCTATTGTCGGACAGGTGGGGGCCTTCGCAGAGGGACCAGCGGTAGTCGGCAAACAGATGGATGAGGCGGAAAAGGTCATCAAGGAGATTGATCAGGTCTGGCATGCCTACCTCAAGACCAAGCTGAGTCCGGAAGAGAAAAAACTCGCGGACAGCTTTGTCGCAAGTCGCATCAAATATGGACGGGGTGGATTGCGCCCGGCAATCGCGGCATTGCGTGCAGCGGATTATCAGCAGGCTGGAGAGCTTGTGCAGGGCCCAATGAAAGATAGTTATAAGGAAGTGCGCAAGAATATTGATGCGCTAATTCAGTATCAGATGGATCAGGCCAGGCACGAGTTTGAAAACACCCAGAGCATGTATGCGACGGTGCGCAATATTTCAATCATCGCTATTCTGGCAGGCGTGCTGCTCGCCGCCTTCATCGGTGTCTGGCTTATTCGTGCCATTTCCGGGCCATTGAATGAGGCTGTTCGAATTGCTAAAAGTGTTGCCGCAGGAGATTTAACCCAGACCATTGAAGTCCACTCCAAAGACGAGACGGGACAATTGATGCAGGCAATGAAGGACATGAACGACAGTCTGGCGCATATCGTGGGCCAGGTTCGCAGCGGCACCGAGACCATAGCCGTCGCCTCACGCCAGATCGCCTCTGGCAACGCGGACCTGTCAGCGCGTACCGAATCGCAGGCCAGTTCCCTGGAAGAGACCGCCAGCTCCATGGAAG
>NZ_BGOW01000001.1 GCF_003851125.1 Sulfuriferula multivorans | reverse complement strand
GAGATGTCATGTCGTTGATAGGCATCAGCCATTCGCGTCCACCGCAGTTTATGTAAAAAACTATTTTAACATATCACGTGACGACACTGTCTAGATTTGCTAAAAAAATATTTAAGCAACACCTAAAACACTAGATGATTTTGGTGATGTATCGTGAGTGTCTTATGTTGATTATTGCGTCATTGCGATGCCGCGCACACCAGCGCTACCGCAATCCGAAAGGAATGACGCACTATGAACAGCGCCAAAATCACATCAGCTCTGGATCTCATTGCGGAAGGTAGAGATACCCTTTCGACCGACGAAGCAGCGCGATACCTGAATCGCAAACCCCAAACCCTTAGAAAATGGGCCGCATTCGGGGTCGGGCCGATCCGCCCAATCCGAATTTATAGACGACTCGCATGGCCGGTCCGTGACCTTCAATCCCTGGCATCAGGCGAGGCGGTGGGGCGTTGATCGTGGTGGTAAAAAAAGCCTATCACCAACGCTCCGTGCGCACGGCCACAAAGAGTCGTCATTTCGGCAGCAAAGATGCGCTCTACGAAAGCCTCAAGCGCGACTGGATTGCTCGAAATCCAAACGCCAGCAGCGCCGATTACCAAGCGGCGATGATCAAAATCGCGCGGAATGTCGGTTTTTAACGTGGCCGATCCAGCCTTCTCCATGGTCCCAACCGAAGCCTTTAGCGACAGACGCCTATCGCTCGAGCAGCTGCGCGTCCTGGGTGCGCTGTGCTCATGGCGCAAAAGCAAAGATGACTTTCTCGTGTGGGCACGTCGCGAAGAAATCTCCAAGCGGTGCGGTGGCATGGCCCCATGCAAAATATCCGAGGCAACCTCTGCTCTGGAGGCATTGGGATGGCTCACCAAGGATGGCCGCGGAGGTTTCAGCAAGGCAACCCGGTACATGATAACGGTTCCCCAATCGGTAACGGTTCCCCAATCGGTAACGGTTCCCCAATCGGTAACGGGGGGGGTTACCGATTGGGGAACACGCATGGGGGTTACCGATTCGGTAACGGGCAAAGAAGAGAAGATTAAAACCTTAGAGAGGGGAAATTCTCGATTTGAGGAATTCTGGTCTGCTTATCCGAAGAAAGCCGGCAAGAAGAAAACCCAGGAAATCTGGAAGTCGAAAAAACTCGACTCTCTGGCTGACTCGATCTTGGCAGGACTGAGCGAATACAAAACCGTCTGCAAGCCGGGTTTCATCCGTGACCCCGAACGGTTCCTGAGAGACGAACGCTGGAACGATGATTACGGCACGGGATCACCAGGCGCCGGCAACCCGTTCGAGGGGGCGATATGAAGACTTACCCGCTCAACGCCCAGCAGATCATGGAGCTACGTCGCAAGCGCCAGCGTCCTGCCGAGATGGTCGTGATCGGCGTGGACTTCGCACCAAAGTGGGAAGGTAACCCGGTGCTGATCGTGCCTGCCGGTATGCCCCTGGCAGACCTAGAATTGCGTTACCTCGTTGGGCTGGAAGTGCTCCTGCTGGTAACGCCCGAGACCGACGCCGAACGGCTTATCGTGCTGGCCGATGCCGTCCTGCAAGCCCGCCCTGCGTACCTTGGCGCAACCAACGTGGAAACGCACGAAGGCATCACGCTGCTGGACGGTGACGAGCGCCAGTTCCGCGAATGGGACGAAGCGGATCTGGAAATCGTATGGGGAGCAGCAGCATGAAAATCATCCCGGATACCATCGACTTCGACGCCTATCTGAACAAGTCCGAGCACTCCGCACACGTCAAGTCTGCCAGCGAATACACCAGCTCAATTATCGACCTGTTCAACATCGAAACCGTGGACGTAACACCGACGCTGCCCTGGTCAAAAACGTTCAGCAACGTGCGCTTGCGCCCCGGTGAGGTGTCGATATGGCACGGCATCAACGGGCACGGTAAATCCCTGCTACAGGGCTTCGTTGACCTGAGCCTGATGCAGCAGGGCGAGAAGGTCTGCATCGCCTCATTCGAAATGAAGCCAGTCCGCACCCTGGCGCGCATGTGTCGCCAGGCGGCCGGATGCGAAGAGCCATCCACCCGCTTCATCAACGGCTTCGGGAACTGGACGGACGGCAAGCTGTGGATGTACGACCAGCAGGGCACCGTCACTCCCGACCGCGTGCGCGGCGTGCTGGCCTACTGCCATGCCGAGCTTGGCATCACCCATTTCGTAATTGACAGCCTGATGAAGTGCGGCATTCGCGGAGATGACTACAACCGGCAAAAAGACTTCATCGACGAATTGACCGCGTTTGCACGGGATACCGGAATGCACATCCACCTGGTTGCTCACTCCCGCAAAGGAGATGACGAAACCAAGCCGCCGGGCAAGATGGACGTGAAAGGGGCCTCTGAGATCACCGACCAGGTGGACAACATTTTCAACGTGTGGCGCAACAAGCGCAAAGAGGCGGAATTGCGCAAGCCGGAATCGAACCAGTCCAAGGAAATTCTGGATCAGCCGGACCAGCTCATCCTGGTTGACAAACAAAGAAATGGTGAATGGGAGGGCACGATCGCACTCTGGTTCGACCGGGCAAGTTTTCAATACCGTGCGCATAGCCGCGAGGTTGTGCTTGATTTCGGAGTGCCATTCTGATGGGCGCGGCCAAGCCGGTAGTGGCTGAAAAACACCGGCAATCGCAGGGGTGCTTCTTCCGCCTTGAAGCGATCGATTGGCTCACGATACGAGCCACTTTTCGACAAACAACCACCACGGCAAAGGCCGGGCTTTGAGATGAAGGAAAAATTATGACCGACGACCTATCCCTGATCATAAACGGCGCCGTGATTTCCGGCTGGGAGACCATCCGCGTGACGCGCGGCATTGAGCGCTTCCCGTCGGATTTCTCCGTTGAAATGACCGAGCGCTACCCAGGCGAGGCGCAAAGTTACTTCGATGTGATGCAGTCCGGCGATGCGGTGACGGTCAAGCTTGGCGCCGATACGGTGCTGACCGGGTACGTGGACCGGTTCATCCCGACCTACACCCCCAATCAGCATTCCATCACCGTCACCGGACGCAGCAAGTGTGCGGACCTGGTGGACTGCTCCGCCGAGTATCCGAATGGGCAGATCGTCAACGCCACCGTCAAGGAAATCGCCACAAAGCTCGCCGCGCCTTACGGAATCAAGGTCAAGCAGCTCACCCCGGAACTCGTCGTGCATGATTATGCTGGCAAGGGCAGCACCACCATTATCCCTCAGATCAATATCAATTTCATCGAGACACCCTACGAGATTATCGAGGAGATATGCCGTTACATGACCCTGCTGGCATATGACTCGGTGGATGGTGATTTGATTCTGTCGCAAGCCGGGTCTGGGAAGATGTCGAGTGGATTCAAGGAAGGCGTCAACGTCCAGCGCGCAACCATGTCCTTTGCGATGGATCAGCGGTTCTCGGATTACCAGGTGATCCTGAACAGCTTCTGGCAATTCGGTGATCTTGGCGATAGCGGAAATCTGGTGACCACTTCGAAGGACCCCAGCGTCATCAGGCACCGATTAAAAAACATACTCTCAAATGCCAGCGCAGCCGGCATAGAAATCGGCAAGCAGCGTGGCGACTGGGAATCAGCGCGCCGCTACGGACGCTCGGAAGTATTGACCCTCAAGTGCGATTCATGGCGCGATGCAGCGGGCACGTTGTGGGAGACGAACACCCTGGCACCGGTCGATCTGCCGGGCATGAAGCTGCATAACAAGATGTTGCTCATCTCCGAGGTGACCTACTTCCGCGACAACCTGGGAACGTCGGCTGATCTGGTGCTGATGCCGCCTTCTGCATTTACACCGAAGCCGGATTTTATCCCGGTGCCGCTCGATTTGCTGCCTGTAAAACCGTCATGACCCAACCGTTGAAAGGATCAAGCCGTGTCAAATAAATTCACAATTACAATCCATGCGGTGGATAAGGCCACGGCTATCGTCCGCAAGATCAACCGCTCGACGGCCGAGATCACCAGGCCTATTTCCCTGATCAGCAAGTCCATCACCTCGATGGGCAAGGAAGTAAAGCGCAACTCCATTATCCAGTTCACCGAGAAGATCGGTAAAAGCGCGCTGGGTGCGGCGGAATCCATCGCCAAGGTAGCTTCTCCGTTCGGCACATTAGTAGGCGGCGCAGCATCCATTGGCGGCATTGCTGCCCTGGCGGATGCTTGGGGAAAGTCCGGCATCGCCATCGAATACGCATCGCGTCGCACCGGTATCGCGGTGGGCACACTCCAGCAATACCGCGCTGCTGCTACCGCCGCCGGACTTTCCGCCACCGATATGCAATCCGCCCTGGTTGGGCTTGGATCGACGTTGCAGGATGTCGATTACGGCCGTGGCGATGCAAAAGTGAAACGGGCGATACTGCGCACGATGGGCATGGACAAGATCCCTCGCACCAAGGCTGGTGCCGTCGATACCACGCGCGCTCTGGGCGACATAGCCGACTACATCAGCAAGCTCAAGGATCCAAACGCGCAAGCCGAAATGGCCGATCTGTTCGGACTGGGGTCCATCCTGCCCCTGCTGCAAGAGGGCCGCAAAGGCATCCAGAAATATCTTGACAAGGTTAAAAAGGCTGGTGCAGACAATGAGAAAGCGGCTGCCGCCAATAAGCAGCTTGGCGACTCGTGGAATAGCCTGAAGGTTGAGATCGACGGGGTATCAAACTCCCTCTCTCAAAGATATTCCCCGTCTCTGACGAAGGCCATCGACAACACAACTACTTTGATACAGAAGATTCGAGATGGATCTACGTTGAAGGAGGCATCGAAGCCCATGCTTTCTGATGTGGCGAAGGAATCTGAAAAACACCCCCTGTCGAAAATGATACCGGGCATCGGCATCATCGATTACCTGTATGGATCAGACTCATCGGGCCGCACAGCATCCGGAAAAATCAGGTTCAAATCAAGCATCCCCGGCGCAAACGGCAAGCCTCGCGACCCGCTCGGCATCCGCAGCAACAATCCGTTCAACTTGCAGCCTCGTGGCAAGGAACTGACTTTTCCGTCGGCGGACGCAGGCATTCTTGCCGGCACGCGCAACCTGATCAAGAACTACCGCGGCATGAGCATCGCGCAGATGGCGCACAAATACACACCCGACGGCGCGCCGGGGAATCCGGTCGGTACCGAAGCCGCATGGGCTGCCAGCGTGGCAAAAAATTCTGGCATGTCACCCTCGGACATTCCGGACTTGAGCAACCCCAAATCTCTGGCACCGTTACTGTCGGCCATCATCAGGCACGAAAACGGCAAGAACCCCTACAGTAAAGACCAGATCGAGGCAGCCGCGCAGAAGGTAACGGTCGAGGTGATGGTCAAGGGTAACACCCACGGCGTGACTGCCACGGCACGCAGCGATGGCAGCGGCACCAATGTGCCCACGCCTCGTGTCTTCTACCCAATGCCAAATGGAGATGATTCGTGAGCCATAGGATCATACCCAAAGCGCCACGGCGCCCGCGCAATGCCTCCTGCGCGCATCCTGGGCGGTCATGACCATGGGGAAATCGCGGGTCCTTCCTGGGGGTTCTGCAGCGCGGGACATTGCGCACCGCGCTCTTCGGCTAGATATGAAATTTAAAATTCAGGTAACGGGTAACAGGTAACGCACAGCACCCGAATGAAATCACCGCGGCAGTTGCCGCACAAACCGCCATTAATGGCACACAGGAGAACTACCATGAGTAAGAAACCCCAAGCAACGAACGCCAGCATTCTCGACACTCTGGCAATTCCCTCTCAAGTAATGGACGCCATCGTCGCCGCTGATGCTGCGCTGGCCGCTGGCCCGAAGATCTCTGACGCCATCGCCAAGAACGCCAAAGACATGGAAACCGCCAAGGCTGAGTTTGAGCAGGCCGCTGACGCACAGGCCCATGCGGAAGCCGCGATGTGCCTGATTGATGATGTTGCCGAGGCCAAGCGCATGGAAGATGCCGCCGTCGCAGCCGGCGTGTTGGCTGAGGAAAAACACCGTACCCTTGACCGCCTGCAGCGTGTCGGCAACGCCCTAAAGGAGAAATCCTCAACCGTCGACTTAGAAGTCAGACAGGCCCGCGAATGGCTGATTTCCGAAACTGCAGCCCTACGCGAAAATGCCGTGCGCGCCATCGCGCAGGAAATTGCTGATGCCGCCCAGCCTCTCCTGGCCGTCCTTGCCAAAGCGCACGCCTTAATGCGCACATTGCCTCATCGGGACTTGGGCATGGCGCTGGCAGAGGTTCGCATCCCCAACGTTCTAGATTTTCAAACTCCATTCGTAGATGGTGACAGGCTGATTTTCGATGGTGTCGCTAAATCCCTGGCTACGACCTGGCGGGACGATCCTGCAGCTCTTGCCATCTTCGAGGCCCTGAAACCGATCGCGGAAGCCAATCAACGCCTTGGCAAACATCAGCCATATCAAACTTCCCAGAAGGCCACAGGCAGTGGTTACATTACACATGGCGCCGGTATAAGTAGCAAGAAGGTCGCGTCGATTCAAGCGCACCGGCCGCAGGGTGCAGGCCAGGAGTTGAACATGGAAGCGGTGTTTGGCGGCGACTTGGCAGCGTAACCAACTTGCCGGTGCCGGGCTTTGGTCTGGTACCTGCAAAACCTACACAGCGCCTACATGGAGATATAAAAGCAAAAGGCTTGCGGGCCATAAACCTTGCAAGCCTTTGTTTTGTCTGGTGGCCAGGGGCAGAATCGAACTGCCGACACGCGGATTTTCAATCCGCTGCTCTACCAACTGAGCTACCTGGCCGTGAAGCCCGCCATTAGACCCTGAGCGAGCTATTCCGTCAAGTTTTTTCCGGAACTTGGGCGTAAAAAAGCCGCTGACTCAAGCTGAGCCAGCGGCTGGTGTAGCGGGTTTATATTCTGCGTTTTAGTGAGCGTGTATGCCGGTGTTCTGGCGCACATATAGTTCATCCCACATTTCCGCCGCATGCGGGTCGCGATACAGCAACGAACCCAGAATGACCATCAGGAAACCCAGCGGGATGGATATCAACCCGGGGTTCTTGAGCAGGAAGAAGGGCTTTTCCAGGCCGACGAGGCTGGTGGTCTTTCCCTCATACTGTTTCAGGTCCTCCTGGGCTTTCTTAACAGACAAATCCAGCTTATCGATTTCGATTCTGGTTTTGGCAATTTCCGCAGGGTCGGTCATGCTGGCCAGTTTGGTGTTGAGTGTTGCCAGTTTTTCCACGGCTCCTGGTGTGGCTGGTTTGGCCAAGGTTTCCGGTTTGGCAGGCTCAGCCTTTTTACACACGGCAAACAACTCGCACACGAAACCATCTCCATGCTGTGCTGGCACGGCTGGTTTGGCTTCTACGGCGGGCTCGCCCTGCAACACCTTGTTGGCGGCTTTCACCACGTCTTTGGGGTAGGTCATGTTGGGCGAAACCATGACCAGGGCAATCGCCGAAATCGCTCCCGCCAGCATGCCCAGGATGATACCGCCCGTATTGCAGCGTTTCCAGTGCAGGGTGAGGAGCACCGCCGGCAGGTTGCTTGAGGCAGCCACGGCGAAGGCCATGCCTACCAGGTGCGCGATGTTCTGGCCCTTGGCGGCGATGCCGATGATGATGGCGACAATACCCACGATTACCGACGCAATGCGCGCCGCTTTCATCTGTTCACCTGGCGTCGCATGGTCGCCGCGGATGACACCCACGTAGATATCGTGAGCCATCGCAGAAGCGGAAGCGAGTACCAGGCCCGCCACGACCGCAACGATGGTAGCGAAAGCGACAGCCGCCACAAAGGCAAGGAAGAAATTGCCGAGCATGGAATCTGCACCGCCACCCAGGTACTGGGCCAGGATAGGTGCGGCCATATTGCCGCCCTTATCCAGTCCGGCGATGTTGGCAGGCCCCACGTTAATTGCCGCGCCCAGACCCAGGAACAAGGTCAGCACATAGAAACCGCCGATGATGACCATGGCCCACATTACCGATTTACGTGCTTCCTTGGCATTCGGCACCGTGAAAAAGCGCATCAGGATATGCGGCAGGCCGGCAGTACCCAGCACCAGCGCCAACCCCAGCGATATCTGGTCAATCGGACTCTTCAGGAACAGACCGGGCTCCAGGAAGCGCTGCCCCAGTTCTGCCGGGGTCATATTGGACGCCGCGGAACCCAGCAGTTTGGCGACCTGCTTCTGCACGCCCTCATTATTCACTACGCCGTCCAGGAAACCCGGCAGGCTGAAACCGTACGGCGTCCACACCAGTACCACCAGCACGATGGATGCGATCACCAGCAGCACGGCTTTGACGATCTGCACCCAAGTCGTGGCGACCATGCCGCCAAACACCACGTAGGCCAGCATCAGTAAGCCCACCGCGATAACCGACACTTCATAATTGATGCCGATCAGGGTTTTGACCAATATTCCGCCCCCTACCATTTGTGCAGTCAGGTAGAAAATGGATACGGTAATGGTGCTGAGGGCGGCAATGGCCTTGGATTTTTTGGGTTCATTGCGGAATGCCAGGATGTCGCCCAGGGTGTACTTGCCGATATTGCGGCAGGGTTCGGCAATCACCAATAGCACGGTGATGTAGGCCACCAGAAACCCCACGGAATACATGAAGCCATCGTAGCCATACAGGGAGATCAACCCCGCAATGCCCAAAAAAGAGGCTGCAGACAAGTAATCACCGGCGATTGCCCAGCCGTTCTGAAAGCCGGAAATGGAACGGTTGGCCGCATAAAACTCGGCGGTGGTATGGGTGCGTTTGGCGGCCCAGTAGGTAATGGCCATGGTAAGCGCGATGATGCCGCCGAAGACCGCGAAGGTTATCCATTTGTATTCAGCGGCGACGGCGCCTTCTGCAGAAAATGCAGCATTGCTGAAAATGCTAAGCAGGATGAATCCCAGCCATTGGGGCCGATTATGAAGAATTCGCATGGTGTCAGGCTCCCAGGTTATGCGCGTCGTTGACGATGTCTTGTGCCATGGAATCGAATTCAGCGTTGGCTTTGCGCGAGTAGATAAAAGCTATCAGCCACGCCACCACAAATTCGGATAATGCGAACAGGAGGCCGATGTTGACTGGCCCCCATACCTTGATTTTGAATAAATCCTGAAAATACGCTGCGCCGATCGGCAGCAGAAAATAATAAACCATTGAAAAAATCATCAAGCCCCATAAAAACCGGCTTTTTTTGCGGTGCAATGCCTGGAAGCGGGGATCAGCATCTATCGCCCGCCAGTTCATTTTGGTTGTGGTCATGCTGCCTCCTGTGACGGTTAAGCATGGCTTCGATTGAGCCGGTGCCATTATTATTGGTGGAACACCCGTCGGAGCCGGGTGCAACGTGATGCTACTACCGTCATACAGGTTCCTGCAAATGAAAAAAGCCCCTGCCAAAGCAGGGGCTTTCGGGGTTTGCCGAGAGGCAGGATTACATCATGCCGCCCATACCACCCATGCCGCCCATACCGCCCATGTCGCCCATGCCAGCACCGCCACCGGACTTGTCTTCCGGCAGTTCAGCTACCATCGCGTCGGTGGTCAGCATCAGGCTGGCCACGGAAGCGGCGTTTTGCAGCGCGGTGCGGGTCACCTTAGTAGGATCGAGCACGCCCATTTCCACCATGTCGCCGTACTCGCTGGTCGCGGCGTTGTAGCCGTAGTTGCCCTTGCCTTCCAACACCTTGTTGACGACTACCGAGGCTTCATCGCCGCAGTTGATGACGATCTGGCGTAACGGTTCTTCGATCGCGCGCAGCACGATCTTGATACCGGCGTCCTGATCGCTGTTGTCGCCTTTCAGTTTGTTGGTGCCCATCTTGGCGCGCAGCAGTGCTACACCACCGCCGGCGACGATGCCTTCTTCCACTGCCGCACGGGTCGCGTGCAGTGCGTCTTCAACGCGCGCCTTCTTCTCTTTCATTTCGACTTCGGTTGCCGCGCCGACCTTGATCACTGCCACACCGCCGGCCAGTTTGGCCTTGCGCTCCTGCAGTTTTTCCTTGTCGTAGTCGCTGGTGGCTTCCTCGGCTTGACGGTTGATCTGGGCGATACGACCCTTGATGGCGTCATCCTTGCCGGCGCCGTCGATGATGATGGTGTTGTCTTTACCCACCTCGATGCGCTTGGCCTGACCGAGTTCGGCCAGGGTGATTTTGTCCAGCGTCAGACCGACTTCTTCAGCGATCACGGTGCCGCCGGTGAGGATGGCGATGTCTTCCAGCATGGCCTTGCGACGGTCGCCGAAGCCAGGGGCCTTGACAGCACAGGTCTTGAGGATGCCGCGGATGTTGTTCACCACCAGCGTAGCCAGCGCTTCGCCGTCCACATCTTCGGCGATGATCAGCAGCGGGCGACCCGCTTTGGCGACTTGCTCCAGAGCTGGCAGCAGGTCGCGGATGTTGGAAATTTTCTTGTCATGCAGCAGCACGAAAGGATTGTCCAGCAGGGCGATTTGCTTGTCTGCGTTGTTGATGAAGTAAGGGGACAGGTAACCGCGGTCAAACTGCATGCCTTCCACCACGTCCAGCTCGTTTTGCAGGCCGGAACCATCTTCCACGGTAATCACGCCTTCTTTACCGACCTTCTCCATGGCTTCGGCAATGATGTCGCCGATGGAACTGTCGGAGTTGGCAGAGATTGAACCTACCTGGGCGATTTCCTTGCCGGTGGTGCAAGGCTTGGAGATTTTTTGCAGTTCAGTGATGATGGCAGCGACAGCTTTGTCCATGCCGCGTTTCAGATCCATCGGATTCATTCCGGCGGCGACAAACTTCATGCCTTCCTTCAGCATGGCTTGAGCCAGTACGGTTGCAGTCGTGGTACCGTCACCGGCTACGTCGGAGGTCTTGGAGGAGACTTCCTTCACCATCTGTGCGCCCATGTTCTCAAACTTGTCCTTCAGTTCGATTTCCTTGGCGACGGAAACGCCGTCCTTGGTAATGGTCGGTGCGCCGAATGCGCGATCCAGCACCACGTTACGGCCTTTAGGTCCGAGGGTCACTTTAACGGCGTCGGCCAGAACGTTAACGCCGATCATCATTTTTTGGCGCGCTATGTCACCGAATTTTACGTCTTTTGCAGGCATTTTTAGCTCCTAATTCTTCGAATCAATTGATATGCTTTGGCAGGCCGAAATTACTCGACGATACCCATGATGTCTTCTTCACGCATCACCAGAACTTCGTCGCCATCCAGCTTGACGGCCTGGCCAGCATATTTGCCGAACAACACGCGGTCGCCGACTTTCACATCCAGCGCACGCACTTTGCCGTCGTCACTGACTTTGCCCTTGCCCACGGCAAGCACTTCGCCCTGGTCGGGTTTTTCAGTAGCGCTATCTGGAATCACGATGCCGGAAGCGGTCTTGCGTTCTTCTTCCATGCGTTTGACAATCACGCGGTCATGCAGCGGACGAATTTTCATTGCTCTATCTCCTGGAAAAAATCGCTGAATCAAGGCCTGCATCAAACAGTGAAGCAAGCCAAAAATGGATTCAGCCGAGATTGCTGTTGATTGCTGTTAGCACTCTTGGCTGAGGAGTGCTAATAATAGGGGCGGAAGCTGCTAATTTCAAGGTATACATGAAAAATTCATATTGGTTGACGCGGAGCCGGGAGGCAGTTTGGCACCCCTGCACGCAGATGAAACAGCTCGAAGACTACCCGCCGGTGCCGATTTCGCGTGGCGAAGGGATATGGTTGTATGACTTCGAGGGACGGCGCTATCTGGATGCGGTGTCGAGCTGGTGGGTGAATCTGTTCGGCCATTGCAACCCGCGCATCAATGCGGCGCTGCGTGAGCAACTGGAACAAATCGAGCACGTCATGCTGGCTGGTTTTACACACGCACCGGTAATTGAGCTCTCCGAGCGTCTGTCACGCCTGACCGGCTTGGGCCACGCATTTTATGGCTCGGATGGCGCATCGGCGGTGGAAATTGCATTAAAAATGAGCTTCCACTATTGGTGCAACAGCGGTCAGCCGGGCAAGACCGAGTTTGTCAGCCTGCAAAACAGCTATCACGGCGAAACCCTGGGTGCGCTTTCGGTTACCGACGTTGCGCTGTTCAAGGATACCTACGCGCCCTTGCTGCGCCACAGCGTGCAGGTGCCGAGTCCCGACTGGCGGCTGGCCGAGCCGGGAGAAACACCTGAGCAATATGCGCTACGTGCTGCCGAGTCACTGGAAAACCATCTCGCCAAACACCATGCGACGACCGCGGCATTCATTGTGGAACCGCTGGTGCAGGGGGCGGCGGGCATGGGCATGTATCATCCCGTGTACCTTAAAAAGGCGCGAGAGATTTGCGACCGCTACGGCGTGCACCTGATTGCGGACGAAATTGCCGTCGGGTTCGGGCGTACCGGCACCATGTTTGCCTGCGAACAGGCAGGCGTTACAGCTGATTTCATTTGCTTGTCCAAAGGCATCACGGGTGGATACTTGCCGCTGTCGGCAGTATTGACTACCGACACCATTTACGCCGCATTTTATGACGACGCCACCGCACGCGGCTTCCTGCATTCGCATTCTTATACCGGCAATCCGCTGGCCTGTCGCGCGGCACTGGCAACGCTGGACATTTTCGAACAGGACGACGTGCTGGCCGCCAACCGCAACAAGGCGGCCTATTGCAATCGTGTGGCAGCGCCGCTGCGTGACCATCCACGCGTCAGAAATTTCCGCAACGCAGGCATGATCTGGGCATTCGAAATCAGCGACGCCCCCGCGGATTTTGCCCGCCGCTGTTACCAGCGCGGACTGGAGGCCGGCCTGTTGCTGCGTCCGATTGGCAATACGGTGTATTTCATGCCGCCTTACGTGATATCGGAGGCGGAGATCAACTGGATGATGGAAGTCAGCTATAGATTAATTGATGCTGTCTGATTCGAAATGGCTAACTGCTTGCGCGCACTCAGCCAACAGATGCCGACTGCCGGGCTGGTACAGGCCGGGCATACGGTTACAATCATCAGTATGCAGCTCTGAAAATGTACAGACAGGATGCGCGCACAGTTGCGTCGTTCGAGACTTCGCACTCGATTCTGAGTGAATTCCGTGTATTGCCCACCGCCGGTTGAGTCCACAATGCTGAAAGATCACAAAATGAAACTCACATTCCTCGGCGCAGCGCAGGAAGTCACTGGCTCATGCTATCTGGTGGAAGCGGCCGGGGCGCGCTTTCTGGTGGAGTGCGGCATGTTTCAGGGCGGGCGCGAAACGCGCATCAAAAATCGCGACGCCTTCGATTTCGACCCGGACACCATCGACTTCGTACTGCTGACCCATGCCCACATCGACCACTCCGGCCTGTTGCCGCGGCTGGTGTCATTCGGCTTCAAGGGGCCGATATATGCGACAGCGGCGACCTGCGACCTGCTTACAGTGATGCTGCCGGATTCCGGTCACATCCAGGAAAAGGAAGCCGAGTGGGAAAACGCCCGGCGCCATAAAACCAGCAGGAAATCCCACGCGGATAGCGCACCGCTGTACACCGTGATCCAGGCGCAAGCCAGCCTGAAACGGCTGCGCCCGGTGGAATACGGGGATGAAGTCAATCCGGCGCCCGGCGTGCGCTGTCGGTTCCGCGATGCCGGGCATATTCTCGGCTCTTCCATCATTGAATTGTGGCTGGATGAAGCAGGTAAGATGCTCAAGCTGGTGTTTTCCGGTGATCTCGGCCAGCCTGGTCACCCGCTGGTGCGCGACGCGACGCCGATTGAGGAAACCGATGTGCTGGTGGTGGAATCCACCTACGGCAATCGCCTGCACAAAAGCTTGCACGACACCATCGAAGAGCTGGTGTTTGCCATCCAGGATACCCTCAAACATCGGGGTGGGAATGTCATCATTCCCGCCTTCGCCGTGGGGCGCACCCAGGACATGCTCTATCTGCTGGCCGATCTTACCCGGCAAGGCCGGCTGCCTGCGCTGGATATCTATGTGGATTCACCCATGGCCACGGCGGCCACCGGCATTACGCTCAAGCATCTCGATCTGCTCGACCCCGACGCGCATTTGCTGGTCGACGGGCATGGGAACAAAAAGGGGCAATCGCGCGTCCATTTTGTCGAGGATGTGGAAGCATCCCAGGCCTTGAACGGAGCGCGCGGCAAGATAGTCATTTCTGCCAGCGGCATGTGCGATGCCGGCCGCATCAAGCATCATCTGCGCTACAACTTGCCGCTGCGCGAGAGCAGTGTGCTCATTATCGGCTTCCAGGCTGCCGGCACGCTGGGGCGCAGGCTGGTGGACGGCGCCAGAATGGTGCGCATTTTTGGCGTGGAGGTGCCGGTGCGCGCGCGTATTTTTACCATCGGCGGATTGTCCGCCCACGCCGATCAGGCCGGACTGCTGGGTTGGCTCGGTCATTTTCGCGCCCCGCCGCGGCAAACTTTCGTGGTGCATGGCGAAGCGGCCACGGCAACCGGTTTTGCCGCGCATATTCGTGACACGCTGGGCTGGCGCACGGAAGCGCCCGTGGCAGGGGAAAGCAGCGCGATAGACTGGTGACGACAAATGGTTAATAGCGAATCGAGGAGGCAGCATGATTTTCCGGCAATTATTTGAACCTGTTTCCAGCACCTATACCTATTTGCTCGGTTGCGAGCAAATAGGGCAGGCCATTCTGATAGACCCGGTATTGCCGACCTGGCAACGCGATCTGGCCGAGATCAACGCGCTTGGGCTCAAGCTGGCTTACACCGTGGATACGCATATCCATGCCGACCATCTCACGGCGGCGCGCAAGCTCAAACAGGAGGCCGGCAGCCGCATTGCGCATCCGGCGCTGGACCAGTTGTCCTGCGCGGATGCAGCGCTGGAAGACGGCAAGCCGTTCACGGTTGGGAGCATCACCCTCGCACCTTTGCATACGCCAGGCCACACCGACCATCATTTCGCCTATGCCGTGGATGGCCGCGTGCTGACCGGCGATGCGCTGCTGATTGATGGTTGCGGCCGTACCGATTTTCAGAACGGCGACGCGCCGACCTTGTACCGCAGCGTGCATGACAAGCTGTTCACACTGGCCGAGGATACGCTGGTCTATCCGGCGCATGACTACCAGGGGCGGCGCGTATCCAGCATCGGCCAGGAAAAAACCCGCAATCCGCGTCTGGGCGACAACAAGCCATTAGTGGAATTCGTCGGGATCATGGCCAATCTGAAACTCGCCTATCCCAAATTCATCGATTATGCAGTACCCGGCAATCGTGAATGCGGGCAATGCCCGCCCGGCGTGCCGGAGGATCTGCAACAATATTGCGAGCAGGTGAGGAACAGCCACCAGGGCTAATCTGCCTGTGCATTCCGCTACTGCCCGAAACGGCCGTTTGGTTTAATTAATCAGTTTTGACTTTTTTGCAGCAAGGGATGGAATGGAACAGTTCAGGAAGTGTCCAGGCGTAAACGAAATTATTGTGGCGTGCGGGTGCCTGCTGGGCGGGATTCAAACGGCGCATGCCGAACCTGTCGTACCGCAGTTAGGCACGTGCCCAACCATAAAAAACGACGCACAGAGGCTCGCCTGTTACGACAAATTGTCCGGCACGATTCCGCTTCCCCCTTCACCGGAACAGACCAAGACGGCAGCGCTGCCTGCCGCTGCTCCCGTCCCACCCGCCCCCGCAGCACCAGCACCTGAATTGGCGAATAATTCGCTGTTATCGCGCGAATGGGAACTGGACGACAAGGACAAGCACGGCACCTTCCTGTTCCGTCCTTACCGCGCCAGCTATTTTCTGCCGATCAAGTACAACGACTCGCCCAACAATGCGCCGTTTCAGGGTAATTTGCTGCAATCCTCGGAAAAACTGGATTCACTGGAAACCAAGTTGCAGTTGAGCGTGAAGACCAAAGTGGTGGAAGGGCTGTTCAATAAAAACGCCGATTTATGGGTGGGCTACACCGTGTCGTCCTACTGGCAGGCCTATAACCGCGGCGTTTCAGCGCCGTTTCGCGAGACCGACTACGAGCCCGAGGCGATGCTGGTGTTTCGCACCAACTATAATGTTTTCGGCCTGACCGGACGTTTCATCAATCTGGGTGCGGTGCATGAGTCCAATGGCCGCTCGGTGGCCCTGTCGCGCAGCTGGAACCGGATTTATGCGCAGTTCGGATTCGAGCGTGGCGATTTTTCGCTGCTGATCCGGCCGTGGTACCGCATTCCGGAAAGCGCAGCCAATGACAATAACCCCGATATCCAGGATTACCTGGGCAGGGGAGATGTGGTGGCGACCTACAACAACGGCGGCAATACCTATTCGCTGCTGGTACGCAACAATCTGAAGCGGTCCCCCAACCGCGGCGCGGTGCGGGTCGACTGGAGCTTTCCGCTGTATGGCCGCCTCAAAGGTTACATGCAGTATTTCAACGGCTACGGCGAATCGCTAATCGACTACAACTACAAGCAGCAATCCCTGGGCATCGGCGTGAGTCTGGCTGACTGGATGTAAGCGAAGCGGCAGTAGCGTTCGTCACGGTTCCAGACCTGCCTTCTGCATCAATGCCTTCACATAGCGGCTGGGAATGGCGTAGGAAATGGCGCTGGGGTCTTTCAACACGTTTTCCTTGGTGCTTTTGATAAAGGTGCTGTTGACGGTGCCGTACACCAGCCCGGTCTGCGGATCGTATACCGGGCTCCCGCTATTGCCAGGGTAGGCAATGCCATCCAGCTGAAATATGTTGAACGGGTCCGATTCCTGACGCAGGGTTTTGGCGTCCAGATAATGCGTATTCGGTACAGGACGCACGATAGGGGTGATCGACGAAATGCCGGCGCGGATGGAGGAGGGATGCAGCCCCAGCACACTGCCAATCGGGAAGCCGGTGAAATACATCACCATACCTTCCTGAACAGCATTCGAGTCGCCCAGTTTCAATACAGGCAGCGGTGCGCCGGAAAACTTCAGCAATACCACATCGTGTGCGGGATCGCTCAGTTCCACCTGCGCCGGACGAAACTGGATGGTTTCACCCTCGCCGGTAAATATGCCAAGCACCTCTTTATGTTCGATATCAAGCACCGGCTTGACCACATGATAATTAGTGATCGCATGGAGGCCGTCGCCGACTACATAACCGGTGGCGCGAAAATCTCCGCGCGGTTGCCGGGTGGGCTGATAGGTGCCTATGGCCACCACGGAACGTTTTACCTTCTGGATGGTTTGCGGCAGCGTGTCCGCCTGTGCGCCGAGCACGGGCGACAAGGCCGTCAATACGATACCGATCAATATCCCATGCAGCGCGTGCGAAATAACAGGTTTCATTGTGCTCCCCTACTCATGCCGGAACAGGCATCATGCCTACAAGCCGATGATTTGCAAAGTCCCGCGCTTTCAGGGGCGTTCAAGTTTCAGTAGAATGCCTTGGCACAGAAATGGCTTAGAATCGCGCATTACAATTCAGGGAGACAGGCATGAGTGTTGTTGCAGTAGTGGGTCTGGGTTACGTGGGGCTGCCGCTGGCGGTGGAATTCGGCAAAAAAATGGAGACCATCGGCTTCGATCTTTCCACTGCCAAGGTGGAAAGCTACAAGACTTATTGCGATCCCACCGGCGAGGTTTCGACGGATGACTTGAAAGCCGCCGATAAATTGACGGTGACCACCGACCCCGCCCAGCTGGCGCGTGCCGATTACATCATCGTCGCGGTACCCACCCCGGTAGGCGATGCGCACCAGCCGGATTTCTCGCCGCTGATCGGTTCCAGTACCTCGGTCGGGCGCCATCTGAAAAAAGGCGCGATCGTGGTGTACGAATCCACGGTCTACCCCGGCGCCACTGAAGAAGTGTGCGTGCCCATCCTGGAGCGCGAATCCGGCCTGAAATGGAAGCAGGATTTCCATATCGGCTACTCGCCTGAGCGCATCAACCCCGGCGACAAGGAACACACCCTCACCACCATCCTGAAAGTGGTCTCGGGTGATGATGCGGAAACCCTGGAAAAAGTCGCGCAGCTGTATGAAACCGTCATCAAGGCCGGCGTGCACCGCGCCAGTTCGATCAAGGTGGCCGAAGCCGCGAAGGTGATCGAGAACACTCAGCGCGACCTCAACATCGCGCTGATGAACGAGCTGGCCATCATCTTCGACCGTATCGGCATCGACACGCTGGAAGTGCTCAAAGCCGCCGGCACCAAGTGGAACTTCCTGCCGTTTCGTCCCGGCCTGGTGGGCGGCCACTGCATCGGCGTCGACCCGTACTATCTGACGCACAAGGCCGAAATGCTCGGCTACCATCCCGAGGTGATTCTCGCCGGCCGCCGCATCAACGACGGCATGGGCAAGTTCATTGCCGAGCAGACCGTCAAGCACATGATCAATACCGGCAGCCCGGTGAAAGGCCGCAACATTCTCGTGCTCGGCCTCACCTTCAAGGAAAACTGCCCCGACCTGCGCAACTCCAAGGTCATCGACATCATCAGCGAACTGCAAAGCTACGGCGCGAATGTCATCGTGCACGAACCGCTGGGCGAGCCTGCCGAAGCCAAGCATGAATACGGCGTGGATTTGACTGCGTGGGACGCCATCCCGGAAGTCGACGCCATCGTCGCCGCTGTTGCGCACAATGAATATCTGGCGCAACCGCTGGCCGCACTGACTGCCAAACTCAAATCCGGCGGCGTGTTCATCGACGTGAAATCCGCCTACGACCCGGCAGCAGTCAAAGCCGCCGGTTACGTGCTGTGGCGCTTGTAGCATGAGCTGCTACGCGGAAGTCTGCGCGCAACTGCAAGCCGCGCCGAAAACCTGGCTGGTCACCGGCGTGGCCGGTTTCATCGGCTGCAACCTGCTGGAAACCCTGCTCCAGCTCGACCAGCACGTGGTCGGTCTGGACAGCTTCGCCACCGGCCACCGCTACAACTTCGACAAGGTGCAGGCCAGCGTCACCCCCGAGCAATGGACACGCTTCAACTTCATCGAAGGCGACATCCGCACGCTGGAGGATTGCAAGGCGGCGTGCAACGGCGTGGACTACGTGCTGCATCAGGCCGCGCTGGGCTCGGTGCCGCGTTCGCTGGAAGACCCCATCACCACCAACGGCGCCAACATCGACGGCTTCCTCAACATGCTGGTGGCCGCGCGCGATGCACAGGTGAAACGTTTCGTCTACGCCGCCTCCAGCTCCACCTACGGCGACCATCCCGGCCTGCCCAAAGTCGAAGACAAGATCGGCAAGCCGCTGTCGCCTTATGCCGTCACCAAATACGTCAACGAACTGTACGCCGACGTGTTCTCGCGCTGCTACGGCTTCCACACCATCGGCCTGCGTTACTTCAACATCTTCGGCCGCAGGCAGGATCCCGAGGGCGCCTACGCCGCCGTCATCCCGAAATGGGTCGCCAGCATGATCGCCAATGAACCGGTCTACATCAACGGCGATGGCGAAACCAGCCGCGACTTCTGCTATATCGACAACACCATCCAGGCCAACATCCTCGCCGCCACTACCGACAACGCCGAGGCGGTGAACCAGGTCTACAACGTCGCGGTCGGCGACCGCACCACGCTGAACCAACTGTGCGAACACATCCGGCGTTTGTTGGCGCCGCGCTTTCCACATCTGGAAAATTTCAAACCGACTTACCGCGATTTTCGGGCGGGGGATGTCAGGCATTCGCTGGCGGATATTTCCAAGGCGCAGCGGTTGCTGGGGTATGAACCGTCGCACCGGCTGGGGGAGGGATTGGCGGAGGCGATGGAGTGGTATGTGGGGGATTTGGTGGGGGGCTAGTGATGGCTTATAAGCCGTCTTTTAGGATGCCTACTATGTTGGATTTATTGGGGCAACCGGCGTGGTATCAACTCATCAACAACTAATTTATGCAATTTCAAAACGGCTAAAAGTGCCGTATTTGGTTCACTTCACTCGTGCTAAGAACCTTGAGTCTATTATCACGAACGGCATCTACCCTGTTAGCCGCGTTCATGAGGTTGGCGCTACCCCGGAGGTAAATGATAATCTTCGCCTGGATGGTCGCCGTGATAGTACGTCGATCTCAGTAGCATTCCCAAACTGCCAAATGCTTTACAAGTACCGTATGGATAATCAAGGATCGGAGTGGGCCATACTTGTGCTTCAAGCATCTATTCTCTGGGTTAAAGATTGCGCATTTTGCAAACACAATGCTGCTGATGCTCGAATTAGCCGTCAATCAATAGAATCACTAAAAACGCCGCGGTCATTCTTGGAACTGTTCGGTGAAATACATGGGCTAACATCACGGGCAGAACAGCACCTGAAGAACTTCGACCCAACTGATGTTCAAGCAGAGGTTCTTGTTTTTGATGTCATTGAGCCACCGTTAATCGCAGGTGTAGTCTTCGACTCAGCCACCACGAAAGCAAAATTTGTTGGGGCCATTGGTGATCGCAAGGCATGGATTAATACTAACAACAAAGGCTTATTTGCTAGCCGCAGTTACGTGCGTAAATTTTCTTGATTTAACAGAACTGGAAATAGGAATTTATGGCTGAGCGCCCAATTTACATTCCAACAATTGAGGGACCTACGCTCGTTACTACTCGGCACGTCGAATTTCAGTGGGTTCCTGGTATGGCCGTTAGTCAAAAACAAAAAGCTATTGACTCACTTCATGCATCAGCTATGCAGCTACCTGACATAATTAAAGTCTTGGAAATTTCTAGTAAATCACGTGAACCTATCGGGGTTGCCCTCAGTGCTTTCAACCTGATGATCAGCACCGTAAAATTCCATAGAACATTCAGCGTTGAATCAGCATATCAAAGCAGTAAGGTTTTTGAGTGCGGCGGGCCATTTCCAGACATCTTAGAAAAGACCTCCCGAGATGCTAAGAAAGACCCCAGAATACAAGCTTCTGGAAGGCTTCTGGGTTTCAGGTTTTTCGGCGTTGACTGGGAACTCGAACCGCTGACTGCCTTCTACGATTGGCTGTACATAAACGCTTTAAAGAAGCATCCAGCCTACTCAGATCAAATACGTGAGTACTCTGCATATACGGACATTGAGTTTAACCCAAAACGATCAATTAACTGCCAAGCATATTCCGTCGCACTTTTTGTATCCTTGCAACGGCGCAATTTGCTTGATCATGCAACCTCATCAAAATCGGCATTTATTGAGGTCGTAACAGGATCCGTAATTAGCAACGCACGGCAAGATGAAGTTGTTCAAGCAGGGCTGCGGTTTTGAAATTAATAAATAAAAATAAATAAGAAAAACAAATAAGAGACAGACCACGGTTTCTTCTGCATAAACAGTAATAACGCAAGAGTCAAGGCCTGTGAGCTATATTTTGTATTTTATCGTGATCCAATTCATTTTCTTTACAGAATAAAAACATATGGCGCGCACACGAACTCATTACGACAATCTGCAAGTTTCCCAATTAGCTTCTGCGGAAGTTATACGGGCTTCATATCGTGTCTTGTCACAAAAATATCATCCTGATAAGTGCGAAGTTGGGAAGCTCCTCGCCGAGTCACGGATGAAGATCATCAACGAAGCTTACGCTGTGCTATCCGATCCTGAGAAAAGGCGTTCTCACGACGTGTGGATTGCTGAGGCAATTAAGCAGGAACCAAAACCCGAAACAAAATTCGAGCCGAAAGTGTCTGCGGAAGTGTGCTCGCCGTACTCGCCACCAGTAAAGATGGCCGCCGCTAAAGTGTTTAGGACCAACTCGCAGCCCGTCAACGACGGAGTTACGTTGGGCGGCTTCATGCGCGGCCTCTTCGGCTTAGGATTTGTGATCTTATTGATGTATTTATTTGCAGCCATGGTAATAGGGTAAATAGGGTCAGACACTCATGTCACTCGGTTAAGCCGCTAGCGCCCGGAATTGGGGTGGGCTGAACGCTTCTGGTGGTAGGCTTTCGAATGCCAGGAATGCCAGGGTCAGAATGCCAGGGTCAGGCCTTGACTCTTGCTTGAGAAATCCAGGTTCTTGTTTCAACAAGACTCTGGTTTGGGCAAGTCCGGCCGGGGTTGCCCGGCGGCAAGTTCTTTCTTTGCTCGTGCAAAGAAATGAACCAAAGAAAGCACGCCCCGCCTTGCAGGCCTTCGGCTTCCCCCTGGCGTCAGGCCAAAAACCGGTCGGGACGGGAACTCGCCTGCGGCTCAAACAGCCGTCCCGCCTGATCGGTTTTTGGCCTGACGCCAGGGGCTGCTGCAGAGGGGGGAACGTCCTGGCGCTATCAGCCTGCAGCGGTGCAGTTAAAACTTGTATCGCCCCTTCATTGGGCGGCTGAAAACCTGACTACTTCTCGAGTTGAAAAAATAAAAACGGCGCCATTCGCATGGCGCCGCTTCGATTTTGGCAAAACTGCCTGGACTTATTTGCAGGCTTTACCGTGGTCGGCGTGCGCGCCTTTGGCTTTGGCTTCAGCCTCGGTCATGTAGGCACCTTCCTTGGTCTTGCCGTAGTACTTGGTGCCCATGCAGTGGTAAGTATTGGATTTGGTATTGACCCACACTTTACCTGCACCACCGCCAGCTGCGGGTGTGGTTATCGGTGCGGCTTTCGATGTGGTCTTGGGTGCAGTAGCAGCTGGCGCGGCAGCCTGGCTGCCCCAAGTCTGGACGCCTTTGTGACCTTTGCAGGCGCCTTTTCTGGTTTCGCCGGAGAAATTGGTGCCATCTTTGCACACGGCAGTCACTGCCCCGGTAGCCGGTGTGGTGGCTGGCGCCGGTGCAGCAAAGCTCGGGCTTGCGATGAGCGCGCAAAGGGTAAGAAGCAGGCTTGTGAATTTCATTGTGTGTGCCTTTCTGCTGTCATTGCAGCGGTTTGGTGGGTACATCAATTTCCATGCTTGTTTCAAGAAGATGTTTGCTACATCGTTGCTGAAATGCACGATGCGTTCAGATAACGCCTGCCAGCATGCAATGGTTGACCTGCAAGTGGCTGATTTGTAATTTCTGCATAATGGTTCAGATATGGGAATACGCCCACAAGTTGAGAAGCAGGGCTTTCGTCATCCCATTCAGGCCCGCCACTCAGCCTATTGTCTACAGTACGCAAGCTGCGATAGACCCGTGTTGTCCGGCGGCAAGTCCTTTCTTGCTCGTGCATAGAAATGAACCAGCGAAAACACTCCCCACCTCGCAGGCCTTGGGCACCTGGGCCATGGTGATTATTCAGGAATTACGGAGATTGCCGGGGTTGTTAGTCTCGGTGATGCTGTTGGGTAGCTCGGTCGCAATCGTGCCAGAAGAATTGCTTAACGGGTGCAAGTCCTGCGACCAGGTTTTCGCCGGGTCGATGCTGTACCATCACGACCTAAACCGAAAGTCCGGCTTTCGGCTTTATTGCTGAGATAGTGGACGGCTGCCTCAGGGGCAACCGGTGGCGCCGGTCTTGAAGGTAGCGCCGCTTACAACTACGGAACCACCAGGTGCTGTACAGAAGCTATACGTGCCGCCGCCATCGTCATAGACGCTGTATGTAAAGCTAGGGCCGCCCGTATAGGCGTACGTAACAGTGTCCGCAACGATAGTCCAAGTTCCGACCTTCTTCGTTGGATCGACTGGATCGGATGGACCTTTCTTGAAATCCCAAAGTTCACCGCCGCTCCGATGCTGTTCCTGCCACTTGTCGGCACCCTGCGTAGCGCAGACCGTGTTGCTTGAGATCAGTGTTGTAAGCGCGGCACCTGTAACTTGGATGGCTGGTGTAGTACAGGCCGCCATTGCCTCCCCTGCAATCCCTGCGAGCAAAACCATACTGGTAGCTATCAGACGCTTCATAACTGTTTCTCCTTTAGAGGGCATAACAATCGCCACAAGCTGTTGCCTGGAAATTGGACTCGATAGGAAATTTGAGCAATTTTCGCACCACTTATAATTTTTCTTTGTCTATCAATAAGATATTTTGTATCTTGGATCGACTGGCGTTATAAGTGTAAACCTTTTCGACAAATTCCTGATTCTTACGATATGGCGATATGGAATGAGTCTGAGTGGCGGCAGATTCCGAATCGCTCATGTTGCAAGGCAGGGTGATCGACATGAAGAAAAATAGAACAGGGTCTGACGTGCCTTTGGAAGGCTGTGTGCAAATACGACCTCGGTCATATCTCCTGAAGGGTTGGCCTGAACAGGATTTCATTCACGTCGATGTCGTCCGGCTGGCTCATGGCAAAGGCCACGGCTCGCGCGAACGAATCGGCAGGGATGGCGATTTCATAGATTTTGCGGACGTTGTCGGCGATATCCGGTTCGGTCACGCTGTTGGGCAGTTCGGTATCAATTGCGCCGGGTGAGATGACGGTGGTGCGGATGTTGTAGGGCTTCACTTCCTGGCGCAGGCCTTCGGACAGGGCCAGAACCGCGTGCTTGGTCGCTGCATAGACGGCGCTGGCGGGGCGGACTTTATGGCCGGCGACCGACGAGACGTTGATGATGTGCCCGGATTTTTGCTTTTGCATGTAGGGCAGCGCCGCGGCGATGCCGTACAGCACGCCTTTGATATTCACGTCGATCATGCGGTCCCAATCGTCGATCTTGAGGCGATCCAGCGGGGAATGCGGCATCAGGCCGGCGTTGTTGATCATCACGTCGATGCGTCCGTATTTTTCCACCGCGGTATCGACCAGATTTTTGACTTGCTCGTATTGAGTCACATCGGTTTGCACGGCGATGGCTTTGCCTTCGTTGCCTGCCAGTTCTTTTGCCAGCGCGTTAATGCGATCAATACGTCGTGCACCGAGTACGACGGTGGCTCCCTGTTCGGACAGATGTCGTGCGGTCGCCTCGCCCAGCCCGCTGCTGGCACCGGTGATGACGACAATCTTGCCTGCGATGTTGTTGCCCATGCGAACCTCCGGAAAAGTGGATTTATAATGGATTGCGACGTCCTCGACCCACATTTTCTGGCGAAAATGATGAGGTATGTGCAATATGAGAGCCTGCGTGAACGCAAAAGTTGCGGGTAACGCAGCGCGAATAATAAAAGCGCGGAAAGGAACGGCTTGTTTCCTTGCGCGCATGCTCCTCAATACTCATGAGGGGCCCGGCAGATGTTGTGACACTATTACTTGCTTAACAGGGGGAAATCATGTCTGTCAATATTGCCTGGCCGGTCAAGTCCAGAGAGCTGCACAGCCACCACTTTGATTCAACCATCTGGAACGATTTCAAGTTCCGCAACAACGACATCATCATCGCCACCTACGCCAAATCCGGCACCACCTGGATGCAGCAGATCGTGGCGCAGATGTTATTCAGCGGCGACCCGGATCTGGCGGTGGCGGAAATGTCACCCTGGCTGGATTTGCGCGTGCCGCCCAAGGAAGTGAAATTGCCGCAGGTGGAGGCGCAGACGCACCGCAGAATCATTAAAACGCATCTTCCGCTGGATGCGCTGGTTTACTCGCCCAAGGCGAAATATATCTACATCGGCCGCGATGGCCGGGATGTGCTCTGGAGCATGTATAACCATCACCTCAACGCCAATCAAGCCTGGTATGCGGCGCTGAACGATACGCCCGGCCGCGTCGGCCCGCCCATCGAACCGCCCCCCGCAGATATTCGTCAGTATTGGCGCGACTGGATGGACCGGGATGGCCATCCTTTCTGGTCGTTCTGGGAAAATCTGCGCGCCTGGTGGAAAATTCGCGAACTGCCGAATGTCCTGTTCATTCACTTCAACGATCTCAAGCGCGACATGCCGGGAGAAATGCGCCGCATAGCCCGATTCCTCGATATTCCCTTGGACGAGGCGCGATGGCCCGCGATCCTCGAATACTGTTCCTTCGACTGGATGAAAAAGAACGCAGCCAAGAGTGTGCCGCTCGGCGGCGCGTTTTGGGATGGCGGCGCCGAGGTATTCATCAACAAGGGGATAAATGGCCGCTGGCGGGACACGCTGACGGCGGATGAATCAGCTGAATACGAAGCACGTACGGTGCGCGAATTAGGCCCAGAGTGCGCCCGCTGGCTTGCCTATGGGCATGGCGTGTAAAGCCGCGCTGTTACGTATCGAGGTGTCGCCTGGAAGGGCCTGTTGTCTCAAGGAAATAAGTCGACGGACTTCCTGGCGAGCATTCTGCCCCAATGGTTTTGTTCTCCCTGTAAGCTTTTTTTCAGTCACCTGGAATAAAGCCTTCCCTTCGTCTGTTTATGTTGATGCAACCACGCCTGTGGCTTTGCATTCAACCCATTCAGACCAAGGAGTGCATCATGTTGAATTGCCCGTTGTGCCGTGCGGGGCTTGTTGCCCTAGCCGCTTTCAGCATCAACCCCGTTCACGCCAGTGTCATTACCGATGCGACCAACGACTTTCTGCCCAGCTTCACCGTCGCACCCCACAACAGCGATCTGGACGTCGTCAGCGCCGCCGGTTTCTATAACACAAGTGCTCAGCAATTCACTTTCAGCGCCACGCTGGCCGGCGCGCTGGGGCAGACTCCCGGTGCGCTGTATGTCTGGGGTCTGGATCGCGGCCAGGGTACGCAACGCTTCCTGAATGGATCGCCACCAATCGGTGCTGGCGTATTCTTCGACTCCGTGCTGATTCTGCGTCCCAACGGCACCGGCGTGTACAACGACTTCATCAACAACACGATGACCAACCTGGTCGCCGGCAGCGTGCAGTTGAACGGCAATACCATCACCGGTGCGGATCTGCCGCTGTCGCTGTTCCCGTCCACCGGTTTCCAGCCGGGTGACTATACCTGGAACATTTGGCCGCGCGTGGGACTGGGGCAGAACAACCAGATCAGCGACTTCGCTCCCGACGCGGCAAATGTGCCCGTCACTTCCGTACCCGAGCCGGAGACCTACGCCATGCTGCTGTCGGGACTGGGCTTGATCGGCATGCTCCGGGCTCGCCGCAAGCGGGTTCAGCCTCAACCGGCCTGAACGCGGCTCGCCCGTCCGGGAATGTGACGGGCACGTTACCGGGCTGGAGGATTGAATTCACCGGCCGGAACAAGATCCATCCAGCTTGCTCTGCCTCAGGTTGAGCGAGGCGACTATTGTCGTCCGCAACCATTTCGATCCTGTGAACTCCAAAAAGATATACCAGCAAGAAACATAACGCTGGTATGGGGATTGAATGTTCACATTGACCAGAAGGAGAGCCAGCATGATCAAAGCGTTTGCTGCATTTGAACCACACGGAGAACTCAAGCCCTTCGAATATGATCCCGGCCAACTCAAGCCGGACGAAGTTGAAATCGACGTTCAGTATTGCGGTATCTGTCATAGCGATCTGAGCGTGATCGACAATGAATGGGGGATTACCGAGTATCCGGTGGTTCCCGGGCACGAAGTGGTGGGAACGATCGGCAAAATAGGCGCAGGCGTCAAACACCTGAAGGTCGGCCAGGTGGTGGGGCTGGGCTGGCATGCCGGGTATTGCAACGAATGCGAACCATGCAGGACAGGCGACAACAACCTATGCGCTACCGCGCAGGCGACTATCGTCGGGCATCACGGCGGTTTTGCCGACAAGGTGCGCGCGGCGGCCAACAGCGTGGTACCCATCCCGGAAGGCATTGATCCGGAGTCCGCCGGCCCGCTGTTTTGCGGCGGGGTTACGGTGTTTAATCCGCTGGTCCAGTTTGATATCACACCCACCGACAAAGTGGCGGTGATCGGCATCGGCGGTCTCGGCCATATGGCGTTGCAGTTCCTGAATGGCTGGGGCTGCGATGTCACGGCATTCACCAGCAGCGAAGACAAAAAGAAGGAAGCCCTGGAACTGGGCGCGCACCATACCTTGAACTCGCGCGACCCGAAAGAAATCGAGGCGGCTGCCGGACGTTTCGACATGATCATTTCCACGGTCAATGTGAAGCTGGACTGGAATCTCTACCTTGGCACACTGAAGCCGCGTGGCCGTTTGCACTTTGTCGGCGCGACGCTGGATCCGCTCGATATCAATGTGTTTTCGCTCATCATGGCGCAACGTTCGATATCCGGTTCCCCGGTCGGCAGCCCTTTAACCATTGCCAGGATGCTGGAGTTCGCCAAGCGCCACCACGTCAAGCCGGTCATCGAGAAATTCAGCTTTGATAATATCAATGAGGCTATCAAGCGATTAAGGAGCGGCCATGCGCACTATCGCATAGTGCTTCATCGCTAATGGTATGCAACGGATGTGGACAGACCATGCGAAGGTAGAAACGGGGTCATATGTCTGATATTTGATAATGAATCCATTTGTACACCACGGTGTTTCTGCCTCGCTGCAACCTGAGCCTCCCTATGCTCCCCATTCATGAACTGCTCAACCGGCTTCGCTGGGATAGCGCATTCGCACAAGGGGATTTCGTGATCGGTTATTATGATCGCGTGGAAGGAAAGATCATTCAGGTACCGTTGCAGCGGGTGCACATTACCCCGGGCGATCATTTTTCCTGCCAGGTCACGGATGAGGATGGTTATGCTCACGACGTTCCCTTGCATCGCATCAAGGAAGTCCGCAAAGACGGTCAGCTGATCTGGCACAGGGAGCATTGAGCACATAGGGAAAATACGGGTGGGCCCATTTATTTTCGTTATTGTTGTACAGTCACGTTTTGCCGGGAAGCCAGCCCATCCAGCTACCTCGGATAATGGCCACTGAAGCTTCCGGCGAGCCTGAGTCTTTAACCCATTTTCATATCAACCCGACACCATGAACCTTATCGAACTCTTTCGCCACGAAACCGACGTGGCAGCCATTCCGGCCGGACAGGCCGTATTCCGTGCCGGAGAACCAGGCAATGTGATGTATGTCCTGATCAGCGGCACGGCGGACGTGATGGTTGGGGATGTCGTCGTCGAGCGGGCTGAACCGGGTGCCCTGCTTGGGGAAATGGCGCTGGTGGAGCATGCTCCCCGCACGGCGACGGTGACTGCCGTTCGCGACTGCGTGCTGGTGCCGATCGACGCTGCACGCTTCCATTTTCTGGTCCAGCAGACGCCTTATTTCGCCACGCACGTGATGAAGGTCATGGCCGAAAGGCTGCGCAAGATGGACTTGCGCCTGCTCGAAGCCCAAGCGAAAAAGCCGGGCTGACGGCCGCACTGAAACCGGAAAACTTCCACCCCCGCCGCTGATGCGCTTGTATGCCTACTCCTCCTCTGCGCCTACTGCTGCTCCTGGCTGTCCTGATCGCCCTGGCGACCTTCATCCAGATCGGGGTGGTGACCACCGCATTCGACAAGCTTGGGCTTTCCCCGGAATCGGCGTTGCTGTTGCTGTTCACGATGCTGATAGGCAGCATGATCAACCTGCCGCTGTTCAGCATGGCGGCGGACGAGCCGCCTCCCGGCGAACTGCCGCCTCCCTTGCGCCAACTGTTCGGAGCGCGGCGCATGCCGTTCACCGGCAGGACGGTGGTGGCGGCCAATGTGGGCGGTTGCGTGACGCCGGTGGCTTTCTGCATTTACCTGCTGCTGCACAACCCGCTCAACCCGTTGCAGGTGCTGGTTGCGGTGGCGCTGGTGAGCCTGGTGAGCTATTCTTCCAGCCGCCTTGTTCCGGGGCTGGGCATCGGCATCCCGGTGCTTATCGCGCCCCTTACCGCCGCCTTCGTCGCCATCGCCCTCAACCCGCAGCAAAGCGCTCCGCTGGCCTATATCTGCGGCACATTGGGGGTGCTGATCGGTGCGGATATCCTGCGCCTCAAGGACATTAAAAAACTGGGGGCGCCGATCGCTTCCATCGGCGGCGCCGGCACCTTCGACGGGATTTTCATCACCGGCATCGTGGCGGTGCTGCTGGCCTGACCCGTGTTTCTGGTACGTGTTTGGTGCTTGGCGCCGGATTTGCCATGTGAGCCCGACCCGTTTCGGCCGATAAAATGAACTATTGTTCAATACTGTAGCGACCTCTACGGGCCAAATTATTCGGAAGGGACTGAATATGAATCAGGATCAAATTATCAGCAATGGCACCAAGCGCAACATATGGGTTCGCGGTTTGTTCATGCTGTTGATGGGGCTGGCCTACCAGGTGACCGGAACCTTGCTGTGCATCGTTACGGTCATCCAGTTCGTAATCAGCTTGCTGAGCGATGCGCCCAATGCCCGATTGGTTTCATTTGGCCGCAGCCTGGGGCGTTATTTACAGCAAATTGCATATTTCCTTACCTTTGCCTCCGAAGACACGCCTTTTCCTTTCAGCGAGTGGCCATCAGACGCCTGAAGAAGCGGGTGGCCGCGCTACGCTATTCGATCTCCCAAATCCGGAGATCGAAACGCGTCGAATGAGCATAACCAGACCGCACGGCCGATGTTGACGACGCTGGTACAAATCGATGCCGTCGGGTATAGAATTTCATTCGGTGTCTCCTTTCCACCACTGCCGGTATCGTGCCTTCAGAATGGCGGGCTTGGCTGCCAAACCCGCGGAAATGGGACTTCAATAGGTATCAGGCCATACCAGCCATCGCCAGAAACAAAAACGGCGTGCCTGGAAAACAGGAGGCAATATGATCAAACCCATTATCAATATCTCCGAAGTCGAACTGCTGCCGCGTCCTGCGGCGTTTGCTGCCACCGGTGAGGCTGCCCAACGATTTGATGCCCGCATGGGTTTTGTGGCGTCACTCATAGGCGCGCAGAAACTCGGGTACAACATCACAGCTGTGCCGCCAGGCAAGCGTGCTTTCCCGTTTCACAACCACCGCGTCAATGAGGAAATGTTCTTTATTCTGGAAGGCAGCGGTGAAGTGCGAATCGGAGAGGCGGTTTACCCGGTCAAGGCGGGTGATATCGTTGCCTGCCCGCCGGGCGGCAAGGAAACAGCGCATCAGTTTATTAATACGGGGGCTGCCGAAATGAAATATCTCGCGGTGAGCACCCGATTGTCGCCCGAAATTGCGGAATATCCCGATTCGGGAAAGTTCGGCATTCTTGCGGAGTTTCCCTCCGATGCGGGCAATGCGCCGCAAACGTTCCGTTTTGTCGGAAGAGAAAGCAAAAGCATCGACTATTGGGAAGGCGAATAGTCATTGGGAAAGCCTGTTGGTTGCCCCAACAAAACAAAAGGCATAACCAGGCGGGATCGATATCGTAGGCGAACCTGGTAATCAGCCCTCCACACAATCGAGAAATCCGTTATGCCTGAGATTACCGGAATTGATCATGTCTACATTACCGTGTCAGACCTCGAGAAATCGGAGTGTTTCTACGACCAGGTTCTCCTGCAGACGCTGGGCTTTCGCAAGAACAAGTTCGCACTGGCTGGCGATCCGCACATTCAGTACTTCAACCGCCACTTCGGTTTCGCCCTGCGCCCCGCGCGAGTCATTGCGGCACATGACGCATACTCGCCCGGGCTGCATCACTTTTGCCTGCGGGTGGATTCAATTGCCGAGGTGGAAAGTGTCGCCGCGCAACTCCGCGCCGCAGGAATCGCCGCCACCGAAGCGCGGCTATACCCGGAATATGCGCCTGACTACGCCGCGACATTTTTCTCCGACCCGGACGGGATTCGTCTTGAAGTGACCAACTATCGTCAGGAGCGTCGCGAACGCCATGACAACTGGCAATAGCGGGCTTGCTCTTCGTAAAAAAGATAGCTGGCCCTCCGCCGGAGAGATAGCCACACCAAATCTGCAACAGTATCGATATGCGAGCCCGCAGATGATCGCGTTGGATATCGCTTTTAAACCTGGGTGCTATATTGATCGCAACCAGAATTGTATGGAGCGCGGAAAAAATTATGAATATTACGGATTTGCTGAAGGCATGGGAAAGTTCGGCGAGTAGGCAACTGACTGCCAAAGAATACCGCATCCGTTTGCCGCTTCATGATGCTGCGAAAATAGCGGCCTTGGCAGAAATGTATTCGCGTCGTAATGAAACGGAAATCATCAGCGAATTGTTAACGGCTGCTTTAACCGAGCTTGAGCGCGCCATGCCTTATGTTCAGGGTGACAAGGTGATTGCACGGGACGATCAGGGTGATCCGATTTATGAAGATGTCGGGCCTACTCCCGGATTTATTGCGTTGAGCAAGAAATACATGGTGGCGCTGGAAAAGGATTTGGGAGCACGCGCAGAATAATCAGGTTGTAGCATTTACGAAGTATGGTACGCGCAGGCTGGTTCAAGCTTTGTCTAAATGTGCGCAAGGGCAGTTGAGGGGGCATGAGGCTTTTCCATAGTGTTTCTGGATGGATGTTGTTGTAATCCGATAGACGGGCTGGTCTAATTGAATCCGATTGGACGATTCGGCAGGGGCCCTGCTAAAAGTCATGCATCCGGAAACCATTTTCCAGGATGCCATATCTAAAAGCTCACTCGACTCATACACAGCATGTATGCCATGCACTGTTATAAATTCTTTTTAATTTCGCAAAGTAATATTCGGCAGAACATATGAAAAGTTCATGGAAAGAAAGTATTTATTTGCAGCGGGAAGAACTGGCCAAAAAGTTGCGCGAGCCACTCGCGCAGCTGGCCGAACAGTGCGCTCCGGCATGGGGCGATCGCGAGCAACTGAATGAGATTCTTGCTCAAAGTTTTGCCAGCGTGCCTTATTGCTCTTTTTTGTATTGCCTGAATACCGATGGTACCCAGATTTGTGACAATATCGGTCACGAGGGGCCTGCACCGGAACATTACGGGCGCGACCGCTCCCAGCGCCCGTACATGAAGGAAGCCGTGCCGGCGTGGGGTTTTTTGCTTTCTGATGCATACATCAGCCTGATGGGGCGCCGGCCATCGCTCACGGCGCTACAGGTGGTGCGCTCGGACTCCAACATGCTGGGCTATCTGGGTGCCGACTTTGACCTGCGCGATCTGCCGGTAACGTCCGAACTCTACGAAGAGCCGGGTTATTGGCGGCAGGTGAAGGGCGACCCGGCCATTCGCGGCACTGTGTTTCAACAATGTCGCGTGGACAGCCCCATGGACCGTAATCTGGAGCAGGCGTTTTCCATCCTCGAGGAATTGCTGACCCTGCGCGGCGTATTTCAATGCCAGATACATTTTTCCAGCAGCCAGGCGACCATCTGGACCGTGGATGACCCGTTCCGCTATCGCATTCTGGATCATGAGGCATTGAGCGATCCGGACATCTGCCTGGTATTCCCGCCGCGCCCTTACCCGAACGATGCGGCCATTCCGCCGCAGGATATCGCACGAATTTTGAGTACTATGCAATCCTTGCGCTTTGCCGATCCAACCATCTATCTGCGCACGGCCTCGATCAACATTTTCAACGGCATGATCAGCCTGACCTTCTCCTGCGATGGATCGCACTACATGTCCTATGTTGAATTTTTGCTGAAGGATACGTCGTTCTGGTTTTGAATGCGGATCGAGTGATCAGCATACCTGCGAGCACTGAATTCCCCGCCAAACCCCACACCGCGGCTGGTAAGTTTATAATGGCCGCCCATGGCGCCTGACAGCTCATATATTCCCGATCCCCAACCTTGCGGTGCTTTGTACTGCAATTGGGGACTTTTCATTTCTAACTATCTTCATTCAAGGAGACCCTGGCAAGATGGAACACGGCCCCTATTCACGGTTTGAGGCAGCAGAGCTGATTTTGAGAGATCAACTGGCTATTGATCGTACGCTGCTGGCGAATGAGAGAACCTTCCTGTCGTATCTGCGCTCAGCTGTCGCATTGCTCATTGCCGGCGTATCGATTATTCATTTCTCGCATCAGAACTGGTTCACGGCTGTAGGCATTATCTGCATCCCGAGCGGCGTGTTGACGGGTATGTTCGGTTTCTGGAGATTCAAAAAGATGAACAATGCCATCGCGGTGGTACGCGTGGGGTTGCGCAATATTTCGATACCAAATTAACCTAAAAACGGCGATTTATCCACGAAAGACACAAAAGGGGGGTGTTCGGAATTTTGTGTAAACGGGATTTCGTTTAACATTGTGGCATCCGGTCATCGAACTGGATAGCAAACCGGTTTAGCGCAGCCTTCCAATCCCGGATCGGCATGGTCCACTTCTGGCTGATGTTTTGCAGGGCAAGGTAGAACAGTTTCAGCAAAGCCTCATCGCTTGGGAATGACCCCCGGTTCTTGGTAATCTTCCTCAGACTCATGTTCACCGATTCGATGGCATTGGTGGTGTAAATGATGCGCCTGATTTCCGGCGGGTAGTCAAAGAACGGGATGATACGGTCCCAGTTGCGCCGCCAGGACTGGACAATGGGTGGGTAATCCTTACCCCATTTCTCCTCGAACTCGGCCAGTCTGGCTTCAGCTTCCTCGACGGTGGCAGCCGCGTAGATGGTTCGCAGATCAGCGGCCACCGCCTTGCGCAGTTTCCAGCTCACGTAGTTCAGGCTGTAGCGCACCATATGGACGATGCAAAGCTGGACGGCGGTTCTGGGGTAAACGGCTTCGATGGCTTCAGGGAATCCTTTCAGTCCGTCCACGCAGGCGATGAAGATGTCCTGCACACCACGATTCTTGAGCTCGGTTACGACTTGCAGCCAGAACTTGGCGCCTTCGGTCTGGGCAATCCAGATGCCCAGCAGTTCCTTTTCGCCAGCCAGGTTGATGCCCAGCGCCAGATACACGGCCTTGGCCCGCACCGCGCCGCTATCACGTGCCTTGACGTGAATGCAGTCGAGATAGACGATGGGATACAGCGCATCAAGCGCTCTGGATTGCCAGGCTTTGGCATCGTCAATGACCGCGTCCGTGATCGATGAAATCAGCGATGGCGAGACTTCGGCGCCATACATTTCTTCCAGGTGGCCTTGAATCTCCCGCACCGTCATGCCACGAGCGTAGAGCGACAGGATCTTGTCGTCGAAGCCTGTCCAGCGAGTCTGGTGCTTGGGGATCAGCTGCGGCTCAAAGCTGCCGTGGCGGTCGCGGGGAATTTCGATCGGCAGCTCGCCGAATTCGCCCTTGAGCGTCTTCTTGCTCTTGCCATTGCGGGTGTTGCCGGTGGGATTGGCGACGGGCTCATGCTTGGCGTGACCCAGATGCTCGGCCATCTCGGCTTCGAGTGCCCGCTCCACCAGTTTCTTGGTGAGCTGCTTGAGCAGCCCATCCGCTCCAATCAGGTCTTCCGGTTTCTTGTAATCAGGCAGCAGGCTGTCCAACAGTTCGCTGCTTACGGTCATTACAGCTCCTTCGTCCAAGGCGGCAGTTTCCTGCCAAATGACCGTTTACACAAAAATTCTTACACCCTCCACAAAAGACACGAAATAAAAAAATATATTGCATTGATTCAGTCATTCACCCTTTGGTGATGGTCTACAGCTTGTTATCTCTTTGAATATTTTCGTGCTTTTTGTGTTTTTCGTGGACCAACTGCTTTTTCTAGGATTAATGCGATAAACCATCCGCTACAGGCGCGGCAACAAGCCTCATCGCGCGCCTGATCACGGTGTTTGGGTCAGTCAAGCAAGGGGCGGTGTGATGATTACTCTTTACGAGCTGCATTGGTCGCATTATTGCGAGAAGATCCGCCTGACGCTTCACTACATGGGCCTGGAATGGCGCATGGTGGGCATTGACGCCTTCAGCAAGAGGCAATTACGCGAACACCCGTTGCCTTCGTATCTGCCCAGCCACACGGTGCCGGCTATCCATGACGCACGCACCGGCAGGTTCGTCATGGATTCGACGCCGAACTTTGTCAGTTTGCGAAGCAGGAAGGTACGTCAGTATCTCGCCACTGCAAGCGTGAGGTAGCTGCCATGCACTGGAACCATTTTGTGGCCCTGGGCGACAGCATTACAGCCAGCGTAGGGAACAGTGTTCCGGGCATTGAATCACTGCGCTGGGCGGACCGTATTGCTCTTGCATTGCGCCGGATCAATCCCGGCCTGCGTTATGATAATCTGGCTCGACATGGTCATACCACGCAGGATGTCCACACCCGGCAGTATCCCGAAGCTGCAGCGCTGCGTCCGGATCTGGTCAGCATTCTGAGCGGCGGAAATGACGTCCTGTCTCCGCACTGGTCGCCGCCGCAATATCGTGATGCGCTGGAAGCGCTGTTTCGCGCATTCAGGAAGCAAGGCTCGACTGTGATCTCCTTTACCTTACTGAATCCGGCTTCTATCCTGCCTGCCCGGCTTGCCGCACGGACCTGCGCGCGCCTGCAAGAGGCACACGCCATTATTCGGGATTTAAGCGGGCGGTACCAGTGCATCTGTGTGGATTGCTGGCATCTGGCGAGCACTCATGACCCGCGGATATGGAGCGCAGATCGCAAGCATCCGAATGCGTTGGCCCATCAATTGGTCGCGGCGGAGGTCGAAAGATGTTTGCATCTGGCCACCGGTATCCCCGCGTGAATTGAAAGCCCTCCAGAAGCGTGGCTCCGGCCGAGGTAGCGAGACAATCAGGTAATGTTGTAGCATTAAAATGTCTTTTTCCATTAATTCTAGGATGAATTGCGATGAGAAAAACGCCTGATGAGGAGTACCTCGAAAAAGCCAAGCTTTTGACTGAGGAAGAAACGGAGCGCCTGTTGTCGAGAATGCGTACAAAGTTAATGCGCAGACTCGAAGATAAAAAACTGAGCGCCCTGGAAGTTGTGGCGATTCAGCTTGAGATAGAGGACAAGGAACTCAATGAATGGCGCGAGAGGATGGCTGAAATAGCGAAAAGGACGAAGAGTAAATAGCCTGATCATCACTTTGCCGACGACAAGCGCTGGTTCGAGTCATTGCAGATCAAGCGGTAACGTCCGTGGCTAAAAGTTGTGGTAAACGGATTTTGAATCGGGATAACGGATGATTCTGGCGCCTTGCGCCCACACTGGCGCCGGACGAAATAGATAGGCATGAGGCAAAATGGGTAACGTGGCAACCTGCTAAAGCAATCTTTGCACACCAAAAACCGCCCCAGGTTGAAAAATCCGCGAACGCATTGCGAACGATGCACTCTATAGGGGAATTGTCCCATCCGTGTTGCCATGTCCCAAGTCCATAGTTTTTCCCCAATTGCCGATGCGCAGGCGCGCGTGCTGATTCTGGGTAGCATGCCCGGCAAGCTTTCACTGCAGGCGCAGCAATATTATGCCCATCCGCGCAACGCGTTCTGGCCGATATTGGGTGAATTGGTGGGCGCCCATGCAGAGCTGCCATACCAGGCCAGAATGCAGGTGCTGAAGGCCAATGGCATCGCGCTATGGGACGTGCTGAAGTCCTGCACGCGCGAGGGCAGCTTGGATTCCGATATTGACGATGCATCCATCATTGCCAATGATTTCGCATCGTTTCATCGGGCGCATCCGGATATCGCCCATGTTTTTTTCAATGGCGCCAAGGCGGAAGCCTGTTATCGCAAACATGTATTGCCAAGCCTCAGCATGGCAGCTCAGCTGCACTATCAACGCCTGCCCTCTACCAGCCCGGCGCATGCTTCGTTGACGCGCGCGCAGAAGCTCAAGGCATGGGAAGTCGTCAAGCTGAAGGCGCTGGTTTTGTGATTCCGTTTACCGGTGGGCCCAAGGATATAATGGGTCTAATTCCGGCCAATCCAACTTCAAGGACATCATCATGCTCATCACCTTTCGTACCGACGCGTATGCGGATATCACCATGTTCGGTGATGTGGCGCTTGGCCTGCTCAAACTGATGGGGCACAGCGCCACGGTGCCGGGGGCGATTCTGGCCGCCGATGTGCCTGACGCGCTACAGCGTCTGCAGGCGGGCGTGACAGCGGCGCCGCAATCCGGCGCAGCAGCCGATGACAATGCCGACGAACCCTCGGTGAGTCTGTCGCACCGCGCTTTGCCGCTGATCAAGTTGCTGGAGGCGGCAGTGGCGACGAAATCCGACGTGATGTGGAATCAATAATCGCGTTCATCAATTTGTCTGCGATCAATTCAGATCAAATAAGCTAAGGCCATGACTCAACAGCGCAACCCCGGGCTTTTCACAGGCATGCTGGCCTTGTTGCTGGCCGCAGTGTTGTGGGGCGGCATGTTCCCGGTGGCCAAATCGGCACTGGCGACGCTGGATGCATTCTGGCTCACGCTGATTCGCTATGGCAGCGGCGCGCTGTTGTTTGTGGCCTTGCTGGCTGCAATCGAGGGGCGCGGCATGCTGCGTTTAGAGTCACGCGTTCTATCGCTATGGGCTTATGGCACGGCAGGTTTTGCCGGGTTCAGCATCCTGGCGTTTTTGGGTTTGTCGCGCTCGCAGCCGGAGCATGGCGCCATCATCATGGCGCTGATGCCGCTATTGGGTGTACTGGTGAATGCGCTGTGGCGCGGGGTACGCCCCACACCATTGAATATGGTTGCGATCGTACTGGCTCTGGGTGGTGTTGCGCTGGTCATTACCAAAGGGCATCTGAGCGCGCTGCTGCACGGCGGTGAGGTGGGGGCGGATTTGCTGATTCTGGCCGGTGCGCTGTGCTGGGTGATCTACACGCTGGGCGCGCAGGATTTCCCCGGCTGGTCGCCGCTGCGTTACACCTCGCTGAGCTGCCTGATGGCCGTGCCTAGCATCGCGGGGATTACCTTGCTGGCTACGCTGGCGGGCATCGCGCATGTACCTTCGGCGGCTACGCTGGCCGGACTCTCCGGCGAATTGATTTATATGATCCTGTTTGCCGGCGTGGTCGCGGTGCTGGCGTGGAACATGGGCATCAAGACACTCGGCGCGGGCGGCGTGCTGTTTATCAATTTTGTGCCGGTCACCGCTCTGATCATCGGCTGGTTGCAGGGCCATCGCCTGAGCGCCGCAGAACTGACCGGCGCGTTGATCGTCATGGGTGCGCTGGTGCTGGGCAATCTCGGCCGGCGTCCTGCGGCGCGTGCACCACAATCTACTCTGTGCCGTTGCGATGCAGGAGAGTAAGCGCGCCTTTTCATCCTTGCACAGGCTGCGATCAGCCGTAAGCTGTCTGCCCATGCGTACGATGATTTTGCGTGTTCAGTGGCTGGTTTTATTGCTGGTATGGAGCACTGCATGGGCGGGCAATGGCGCCTTGCCGGCATCGGTGCAGGCTGCACTGCGCCAGGCCAATATTCCGGCCAGCCATGTCGGTGTGGTGGTATGGGAAGTAGGCAAGCCTGCACCGTTGCTGAGCCATGATGACAGGCTGTCCTTTAACCCCGCCTCGACCATGAAACTGGTGACCAGCTATGCCGCGCTGGAACTGCTGGGTCCCGCCTATACCTGGAAAACCGAGGTCTATACCGACGGCAGTCTGGTCGATGGTGTGCTCACCGGCAACCTCTACATCAAGGGCTATGGCGACCCGCAACTGACCCTGGAGCGTTTCTGGCTGCTGCTGCGCGAGTTGCGTAGCCGTGGCGTGCGCGAGATTCGCGGCGATCTGGTGCTGGACCAAAGTTATTTCAGCTTGCCCGCCGCCGACCCGGCAAGTTTCGACGGCGAACCGGGGCGTGCCTACAACGCGGTTCCAGCCGCGCTGATGGTCAATTTCAACAGCACGGCACTGCGCCTCACGCCCGTATCCGGCGGCGTGGCTGTTTACGCCGACCCGTTGCCGCCGGGCATGCGTCTGGTCAACAAACTGCAACTCGACAATGCACCATGCGGCGAATGGCGCGACCGTATCGATTTCCAATGGCTGCCCGGCAACGGCAATAGCCGTCTGGTGCTGAATGGCAATTACGCTGCGGCTTGCGGGGAGAAAAGCACCGCGTTCAATCTGGGTGACGCCAGCGTATCGGTGGCGGATGCATTCCGCATGCTGTGGCAGGAATCCGGGGGACGTTTCACCGGTAACTGGCGTACAGGCGAAGTGCCTGCCAGCGCGCAACGTCTGGTCGTATTCGAGTCGCCGCCGCTGGCCGAGGTGGTGCGCAGCCTCAACAAATTCAGCAATAACGTCATGGCGCGCAGCCTGTTTCTGAGCCTGGGCGCAGTGAAGAATGGTGCACCCGGAAACACACAAAAATCGGCTGACGTGGTGCGCGACTGGCTGGCCCGCAAAGGCTTGCATTTTCCCGAACTGGTGCTGGAAAACGGCTCCGGCCTGTCGCGCATCGAGCGCATCAGTCCGCGCAGCATGGCGCAATTATTACTGGCCGCCCACAACAGCCCGGTGTTTGCCGAGCTTGAATCCGCGCTGCCTATCGCCGCTGTCGACGGCACCATGAAGTCGCGCGGCAAGGACACCCCGCTGGCAGGCCATGCGCACATCAAGACCGGCACGCTGGAAGGCGTCAAAACCATCGCCGGTTATGTGTTCGACCAGACCGGCAGGCGTTTTGTGGTGGTGTTTGATATTAACGATACGAATGCGGCGGCAGGCGGTGCGGCGCAGGATGCGTTGCTGGAATGGGTTTATGGTGGGCGATAGTTAAGCAGCAAGCTGCTGGCAGGCCGTTTCGAGTTGCTCGGTGAGCGGGCTGACGTGGCTATAGGTCAATAACAGCGCGTCGGTCGCGCGCGTCATGCCGACGTAAAGCAGGCGAGCCTGGTCGCGTGCGACAAGGTCTTTCAGCGGATAGCCTGCGCTGGGGATGGCAACCAGGGGGAATTCCAATCCCTTGCTGCTGTGCAGGGTGATGACCTTGACGCTATCGTGCATGTTTTTGAATTGGCGGCTAGTGCGGTTTTGGGTGAGCCAGTCAACCGGTATCTGCGCCCGCGTCAGCGCTGCCTGCGTTTTTTCACCGACAAAATGGCTCGGATATAGCACCGCCATGTCGCCCCAGGCGAGGCCATTATCGTGCGCTTGTTGCAGTCGGCAGACGATGACATCGAGTTCGTGCTGCAGGCTGGGCAACCTGATGACTTCGGGCAGCTTGCCATGACGTCCGGCGCCGGTCGGTTGTACCAGCGGAATGCCATCTTCTTCGGCGTCTTCCGCGCGCAGCAGTTCGTGGGCAAAGCGCGATGCCAGTTGCAGGATCTCGTCGGTGTTACGGTAGTTGATACGCAGGATGGTGGTGCGCCCCTGTGCCTTGATGCCGACCGAAGAGAAGCTGAAACGCCGACTGTGAGAACGCTCGTAAATCGACTGCGCATCGTCGTATAGCACCAATAGGGCATTCGTTTCCGGATTAACCATCTGGCTGACGAGCTTCAGCCATGCTGGTTGGAAATCATGGCCTTCGTCGATCATCACGGCACCGTATTGCCCGGCTGGAATCTGGCCGGACTGCACACCGTCAATCACGCGTTGCACTTGCGTCTCGTGGTGAGCGACGCCGTCTACCGGCGGGCAAGCCACTTGGTAGGTGCGCAGTTGTTCGCTGCACCAGGCGTGAAAATTGTACACTTTGACCTGTTCGCCCAAACCCTGTTCGTGCAGCAGATGAGCCAGCCTCGTTGCGAGGGTGACGTTGTAACACAGCACCAGTATCGGCTGGCTAAGTTGCTTGGCCAGATGCAGGCAACGATAGCCGAGGATCAGAGTTTTGCCCGAGCCGGCGACGCCGTGAATGATGCGATGACCTTCGCCCAGGCTGCGTGCCAGCTGTTCCTGCTGCAAATCCATCACGCGCAATAAATCCGGCAGGGTGAAATCGGCGGTGTCAGAGGTGGCAAGATCGAGTTGGGTACCGATACGAATTTCAGGAAACGGGTGCCAGCGCACCCGATCCAGTTGCGGCAATGACAGGGGCTTGCCGAAGCGGTAGGGCAGCATTGCCCACAGGCGCTGCTGGAACGCTTCAGCGTCGACCGCCTCGGTCATCTCATCCATGCAAATGACACGCTGAGGATCAATTACTTCGCCCAGATCAGTGTCGTCAAACCCTTTGCGGGTAATACGCGTGAGCACTACGCCGTAACTATGCGGTATCAGCAAGCGACCATGCTGTGCTGATCCAGGCGGTGCAACTAATAATGGGTCGCGTTCGAGTTGCGCCGTCACACTGTGCAAGTATTGACGCGCCTGTTCCAGCGGATTGCTGACGCGCTTGATGCCGTTGGGGGTAATCAGTGAAGCCTGCAGGCGGTCTATGTCGTGCAGCGTATCAAGTGTCCAGTCTTTGACTTCGAGTATCAGCAGGCCACGCAAGGGGTGCAGGATGATGAAGTCCGGATGTAGCTGCTTCGGGCCGACGGCCACGTCATACCATAGCAGATAATCGTCTTCGAGCTTTTGCTCAAGGCGGTTGGTAACGCGTTTTTCGCCACCGGTTATGCGTCGCAGGCAAGTTGATAAAGTGGGAATGAGGGTAGCCAAAAGGTGTGAATCCGAATAAAAAAACCGCCGCTAATACTGTATTAACGGCGGTTTTGTGGCGGACTTGAAACTGGGTTCAGTCGCCCCGGTTGCCGTGGCCGTTGCCATGCCCGTTACCGCGGTCGCCATGATCGCGCCCCTTGTCGCCGTGATCTTCCCCGTGTCCGCGGCCGTGATCCCGTTCGTTGTCATAGCCGTGATTGCCACGGTTTTCATAACCGTGTTCCCTGCCCCGGTCACCATGCTCCTCGCGGTAACGCGGCGCATACACGTCGTTGTACCAGCTATCGCGGACGAAATAGACCGGCCGGCCACAGGCATTGTATTCGTGGCAGTGTTTGCGCCAGTGTTTGGCGTGGCCGGGCGGCACGCGCAGATAAATCGGTTGCAGCGACGACCGATGGCGCTCAATCACGATGGGTTCAGGGTAGATTAGCAAAGGTCGAGGATAGGTGTTGCCAATGTTGATCTGCCCATAAAAACCGGGCTGGCCGATACTGACCGAGACGCCGACATCGGCAGCGAGCGCCGGGCTGGCGGCGATGGCTATTAGCGTTGTTAGCAGGAAGCGTTTCATGCGTGGACTCCTTCTTGAGTGATTGTTATGCGGTGCTGGAGCTTGTCGACTTACCGACAGGACATGATAAGTATAGTGGGATTGTTGCGTATATAGGTGTTATGTCAGGTGCAATCGCCGAAGCGAAGAGCATTGCTCCCACCCTGCTTTAATCGGCGGGCGTTTGCGGTTGCATCAGGTCGATGCGGAAATGTTCCTCGTAGGGCGGCACGTTGCATTCGATGATGTCGGAAGGCGACACATCCAGGCGCATGCCGACGATGTCGGTGCGCACCGGCAGTTTGGCTGCGCCGCGATCCACCAGCACCACGGTACGGATTTCCGCAGGCTGCTTGCCGGCCAGGTATTCCACCGCGCGCAGCATGGAATGACCGCGATACATCACGTCATCCACCACCAGCACGGTATGGCCGGAGAGATCAAGCGCGGCGTGTTCGGGGTTTTCCGTGAGGCGGGTTTCCGGGTAGAGCAGGGTGAGGTCGTCGGCGTAGCGCTTGATGCGCAAGTCCAGCCGGGTGATGCCGGTGACGTGGTAGTCGGATACCAGCCGCGCGTGCAGCATGTCCGCCAGGGGCGCACCGCGGCGCAGAATGCCGACCAGCGCGACGCGGGTGCGCCCGGTCAGCAACCCTGCCGCCTGGCGTGCCATGTCGCCGATGATGGCGTCGAGCTGTTGGGTGGAGTAAAGACAGGTGCGCCGGCCCGCGGATTTTTCCATCACAGTCCCAAATCCTGCCACATCGCATCCACGCGCTGTTTCACGTCGGCGTCCATGACAATCGGTGTGCCCCATTCGCGTGCGGTTTCTCCCGGCCACTTGTTGGTAGCGTCCATGCCCATCTTGCCGCCCAGGCCGGACACAGGACTGGCGAAATCGAGGTAATCAATCGGGGTGTTTTCCACCAGCAGCGTATCTCGTACCGGATCCATGCGCGTGGTGATCGCCCAGATCACTTCCTTCCAGTCGCGGATGTTGATGTCGTCGTCCACCACCACGATGAACTTGGTGTACATGAACTGGCGCAGGAAGCTCCATACGCCGAACATCACGCGCTTGGCGTGGCCGGGGTAGCTTTTCCTGATGCTGACCACCGCCAGCCGGTACGAGCAGCCTTCCGGCGGCAGGTAGAAATCGGCGATCTCGCTGAACTGTTTTTGCAGCAGCGGCACGAATACTTCGTTGAGCGCCACGCCCAGTACCGCGGGTTCGTCGGGCGGTTTGCCGGTGTAAGTGCTGTGGTAGATCGGGTCGCGGCGCATGGTGATGCGCTCGATGGTGAACACAGGGAAGCTGTCCACCTCGTTGTAGTAACCGGTGTGGTCGCCGAACGGGCCTTCCTGCGCCATTTCGCCGGGATGGATGACGCCTTCCAGCACGATCTCGGCGCTGGCGGGCACCTGCAAATCGCTGCCGAGACATTTCACCACTTCGGTTTTTGCGCCACGCAGCAGCCCGGCGAACTGGTACTCGGACAGCGAATCCGGCACCGGCGTCACCGCGCCGAGAATGGTGGCCGGGTCGGCGCCCAGCGCGACGGCGACAGGAAACGGTTTACCCGGATGTGCCAGCTGGAACTCGCGGAAATCCAGCGCGCCGCCGCGATGCGCGAGCCAGCGCATGATGACCTTGTTGGGCGCGATGACCTGCTGGCGGTAGATGCCCAGATTCTGGCGTTTTTTGTGCGGCCCGCGGGTGACGGTGAGTCCCCAGGTGATGAGCGGCCCGGCGTCGCCCGGCCAGCAGGTCTGGATGGGCAGCTTGGACAGATCCACATCGGCACCCTCCCAGACGATGTCCTGACATGGGGCGCTGCTCACTTCTTTGGGCGCCATGTTCAGCACCTGCTTGAATACCGGCAGCTTGTCCCAGGCGTCTTTCAGGCCTTTGGGGGGTTCCGGTTCTTTCAGGAAAGCCAGCAGCTTGCCCACTTCGCGCAGCGCTTCGACCGAGTCCTCGCCCATGCCCAGCGCCACCCGGCGCGGCGTGCCGAACAGGTTGCCGAGCACCGGCATGGTATGACCAGTGGGATGCTCGAACAGGATGGCCGGCCCTGCGGCTTTCAGCACACGGTCGCATATTTCCGTCATTTCCAGGCGTGGATTCACTGGCGTGCCGATGCGCTTCAACTCGCCGATTTTTTCCAGTTGCGCAATGAAATCGCGCAGGTCTTTGTATTTCAAGCAAGCCCCCGGATGCGTGTCAAAGTCGCGGTCGTGGATGTAGTGTGCAGGAATGGAATGGAATGTACCTGCCCGCCCCAGCCGAGCACTTCGCGGCCACCGACCATGGCCTCCACCGGCCAGTCGCCGCCTTTGACCAGCACGTCGGGATGAATCAACTGGATGAGCGCCAGCGGGGTATCGTCGTCGAAGCCGATCACGCCGTCGACCGAGCCGAGTGCGGCCAGTACCGCCATGCGGTCCTCCAGACAATTGATGGGGCGATCCGCACCCTTGTTCTGGCGTCGTACCGAGTCATCCGAATTGACCCCGACAATCAGCGCCGCACCCAGCGCACGCGCTTGCGCCAGATAGGTGACGTGTCCGCGGTGCAGGATATCGAAGCAGCCGTTGGTGAACACCAGCGGGCGCGGCAGGCGAGCCAGCAGGTCGGGCAGCGTGTGCAGCGTGGCAATGCTGGCCTCGAAATCAGGTAACGGGTAGGCGGATTTCAACGCGATTACTGAACGATCTGGAACATTTTGACCACTTTCTTCACCCCGCTGGTGGTGCTGGCGAGTTGCGCGGCGTCATCCGCTTCTTGTTGAGTGACCAGGCCCATCAGATACACCACGCCGTCTTCAGTGACCACTTTGACGTAGTTGACCTGGAAACGTTTGGCGTCGAGAAAGCGCGCTTTGACCTTGGTAGTGATGTAGGCGTCGTTGCTGCGCGAGGAGAACAGCGACACCGGGCCCACCACGGTCTGGTTGTATACCTTGCGTACATTACCCACGCCCTGAGCGATGTCGGTGATTTTTTGCTGAGCTTCGGCAGTCGGCACTTCGCCGGTAAGCAGCACGTCGTGGTTAAAGCTGGTGACATTGACATGTGTGTCTTTTGGATAGGCCTCGCCGATGCGGCTGCCGGCACGCAATTCGATTTCCTGGTCTTCGATGTAGGCGGCGGAGCTGCGGCGGTCTGCCGCCATCAACGCGCCGGCGCCGACGCCGGTTGCGACCAGCGGCACGCAACCCTGCAATTGCAATAGTGCCAAACCCAGTGCGGCAACAATCAATGTAGTACGCATTATTCGACTCCTAAAATTAAACAATCAATTCCATCGCACAGGCAGTGGATGGTGAGCAGATGGACTTCCTGAATTCGTGCCGTGGAAGTCGCAGGTACGCAGATGTGGACGTCATCGTCGCGCAGAAGTTCGTCGATCTGCCCGCCGCCGTTGCCGGTAAGCGCCACGACACGCATGTCGCGAGCGTGGGCAGCGCGAATCGCTTCGATCACATTGCGCGAATTGCCGCTGGTGGAAATCGCCAGCAATATGTCGCCCGCGTGACCCAGTGCGGCGACCTGTTTGGAAAAAACCTGGCTGAAATCGTAGTCGTTGGCGATCGAGGTCAGGATCGATGTGTCGGTGGACAGCGCAATCGCGGCCAGACCGGGACGCTCGATCTCGAAACGATTGACCAGCTCGGAGGAAAAATGCTGTGCGTCGGCTGCGGAACCGCCATTGCCGCAGGACAGGATTTTGCCGTCCGCGAGCAGGCATTCGCTCATGTGTTCCACGGCCAGTGCGATGGGCACGGCGAGCGTGTCCATGGCGTCCATTTTGAGACGAGCGCTGTCGCCAAAGTGTTCAGATATACGTGCGATTAGATCCATAAACTAAATTATCCTAAAACCCGCGATTCAAGCCACAGAGAACACAGAGAACACGGAGATGAAGCGGATTCCACCTATTTTTCCGGTTCACCTGATGGGTGAAGCCAATATTCACGGCAACCAATTGTTTTGCGAGTTGGGCGGCGAATCGCCCATCCCTGCGAATCGCGTTGCCTCTGTGAACTCTGTGTTCTCTGTGGCGAACTGATGTTTTTCAGGATTATGACACACGCCATGCACTATGCACCGAAGGCGTCGGGTATCCATTCGATCTCTTCGCCTTCAAACAGCAGCGCGTCAAACCGGCATGGCGGGGGTTTTCCGAGTTGGCCCAGATAGTGTTGCGCGGCGGCGATGAGTTTGCGCTGCTTGGTCGCATCGATACTGGCGCCCGCGCCACCGAAAGCGCGCGAGCGGCGGCTGCGTACTTCCACGAAGACCAGTGTGGCACCGGCGCGCATGATCAGATCGATTTCACCAAAGCGGCAGCGATAGTTTTTTTCCACCAGCACCAGCCCGTGCCGGATCAGATACGCAGCCGCCGCCTGTTCGGCCTGCAGCCCGCTGGCCGGCATCAGGATTTGCTCCGGCAGGCTGTGGCGGCGACAATAGCGGGATTGGTCAGCGGCGGTAAACATGCATACATGCGGGACATTATATGTGGTGGCAACCCCCATCGGTAATCTGGGTGACATTACCCAGCGTGCGCTGGAGGTGTTGCGGTCGGTTGACCTGGTCGCGGCAGAAGATACCCGCCACAGCGGCCAGTTGCTTACCCGGCTGGGTATTCAGGCGCGTTTTGTCGCGCTGCATGAACACAATGAGCAGCAGATCAGCGCGCGTCTGGTAACGGACATGCAGACCGGCAAGAACGTGGCGTTGGTGACGGATGCAGGCACCCCGGCGATCAGCGATCCCGGTACATTGCTGGTGGCGGCGGCGCACGCGGCGGGAATTACGGTAGTGCCGGTGCCGGGCGCGAGTGCGGTGATCTGTGCGCTATCGGCAGCCGGGGTGGTTGCGCCGCACTGGCTGTTTTACGGATTTCTGCCGGCCAAATCCTCGGCACGACGCAATGCCTTGGCTGCCCTTGCCCGCCTGCCGTATGTGCTGGTGTTCTACGAAGCCCCGCATCGCATTCTCGACTGCGTGGTGGATCTGGCAGAAACTCTGGGCGGCACGCGGCGCGTGACTCTGGCGCGCGAGCTGACCAAGCTGTTCGAATCCATTCACAGCTTGCCGCTGGGTGAGGCGCAGGACTGGCTGGCAGCCGACCCCAACCGCCAAAAAGGCGAATTCGTGCTGATCGTGGAAGGCGCACCCGTGGCCGATGCGGATGAAGACGCACTGCACCTGCACGACACGCTGGCCGTGCTGCTGGAAGAACTGCCGGTGAAACAGGCGGCGCAACTGGCTGCCAGACTCACCGGCCAGAAGAAAAATGCCGCCTACGAGCTGGCTTTGCAAATGCGCGATGCCTCGGCAGGCCACGAATGAAAAATCCATAACCCTGGCCACAGAGACCGCGGAGCGATTTTTCTCTGTGCCCTCTGTGGCTAATATGTTTTCACAGGAATGAATGCACATGGACACACTTATCCTCACCCGCCCCGACGACTGGCACCTGCATCTGCGCGACGGTGCCGCCATGCAATCGGTATTGCCCGACACCGCAAAGCGCTTTGCCCGAGCCATCGTCATGCCCAATCTCAAGCCGCCGGTGCGCAGCGTGGAAGAGGCGCGCGCCTACCGCAAGCGCATCCTGGCGGCCCTGCCTGCCGGGTCGGATTTCCAGCCGCTGATGACGCTCTATCTCACCGACAACACTGATCCCGGCGAGATTGCCCGCGCCCAGGCCAGCGGCTTCGTCCACGCCGTGAAATATTACCCGGCGGGTGCCACCACCAATTCAGACATGGGCGTGACCGATCTGTCCCGCTGCGATGCAGTGTTTGCCGAGATGGAACGCCTCGGTGTACCGCTGCTGCTGCACGGTGAAGTCACCGATGCCTGCGTCGACGTGTTCGACCGCGAGGCGGTATTCATCGAACGCCATCTGATCCCGCTGACGCGAAAATTCCCCGCCCTGCGCATCGTGCTGGAGCATCTCACCACACAACAAGGCGTCGAGTTTGTAAACGCCGCACCCGCCAACGTGGCCGCCACAATCACTGCGCACCACCTGCTGTACAACCGTAACGCCATGTTCCAGGGCGGCATCCGGCCGCATTACTTCTGCCTGCCCATATTGAAGCGCGAACAGCATCGCCAGGCCTTGATCGCCGCCGCCACCAGTGGCAGCCCGAAATTTTTTCTCGGCACCGATAGCGCCCCGCACCCGGTGGGCGTTAAGGAATCCGCCTGCGGTTGCGCAGGTATCTATACGGCGCATGCCGCGCTGGAACTGTATGCCGAAGCTTTCGATGCGGTGGGCAAGCTGGACAGACTCGAAGGCTTCGCCAGCCAGTTCGGCGCGGATTTCTACGGCCTGCCGCGCAATAGTTCACGCGTTACGCTAAAGCGTGAAACCTGGGCGGTGCCAGCCATGCAGGGGTTGGGCGAATACAGCCTGGTGCCGTTGCGGGCGGGAGAAAATGTGCGGTGGACGTTCGCAGGCAGTGTGGATTAAAAGCCGCACAGGGCATGAAATAGAAATATCGGTTTAATAAATCCCGCGCACCGGGAACAAATCAGCAGCAGATATGCCTTACCAGCAGCCTAATAAATCAGTAATTGCTTATAAACTGATATTTTGGGTTTTACGACACTGCTATTGCTGGTTGAGGATTTCCCCATGGATCTGTTACACAACCCCGAGTTTCTCTCGCGCGCGCAATTCGGCTTCATCGCCTTGTTCCATATTCTATGGCCGCCGCTGACCATCGGTCTGGCGCTGATCCTGTTCGCGCTGGAAGCCGCCTGGGTCAAGACGCGCAAGGGATTCTATTACCAGCAGGCGCGGTTCTGGACCAAAATCTTCCTGATCAACTTCGGCGTCGGCGTGATCAGCGGCCTGCCGATGGAGTTTTCCTTCGGCACCAACTGGGGACCGTTCTCCATCGCCAGCGGCGACTTTTTCGGCAATATTCTGGGCTTTGAAACCGCCATGGCGTTCATGCTCGAGGCGGGTTTCCTCGGCATCATGCTGTTCGGCTGGAAGCGCGTCAGCCCGGGCATGCATCTGTTTGCCACCGGCATGGTGGCATTCGGCAGCACGCTGTCGGCATTCTGGATCATGGTCGCCAATTCGTGGATGCAGACCCCCGCCGGGGTAACGATGCAGCATGGCAAGTTCGCCATTACCAGTTACTTCGACGCGGTTTTCAATCCCGATCTGGCGCACGGCTTTAGTCACATGTTCATGGCGTGCATCGAGATTTCGCTGGTGGTGATCGCGGGCGTGAGTGCTTATTATCTATTGAAGCAGCGCCACCGCGAGTTCTTCCTGCCGTCGTTCAAATGGGCGGTGATTGCCCTGGCGGCAGTGGCGCCGCTGCAAATCTTGATTGGCGATTCGGCCGGCGGCGCGCTGGCGCAGACGCAACCGGCCAAACTGGCGGCCATCGAAGCGCTGTGGCATACCAACAAACCGGGCGAGGGCGCATCCTGGGCGATTGCTGCGCTACCCAATCAGGCGGCGCAGAAAAACGATTGGGAGATCACCGTGCCGGACGTGACCAGCCTGATTGTCACGCACTCGCTCACCGGCCAGGTGCAGGGATTAAGCGATTTCAAACCGGCTGACCAGCCACCGGTGCTGATCCCGTTTTACAGTTTCCGCGTGATGCTGGTGACCGGCGTGTTCATTGCCTTCATGGCCGTGGTGACGCTGTGGATGCTGTGGCGGCGCAAGGCGCAGATGCTGGCTGCCAGCGTGAGCAGGAACAAGTGGCTGCTGCGCGGCTGGCTGCTGACCATACCGGCGGCGTACATCGCCATCGAGGCGGGCTGGCTGGTGCGTGAAGTGGGGCGGCAACCGTGGATTGTGTACGGCATGATGCGCACTTCGCACGGCGTGGGTAACGTGCCGGTCGCGGTGCTGCAGTGGTCGCTGCTGTCGTACGTCGTGTTTTACAGCGTGATCGGCGTTGCGGCACTGGTGTTCATGCGCGGCGTGCTGCGCAAAGGGCCGGTGTTTGAAGACCCGCCCCATCCGCCGGCGCGTCACACCGGTATTCACTTTCAGCCTGCCGTTGCACAAGGAAGCCATTGATGGAAGCTGCCGCACTCGATTCTACCCACCACCTGCTGGCGACCATCTGGTTTCTCATCATCGGCCTGTTCATGGTGATTTACGTGGTGCTCGACGGCTTCGACCTCGGCGTCGGCGTGCTTTCGCTGTTCGTCGGCGACGAGCCGCGCCGCGCGGCCATGATGTCCAGCCTGGGCAGCATCTGGGACGCCAACGAAACTTGGCTGGTGGTGATCGGCGGCACGCTGTTCGGCGCGTTTCCGCTGGTATATGGCACGGTATTGCACGGGCTGTACATCCCGGTCATCGTCATGCTGCTGGGCTTCATGCTGCGCGGTGTGTCGTTCGAATTCCACGAACTGTCGACCAACAAGCCGCTCTGGAGTTTCACGTTCGGGCTCGGCAGTCTGGTCGCCGCTGTGGCGCAAGGCTTCGCGCTGGGCGGGCTGCTCAATGGCGTGGCGGTGGTGAATGGTCATTTCGTCGGCGGCGCGATGGACTGGCTGTCGCCGTTCAGCGTGTTTGTCGCCATCGGCGTGGTGGCCGGATACGCCATGCTCGGCTCCACCTACATCATCATGAAATCGCGCGGCATGATGCAGGACGCGTGCTTCGAGCGCGGCCACCTGCTGGCGCTCGCAATGATCGTGACGGCAGCCGTGGTGACAGTGTGGACGCCGATGCAGTATCCGCAGATTTACACGCGCTGGTTCAGCGTGCCCAACGTGTATTACTTCGCGCTGTTGCCGCTGGCCGCGTTTTCCAGCTTCATCATGCTGCTGCGCGCGTTGAAAAAGCGTTACGAAGTTGCGCCCTTCGTATGGACCACGCTGATCTTCCTGTTCTCGTTTATCGGCCTGGCGGCGACCTGGTTCCCCTACATCATTCCCGGCTACGTCACCATCGATGAGGCCGCTGCCCCGAACAATACGCTGGTGTTCATGCTGGTCGGCATCGGCATGCTGATCCCGGTGATGATGACCTACAACATCTACCAGTATGTGGTGTTTCGCGGCAAGGTTGACCCGGACCACGCGCATACGTACTAAGTGCCTCGTTCTGGGAGAGGCGCCGGGTCTGCGCTGGCTGGCACAGTCGTGCTGTGCGCTACGCCAAATCCATCGGCGGAAAATCCGGCAGCGCTTCCTCGATCTGCACGGTGCGGTTTCTGCCTTCCTGTTTTGCCTGGGCGAGCGCCTTTTCGGCACGCCTGACGATCAGCTCGGAAGTGTCCTTGGGCGCATTGGTGGTAATCCCGGCGGAAAATGTCACCGCCCGACCCGGGGCGATGCCGGCCCAGTCGCACCCAGCCACAGCGTTGCTCAGCCGACCCATGGCAATCAGGCCCTGATCCAGCCAGGTGGCCGGTAACACGATGCCGAACTGATCACTGTCGAGACGGCCAAACCGGTCTACCGTCCGCAGCAGCTTGATCGCTGTATCGGCCACTGTTTTCAATATGGTGTCTCCAACAAGGTGACCGTATTGATCGTTCGCTGCGCCGAAATGGTCCAGATCGATGATTGCGAAACTGAATGGATGTCCGGTTCGAAGCGAGCGCTGCAATTCCGCATCCAGCATCTCGGTCAGGCTGCGCCGGTTGAGCACGCCGGTCAGTGGATCATGCCGGGACAGTTCTTCGATCTGGTTGCGTAAAGCCTGGATCGCCTGGTCTTTTTCAGACAGTTGCTGGCGCAGGGAGGCGCAATTGGGGCAAGTATCCTGTTCTGTCGTCATTGGTGCTCCGTTAATGCAAAACGGTTGATTGCCGGATGCCTGCGTCCGGATTTTTATAATGATACGGCGCTCATCATGCCATCGTAATCGATTGATGCGCAATGAAATTAATCACCCGCTGCCCGTCGTTGACAGACGTGCTTTCGGGAATCGGGCATTCAACATTCAGACCTGCCACAGGCATTATGGATCAGGTGAAGTGTCTGCCTGGCGATTGTATTCGCCGATACGGAAGTCGGCGTTCCAGCCTAGGGCTGCTCGCGCTTTATCGATGGTAACGGTACCGTCATCCTCTGCAATATTGTAGATACCAGCCTCACCGCTCATGACCGCCCGCCGTGCTGCGTCAGCCGCGGCGTCGACATGCAACGGCCCGCCACTAGATGGTTTGTCGAAACCAGTCCCCGGCCCATAAAGTTTCCCGTAGCGGAGAACAATGGCCTCGAACGGAGCGCTGAGCACCTGCTGTTCGAGGCTGGCAACGGCCCGAGCCGATAATCCGAAATCAGGGTCATCCAGATTCAGCGGCGCATCTTCACGGTAGGGCGTCGGGCCGGGCGCATAAACAAAAGCAAGGCTTTGGGCGACCATCCGCCTTGCTCCCGCAGCCACCGCCGCGGCGACCAGATTGCGCGTGCCGACTTCACGGAGACGGGCGTTGCGGATTAGCGCATCAGCCATCTTCGTGGGGTCGAGTGCGGGAGGCAGGTCGGTCAGTTGATGCACCACAACATCCGGCTGCGCTGCGCAGACAATGTCGAGCAATGCTTTCTCGTCGAACACGTCCACAATCACCGGCGTTACACCCATGGCGCGCAGGGCCGATGCTTTCTCTGCCGAGCGTGTTGTACCGGTCACCGACCAGCCGTCGCGGACCAGCAACGGACAAAGCCTGCGACCGATAACGCCTCCTGCACCGGCAACAAAAACCTTTTTGTTCAGTTCGCCTGGCATATGTGTCTCCCTTAACGCGAGGCAGCCTGCTCGGCTGCCAACTCAGGTTGAAAGCTTGATGTGATAGACCAGAAACTGTTCATCTCGTTTCCAGCCTGCAGATTGATAAAGGGTCTGTGCAGTTTCATTGGTTGTGGCGGTTGACAGCGAGACGCGCACAGCGCCCAGTGCGCGGGCGAAATCGACGGCGGCGGACATCAGTTTTGCAGCCACGCCTTTTCTGCGTGCATGCTCATCAACATAGAGATCATTGAGTATGAATGTTCGGGCGAGAGATATGGATGAGAAGCCGGGATAAAGCTGGGTAAAACCAACAGGCATGCCGTCTTCAAATGCGATGAACAGAATGGACTCGCCATGATCGAAGCGGGCCAATAAAAACGCTCTCGCAGCGCGAACATCGCTGGCGCGACCGTAGAATTGGCGATAAGCATCAAAAAGCGGCACAAGCGCTTCAAGATCAGACAAGATGGCTTGGCGAACGGTAATGGAACCCATGTTTCCCCGAAAAGATATCGCGTTTGAGTTGGTGGACTGGACGCCGCAGGCGGTCAGTCTCAGTGAGTAGAGCGAACAACCGAACGGCTCACTATGCTTTGATTTTCAGGAAAAGAAATGGACGGCCCCATAAATCAAACCGGCCAATGCAACCGAACCCGCACCAAGAATGACATAGGCGCCTTTGGTAAGATCGCGCACGGTCTTTTTAATGGCTGCGCGATCATTGACATTGGGAAACTCCGATTCGGGCGCTGGCACATCCAGAAACTCGCAAAGTGGCTTCCAGCCCTGGTCTGCGGAAAACACCAGCAGCCGATCGGCCGGAACAGCGGCTTTTACATCCGCGATGTGCTGATGATAGTGAGCGATGGCTTGGTCACGATCATCCATGGTGCCCTTGTGCGAGCGCTGCCAGATCAGCTTGCGGGACATGTCGCCAAACTTTCGCCCGAACGGCGTAGCAAATTCCAATACCTTGAACTGCCACATTTTTTCCGTGAAATAGATGGTGTCCATCGTGCTTTCATACCAGGCTTCGGCACCGCGAGGGTGAACGGTCAGCACCACCCTGGCGTCGGGATAGGCAGCCAGCAGTTCACGCCATACACAGCACGCCGGGTTGTCCACCGCGGCGGTATATTTTGAAAATACCTGTGTCCAGTCGTGCTGAGCGCCCGGCGCGGAATTAGCGACTTTGCGCCAAAAATCCAGGTGCGATTTGTTTTCCTTGTTTTCCAGTACTTCGAACATGTGATAGCACGGAAAACCCAACTGCTGAAGTGCGGTATAAACAGACAATGTGCCGGTGCGCCCAAACCCTGCGCCGATTATTTCAAGAGCCATGGTCATATCCCCTTTTTATAACCAACCGACATTTTGCCAGTTATCAACCCGACACCTGCCAGTACTCTTTGTAATGGTACTGACGCGCATCATGCCATCGTCATTGATTGATGTGCAATGAAACGGGTGATACCCCGTGCATAAGGTAGCGCCCATCTTGCTGACAGGATGGCTTGTAATACCTATGCCTTATAAGACTGATCAAGGCCAGAAATCGATATTAATAAACGGCAGAATACGACACATACCCGCCCGTCATGATGCTTGCAATGAAAGGGCCGCTTGTAGTTACTTGTATAGGAATGTGATTTTTGAACGTCCGCTCATTTGATTTCTAAAGCGCCATTTCTAGACTTTAATTTTTTTCTTCATTCGATCCACACCAGTCTTGGGGCACAAAGCTGATATGGGACATTCATCGCAATGGGGTACAGATGGAGTGCAAATCTCGCGCCCGAGTGAAATCATGTTTACGTGCAGCGAGTAGCGAAGCTCGGGCGGGATTTTGGATTGCAGGCGATCCATGTCGCGCGGCGCGCAGTGTTTGTCTTTTTGCGTAGGCCTGACCCAGCCGAGGCGGCGGGCGATACGCCAGCAATGCGTGTCCACTGGGAAAACCTGCCTGCCCAGCGAGTACATCAGAACGCAGCGCGCCACTTTCTTCCCGACTCCCGGCAGCGCCAACAAAAAAGCCTCGGCCTCCGTGTCGCTCATCTTGCGCAACGGCTTCAGCGTCGGCTCACCGAACTTTTCCACGATCACATCGAGCAGTTCGCGGATCGCCTTTGCTTTCTGGTTTGACAACCCGCCGCTGACGATAGGCCGCGCGATATATTCGGCGGGCGCTTCGGCGATGTGCAGATGTGTAGGGAAGGTTTCTTTCAGCGAGCGGAAGGTGCTGCGGTAGCTCGCCTCGCCAGTCTTGGTGCTGCAAATGATGAACAGCAATTCGTCCAGCGGGTCTTTGAGGTTGTAGTGGTTGAAGTCACGGTAGCGTTTTTTCAGCGCTGCGGCAACGTCAAAAATAGAAGAGGGATATTTAGGAAATGGCATGTTAGCAATTGCGAAGTTCACGGATGAGTTTGGCGCTGCAAATGCAGTAGCCAGCCTTGTGCTGATCAACCCTGAAGATACGCGAAGCTAATATCTTTATTTTTCTCAAACTTCAGATTCGGCGAAAATTGGAAAGTAGCGATACACTTCACAATATTGAATAATTTCGGACTGCGGGATGTTAATTGTCTTATAACTTTCTTCGCTGATAGGCATTAGAGATTCAAGATGCCTAATTTCCTTAAAAGTTAACTTGGGAATGTTAATTTTATAAGGCTCACTTCCGTCTTTGCAAAATCGCAAGTTCGTAAATGCGCATTTGTCGAGCAAATGTTTTTGACCAGAGCCGTATATTATTCCTCCAACAGTGAGCATTAACGCGCCATCTGAATAGTGAAAATTAAATAACTGGCGATAGCAAAGCTTTGCGCTATCTGGCATAGAACCATTTCTTTGCGAAAGAATTTCTTCTATTTTATTGGTAATAATTCGTCTAAAAATATCCGCACGATCCCATCCGCTGAGCGAATTAGCACCTACATCCCTCGGAACATTTTCCTCGCCTATTTGGGTCTTTAGGCGGTCTAAAGGAGTCCCCGCCCCAGAATCGGGGTCGTCTTGAATATTAAATGATGCAAGGCAAACGCTACCGGATGTCGCCGACGAGAAGAATGTTTCGATGTCTCTCAAACAATTAGATTCGAGCAAACCATCATAATCAAGCCAGAGTATTGTTGGAATATCCTTCCATTCAAGGGTCGGTAACACCTCCCAAGATTTTCCAAACTTTAGTTCTATGTATTTATAGGGGGCATTAAATTCAAATCTGCGCTTAACACTTTCCGAAAGCGTGCTTTCAATGCTGACCATGTTGCGGATCCCCAACATGCGATGAAAAAGAACAAAGTCCGAAAAGTACACCGCACCAAAACCAATATACCGATAACTATCGATCGTATAAAAATCATTCAGCTTTCTAAAGATGTCGCACAGCATCTTTCTTTCGACGGACTTCGCTGGTCGAATGGTGTAGTTTATTTTGCGATAGCTGCCAGCCATTTATTCTTCTCCCATTGATTTGAGAAAATAATTAAAAGTGTGCAAGCCAACTGCCGGATTAGATTTGCATCCCGTCAATTCCTTTATTCGGTTAATTTTTTCATAAGATGCAAGATAAGAAATTCTGCCTTCTTTGGGCTCTTCATTTTTCATATCTGTATCGGTGGCTTTCGGATAAACAAATACAGCGGATTCGGCAATGTTGCGAAGTAGCGCAGGCTTGGCCTCGTTGACCTTTGATTGCAGCGCCGTACTCTCTGTATCCATTTCGTTATCTAGAGCATTCAAAAAATCGATTACCGGTCGCATTGCATTTACCATTTCCAACTTGGCCGACTGATACAAGCTAGATTCGACATCAACTCCATTTTTTGTGGTGTTCCAAGGCAGCACGTCGGCGCTATCTGAGTCGAAGAACACATACCCTCGAAAACGCGCAAACTGGTAATGCGGTTTTGGCATGTGAACCCCATTAATTTCCTGATCCCAGCCGGTTACCTGGCTTTTATCAGCGCGAAGCACCAAACGTTCATTACAAAAAACATACCACCCTGCATCGATTAGCTTTGCTTCCGATATGCCAACGTAAATTCTAACTGTGACAGCCTTTCCCTTGATTGGAATTCCGACGCTTTTGTATAGGGGCTGTAGCTTTTTTGAGCTGAGAAGCGCGGATTGACGATATTCGAGATCAATATCATTGACTGCAATCTTTAAGTTATTCCCGATGGCGCTTTGATGAGCAGCCTCAATGTTTGAAATTAGGCGAGTAACAAAATTTTCCAATTTAAATTCATTTGCAATTCCTTCATGCAATTTTGTTACCGTTATTACAGTCGAACATTTCTCGGCAGGATTGTTCAAGTTTTCCTCTAGCGTTTCAAATTCAAAATCCCATCTTTCCTTGCCATGCTCGTCAACATATCCCGGATTTTTCCATGCATCAACATCAATGTTGATAGTAAATTTTGAATCAGCGGCTGTTGACTCAATTTTAATATTTGACCCCATTTTAAAAAGCGCTCTCTTCATGCCAACGCCAAACTGGCCAATTGAATGTGGGGTATTTTCTATATTGACTGGGCGACCAAAACGAAAAGCATATTCACGAGCAATCTTTGCGCTAATGCCGCCGCAGTTATCAGCAATAATAAAGAAATCAGGTTTCGCCTCTAGCGTGAGATGCAAGCCATCATAGTTGTTATCTGGGCGCAATCTTCTTGCGCCGTCAACACAGTTATCAACTAAATCAGATATCGCATCGACAAGTTTTATGTCCCTTACCAGAATCGAGATGAAAAAATCTTTTGTTGGAGATGCGTCAATTCTCTGATTTACATCTGTCATAAACTTCCCCTCAACCCTTGGTTAAACTTGCTAGTAATGTCAGACCAGACCCTTTATCAACTTGCCGAATATCACTGACAATAAATATTCTGAAACTATCGGGCTAACGCTATTCCCAATCTGCCTGAAGCTATGCCACTTGGTGCTATGCAACAAAAACCAGTCTGGAAACCCCTGGAGCCTTGCAGCTTCGCGCGGAGTAATAACTCTAGGCCGCAAATAGTGGATGGGGCGCACCGCTTGAAAGCTTCCTTTATCGCTTCCGGTTCCGGCCCGCAACGTCGGACAGAATCCGTTCGGGTTCAGCTTGATGGATTTCGATATTGCATCCTGTTCCCCGTAGCCTAAATCGCTGTAACGTTTTTCGACTTCCGGCGAATGTATCGTTCCGATGCAGCCGGAGACAATTCTTTTCTCCATATAAATTTCAAGCGCAGAATTGTTTCCGACACCGAGTGGAACAGCATTCGTAACTTTATTCAGAAAAGCGCTTTCATTTTCGATATGGGTGCGGCTCCAGCCTTTATCTGTGTCTGCTTTCCAATTCGGGAGTATATCTTTCGGAAGGCCGTGCAATGCTTCCCTTACCTTCGTTAACTCGACATCGCTGCCATGCTCGAAATCGGACACGGTCATGGCCGCCATTTTTGATGGATCGTAGCCGAAGAAAAAAATACGTGTACGTGTGGTGGGCGCACCGTAATGATTTGCTTTAACCGTTATCGGATCGAGCGTAACGTACCGTTTTGGAAGCCGTTCAAAGGCGGCCTTTCTGATGTCATCGTATTTCTCGTTTAGTATTCCGGGTACGTTTTCAGCAAGAAAAAATGCGGGGCGCGTTTCGTCAACCAAGCGCATGAAGTGTCCGAACAAATCGTTTCTGGAGTCGTCCAGTTGACGCTTCCCCATCGTGCTGAACCCTTGGCACGGAGGCCCGCCGATCAACCCGTCCAGCTCGCCTTTTTTCAAACCGGCGCGCATTAACAGCTCACTGCCGCTTAGCTTGGCAATGTCGTTATCCAAATGGGTCACATAGGGGAAGTTTTGGGTGTGGCTTTCTATCGCGAACTTATCCAGCTCTACAGCAGCGGAGACGGTAAATCCGGCGCGCGTTGCACCTAGACTTAGCCCGCCAGCTCCCGCATATAAATCTATTACTTTGGGCTGGGCGTCAAGTTGTCGTCGGATGTTTTCCATAGTCACAAATTATACAGATGCAGTAAACCCCAGCAGGCCGATATTTTGAGCCAGTTCAGAAGCCGCTCAACTTGTCCCACATTAACAGTCAACCACGCTATCGGGTTGTCATGCTGGATATTAGATTCTTGCCCGGTGCGACAGTCTTGCATCAACCGAGTCGCCCCGCACTCTCAACCTGCCCGCCAGTTCACGCCCTATCGTTTCGCCCAGCAATACAGGAACCGCGTTCCCTATCTGGCGCATCGCTTCGCCCCAGGCGCCTTTGATGACGAAGTTATCCGGGAAGGTCTGGATTCGTTTGGCTTCGCACACCGTGAAGTAGCGGACGCTGCCATCCGGGTAGCGGATCATGTTTTCTCCGCCGGGTACGCCGTGGCCTCCGGCCTTGATGGTTTTTGCGGGCCAGTCTATGTCGCTGCCGGTGTGGCCGGGATAGGTGCGCGCACCGTCGTGATAGATGTGATCGGCGATGCCGTGTTGTGTGGTTGGCTCGGGGATGCCGTGCAGCGCATCTCTGACCGTGCGCCAAGGCTGTTGCTCCGGCTCGAACATGCCGTACTTGTCCTTCAAGCGAGCCACCTTCTCTTGCAGAAGCTCGGTTATCGGTAAGCGTTCCGATTTCGGCACGCGGTGGCGTTTCCAGTATTCGCCCGAAACGTACATCTCCCAAAGCAACCTGTCTTCGGAATGTGTCTCGGCGGGGAACGACCAAGGCACGCCCAGATCAGCTCTGATACCGACGATAACAACCCGCTCCCGCGTTTGCGGGACGCCGTAATTTGCCGCATTGATTAGATTGAACGAGACATCGTATTTTGTTCCGGCATAAGCAAGCTGGCTGATGCTGCGCAGGTCGGACAAATGTTCTTTCCAATCCGCGTTGGGCTTGGCAGCAAATCCGGGGTAGGTAAGTCGCAGGATTATGTATTCGAAATAATCCGCAAATGATTCTCTGAGCAAGCCCTTAACGTTCTCAAATACAAAAGCTTTTGGGATGAGTTGTTCGATTGCCCGGATCGCATATGGGAACATGTCGCGGTTATCTTGATCCGCTTTATGTTTGCCGCCCAATGAAAATGGTTGGCAAGGCGGGCCACCCGCCACGATATCGACATCGGCCAGAGCGCTAAGGTCAAAATCTTTGATGTCGCCAAAGTAAACTTTTTTCGCATCAAAATTTTCGCAGAGCGATGCGCAGGCGTGTTTGTTAAATTCCACGAACGCGGAATGCTGGAAGCCCGCAAGCTCCAGCCCTTTCGCCAATCCTCCAGCCCCTGAAAATATTTCTAATGACTTCATGGCTTGCGCTCGATATTTTTGAAGTGGCTTTTGATTCTGGAAAGGATGGTGCTTTCTTCGGCATGTGCGCCGTTGCATTTTTTTGCCCAAGCCCGTCCCGGATGAATCACATCCCATTCGGATTTCGCCTGCTCATATCGCCCACTACCTGGATCGTGATTACCGAAGCCATCCACGGCAGTGTTCCATAGAGGCATGTTCAATTTGATTAGCGCAGCTTCGATGGTGCTGATCATGTCTGAGCTAGCATCTTCAAAAATAACGAAACGGCACATGAAGTCTTTCAGTTCCAATCCTTGAGCAATATTGATGCTACGACTGTGCTCCCGAAGTCGGCCAATTAGTTCTTTGGATTGTTCGAGCTGATTGTCGGAAACCCTCGCTTGGCGCCAGCCCTTTGGCACCGCCTTGCCAACATATATTGGGTAACTGTAAGACAGGCGATTCAACTCGGCATATTTTTTGTATATTGTGTTTTTGCCTGTGTAATAGATAGCGTAAACCCCGGTGCCGAGGAAAGACTCTGGAGGGGGTAGCGTATGTACGGGCGTGCCATTGAAAAACCGGATGGCATCTTTGACGAGTTCGGCAAAAGCGTCGTTCTTATAAACGTGTTCACTTCTATCGAAAGGTTTTGATTTCATGAGTGTGTGACGCGCATGGTCTGGTCGACCCGTATTTTCTCATGTTGGCATGGTAAATGCCTCAAGTCCAATTCAGTAGAGGTGAATTGCCAAGAGAGCAGACGCTAAGAAATGGAATTCCTCGATTAACTACCATCGTCCGCACTGAAGCGGTCATTCCCGGTTTCACCCTTGAATGTCTGAAACTTATCCGCCCTTGCGATGTTCATGCCAAATCAACACCTCTCAAAATATCGCAAAGGCCAGTGCGAGTGCAAATCAGGCAGCCAGTCGTTCGGTCTCCAGTGCATGCGCACGCTGCAGGATCTCCCGGGCGTTTTCCACTTCCTCGGCATTGCCATGCGCAATGACCAAGTACTTGTTGGCCTTGAGCAGGGTTTCGTATTTGATTGCGCTGTGTTTGGGCAGGCCCAGGCTCATCAGTGCCGCGACCAGCGCGCTGATCCCGCCTACCACTGCGGCGCCTTCCAGGCCGCCGGCCAGCATGCCGACTATGGGGCCTGCTACTGCCAGCGCGCCAAAGCCCGGTACCCAGAAGAAGGCGGCGCCTAATAATATCCCCCACAGGCCGCCCCAGAAGGCACCGATGCCGCCCCAGGTCTTGATGCGATCGCCGCTGGTGTAAAAGCCAAGCGGATGTTCTTCACTGTGATAGCCGCGTCCGATGATGGACAGCTTCTTCATATCGAAGCCGGATTTCTGCAGTTCCTTCACTCCTTGTTCTGCCTGCGGATGGGTGTCGAACGTGGCAACGACGGCGCTTTGGTTGGGTTGTAGAGTTTCCATGATTGCATTCCTTTCGGTGTGGTGATTAAAAACATTGTGCGGGTTTAGCTGTTGGGGAAAGCCAGTACGCGGACTTTCTCGGCGACCAGGCTATCCAGTGCCTTGTTGACAGAGCGTTGCGCCGATTTCAAATCGGGATGGCTGCCATGCAATGCCGTTTGCGCGAGCCGGATCTCTTTGCTGATGTGGTCCAGGGGAAGATAAACCGTGGTGGTTTCCAGTTCGTTCGCCGCATCGGTCAATGCTTGTGCGGCTGCACGGGTCTTTCCGCTGCGCGCCTGGGTTTCAGCGTGTTTGATTTTGTGGCGTTCCTGTCGTGCCAGTTCAGGTGCATAGACTTGCATATCGTCCAAGCTGGCATAGATCGGCAGCAAGTCATCGTAAGCAATTTTGGTATTTCCGGAGATCAGCTTTTGCTGCGCGTTGCGTATCGATTTGGATACTTCCAGAAAAGGCATGTCGTGTTTCAGCGCCGCACTGAAGTCTTGCGCAACGATCAGTTCGTTACGCGCACCCGCAGCGGAGCCGTCGGCCAGAAATGCCCGCGCAGCGCGCAGATGACCAATCAGCACGCGTCCGGATTCTGCAGCAGCGTGCGCCAGCTCGGGATTGGCCCAGCCGCTGTTTTCAGTGTAGGTCTCGTTTTTGATCCGCAGACTCGGCTGCGTTCCGGATACGGCCGCGTAGCTGGTACCGGAAATGAGCGACATGGTTAACACGATGGGCAGTGCAAATTTGACACCTGCCGCGCTTCGTTTGTTCATGATATCTACCTCCTGTTGCGATGGTCTTGTTTGGGCACCTTGCCCAGCCAATGCGATGCATACCTCATGCCAGAAACATAAGTAATTGATTTTTTGAAAAAGCCACAGGAGCGCAGAGGGTCTGGCGGGGGATATGCCCCATTGCAAGGTCAGAGCCATGGGGGTTGTGACCCAAGAGCAGTTGGCACGTCAATTGAACTTAGGGTTTGCTATTCCGTCGATGAATTACTATAAAGCACCTTCTGATTGCTACTCGACTCCTTCATGGCAACCATGCTCGTTACCGATTTATCCCGTGCCCAGTTTGCCTTGACTGCGCTATTTCATATTGTGTGGCCGGTGCTCACCATCGGGCTGTCGTTTTTTCTGGTGGTGATCGAAGCACTGTGGCTCAAGACCGGCGATGTTGACTACTATCGCCATGCGCGTTTCTGGGCAAAGTTGTTTGTGCTCAATTTCAGCGTGGGGGTCGTCACCGGCCTGCCGCTGGAATTTGAATTCGGCACCAACTGGGCGGAGTTTTCACGCTTCGCCGGGGATTTTTTCGGCGCAGCGCTGGGTTTTGAAGGCGCCATGGCATTCATGCTGGAGGCGGGCTTCCTCAGCATCATGCTGCTGGGCTGGCAGCGCGTGCCGCGCGCGGTGCATTTCTTTGCCACGCTGATGGTGGCTGTCGGGGCCAGCCTGTCGGCATTGTGGATCGTCATGGCGAATTCCTGGATGCAGACCCCGGCGGGCGGATCGGTGGTGAACGGACGCTTTGTAGTCACCGATTTCTGGGCTGCCATGTTCAACCCGGATATGGTGTGGGGGGTGAGCCACATGTGGGTGGCCGCGCTGGAAACCGGCTGCTTCGTGGTGGGCGGTGTGTCGGCCTGGTATGTTCTGAAAAACCGCAATCCGGCGTTTTTCATGAAGAGCTTCAAGATGGCGGTGCTGGCGGCGGTGCTGATTACCCCTTTGCAAATTTACCTGGGCGACGGTTCGGGTAAATCCGTATTTGTTTACCAGCCAGCCAAGGGCGCGGCGATCGAAGGCCATTGGCACACCAATCCGGTTGGACAGGGTGCGGCGTGGGCGGTTGCCGCCTGGCCTGACGCAAAAAAAGGCGCCAATGACTGGGAGATCAAGATTCCCAATGCGTTGAGCCTGCTGGCAACCAGCACCTGGGACGGCCAGGTGAAAGGTCTGCTCGATATTGCGCCGCAGGATCGCCCGCCCGCATTGCCGCTGTTGTTTTACAGCTTCCGCTTGATGGTGGTGATCGGCTTGTATTTCTTCGCATTGATGCTGCTGAGTCTGTGGCACGCATGGCGCCACGGCTGGCAGGATGCGGCCTGGCAGTCACGCCCGTGGCTGCTCAAAGGCTGGCTGTGGGCGGTGCCGCTGGGCTATGTCGCGGTGGAACTGGGCTGGACCGTGCGCGAGGTCGGACGTCAGCCGTGGCTGGTCTATGGTTTGCTGCGCACCAGCGAGGGGGCGTCGCCACTCCCCGCGTCCAGCGTCATGTTCAGCATGGCCGGATACACCGTGCTCTACATCGTGCTGGCGATAGCGTTTTTTATTTTTGCGCGACGCTGGCTGCGCAAAGGTCCGGACCTGACGCTGGAGCCGCCAGCAGTTCCCCAGCACGGCTGGCAAGATCGGCGCATCTGATCAAACCATCCTGAAAACGGCGATTTATCCACGAAAGACACAAAAGACACGAAATAAAACAATGCGGCATTGATTAGGTCGTTCACTCTCTGGTGATGATTTACTACTTTTTATTTCGTTGAATATTTTGCGAGCTTTCGCCTTACGGCGAAATGCCTGCATACCCCATTTCGTGCTTTTCGTGTGTTTCGTGGACCACCGCTTTTTTTGGATCATTCAAGGACAAACGCTGTATGGACATGCAAAGTTTCCTGGTGGCATTCTGGATCGGCGTAGCCGGGCTGTCGCTGTTGCTGTATGTGGTGCTGGACGGCTTTGATCTGGGCGTGGGCATCCTGTCGCTGGCGGCCTGCGATGAAGACCGCCGCGGCTTGATGATGGCGAGCCTGTCCAGCGTGTGGGACGCCAACGAAACCTGGCTGGTGCTGTTGGGCGGCGTGCTGTTCGGCGCATTTCCGCCGGTCTACGCCGCCTTGTTGCAGGGCTTGTATATCCCGGTCACGGTGATGCTGTTCGCGCTGATCATGCGCGGGGTGGCGTTCGAATTCCGCCATGCCAGCAGGCGCAAGTGGCTGTGGAACGTGACCTTTGGCGTAGGCAGCCTGGGTGCAGCCATCAGCCAGGGAATGATACTGGGCGCGCTGATTCAGGGCTGGCCGACCCTGGCGGGTAACTATGTGGGCAGCGGCTGGCACTGGATGACACCCTTCACGTTGCTGACCGCATTGGGCGTGGTGCTGGGTTATGCGCTGATGGGGGCGGGCTGGCTGATACTCAAATCCACCGGCGAGATGCAGGATCGCGCCTATCGACGTGGCTTCTGGCTGTTGCTGGGTACCTTGGCGACGGGTGCGCTGGTGCTGGCGTTGACGCCGTTGCACAACCCCCATATTGCCAGCCGCTGGTCCGGCAGCTCGGCGCTGCCTTATGCGCTGGCAGGCGGGGTAGCCATATTTGCCGCGCTGCTGACGCTATGGGCCTATCTCAAACGGCATGAGTACTGGCCATTCCTGGGCACGCTGCTGCTGTTTGTGGCGTCGTTTGTCGGCTTGGTCGCGAGCCTGTATCCCTACGCCCTCACTCCCACGTTGACCTGGAACGCTGCCGCCGCTTCCTCCGGTACGCAGTTGTTCATGCTGGTCGGCATCCTGCCGCTGATACCGATCATGCTGTTCTACAACGGCTATCAGTATCTGGTGTTTAGCGGTAAGGTGGATGGGACGGCTTACGGCGACGATGAAGGCGAAGAATGAACCTAAAACAAAACCCGCGATTCAAGCCACAGAGATCACGGAGAACACAGAGATGAAGCGTTTCCCACCTGTTTTTCCGGGTCACCTGATGGGGGAAGTCAATATTTACGGCAACCAGGGATTTTTGCGAGTTGGGCGACGAATCGCCCATCCCGGCGAGCCCCGCTGCCTCAGTGAACTCTGTGTTCTCTGTGGCTGACTGATTTTCTCAATATGAACAGCCTGCTTGCCACGGCGCATCCCTATATTATCCAGTACGGTTACGGCGCGCTGTTCGGCGTGCTGTTCGCCGAGTCGTTGGGATTACCGCTGCCGGGCGAGACCTTCCTGGTCGCCGCGTCCTTCCTCGCCGTGCAGGGCCAGCTCAACATCTGGCTCGTGGTTGTGACGGCATGGGCAGCGGCGACGCTTGGCGACAACGCCGGCTATGCCATTGGCCGCTTCGGTGGTCGCAAGCTGCTGGTTCGCCATGGCGCGCGCGTGGGCATCAGCGTCGCGCGGCTGGACAAGACGGAGCGCTTCTTCGCGCATTACGGCCCGGAAGTCGTCATCGTCGCGCGTTTCTTCCCGGTGCTGCGGCAACTCAACGGCCTCACTGCGGGCAGTGTTGGAATGGGCTGGAAACGCTTCGCAGTCTACAACGCGCTGGGCGCGCTGCTGTGGGTCGGCGCATGGAGTGCGGGCGTCTACTATTTCGGCAAGCAGATCGAAGCATGGCTGCTGCGGGTTCATACGGCAGAGTTGTGGCTGGCGGGCGCGTTGGCGCTGGTTCTGCTGGTTGCCGTCGTTTACTGGGCCATGTCGAAACGGTCGCGCAGCCGGCGCTGAGACTACGCTCTCAGGGCGATCGGCTTTTACATCATGCGTGCATGGAGATCGAACATGATCCACAGCGTGCCAAGCAGCATGATGGCGATGATGAGTACGGTGAACACAATGGCGAGCAGGTTCCAGCTCTGGTCCGAGGTGCGATCCAGGTGCAGGAAGTAGTGGAGTTGCACCACAATCTGGACGATGGCTGCGAGTGCGATGACAGTCAGTATGGCGGTGTGGGGAAAGCGGTCGAGACCGAATACGACCAAGCCGAACGGGATGATAGTGAGCACGATGGACAGCGCAAAACCCACGACATAGGTGCGCAAGCGGGCATGGCTGACACCGGGCAGATCAATCGACTCATGTGCCATTTACATCACTCCCATCAAGTAGACCACGCTGAAGACGCCGATCCACACGATGTCCAGGAAGTGCCAGAACATGCTCAGGCGGATCAGCCTGGACTGAACCGGGACGGTTAATCCCTTGTGCATGACCTGAACCATCATCACCAGCATGCCGATCAGGCCGAAGCTGACGTGCAGGCCGTGAGTGCCGACCAGGGTAAAAAATGCGGACAGAAAACCGCTTCGATCGGGTCCGGCACCCGTCAGGATCATGCGCTGGAACTCGCTGACTTCCATGCCGATGAAACCCAGCCCAAGCAGGAAGGTGATCAACAGCCAGCCCAGCACCTGGATTCTGTTTTTCCTGTTCATCGCCAGCACCGCCAGGCCATAGGTCACGCTGCTGGTAAGCAGGAGCAGGGTTTCGCCGAACACCTTGGGCAGGTCGAACAAGGTCGCGCCGGTGGGGCCGCCCGCGTAGTTGTGGCGCAACACGGCAAAGGTGGCGAACAGTATGGCAAACAGGATGGCGTCGCTCATCACATACACCCAGAATCCGAAAACGCTGTTACTCACGGCCTGGGCATGGTGCGCCGCAGTCTGGTCGGTGTCGCGGGTTAATGCGGCGGACATCATGCTGGCACCTGCTGATACGAATCGGCGTCTGCATGCCGGAATATGCGCGCGGCTTCAATCCGCTGCACTTCCTCTGCGGGAATCAAATACTCCACCTCGTCCTGCATCATCCGGAAAATGAGTGTGGCGAGGATGCCCAGCGCCGCGCCTGCGGCCAGCCACCAGATATGCCATATCAAGCCAAAGCCGGTAAAGAACGCCAGCACGCCGACAATGAAACCGGCAGGCGTGTTCTTCGGCATCAGAATGGCGTGATACGTGTCCGGGCGTTGATCGGTGCTGCCGGCTTGCTTCATCGCCATGAATGCATCGCGCGACTGCACAACAGGGTGTTGCGCGAAATTGTAGAGCGGCGGCGGCGAGGCAGTTGACCATTCCAGGGTGCGACCGTCGCGCCAGTAATCGCCGCTCAGGTCGCGGGTTGTTTCGCGCGCCCGGATGCTCACCACCAGCTGGATGACCTGAAACACGATGCCGATCAGGATGAAGGCAGCACCCACGGCGGCAATTTCCAGCCAGGGATGCCAGGCAGGGTTGGTGTAGTACTCCAGACGACGCGGCATGCCCAGAAAACCGAGCACGTAGAGCGGCATGAAGGCGAGGTAAAAGCCGCTCGCCCACATCCAGAATGCACGCTTGCCCCATTTCTCGTTCAGCGCAAAACCGAACACCTTGGGAAACCAGAAGGCATAGCCGGCAAAGTAGCCGAACAGAGCACCGGGAATCAGCATGTTGTGAAAGTGGGCGACCAGGAACTCGGTGTTATGCAGCACGTAATCGGCACCCGGAATCGCCAGCATCACGCCGGTCATGCCGCCCAGCACGAACGTCACCATGAAGGCCAGCGTCCACAGCATCGGCGTGTCGAAACGCACCCGCCCCTGATACATGGTGAACAGCCAGTTGAACACCTTGACCCCGGTAGGTACCGCGATAATCATGGTCATGATGCCGAAGAAGGCATTCACGTCTGCGCTCGATCCCATGGTGAAAAAATGGTGCAGCCACACCGTGAAGGACAGCACGGTGATGGCGATGGTCGCCCAGATCATCGAGGTGTAGCCGAATAGCCGCTTGCCGCACAGTGTGGCCACCACTTCGGAAAACACGCCGAACGCGGGCAGCACCAGGATGTAGACTTCCGGATGCCCCCAGATCCAGAACAGATTGAGGTACATCATCATGTTGCCGCCGAGAGCGTTGGTAAAAAAATGCATGCCCAGGTAACGATCCAGCGCCAGCAACGCCAGCGTCACGGTCAATACCGGGAAGGCGAGAATCATCAGCACGTTGGTGCACAATGCGGTCCAGGTGAAGATCGGCATGCGCATCAGCGTCATGCCGGGAGCGCGCATTTTGAGTATGGTCACCAGGAAATTGATGCCTGTCATCAGCGACCCCAGCCCGCTCAACTGGATGCTCCAGATCCAGTAATCGACACCGGTGCCCGGACTGTAATGCAGGCCGCTGAGGGGCGGGTAGCCGGTCCATCCGGCGTGGGAGAAATTGCCCACGCCGAGCGAGAGCATGACCAGCCCGGCGCTGAATACCGTGAGCCACAGGCTGACTGCATTCATGAACGGGAAGGCGACGTCGCGCGCGCCGATCTGCAACGGCACGACCACATTCATCAGGCCGACCAGGAACGGCATGGCCATGAAAAAAATCATGATGGTGCCGTGCGCGCTGAAAATCTGGTCGTAGTGGCCGGGCGGCAGGAAGCCGTGATCGGAGCCCAGTGCGACGGCCTGCTGCGAGCGCATCAGGATGGCGTCAGAGAAGCCGCGCAGCAGCATGACGAGCGCCAGAATGATGTACATGACGCCGATTCTTTTATGATCGACGCTGGTCAGCCATTCATGCCACAAGTAGCCCCACTTGCGGTAATAGGTGATGAGCGCCAGGATCAGCGCCGCGCCCAGCAATACCACGCTGACCGATCCCATGATGATGGGTACATGAAAGGGGATCGCTGACAGTGACAGTTTTCCGAACATGCCTTATGTCTCCTGATGGCTTGACGCCGGCTGCATGGGCGCCATCGCGCCTGGCTGCATCGGCTTGAATGTGCGCATAACCTGGTCGAACAGATCAGGGGGCTGGACCGATGCGAAATAACTCACCGGCGAATGGGCGCTGGGTTGCGCCAATTGCTTGAAGCGTGCCAGGTTCAGTGCGCTACCGGTTTGCCTGACCTGTTTGAGCCAGGCCTGGTAATCGCCCTGTGAAGTTGCAATGACCCTGAAGTGCATGCCCGGAAAACCGGCACCGCTGAATTGCGAGTTCATGCCGCGGTAGTTGCCCGGCTGGCTTGCCAGCAGATGCAGACGGGTTTGCATGCCCGCCATCGCGTAGACCTGACTGCCCAGACGCGGGATGAACAGCGAGGCCATCACTGTATCGGAGGTGAGCCGGAAACTCACCGGTGCGTTGACGGGAATGACCAGCTGGTTGACCGTTGCGATATGCTCGTCCGGGTAAATGAACAGCCATTTCCAGTTCAACGCAATCGCCTCGATCTGGATCGGTTTTGCGGATGAAGCGATGGATTTGTAGGGGTCGAGCCGGTGCGTGGTGACCCAGGTCAGCACGCCCAGCGCAATCACGATGATGGTCGGCACCGTCCATACCACCAGCTCGATTGTATGTTCGGACCAACCGGGCTGGGGCGCAGTTTCCCGGCGCGAGGCGCGATAACGCCAGGCAAACCAGAAGGTCATGCCTATCACCGGCAGCACCGGGATCAGCATGATGAGAAAGGCGGTTACGATCAGATTGAGTTCGCTGTGACCGATCGGCCCCTGCGGGTCGAGCAGCGGGAAACCGGATACGCTACAACCGCCCAGAAACAGCAATGGGATGAGCGAGCAGTAACCGAGTAGCCTGAGGTGCTTTTTTCCTGGCACAAAATACCTCATATCCGCATTTGAATGGGAACTGCCGGCTTGAACACGGCGCGGCAGATTCAGGTTTATCCGGTCAGGCTTGATGGCTGCGGACAACACCTCTCCGATTTTCCCTATGCATCGACTGTGCCAGCCCAATAAGGCCTTGAATTTTTTGTGATCGGTTTTGTTGGTGCGGGAAACTTCGGGGTATAAGCCCCGGACCAGAAGGGTCATTGGGGCATCTCAACCAGTGTCGCAGAGGCAGGCGCGACACGCCCACGCGGGATGACGAGACGTTCAACCTGGAAAAAGCAGTTGGTCCACGAAAGACACGAAAGACACGAAACAAATCAATGCATGACATTGAGTAAGTCATTCACCCTTTGGGTGATGATCTGCACTTGTTATTGATTCGGATATTTCGTGATTTTCGTGTATTTCGTGGATAAATCGCCGTTTTTTGATCAGTGCAGCTTGATGGTGGGCTTGTTGGGCGTATTGATGAGATTGGCGAGAAGCAACAGCGCGGTCCTGACGTAGCCGTTCAGCGCAAGCAGGTGCAGGGTATGCAGCGACCTGTACATCAGCCGCGCCCACAGCCCTTCTACCCGCAGGCCATTGCCGGACCACCTGTCCATCAGATTGCCTACCGTGCTGTGTTGTCCGAGCGCAACCAGCGAGCCGTAATCGCGATACACATACTGCGGCAACGGTTTGTGGTTGAGTCGGCAGCGTATCGATTTCACCAGCAGGCTGGCCTGCTGATGCGCGGCCTGCGCGCGTGCAGGGACGATGCCCTTGCCGCCGGGCAGCGGACACGCGGCGCAATCGCCAAAAGCAAAAATCGCGTCATCCGCGGTCTGCAAGGTCGGGCGCACGATCAATTGCTGCGCGTGATTGGTGGGCAAGCCCAGTGTGGTCAGAACATCCGGCGCCTTGATGCCTGCCGCCCACACCATCATGCTGGCGTGGATGAATTTACCGGTATGCGTGAGCATGCCGTCCGGGCGCACTTCCACCACGTGTTCGCCGTTATGCATCTCGATACCCATGCTGTGCAATTGAGCGGCGACCGCATCGGACAGGCGCACCGGCAATCCGGGCAGCACTCGCTCGGCCGCCCCCACCAGCACCAGCCGCAAGCTTTTGTCGGGGTCGATATGTTCGAGCCCGTAGGACGACAGTTCGCGCGTCGTGTCGTGCAGTTCGGCGGCCAGTTCCACCCCGGTGGCACCGGTGCCGACGATGCCGACCGTGATCTGCCCGGGTGCGACCGGCCCGGTCTGGGTTTGCGCGCGCAGACAGGCGTCGATATGGCGGCGATGGAATTGACGCGCCTGTTCCGGGGTGTCGAGCATGATGCAATGTTCGGCCACGCCGGGTATGCCAAAATCATTACCGATCGAACCCACCGCAATCACCAGCGTGTCGTAATGAAGGCTGCGGCGCGGCATGATTTCGTGTCCGTTCTGATCCGTGGCGGGTGCAATCCATACGCGTTGCCGGGCGCGATCCAGGCCGTCCATGCGTCCGAAACAAAAGCGGAAATGATGCCAGTGCGCCTGTGCCAGATACTCCAGCCGTTCCGCATAGGAATCCAGACTGCCTGCGGCCACTTCGTGCAACAGCGGCTTCCATACGTGCGAAGCCGAAGCGTCGATCAGGGTGACCTTGGCGCGGGTGCCGCGTCCCAGTGTGTTGCCCAGGCGCGTGGCGAGCTCCAGCCCGCCCGCGCCACCGCCCACAATCACAATGTCGTGCGCTGGCTTATGCCGTGTCATGGCTGTCTTCGGTCACCGTCGGGTTTCATGCGGTGCTGTCCGGGTTGCGCCGCTCAAACCGCCCATAGCGCAGCGCGAGCGTCGGCAATATCAGCAGGTTGAGCAGCGTGGAAGTGATCAGCCCGCCCAGGATGACGGCCGCCATCGGGCCTTCGATCTCGTTGCCGGGCGCACCGCTGGTCAGAGCCAGCGGCAGCAGCCCCAGCGCGGTGACCAGCGCCGTCATCAGGATAGGCGACAGGCGTTCTGCTGCGCCGCGTATCGCTGCATCCTTGCCCCATGCCACGCCTTCCACCTCGACCAGATGGCGATAGTGCGAGATCAGCATGATGGCGTTGCGCAGGGTAATGCCGAACAGCGTGACGAAACCCACCAGCGAGCCGATCGACAATACCCCGCCGGTGACGAGCACCATCACCACGCCGCCGGCCAGCGCGAACGGCAGGTTGGCGAACACCAGAATGGTCGACCGCACGCCGCCCAGCGCCATATACAGCAGCAGCGCTACGCCCGCCGCAGCCAGTGCCGAATGCAACAGCAGATCCTGTTGCGCGCGCGCCTGCTCCGGCGCATCGCCGGCGTAGACCAGGTAAGTGCCGCGCGGCAGCGTGACCTGGGCCGCGATCTGTTTTTTTACCGCCGTGACAAAACTCGACAGCGCACGTCCCTTGACGTCTGCGGTCACTACCTGCAGGCGTTGCGCGTCGTCGTGTAGGATCAGATAACGCCCATCGGTCTGGTGAATATCGGCAATGTCCTTGAGCAGCACCATGCGGCCGTCCGGGGTCTTCAACGGCAGTTCGCCCACTTGCGCCGGGCTTTGGCGCAGCGGTGGCGCCAGCACCACCGTCACGTCGAATACGCGACTCCCTTCGTACACCTCGCCGACTTGGGTACCGGCGTAGGCGGTTTGAATCGCACTCAGCGCGTCGACCGGGGCGATGCCGAGCCGCGACAGGGCGCTGTCGCGCAGCTGGATGACCAGTTGCGGACTGCCGGTGGGCGCCTGTACCTGCACCGCGCCGGCGCCCGGCACGCTGCGGATCGCGGCGGCGACTTGTTCGGCCTTGCGGTCGAGCACGTCGAGGTCGTTGCCGTAGATATCCACGACCAGCGGCGCGGTATAGCCTGAAATCGTTTCGTGGATGCGCTCGGTCAGGAAGGTGTTGACCGAGAAACTCGCTCCCACGAACGGCGCAACGGTGCTGCGGATGGCATTCAATACGCGCTGTTGTCCGGGGCCGGAGAGCGGCGTCAGGTCCACCTCGAACTCGCTCGAAAATGCGCCTGCCGGATCCGACACCTGGGTGGCCCGTCCCGCGCGCTGGGCCACCGAACGTATTCCCGGAATCCGGCTAAGCGTCGTACTCACACGCTGCCCCAGCGCAAGCGACTGGGCCAGCGACGTGCCCGGTGCCATTTTCATGTGGACGATGAAATGTCCCTCGCGCAGCGTGGGCAGGAAGCTGCCCTGCAGGAACGGCAGCACCGCAAATGCCGCGCCGCACAGCAACACCACGACCAGAATCACCGCGCCCGCGCGCTGATCGATGCCGGCGAGCAGACGGGTGTAGCGCACCTTGAGCCATTTACCCAGCGGCGGCTCTTTTGCTTCAGCGGCACGGCTTGCCAGCAACGCATAGGCCAGCGCCGGGGTAAGCGTCAGCGCCACCACCAGCGAAGCCATGATGGCCGCAATATAGGCGATTGCCAGCGGGCCGAACAGGCTGCCGGCGACGCCGGACAGTGTCAGCACCGGCACGAACACCAGCGCCACGATGAAGGTGGCGTAGATCACTGCGCCGCGTACTTCGAGCGATGCGTTCAATACCACTTGCGCCGCATTCAGCGGTGCAGCCAGCAGGCGATTTTCGCGCAGGCGTCGGAAAATGTTTTCCACATCGACAATGGCGTCGTCCACCACCTCGCCGATGGCGATGGCGAGTCCGCCCAGCGTCATGGTATTGAGGCCGATGCCGAAGTGATTCAGCACGATCACCGCAGTCAGCAGGGAAAGCGGAATCGCGGTGGCAGAAATGACCGCGGCGCGCGCGTTGAACAGGAACAGGAACAGCACGATCAGCACCAGCGCAGCGCCGATCAGCAGCGCGGTGCGCAGGTGGCTGATCGCGGTTTCAATGAAGTTGGCCGGACGGAACAGGTCGGGATTCAGCGTCACGCCTTCGGCAGTGAGGGCGGGTTTGAGCTGCGCGAGGCGCTGTTCCAGGGCGCGGGTCACGGCCAGGGTATTCGCGCCGTACTGTTCCTCGACCACCAGCATCACGCCCGGCTGCCCCTCGATCGAAGCCGCACCGACTGCGGGGGCGGGCGCCACCGTCACATTCGCGACATCTGCCAGGTGCAGGGTGGCGCCGCCCTGATTGCGCAGCACCACCGCTCCCAACGCTGCGGCGGAGATGGGCTGCCCGGTGGTTTCCAGCGTGATGCGCTGGTTGTTGTTTTCGATGATGCCGGCGCCGCGCACTGCGGTTGCCCGTTTTGCCGCATTGACCACGTCCTGGAAAGACAGGCCGTAGCGCACCAGCTTTTCGGGGGCGATCTGGATCTGCAACTGCTTCACCTCGCCGCCAAATACGGAAATGCCCGCCACCCCGTGCACGGAAAGCAGCTGCGGTTTAACGCTCCAGTCGGCAAGGGTGCGCAGTTCCATCAGCGAGCGCGACTTCGAGGTCAGACCGAGGCTCAGCACCACGCTGGTGGATGAAGCCAGCGGCAGCAAAGCCGGTGTTTTGACGCCTTGCGGAAGGGTAGCGGCAGCCCCGCCCATTTGTTCTGCCACGACCTGCCGGGCCCGATAGATGTCGGTACCCGATACGAAAGTCAGGGTGATCATGGACAGCCCCTGAAACGACTTGGAGCGCATGGTCTTGATCCCGGTCAGGCCGGCCAGGCGGTTCTCCAGCGGCTGGGTGACCAGCACTTCCACCTGCTCGGACGACAAGCCCGGCGCTTCGGTCTGCACCTGCACCTGGGGCGGCGCGAATTCCGGGAATACATCCAGCCGCGCATGGCTGAGGGCGAACAGGCCGTACCCCGCCAGCAGCATTGCCAGGGCGATGACAACGCCGCGAAAGCGGATGGCAAAGTCAACGATGGGAGTCAGCATGGGCGATGAAGTCCTGTTAAACCTGAAAAAATCGGTTAGCCACAGAGAACACAGAGTTCACAGAGAAAAAACGATGGATTGACGTAAATTTGTGCTTTCATCCGGTGAACTGGAACAATAGCTGGAACCTGCTTCATCTCTGTGTCCTCTGTGCTCTCTGTGGCTGGCATTGCGGTTTTTGGCTTCAATGACCGGATTGGAAATAAGGTGCGCGCGCTCGCCTGCTAATCATCGTCATCGCCGCCGCTGCTCGGGGCGCCCGGTTGCGGTTTCGGCTGGAATTCCTGCGAGAACAGCAGCGCGGCGCCCTTGACCACCACGCGTTCGCCACCGCGCCACTGCGCAACAAACCAGCCGCCGGGTGCGGGTGTGTCGACGGCGATTTCGCGGCGCACGAATTGCGTATCGGTGGACTGCACATAGACCCATGGCCGGTTGGCGTACCAGATTACCGCCGAGTTCGGGATCACAACCCCGTCGACAGATTGACCGGTGGGCAGCAAGGCATCGAGGCGCATGCCGGTGCGCAATCCGCCGCGCGGCGCCTGGTAAAAATACGTCGGACTCTGGGTGACCGGGTCGGCCAGCGGCGAAGGCGATAGCAAATGCGCAGTGATCTCGCCGACGCTGCCGGGCAGGCTGATGTGGATGGTTGGCAGCGGCGAACCCGTCGCCCCGCCCTGCGGCAATGCGACCGACAGTAAAGCCTGCTGTCCGGAATTCAATGCATCCAGTTGCGGCGAGCGCGTGGCCAGTGCCCAACCCGTCAGCACGTCGCCCCAGCGGCTGCGCGCCGTGTCGCGCGCAGCCAGCAAGCTTGCCTGTGCCGCTTCCAGATGTGCGCGGTCTGCATCGCGGGTGGCACGGGCTGTTTCGGTCACTTTGTCCGACACGGTGTGGTCCTGGCCATTTAGCACAGTCAGGCGCTGGTATTCGCGTTCCGAGGCCGCAGCCTGGGCGCGCGCCGCGTCGGTCTGCAGTTGTGCCGAGCGCAGTTGTCCGCGCAGCTGCAGCAGCGGCCCCGGGTCGAGTACGCTGGCGTAGGCGCTGGTTTGCGGCTGGAAACGGGTGACGGGCAGCGCTTGCACTGCTATGCCGCTCAGCGCCATTTGCGCGGGGCTGATCACTACCGTACCGGCGCTGGTCGTTGCGGCTTGCGAGTCAGCCGATGAGGCGGGCGGATGGCTGGGCGTGCTGCGTATCCAGATCACAGTGCCGATAACGATCGCAGTCGCGATCAGGCCGGCGAGAATAAAGCGCGTGTGTTTCATGGCCGGGATCCTTGATGGGCAGGCGCGTCGCGCCGGGGGTCGGGCAGGGTGGGGTCGGTGATTTGAATTGAGCCGTCCAGCGGTTGCTGGACCGCGTCTTCGAGCGCACCCAATGCGCGTTGTGTCTGTATCGATGCAGTCAGGCGGGTGTTCTCGGCAGCCAGGGTTTGCAGGTGTGCCTGGTCCAGCGCGAGGTGATCGATGTAGCCGGATGAAAATTGACGCTGCGCGGATTGCGCGCGTAACTGCTGCGTAGCGGCCAGGGACTGCGCAGAGTCCAGTGCCGTTAGGGCCGCACGATAGTCTGCAAGCGCTTGCCCGGTCTGGGCGATGGCCTGGGTTTGCAGGGCGGTGAAGCGGGCCGCGGCCAGCTTGCGTTGTGCCCTGGCCTGCGCGATTTGACCCTGGTTCTGGTTGAACAGCGGCAGCGTCAGGCTGATTCCCAGCGACCATTTGTTCGCGCCCTGGTCCCACTTGTAGCCAGGGCCGATTTGCAGGTCCGGATATTGCCGCGCAATTTCGAGCTGCAACGCGGACTGGCTAACCTCATACCGGGAAAGTGCCGCGAGCAGATCGGCGCGATTGGTCAAGGCTGCGCGGCGCACAGCTGGAGCTGGGATTTGCGCTGCAGAAAGTGGGCGGTTGAGTGCCGTGAAGGAAAGATTGACGCTGTCGAGCGCCGCCACCGGCACCCCCACGGCCGCAGCCAATGCCACCCGCGCTGCGTCCCCGCGGCCACGCGCCATGTCCAATTGCAGGCGCACGTCGGCCAGTGCAGCCTGCTCAGTATCCACCTCGGGTTGCCCCGCCTCGCCGGCCGCGAGGCGGCGCTGCACGGCCTGCAACAGCTTCCCGCGCAGAGCCAGTGTTTGCTTCAGGATGGCGGCTTCGCGCAGCGCGGCATCGTAATCCAGCATGCGGCTACGCATATGGCTGCGCACTTGCCAGGCCACCTCGGCAACATGAAAACGCGCATCATCAAATTGATGGTTTGCCTGGGCCTCGCGATAACCGCGTCGTCCGGCGGTTTCGATCGGGAAATTCAGCATCGAGCCCAGAATCCAGGGCGACATACCGGCGATCGCATTGGCGTTATAGGCCGGCGTTAAATTCAGGCTCGGATTGGGCCGTTGCCGGGATATCTGGACGCCCGCTTCGGCTACGTTCTGCTGCGCACGCGCTACCTTCAGGTCGGGATGGTAGTACAGCGCAGCCAGTGTCAGCTTATCCAAATCCCAGGTATGGGATGACTCCGCCTGCCCGGTGCGCGGCAGATGGGCGGCCAGGTACTTTTCCAGGCCGGGGTCGGAGAGCGTGCGCGCTTCAAAGGCGCTGGCAGTGGCTTGCGGCGACAATGGTCGCGGCGTGTAGCTCGCACAACCGCCGAGCGCAGCCGCCAGCAGGAATAAAGCGAGTGCGTTGCGGCGGTAACGGGGCATTGGCATCATCCTAAAGGCAATATTTTCGATGTCCATGGCTGAATGTTACGCCATGAAAACTTACTTTATTCTTAACGACCCTATCTGTTTTTGTTAGCCGATAGCTCATTTAACTTGTGTATACCAAAAATTTTCCACCTATGTAATAACGCTACATACCAAGAAAACGCTTGCGAATCGCATCTTGCAGCAAGTAATGCAACGCCACCATCCCCAATCCGGATGCTGCCAGGATCGTGATCCAGGAGTCCGCATCCAGCGACACCATGCCCAATATGTCGCGTAGCGGCGGCCAATAAACCCCAGCACCATGCAACAACGGCGCGCCGATCAGCAATCCCCATACCGCCAGCCGTTGCGCGGCTGACGCAGTTGGCCCGCGCTCGTCGCTGGTCAACCGGAACAGCACGTACAAGCCCATCAACACGATCACCGATACACCCGCCGTTCTACTGTACTGCTCCGCCCGGTCTTGAAACAGGAAGAAATTCGCGTAAACGAGTAGCGAAAAAAATGCGGTGCACAGCCCTGCCAGCAGCGCGAACTTTAACGGTTCACGGAGAAAGTTTTCCGTCGATTGTTTGCCCACGGCAGGGGCCAACAGTGTCAGCACTGTGGCCGGGATACCAATGGTCAGCACATCGATCCACGTAATGTCGCGCGGGCTCAACGGAAATCTCAGCCCAACGAAGCCGACGAAGCCGACAAAAAACAGGCTGTAGACGTTCTTCGTGAGAAACAACTGCATGATGCGCTTGATGCTATGGATGATCCGATCCCCCTCTTGCGAGAGCGCCGGCAAGTGAGCAAAAGAATCTTTCAGCAACACAATATCCGAGACATCGCGTGCCGCTGCTGCACCTGAGTTCATTGCGACCCCGATGTCGGCCTGCTTTAACGCCAAAACGTCATTGACACCATCGCCTACCATACCGACAAAATCGCCTGACTTCTGCAGACATTTGACGATCTGTTGTTTTTGCTGCGGTATCAGGCGGCCAAAAAATTGGCCTTCATGAACCGCTTTCGCGAATGCATCCGGCGCCAAAGCAGCTAACTCTGGGCCGCTGATGGTTGATCCGTGGAGGGTTATGCCCGCTTGCCGGGCCACCGCCGAGACGGTGTCAGGGTTGTCGCCCGATAGTATTTTTAGAGTAACGTCGCGCGCTTCGTAAAATCGGATCGCGCTGCCGACATCCTGGCGTAGCTCATCGCGCAGTACCACGAAGCCCAACAGCAACAGGTCGTCGCGCTGCGACAGCGTTTGTGCAGAGCGCGCAAACAGCATCACGCGCAGGCCGCGCTGCCTGAAGTCCGTCAGCTGCGCAGCCTGGGCGGCCGTCAGCCGGTCCTCGGCCATCGCCTCGGGAGCACCGAGCCACAAGGACACGTCCTCGCCATTAAACCCTACACGCACTGCACTGGTCTTGTGCTCGGTACTGAAAGGTAACTCGTCGATCACGGTACTGGCGAGGCTGGGGAACGCCGATGCAATCGCTTCGGTGGTCTGGTTTTGCGCGCTCACCGCGCCGAGGAATAGCCCCAGGTAGCGAGCTAACTCGCCTTGACTCAAGGCGAAGGGTACTAACACTTCAAATTGCAAACGATTGGTGCCGAGAGTACCCGTTTTATCCAGGCACAGCACCGTCAGGTGACCCAACGATTCGACCGCGCCAAGCTTTTGCACCAGGACATGCCGCCTGGCCGCGCGCAACGCGCCCATCGCGAACGCCAGCGTGGAAATCAGGACCAGCCCCTCGGGCACCAGGGCTTTGATCACAGTGACCAGCGACAGGATGGTCTCCTTCACCGGCAAACTCTTGATGTAAGCCGCCATGAGCAATAAGGCGACGAACAATATCAAGATCGCGGTCAGCGTCTTAATGAGGGTATTGATGCTCTTCTGAGTGGGTGTGAGCTGGATCTTGTATGTTTTGGCCTGCGCGGTCAGTGTATTGACGCTGGAAGCTGCGCCGACACGGATCGCCACATAATACCCCGCCCCGCTGACACAATAGCTGCCGGAAAGCACGGTATCACCCGTACGTTTCTCGACTGCAGTTGCTTCCCCTGTCAGCAACGATTCGTCCATGACGACCGGCGCAGACGGCGCGAGCATGCCATCGGCGACCACTTGATCACCAGGCGTCAAGCGTACCAAGTCGTCCTTGACGACCTCGTCGCTGGAAATTTCCTGGTCGTGGCCATCGCGGCGTACCGTGACAACATGGTGCTGTAACAGCGCGAGCCGGTCCAGTGCCCACTTGGCACGAAATTCACTGATGACGCCCACCAGCATGTTGGCGAGAGTGACTATGGACAAGAACACTGCATCGCTATTGGCACCAACCGCCAGCAGCGCCACAACAGACGCCGTCAGGATGCCATTGAATACCGTCACGATGTTGTTGCGCAAGATGCCCGGGACAGTGCGCGTCGTGAATTTCTCTACCAGGTTGACTTGGCCCTGTTGCCGTCGTTCGTTTACCTCGGTTTGGGTCAGACCGGCAGCTTCGGGTGGAGACAACATAGGATTAGCCTTAGTCCAGTATTTTGAAACAAAGATATGCGCCGACCACCACTCGCGGGCCAATTTTTGCGTTTTGGCGATTTGCGCCGGAGGCAGCGCCCCCGTTTTTGCCAGCGGATGACTAGTTTAGCTGGTTTTTGCCCGCGCCGAGAGGCGCCATCCCAACACGAACAAGGGTATGGCCAACAATGCCGAAAACAGGTAAATCCGCGGCAGCGCGACGAGGCTTTGCAACGGCCCCAGGGCAAACGAGCCGATGCCCTCGCCGGCCATCAGCGCGGCCACCATCAGACCGGCCATGCGTGTCTGCTGCCCGGAAAAAGCGGCCAGCCCGTACGACATGGAAAACGGAAAGTAGACGCTGCATGCTGCGCCGGCCAGTGCAAACGCGCCTATCAAAGTCCAGGCGCTGGACAGAAACGGCAACGCAGCGAAGCAGGCGCCCATGCCCAGCGGCGCCGCCAGATAAAGCCAGCGCTGCGCGATCACGCGCTCCGGCACCAGCGCCAGCAGGATGCGAAACAGCGTCATGCTGCCCCAGAAAGCGGAGAGCGCCAGCGCTCCGTAATGCGCAGGCAGGGCCTTGTTCACGCTGATGTAAATATTGGCCCAACTGCCAAAAATGCCTTCGCCGATGGCATAGAGAAATGCGGCCAGCGCAAACAGCAGCATGGCGGCTTGCCAGCGCGGTGATTCACCGGTTTTGGCAGTGCTGGCCGGGAGCGGCAGAAAGAGCACCAGTCCGAATCCCGCTGCCAGCATGAGCGGCCATACGCCCCAGCTGGTCCAGGCAGCAATGCCATGCAGGATTAGCGGGGAGAGCGCGGTGGCGCCACCGATGCCGGCGTTGAGCAAGGTGACTGCCATTGTGGCGCTGCGGGGGAACAGCAGCGCGGCATAGTGATTGACGGCAGCCAGCGTCAAGCCAAAACCCACGCCGAGAAACAGTGTTTCCATCAATAGCAAGGCATGCGCCAGCGTGCCACTGCTATAGGCCGCGCCGGCCAGCAGGAGCAGGGCGAGCACATTGGCAGCAACGCCGGTACGGAACAGGCCGCGACTGCCGATGCGCTGGTGCAGCGTGTCGGCAGTGAGCGCGCCGAAGATGGCGCCCAGCGTCTGCGGCAGAAACAGCACGCCATAGGTGCTGCTGGACAGGTGGTAAGGCGGTGCGGCCAGAATGGTACCGAGCGCCGGGATCAGGACAAACGCGCAGCCTTGCAGGAAACCTGCTGTATAGACTGCGACGGCGCTGAGCTTGGCCATGTCTGATTCTCCTGATTAGGTCATCAATGTCATGAATCCGGAAACGGCAATTGCAGCCACAGAGTAGGCGCGGGTATGCCGTATTCCGAGTTGATCGACCGGGTACTCAGGTCTGGGAAGCGCGTTTCCTCCGTGTTCTCTGTGGCCTCTGTGGCCAAAGTGCTTTTCAATCGCCATTTCGGCACACCAGTTGCCTATCCATGCCAATCGCCCTGGGCGAAACGCTGGCGCAGGTGGGCGCCGACGCGCAGTGCGTTGGCCATGATGGTCAGCGACGGATTGACGGCGGCGATGGAGGGCATGAACGACGCATCCACCACGTACAGGTTGTCCAGCTCATGCGTCTTGCAATGGAGGTCGAGCATACTGGCGCCGGGGTCGGTGCCGAACCGTGCCGTGCCTACCTGGTGGGCCACCGCCTCGATGCCCATGCGCTGGGTGAAGACGAGCGGATAGCCGAGCTGTTTCAGGATGTTTTTCCAGCCACCGACCAGGCGCTGATGGGCGGCCTCGTTGGTGGGTAGATAGTGCAGCCGGATGGTGCCGTCAGCATCCAGACTGACCCGGTTGTCCGGGCGCGGCAGGTCTTCCGTGGTCAGCCACCAGTCCACCGAATGCTGCGCCGCCCAGCGCGCCAGTGGCCAGGGGAAGTATGGGCGCTGAGCTTTGAGGATGGCCGGGGTAACCTTGCCGAGATTCTGAATGTGGCCGAGCGGGTAGGGGAAATCCGCCTCGCCCGAGCTATTGTAAAAATCGTTGATGGCGATGGTTTTCTGAAACACGGTCGGGTTGCGGCGACGCGGATCGATGGCAATGCAGGCGCTGTTGAGATGGCACATGTAGTTGCGGCCAAGCTGGTCGCTGCCATTAGCCAACCCGCGCGGGTGCCGGGCGTTGGCTGAAGCCAGTAACAGAGCGGCGGAATTGATGGCGCCGGCAGCGACGACAACCACACGTGCGCGGAAACGCCGCGCGCCTTGCGGGCCCAGCGTTTCCACGCTTTCCACGCGGCTGCCAGCGCCATTGGTGAGGAGTTTTTGCACCCGGACACCGGGCAGGATATGAACATTGGCGTATTGCAATGCGGGGCGGATGCCGCAGGTTTCCGCATCGCCCTTGGCGTGCACCAGGCACGGGAAACCGTCGCAGCTGTCACAGCGTATGCAGGCACTTTGTTGCGGATGATCTTCGTCCCGATTCAGCGCCAGCGGCAGCGGAAAGGGGTGTAAGCCTAGCGTTTTCAGTTGGCGCGCCACTTCTGCCATGTAAGGCTCATGGGTGAACGGCGGCCATGGATAGTCGTTGCGCGGCGGCTCCGTAGGGTCGGCACCGGCCAGGCCGTGCGCGTAATACCAGCGTTCTGCTTCATCGTAGTAAGGGCGCAGATCGGCATAGCCAATCGGCCAGTTCGGGGTGCTGCCGTCGACATGCTTGCGCGCCACAAAATCCTCGCCGCGGCGGCGCAGCACCGCTGCGCCGTAGAGCTTGGTGTTGCCCCCCACGTGGTAGCCGGTGACGGGTTGAAACAGACGCCCGGCGCCATCGCGCCAATGATCCTGAGTATGGTAGCGGTGCGCGCGAAATACAGCTTCGGCCTGCCAGTTGGCTTTTTCCCTGGGCAGAAAATCGCCGCGCTCCAGCACCAGGATGGAAATGCCGCTGGGCGCCAGCGCACGCGCCAGCGTGCCGCCTCCGGCACCGCTGCCGATGATGATCAGGTCGGCATCCAGATCATCCGCCATGACGGAAGTCCGGGTAGATCAGCATGCCGCCGTCCACCGCGATGCTGGTACCGGTAATGTAGCTGGCCAGATCGCTGGCCAGGAAAGCCGCAACCTGGCCGATTTCATCCGGCTCGCCCATGCGCCCCATGGCGATTTTCTGATCCAGATCGACCAATCCCTGCGGGTCTTCCCAGACGCTGGCGTTGATCGGCGTTTTGATCGCGCCGGGGGCGATGGCCAGCACGCGTACGCCGCTTGCAGCCACTTCCTGGGCCAGGGTCTTGGTGAACATGGACAGCCCCGCCTTGGCGCTGGTATAGGCGCTGTAGCCCGACCAGGGGATGAATTCATGCACTGAGGTGATGTTGATGATGACCCCGCGTTTCTGCGGCAGCATCCAGTGCAGTGCCTGACGCGCGCAGTAGTAGGACCCTTGCAGGTCCACCGCGATGACGCGCGCCCACTGGTCCGGATCGCTGTCGGCACAATTGGCCGCACCGCCGTCGATGCCGGCATTGTTGACCAGAATATCCAGCCCGCCGAATGCGGCGCCGACTTCAGCGAAAAGCCGCGTCACCTGTTCCGGAACCGAAATGTCGGCCTGAAATGCCTGCGCCGCACCGCCTTGCCGGACGATGCGCGCCACCACTGCGTCTGCTACCACTTTATCATTTCGATAGTTGATCGCCACCTTGGCGCCTGCGCTGGATAAGGCCATCGCGATGGCTTCGCCCAGTCCGGAACTGGAACCGGTGACCAGCGCCCGGCGTCCGCTCAAATCAATTGTCATCATGATGCGTCTCCTGTCATTCTGGAAAAAAGCAATTGGCCACGGAGAGCACGGAGGAAAAAGAACAAGGCAAAAGGCAAAAATGGAAAGTCAAAAGGCAAAATTCAAGACACTTCCCGGGTTTTATTTTGACTTTCTCCTTCATTGTTTTTCTCCGTGTTCTCCGTGGCTAAAATTGCCGTTTTAAACGATGCGAATCTGAAAATCCTCACCCTGCCATTGCCCGCTATCCGGCCAGTACAGCGTGAACTCCAGTGTGTCGTCCGGTTTCAATTGCGTCGTCGGCAAAATGGCGATGTGCGCCAGCCCCCAGTCCTGCGTGTCCACGTCTGCGATCTCCTGCCAGCCGTTGCGTCCCCAATGCACGCGTGCAGGCGCGTGCAGCAACAGGCGCAGTTCCTTGCCGGCAGGCAGATTGCGCGGGCGTTGCTTCATGCGCCATAGATAAAATGAAATTTGCGGGCGCCGGCCGTGATAGCGCTGCCAGGTCTGCACCGGGCGATCCACCGGATAGCCCTGGGCATGGCTCAGGCACAGCTTGATGTACTCGGCGTGCGCCCACACCAGCGGCATGGCAGACCCGCTGGGTTGGCCCGGGTAGAGATCGCGCGCAGGTATGGGATCGGTATCCCATACCTGTTCGGGAATGAGACCGCCCGCCCCGGTCATGGCCGTGATGGCTTCGATGTAGGGCAGCACGTCCGCTCCGGCCATCAATGCATAGTGGCCGCGCTCGCCGGTAAGCAGTGGCCAGCCGCGCCCGTTGCCACTGCCGTCGAAGGCTTTGCCATCTGCATGTTCGCCGTAGCCGTCGCCGTTGTAGCGATGCCATACCGGGCCGTTGGGCGTATCGGTCTTGAGCAACTTGTCGATGGCGGTCACGCTTGCGACGATGCACGGGTCGTGCGCATCGCGCAGACCATAGCGCACCAGTTGCAGGAAATCGGTTGCCAGTTGCTCCTCGGCGGGAAGATCGGGATCAATGGCGCGGTTTTTGATCAGCAGGTGTTCGAGTTTGGCGCCGTCGTGGATGAGTTCGTCGGTGGGGGTGCTGCGCAGATAATAGCCGGGCACGTCGAGGCTGCGTGCCAGCGCCGTATCTTCTACCCAGGTCCAGTCTTCCAGCCGGGCATTCCAGTAATCCGCCAGCATCAGTGCGCAATCGCGTTCACGCCCTTGCAGCAATGCAGCGCCCTCCACCAGTGCGGCAATGGCCACCGCCAGGGTAAAAGGATTGATGCCGGCGTCCTCCTCCCAGCGGTCCTGGCCGGTGGCAGGACCTTCGCGCAGGATGAAATCGAGCGCGCGACGCACTGTATCGTGCACCGGAATTTGTGCCAGCGCGTCACGTGCGTGCAGGGCGGCGGCCAGCAGCACGGGGAAGGCGGTTTCGTCCAGCTGGATGCCTTGCCAGAATGGTTTGCCGCCCAGCCACTGATTTTGCAGCCAGTGGCCGTTGCTCTGCTGGGTGGCGATCAGATAGCACAGGATGGCCCGCGCATCGTCGAGTTTATCCATGGCCAGCAGTGCGCCGGCAGTCTCCACCAGATCGCGTGACCACACCAGATGGTAGCCGCCCTGGCTCGAGCTGGATTCGCCCCACGGCACCGACAGGCTGGCGACGGCAGCACCGGGGTAAGTATGGTCCTGGTGGATTTTGAGTATGCTCGCAGAGCGTTGCAGCAGTTGTTGAGAGGCATCCGGCAGGGCGGCGAGCGCTGGCGGCGGCTGCCAGTTTTTTTGCCAGTCTGCCCAGTCCTTGCATTGACCTTGCCAGGCCGCTTCGAAACCTTGCATCAATGCGCTCCATGCCAGGGTGGCTGCGGCTTCCTTGCTGCTGCCCAGACCCAGCGCTACAGTACAGCGACGCGGCAATTCTCCAGCCAGCGATACTTCACCCGGCTCGGTTTCGGCATAGCTCCATGTCATGCGCCGGTGGCGATCGAAATCCTGCCATAAATCGCTTTCGCCCACGCTGCCCACTGATCGCATGCCAAAACCGGGCAGTCCGCCATGGTCGGCACACATCAACGCCAGACCGAAAGGCCCTTGTTCCGCCCACAGCAAGGGCCTGCCTTGCCAGGAATCCGCCCAGGCGCGGTTATTGAGGCTATCTCCACCCAGACGCGGCGCGGCAAGCAGATAGGGGCGCAGCGCCGCGTCGCCGTCAAGCTCGATATCCAGCAGCAGCACATCGCGCTGCGGATCGGAGCAGATTCGGATGCGCAGGTTGAAGCGCGAATGCCGGTGGTGGATGGTCAGTACCGGGATGCCGGGGGCAACGAATTCCAGGGTGTAACCGGGCAGCCTGCGCAACTCCTGCCAGAAGCCCTGGTCATCGGCGACGATCAAGCCGAGATCCTTGAGCTGGGGGATATCCAGGCGCGGGTAATACACCTCGCTGACGATTCCCTGCGCTACGCTGAACCACAGCCGCGAAGCGCCCAGTGCGGTGCCAACCATATCCTTGCGCGCGGATGTCCAGGCAGGGTTGCTCCACTGCGGCGCCGGGGCTGTGCCAGAAGGTTGCGTGGTGTCATTTTTCATTGTGTTCTTTCTGGTGGAAGTTCTGATCGTTCTGCTGCAAATCCGGATATAAACGATAGTCGCGCTGGTTTCGTGTGGGGTATCTAGCCTGTTTTCTTGTCTGCACCGATCAATATCAGGGTCTCGCTCAGGTAGGTATGTTGAGGAATTTCCAGGTTGAGTGGTGCCGGCACGTCCTTGAATACCCGACCCGCCAGATCGTATTTGGAACCGTGGCAAGGGCATAGAAAACCACCCGGCCAATTCGCTCCTATATCCGGTGCTCCCACTTCCCTGCGGTAGGTTGGAACGCAACCGAGGTGTGTACAGATACCGACTGCGACAAAGTATTCCGGCTTGATCGAACGGGTTGCGTTCTGACAATAAACGGGTTGTTGGGGCTGTCGTGACAGCGGATCAAGCAGTAACTGATCATGCTTGCCCAACCGGTCGAGCATGGGCTGGGTGCGATGCAGAACCCATACCGGCTGTTTGCGCCATGTGAAGGTTACCAGCATGCCCGGTTCAATCTTGCGGATGTCCGCATCGACCGGACCGCCTTCGGCCAGCGCTCTCTGGCTCGGCATCATGCTCATCACGAACGGATAAGCGGTCATCACGAACCCTGCGCCCGCCACCGCAGTGGTGGCGGCAATCAGGAAGCGCCTGCGGTTAAAGTTGAATTCTGTCGACTCGACCATTTTTAGAGGATCTCGAAAGAAAGTACAAAGGAGGCTACCGTCATGCAAATCAGTCCGACGATAAACATGGTGTCAGCCAGATTCTCCAGATGCACAGCCCGCCGCTCGTAGCGCATCGAGGCATAGGACAGGATGGCGCTAAACAGAAACACTACATTGTCAAAGCCGAGTATTTTGTCCACCAGTCTGCTCATGGGCCCACCCATATGGATGAGTTTGACGATGCTGAGAATCATCATGCAAACGCCGACCATTGAGGCGGAAGCCTGCAAAATATGCGAGGAAAGGTTCTTGAACTGGCTCATGCGACAGTCCGGGCGTTTGCCGGCCCGTGTTCCTTTAATCCATTCCAGCCTGCATGCGCTGAATTCGGGATGGAATCAATAGCAGCGGTAAGGCCAGGCGCCGTAGTAACAACGGCCGTAGAAATAACCATCCGGAGCCGGCCACCAGCTATTCCAGTCTTGCATGTGCTGATCGCGGCGCACGGCTTCAAGGTAAGTATGCTGCATGTAATCCAGCACCTCATCGGATACGCCCTGCTGGTGCAGGCGCGCGAACTGACTGGCCTTGAGGCGATAGACGGTGCCAGCGTCACGCATGCGCTGGATGATTTGATCGGGAGGGTCGCCTTCATGACTGAGGCGAACCACCTCTGCAACCGTGACCGGCGCGGGCGGCGGCAGACTGGCACAACTCGCCAGCATCAATGTCAGGGTGGTTGCGACGAGCAGCGGGAAAATACGACGCCTCATGACACGCTCCTTGGTTTGAACCAATAGTGTGAGAAAAAGGGGTGCGCAGGCCACCCGCCATGACCTGCATCATTTTGTGTATTTGAATGCAGGCAAGGACTTGAGCATGGCCTTGTTCGCGCCCGGCAGCAAGTATCGATGTCCTTCGGCCTTGAAATGGTTGAACGGGATCAACACATCATGACGGTCAATGCCGAGGAAGCCGCCAACGCCGACAACTGCGTAGGACACCGAATTTCCCGGCGACACGATGATGTCTTCAATGACGCCGATTTTCTTCTTGTCATCGTTATAGACCGGTTTGTGCAGGATTTGTTTCTGTGCACTCCAGCCCGCGGCGGCGATGCTTGCCTCCTGGACGGTGATGCCTACGGTTTCAGAACCTGCCACGGGGGCGGCATAGGCGGCGCCGGTCAAGGAAATAATCGAGGTGGCGAGGACGGCTGCGAGCAGATTTGATTTCATGCTAATTCTCCTGAGATTAAAGTGATCTAAAACATGGTTGGTGAAGCGGGATCATGGTTTGCCTGGTTTGCTGTTTTTTTTGCCGGGCTTGAAACTCCTTTTGACCAAACGGTTGTGGCGCCTGTGAGCAGGAAATTATTCCTGCTCTTCCTCAAAGGGGATATCGGCGTCCTTGCTGAAGCGCGCCTTGCGTTTTTTGCTGAATACCCAGATCACTATGCTCACAAACGCCAGCAACAGAATCACGGTATAAATTACATATCCGCTTGCATGCATTGATGCTCTCCTTACGCCTGGAAAAATCTGTATCCGAATTGGAATGAGTGTCTCTGGTGTCAATACAGCAGCATCCATGCCAAAACCATAAGCACATGAAAGTAAATATAAGTCTGCTATGTATAAGTGATCGCCGGGGGATATCCCCCGGAACATGAAAGAAATTAGGCTGATATCCCCCTAGCCCTGTTGTCTGGCTGGGAAGAGGTGTTGCGGTCTGATCAAGGCGATTTGCTGACGGGCGCTATTTCTGCGGCATGGAGTCCACGCTTGCGCCGTAGTGCGCCGGCGTAGATCGACTCGCTGCCGCGGTGGTCGCGCGCGACGGTGTAGGCGATCACACACGCCAGCATCAGTGGCAGGGTAATTTTGTAATCCAGGGTCATCTCGAAAATCATCAGGATCGCCATCAGCGGCGCATGGGTGGCGGCGGCCAGAAACGCGCCCATGCCGACGATGGCGTAGGCGCTGGAGGGCGAGATCATACCGGGAAAAATCGCGCCCAGCGCGGTGCCGAACAGCGAGCCGAATGCCGCGCCAATGAACAGGGTGGGGGTGAATACCCCGCCCACTGCGCCGGAGCCGATCGTCGCTGCCGTGGCGATGATCTTGAAAATCAGCACCAGGGCGAGCAGCTGCCAGGCGATGTTCTGATGCAGCAGGCTGTTCACCACACTGTAACCGTTGCCCCACACTTGCGGATAGAACGTGGAAATCGCGCCCACCATCAGGCCGCCCAGCCCCAGCTTCAGGGTGAGAGGCAGCCTGGTGCGCGCGAACAGGCTTTCGCTGCGATCCAGCAGGGTGATGAAAGAGGGCGCGAGATGCCCCAGCAGATAGCCCAGTGCGGCGTAAAAAATCAACTCCCAGTTGGATAGAAACTGAAACGCCGGGATCTGGTACACCGGCGCGTAACCGAGGAAATGGTGGATGGTGGTATTGGAGACAACCGAGGCGACGATGAGCGGGCCAAAGCTGTCCATGGCGATGGTGCCTATCACGATTTCAGCCACGAACAGTGCGCCGGCGATGGGTGCGTTATAAGCCGCAGCCAGACCTGCCGCGGCTCCGCACGCCACCAGCAGGCGTTGCTTGTGCTGAGGCAGGTGCACCCAATGGCCTGCCGCTGATCCCACCATGGCGGCAAGCTGCACCATCGCACCCTCGCGTCCGATCGAGCCGCCGGAGCCGACGGTGAACAGTGACGACAGGCTTTTCACCAGGCTGGCGCGGACACCGATGACGCCGTCGCCCGCGACGATGGCTTCCATGTAGTCGGTGGTCCGCGCGCTGCCTACCCATTTCAAGCCGAATTGCAAAATCGCCCCTGCCAGCAAGCCCCCAGCCAGCGGAATCAGCAGGCGCTGCCACCAGGTCAGCCCTTCGGCGATGTGCACCAGGCTGCCGGAATGGCGCGTGAACAACAATTGAACGAGCTGGATGCCCTCGCGGAACAGCACGGTCGCCAGCGCACCGAGTATGCCGACCACGCCAGCCCACAGCAGCATGCGGCGTGCTTCTTCCTGCTCGTGCCCGCGCAGGAAGAGCTTGAGCCGGGTGATGGCATGGATTATGGATTTACCTTGCATTGCGCCTTCTCCCGGCGGCGTCTCATTAGGCCGGATGTTTCAGCCATCCTTGCCGGCTTCTGGTTTGAGGCCGTATTTATCCACCCGGTAACGCAGTGTTTCGCGTGTGGTGCCAAGCGCGCGCGCGGCGGCAGTGACATTGTAGGCGTAGCGTACCAGGGTGGTCTGGATGATGTGACGATCCATGTCGTCGAGCGCCATGCTGCCGTCCAGCGGCAGGCACAATAAAGTTTCACTGCTGGCTTGCGGTGGCGCGGGCAGGATGCGACCGGGAGTGAGTTGCAGCCATTCCTCCTGCAGCGTGTCGGCATCGCCTGGGGTGAGCAGCACGGCGCGCTCGATGGCATTGTGCAGTTCGCGTACGTTGCCCGGCCAGTCGTGCTGCTCAAGCAGAAGCCAGGAGCTGTCGCGGATATGGCGTATTTTTTTGCCGGCCTTGAGGTTGAATTCAGCAACAAAGCGCTGCACCAGGGCACGAATGTCCTCGCGGCGCTGGCGCAATGGCGGCAATTCCAGGCGGAATACCGACAGGCGATGATAGAAGTCTTCGCGGAAACGCCGGGCGGCGACAGCTTCAACCAGATCCTGATTGGTGGCCGCGATGAGCTGCACGTCGAGTGCGATTTCGCGGTCGCCGCCCACGCGGCGGATGACCTTGTCCTCGATCGCCTTGAGCAGCTTGGCCTGCAAATCGGGTGCCAGCTCACCGACCTCATCCAGAAACAGGGTGCCGCCATCGGCCTGCTCGAACAGGCCGCGCCGCCGGGTTTTGGCGCCGGTAAACGCGCCGGGTTCGTGGCCGAACAGCTCGGATTCGATCAGTTCATGCGGCAGTGCGGCGCAATTGACCTCCACCAGCGGGGCATTGGCGCGCATCCCGCCGTGATGCAGGATGCGTGCTGCCAGACCTTTGCCGGTACCGGTTTCGCCGCTGATGAGCAGTGCGGAATAGGGTACGCTGGCCAGCCGCGTCAGCATCTGGCGCGCCGCGTTCGAGGCGCTGCTGTTGCCGCTGAAGCTGTCCACGCTGTAGCGCCGTGCCGCCGCCGCCGAGTGTTCGGCAATGCGCCGCTGGGCGCGGCCGCTGCGCGTGGCGGCGGCGATGATCAGGTCGAGGCGCGCCAGATCGCAGGGTTTGCTCAGGAAATCCAGTGCACCCAGTTTCAGCGCGCGCACTGAATCCGGCACGGTGCCGTAGCCGGTGAGGAACAGCCACTCGCCGCCCAGATTTTTCTGGCGCACGGATTCGAGCAAGTCCAGGCCATTGCCATCCGGCAGGCTCATGTCGGAGAGCACGATCAGCGGTGTAAGAGTTTCGCCGAACAGCAGGGATTCGGCTTCGGCGATGCTGCGGGCCCAGCTGACCTCCCAGCCTTCACGTCGGAAATGGCGCTGTAGTTCAGCACCGAGCAGGGATTCGTCTTCAATGATGAGGAGGCTGTCAGGCATGGGTGGAGGCACAAGGCAGGTAGAGGGTGACGCGTGCGCCACCGCCAGGCGTGTTGTCCAGCGCAATGCGCCCGCCCAGATCATTTACGAAACGGCGCGTGATGGCCAGCCCGAGTCCGGTGCCTGACTCGTGGCTGCTGATAAACGGGCGCGGGCCGTGGCTGAGCAGTGTATCGGAAAAGCCGCCACCGCTGTCGGTGACGCTGATTTCGATAGCGTCTTCACGAGGCTGCGCGGTTAGGTGGATATTTCCCGCATGTTCGCCGATGGCGTTGCGTGCGTTGAGAATCAGGTTGAGCAAGGCCTGGCGCAAGCCATCGGCCGAGATCACGCAGCTCAAATCCGCGGGGACGTCGGTCACCAGCGTGATCGCGGGTGGCAACAGGTAATGGACCAGGCTGGCCAGGGCGCCGCACAGTTCGGCCAGGTTCACTTCGCTGGGCGGGGCGGGGTGGTGCCGTGCCTGATCCAGCAGGCCATTGAGCAGGCGCGTAATGCGGTTGATTTCATCCAGGACCATATCCAGCCGTTCGGCATGGTCGGCCGATTCGGTTTCACGGCGCAGATTGGTCAGCGCCATCTGGATGCCGGACAGCGGGTTGCGCAGTTCGTGCGCAATGCCGGCAGCGACTTCGCCGACGCTGGCCAGTTTTTCCGCCTGCGCCAGATGCTGCTGCTGGTTGAGCAGGGTGGTGCTGGCGGCGCGCACCTGCTGTTCGAGCAGGGTCTCGCGGTTCTGGTGTTCGGCTTCGAGCTCGGCCAGTCGGCTCACCAGATGGTTGTAACGCAGCAGCAGCGGCTTGATCATCGGATCGGCATGGGCAATCGGGGCGCTGGCGTAATCCTGTTGCGACAAACGTTGCATCAGCCAGCTCAGGTCGCGCAGCGGTAACTGCACGCGATGGCGCAGCAGGTAGAGGGTGGCGACCGCCAGCAAGGGGAGCACCACGACCAGGGTCAGCGCGAGATTGAATTCGAAGCGCGCGGTGCGTTGCACATCGCTGACCAGTACCGCATGGGCGTTGGTTTCACGCGTGATGCGGTCATGGATCTGCGCCAGCGTGGAGAGCAGCGTATCGTGGCCGGCATTGCGACGCGCCAGCAATTGCCGTAGCTGGCTCAATACCGCGGGTGTGTCGGCCACGCGCGAGTGATCGGCAGCGATGATGTCGGCGAGTTGTTTGTCCAGCGCCTGCTGGATGTGCGCAGGGAGCGGCGCCTGCGGATTAACCAGGCGCAAATAGTCGTGTTCTATCTGCATTGAGAGCGTCTGCAGTGCGAGAATATTCTGCATGTGCAATTGCACGGTGCCGATGCGGGTTTCGGCGCGCCATGCGGTCAACGTCATCAGTGCCAGAGCCAGGATCACCACGCCGCCCAGCACCAGGGCAGGCAGTCGCAATGAGCGCAGGATCAGCGCACTCGACACGGGATAGGAATCAGTATCTTCATGGCCGCTATTCAAACTGGTTTCTGTTGGGTAGGCAAGCCTCATCTCATGTCAGCTCTGGCTGATCAGGATACCCAGTTCGCCCGCGAGCTGGCTGTACTGGTCCGGGTTGCGTTGTGCCGGAGTTTCGGTTGCGAGCCGGGCGACATGTTGTTGCACACCGTGTATTTCGATTTGCGGCTGGTTATCGGTGCGTGCGATTTCCAGTGCCTGGCCGAGGTAGCTTTGCGCGCGCACCAACGCTTTCTCGGCGGCCGCTGGCTGGTGTGCGGTAAATTGATCAATGGCCGCATCGCGTAACGCGAGGCGGGCTTCGATGAGTCTGGATTTGATCGGCCGGTCGTGCATTACGCTGGCCCATTCATTGCCCAGATATGCCTTGGAGCGTTCAGCCAGTGCAGCTGTCCTGTACCACAAGGTTTGCGCGTCATTGACCAGATTGGCATCGTTGTTCCGGATATGCGCGTCGAGCCGGTCAGCATCCTGCAGCAGTTTGTCGGCATCGTCCTTGGCAATGCTATCGGTTGTTTGTGCGGCGCGTTGCAGGTAGCTGCGCGCGCGTTGGAGTTCGAGCCGGGCTTTGGCGGTTTCACCCGCTGCTAGCAGGCGGGTGGTTTGCAGCAAGGATTGGCGGCCTGCGGCGAAAGGCTCGTTTACGCTCACCGACATGAATACGACGCCGTCTTCGGCATTTTTGAGTGCCTGGTCGGCACGTTGCCAGTTCTGCTGGTCCAGCGCATGACGTGCGGTATCCACGGTGCGAAGCGTATGCACCAGTGGCAGGTCAGCCTCGGCATAAATCAGCGTGGCATCCGTGACGCGCAGCTTATCGGCGGCAGGCTGTTTAAGCTTCTGCTGTGCCGGAATGAAGTCTCGCAACGTATGCAGGTTGGCGTAAATCGGTATCAAATCAGGCAGCACACGCGCACTGTTATCGTATTCCTGATGTTTTTGCGCATTCCAGACGTGATCGGAGACGCGTGTGACAGGCAGGCGGGTTTGCAAGCTGGCGAGCAAGTTGCCGGCGTTGTCCAGGGCCTGGTGAGCACTGGCGGCATTGCGTAGAGCGATGTCTTCCCGTGCCGCAGCAATCTGATGCAGTACTTTGACTGCAATATCTGACAGTCGCTGTTGCTGTTCAATACTTAAAGCCGGGCTGGGTACCACGGATATCTGCTGCACTACTGGAGCCTCTGCACCCCAGGCGCGCGTCAATGCACTACCCAACAGCAAGGTAATAATAAGCGGGCGACAGGAAAAAGTGCGCATGATGTTCTCCGGCAAAAACAACGTCCTTGCCCTTTTGCATACAATTGCCGTGCCAGAGTGTAACTTGTTGAAACTGCGTATTAAGCCCGGATTTTATTGAAGAAGGCGGGGCATATCCACCAATCCCGCGGGGCATAAACCCCGCGCAGCACTATGCGATTTTCCTTGGTTGAATCAGGGAAAAGCGGGGATGGTGGGCTCCATATTGCTGGTGCTGGCCTCGGGATGACGGCTTGCGATGAGCTTGCGAATATCATCTACACGTCCACTGGGAACGTCGACCATCATCAAAATGCGTCCCTGCTCAATTGCTTTTTCGTAAGTCTTGAGCCTGGAATTTGGAACGGAACTGGCAATCATGCTCGACACCCAGGCACCGAATGCGGCACCCGCCAGCGCGGTCACCAGGATGGTGACCAGCCTCAAATCGACACCTGCTGGAGGAAATAATATCCCCACGATGCCGGCCAGAATACCGGCAATGCCGCCTATGACCAGGCCGCTTTCCATGCCGTGAATGAGGTCGCTTTTTTGCAGGATAGAGGCTTCGTGCAAGCCGTCGAGCGGGATGCCGTCGCGGGCGAGGACGTGCATATGCCCCTCGTCAATTCGTGCCAGTAATAAATCATTGACCATCTGCTGGGCGCTGGCAGTATCCGGCACCGTGAAATAGAGTCTGCGTCTCATCGCACTCTCCTTGAATGAAAGAAATTGAACATCAGTAGCCCCGTAGCGGGGTGGGAGGACGCCGCAGGTGACGCGCCGTCATGATGTTTTTTCTAGGCAATAAATCTATTTATGTCAAGGATATAGACTGGGTTGATGATGATAGAATAGCGGGGAAGCTGGCCAGACAGTCGCCGCCCCGGGCAACCGGGGGGGAGGAAAGTCCGGGCTCCACAGAGCAGGATGCCGGTTAATGGCCGGCCGCCGTGAGGCGAGGAACAGGGCCACAGAGACGAGCCGGTTAAGTCTGGAGTGAAACGCGGTAACCTCCATCCGGAGCAAGGCCAAATAGGCAGGCGATGAAGCGGCTCGCTGAGTCTGCGGGTAGGCTGCTTGAGCTGTCGGGTAACCGACGGCCTAGAGGAATGACTGTCCACGACAAAACCCGGCTTATCGGCCAGCTTCACCTTGTTTTCATAGCTGGATATTGACGTGGTATTTCAGGCAATTATTCCTGTTCCTGCGATGTGCTAGCCCAATGCATGATCAGGCTCTTGGCGTGTTTTCCATCCAGCGTCACGTTGCGGGATTGCTTCACGCCATGGTGTTCTGCGTTTACAGTATATTTGCCCTTGGGAAGGCGTACATACAATAGGGGCCCGGCATCCGGCAGTTCAACTACCGCCTTGTGATGTCTATCCAGAATGGTCACCGGAATGTCAGCGAGGAACGCACCGTCCTTGCCTTCAGAAAATATGATGTGCAGCGGATATTCATTGGCGATGCTGTGCATCCTTGCCATTCCCTCGTCACCAATTCCGCCGTTGACGTAATTCGTTGAATCGTCCGCATAGGCTAATGGCAAAGCAAGGGCCAAAGCGACGGCCATTACGAAGGATTTTTGCAGTTTCATGATGTTTCCTTTCATAGATGAAAATTGATGGGGAACCAATCGGGCGGTCTCCATTGCTTGCGAGGTTTTCCATCGATTCTGGATGGAGATGAGTTTTGTCTGTGCAATGGGTACGCGCCTTAATGCCTACTTGCAATGAATTAGAATATTAAATCCGGGTAGGGTTCAGTATAGGACACAGGACGGGGTTCGCCGGGGCAGTCACTGCAGGCGCGTATTGGGTATTCAGAAGTTGAGCATAAACTATTTGCCATGAGTAAAGCATTTACCAAAGAATCCGACGCTGACGACGAGGAGCCGCTATCCGAGCCGCAGTTACCCGCGGGTGCGAAGAACTACATGACTCCGCGCGGCTACGCGTTGCTCAAGGCCGAATTCGACCATCTGCTCAAGGTGGAGCGTCCACAGATGGTTGAAACGGTGTCGTGGGCGGCGTCGAACGGTGACCGCTCGGAGAACGGCGACTACATCTACGGCAAAAAACGCCTGCGCGAGATCGACCGGCGCCTGCGCTATCTCACCAAGCGCCTGGATGATCCGATCGTGGTGGATCCTGCTACCCAGCAGGGTCTGGAGCAAGTGTTTTTCGGCGCTACAGTGACCGTGGGAGAAGAAGACGGTAGCGAGCATGCCTATCAAATCGTTGGCATGGATGAAGCCGACCCCGCCGCGGGTCGCATCAGCTGGGTTTCGCCGCTGGCGCGTGCGCTGGTCAAGGCGCGTGCCGGCGATGTCGTGCGTTTGCAAAGCCCTTCCGGGTTGCGCGAAATCGATGTGCTGGAAGTGCGTTATTTAATGGATTCCATACCGCCTGCTTTGGCAGGTAACGAATAACCCGGTTCGCGCTGGGCATCTGTTTTACTTTCTTTTCCGGCAACACTTGATATCAAGCCTTCAGATAGTTGGCTATGTACTTATTTTTGATTGTTAATTAGCATTCACTAATGTTGTGTAAGTGTTTGTAACGTCTTGAAAAAATCCCTTTTAGTTGCTTGACCCACTATTGCTTTTTATCTATAGTGGGGCGAAGTGGTGAATTGTGGAGGAAAGTGGGAAATTTCCTCCGGGCTAAGTAATCAAAAGGGGTCTCATGTTCCGCGGCGTCGCAACACTTAACCTGGATAGCAAAGGTCGGCTGGCTGTGCCGTCCAGGTATCGTGACGCGCTCATGGTGCATGGTGCCGGCCGCGTTGTAGTAACCGCCGACCCCAGTCAGTGCCTGCTTTTGTTCCCTCTGCCGGAGTGGGAACCCATCGAGAAAAAACTCAATAGTCTATCCAGTTTCAATCCCCAGACCCGCAGTTTGCAGCGATTGCTGGTCGGAAATGCCGCCGATCTGGAACTGGATAGTGCCGGGCGTGTTTTGCTGCCTGCCATGCTGCGCCAGTTTGCGGCGCTGGAAAAAAACGTGGTGCTGGTGGGGCAGGGCGTGAAATTCGAATTATGGAATGAAGAACGCTGGCAGGCGCAGATGGAGCAGGCGCTGGTATTCAAGGATGGAGCCATGCCGCCGGAGTTGGAGGGATTCTCGCTGTGAGCTCCGGCTTACGGCATGAGACGGTTCTACTTGAGGAGGCGGTTGCGGCACTGAACATCCAGCCTGACGGCGTGTATGTGGACGCAACTTTTGGCCGCGGCGGGCACAGTCGCAGCATATTGGCGCGATTGGGAACGGGCGGGCGGTTGATAGCGTTCGATAAAGACCCGGCAGCCATGGCAGTGGGCCAAGGCTGGAAAGATCCTCGTTTCGAGATTGTTCATAGCAGCTTCGCGCAGATGACAGAAACATTGCACGCGCGTGGCTTAACTCAGGTGAGTGGTGTGTTGATGGATTTGGGTGTGTCTTCACCGCAGCTGGACGAGGCTGAACGAGGTTTCAGCTTTCGTTTCGATGCGCCGCTCGATATGCGTATGGACACCACGCGCGGGCTGTCTGCCGCCGCCTGGCTGGCTGATGCCGATGAAGGGGAGATCAGGGGGGTCATCAAGGATTATGGCGAAGAGCGGTATGCTAAATCGATTGCAGGCGCGATTGTTGCGCAGAGAGCGGGCGCGCCGATTACAACCACCAAAAGGCTTGCGGATCTCGTGGCGGGAGTCGTACCCACGCGCGAGCCAGGGCAGAATCCGGCGACCCGCACCTTTCAGGCTATACGGATTTACATCAATCGGGAGCTTGAGGAGTTGTCGCTAGCATTGCCCCAGGCTGAACAGTTGCTCGCTCCCGGCGGGCGCCTGGCAGTGATCAGCTTTCACTCGCTGGAAGACCGCATCGTCAAGCGCTTCATGCGTGAAGCGTCAAGCCCGCCCCCGCTACCGCGCCGCTTGCCGGTCCGTGCTGCCGATATCCCTGCACCAAAAATGCGTCTGGTGGGGCGCGCAATTCGTCCGCTAGCTTCCGAAATTGCCGCAAATCCCCGCGCGCGCAGCGCTACCCTGCGCATTGTCGAACGATGTGGGGGTGATGCGTGAGCCGGATCAACCTGGTGCTATTGGCACTCGTCGTCATCTGTGCGCTGGGTGTGGTGAATAGCCAAAATCACGAGCGCCTGCTGTTCGTTGAGTTGCAGCAGGACCAGGCACGTCAGCGTCAGCTGGATGTGGAGTGGGGGCAATTGCAGCTGGAGCAAAGCACCTGGGCAATGCACGGACGTATTGAAAAGCTGGCCACGGAGCGCCTGCACATGCAGGTGCCATCCGCCGACAAGGTGCAGGTGGTGAATGACATGGGCGGTGCCGCGCAATGAGTCGAATTGCCGCCCGCCCGTCCAGCCATTTGCTGGAACTGCACTTGCAGCGCTGGCGTGGCCGCGTGGTGGCCGGGCTGCTATTACTGTGGTTGCTGATGCTGGTGGGGCGTGCCGTGTATTTGCAGGGGGTGCATCATGACTTCCTGCAACGCAAGGGCGACGCAGTGGTGAACCGCATCCTGGTGTTGCCCGCGCACCGGGGCATGATTACCGACCGTCGCGGCGAACCGCTGGCTATCAGTACGCCGATGGAGTCGCTGTGGGCCAACCCGGGTTCGGTCAGCGCCACCCAGGGGCAGGTCGTACATCTGGCCAAGCTATTGGGAATGCCTGTGAAAGACTTGCAAACCCGGCTGAATGAACAGGACCGTGAATTCGTTTATATCAAACGGCAGTTGCCGCCGGATCAGGCCGCGGCCGCGACCCAGCTGGGTATACCGGGGTTGTATCTGCGGCGCGAATACCGGCGCTACTATCCGTCTGCCGATGTCACCGCCCAGTTGCTGGGTTTTACCAACGTGGATGACGTGGGTCAGGAAGGTTTGGAACTGACCTATCAGAACTGGCTTGCCGGGGTACCTGGCAGCCGGCGTGTCGTCAAGGACAGGCGCGGCAATATCGTGGAGGATCTGGAAAGTATCCAGAGCCCGAAACCGGGGCGCGATCTGGCGTTGTCGATCGACATGAAGATTCAGTATCTGGCCTATCGGGAATTGCAGGCTGCCGTGCTCGCCAACAAAGCCAAGGATGGTGCGATTGTGGTGCTGGATGCCAAAACTGGCGAGATACTGGCAATGGCCAATCTGCCGTCCTACAACCCCAACAACCGCGAAGGCGTCAAGCTCTGGCAGATGCGCAATCATGCGGTCACCGACGAATATGAGCCGGGATCGACGATGAAACCGTTTACCGTGGCGGCAGCACTGGATGCCGGCACCATCAAGCCGGATACGGTGATAGATACCGGTGACGGTACTTATGAATTGGGTAATCGGCGCATCCACGATACCCACGCCAACGGCATGCTCACCATCTCGCAGATTATCGAGAAATCCAGCAACATCGGCGCGGCCAAGATTGCGCTGGAACTCAAGCCGGAATATTTCTGGGATGAATTACACAAGGCCGGTTTCGGTACCGCGCCGAAGATCGGATTTCCAGGGGCCGCCAGCGGCCGTTTGCGCCCGTATCAGAACTGGCGGCCCATCGAACAGGCCACCATGGCCTACGGCAATGGTATTGCTGTCAGCCTGTTGCAAATGGCGCGCGGTTATACCGTGTTCGCCAATGACGGCGTGATGAAAGCGGTTTCTTTGCTGAGACAGGATGTGCCGTCAGGTAATGGCGTGCAGGTATTCAGCCCTGCCGCTGCCCGTGCGGTGCGCGCCATGATGGAAACGGTGGTGTCGCCGGAAGGTACTGCACCGCGTGCCCAGGTGGCCGGCTACCGGGTGGCGGGCAAGACCGGCACTGCGCACAAGCCGGAAGACGGACGCTACTCCGCCCACAAATACATTGCCTCGTTTATCGGCATGGCGCCGGCGAGTAATCCGCGTCTGATTGTCGCAGTGATGATCGATGAGCCCGACGCCGGTCAGTATTACGGCGGCATCGTCGCGGCGCCGGTGTTCAGCAGCGTGATGAGCGGCGCGCTGCGCGTGCTCGACGTGCCGCCGGACAACCCCACCGGCAATGTGGTGCTGCCGCCGGCGGCAAGCCATGCGGAAGAGGAATCGATGTGATCGCCGCATCCGATGCCCAACAGCAGACTGCCGCCGGTATCCTGGCCGCGCTGGCACGCCAGGGCGCGCGTTTGACTGCGCTCACCGCCGACAGCCGTAAAGTCACGCCAGGTTGCGGCTTTGCTGCATACCCGGGTGATACGAGCGATGGCCGCAATTATCTGGATCAGGCGATTGCAGCCGGGGCGGCAGGTGTGCTGTGGGAGCAGCGTGACTATGCCTGGCCGCAGGAATGGTCGCAGTTGCCCAATGTGGCGGTGACCGGCCTGAAAGATCGCATTGGTGAAATTGCCGCAGCGGTATATGGCAATCCATCCGACAAATTGTGGGTGATCGGTGTGACCGGCACCAATGGCAAAACTTCATGTGCACACTGGCTGGCGCAAAGCCTGACCGGCAGCGGTCGGCGCAGCGCGGTGATCGGCACGCTGGGGAATGGCTTTCCCGATGCGCTGACGCCGTCAGTCAATACCACCCCCGATGCAATTGTGTTGCAACAGGCGCTGGCCGGATATGTCGAGCAGGGCGCAACTGCTGCGGTGATGGAGGTGTCTTCGCATGGACTGGCGCAAGGCCGGGTCAATGGCGTGCAATTCGACGTGGCCGTATTCACCAACCTGTCACGCGACCATCTTGACTACCACGGCGACATGGACGGCTACGCAGCGGCCAAGGCTGTGCTGTTTAAATGGCCCGGGCTGCGCTACGCGGTGCTCAATATGGATGATGAATTTGGCCGCGCCCTGGCCGGGCAGTTAAGCGGCAGCAAGGTTGAGGTGGTGAGTTACGGCATGTGTAGCAGCCGGGTGCGCGGCACCGCCCTCAAGCTAAGCGCCAGCGGGCAGGAAATGGATATCGAATCCGAATGGGGTAATGCACATCTGGTTTCATCTCTGCTGGGCGGTTTCAATGCCCACAATCTGCTTGCTACGCTGGCAACGCTGTTGGTCAGCGGTGTGTCGATGGCGGAAGCGGTGCGGCAACTGGCGACGGTCAAGCCCGTGGCAGGCCGCATGCAGGCATTGGGAGGCGACGGCAAACCTGTGGTCGTGGTGGACTATGCGCATACCCCCGATGCGCTGGAAAAAGTGCTTTGCACCCTGCGTGAAATAAATCCGCACGGAAAGCTGATCTGCGTATTCGGTTGCGGTGGCAAGCGCGACACGGGAAAGCGCCCGCTGATGGGCGCCATTGCTGCAGCTCTGGCAGACCATGTGATCGTCACTTCGGACAATCCTCGTAACGAAGACCCGCTGGCCATCATCGCGGACATCACCGCGGGCATGAGCGGCGACTATTGCATCGAAGCTGACCGGGGCGCGGCCATAGCGGCCGCAGTGCGGTCGGCAGGGGCCGGCGATGTGGTGCTGGTGGCGGGCAAGGGGCATGAAGATTATCAGGAGATACACGGCGTGAAGTACCCGTTCAGCGATGTTGACGTTGCCACTCAGGCACTGGAGGGGTGGACATGCACATGACCACGCTGGCTATGGCCGCCGCCGCCATCCATGCCGATATGCGCGGCACGGATGTGGAATTTGATCGCGTCGCCACCGACACCCGCACCATCCAGCCGGGCGATTTGTTTGTAGCGCTCAAAGGCGAGAATTTTGATGGGCATTACTTTGCCCAGCAGGCGCTGGATAACGGCGCGGCAGCGGTAATGATCGCCGCAGACAGCGGCTGCAGCGCGCAACCTGCACTGCTGGTCGACGATACGCGGCTGGCGCTGGGCCAGTTGGCGGCCTGGTGGCGTACGCAAATGCCCGCACGCCTGGTGGCCATTACCGGAAGCAACGGTAAAACCACCGTCAAGGAAATGCTCGCGTCGATCCTGAGCGCTGCGAGTTCCAGCGCGGCGGTCCTGTCTACCCAGGGCAATTTCAATAACGACATCGGCATGCCGCTTACGTTGCTGCGCCTGCGCCCGCAGCATGTGTACGGGGTGATCGAGATGGGCATGAACCACAGCGGCGAAATTGACTACCTGACCCGGCTGGCCAGACCCGATGTGGCGCTGGTCAACAACGCGGGTGCTGCGCATGTGGGCATGCTGGGCTCGGTAGAAAACGTGGCGCGCGCCAAAGGCGAAATCTTTGCGGGGCTGGAAGAAAGCGGCACAGCGATTATCAATGCCGATGACGCCAACGCCGGACTATGGCGCGCCCTGGCAGGCAAGCATCAGATAATGGATTTTGGCCTGGAGCACGGCGCAGTCCGTGGCGGCTACCGGGCCAGCGCGCGCGGCAGCGAAGTGACAGCGGCCACGCCGATCGGGCCACTGCAATTCAATCTGCGCGTGGCGGGGGAGCATAACGTACGCAATGCCCTGGCTGCTACCGCTGCCGCACTGGCGTTGGGAGTGGGCGCCAGCGCAATCGTTGATGGACTGGGCAGATTTGAGGGAGTCGCCGGACGTTTGCAATTCAAGCTCGCGCTGCATGGCGCCACGCTGATTGACGATACCTACAACGCCAACCCGGATTCGGTAAACGCTGCACTGGCAGTGCTGGCGGCCATACCCGGCAAGAAGATTGTGGTGCTGGGCGACATGGGTGAGCTGGGTGAGGATGCGGCCGCCATGCATGCGGATATCGGCCGTGCTGCGCGTGCGGCAAACGTTAACAGGCTGCTTGCGCTGGGCGAAATGAGTGCGGCCGCCGTGACGACATTCGGCGCAGGCGCGATGCATTTCGAGCGCATCGAAGAGTTGCTGGCGGAACTGGAAAACCGGCTGGATGCCGGAGTGACTGTATTGGTAAAAGGATCCCGTTTCATGCAGATGGAACGGGTGGTGAAGAGTTTCGAGGTAAAACACTAATGCTGCTCTGGTTTGCTCAATATCTGGCGCAGGATGTGCGTGCGTTCAATGTATTCAACTACATCACGCTGCGGGCAGTGCTGGCCACGCTGACTTCGCTCACCATCTCGTTTGTGGTCGGACCTGCCGTGATCCGCAAGCTGACTTCGATGAAAATCGGCCAGGCAGTACGCGACGACGGTCCGCAAAGCCATCTGATCAAGGCGGGCACACCGACCATGGGCGGCGCGCTGATCCTGGTGTCCATTACCATTTCCACCTTGCTGTGGGCGGATTTGTCCAACCATTATGTCTGGGTGGTGCTGTTCACTACACTCGGGTTTGGCGCAGTGGGCTGGGTGGATGATTACCGGAAAGTCGTGCATCGCAATCCCAAGGGCCTGTCGGCCAAGGCCAAGTATTTCTGGCAGTCGTTGATCGGGCTGGCTGCGGCGCTATTTATTGCCTACTCCACCCATCTGCCCGCGCAGACCGAGCTGATCGTGCCGTTCTTCAAACATATCGGCATTCCGCTGGGCGCAGTGGGATTTGTCATCCTCACCTATTTCGTCATCGTCGGCTCCAGCAATGCGGTCAACCTGACCGATGGCCTCGACGGGCTGGCGATCATGCCCACGGTGATGGTGGCCTCGGCACTGGGCATTTTCGCCTACGTGGCCGGCAACGCGGTGTTTTCCAAATATCTTGGCGTGCCGCACATTCCCGGCGCGGGCGAACTGGTGGTGTTTTGCACCGCCATGGCGGGGGCGGGGCTGGCTTTCCTGTGGTTCAACGCCTACCCGGCTGAAGTGTTCATGGGCGACGTCGGCGCGCTGGCGCTGGGCGCCGCACTGGGGGTGGTCGCCGTGATCGTGCGTCAGGAGATAGTGCTGTTCATCATGGGCGGCGTGTTCGTGGTGGAAACCCTGTCGGTGGTGATCCAGGTGGCGTCGTTCAAGCTTACCGGCAAGCGCGTGTTCCGCATGGCGCCGTTGCATCACCACTATGAATTGAAGGGCTGGAAGGAGACGCAAGTCGTCGTCCGTTTCTGGATCATCACCATGATGCTGGTGCTGATCGGCTTGTCTACGTTGAAGCTGCGTTGATGAATTTGTACGGACAAAATATTCTGGTGCTCGGGCTGGGCGATACCGGCCTGTCTGCGGCGCGCTGGCTGGCGCGGCGCGGCGCCACCGTGCGTGTGGCAGACAGCCGCGACGCACCGCCCAATCTGGCGCGTCTGCATGAATTGCTGCCTGATGTGGCGGTGTCCACCGGCCCGTTTCGCAGCGCGGATTTTGACTGGGCCGAACGCATCGTGGTGAGCCCCGGTGTCGCCGTGTCCGAGCCGCTGATCCAGCAGGCCATGCTGCGCGGCGTGGCCGTGGAGGGCGATGTCGAGCTGTTCGCCCAGGCTGTTCCCGCTACAGCTACAGTCATCGCCATCACCGGTTCCAACGGCAAAAGCACCGTCACCAGCATGGTCGGGGCGATGTGCGCGGCGGCAGGCAAAAAAACCATCATGGCCGGAAATATTGGCCTGCCGGTGCTGGATGCGCTGGACGACCATCCGGAGACGGATATTTTTGTGCTGGAATTGTCCAGTTTTCAGCTGGAAACCACGGCCAGTCTCAATGCCGCTTCCTCTACCGTGCTGAATATCAGCGAAGACCATCTCGATCGTTATGCCGATCTCGACGCCTATGTCGCCGCCAAGGCACGAATTTTTAGCGGCGACGGCGTACAGGTATTGAACCGCGATGACGCACGCAGCCTGGGCATGGCATTGCCGTGGCGCACGGTGTTGACCTTTGGCCTGGGTGCTCCAGCGATGCTCAACGAATTCGGCGTCAAGGACGGCTGGATGTGGGAGGGCAAGTTTCGATTGATGCCACTGGCGCAACTGCCGCTGACCGGTCTGCATAATGTCTCGAATGCGCTGGCCGCGTTTGCGCTATGTCGTGCAGCAGGTTTGCAGATTGAGCCACTGGTCGAGGCCTTGCGCCAATTCCGTGGTCTGCCGCACCGGGTTGAGTGGGTAGCGGCGATCAATGGCATTGAATTCTATGACGATTCCAAAGGCACCAATGTGGGCGCTACCGAGGCTGCCCTGAAAGGGATGGATAAAAAGGTGATTCTGATCGCCGGTGGCGACGGCAAGGGGCAGGATTTCAGTCCGCTCAGGGATGCCGTGGCGCAGCATGCGCGTGCCGTGGTGCAGATTGGACGCGACGGTGCATTGATAGCCGCTGCGCTCACCGGCGCCGGCGTGCCCGTGCTGCGCGCCGAAAGCATGCAGGACGCAGTGCAAGCCGCATTTGCAGCCGCTCTGCCAGGCGATGCCGTGCTGCTCTCGCCCGCCTGCGCCAGTTTCGACATGTTCAACAATTATGCCCATCGCGCCCAGGTGTTCATTGACGCAGTGCATGCCCTGCCAGGAGCATCCGCATGAGTACCGCTACCGCAGCCGCCATACCGCGCCGCAGCGCGGCACCGGAATACGATTTTGTGCTGATGTGGATCACGCTGATCCTGCTCGCCTTCGGTCTGGTGATGGTGTATTCGGCTTCCATAGACATCGCCGAGGCGAGCCGCCGCACCGGCCACAATTCGGCCTACTTCCTGATTCGTCAGGCGATGTTCATCGGCCTCGGTATCGCGGCAGGCTTTGCCGCATTTCAGGTGCCGATGCGCGAGTGGCAGCGCGCCGCGCCGTGGCTGTTCATTGGCGGTCTGGGGTTGCTGGCGATCGTGCTGATTCCGGGCGTCGGGCGCAATGTCAACGGTAGCCAGCGCTGGCTGCCGCTGGGTCTTCTCAATCTGCAGCCGTCCGAGCTGATGAAGCTGGTAGCGGTGCTGTATGCCGCCGATTACACGGTGCGCAAGGCCGCCTTCATGCACAGCTTCAAGCAAGGTTTCATGCCGATGCTGATCGTCATGCTGCTGACCGGTTTCCTGTTGCTGCGCGAGCCGGACTTCGGCGCGTTCGTGGTGATCATTGCCATCGCCATGTCGGCACTGTTCCTCGGCGGCCTGAATCTGCGCATTTTCGCCGGACTGATCGTGCTGCTGATCGTCGGGTTCGTGGCGCTGATCTGGAGTTCGCCGTATCGCCTGCAGCGCATTGTCGGCTTCATGGATCCGTGGGCGGATCCGTTCGGCAAGGGCTACCAGTTGTCGCATGCGCTGATCGCGTTCGGGCGCGGCCAGTGGTTTGGCCTGGGGCTGGGCGGCAGCGTGGAAAAATTATTCTACCTGCCGGAGGCGCATACCGATTTTCTGCTCGCGGTGATTGCCGAGGAGCTCGGTTTCGTCGGCGTGCTCGCGGTGATTCTGCTGTTTGGCTGGCTGGTGCTGCGCGCGTTCCAGATCGGGCGCCAAGCGGCGGTGCTGGAACGCCATTTCTGCGCGCTGACGGCGATGGGCGTGGGCGTATGGCTGGGCGTGCAGGCGTGCATCAACATGGGCGTGAACATGGGGCTGCTGCCCACCAAGGGGCTGACCCTGCCGCTACTGTCATTCGGCGGCAGCGGGATCGTCGCCAACTGTATCGCCATCGCGCTGCTGCTGCGTGTGGATCATGAAACGCGCTGCCTGATGCGCGGAAAGAAGGGCTCATGAGCACCGCACGCACGCTCATGGTCATGGCCGGCGGCACGGGCGGGCATATCTATCCGGGTCTTGCCGCCGCCGCTGCGCTGCGCAATCACGGCTGGAACATTGTCTGGCTGGGCACCCGCCACGGCATGGAGTCACGCCTGGTGCCGGAGCATGGCTACACCATGGCATGGCTGTCGCTGGGCGGTGTGCGCGGCAATGGCGTGCTGCGCAAATTGCTGTTGCCGGTGACGCTGCTGGTCGCGTTTGCACAGGCGCTCGGCGCGTTGCTGCGGCACCGTCCCGATGTGGTGCTGGGCATGGGCGGCTACCCGAGTTTTCCGGGCGGCATGATGAGCGTGCTGCTGGGCAAGCCGCTGGTGATCCATGAACAGAATTCGGTGGGGGGGCTGGCCAACCGTGTGCTGGCGTGCGTGGCCGACCGCGTGCTGACTGGCTTCCCGGATGTATTCAGGAGCGGGCGCGACAAGCCGTTGCCCTGCGGCAAGGTGGCAAGCACCTGGGTGGGCAATCCGGTGCGTGCGAGCATTGCTGCACTGCCGGCGCCGCAAACGCGCACGGCGCCGCAACTGCACTTGCTGGTGGTGGGGGGCAGTCTCGGCGCTGCGGCATTGAATGACATCGTGCCGCGCGCGCTGGCGCTGATTCCCGCAGCCGAGCGCCCCGCAGTCATCCACCAGTCCGGCACCCGCCACGCAGACAGCCTGCGCGCCAATTACGCAGCAGCAGGAGTGATTGCCGAGGTGCGCGACTACATCGCCGACATGGCCGAAGTGTATGCCTGGTGCGATATTGCGGTTACCCGTGCGGGTGCGCTGACCATAGCCGAACTGGCAGCGGCGGGCGTGCCGGCCGTACTGGTGCCCTATCCTCACGCGGTGGATGACCACCAGACCGGCAATGCGAAATTTTTGAGCGCAGCCGGCGCAGCGTTGCTCATGCCGCAATCCGAACTGACCCCCGACAGGCTGGCGGCGGTGTTGCGCAGCCTGGACCGGGAAAAGCTGCTGGTCATGGCGCAGCATGCGCGCGCCCTGGCGAAGCCGGATGCCACCGAAACCGTAGCGCGGGTATGCATGGAGCTGGCGTCATGAAGCACAAAGTCAAACAACTGCATTTTGTCGGCATCGGCGGCGCGGGCATGAGCGGCATCGCAGAAGTGCTGGTCAACCTGGGCTTTGTCGTCACCGGTTCAGACATGGCCGAGAACGCGGCGACGCGACATCTGGCAAAGCTGGGCGTCAAGGTATTTAGCGGCCATGCCGCAACACAAATCGCAGGTGCCAATGCCGTGGTGGTTTCCACCGCGGTGAAAGACGACAACCCGGAAGTCATGGCGGCGCGCGAAAAACACATACCGGTAGTGCCACGCGCAATCATGCTGGCGGAATTGATGCGTCTGCGCCAAGGCATCGGTGTGGCCGGTACCCATGGCAAGACCACAACCACTTCGCTGATCGCCAGCATTCTCGCAGAGGCCGGGATGGATCCGACTTTCGTCATTGGCGGCCGCCTGGAAGCGGCAGGGGCCAATGCACGTCTGGGCAAGGGCGAATTCATCGTGGCCGAAGCAGATGAATCCGATGCGTCCTTTCTCCACCTCACTCCGGTGCTGGCGGTGGTGACCAATATCGACGCCGATCATATGGAAACCTACGGTCACGATTTCGGTCGCCTGAAGCAGGCGTTCGTGGATTTTGTGCAGCACATTCCTTTTTACGGCATGGCGGTGCTGTGCAGTGACGACGCCAACGTGCGCGAGATCATGCCGCGCATTACCAAACCGATTACCACTTATGGATTGAATGACGGTGCCGATATTCGTGCCGTGGATATCACCCACAGCGGCGGTCAGATGCGTTTCGGCGTCATCAATGGCGGCGGTCGCCGTGTGATGGAAGTCACCCTCAACTTGCCCGGCCTGCATAACGTACTCAATGCATTGGCGGCGATTGCAGTCGGCCTCGAAGTCGGCGCGGCAGAAGGCGCCATCGTCAAGGCCCTGGCTGAATTCAGCGGCGTGGGCCGGCGCTTTCAGCGCTACGGTGAAATTGAAATTGCCACTGGCGGCAGTTTCACGCTGATCGACGACTACGGTCACCACCCGGTGGAAATGGCCGCCACGCTGGCGGCGGCGCGTGCTGCATTTCCAGGGCGACGTCTGGTACTGGCATTCCAGCCGCATCGTTATACCCGTACCCGTGATGTATTCGAGGATTTCGTCAAAGTGCTATCCGGTGTGGATGTGCTGTTGCTGGCCGAAGTGTATGCCGCAGGCGAAGCACCGATTGTGGCGGCAGACGGACGTGCGTTGGCGCGCGCGGTGCGCGTGGCGGGCAAGACCGAACCGGTGTTTGTCGAGCACATCAATGAAATGCCGCGCGCGGTGCTGGATACGGTGCAGGACGGCGACGTGGTGTTATGCATGGGGGCCGGTTCCATCGGCCAGATACCGGCCCAGATTGTGGAGGCGGCCAATGCGACGTAGCGAAGAACTCGGTCATGCCGCCTCGGGCGGAGCGATCAGCAGCCTGCCCGCCGCACGTGGCGAGACGCGACTGCACGAACCGATGGCCAGACATGTGAGCTGGCGCGCCGGAGGCAGTGCCGAGCGCGTGTATATTCCCGCCGACATCGGCGATCTGGCCGAATATCTGCGTGGACTGCCTGCCGACTTGCCGGTGGTGTTCGCCGGACTGGGCAGCAATCTTCTGGTGCGCGATGGCGGCGTGCAGGGCGTGGTGGTGCTGTTGCATGGCGCATTGAAGCGCATTGCGCTGGAGTCGCGCCTGAAAGGCACAAGCTGGGAAAACGAGCCGGTTGAGGGATACGGCGTGGTGTATGCCGAGGCTGGCGTGGCGGCACCCAAACTGGCACGTTTTGCCGCCAGCCATGACCTGGTCGGTGCCGAATTCATGGCCGGCATTCCCGGCACCGTGGGCGGCGCACTGGCAATGAACGCGGGCTGTTATGGTGCCGAAACCTGGGATGTGGCGGCGCAGGTGCTGACACTCGATCGTCAGGGGCATCTCACCGAGCGCAGCGCAGCCGAATACACCTTGGGTTACCGCCATGTGGCATTGCACAGCGGCGCAGAAGAATGGTTCGTCGGCGGCTGGTTCCGCCTGGCGCGCGGCGACGGCGCCGTATCGCGGCAGCGTATCAAGGATTTGTTGAACCGGCGCATTGCCAGCCAGCCGCTGAATCTACCCAATGCAGGGTCGGTATTCCGCAATCCGCCGGGCGATTTCGCCGCGCGCCTGATTGAGTCATGCGGCCTGAAAGGGATGCGTATTGGCGGCGCCCAGGTATCGGAAAAACACGCCAACTTCATCGTCAATACCGGTGGAGCAACGGCAGCCAATATCGAGGATCTGATTGACGAAGTGGAATACCTGGTGGGCAAGCATACCGGGGTGAGGCTGATACGCGAAGTACGCATCATCGGGACAAGATTGTGAGCGAAGTAATGAAAGCATTTGGAAAAGTCGGGGTGCTGCTGGGCGGACGTTCGGCCGAGCGCGAAGTGTCGCTGAAAAGCGGTGCCGCGGTGTTGGCCGCACTGTTGCGCCAGGGGGTGGATGCGCATGCGTTTGATCCGGCCGAACGTGATTTGCCGGAACTGGCGCGCGAACATTTTGACCGCGTCATCATTGCGCTGCATGGTCGTTATGGCGAGGACGGCACGATCCAGGGCGCGCTGGAATTGCTGGGCATTCCTTACACCGGCAGCGGCGTGATGGCGTCGGCATTGGCGCTGGACAAATGGCGTACCAAGCTGCTGTGGCAGGCCGCCGGCGTGCCCACGCCGGAGTATGCGTTGCTCGATGCCGAAACGGATTTTGAGGCGGTCGTGCAGCAGTTGGGATTGCCGATTTTCGTCAAACCGGCGCGCGAGGGTTCCAGTATCGGCATGAGCAGGGTGACTGCGGCAGCCGACCTGAAACCCGCCTGGGAAAAGGCGGCAAAGTTTGACGCGCTGGTACTGGCGGAGCGTTTCATTGCCGGGGGCGAATATACCTGCGCGATTCTCGGCGACAGCGTATTGCCGATGATCCGCCTGGTGCCGAAAAAGGATTTCTACGATTTTGAAGCCAAATATTTGCGCGACGACACCGAGTACCGTGTGCCTTGCGGATTGCCCGCAGCCGAGGAACAGGCGATCCAGGCGCTGGCGCTCAAGGCTTTCAAAGTGCTGGGGTGCAGCGGCTGGGCGCGTCTGGACGTGATGCTGGATGCAGCAGGCAAGCCGTATTTCCTGGAGGCCAATACTTCCCCCGGCATGACCGATCACAGCCTGGTGCCGATGGCGGCGCGCGCGGCAGGAATGGATTTTGACACGCTGGTGCTGAAAATTCTGGAGTTGGCCCGTGTGGGATGACGAAGCCGCGCTGGCGCGCCTGACCCGCTGGAGCCTGTGGGCAACCGCGCTCATCGTGCTGTGGGCGCTGCTGGTGCTGGCGTCGCGCTTGCCCTGGTTTGATCTGCGCCAGATCAAGGTGAATGGTGCCCAGCATGTGACGCGCGAGCAGGTGAATCTGGTGGTGTACCAGCACTTGCGCGGCAATTTTTTCTCGGTTGATCTGGATTCAGCCCGTGCCGCATTCACCAAACTGCCGTGGGTGCGCAGCGCCAGTGTGCGCCGGCACTGGCCGGATGCGCTGGAAGTGACGCTGGAGGAACACAAACCCCTGGCGCGCTGGGGTGATGAAGGCTTGCTGAACACTTATGGCGAAGTATTCCAGGCGGCGACCGGACAAACCTTGCCGCTGTTGTCGGGGCCGCCCGGCAGTGCGGAGGAAGTGGCACAACGCTATGCCGATTTCAGCCGCATTCTGCTGCCCTTGCACCGCCGGCCGGTCGAAGTGGAACTGAGCGCACGCCGGGCCTGGAGTATCCGTCTGGATGACGGCATGAACATCGCATTGGGACGTGAGCACATGGACCAGCGTCTGGGCAGTTTCGTGGAACTGTATCCGCGCACGCTGGCCAACGTGGCGACACCGGTAACTTATGTGGATTTGCGTTACCCCAACGGGTTTGCGGTGCGTGTACCGGTCGCTGCCGTCAAACATGCTGGATTGCACGAAGCTTCCAGTCAACCTCAATTACGCCGAGATTTATTACATAGCGCCCGCTTGGTCTCTGGGCAAGGAAAGCAAGGATGAGCAGATACAAAGATACACGCGAACTGATCGTGGGACTCGATATTGGGACCTCGAAGATTCTTGCAATCGTTGCCGAAGTCACACCGGAAGGCGGATTGGAAGTGATCGGCATGGGCAGCCATCCGTCGCGCGGCCTGAAAAAAGGGGTGGTGGTGAATATCGAATCCACCGTCAGCGCAATTCAGCGCGCACTGGAGGAAGCCGAGTTGATGGCGGATTGCAAGATCCGCGAGGTTTACACCGGCATTGCCGGCAGCCACATAAAAAGTTTCAACTCGCACGGTATGGTGCCGATCAAAGACAAGGAAGTCAGCCAGCTCGATGTGGACCGGGTAATTGAAACGGCGCGCGCGGTGAATATTCCCACCGACCAGCAAATCCTGCACATCCTGCCGCAGGAATATCTGGTGGACGGCCAGGAGGATGTGCGCGAACCGCTTGGCATGAGCGGCGTGCGTCTGGAAGTGAAAGTGCACATCGTGACCGGTGCGGTGTCCGCCGCACAGAACATCATCAAGTGCGTGCGCCGCTGCGGCCTGGAAGTGCGCGACCTGGTACTTCAGCCACTCGCCTCGGCACTGGCGGTACTGACCGAGGATGAAAAAGATCTGGGCGTAGCGCTGGTGGACATCGGCGGCGGTACCACCGATATCGCGGTGTTTACCCAGGGGGCGATTCGCCATACCGCAGTCATACCGATAGCCGGCGACCAGATTACCAACGACATTGCACTGGCGCTGCGCACTCCCCTGAAGGACGCAGAAGACATCAAGATCGCTCACGGTTGCGCGCTGCGTCAATTGGCCGGGGCGCACGACATGGTTGAAGTGCCCGGAGTGGGCGAACGCGGACCGCGCCAGCTATCGCGCCAGACCCTGGCCGAGGTGATCGAGCCGCGCGTACTGGAACTCTATGAACTGGTGCAGGCCGAGTTGCGGCGCAGCGGATTCGAGGAGCTGATGCGTTCCGGCATTGTCATTACCGGAGGCTCTGCGGCAATGCAGGGCATGGTGGATTTGGGCGAAGAGGTGTTTCACATGCCGGTGCGGCTGGGCTTGCCGCAATACACCGGCGGTTTGTCGGAGATGATGCGCAACGCACGCTATGCAACGGGCGTGGGCTTGCTGCTGGCAGGTATGGATCAACAAGATCGGCATCAGCCGATGAAGTTCTCGGGGAGTTCGGTAAAGCAAATTTTGGAGCGTATGAGGGGCTGGTTCAAGAATTTTTGAGGGATAGCAGTAGCGGGTTGAGCAGTAAGGGGTTCGGGTAAATTTTGATTTGTTGATAAAGGAGATGGCAATGTTTGAAATCGTGGATACACAAGCGCAGGATGCAGTTATCAAAGTGATAGGTGTGGGTGGTTGCGGCGGTAATGCGGTCGACCACATGATCGATTTTGGTGTGCAGGGTGTGGAGTTCATCAGCATCAATACCGATGCGCAGGCGCTGCAGCGCAACAAGGCCAAAATCCAGCTGCAACTGGGGACGGGCGTGACGCGCGGACTGGGCGCAGGCGCCAATCCGGAAATCGGTCGCGAAGCTGCGCTGGAAGACCGCGAGCGTATCGCCGAACTGATCGAAGGCGCGGACATGCTGTTCATCACTGCCGGCATGGGCGGCGGTACCGGCACGGGTGCTGCACCGGTGGTTGCCGAAGTAGCCAAGGAAATGGGTATTCTGACTGTAGCGGTAGTGACCAAGCCATTCATGTTCGAAGGCAAGCGCGTACGCCTGGCAAATGCCGGCATCGAGGCACTGTCACGTCATGTGGATTCGCTCATCATCATCCCCAACGAGAAGCTGATGCAGGTGCTGGGTGAGGATGTCTCCATGCTGGATGCATTCACGGCGGCCAATAATGTGTTGCATGGCGCGGTGGCGGGTATTGCCGAAGTGATTAATTGCCCTGGCCTGGTCAACGTCGACTTTGCCGACGTGAAAACCGTGATGTCGGAAATGGGCATGGCGATGATGGGTTCCGCAGTGGCCAGTGGCGCCGAGCGTGCGCGCCAGGCAGCGCAGCAAGCCGTGGCGAGTCCGCTGCTCGAAGACATCAACCTGGCTGGAGCGCGTGGCGTGCTGGTGAATATTACCGCCAGCGCCCACCTGAAGATGCGCGAAATCCATGAGGTGATGAATACCATCAAGAGCTTTACGGCAGAAGAAGCGACCGTGATCGTCGGCGCGGTGGTGGATGAAAATATGGGTGAAGAACTTCGGGTGACCATGGTGGCGACAGGTCTGGGCAGCCCGGTGGCGCGCAGCCAGCCGAAACCGGTAATTGTTAAAACCGGTACGGATCACTACGCTGCTTCAGCGGTGGAATATCAAAACACGGAAGCCGAACCCGCCGTATTCCGCAACAACCGTCGTGAAGCACAAGTCGAGGCAATGCGGCAGTCAGGGATGGAGTTGCTGGATATTCCGGCATTCCTGCGCAAACAGGCCGACTGAATCCCGGCTGGCGTAATCAGCCAGTCAGGATTTCCGAATCCGCGCTATAATGCGCTGATTCATTAGAGATATTTGCATGATCCGACAACGCACACTGAAAAACGTGATCCGCGCCTCGGGCGTGGGTCTGCATACGGGCGAAAAAGTCCTGATGACGTTGCGCCCGGCTGCGCCCAATACGGGCGTGGTGTTTCGTCGCGTTGATCTGGCCAGCCCGGTGGATATGCCCGTTTCTGCCGAACTGGTGGGCGATACCCGGCTGTGCTCCACGCTGGACAATGGTCAAACCAGCGTCGCTACCGTCGAGCATTTGATGTCGGCCCTGGCTGGCCTGGGTGTGGATAATGTATATGTGGATCTGGATGGCCCGGAAGTCCCGATTATGGATGGCTCGGCTTCATCGTTCGTATTTCTGCTGCAGTCGGCGGGAATAGAAGCGCAGAACGCGGCGAAGAAATTCGTGCGTATCAAGAAAACCGTCGAGGTGAAAGAGGGGGACAAATGGGTCCGTTTCGAGCCTTTTGAGGGGTTCAAGATCAGCTTTACCATCGATTTCAAGCACCCGGTGTTCGAAAAATCCGGCCAGGAAATCACGCTCGATTTTGCCAACACTTCCTATATCAAGGAAGTCAGCCGCGCGCGTACCTTCGGTTTCATGCAGGAGGTTGAGTGGCTGCGTGCCAATGGTCTTGCGCTGGGCGGTAGCCTGGACAATGCCATCGTCATGGACGAATTTCGGGTACTGAACAACGACGGCCTGCGCTACGAAGACGAGTTCGTCAAGCACAAGGTGCTGGACGCCATCGGCGACTTGTATATTCTCGGACATCCCATCATTGGCGCGTTCTATGCGTACAAGTCCGGCCACGCACTCAATAACCGCCTGTTGCGCACTTTGCTGCAGGATCAGAGCGCCTGGGAGTATGTCAGTTTTGACGATGAAACCGTCGCGCCTGCAGGGATACAGCAACTGCACGCCGCAGCGATATAAATCTGCGTGATAATTATTCGCCTGCTGTTTGTGCTGACACTGCTGGCGTTGGTGGTTTCCGGCGGACTGTATCTATTCACCGGCGACCGGCGCTACGTGCAGTTCGTCTGGAATGTCCTCAAATTCGGCGTCGTTCTGGTGCTTATTTTCGGTGCCCTGGTGGTGGCTGAACGATTTCTCATGCTCTGACTGCTTTCAATAACTTCCTGATTTGTATTATTTTCATGATCAGCATATTAAAAACATGCTCGTGGATGGAATATAACTGCCTTGGGTATCGTCTATATATGCGGGGCGGCCAATTTTAATCGGCTGCTTTCGTAAATACCTACAATGACACCCGTGAATCCAAGGAGACAAAATTGAAGACAAATCTTATCGGCAGTTTAGTGATGGCCGCAGCCGTGTTTGCAGCAGGCACATCATTAACCGCAACCGCTGCCGGCACCCAGCCGGTCAACGCGACCTCCGCAGAAATGCAGGGCGTGGGCAAGCAGAAGGTGGTGTTTCAGGTCAGTGATGCGGACCCAAAAAAATGGAATCTGACGCTTAATAATGTGAAAAATATCCAGCATGATCTGGGCAAAGGCAACACGGATATTGAAGTCGTTGCCTATGGCCCTGGCATCGGGATGCTGAAAATGGATTCGGAGGTCGGCACGCGCGTGGCAGAAGCGCTAGGCACCGGTGTGCGTGTCGTTGCCTGCGAGAATACCATGACCAATACGAAGCTCACCAAAGAAGATATGTTGCCGAATATTGGCTACGTGAAAGCGGGTGTGGTGGAGCTGATGGAAAAACAAAGACAAGGCTACGCTTATATTCGCCCATAAGTAGCCACTCCATGAATTAACAGGAGATAGCCCTCCTGAACATACGGCCGCCGGCTTTTTGCCGATGGCCGTAAATTTTTATAGCCTCCAAACCTGTAATTTTCAAGTTGCCGCTCGTCACCCATACCATACCGTCTATCGGCCTATGGTGGACATGATTCCCGTGTTGGGTTGTGATATCGCGCACCCGGGCTATTAAAGCTTTAGTTAAACCTCGGTGGGCCAAGGACCATTACCTGACAGGAGAAACGTATGTTTACCAAAACCCGCATTGCAGTCGCGCTGAGCTCAATATTTTTAATCAGCGGTGCTAATTTAACATTGGCCGCTGATACCGCCACTACCACAGTTTCCAGTGGTACAACCAGCACCTCCAGTACAACTACTCCATCCAAACAGCCGTTGAGTCAGGCATTGACCAGTGTGGATAAAAACCTGGACAAAAATCCGGACAACCGAGGACTGAAAAACGCCAGGGAGCGCCTGGAGCGCAATCAAACGCGCATTGAAAAAGCCGAAAAACACGAAAAGGTGGAACGAGTCGAGAAAGCTGAACGTGTAGAGAAAGCGGAGCGGCCGGAGAAGGTCGAGCGTCCAGAGAAGATTGAACGGCCGGAGAAGGTCGAACGTCCCGAGAGAGTCGAGCGCCCGGAGAGAGTCGAACGTCCGGAGCAGGTCGAACGTCCAGAACATTCGTAATATTCCAGCAATTCTAAGGTAAGGTAATGAAAAACATGACTCAAAGTGTTATTCGGGCTGGCGTACTCGCGGCCATGATTATGGTCTCGGCCCAAGCAGTCGCCGGGGACTCCGGCTTCAGTCTCACCACCGGCATGGACTACAGTTCGGGCAAGTACGGTGGCACGCAGTCCACCGACATCCTGTATATCCCGCTTACCGGCAAGTACGAAACCGGGCGCTGGGTTTTCCAGCTGACCGTTCCCTATGTCCGGATTACGGGTCCCGGCAACGTGACTCAGGGAGGTATTGTGCTGGGGTCTGCCAAGACTGCCCGTACTACCGAAGCGGGTCTGGGTGATGTCGTGGCGGGTGCCACCTATAACGTCTATAGTGAAACCGGGTCGAATCCATTCCTCATCGACCTGACCGGCAAAGTCAAGTTCGGAACGGCGGATGAGAAAAAAGGCCTGGGTACCGGCTCGAACGACTATGCCGCACAAGTAGATATGTACAAAACCATGGGTCTGTTCACCGCCCTGGGCACGGTGGGTTACAAGGTGATGGGCAACGCGCCCGGACTTAAACTGGACAACGTGTTCTATGGCTCGTTGGGCGGAGTATACAAAATCTCGCAACAAACCAGTGGCGGCCTGATATTGGATTTGCGTCAGAAGGTAACCCCAGCGGGAGCGTCGCAGCGTGACGTGACTGCATTTGTCAGCCATAAGATCAACCAGGACTGGAAAGCCCAGGTGTACGCCGTGGATGGTTTTTCGAACGCCAGCCCGGACTGGGGCGCGGGTGCAATGCTCACGCGGTCTTTCTGATATAAGGTTTGCTGCCCAGCGAATTCTCCTGAACTCACCAACAGGCCAGGCCGTCCAACTTTTCTGTTGCGGTGTTTAGGGGTTGTATTTAATTCGCTAATCGGGGCGGTGGCGGGCGAGCAAATGGTCCAGTGCGGACTTGAGCTCGCCAGCCTCAAGCCCATCGCTCAGTCGAGCAATGTTGTCCAATCCGGCACGGCTGATTTCCCGTTTTTGCACCGTGCGTTCTGGCACCGGCAGGGCCTGAGCGCGCACCTTCACCTGCAGATATGCCGTTGCGACACCTTTGCTGCGTAATGCTTCTGCCAGAGTAGGCAATTGCTGGCGCAGTTTTGCGGCCACTGCGCCATTGTCGCAATAAATGGTGGTCTGACCGAACTCGTCTTGTCCAATATGGGATACCCCGGCCAGATTTGCTGGAGCCACCGTTTCCCAGATGCGTTGCAGGGTGAGCAGCGTCTGAACCTGGGTGGAGAGTTGCCGCAATTTGTCATTCTCGGCAAGAAAAGCGTTGGCTTTGCGAGCGGGTAGGGTGGGGCGCATGGACTGTCTTCGGAATGCAAGACTGAGTATGGTAACATTGCCTGATTTTCTCGCAACGCGTCAAGGATTTACCCTTTAGCCATGATCTCTTCCCTGCTGAAAAAAGTGTTTGGCAGCCGCAACGAGCGGCTGGTCAAACAGTATATGGCCAAAGTCAAGGCCATCAATGTACTCGAACCCGCGATCCAGAAACTCACCGACGCCGAACTGCGCGCCAAGACGGATGAATTCAAGGCCCGCATAGAAAAAGGCGAGACGCTCGACCAGCTGCTTCCGGAAGCATTTGCGGTAGTGCGCGAAGCGGCCCGCCGGGTCATGGATCAGCGCCATTACGATGTGCAGCTGATCGGCGGCATGGTGCTGCACGATGGCAATATTGCCGAGATGCGCACCGGCGAGGGCAAGACCCTGATGGCGACTCTGCCGTCCTATCTCAACGCCTTGTCGGGCAAGGGCGTGCACATCGTTACCGTGAACGATTATCTGGCCAGCCGCGATGCCGCGCAGATGGGGCGCATCCATAATTTCCTCGGTCTCAGCGTCGGGGTGAACCTGTCGCAGATGCCGCACGACGAGAAGCAGGTTGCCTACGCTGCCGACATCACCTACGGCACCAACAACGAATTCGGTTTCGATTACCTGCGCGACAACATGGTCTACCAGGTCTACGAAAAAGTGCAGCGCAGCCTGAATTTCGCCATAGTGGACGAGGTCGACTCGATCCTGATCGACGAGGCGCGCACGCCGCTGATTATCTCCGGCCAGGCGGAGAACAGCACCGAACTGTATCTGGCGGTGAACAAAGTCATCCCCAGTCTCACCCGCCAGGAAAAAGAAGACGGCGCAGGCGATTACTGGGTGGATGAGAAAGCCCACACCGTGCTGCTGTCCGAGGCCGGACACGAGCGCGCCGAGCAGTTGCTGACCGACGCAGGCCTGCTGCCGCCGGGCTCCAGCCTGTATGAAGCCGCCAACATCGGACTGATGCACCACATCTATGCCGGATTGCGCGCCCACGCGCTATACCACCGTGATCAGCACTACGTGGTGCAGGACGACGAAGTGGTGATCGTGGATGAATTCACCGGGCGGCTGATGTCCGGGCGGCGCTGGTCGGAAGGCCTGCACCAGGCAGTGGAAGCGAAAGAGGGCGTGGCCATCCAGAAGGAGAACCAGACGCTGGCTTCGATCACTTTCCAGAACTATTTCCGCATGTACAACAAGCTGTCCGGGATGACCGGCACGGCGGACACCGAAGCCTACGAATTCCAGCAGATTTACGGGCTGGAGACCGTGGTCATCCCGACACATCGTCCGATGATCCGTATCGACAAGATGGATCAGGTGTTTCGTACCGCGGGCGAGAAATACCAGGCCATCATCAACGACATCAAGGATTGCTACGAGCGCGGCCAACCGGTGCTGGTGGGCACCACCTCGATCGAAAACAACGAATACCTGTCCGCCCTGCTGAAAAAAGCCAATCTGCCGCATGAAGTGCTCAACGCCAAACAGCACGCGCGCGAGGCCGAGATCATTGCCCAGGCGGGCAAGCCCAAGGCCATCACCATCGCCACCAACATGGCGGGTCGCGGTACCGACATCGTGCTCGGCGGCAGTATCGAGAAGGAACTCGAAGCGGTCCGCCTGGACGAAAGCCTGTCGGAGAGCATCAAACAGGCGCGTACCGAGGCGCTCAAGGCAGCTTGGCTGCCCGTTCACGAGGAGGTGCTGGCCGCCGGAGGCTTGCACATCATCGGTACCGAACGCCATGAATCACGCCGTGTGGATAACCAGTTGCGCGGTCGTTCCGGTCGTCAGGGCGACGCCGGTTCCAGCCGTTTTTACCTGTCCCTGGAAGACCCGCTGCTGCGTATTTTTGCATCCGATCGTGTGGCGTCGATCATGAACCGCCTGAAAATGCCCGAAGGCGAAGCCATCGAGCATATCTGGGTCACGCGCGCGATTGAAAATGCCCAGCGCAAAGTGGAGGCGCGCAACTTCGACATGCGCAAGCAGTTACTCGAATATGACGACGTTTCCAACGATCAGCGCCGGGTGATCTATCAGCAGCGCAATGAATTGCTGGAATCGGAGGATATTTCAGAAACGATTCACGCCATGCGCGCCGACGTTTTGAACAATATTGTCGGTGAATACATTCAGCCCGGCAGCATGGCCGAACAGTGGGATGTGGCAGGGCTGGAACGTGCGCTGGCGGGAGAGTTTCAGCTACAGCTGCCGCTGCAGGAATGGCTGGATCAGGATAGCAAGCTCGATGAAGATGGTCTGCGCGAGCGCATCGTGGCAGAAGCCAACACGCGTTACCAGGAAAAAGTCACCCAGGTGGGTGAGTCGGTGATACGGCATTTCGAGCGCGCGATCATGCTGCAGAATGTGGACAGCCACTGGCGCGAGCATCTGGGGGCGCTGGACCATCTGCGTCAGGGTATTCACCTGCGCGGTTACGCACAGAAAAACCCCAAGCAGGAATACAAGCGCGAGGCTTTCGAACTGTTCTCCACGCTGCTCGAAACCATCAAGCGCGAAGTCACGCAAACCACAGCCACCGTGCAGATACGTTCGGAGGAAGACGTCGAGGCGGTCGAAGCAGTCAGCCCGTTGGCCAACGTGGAATACCGCCATGCTGATTTCAGCGAGACGTTGTCAGACGAGCCCGATGACCATGGGGTCGACGAGCTTGCGCCGGTAATACCTGTCCGCAATGACGACAAGGTGGGGCGCAATGATCCGTGCCCGTGCGGATCAGGAAAAAAATACAAACATTGCCACGGCAAATTGAGCTGACGCGCTTTGGGGAGGCTCTCACCGGGCCGCCCCATTTCAACACACCGATCCTGATGAAACGACCCCGCCTTCCCCGCACACCGCGCTTGAGCCGTGACACCACACAGTTGTTACGGCTTGCTATCGCACTCAGCGTATCGGCCAGTCGCCTGGAAGACCGCTTTTGGGTACATCAACTGGATGCGCAAATTGATAGCGTGCTCGACAAGGGCCAGGAAGACACGCTGGAATCCGCCCTGGATCAACTCTGGACCGCCAACCCGCCGGCCTACGATGCCCTGGCGCAGGCCATCGAAGCGCGTAGCAGCGGCCTGATCAAGGCAGATGGACAGGAGTTGCTGCTGATCGCCATACCGGTGCAGGCATGGTCGCGCTACAGCATTGCGGCCGGAGCGATTGCGCCAGCGCGGCTAGCGGAACTGCGCACCCAGTTGCACGGACATGTACTGGCCGCGGATGTACGTCTGGCGCTTGTGGATGTGCTGTTCAGCCCGGATCAGTTGCCGCGCGGGTTCGCCGCCACGCGTAAATTTGCGCGCAGCTTGATGGATGCGGCAGAGCATGAACAGGATTTGCATGTGGATGCGGCTGGTTTGGCTCAAGCCATCCCGTTCGTTGCCGATGTGCGCTATGTGGTGGGCGCGGTGATGGTCGCGCCGGATGCGGCGGTGTTTCGCTGGCAGGAAGCGCAGCACAGCCGCGAACAGGTGTTGCGCGACTGGCAGGCCTATGGCGGTGCTGTGCTGCAAACCATGTTGCCCGCTTGCGCCATCGAAACATTGTTGCCCAATGCGTATTTCAATGCCTGGCGCGAGTCTGACCTGTCCGGGCGCGGCTGGGGTGTGCGTTCCACCGTGGACTACCTGAAAGCCGTACTCGCCTTGCCTGCAGCAAATCTGCGGGTGGTGATTGCGCCCTTCTATGATCATGTGCTGGAAGAATACCGGGTCAGTTTTACCCGCGTGGGTTCGAACGACGTGCTGCATGGCGTGGTGTGGCCGCTGATTGGAAATGAAGATGAAGCCACCGAAGTGACTAACGAAATCGAGACCATCGTACGCGCCGCCGGGATTGGCGAAGTACTGCTGCTGAATGAACGCATGCCGCTGGAATATTGCGACGATTGTGGTGCACCGCTGTTTCCCAATCCAGAGGGCGAACTGGTGCATGCGCAAATCCCCGAATCAGCCGAACCCACACCGCCTCTGCATTGAACTAAAAACAGTACCAACCTCCGAGAACACAGAGGGCGCAGAGAAAACGAGAAGTAGAATCGAAGACAACTCTTCGGCTTGATTTTTTACCTTTTGTCTTCCCTGTGTTGCTTCGTGGTTCACGATTATCTTTCCCCGGTTGAACAAACCACGCCGCCTGCGCCAGGAAATCGGCAATTGCTTTGAAAATTCGACACCGCCCTGCAGCGGGTAAACGGCTGTTGGCGCATGTCGACTACTGATGTACCGATACCGCCCGGTTTTATAGCGTTTTCTGCAATCACACGAGGATCATCCGCAGGATAAGCAAGTCGGCACAGGTTTTGCTATTTTCAGTGAACCATTGAAGAGGCATACCATGTTTACCAGAAAAAGAATTATCCTGGCCATCGTGCTGATGCTGTTGAGCATCCTGCTGGCGCAGGGTGTGAGAAGTTATTTTCAGAGCAGCACTGCCATCGATCGTGTGCCGCCTGCACGTAACAAGCCTGGCGACCACCATCACCCCGTGTTCGTGAGCGGACTGGATTCGGCGGGTAATGCGCTATTGTCCGGTAACAAGCCAGCGACACACCCACTGCAACAATTCGCTGACAACCCACAGGGCAATCTTGCCGGTCAGGCTGGAGATATACGGGGAGCGGATGATTGCGCCATTCCGTGTAGTGGTAGTGACTTCATTGCGCTCGACGACCATTCCGGTTTCTTCATCTCCGGCCCGGGATCGAATGCAGGAAATTCGCCAAAGGGCAAAGGAGCGCCTGGCACGGATAAGAAAAATGGCACGGGTGAGCCGGTTATAGGTAATGCGCAGCCCGGTCCAGGCACAGGTGGTAGCAGCACTCCGCCTGGTGGTAACGCGCCAGCGAGTGGTGGGGGTGGTAAACTGCAGCCCGGTGGCAATCCCGGACCTAACACGGATCCCGGCGTAAGCCCCGCGCCACCTGGCGGGCAGCAGCAACCTGAGCGCCCGGCTGACAACCCGCCCATTGCAGGCAATCCACCTCTCGGCCCGTTTATGCCACTAAATGTGCCGCTCAGCGACTCGCCTGCAACCCCGCCTGTCTTGCGCGGTACGGCCGCACCCGTTTCCACTCTGACTGATCGGGTGACGCCCAATCCGGTACCGGAGCCTGCATCGCTGGCCTTGATTGCCGCAGGTTTGCTGGGTATGGCGTGGCTTAGAAAAAAACGTGACCGGCGCCAGCCTCTGCATGAACCCTACAATTTACGTTGTTGATCGCCCTGCACAAAGCCAAGCAAGGCTGGGTCCATGCCCTTGCACAAGGCAATCACCTTGAACAGTTCGCCCATTTCGGCGGGGCTCATCAGTTTTTGCAGCGCGCTGGCCTGGGGTAGATACTTGCCTGCATCACTCGCCGGAGTTTGCGCCAACAGATCAGTGATGCCGCAATTGATCAGAAATTGCGCCTGACTGGTATAGCCGCCCAGGTGCATTCCTGCCTCGATGCCGGCCACGGCAATCGCAGTGAAATCCACATGGGCGGTAATGTCCTGCAGACCGGGAAAATAGAACGGGTCGTCATGCGCACGATGACGGTAATGGCACATCAGCGTGCCTCGGTTGCGTTGCGGGTGATAGTACTCGCGCTCGCCAAAACCGTAGTCGATCAACACCAGCGCACCGCATTGCAGGCACTGCGCCAGACTCTTGATGAATGCGCTTGCCGCCAGATTGATTTCGCTGACATAGCCGGCAGGTACATCGAGCGCACGCGCCGCATCGTACAAACGCCCGCTGGTAATGGCCTGGTCGTGCCACACGAAAGTGTTGTCCGCCCATGCCACACCACGCTCGAACACGGCATCCTGCGTCCAGTGCACCACATTCACCGGCATGGCGTCCAGCACCTCGTTGCCCACTACACAGCCGGTGAAAGATTCCGGTAGTCTATCCAGCCACTCCACGCGCGCAAGCATTTTCGGAGCCTGTTTCAGGATGGTCGCGCGCTGGCGTTCACGCAAGTCGGCACTCAGTTCGAGGATGTAATAGTGCTGCGGCAAACAGCCCAGCGTGGCCAGTTCGTTGAGCAGGTCGCATGCCAATCGTCCGCTCCCGGCGCCGGCCTCCAGCACGTCACCGCTGCATATTTGCAGCACCTGCGCTACCTGTCGCGCCAGACTGCGGCCAAACAGTGGAGAAATTTCCGGCGCGGTGACAAAATCCCCTGCAGCGCCGAATTTGGCTGCGCCGCCGCTGTAATATCCCAGGCCGGGCGCATACAGCGCCAGCTCCATGTAACGGGCGAAGCTGATCCAGCCATCGGTTTGGTGAATAACATCCGCTATATGATGGGAGAGCGCGGTACTATGGGCGAGCGCTTCAGGGCCAGGTGTGGGCAAAGACATAGGATGTACAAGGTGCTGGGTTGATCATCGGCGAAACCGAGAGGATAAGGAATTAAGCCATGCAAGGCAAAACGGTATTGATTACGGGTGGGGCAAAACGAGTGGGCGCAGCAATCTGCCGCCTATTGCATTGCGAAGGCGCCAATCTGATGGTGCATTATCATACCTCGGTGCAGCAGGCACGCGCGCTACAGGATGAACTCAACACCATCCGTGCGGGTTCGGTGACCCTGATCCAGGGTGATTTGCTCAAAACCGAAGCATTCCCCAACATGATCGCGACTACCGTGGAAACCTACGGCAGCCTGGACGTGCTGATCAACAACGCCTCCAGTTTCTACTCCACGCCCATCGGCGAAATCAACGAATCCAACTGGGACGACCTGATCGGCACCAACCTGAAAGCGCCGCTGTTCCTGTCGCAGGCGGCGGCCAATGAGCTGCGCCGTCGCCACGGTTGCATTGTCAACATCGCCGATATCCACGCCGAGCGGCCTATGAAAAGCTACGCGGTATACAGCATCGCCAAGGCCGGCGTGGTCGGGTTGACGCGCTCGCTGGCTCGGGAGCTGGGGCCGGAAGTACGCGTCAATGCCGTCGCGCCGGGGCCGATTTTATGGCCTGAAGACGATACCATGTTCGATGAGCTGTCACGCCAGCGCATCATCTCCCACACCATCCTCAAACAGGCTGGCGAACCCGAAGACATCGCACGTGCGGTGCGCTATCTGGTATCCGATGCCGGCTATGTGACCGGGCAGGTGCTGACGGTGGACGGCGGGCGCAGCGTGCGATTGTAACAACAGGTGCGCAAGGGCTGTTTGCAGGTTCAGGTAAAATACATGCCGTTAAGTAATTGATAAAACGAATAGCTAAACCATGCGGCTTTCCCAGAAAACACAGAAAATTATCCGCGATACCGTCCATGAGGTTTTCGGTATCGAGGCGAATGTGAAGCTGTTCGGTTCGAGGATTGACGACGATGCGCGGGGCGGCGATATTGATCTGCTCGTTGAGCTACCTTCGATCACCGCGGAGCTGGAACGCAAAACCATGCAGCTGGTCGCCAGGCTGCAGTTACGTATCGGCGACCAGCCTATCGATGTTCTGGTGCTTGACCCGTCAACACCACGAAAACCGATCCATGAGCAAGCCGCCAGTACAGGGGTAAAGCTATGAACCAGACTACCGGCTTGCCAATTGCGCGTTTTCTGCAAACCCTGGAAATAGTCGCACGCGAAGGAAAGCATCTGTCGTATAGCTGGAACAGCCTGTTCAGTCAGACGATCGATGCGGAGTGGGTACGCAATCTGGAACATGCGCCGGCAATTGCCGAGCGACTCGAAGCCTTCGTGTCCCGTTTTGGCAAAATGCAGGATACGATGGCGAATAAGTTATTCCCGCGTTGGCTGCTTGCGCTTGCCGAGACGCCAGGCAGTCAAATCGAAACACTCAATCGCGCCGAGCGGCTGGGCGTATTAACCAGCACGGAACAGTGGCTTGAAGCGCGCAATCTGCGTAATCGCCTGGTTCATGAATACCTGACCGAGCCAGAAAAGTTTGCCGAAGACCTGGCGCTGGTCAAAGAATATAGCCTGATGCTGCTGAATACCTTCAACGGTTTGCGCCAGGATGCAATCGCGCGCATGGGGCATAAAGCGGAAAACTTGCCTGAAGCGCTGATTTTGCCACGACCGGGGTGATGACAGGGGGGAAACCGCTTCGTGAGATGTATCTTGCCCAGCAGAGAAAATACTGACGTAGGTCGATGTTCGTTTATCATGAAACCGGATTATGTTATGGGAATCTCGCATGAAACCTTCTGTTGCGCTTGACCAGAAACGCAGCGCTGTGCGCGCTGCGGCAAGTCGCTTCCGCGCCACTAACCCGCGTGTATTTGGTTCCGCGCTGCACGGCGATGACCACGACGGCAGTGACCTGGATTTGCTGGTAGACGCCTTGCCCGGCGCTACCCTGTTCGACCTTGGCGGCTTGCAAGTCGAATTGGAAGAACTGCTCGGCGTCCCTGTCGATCTGCTTACCCCCGGCGACTTGCCACCGAAGTTCCGCGATCAAGTGCTTGCAGAGGCCATTCCGGTATGAGTGAGAGCCGCCTTGTTGATTACCTCGATCACATGCTTGAAGCCGCCCAGCAAGCATGCAGCTACGTCGAAGGCATGGTCAAGGAAGACTTTCTTGCCGACAAGCGTACTCAGCCAGCCGTGATCCTGAATATCGTCATCATCGGCGAAGCTGCGACCAAGCTGCTGCAGAGCCACGCTGACTTCCTCGAACAACACACCGATTTGCCGTGGAAAAACATGAAAGGCATGCTGCCGCGCGGGGCATGTGCTTGTACGAGGTGATATGGTATGGCCTTGGGTCGTCAGCTTACTTCAGCAATGAAGTAACGGCGGCCTATATCATTAAGGACGCGGGGGGCCAATGCAATGGATCAACGGTTACCTCTTGAGTTCTTTTTCAAACGGCATACAATGTTTATCAACTGGTGATAAGGTAAGTTATGCAGGCTGATACCGGACTTGAAACTCTTCTGGATCTCAACGGCTATACCATCGACCAGGAGGGTGGCTACTGGGTCAAAGTTGAAGCTTGGCGAGTCCCGGCAACAGCTGATATTCCGCACGGCATCCGCTATTCGCTCACACTGCACGAGCCATACGGAAAGCGGGTTTTGGGCTACGACAACAGCCACGCCATAAAGCCGCCCAGGAAATTCAAGTTTGTGGGTCAGCGTCTGCCGTATGACCACAAACACCGCCACGTGGCGGACAAGGGCGTTCCTTATGAATTCAGGGATGTCTACCAGTTACTGGCCGACTTTTTCACCGAAGTAGACTGCGTATTAGAGGAAGCACGAAAATGAAAAAAATCGCAATCGGGATCATGCCCCAAGAGAAAATCCGCGAGCGTATGTTGGCAATCGCCAAGGGCGAATACAAGCCCAAACCTGGCGAACCCAAAATCTGGTTCACCTCGATGAAGTCTTTAGCCGAAGTTCTGAGCGACGAAAACCGCGCCTTGCTCAAGACCATACGCGATGCACAGCCGGAATCCATCAGCGGCCTGGCTGTCATTACTGGGCGCAAACCAGGTAATCTTTCCCGTACCCTGAAAACCATGTCCAATTATGGGATCGTGGAAATGCGCCGGGAGAATCGCCACGTGCGGCCCATCGTCAAGGCCACGGAATTCCAGATTCTTGCGGCATAGCGATGGGCTTAAACCCCGAGGGTGCCGCTCACGACAATATAGATGAGAAACTTACCCGCGAAACGGCCCGTATGGCGGTAGAGCCAGAGCGATAGCAAGGATCACCTGATGATCCCGACTCGATTGGTGCGGGAAACCGTGCAGACGGCCTTGCCGCAGTTATTGGAACGCTTGCCCGAAATTCGAGAAGGCGCGGACGGCGAAGACCGCAATGATTATGGTATGGAACCATGATTCAACCCATCCCGCCCTGCTGAGAAAATATTGCCTATCCAACAAAGCCCTGCGCGATGCCCGCATAAATTTATGAAAAATCCCGGTTAAACGGTATTCAATACTTCAAGCAAGCTCGCGATTTTCCAAAAGCGGGCTAGCGCACAATACCATCCTCCTCGAATCGGTTACAATCCTGCCTTGATCGCAATTTTCACCATCCATGGCCTTGTTTATCTGCCTGTTCCCGCCGAACAGGCTCTGCAAGGCCATCAATTCAGTAAGGTAAGCTCGCTTTAATTTTTTAACGATTTGGTCATTAAATTTATGAAAGCAGTCATTCTGGCCGGAGGTTTGGGAACAAGGATTAGCGAGGAAACGGCTGTTCGCCCCAAACCCATGGTAGAAATTGGAGGCAGGCCGATTTTATGGCATATCATGAAAACCTATTCTGCATATGGCATAAACGAATTTGTTATTTGCCTAGGCTACAAAGGCTATGTCATCAAGGAATATTTTGCCAACTACTTTCTGCATATGTCAGATGTAACCTTCGACATGGCGCAGAACAACATGGAAGTCCATCAGCACAACGCAGAACCGTGGCGAGTCACCTTGGTTGACACAGGGGATAGCTCGATGACCGGTGGACGGATTAAGCGCATTGCACCCTACCTTGATGGCGAAGACTTTTGTTGTACCTACGGTGACGGTGTCGGTGATGTTAATATTGGCGAATTAATTGCCCATCATCAGAAGCACGGCCGACTTGCAACATTGACAGCGACCCAGCCCCCAGGCCGGTTTGGGGCAATTAATCTCGACGGTGAGCAGGTTACCGGGTTTCAGGAAAAACCCGAGGGTGATGGCGGCTGGATCAATGGCGGTTTTTTTGTACTCTCGCCAAAGGTACTGGATTACATCGAAGGCGACCATACTGTTTGGGAGCGTGAGCCGATGGAACGCCTCGCTCGCGATGGACAAATGACCGCCTATTTTCACCGTGGTTTCTGGCAGCCTATGGATACTCTGCGCGACAAAACGCATCTTGAAGAACTCTGGAGTTCCGACAAGGCACCTTGGAAGGTGTGGTAATGCTTGCCAATTTTTGGGAAGGAAAGCGTGTCCTGTTAACCGGGCATACCGGTTTCAAGGGCGGTTGGCTGTCCTTGTGGTTGCAATCATTGGGAGCCAATGTCACAGGTTATGCCCTGCACCCCCCAACACAACCGAGTCTTTATGAAGTAGCGCGGGTAAGCGATGGTATGTGTTCGCACATTGCCGATATACGCGATCTCGACCGCCTTGTGGCAGTCATGCGCGAAACTCAGCCTGAGATTGTGATCCACATGGCGGCCCAAGCCCTCGTTCGCCACTCCTACGTCAATCCTGTTGAAACCTACGCCACCAACGTCATGGGAACGGTCAACCTGCTGGAAGCGGTGCGTCAAGTCGGCGGTGTACGCGTAGTTGTCAACGTTACTAGTGACAAGTGCTACGAGAATCGCGAATGGATTTGGGGGTATCGCGAACATGATCCCATGGGTGGCTATGATCCCTACAGCAGCAGCAAAGGCTGCGCTGAACTGGTAGCCGCTGCTTATCGCAATTCGTTCTTCAACCCTGAAGCCTTTGAGACGCATGGTGTTGCCCTGGCTTCGGTGCGTGCCGGCAATGTTATTGGTGGTGGCGATTGGGCTGAGGATCGGCTCATCCCGGATTTCATGCGTGCCATCATGGCAGGGCGGCCAGTCGTCATTCGCAGCCCCCACGCCATCCGGCCATGGCAACATGTGCTCGAACCGCTATCCGGTTACCTGCTGCTGGCACAGCATCTGTGGACAGACGGCCCTGCCTTTGCTGAAGGCTGGAATTTTGGTCCAGTAGATGAAGATGCCAAACCAGTAGAGTGGATCGTTGAGCAGTTGACCAGTCTGTGGGGGGATGGTGCAGCCTGGGAACTCGATAGCCGCCCGCAGCCGCATGAGGCTCATTACCTCAAGCTCGACATATCCAAGGCACGCATGCGCATGGGATGGCGCCCGCGCTGGCATTTGTTGCACACACTGGAACGCATTGTTGAGTGGCATCGGGCCTGGCAACGCGGGGAAGACATGCGCGCATTGTGCCTGCGCCAGATACAAGGCTACAGTCAGGCATAGAACCGTTGTAATAAAATTGAATTACTTTGAATGGTTTTAGAATGGGCGCTGCCCGCAATAGAAAACAGGAATGGAAATGACAGAAGCTGAACTCCGCAAACAAATCCTCGCACTTGTCGAACAGTACGCCCAGCTTGCACATGCACCCAAGCCTTTCCAGCCCGGCACAAGTGTTGTTCCCCCTTCAGGCAAGGTTATCGGTGCTGCGGAAATCAGCAATATGGTGGAAGCCTCGCTGGATGGCTGGCTTACCACCGGGCGCTTTAATACAGCGTTCGAGCAACGTTTCGCCGAATTTCTCGGGGTCAAGCACGCGCTGACCACCAACTCAGGCTCATCGGCCAATCTGCTCGCCTTCACAGCGCTAACCTCACCAAAACTGGGCGATCGTGCATTGAAACCGGGTGATGAGATTATCGCTGTAGCAGCGGGCTTTCCCACCACGGTCAACCCGATTATTCAGAATGGCATGGTGCCGGTCTTTGTCGATGTGCATATCCCGACTTACAATATCGACCCTGCGCTTATCGAAGCTGCCGTCTCGGACAAAACTCGCGCCATCATGATTGCCCATACTCTTGGCAACCCCTTCGATCTGGATGCGGTCATGGCAGTGGCCAGGAAATACAACCTCTGGGTTGTAGAAGACTGCTGCGATGCGCTCGGTTCAACTTACAATGGCAAACTTGTCGGCACCTTTGGCCATATTGCTACTTGCAGCTTCTACCCGGCGCACCATATCACCATGGGTGAGGGTGGCATGGTATTTACCAATGACGGTCAATTAAAAACCATCATCGAATCTTTCCGTGACTGGGGGAGAGATTGCTACTGCGAGCCGGGCAAGGACAACACCTGCAGCAAGCGCTTTGGCTGGCAACTTGGATCATTGCCTTTCGGTTACGATCATAAGTACACCTATTCTCACTTGGGCTACAACCTCAAGATTACCGATATGCAGGCCGCCTGTGCGCTGGCGCAAATGGACCGGTTGCCCGGGTTCATCGAGTCCCGCAAACAGAATTTCGAGTTTCTGAAAAACCGCTTGGCCGGAATGGAAGACTTCCTGATCCTGCCCGAAGCGACACCGAACAGCGAGCCGTCCTGGTTTGGCTTCCCCATCACCTTGCGCGAGGAGTCACAAGTGGCGCGAGTGGATCTGCTCAAATACCTGGACCAGAACAAAGTGGGTACCCGCCTGTTGTTCGCCGGCAACCTGACACGGCAACCGTATTTCCAGGACCGTGCCTATCGCATTAGTGGCGAGTTGAAGAATACCGATATCGTGATGAACCAGACTTTCTGGCTTGGCGTCTATCCCGGGCTTAGCGAAACCATGCTCGATTATGTGGGTGAGAAACTGGAAACTTTCTTCGGGTTGGGCGGGTGGTAATGCACAGTGCGGAACCAACTGGCAGAAGACCTGAATAACATCCTCGATCGAGGGCGTGCGCTTTGGCCAGATATCAAGGGCGCGCGATTTTTCATAACGGGCGGCACGGGGTTTATCGGCACCTGGTTGCTGGAAAGCTTCGTCTGGTTGAATGATCGTCTGAACCTGGGCATGAGTGCTGTAGTGCTGACCCGCAACGCCGAGGCATTCGCCGAAAAGGTGCCCCATGTGGCGTCCCACCCCAGCATCACGTTGTTGACAGGAGACATAAGAACCTTTGCTTTTCCGGAAGGGAAGTTCTCGTTCGTGATCCATGGCGCCACCGATGCCAGTGCCAAACTGAATGCCGAAGACCCTATCCGCATGTTTGACACGATTGTTGGGGGAACACGGCGAACCCTTGATTTTGCCGTGCAATCCGGGGCAAAAAATTTTCTCTTCCTCAGTTCGGGTGCGGTATACGGCGACCAGCCCCCGCACATATCACACTGGTCCGAATCCAACTTCAACGGCCCGGATTGCACCAATGCCGGATCTGCCTATGCAGAGGGTAAGCGCGTTGCGGAATTGCTGTGCAGCTTATATGCCAGGCAGTACAGTATCGAGGCCAAACTGGCGCGCTGTTTTGCGTTTGTCGGCCCCTATTTGCCAATCGATAGCCACTTTGCAATTGGCAACTTCATCCGCGATGCCATGGCTAAAAACACGATCCAAATCAGTGGTGACGGCACGCCATACCGTTCTTACCTGTATGCGGCTGATCTGATTTTGTGGTTATGGACCATCCTGCTACGTGGCCAGACCGCCCGCCCCTACAACGTAGGGGCGGGCGAGGCTATCAGCATTGCGGAGCTTGCCGCGCTCGTCAACACAACGCTTGGCGGCAGCGGCATGCGCATCATGCAGCAAGCTCAGCCGGGAGCCCTGCCCAAACGGTATGTGCCTTCCGCACAGCGTGCCGAAACTGAACTCGGCCTCACACAAAGCGTCACCCTGGAACAAGCCATCATCAAAACTGCCCGTTGGCACGGTTGGGAGCAACATTCGTGAAAATCAGAGTATCCGATTATCTGGCAAAACGCATCGCCGAAGCGGGTGTCCGCCATGTGTTCATGATCTCCGGCGGCGGCGCCATGCACCTCAATGACGCCATCGGCAAAAACAAGAACCTGGAATACGTTTGCAACCACCATGAACAGGCTTGCGCGATCGCCGTTGAAGGCTACGCTCGCATAACAGGCAACCTGGGCGTAGCCGTCGTCACCAGCGGCCCGGGCGGCACCAACACCCTCACCGGTGTATTGGGGCTATGGCTCGACTCCATTCCCGGAATGTTCATTTCCGGCCAGATAAAATATGGTACGACAGTCGAGAGTACGGGATTGCCGCTGCGCCAGCTCGGCGACCAGGAAGCCAATATCATCGCCATTGTCGAATCGATTACCAAATACGCCGTGATGGTGCGCGACCCCAAAAGCGTTCGCTATCACTTCGAAAAAGCGCTTTATCTCGCCCGCAATGGGCGGCCCGGCCCGGTTTGGCTGGATATTCCCCTGGACGTCCAGGCGGCCCTGATTGATGAGGATGAGTTGTTACCCTACAGTCTGGCTGAAGACCGGATATGTTTCGACCCAGAGACCGTCCAGGCGCAGGCGGCGACCATCATCGAGCGCCTTCGCGCTGCCGAGCGTCCTGTGTTTCTGGCCGGCAATGGCATCCGTCTCGCTGGAGCCATGGCCCTCTTTCATGAAGTGATCGACCTGCTCGGCGTACCCGTGCAAACTGCCATGGGCGGCAATGACGTTATTCATTCCGACCACCCGCTGTTCTTCGGCCGTCCCAGCGTCACCGGCGACCGATCCAGCAACTTCATCATCCAGAACGCGGACGCGCTGCTGACCATCGGGGTGCGGCTTGGGGTCAGAACCGTTTCCTATCTGTTCAAGGCATTTGCTCGTGCCGCGTACAAAATTGTCGTTGACATCGACCCCGCCGAGCTCAAGAAGCCCACGATTTTCCCCGACATGCCCGTCCACTGCGATGCCAAAGTGCTACTGGAAGAAATGGCGCGGCAACTGCGTGGCAAGCCTTTGCCGCGTAAGGAAAGCTGGATTGAATGGTGCCGCGAACGGCGTCGCCGTTACCCGAGCGTGACCCCGGAATGGCGCGCACAGAAGGACGATGTAAACTCCTTCCATTTCGTTGACACCCTCTCGGATGAGTTGGCGCCCAGTGACGTAATCGTCCTTGCCAATGGTGCGGCAAACACCTGTACTTTTCAGGCGGTCAAACTGAAAAAGGGGCAGCGTCTGTTCACCAATTCCGGCTGTGCCTCCATGGGCTACGATCTACCCGCCGCCATAGGTGCGTGCTTCGCCAACGACCGCAAGCGGGTGATTTGCATCGCCGGCGATGGCAGCATCCAGATGAACCTGCAGGAACTGCAGACCATTGCCCACCACAAACTGCCCATCAAGATTTTTTTGCTCAATAACAACGGCTACACCTCCATTCGCCTTACCCAGGATGCCTATTTCCCTGGAGGTTATATCGCGGCTGATCCGAGCAGCGGGGTGTCCTTTCCGGATATGCAGAAAATCTGTGGCGCCTACGGCATTCCATCCAACCGGGCCGCGAACCATGACGAATTGCTGGAAAAAATTCGTCAGACCCTAGCAGTGCCAGGGCCAGCCCTGTGCGAGATCATGATGGCCTCCGATCAGCTGCTGTATCCAAAACTGGCATCCGAAATCAAGCCGGATGGCACCATGGTGTCTAAACCGCTGGAAGACATGTACCCATTCCTGGACAGAACCGAATTCATGGAAAACATGCTCATCGAACCATGGGATGGCAGCAAATGATGACTATAGTGGCTCTAAAATTGGAATTTTTAGAGTACCCCTTAAGCTTTTGGCGAAGATGTCACCTCTAAACAACCGAGCAAAGGCATCAAGCCCTATGCGATGTGATGAAGTGATAGGGCAAATTGCGCAAAGGAACAGCAGAGAGGATGGTGTGATATGACGGATATGGTGATATTTGAGAACCTAAAAGAGTTGATCATCGAGATAAGAGGCAAAAAAGTTTTGCTCGATGCTGATGTGGCAGTGATTTACGGGGTTGAGACAAAAAGAGTTAATGAGGCGGTGAAAAATAACCCTGATAAATTTCCTGATGGATACATCATGGAGCTTGATAAAAACGAGTGGGATTCGTTGAAGTCGAAATTTTCGACTTCAATTAAAGGAGGTAAAGTAAAGCTCCCAAGTGCATTTACGGAAAAAGGGCTCTATATGCTTGCCACAATACTCAAAAGCCCACAAGCAACCCAGGCGACCATCGCGATAGTTGAGACCTTCTCAAAAATCAGAGAGCTATCAAGAAGCATAAAAGAGTTATCAACAGTTCAAGACAAAGCCGTTCAAAAATCACTCATGCAAAAAAGCGGCGAGCTAATCGCCGAAATCTTCGATGACGACTTGCAAGCGAGCGACACAGAAACCTCAATCGAACTGAACTTCGCTGTTTTGAAATTCAAACACACGATAAAGAAGAAAAACAAATGAGAGAAATCCGCATCGTTACCGGGTGGGGTTGCCTCAAATGATTGTGCTCGACACGCATATCCGGGTGAATTGGATACTGGGCAGCGATGCTGCCCAGTATCCGTCTATCATTGCCACCATGCAATCTGAAACCATTGGTAGACATGTGCCTTCCCTCGACAGAACAGAGCTCATGGAAAATATGCTCATCGAGCCATGGGATAGCAGCAAATGATGACGGCTAACCGCCTCGGCAACCTGGTGCAGGAATTGCAAGCTCTCACCGGAGACCCAACCAAAGGCTTGCCGGAGGAGGTGTTTCTTTATGCCAGCCAGATTACCCCGCTGGTTAATGTGGATCTGCTTATCAGGGATGAGGCCAACGGCGTCCTGCTGACATGGCGGGACGATGGTCACTATGATGCCGGTTGGCATGTACCCGGTGGCATTATCCGTTTCCGGGAAACCTTCAGCGACCGCATCCATGCCGTAGCGCGGCAGGAGCTGGGTGCCAGCGTCGTACATGACTCCGCGCCGATCGCCATCAATCAGGTCATACACCCCACAAACACCATTCGTGGTCATTTTGTTTCGCTGCTCTTTGCGTGCCGCCTAGCTTCACCTCTTGCTGAAACGCTTGCGGCGCATGTCCCCCCGGCAAAAGACCAATGGCAATGGCATAAGACGTGCCCCAAAAATCTGATTCCGGTTCATCATATGTATCGTCCCTACTTATTTGCTTGATTGCCGACTCAATGAAGAAACTGATTTCCATTGTTATTCCTGCCTACAATGAGCAAGATAACGTCGACGAACTGGCAAGGCGCTTGCAAGGCGTTTTTGCCGCCAACCCTGCATACGATTTCGAAGCCATCATCGTTGAGAACGGATCCTTGGATAATACCTACGAGAAATTGCTGGCGGTTCATAAGCAAGATAATCGATTCAAAGTCCTGCAATTGGCGAGAAATTTTCGAATGGATGGAGGGCTAACGGCTGGATTGAATTACGCCAGTGGGGATGCCGCGGTGATCATGACCGCTGATCTGCAAGACCCGCCCGAACTTATCACCGAATTCATCAAAAAATGGGAAGAAGGCTACGAGAACGTCTATGGCATTGTCACCAAGCGCAATGGAACCAACGCGATTAGGAGATTTAACTCTCAGCTGTTCTATAAGGTGGCAAATGGGCTAACCGGAGGCATGGTTCCAAAGAATGTCAGCGACTTCCGCCTGGTGGACAGAAAAGTCTATGAAACAATCAACTCAATACATGAACGGAATCGATTTCTGCGCGGTATTTTTGCCTGGGTTGGGTATAAATCCATAGGCATTAAACATGAAAGGGCAGAACGCTTTGCTGGCGTGTCCGGCGCGCATACCTTCAAGGTCATTGAACTGGCATTGAAAGGAATTTTTGCCCACACCTACATACCACTAAAATTAATCACCCTAACGGGCCTCGCCGTTTCTGTCTTTTCATTCATATTGCTAGCGGTGATCATTATAAAAGCAATCATCTGGGGGGTTCCATTCGCGGGCTTTGGAACGATCATGGCTGTCATGCTGTTGATGTTTGGCATTCTGTTTACAATGCTTGGTATTGTGAGTGAGTATGTAGGATTGATATACGAAGAAGTTAAGCAGAGACCCAACTATATCGTGTCGCAAACCCATGGGCTGACGATAGAGGGAGGCGCTCTAAAAAATGGGTCTCCTGAAAAATGAAAAAATTCGCTATTTGCTGGTAGGTGGATATAACACGGCGTTTGGCTACATCTTGTTTGCGTTGTTGCTGATGTTGCTCAAAGACCGGGTCCACTATCTGATTGTTCTGGTTATTTCCCATGTGATCTCTGTTACCAATGCCTACCTGGCATACAAGTTTCTGGTTTTCAAAACCAAAGGGCGCTGGCTGCATGAATTTGGCAAATTCAATACGGTCTATCTCGGCGTGCTGGCAATCAATCTGGTCGCTTTGCCAGCTATGGTCGAGTTACTGGGGACCCGTCCGATAGTAGGGCAAGCATGGTTTGTGGTCATCACAGTTATTGCTAGTTACCTCGGGCATAAACATTTTTCATTCAAAACACCTGAGCAAGCCCTTAATACAACAGAGTCCTCTAAGATTCTAAAGAGAGATAAGCAATGCCAATTTTAGAACGCATGCCGATAAATTTACGGTATCGATTGTCTGCACTATTCGTTATTGGTGTTTTCAACTTACTTATATTCAATCGCTATTTCCCTCTAAGTGAAGGATGGTGGGAAACATACGGTTATTTGTATAACTTGGGGCTAAAGCCATATCATGACTTTGATTTGGCGTTTACCCCTTTGTTTACGATAATCAATGGGTATTTGCTTGATATATTTGGAGACTCGTTTTTTTATTTGCGCCTTTTTGGCGTGGCCGTTTATTTGTTGGCCATATTGTGTCTTCAGTTATTTTTGGAGCAATTTTTTTCCGCAAAAGCATCCGCAATATCAGTAATTGTGGCGAGCTTTCTTTTGTTTTCCGAACCGCAATTTATCGCGAAAGATTACCATACCTATCAGTTGTTAATTGTTTCGTTAACTTTGCTACTGCATAGCTGGATAGCTGGGAATGCCAAATTAACAAAAATACAGAATTTTGGTGGTTCATTGCTGTTAGGTATGTTGGTATGCCTCATGATTTTCCTCAAGCAGAATGTTGGCGTATTGTTATATGCCGCACTTATGCTGAGCTTTGTACTGCAAAAAGGGGAATGGTTGTTAGCAAAGTTGTTAGGGCTGACGTTTGGCGTGATAATTGCTGTCCTAGCCATGTTGCCAATAATATCATTTGCAGATTGGCAAAATTTATTATTCTCAAATGATGCTAAGGGTAATCTAGTAACTGTGTTGGGTCGTTTTTTTATTGACCCAACAAATAGAAATATTTTAAAAAAATCAATGCTTATTGCAGGAATGTATTTTTTCTTCAGATATTTATTTTATTTTAAATCAGATTGGCAAAAAAAATGGATGAATTCTATCCATGTGCTGTTAAATAAACAACTTACGCAGCGTGCTTTATTCGCCACCAGTGTGCTGCTTATTATCGGCATTGCTATAACAAATAGCCTATACCATTTGCTACGAGAGCTAATAATTCCGGTTTCTATCGCGCTTTTAATTGTTCTGAGTTTCAAGATTTATCGAAGGTTGCGTGACGATGCTACTACTTCTGAAATTAATATTAAATATGTAGGGATTGTTTTTCCGCTTATTGCGCTGGCTTACAGTAATACTAATACTGCCAGCTTTGATTTTAACGGTATGCAAATTCCTATAGCGTTCACTGTTGCGTGGATTCTCAATAGAATCCAGCGATTTCCGCAGCAGAAATATTTCTTACTAGCGAGCCTGTTTTTTCTTGCAATTTTACCGAGAATAGCAATTGGTAAATTATTGGTTCCATACTCTTGGTGGGAAAATACACAGGGATCAGTATTTTCGGCTAGGTATCAAACAAATTACCCGGACTTAGCCGGAATATATGTTGATGTTAAATACAGAGATGTATTTAACATGATTAAGCTATATGTGGATCGTTACTCTTTATCACAATCGGATGTCTATTTCTATAATTTGCCTATTTTTTATGCACTACATAAAAAAATCCCTCCCTTCAGAGAGGTCGTCCAATGGTTTGATGTTGTTTCGTCAAAACAAATGGAAAACGAATTGCGGGCACTAAGAAAGCATCCACCTCGTGTGATAGTTGCTTTGGAACCATCCCCTGTCGCATTCGCCGTAAATAGAATATTGAAGCAAAACGAGAATTTGCCACAAGAGGATTTTAGAAATCAATTAGATCAATGGGTTTTCGAAGGTAAATATCGTCTAGTCAGAAGCGTTGCATTACCTACGCATAAACTTAATATCTCGAAATTAGAAATTATGCCGAAGGCAACTCAGAATGTTTTAATCCAAAATGTCAGCATTATTGGCGAAGATCTAGATAACGCTGTTCAAACAATCGGAGCACTTAAAAACAAAGTAAGAGTAGTGGAGGTTATTCGTAACGCATTAATATATCAACCTACACCAAGTTTTAAATTAAAAGCCGGGGATATGCTGACATTGCGAGGTAATTATCAGGATTTGATGGCGGTTTCAGATGAGTTGGGTGTGGCTCGTGATTTACCTAGAGATTGGAATAGTGTAAATATATATTTGAGAGAAGACGTTAATATTAATGGGAATTGAATATATTATAATTAACATAGACACGCTCCCCACTAATATTTACAGATCATGAAATATCAGAATTAGTGTTTGAGATAGCTAATTATTTATTTGAGTTTCCGATCTTGTGAAATATTCTAGCCGTATGTTCCGGATGTCCTGATAATGCGAATGGGTATATTGTGAGTTATTTGCAATGTTTATTCCTGAGTGTTTATGAAATGGCAGTTTTACATGCTAGGAGATTTATTTCTGAATATTTAACAACATATTTAAGCAAGTTTATTAACTAATTAAGGAGTTTATGTTGAACAAAATTGAGCGTGAAATGGTTGAAGTACTAACCGACCTCAGGGAAAACCATCACGTAGTTGGCGTGAAGGCCGAATTCGAAGCAGAGGGAACGCGACTCGAAGAAGCCATGCGCCTGAAGGAGGTGATTAGTGCTGCGGGTCTGGGGCTGACGCTCAAGATCGGAGGTTGCGAAGCCATCCGCGATATGTATGAGGCGCGGGTGCTGGGTGTCTCGCGCATTGTCGCGCCCATGGTGGAAACGCCTTACGCATTGAAGAAATTCCTGGCTGCGATTGACCTCGCCTTTCCTCAGGATGAAATCGAGCAAATGTCTTTCTCGATTAATATTGAAACGGTGACCACTTGCCAGAACTTTGATGAAATGCTGGCTATCCCCAGCATCAGGAAGCTGAATGGCATTGTCGTGGGGCGTGTTGACTTGAGTGGCTCTGCCGGCCTGGGCCGCGATGACATTAATAGTGATGCCGTTTTTGACCTGACCAGTAACATTGTCGCCAAAGCCCACGCTCACGGCTTGATTGCGGCTGTGGGTGGCGGCGTTTCGGCCGATGCGCTGCCCTTCCTGCGTAGATTGCCGACTGGGGCGTTGAGCTATTATGAAACACGCAAGGTTATTTTTAGCTGTCCGCAAGCGCTGGATGCAGGCACCGAGAAGGGTATTCTGAAAGCCGTGTATTTTGAATTGCTGTGGCTGAAGAACAAGCGCGACTTTTATGGAATGATTTTCGCTGAGGATGCTCAGCGCATTGAAATGCTGGAGGCTCGTTACAAGAGCGCCATGGAGAAATACGGGATTGTGAAGTGAAAAATCGCGTCGCCCTGGTCACGGGCGCCTCTCGCGGTATTGGCGCCGCTATCGCTGCGGCATTGGCTCGCGCAGGCGTACACGTGCTAACGCCTTCACGTACAGAAATGGATTTGGCTGTCCCCGAGTCCATCGAGCGTTATGTGGACACTATAGAAGGCCCCATCGATATTCTGGTCAACAATGCCGGCATCAATTTTCTGGCCGGCATTGATGAACTCGATTCCGCTACGTTAAATGCGACACTGCAGATTAACCTGGTTGCGCCGTTGCAGTTAACCCGGCTGGTTGCTGAGCGCATGAAGGCAAACCGATTTGGAAGAATCGTCAACCTCAGCTCGATCTGGAGCATCGTCTCGAAGGAGCGCCGGATGGCTTATGCGGCGAGCAAGTCTGCCATCAATGGAGTGACGCGTACGTTGGCGCTGGAGCTGGGGCCACATGGCATACTGGTCAATGCCATCGCCCCCGGTTATGTCAATACCGAGTTGACGCGTCAGAATAATTCTGCGGAGCAGATCCAGGCCATCAGCGACACTATACCGCTGCAGCGTTTGGCCGAACCGGCAGAGATAGCCGAGATGGTGGCCTTTTTATGTTCCGGAAAAAATTCTTATATGACTGGCCAGGTATTGGTAGTTGATGGGGGCTATGTATGCAGGTAATCAGGGTTCATTCCGCAATTCGTGACTATGAGGTGCATTTCTCCGGTTCGTTTGATTTTCTAACGGCATTCGAAGACATTCCCAACCGTTTCTACGTCATCGATAGCAATGTGTGGGAGCTCTATCGCGACTCCCTGTTTTCCCGGCTTGATCCTGAACTGGTCATGGTGTTGCCGATCGAGGAAGATCGCAAGAATCTTTATACGGTCATGGAGGTTTACGATGCGCTGATGTCGCGTTCGGCCAAGCGCAACATGACATTGATATCGATAGGCGGCGGGATCGTACAGGATATTACCGGTTTCGCCGCTTCAACCCTGTATCGCGGCATTAACTGGATTTTTGTTCCGACAACCCTGTTGGCACAGGCTGACAGTTGCATAGGCAGCAAGACTTCCCTTAACTACAAGAGTTACAAAAATCTCGTCGGCACATTCTTTCCGCCGAACCGGATATTTCTCAGCCCCGGGTTTACCAGGACCTTAAAGAACGAGGATTATTTCAGCGGATTGGGCGAAGTCGTCAAGCTGCACCTGATGGGTGGCGAGCAGCTCGCCCGCGAGTTAATGTTGAATCTGCCGGCACTGGCAGGCCGCGAAAATGCCGCGGCATTGCTTTCCGCCATCGAAAAATCCCTCGCCGTTAAACTCGGTTATATGCAGGACGACGAGTTCGACACCGGCAAGCGCAACCTGCTCAATTTTGGCCATTGCTTCGGTCATGCAGTTGAATCCACTTCAGCGTTTGCCATCCCGCATGGGCAGGCTGTGGTCATTGGCATGATGTTTGCCAATATCGTTGCCAAAAATCGCGGCTTGATGAGCGTTGCTCTTTTCGAACAGCTACACCAACAGGCGCTGAAACCGGCGCTTACGGCCCAACCAGACAAGGGCCAACTCGATACCGATGCCGTGTTTGCCGCAATGAAGATGGATAAAAAACGGACAGGCGATGGTTTGGTTCTTATCATGTTGATCAATGGTTTTGAGATGATCAAGATTGACGATTTGACTTATGCTGAACTGGACGCGGCGAATCATGAACTGCAGAAACTTATTGGTGTGGCGTGAAAAGCCACATCACTTGGGATAACCAGAAACTTGAACCGGTACTGATTACCTACAATCGTTCGGCTGATTTGCAGCGTACATTGGCCGCCTTTCTCGATGCCGGGCTGACTGGCATCAAACTGCATGTTCTGGACAATGCCTCGACGGACGACACGGCATCAGTCGTCGCTGCTGCTCAGGTGCAGTGGCCAAATCTTTCATATCATCGCAACCGGTACAATATTGGCGGCAATGCCAATATTCTGCGTGCGATTGAAATCTCGTCTTCAGAATATTCCTGGATATTGGGTGATGATGATGAGTGGCATCTGGAAAATATTGAAGATCTGATTGCCATCATCGAGAAAGGTGAGGCGGATTTAATAAGATTGGGTTGGCTTGCGTCCGCCGAATCCAAAGGCAGGAGCATTTCTGCCGTTGAGCTTGCTGGCACGGAAAAAATGTTCTTTGCGAGTATCAGTCAAATAACCAATACTATTGTCAGGCGTGCCATTTTTATCAAGTACTTGCCGCAAGCCTATATGAATATAGGCGATGCGTTTCCCCATCTCGTGCCTGTGATACTTGGGCTTGGTCGAGACAGTCTGATTTTATATACAATTCCGAATCAGATAATGACTTATAAACAAAGTAACGAACCCAGCTATTATTTCGGGGATTTGGAGTGGCACAATAGCTGGTTTAGAACGAGCCGTTTCTTTCAATCAGATTCTCTGCGGAAAAAATTTCTGCAGGATGGTATGGATTTCCTGACAAAAGATAAGCCAAGTTTTGTCAGGCAGTTTGTCTTGTTGCTCAAGATATCATTAAAATTCAAATCCCACGGCATGAAACAGGGTGAATATCTTTTGTCCATGTTCGCATATGGTAAGGGTTGGCGGCTGCGCCTGGCGGGAATTATCATGATTTATTCATTGCTGCCTGCATCAGCTGCAAAGTGGCTGCGACGGATTTATTTCCGCTTATCAGGACGGCCTGATGAAGGTCTCCATACTGACAGATCCAGACTTTAGTTCTTTTTATTTCTTCAAACCGACCATTCACACAAAGAATCCATTGCATTCAGCTGTCACACGAATTGTCAATAGAGTTGGGTTAAGCCGGGCAATTCTGTTCACCCTGTTTGCTCGAGGCTGGCAAATTATTGCCGCGCCCATCACCTTGTTGCTGGTGGGACACTATTTCAATTTGGTTCAACAAGGGTTTTACTATACTTTCAGCAGTGTTCTTGCATTGCAGGTGATATTCGAATTGGGCCTGGCATTTGTTATTACCCAGTTCGCCAGCCACGAATTCGCTGCACTATCCTGGGGTCATGCGGGACAAGTCCATGGCGATCAGAAGGCTATAAACCGTCTTCATGCCATCTTGAGACGATCCGTCGTCTGGTATGGTGGGGTAGCCTTGTTAATGGCGCTGTTTATACTCCCTGCCGGACTGTTTTTTTTTAGTAGCCATGAAACCGCAGGTTCGACTGTATCCTGGCAAAGTCCCTGGGTGGTATTGGTATTGGCGGCATCTGCGTACTTGCCAATTATTCCCATTTTGGCGGCCATTGAAGGCAGCGGGCAGGTGGCGCAGGTCAATCGGCTCCGATTGGTTCAAGGGATTTTCTCAAGCGCGTTGACTTGGGCAGCTATTGCCGGAGGAGCAGGCCTTTATGCGGCGGCTGCCACATTTATTGTCAATGTGATTTTTGGTTCTGGTTGGATTGCCAGAACTTATCCAGCCTTGTTAAGCGCGATTCGACACCAAAAGGATGAAGCTGGTCTTTCCGGGTTTTCCTGGAAGCGCGAGATATGGCCCATGCAATGGCGTATCGCGGTGAGCTGGGCATCGGGATATTTTATTTTTCAGCTGTTCACGCCCATTTTGTTTTATTACCACGGACCCGCCCAGGCCGGACAAATGGGGATGAGTCTGGTCATTGCCAATATGCTGAATAGTGTAGCGCTCGTGTGGTTGCAGGCGAATACGCCGGTGATGGCACAATCTGCAGCGCGGGCTGATTGGCAAACGCTGGACCGGGTATTTGCGCAGGTTTTTTGGCAATCGGTTGCAGTCAGTTGGGTGGGTAGTGTGGCGGTACTTGCGGTGTTGGAGTTGTTTTCCTCGTATCCGTTAGCACAACGGTTGTTGCCCATGACCGATATGGTTTATCTGCTGGCGGCATTCGCCCTGACGCATGTGATTGGAGCCCTGGCTTATTACCTCAGGATGCATAAACGGGAGCCCTTTATGTTCTTGTCCGTCTTGGGAGCCATTCAGGTGGCTTTGGCCATGTGGTACTTTGGACGCCGTTATGGCAGTACCGGGATGGTAATGTCACTGCTGGTGATCAATCTGGTGTATGGCTTGCCAAGCGCGCTATGGTTATGGCTGCGTTTGCGTAAGATTTGGCATCAGCCTGCAGGGCAGGTCAAATGAGTGATGTCGTGCTTTCTATAGCAATCCCGACTTTTAATCGGGCGGCGTGGCTACAGTTATGTCTGACGCAGCTTCTACCGCAGCTGGCTGCGGTGGGAAATGACGTTGAGGTAACTGTATATGACAATGCCTCGCCGGATCATACCCAGGAGGTTGTTCAATCCTTTATCGCGCAAGGATTTCCGCTCGGCTATTTTCGTAACGCTGAGAATATCGGCTCCGACAGGAATATCGCACAATGTTTTAATCTTGCGAAAGGGCATTATGTGCTCATCCTAGGGGATGACGATGTTTTGCTGGACGGTGCATTGCAGAAAATCCTGGCCTTGCTGGGAACCGGCGACTATGGAGCTGTTTTTGTGAACGCCTATGGCTACAATTTTGATTTTCTCAAGGAACAGCCTACCCAGTTTTTTGCGGGGAAAAAAGTTTATCGCGATGCCAATGAGTTCATCAAAAAATGTTTTGTTAGGGCGACATTTATTTCATTCCTGATTATAAATAAATCCAGTTGCAAAGATTTGGATGCGAACAAGTTTGTCGGTACGTCGCTGGTTCAAACCTATCTGTTTTATGAAGCGGCCTTTAGCCGGCCGGAATGTGTATACGTCAACGAATACCTGTTGGCAGCAAAGCGTATTGAACGCAAGGATTACGATGTAATCGGGATTCTTTGCGGCCAATATAATCGCGTGCTTGAAGCTTTCCTGGATCGGGGACTCTCGCCTGTCACTGTGAGCGCAATCAATCGCAAGCTGTTGTGGTTATTCCTGCCTTTCCATTTGCAGCTTCTTCGCGCCTCCGATACGCCAGAAAACCGCGTTGCAGAAGTCTATGCGGAATTGCATGGGCGTTATTATCGGGAACCTTTGTTTTGGCTCTGTTGCATGCCCATTTTGAAATTCCCAGCCCGCTTGGCGCGTCTTTGGGGCTATGGCTGGATTATCCTGGGCAGGCTGATAAATGGTGAGGTGGGGCGCCTATGGGTGGCCCTGCGAGGAAAAATAAGTAGAAATGGCGCCGGGACATGATTACCGTGTCTATCGTTACTCATGGTCACGCTGCAATGGTGGCGCAATTGCTGCGCGATCTCACGCAATGCCCCGAGGTAACACGTATCGTGCTGACGCACAACATGCACGAGGCAGCGGTTGCCATACCGGAAACGCTGGCCAGCAAGGTGGTCAACGTAAATAACCTCGTTCCAAAAGGCTTTGGTGCGAATCACAATGCGGCTTTCCGCCATTGCCAAACGCATTATTTCTGTGTGCTTAATCCGGATATCAGGTTGCTTACGAATCCTTTCCCGGTGTTGCTGTCTGTGCTGAAAAAGACCAATGCGGGCGCGGCGGCGCCGATTTCAGTGAACGCTGAGGGAGTGGTCGAAGATAGTGTTCGGCACTTTCCGCACCCCCGTAGCCTGGCAGCAAAAGCATTTGGACTGACGGACGGGAGCTATCGAAGCAGGCCCGGCGCAGAACCTTTTGCCGCCGACTGGGTGGGGGGCATGTTTATGCTGTTTCGATCAGCGGATTTCAAAGCTATCCACGGTTTCGACGAAAAGTATTTTCTTTATTATGAAGATGTGGATATTTGCGCACGTTTGTGGAAAGCCCATCGCCGGGTTGTTGCCTGCCCGCAGGTGACGGTTGTACATAATGCGCAACGCGCCAGCCGTCGGGATTTACGCCACATGCGCTGGCATTTGCAGAGCATGACGCGCTATTTCCGTAAGTATTTATTCAGGCTGCCTGTTGCCAAATGAAGCGCCAGCGCAATGCTTTGTGCTGATAGGAACTGAGGTGTTGTGTGATGCAGTTAGGATCCATGGCATGCATTGATTGCAGCATCATTCGATGTTATAAAGTATGCATCATTAACGGAGATAATGATCATGCGTACTACCCTTGCACTTGATGACGACTTGATGGAAAAAGCCCAGGCATTGGCCGGCCCTATGGAAAAGACTGCCTTGGTTCGCGAAGCTCTCAAGGCATTGATCCAGCGCGAGAGTGCCAAACGATTGGCATTGCTCGGTGGATCAGAACCTTTGCTTGATTATGTGCCACGGCGCCAGTCTGAACCGGCATGATTCTGGTCGATACCTCGGTCTGGATAGACCATTTACGGCATGGTGATGTGGAATTGACGAGGCTTCTGAACACAGGTCAGGTCCTGACTCACCGGTTTGTCATTGGTGAGCTGGCCTTGGGTAGCTTACAGAATCGCAATATCGTGCTAACTACCTTGCAAAACCTGCCGCAGGCCACCGTCGCCTCGGATGAGGAAGTATTGCATTTCATCGAAAACCATGCGCTCTTCGGCAGAGGAATTGGTTATATCGATGCACACTTGCTGGCGGCTGCGCGGCTTTCTCCCGGCGCGTGGCTATGGACGCGTGACAAGCGGTTGTTGGCAGAGAGTGTCCGGCTTGGGTTGTGCGTGAACATGACTCATTGATCCAGCGGCGACTTTGGATATGCCGGGTTGATATTTATCGCGTAATACGGTACCTCTTTATAAAAGCTGCACTCGTTCCCCGGCATTAATTGCAGGAGCGGCTTTAGCCACGAAACTCAAATACATCGCGGCTAAAGCCGCTCCTACATCCATCAAATTATTCTCGTTCTTATCGATCGTTGGAATGACATCGAATTCGTATTTTATTTGCGACTTTTTTGCATTTGTTGTGCGCTTAGTCAATGAAACGCTACCTTGAAGAGTTGGTATTGAAAGATTTGACCGCCAAGATGGTAGTGTTGACTGGACCGCGGCAGGTGGGGAAAACTACGCTTGCTCGTCAGTTGATGCAGTTGTTCGGGAATGCTCAATACCTCAACTGGGATGTGTTGCCGGACCGGGGTGTGTTGCAGCGCCAGTCATGGAATCCACGCGCCAAGCTACTCGTCATGGATGAGATTCGCAAAATGCACGACTGGAAGGGCTGGCTGAAGGGGGTGGTGGACGGGCGTTCGCCCGAGCAGGCATTGTTGGTGACGGGTAGTGCGCACATGGAAACATTTCGCCAAGGGGGCGATTCGCTGGCGGGTCGTTATTTTGCTTTCCGCCTGCATCCGTTTTCGGTGCGCGAGTGGTGTGAACAGCAGCATGTGGATCCCGCCGATGCTTTGGATCATTTGCTGGAAAGAGGCGGCTTTCCGGAGCCGTGCCTGGCGAGTGACTCAGTGCAGGCCGATCGCTGGCGTGCACCATTCAGGATTGCTCCGGCTATGGAGAAAACGTGATTTGTAATGCGTCCAGTGCTTCAACAATTTCAACTTCGGCAATGCGCTTCATCAGTCTGGATTTGTCCACGGTGCGAATCTGATCCAGCATGATCTGCCCCGCTTTGCCGCTTAACGTGACATCTGCTCTAGTTGGCCATGACTTTTTGCTGCTGGTAATCGGCGCCACAATTACCACCGGCAGACTGCGGTTCATTTCATCCGGCGACAAAATAACGGCGGGACGGCGTTTTTTCGCTTCGCTGCCCACCGTCGGGTCGAGATTGACCCAATAGACTTCACCGCGCTTCACCAGCTATCACTATCGCTAGTGACAAGATCAGCATCCAGCCATGCATGGTCTTCTTCGGTCAGATCACAGCCACCTTTGGCAAAGCTCGCTTCCCATCCGCTGCGTGGCTCTTTGACTGGCTTGAGGATAATGTTATGCCCACGCGCCTCAATCTCGATACGCTCAGTCATGCCCGTCTGGATGAGCATGGCTTTGGGTAAACGCACACCTTTCGAGTTGCCGATTTTTACTAGTTTCGCTTCCATATCGATCACCTAAATGTAATTACTTAGTAAGTATATTTATTTTGGGATGGTTGTCAACTTAATGAATTGAATCTCGCTCACCCACCTCGCCCAGCATGTTTGGTGCTTACCGATTAGTTGCTCCGGTTGCTGGTCTCGATCACGCAAAGCGCGCCGTCCAGTATGTCGCAGATGATTCGATAGCCGCCGATGCGGTAGCGCCTGTATGCGCCGAGACGCAGGATGGTGAGCGCCTTGCCTGTGGTGCGCGGGTCATCGAGCACAGCGAGGCGTTGTCGAAAAAAGCTCGTGATGCGCTTGACTTCGACGGGGTGAGCCGGGGGGGGCAGCCATGTTCAGCGGTACCCTTATTTTTAATCAGGCCCGTATATCTTTTCTGTCATCAACTTATTTCGGCGTGTACTCCGGCACCCATTCGCGCAGTTTCTGCTTCACTTCCGCTTCCGCCACCACGCCACCCTGCATCAGCCAATGCAGCGCCGCCGTTAGCCATTCGGCATCCACATCGCGCGCCTGAGCGATGCGCAGCTTGGGGTGAGGAGTGGGCAGGGTGTGTTCGTCGTCGGCGAGCAGTTCCTCGAACAGTTTTTCGCCGGGGCGCAGGCCCGAATAGACGATTTTGATTTCCTGCTCGGTATAGCCGGAGAGGCGGATCATGTCGCGCGCGAGGTCGGCGATTTTGACCGGCTCGCCCATGTCGAGCACGAAAATCTCGCCGCCTGTGCCCATCAATCCGGCCTGCAGTACCAGTTGGCAGGCTTCCGGGATGGACATGAAGTAGCGCGTGATGTCGGGATGGGTAACGGTAATCGGCCCGCCCTTGGCAATCTGTTCCTGGAACTTCGGAATCACGCTGCCCGAGCTGCCCAGCACGTTGCCGAAACGCACTGCGATAAAGCGCGTGCCGGCGGCTTGCTGCAGGCTCTGGCATACCATTTCCGCGCTGCGTTTGCTGGTGCCCATCACGTTGGTCGGGTTGACCGCCTTGTCGGTGGAAATCAGCACGAATTTGGCGACGCCGTGCGCCTGTGCGGCGCTGGCCAGGGTATAGGTGCCGAGCACATTGTTCTGTAGCGCCTGCCAGGCGTTTTGCTGTTCCATCAGCGGCACATGCTTGTAGGCGGCGGCGTGGAACACCACGGCGGGGCGATGACGCAGCATCAGGTCGTCGAGCACGGCGCGGTTTTTAACGTCGCCGATGATGCACAGGATGGGCAGGCTGGCGAAACGACTGCTGAATTCCTGCTCGATCTGATACAGGGCGAACTCGCTCAGCTCGAACAGGATCAATAGCCGGGGCTGGTAACGCGCAATCTGCCGTGCGAGTTCCGAGCCGATCGACCCGCCCGCGCCGCTTACCATGACGACTTGATCCCACAGCAGGCCATGCAATCCGGCGTCGTCGAGCTGCACCGGGTCGCGCCCGAGCAAGTCGTCCAGCTCGATCTTGCGCAGGCTTGAGACGGTTACTTTGCCGCTTACCAGGTCTTCAAAAGCGGGTACGGTGAGCGCCGTGACGCCGGCTTCGTTACACAGCTGGGCAGCGTGGCGGCGCACAGAATGCGGCGCAGAAGGCATGGCGATGACTGCGTGTTTTATACCCATCCGGCTGGCGTGGACAGGCAGGCTGTCCAGCGTGCCCAGTATTGCTACACCATGGATATCGCGCCCCAGCTTGGTGGCGCTGTTATCCAGCAAACCGACTACGCGCCATTCCTTGCTTTGCGAGAGTTCGCGTACCAGCGACGCTGCCGCACTGCCAGCACCTATTACCAGCAGGGGTTCGCGCTCCGTCTGCAGCAGACTGGAAAAGCGATGTTCTTTCCAGGCTCGGTACAGAAGGCGGCTGCCGCCCATGAACAACACCAGCAGCAGCGGGTCGAGCAGCAACACCGAGCGCGGTACCACGGCATGGATGCGGAACATCAACAGGCCGAGCGGCACCAGCAGCGCGGCGACACCCACAGCCATCAAGATGCGGCGCAGGTCTGTCAGACTGGCAAAGCGCCAGATGCCGCGGTACAGGCCAAAAAACCAGAATGCGAGCGCCTGCAGCGGCACTACCCAGACCAGTGTAGCCAGTGCACTGGTCCAGAATTCCGGCGGAATGGCGAGGTTAAAGCGCAGCCAGTAGGCAATCAGCCAAGCGGCCGCAGCGGCACTGAGGTCGTGCAGGAAGGCGAGAGCGGTACGGGAATTAAAGCGGGGAAGGGATGTCATTGGAGTTCAGGAAGGCCGCGTAACTTGGGGCTTGCACAGAGTCACGATTTTCATAGCGCTACAACAGGACAACATGATGATTTGGCGCATTTTGATCCGCACGCTTTTTCAGACGTCCGTCGAAAGTGGCAAACTGTGTCGCTTCTTTGCTGGAGGCAAGATGCAGCGCATCGCCAAAATCCATCCCGCCCTCAAACAGGGTGAGCGCATCGGCGATGGCAAGGTTGTCCTCAGCCGTTACTTGGGGCAGACCGAGCACGTTTTTTAGCGCAGTGATAATCGCCGGCGAGCCCAAGCCATAACTGAAACGCAGCACCCACTCGGTTTCAAGGAGTACGGTCTTGCCTATGTAAATATTGCCTTGCTCAAATAGAGCAGCCGCCCGCCTGGTTTGCGCAGCGTCATCACCGGTAAGCAGGCGGACGAGAACGTTGGTATCAATCGCGATCATGATTGGCCTTAACGCCGGCCGCGATGGCGGCATCCATTTCATCCAGCGTTTTTGCCGGCCCCGTGTAAGTTGCGCAGCCCACGACATCCTCAAGGCGTGTTGGCTTGAATGGTTTCAAAGGGCGCAACAATATTCCTTCAGGTGTATCCTCCACCGAAAATTCGACTCCTGGTAGCCATTTGTGCGCAGCGCGAATTGGCATCGGTAATATGATCTGTCCTTTACTGGATAACTTAGTGGTGTCCATGGATCAGTCCTTCTTTTATCTGGTAAGACGTAAGTAAGACAATATAGTCTTAATCCATCATTGCAGCAATCAATCAGGTGGATGAGCAGCTTGATTTACCTGAAACTCGCGCCAGCGCTTGTCCACAAGCCGCATCAGCGCAATGAGTACGGCACCCCACAGCGCCGCGATGCCCATTGCCATGGATGCGGGGACAAATAACCCGAGCAGCGCGATACTGCTGCCGCCACCCATGACGACATATTCGGCCAATGCGGTTTTGCGATGACTCCAGCCCATGCGGATCAGACGTTGATAATAATGTTCCTTGTGCGCGTGCCATACTTTCTCGCCCCGCAATCCGCGGCGCACCAGGGTAATGCTGGCATCGAGCACAAAAGGCGCGAAGACCAGCACGGGAAACCAGGCTGGCCAGCTCCCGCGCACCATGCCCAATAGTCCCAGTCCGGCGGCCAGAAACCCCAGCGGAATGGATCCCGCGTCACCCATGAATACCCTTGCGGGCGGGAAGTTGAATAATAGAAAGCCCAGAGCGGCCAGCGCAATCACACCCCCAGCCAGAGCCAGGTCGGGGTGACCTTGTAGCAAGGCAGCCAGCGCGTAAGTCCCGAAACCGAACAGCGCCATGCCGCCTGCCAGACCGTCCGAGCCATCCATGAAGTTATACAGGTTGGTCATCCAGACGATGAAAAGTACCGCCAGCGGCCATAGCCATGTGCTCCAATTCGTACCTAAAGTGGTTACCAGCCACGTTGCGGCAGCGGCATGAGCGAGGAAGCGCAAGCTGGTTGGCAGGTTGTGACGGTCGTCGGCAAAAGACAAGACCGCAAGCAGCGCGGCGCCGACGGATAAGGGAATGGGTAGGTGGACGCCGGCCGCAAACCAGCTGGCTGCGATGCCGGCGATCATGCCCAGTCCACCGGTACGTGGTACGGGTGTGGTATGCAGAGAGCGCACATTGGGATGGTCCAGCGCCAGTCGCGCCGCGCGGCCTCTCGAGAATAGCCACACGGCGAGCGCGCTAACCGGCAATGCCAGCAATGCCAGCCACACGCCGCCCGGATTAAACAATCAGCAAGCCCGTGTCTTCGTAGAGATCGTCCAGCGTCAGCACCAGATGAAGATCGCCGCACGTCACTTCCAGGCTGTCCTCGGTGGAGAGTTCCTGCTCGAACCAGCCCTCGACCTCATGCCGGAAAAATACCTTTGCCCACAGGCGCTCGGCATCTACCAACAGGTAATAGCGCAGGCCGGGCAGGGTGCGGTAAGCCTGCCATTTTTCGCGCAGATCCACGCTGGCAGTGGCGGGTGAAAGCACTTCAGCGATGAAGCATGGCGCGCGTTTATAAATCGGGTGATCGTCACCCGGGTCGCATACCAGCATCACGTCCGGGTAGTAATACGTTGTCCCGGCGTCTACGCGCAGCTTCATGTCGGCCATGAAAGCGCGGCAGGGCTTGCCGCGCGTCACTGTGCGCAGATGGTAAGCGATGTTGAGCGTGATGCGGTTGTGCCGCTCGCTGGCACCCGCCATGGCATACATTTCGCCATTGACCAGTTCATGCTTGGCGCTGGCTTGCTCTTCCCGGCGCAGGTAATCGTCTTCACTTAAAAACACGTGGGACTGGGCGTGTGACATGGCGGGTTATCCTCCAATGGGGTACCCGGATTTTAACCCAGGAGTGCTTGTGGCGTAAGCCGGACTAGGCGTTGTCCAGCCAGGCGCGCGCCATCTGTCCCAGACCCTCATCCAGCGAGTACGGGGGCATCCAGCCCAGTTCGTGCCGAATCCGGCTGTCATCCACGGTCAATGAGCCGGTCAGGCGCTGCACGTCGGTGCGGCGTCCTGTCAACCCTCCCAGACTTTCCAGTAATGGCGTCGGCAGTGCAAACAGCCGTGCCGGCCTACCCAGGTGTCGGCCCAGCCGGCGCACCAGTTCGGACGTGGAAATATCCTCGCCATCACGCACCAGATAAGTCCGTCCCGCCGCTGCGGGGTGGGTGAGGCAGGCGTGCAGCGCGCTGGTGAAGTTGTCTATGCCGATCAGGCTGCGTGCATTGCGGATCCCCGCCAGCGGCAGCGGCACGCCGCGTTCGACCCAACTCAACAAACGCGCCAGATTGCCTTTCACGCCGGGCCCGTACACCAGGGGCGGCCGCACGATCACCACTTCCAGGCCAGTCTCCTGTGCCACTTGGGCGAGCTTGACTTCTGCTTCCCATTTGGTCTGGCCGTAGGGGTCTTGCGGCGCCGGCGTGTCGTCCTCGCGAAAGCTCACTCTCTCCCCTTGCGGGAGAGGGGAGGAGGACGCCGTCTCCTCGCCATTTACCTTGATGCTGCTGATGAAAACCAGTCGCTTTACCCCTGCAGCTGCGGCCTGACGCGCAAGCCGCTCGGTTCCGGCCACATTGGCGGATCGGAATGCAGCCAGCGGATCCTCAGCCGTTTCGCGCATCACATGCACGCGCGCGGCGCAGTGGATGATGCCTTGCACGCCCGCGAGGGTGGCGCGCCAGTCAGTGTCGGCATTCAGGTCGCCTACGATGCGGTAGCTCACGCCCGCCACTGGCTGGACAGGCGTGTGGCTGTGGCGTACCGTGCCGACGACCTCTAGCCCCTGAGTTACGAGCCAGGTGCAGGTGGCGCGGCCGACGAAACCGGAAGCACCGGTAATTAATACCTTCATGGGGAAATCACGGGGAGGTTAAGCCGTTTTCTGCCAGTAGCATACGTTCGGCAGGCCTGCAAAATGGGCGTCGGATGTGAGTAATTGGCCCCCCGCGGCAAGTGCGCTGGCATAGACCATCGCATCTGCCATGGCAAGTTTGTACTGTGCGGAAAGATCGGCTGCCGACAGCGCGATGCGAGTGTCAAGAGGCCGCACCAGGCAAACCTCGGTGAGACCGATGATGTCGAGCGCTACAGCTTCGTTTTTTTCGCGCAGACACCATCTATACAACTCAAACTGCACCAGTGTCGGAACAATCAGGTTGGCACTGTCAGCCAGAAACGGCGCGAATTTTTCTGCTAGCAGGCCGTCGGTCAACCATTCTATCCAGCCACAAGTATCCACTACATGCATCAGCTTCGCTCCGTGCGGTCGCGCACATTTTCAGTGTTGGCGCCCTTCAGCAAGCCACGCACTTCGCTAATCTCGCGGCGCGGAATCATGATGATGGCATCACCCTTGGCAACAAAGACGAATTGCTGCCCGGCTCTAAGCCCGAGGTCGTCGCGAAAAGCTTTAGGGATGCCAATTTGAAATTTCTCAGTGAGGGTTGCGGCATGCATGCTTACTCCTTAGGTATCGTCTTGAACATTGTAAGAATACAAGACGGCAAGATACAGTTCAATATTTATTGAGATATCGCCGAATTGCTCAAATCATTGCGGTGGGATTTACTGAAATGACAAAATGCGAATATTTTAAATATTCAACCATGCAATTGTTTTTTTCTCAGCAGTGACAAAGCCGGAAGCGCCGGTTATCAATGCTTTCATTGAGTCAATTCCCGATAAACCGCCAGCGTTTCCGCGATGATCTGCTCGCGGGAGAATTGTGCCAGAACGATCTCGCGCGAACGCAGGCCCATTTCGGCACGCAGCACGGGATTATCGATCAAACCCTGGAGTGCGACGGCAAGCGTTTGCGCATCGCGCACTGGTACCAGAAAACCGTTGTCGCCATCGCGCACGATTTCGCGGCAGCCAGGCGCGTCAGTGGTCACAATCGGCAGTCCGCAGGCCGCCGCTTCCAGCAGTGATTTTGGCAAGCCCTCGCGATAGGATGGCAGGCAGGCTATATGTGCTGAGTGGAACGCGGCGGGCATATTGTCGCGCCGCCCCCACCATTCCACGCCATTTTTTTCATGCCATGCGCGCAAACTTGCTTCCGGCACTGAAGCCGGATTTCCGGGATCGGGGTCGCCCACCAGGATGAAGCGTGCGTGAACGCCTGCTTGTGTCAACAGGCGCGCAGCTTCGACGAATTCTCCCACGCCTTTGTCCCACAGCATGCGGGCTGCCAGCATGATGCAGACTGTACCGGTGGGTTCCGGGACGGGGTAAAAAGCGGCAGTATCGACTCCCGCACCGCGAATCAGCCGCAAGCGGTGTTCCGGCAGATGCGAGCGGATGAGTAAGTCGCGGTCGTCCGGATTTTGCACGATGGTCAGGCTGCCGCGTGCTTTGAGCAGCCATGCCAGGGTCAAGCGCACCGCCGGCCGGATGATGCGGGTGATTCCTTTGGCCGAGGTGAACAGCCAGCCCAGACCGGTGACTGCATTGACCCGGCCCGGCACGCCTGCCACCCGGGCCGCAAGCGCACCGTACAAAACCGCCTTCAACGCCACATGATGCACAATGTCCGGTCGCTCCCGGCGGTACAGGCGCACGAGTGTCACAATCTCCTGAAATGGATTGCCGCGGCGGCGCGAGAGCCCAAGGGGGATCAGGCGAATGCCTGCTGCCCGGATGGTCTCGCCATGCTCTCCCACGCGGGTCGCCACGACCACATCGAAACCGGCCTCCCGTGCCGCCACGGCGAGCGGCAGTCGATGCGAGACGAAATACCAGTCTTCAGTGACGACGAACAGCAGCTTCAAGCGTTGTTCTCCCGCCATGTCTGGAACATCAGTACATCCCACAGATAGTAGGACCAGTTGCGGCTGCCGGACTGATGCTCGGCCCATTTGCGCTGAATCGGCACAGGGTCGAACACGCCCTCGCGTGTCAGCCGCGCGGGTTCGATAAGCGCCGCCGCCCAGGCTTTGAGCGGGCCGCGCAGCCAGACGTCGATGGGCACGCCGAAGCCCATTTTTGGGCGATCCATCAGCAGCTGCGGCACATGACGGTAGAGCACCTGACGCAACAGCCACTTGCCTTGGCCGTGGCGGATTTTCATGTCCAGCGGCAAGGTCCAGGCGAATTCCACCACCCGGTGGTCGAGCAGCGGCACACGTGTTTCCAGGCTGACTGCCATGGCTGCCCGGTCCACTTTGGCGAGAATATCGTCCGGCAGATAAGTGACTGTATCCAGATACATCATGCGGTGCTCGAAATCGGGCAGATCGGCTTGCTGGCTGGTGGCGGTGAGCAGCGTCACGGGTTCGTGGCTGCCCGGCACCAGTTGCGCCGGATTTTTCCAGTGCGACACCAGCCCCAGGTAAATCTCCTCGGGCGAGCGCACCGCCAGAATCTCCGCCGCCTTGTGCAGCTTGTCGCCCGGGTTGGCATAACGCAGCCGAGCCGGCAGCCACCGCTCCAGTTTTTGGAAGGACGTATTCCACGCCGCGGGCGGCAGCGTGGTCAGCACTCCGGCCAGCGCCGCGCGCAGCGGGCGCGGCATCCAGCCCAGCTTGCGCCACAAATTGCGCGCCCAGAAATAACGGTTGTAGCCGCCGAATAGTTCATCGCCGCCGTCGCCAGACAGACTGACCGTCACATGGCTACGCGCCAGGCGCGAAACCAGCAAAGTGGGAATCTGCGACGAATCGGCGAAGGGTTCATCGTAAACCGATGACAGGCTCGGTATCACGTCCATCGCGTCCTGCGGGGTGACATATAGCTCGGTGTGTTCGGTTCCCAGGTGGCGCGCCACCGCGTGGGCGTGTTCGGCCTCGTTGTAGCCCGCCTCGTTAAAGCCGATGGTGAAGGTTTTCACCGGGCGGGCACTCTGTGCCTGCATCAGCGCCACGATGGTGGTGGAATCGATGCCGCCGGACAGAAACGCGCCGAGCGGCACATCTGCCACCATTTGCCCGCCCACCGCCTGACTGAGCAGGCGTTCCAGTTCCGTCGCCGCTTCCGCATCGTTTCCCCGAAACAGACTGCGCTGTCCTGCCTCAGCTATGGACCGCGCCGACCAGTAGGCCAGCGGGCGTGCATCCTTCTGCCCAGCGTGAACCTGCAAGAATGTGCCGGGCGGCAGTTTGTGTATGCCCTGATAAATCGAGTAGGGCGCAGGTATCGCGTTGTGGCGCAGAAACAGCGTCAGTGCATCGCGGTCAATCTCGGCGCGAAACGCCGGATGCGCCTTGAGCGCCTTGAGTTCCGAACCGAACAGGAAGGTATCACCCTGCCAGCCGTAATACAGCGGCTTCTCGCCCAGCCGGTCGCGGGCAAGCGACAGCGTGAGCGTTTCCCGATCCCACAGCGCAAACGCGAACATGCCGACGAATTTTTTCAGCGCCGCCTCCAGCCCCCATGCGGAAATCGCCGCCAGCATCACCTCGGTGTCGGAATGCCCGCGCCACGCGGGTGCAAAACCAGCCTGCTCCAACTGGTCCCTCAATGCGGAAAAGTTGTACACCTCGCCGTTGAACGTAATCATGTAACGTCCGCAGTGCGACGACATGGGCTGATGACCTTGCGGTGAGAGATCGAGAATGGAAAGGCGACGGTGGGCGAGGGCAAGCCCAGCATCGGCATCTGTCCACACACCCTGATCATCCGGGCCGCGATGGGTGATTTGACGAGCCATTGCCCCCACAATCGCTTCCGCCGCTTCGGCCGAGTGGCTGGTGGCTTTCCAGTATCCCGTCAGACCGCACATGTTTGCGTACTTTTTGGCATGAACGCAGCGTTACCGGATATGTGCCAACACGGTTTCATAAAAATCCTCATACTGCTGCACCACCTTGCCAATCTCAAAATGCGCCGCCACCCGTGCGCGCGCGCGTTCGCCCAGTGCCGCCTTTTCAGAGGGGGGCAATACCAGTAATTCTTCCAGAGCGGCGGCAAGGCCGGTCATATCGCTCGATGCGACGACACGCCCGGTATCGCCGACGATGTAAGCCGAATCACCCACATCCGTTACCACGCACGGCACACCGCAAGCCATCGCCTCACCCAGCACGTTGGGGAAGGCCTCGCCGTAAGAAGATGAAGCCAGCACATCCAGTGCCGCCATCAACGCGGGTATATCGTTTCGCAAACCCAGCAGATGGGTATTGGACAGCACACCTTCCTGGGTAATTGCCTGCATTAATGCTGCGTTGCTCATATCAATATCCTGGCCTGCGAGCACAAAATGCACTTGCGGCATGCGGCGATGCAGCGTACCCGCCGCCTCAAAAAATCCCGCATGATTTTTCTGTGGATCAAATCGGCCGATCAGCCCCACCAGCGGCGTATCAACTTCAATCCCCAGTTCGGTGCGAATCATGCTTCGTGCATGACCATCCGGCTTGAATCGGGTCAGGTCAAACCCATTGGGCACAACCACCATTTTTTCTGCTGCATAACCGTACCTCACATGGACTTGCCGTGCCTTCTCGGAACAAGAGAGAATTCGTGACGGCACCCATTTCGACATCGACGCACACAGACTAACGACTGCACGGGTTGAAAATTTAGTTTTATCCTTATCCAGATTGCTGTTACGAATACACCAGCCTACCGCAGAAACCCCTGCAAGACGTGCTGCCAGCCCACCCAGTAAATCAGCGTGGTACATCCAGGTGTGTACCACATCGGGGTTCAGTCGTTTGAGTAGTTGCACCAGCCGGAAAAAGCCTGACGGGCTGGGCAGACCGGATTTCATACCTATTGCGTCCACAGGAATGCCGAGCGCCGCGATACGCGGGGCAAGCTCGCCCAGTGTCGTCAGGGAAATGACATGGGGCGCAAAGCGCTGACGATCCAGGCGCTCCAGCACCTTGAGCAGCATCATTTCCGCACCCCCAGTGGAAAGACCGGTGATGATGAAAACGATGCGCATCAAACCAGACCCAACGCCTGTTCGGTACGTTGTACCAATCTGTCGATACCAAATTCAGACACGATGCGTGGCCGGCACGCCTCGCCCAGCCCTCGACGCTCTTCAGGAGACCGGTCGATCAGGCGCCCAATTGCGGCGGCTAATGCGTTGTGATCGCCGGGTGGGACGACACTGCCCGTGTCCCCGACGATGAGCGCCGAATCGCCCACATCCGTCACCACGCAGGGCACGCCGCAGGCCATGGCTTCGCCGATGGTGTTGGAAAATCCTTCGCCATAAGCTGAAGAAGAACAGAAAATATCCAATGCGCTATATACTGCCGCCATATCATCCATCGCACCCGCCCAGATCATGCGCTCTCTCAAACCCAGCTCTACTGCCATCTGTTTCAGATTTTCTGAATAATCGGGCGCGCCATTTCCAACACATACAAAACGTAAATTGGGAAATTTTGCGGCAAGTAGGCTTGCCGCCTGAAGAAACATGGTGTGACCCTTCATCGGGTCAAGCCTCGCCACAAGGCCAATCAGTAGCTCACTCTCGCGTATGTGCCATTTCGCCCTGATTCGTTCCTGGCCTTGCAGGTCAAAGCGGAAGCGTTGCGTGTCGATGCCATTGGGAATGACGACGACACGTTGCGCCGGAAACCCATGCTTAACCACATAAGTAGCGCCCGCATGGGAATTGGCGATGATGAGGTCAGCGAAACGTGCCAGGCTGCGTTCCAACGCGTAGGCCAAGCGCGAGAGCCAATCGTAACGGGACAAATCTACGTTCGAAGCACGCACGCCCCATACGATACGAGTGCCGGGCAGTAGCGGCTTTAGTACGGTCGCCAGAATATTGGGTACACCCAAGTAGCTATGCAACACGGTGGGGCGTTTCTTGCGCAAGAGATGCACCAGCCTGTATAGAAATGGCAGAATGTCCCAACGGCCAGTTTTACCCAGGTTAAGGACGCGCACCCCTGACTCGGCTAGTTCGGTCTCATATACTCCGCCACCAAAAAACACCGCCACAGAAACAGCGTGGCCGCGACTCGCCAAACTCTTGGCCAGTACAACCAACTGGCGCTCCGCACCACCACGATCAAGCGAGCGCGCAAGGAACAGGATGGTTTCAGGGATTGGATGCACGGGTAAACACAAACTCATTACAACCCAATCTACCTCCGCAAGTCACCATGTTCCTGAGCGCAAATCCCCGGTCATGATAAAAACGGAAAATCTCCTCGGGTTTGGCTACTTCGAAAGGATAACCGCCGACCCAGTCAACCACATCGCGCCAGGCGGACATGCCGCGAACGCTGTGCTCTGCATAATTCCGCCAGGTGTGAAAAGGTTTTCCGCGCAGCAGATCGTAAATTGTTCGGGGAGTCCAAAGCCAGATCAGCGCAGGTCCAAGCGCCAGCCAGCGCAATTCATTTGGCAACCGGTTATAGGCGCGCTTTACCCAAGTCCATACGGGGGTCATTACCCGTTGATAATTGTAGATGGCGATAAAAAGCGTGCCTCCATGGCGCACCAACGGGATTACATTACCCAACGCCTGCCACATGGCGCCCGTGTGATGCAGCACACCCCAGGAATAAACAATGTCCCACTGGTCAAGCGTTTGCAGATAGCCTTTGTCGAGTGCCGAGCCTTGCTCGACAATCCAGTCAGGATCGTCCGGAAAATAACGTCGCTTCAGTTCCGCAGTGCAAGCCACCGATTGCGGATCGTAATCGAAGGAATGCACTGTCGCCCCCAGCCTACGCGCCACCAGGCTGAACAGCCCAGAGCCGCTGCCGATATCCAGAAAGCGCTTTCCCTGTAAATCATTTACGCCCAGCATGTTGCGCAGTGATTGTTCCGCCAATACGATGCGCTCGTCGTTGAGCACATTCAAAAATTGCGCCCAATTGGCACCGAATTCGAATCGATCACCTCTTGCGACTTCTGTTGCGTGCGTGGCCATTTATACATTTCCCTGAATCATTTTTTTTTAATTGAGCTTGTGATTTAAGAAATCACCGCCGGGCTTTGAAAAAAATATTCGGGCTGGCGATAGGAGCTCCAGCCCTGCCCAGCACATACCTAAATGAACTTTTGATAAGGTTTTTCAAACCTTCCCGGCGCCAATCTGGAAAGGCTCTGGTTTCAATCCGTTGAACAGTGAAGTAGTTTGAGGATAGAGCTTCTCTCAGTCGCGATAACGAGAAACTTTGTGCATGACCCCAGCGGTGAAATGATTCCCCGCAATGCGGACATACAACCTGGTTATCCATCAATCTTTCATTGGCTGGTACTGTTCCGATGAAGAATCCACCGGGCTTCAGTACGCGTCTGACTTCCCCCAAGGTCGAGTGCAGTACATCGTCAGTTAAGTGCTCCAGCACCTCGGACATTATCACAACGTCGAATTCGCCATCTTGGAATGGCATGCTCTGTGAGAAGCCGACTTGCGCCCGTACACCGAGGTCATATTGTTTGCGTAGCCTATCAATGGTCTCTGCACTTGGATCAAGGCAATTCACCACGACCCTTTTTTTAACCAAAATGGATTCGAGGCCGCCGCGACCTACGCCAATATTAAGTATGGTCATGCCAGATTTAATCTGTTTCGCAAGAAACTCATAACGCGGTAGTGCATTGATAAATGCATCACCTATTTCGTCATTGTTTTGGAAATGATCCCAGATTTTTGTTTGATCCAACTCAGAAACCTCTTTATCTTGAGCGCTGAACCGTAAGCCAGCAAAGCGACATTGAAATTAAATACATGAATGCAGTGGACAAGACAAGTCCGTTCAACCCAAGCCATGGCACTAAGCTGAAATTTGCCACCACTTTAACCAAGAGATTAATGCTACCCACTGCCGCAATCGCCCGATGCCTCCTCTGACTGGCCAGTAATGAAACCAGAACGATACCAGCAAAATAAAACGGCAACTGTGCGAGCCCGTAGCGTAGGACTTCCGTTACAACGGTTGCATCCTGTGCAGTAAATGCGCCGCGTTCAAAAAGTAGCCTCACCCCCCAGGGTGCTAGCCACCAGCCAACGATCATGGCGATCACGCCTAATGCAAACAGAAGTCGCGCCCAATGGGTAGCCACGCGACTTACTTGTTCTCCACCTTGCGCCTGAGCCTGAGAAAAAACCGGTAACGTAGCGCGGGACACCGCCATAGCGCCCATGCCAAGGATCAAGGCCAGAATGCGGTTGGCATAACTTAGTGTGGCAATGGCGCCTGTACCCAGATGAGCGGCAAAGAACTGGTCGATGATACCTGTGAAGCTCATCAGAGTCTGACCGGCGAGCATAATACCGAAACCCTGCCAGAATGGGGTCCATTGGGGAGATCGGCGGGTAAAGCGCGGTGCTTCGATCTCGCCTTGCCGCGCCAAAGGCACGGCAAGGCTGGCAAGGTGAAAAGCAAAACCGGCAAGCGTGCCCCACACCAGCGGTTCTGCACCTCCACCGGGGAAAACAAGCAGTGCTACCAAAACTGCCAGGGCGGGCACGCTTTCCAGAAGAGTGTTGGCGTGTCGACCGGCGGCCAGCATCCAGGCAGAAAAAAGGCTGATGATTACGCCCAGAGGGGCCAGCAGGGCTAACGTCGGCACCATGTTGGCGGCGATGACCGCAGTGGAATGTGGAAGCCCTGTCCATGATGAATGTAGTAGCAGGGGCAATCCCAGCCAGTTCAAGAATACCAAGGCCAGTCCAAGCAGGAGGGCGAGGCCAAAAAGTTCAGATCGGAAGCGAGGAAGCTCCGCCGATGACCCTTGCCGGATGCGAGCTGCCAATGGAATCAGGACGACAGTGAGAACGCTGAACCAGACGCCGACCGGCCAGCTCACCAGGTTGAAGACAAAAAGATAGGCGTCTACCTCCGCGCTGACACCATAGCGATAAGCAATCGCCATTTCCTTCGCGGCGCGGGCGAACGACCCAAATAAAACGAACAAAGCCACCCATGCCATACCTCGGGCAATAGCATGATGGTCTGGGTGGGCATTTCGTAGACGCTCACGAAATACGCTGAGCGCTTTGATTAGGTAAGAGGGTGCTGGCAAGTCAGGTTTGATTTCAAAGCGGTGGTGTTATAAAGAAAATGAGAGCGAACACTATTTTCGCGACTTCGCGCGCCGGCCTGTGTGGTGAGGCAGTTTTTCATATCTGCGATGGCGAACTGGCGGTCGCTATCGAACAGTTTGTTGTGCAGCGTTCTTATTGATCGGTGTGAGCATCATGCGCTCCGATGATAATACCCGCGATACCACGCCACGAATTTCTCTATCCCCTCGGCGAGAGGTGTGCTCGGCTCAAACCCCACGTCCCGTTTGAGGTCGGCCACATCGGCGTAGGTCGCCACCACGTCGCCGGCTTGCATCGGCAGGAAGTTTTTCACGGCCTGCCGGCCCGCGGCGCGTTCGATGGTTTCAATGAAGGTCATCAGTTCCACCGGTTCGTGGTTGCCGATGTTGTAGACGCGGTAGGGGGCGTAGCTGGTGCCGGGGTCGGGTGCGTTGGTGTCGAAGTGGGGGTCCGGGGTGGCGACACGGTCAAGGATGCGCACTACGCCTTCGACGATGTCGTCGATATAGGTGAAGTCGCGCTGCATTTTGCCCTGGTTGAAAACGTCGATCGGCTCACCGCGCAGGATGGCGCCGGCGAACAGCGAGGGCGACATGTCCGGGCGTCCCCATGGGCCGTACACGGTGAAAAAACGCAGGCCGGTGGTGGGCAGGTTGTACAGGTGGCTGTAGCTGTGCGCCATCATCTCGCTGGCTTTTTTGGTGGCCGCGTACAGGCTTACCGGATGATCGACGTTGTCGTGTACGGAAAACGGCATGTGCGTATTGGCGCCGTACACGCTGGAACTGCTGGCGTAGACCAAGTGTTCGACCTGGTTGTGGCGGCAACCTTCGAGAACGTTGGTCAGGCCGACAATATTGGACTGGATATAGGCGTGCGGGTTTTTCAGCGAATAGCGCACGCCGGGCTGGGCGGCGAGATTGATGACGCGCTGGAATTTTTCCGTGGCGAACAGGGTTTCCATGGTTGCCCGGTCGGCAATGTCTAGCTGGATGAAACGGAAGTTGTCATGGGGGGTAAGCTGCGCTAGTCGCGCGCGCTTGAGGTTGACATCGTAGTAATCGTTGAGGTTATCCACACCGACGACTACATCGCCGCGCGCCAGAAGTTGCAGGGCGGTGTGCATTCCGATGAAGCCAGCCGCGCCGGTGAGTAGAATTTTCATGTTGCCTCCAGAATTATTGAGCAGATTCTAGCATGCTCGTTTGTGCTTCATGCGCTGTTAGAATGCCGGCATGAAACTGCTTTTGTCCCGGCTCATCTACGCCTTGCTGCTGGTCCTTGCACTTCCTTATACGATGCTGCACCTGCTCTGGCGCGCGCGTCGCCAGCCTGCTTACCTGCAGCACTGGGGCGAGCGCTTCGGGTTTTATCCGGCCCGCCCCACGCAACCGGTGATCTGGCTGCACGCGGTGTCGGTGGGCGAAACGCGTGCCGCGGTGCCGCTGGTGCAGGCGTTGCTGGCGCGCTACCCAGGGCACCGGATTTTGCTGACGCACACCACGCCCACAGGGCGCGCGACCAGCGAGTCGCTGTTTGGCGAGCGCGTGCTGCGAGTATATCTACCCTACGATTACAGTTTTGCTGTGCGGCGCTTCGTGCGGCATTTCCGGCCGGCGATCGGCTTGCTGATGGAAACTGAAATCTGGCCGAACCTGATTGTTGCCTGCCACGCCAGCGGCACGCCTGTGCTGCTGGTGAACGCACGCCTGTCAGCGCGCTCGGCCCGGCGCTATGGCTGGCTCGGCGTGCTGGTGCGCAACAGCATGGGCAAGCTGGCTGCTGTGGTAGCGCAAACCCGCGCCGATGCGGATCGCCTGAGCCAGCTGGGTGCTCTACGTGTTGAAGTGGCGGGCAACCTGAAATTTGATTGCGAGCCGCCGCATGCGCAAATCCAGGCCGGGGTGCGGCTACGCGCGCAACTGGGCAGCGCCCGGCCGGTATTCGTGGCGGCCAGTACGCGCGAGGGTGAAGAGGCGCTGGTGCTGGATGCGCTGGAACGGGTTGCGCACCCCAATCTGCTTACGGTGCTTGTGCCGCGTCATCCGCAACGTTTTGACGAAGTGGTCGCGCTGCTGGAACGGCGCGGCATTATTTATCAGCGGCGCAGCGCAGGCCGGCCCATGGCGGCGCAGACAGCAGTATTGCTGGGCGACAGCATGGGCGAATTGTTTGCCTATTATCGCGCCGCCGATGTGGCGTTTGTGGGGGGAAGTTTGCTGCCATTCGGCGGACAGAACCTGATTGAAGCGGCGGCCGTAGGTTGCCCGGTGTTGATTGGCCCCCATACCTGGAACTTTGCCGAGGTGGCGCGCCAGGCTGTCGCCAGTGGTGCGGCAAAGCGAGTGGAGGATGTGGCCGGATTGGCGCGAGAACTCAAGGGTTTGCTGGATGATTCTTCACGCCGCCGCCAGATGTCGGAAGCGGCGCTGGCGTTTAGTCGTGCCCATCGAGGCACGGTGCAGCGCCTGATGCGGATTATTGATCAATTTATGGATTGAACCGGATTAGTTGTTGCTCACCAGCCATTTGTCTACTTCGCCAAGGTCCATTTCGCTCAATGTTCCAGCTGCGGCTTTCAGGCGCAGGCCAGATAGAATGTAGTTGTAACGCGCAGCGGCCAGATCGCGTTTCGCAGAATACAGCTGTTGTTGTGCATTGAGTACATCCACCGTGGTGCGCACGCCGACTTCGAAGCCGAGCCGGGTGGAGTCGAGTGAAGTCTGGCTGGATATCAGCGCCTGTTCCAGTGCCTTGACCTGGGCTTCGCCACTGGTTACGCCGAGGTAGGCCTGGCTGGTATTGAGGTCGACCTGGCGCCGCGCGTCTTCGAGGTCTGCGCGCGCCTTGTCCTGGTTGGCCACCGCTTCGCGCACGCGCGAACCGACCAGGCCGCCCTGATACAGCGGCAGGTTGAACTCCACCCCGATTACCGCATTTTTGGTGTTGACCTGGAATCCGCCAAAATTCTGGTTGCGGTTGTCCGAGTAGCTGGCGACTGCATCCAGGGTCGGATAGTGGCCGGCGCGGTTCCGCTCGACCTCGCGCCGGGCGATCTCATAACCGGCGAGCTGAGCCTTGAGTACCGGGCTGCCCAGCTCGGCGCGGGCGATCCACACGTCCATGTTGGCGGGATTGGGCGGGGCCAGCTGCAGTTTATCCCCAAGCGCGTCGAGTTTGGGCGGCATTGTGCCGATGATGCGCTGCAGTGCGCGCTGCTTGATTTGCAGGTCATTGAGGGCGGCGATTCCCTGGGCATTGGCGAGATCGGAACGCGCCTGCGCTTCGTTGCTGTCGGTAATGGTGGCGGTGCCGACCTCGAAATTACGCTTGGCTTGTGCCAATTGCTCGCCGATGGCGGCCTTCTGTGCGCGCACGAAGTTGATGTTGTCCTGGCTTTGCAATACATCAAAGTACGCCTGTGCGGTGCGCAGGATCAGATCCTGCGCACCGCTGGCGAGTTGTGCCTCGGCTGCGCTGACTTGTTGCTTGGCCTGTTCGTACTGTTCCCAGTTCTGCTTGCGGTAGATCGGCTGGGTGACGGTGACAGCGGCGCTCCTGGAGGTGTAATTCATGTTGCCGAAAAGCGATGACTGGGTGTCGTTATTGAGCACGCTGGCGTTGAGGCTGGCTTGCGGCAGCAAGCCGGCGCGGCCTTGCGGCAGTTTTTCCACGCCGGCGCGATAAGCCGCACGGGCGGAAGCATAGGCAGCATCGCTGTTTTGTGCCTGATGATAAATATCTGAGAGGTTGGCGGCGAGCGCCAGGTGGCTAAATCCGATACCAATGAGTGCAAGAGACAATTGTTTCATAAAGGCATCTCGCAAATAGGTATTGATGGGTTTCAGTACGTACGCATGCCGGTGTCCACCACCCGGGCCCAGCTGTCCACGCCGCCTTGCAGATTGTAGACCTGTTCAAACCCGGCATGTTCGAGGTAACGCGCCACTTGCATGCTGCGTACGCCATGATGACAGATCACCACAATGTGCGCGTTTTTGTCGAGCGTGTCGAGTTTGCCGGGTACGCTCTGCATCGGCACCAATCGGCTATTGTCGATATGACAATACTCATATTCCCAAGGCTCGCGCACATCCAGCAAAAACGGACTGACGCGGCTTGAGTCCTGTATCCATTGCTGGAGTTCATGCGCGCCGATTTGCTGCATGCGGGGGTTAAAACACGAAGCGTTCGGGTTGCTGAGCGTTGATGAGCGGCTGAATGCTGGTTTCAAACAGTGTTACGGTATTGTAGGCGCCTTCGGCCATGCAAGTGACGAGCTGGGCCTGCATCGCGGGAGCATCACCGACAATGGCGAACATTCTCCCGCCGGGTTTCAGGTCATGCAGGAAAACTTCCGGCAATATCGGTATGGAACCGGTGAGCACAATCACGTCATACGGACCATGCCGCGACCAGCCGCGCGCGGCATCGCCCACTTCCAGCGAGGCATTGGCAAAGCCATGCGCCTTGAGTTTGGCTTCGGCGCGTGTCTTGAAGTCCGGCACGATATCCACGCTGTGAACATGATGTCCCTGATGTGCCAGTAACGCAGTGAGGTAGCCGCTACCGGTGCCGATTTCGAGAATCTTGTCGGTTTTTTTGATGGACAATTCCTGCACGATGCGTGCTTCGAGCTTGGGCTGCATCATCAGCTGGTTGTGGCCGAGCGGAATTTCCATATCCACAAACGCCAGGGTGCGATATGTCTGCGGGACAAATTCCTCACGCTTGACCTTGGACAACAGGTTGAGGATGTCCTGATCCAGCACATCCCAGGTACGGATCTGTTGCTCGACCATGTTGAAGCGGGCTTGTTCGATATTCATTGTTAAACACCTGGACGCATATTAATCCCTTGCGATTATTCCATAATTCCTTTAATTTAACACCTCTGCTAGGGGTCTGCGCGGCAGTTGGTCAGCGCAGTGAGACACACCCTTTGAACCTGATACGGGTCATACCGTCGTAGGGAAGCATCTGGCCGTGCTCCTTACGCTATTCTGCTTAAGGATTTTTTCATGAATGCCAATCCCCAGTTTATTGCCGCCACCGCGCATGTTGACGAAGCTGCTGTCCAGCCCTTGCCCAATTCGCGCAAGGTGTATGTCGAAGGCAGCCGTCCCGATATCCGCGTGCCGATGCGCGAAATCAGCCAGGCCGACACCACGGCTTCGTTTGGCGCTGAACCCAATCCGCCCATTTATGTATACGACTGCTCCGGCCCCTATACCGATCCCGCAGCACAGATTGATATCCGCGTTGGGCTGGAATCGGTGCGCGCCGGCTGGATAGAGGAGCGTAATGACACCGATGCGCTGACCGGCTTGAGTTCCGAGTACGGCCTTGAGCGCTTGAATGATTCCGCGCTGACCGCCATGCGTTTTCCGGGGCTCGCCCGCCAGCCGCGCCGTGCCAAGGCCGGCAAAAATGTTACGCAAATGCATTACGCGCGCCAGGGGATCATCACGCCGGAAATGGAGTATGTGGCGATTCGTGAAAATCTGCGCCGCAAGGAATACATCGAGTCGCTCAAGGCTGCCGGCCCCACCGGCTTGAAAATGGCGGAGTTGCTGGGCCGCCAGCATCGCGGCCAGAATTACGGTGCAGCACTGCCGGAGGAAATCACGCCCGAATTTGTGCGCGATGAAGTGGCGCGCGGCCGCGCCATCATTCCCGCCAACATCAATCACCCGGAAACCGAACCGATGATCATCGGGCGCAATTTCCTGGTCAAAATCAACGCCAACATTGGCAACTCGGCGCTCGGTTCCAGCATTCAGGAAGAAGTCGAGAAGATGACCTGGTCGATTCGCTGGGGTGGCGACACGGTGATGGATCTCTCTACGGGCAAGAACATTCACGAAACGCGCGAGTGGATTATCCGCAATTCACCGGTGCCGATCGGTACCGTGCCGATTTACCAGGCGCTGGAAAAAGTCGACGGCAAAGCCGAAAACCTGACCTGGGAAATGTTCCGCGACACCCTGATCGAGCAGGCCGAGCAGGGTGTGGATTACTTCACCATTCACGCCGGCGTGCGTCTGGCGCACGTGCCGCTCACCGCCAAACGCATGACCGGCATCGTGTCGCGCGGCGGCTCGATCATGGCCAAGTGGTGTCTGGCGCACCACAAGGAGAGTTTCCTTTACACGCATTTCGAAGACATTTGCGAAATCATGAAGGCCTATGACGTGAGCTTCAGCCTCGGCGACGGCCTGCGCCCCGGCTCGATTTACGACGCCAACGATGAAGCGCAACTGGCCGAACTGAAAACCCTGGGCGAGTTGACCCAGATCGCCTGGAAGCATGATTGCCAGGTGATGATCGAAGGCCCCGGCCACGTGCCGATGCAGCTCATCAAGGAGAACATGGATCTGCAACTGGAATGGTGCGACGAAGCGCCGTTCTATACGCTGGGGCCGCTCACAACCGACATCGCGCCGGGCTACGATCACATCACCTCGGCGATTGGCGCAGCGCAGATCGGCTGGTATGGTACCGCCATGCTGTGCTATGTCACGCCGAAAGAGCACCTCGGCCTGCCCGATAAGAACGATGTCAAGGACGGCATCATGGCGTACAAGATTGCAGCGCATGCTGCCGATCTCGCCAAGGGCCATCCGGGCGCGCAAATACGCGACAATGCCTTATCCAAGGCACGTTTCGAGTTCCGCTGGGAAGACCAGTTCAATATTGGTCTTGACCCGGACAAGGCGCGCGAATTTCACGATGAAACGCTGCCCAAGGATTCCGCCAAGGTGGCACATTTCTGCTCCATGTGCGGGCCGCATTTCTGTTCCATGAAAATCACCCAGGATGTGCGCGATTATGCCGCCCAGCAGGGCTTGTCCGACCAGGATGCCTTGCAAAAAGGCATGGAAGTGAAAGCGGTTGAGTTTGTAAAACAAGGTGCGGAAATCTACCGTAAGGCATAATCTGCATAGTTGCCTAAATTAACCGCCGCGCTGTTGGTTAAGCGCGGTTTTTTTTGTCCTGGGATGATTCAGGTCCTTAAGGACGCCTTTTTATGCGGGGATCAATGGACAATCTGATATATCTCAAGGCCTTTATCATGGGCTTGGTGGAAGGAGTGACGGAGTTTTTGCCGGTATCGTCCACCGGCCATCTGATCATTGCTGGCGACTTGTTGAATTTCAACGATAACGTAGGGAAGGTGTTCGAGATCGTTATCCAGCTCGGCGCGATTCTGGCGGTGGTGTGGGAGTTCCGGGAACGCATCGGCAAGGTGGTGAGAGGGCTCGGCCACGACCCCGTGTCCCAGCGCTTTGCCGCAAATATAATGATTGCCTTTTTGCCGGCGGCAGTTTTCGGGCTGCTGTTCATCAAAGCGATCAAGGCGCATTTGTTTACCCCGTTCTGGGTCGGGGTATTTTTTATCCTGGGTGGCTTCGTGATTTTTGCGGTGGAACGCTACGCGCGCAACCCACGCATTCTTCACGTGGATGACATGACCTGGAAAGATGCCCTCAAGGTGGGTTTTGCCCAGGCGTTTTCCATCATACCGGGCACGTCGCGCTCAGGTGCCACCATCATGGGCGGGATGATCTTCGGGTTGTCGCGGCAGGCAGCTACGGAATTTTCCTTTTTCCTCGCCATTCCCACCATGTTTGCGGCCACCTTCTACGAGCTGGCGAAACATTGGCATGAACTTCATGCCCACGATTTTGTAGTGTTCGGGATTGGCTTCGCCACGGCCTTCGTCAGTGCATTTTTCGCCGTACGCGCGCTGCTGCACTATATTTCCAACCACAGCTTCGCAATATTCGCCTGGTATCGCATCGTGTTTGGCGTGCTATTGCTGATCTATTTCCGCGATACCTTATTTGCCAGTGCGGCTTGATTGGTATGGGCTTTGGCGCACAGGGTGAACTGGCGTAGCGAGTGGCAAGGGGAAACGGCCCGCTCAGTAGCGGGCCTGTTGAATTCAGGCCGTTTCCGACAGTTGCATGTAATGTGCAACTTGAGCCAGCAACTCTTCTTCCTGGAAGGGCTTGCCGAGGTAGGCATTGACCCCCAGGCTCATGGCGTGGTCACGATGTTTATCTGCAGTGCGTGATGTGATCATGATAATGGGCACACCGGCCAGTTGCGTGTCGGCACGCATGGTTTTGGTCAGCTCAAAACCATCCATGCGCGGCATTTCGATGTCCAGCAACATCACGTCCGGGATCACGTCCTGCAGCATTTGCAATGCATCCAGGCCATCCTTGGCGGTGATGACTTCATAACCTTCACGTGCCAGCAGACGGCCGGTAATCTTGCGTACGGTAAGTGAGTCGTCTACAACCATCACCACTTTGGTGCGTACAGGTGCTATTTCTACGATGGGTGCTGGCGTAGTTTCTGTGTGTTCGCCCTGACGCAGTGCCAATTGCACCGGGTTGAGAATGAGCACTATCTGGCCATTTCCGAGTACCGTGGCGCCGGCGATACCGCTGACCCGAGCCAATTGCGGCCCGATATTTTTCACCACGACCTCGCGGTTTCCTATCAGATCATCCACAAGAATTGCGCAGCGTTGCATACCGCTACGCAGCAGAATGACCGCGTTGTAACGCTGAGTGAGGTGGGCTTGCTCTGTCTGACCCAGGAGGTGTGGCAAGTAGAACAGGCTATAGCGGTTACCCTGCCATTCGATGGCGCCGGTGGCGAGTAATTGGGCCAGGGCCTCGCTCTTGTATTCCTGCACCTGTTCGACCATGGTGGAAGGCAGGGCATACAGATGGTCAGCGGCTTTTATCAGGACTGTCTGAGTCACTGCGAGCGTGAGCGGCAGGTAGATCATGAACTGCGCGCCTTTGCCCGTTTCGCTGGATACTTCAAGGCGTCCGCCGAGACCGGTGATTTCGCTTTTCACCACATCCATGCCGATACCCCGGCCAGATAATTCGGTGACAGTTTCAGCCGTGGAAAAACCTGGTGCAAAAATAAATTGCATCAGTTGGTTGGGTGCCACGTGTATTTCTGGTTGCAATAAGTCTTTAGCAATTGCGCGAGTACGGATCGCCTCCAGATCGAGCCCGCGTCCGTCATCGCGCAACGACAGCATGACTTCGTTACCCTCCTGGCGTGCGTGTAGCACAATCTCGCCGTATTCGGATTTGCCTGCCTGTACCCTGTCTGCAGGCAGTTCCAGGCCGTGAGCAACGGCATTGCGTAACAGATGTTCGAAAGGCGCAACCATTTTTTCCAGTACGCTGCGATCAATTTCGACCTGTTCGCCGATTATTTGCAGGCTGGCTTTCTTGCCCATATCCTTGGCCGCACGCCGCACCGTGCGGTGCAGGCGATCGGCGATGCTGGACAGTGGCACGATACGAATATGCATCAATGCCTGTTGCAGGTCACGCGTCATGCGGCCTTGCTGCGTTAATGCGATTTCGGTTTCACCGAGGCCGATGGAGATGTTTTGCTGCACGGTACCGACGTCATTAATGCTCTCGGCAATCATGCGGGTAAGTTCCTGCAGTCGTGTGAAGCGGTCGAATTCCAGGGGATCGAACTGCTGGTCATCCATTTGCATATGCGACAGCGTGGATTGCATCTGGCTTTCCGCCTGGATTTCAAGTTCGCGCAACTGGCTGCGCAAGCGTCCAATATTTTCCGCCAGTTCACCCGCGTTTTGTTTGATGCCGGAGACACTGCTTTCCAGACGCGAACGCGTGATACTGATTTCGCCGGCCTCGTTGACGAGGCGATCTACCGTGTCAGCGCGGATGCGCAACATTTGCGCACGGGACTCCGACTCGATGAAAGCCACGGCCGGCGTGTGCACATGCAGTGCCTCTGGCTGAGCTGTTTGCGGCTCCTCTGTCTCGATTGGCGGCTTGATTTCCTCTGGGTTCAGCAACTGATTCAATGCATCGTTGAGACGATCCAGCTCGATTTCAAACTCATCGAAATACGCTGCTCCCAAGGCGCCAGATTCAAGCGCGTTGACCACATGGGTTTCCATGACATGGGTCAGCTCGCCAAGACGCATGGCACCGGCCATACGCGCGCTGCCCTTGAGTGTGTGCAACAGTCGCTGCAAGCTGGCAGGGGCTTCACCCTGGGTGGGATTGGCGCGCCAATTGCGGCTTTCAGCACTGATCTTCGGCATTAATTCAGCCGCTTCCTCAAGGAAGATCGGTAGCAACTGATCATCCAGGTCATCCACAATATTGCGGCGCGCCTGTTGCTCGTCGGCAGTGGCGAGCAGCGTGTTGAGGTGCGGAATGTCGGTGGCAGCTTCGATAATATTTATCGGACTGATCGAGGTGGTATCAGCCGGGCCAGCTACGATTTCGATACCAGACTCTACTACGGGTTCAATACTAACTGCATCGCTGTCGGTCAGTTGCGCTTCGTATTCGAGGGTAGCGGTCTGCAGGGCTTCCAGCGCGGCGATGAGTTCATGCGCCGGTACGGGTGGTGTTTTTGCGCGGATGTTGTCCAGCATTGCACCCAGCGCAGTGATGGTGTCGTCAGTCAACCTGCTGTCTGACGGCAACGGCGCAACGCTTTCCTGTAACTGGGTAAGCCATGCTTCAAGTGCGTGTGCGAGATCGGCCGCGGCGGTGAAACCCGTGGTGCCGGCGATGCCTGCCAGTGTATGCGCCGCACGCATGAAGTCGTATGCGACGGGTTCGCCGGGGTTGGCTTGCAGGCGTACGAATTCGCGACGCAACGTGGCGTGATGCTGCTCGGCTTCGCGCAGGAATATATCCAGCAGGGGTGCAGAGATCAGATTGGTGCCAATGCTGATACGATCATCTTCGGGGGGTGCAATCTCAACAACCGTCATTTCTTCTGCGGTGTTGAGGTTGCCGAGATCCGTCTCGGCTATTGCCGTAACAGACGAGTCATCCGTAACGGCAGGCTCGGATTGGCCGACAGTTTCTATGGGCTCATGTACCGCGCTCTCGAGTTCTGGTGTAGCGCTTTGCTCCGCCGGAGGCAATTCGGCTTGTTCGACAGCAGGTTCGGGTAATTCGCCAGTGCGCAATTGAGTTGCCCTTGCCACTAGCTCGTCAGCGACAATGTGGGCTTGTCCGCTGGATTTTAGTGATTTGATCCAGCCGTCAAAATGAACATGGGCGTCGCTCAGAACTTCCAGAACAGCATCGCTGGCAGATTTTTCATCCTGCAGCCACTGATTGAGCAATTGTTCAATGCTCCATGCAACTTCACCCAGATCCGTGAGGCCCACCATGCGTCCGCTACCCTTCAGGGTATGGAAATTGCGGCGCAGTGTAGTAAGGCTGTCGTGGTTATGGGGCTCGGCCCGGGAAATTTCCAGATGGCTGGCAATGCTATCGAGAACTTCGCCGGCTTCTTCCAGGAAGATTTCCAGTAGTTCGGCATCAATAGCCTGATTTGTGGCGGCGTCGGCAGGTGCTTCAACGGCGATTTCATGCGGTGCTGATTCGCTGCCGCTGATTTCCTGAATGGCTTGGCTCAGTGCTGGATTGGGGCCGCTGTCAGCAAGCTTGAGTGCGTCGGTTGTCTGCTGTTTGAGCGCATAGTCCCCGATGAGTTCGGCATCTTCTTCGAGCTCATGCAATGCGCTCAAAAACTTTTTTTGAGCATTTTCCTCTTCGGGGGCTTCTTGCCAGGCGCTATGCTGTTCCCGAACGTCAAGTTTCAGCGCATCCAGGCTGTCTTCAACACTGGGTGCGGACAGATCGGATGATGTGTCAGGTTCCGGTTCCCACAGACCCAGTTGCTGAAGTGCGGGGAGCAGAATGGTGTCCGCGTCGCTGCGTTGATGACGTAGTGCATCAATAAAGAGGCCGAGACTGCTCAGGGCGTCAGCGAGCACTGCAAAATCGGTCTCGTTAATCGGAAGCTGGGCATCCTGAAAACCCGACACGATATTGCGCGCAGCGCTGAGCAGCTGGCCAGCCTGGTCAAGCTGCAGAATGCTCAGTGCACCCTGTACCTGTGTCAGCGGTGCATTGATGCTGACCAAGGTTTGACGGTCATGCTCAGGGTCACGGAAAAAGGCATCCAGCACTTCTTCGGCCTGCTTCAGGTTGGATTGAATTTCTTGCGCAACCTGTGCTATGAGCAGACGTTCTTGGGCGCGGCGCGACATTTCGTCCAGCAGCGGGATTTCAGGTATCTGCGAGACATCTACGTCGCCATAAGCGGCAGCGCGCAGGCGCAGCATTTGCACATCGGCTTGCGCTACCAGCTCACCCGTGACGTTCTGGTAGTTTTCCAGGGTGTTTTGTATCAACAGCAATGCAGTGGCCATTTCCAGCCCGAGCGATTCGGTTTTGTCCGAGGCAAGCGACCCGATGGAGTTGGCGATTTCGCTGATCAGTGTCAGTAAATTCAACAACGGTGTGCTTTTGAGTTCAGCAATGCGAGTGTGCAACGTATTGATATGGGATTGGAATTGCACCAGGCTGTCGCGATTGCCGGCAGTGAATTTGAGCCAGGACTCCTTGGCTGGCGCGAGCAGGTTACGCAATTCTTTCAGCAATGGCATCAGTGCCGCCATTTCACCGGATTCACCCGCATTGTCCGGCATGATGTGGTCAAGCGAAAACGCTTCTTTGACGGCTTTGACATGGTCGCTGACATCGCCGCTTTTAGCCACAAAATAGAGAATATCCTTGAGCAGGCGTTCTGCTACCTTGTTGGAGCCCTCGGCCAGACGGCGCATTTGCAAGTCAATGCGGCCGCAAAGTTGCTTGACTGCAAAATTGGGCTCGATAGCGTGGTTAGCCAGGCAATCCACGAATGCCGTCGCACCCCACCACAATGTGCGATTGGCCGGCAGTTCCATGGCCTGTTCGATTTCGTGCACAGCCACACGCATAACCGCCAGCCCCTGGTCTGCATTCTGTTGACGCAAAAACGCCAGCAGGCCGCGCTGAAATTGGACGCGTGACTTTTTGACCAGCGCTGTCAGTTCCGCTTCGGTACGCGATGCAACAGATTGGGTCTTGGGAGCGCGTTGGCTCAGATCAGGAAAAAACAGGTCGCTTTCGGCACTATTTTCGATGCCCAGAGTGGTGCGAATTTCCTGATATAGCGGAAACAGACGCAACTCCAGATTGGGTTTGCCTTTGACCAGATCGTCCAGATAGATGCATATTGCATCAATGGTGCGTTGCAACAGATCAATCGCAGCGGCATTGACTGGCAGGGACTGGTTTTCCAGTTGTTCCAGCAGTTTTTTCGTGTCCTGGGACACGAGTGCTACGCCTTGCAAGCCGACCATCTCGATGGCGCCGCTGACCTGATTCAGGTAGGTGCGCGCATTGCGCAGTTGCGCTGGGTCGTCTTCCCCGGGGCGGAACTTGCTCAGGGTGTCCCGGGTTTGCTGCAGGGCATGGTCAATTTCGCTTTTTACCCAGCTCAGCGGGCCAGTATCATATTCCACAGTTGCGCTCATGGTGTGTCCTGTTTAGTCGGCTAATCACGGCGGCGTGCGCCATGCGCACGCCGGGAGCTGCGTTAGGCCAGTTTGAAGCCGGCAATTGATTTCTTCAGATCGGTTGCCAGGTCGCTCAAAGCACCAATCGAAGACGCGGTCTGGTTTGTGCCGTTGGTTGTCTGCTCGGTAATACTTTGGATGTCCTGCATGGTACGGGCGACTTTGGTGGCTGCAGCAGCCTGGGCTTCGGTTGCGGTTGAGATGTTTTCGATCAGTGCGGCCAGATTGCGGGACACCTGGCTGATCTCGGACAGCGCCTGGCCGGCAGCGTCGGATAGCTTTGCTCCCTCAACCACACCCTGGGTACTGGTTTCCATGGCGGCAACCGCGTCCTGCGTATCTGACTGAATGGTCTTCACAATCGCTGCAATCTGCTTGGTAGCCTGGCCGGAGCGCTCTGCCAGACGTTGCACCTCTTCCGCAACCACCGAGAAACCGCGTCCTGCTTCACCAGCCGATGCCGCCTGAATGGCAGCGTTCAATGCCAGCACGTTGGTCTGTTCGGTAATGTCGGAAATCAGTTCCACAATTTCGCCGATTTCCTGTGACGATTCGCCCAGGCGCTTGATGCGCTTGGATGTTTCCTGAATCTGCTCACGAATCCCGTTCATGCCGGAGATGGAGTTTTGTACCGCGTGCGTGCCTTTTTCTGCGGCTTCCAGTGACTGGTGCGCCACCTGTGCAGACTGGCTGGCACTGGCGGACACTTCATTAATGGATTCCGACATATCCAGAATAGCGGCAGAGGTATCTTCGATTTCACGTGACTGGCGCTGTGCGGCAGACAGGAGTTCGTCCGATACCAGTTTGGCTTGGGTGGTTGTCGAATTGACTTGCTCAGTAGCTTTATCGATACCCACAACCAGTGAGCGCAACTCATCAATAGTGAAGTTGATGGAGTCTGCAATCGCGCCGGTGATATCTTCGTTAACCGTAGCGCTGACGGTCAGATCGCCTTCCGAGAGGTCGCCCAACTCGTTCAATAGCCGCAGAATGGCTTCCTGGTTACGCTTGTTCTCGGCTTCACCTTGCAGGGCGCGACGTTTGGCTTCGTTGATGTTGATATATCCAAACAGCGCCAGACTGGCCAGCCCCAACACACCAAACAAAATGGCCAAAGCATTGCCAAGTGCCCCCAGCCCTTGATAAGCAGTGGTGATTTTTTGTGTGTCGGCCAGCAGTTTATCGCTCTCGGTAAAAATACCGTGTCCAGCCAGCTTGGCTTCCACCAGTGGCTGCATATTGGCGAGAATGTTGTTGACGTCGACCTCGAACCCTTTATAGGCAGTGATAATATCCTGCAGCTTGGCGCGAACGTCCTGGTCTGTGGCGGCGGTCAAGCGCAGCTTTTCGCTGCCGTCATTCAACCCGTTCATGATGTCCTTGTAAGTGGTCGCATCCTTGCCGAGCTGAAACGCGACGTCCTGGTCGATCACTTCACTGGACAGCAGCGTGTTGGCGTTTTTGGCCATGCGTTGGGTCAACATGACCATTTCGCTGGCCAGTGAGGTGGGGCGCTGCGGCGAATTGGCATCGTTCATGCGGCCAACAAGCTGTTCGGATAGCTCCAGCAATGTACTACTGGATTTATTGATGTTTCCCACACTTTTATGCAAACCAACCAGGGTTTTTTCCTGACCCAGAATCAAGTCGATCTGGCCGGTCATCGGCTTCCAGTCTTTGTCGAGTTGAGCCAGTAGCGGCTGAATCGAATTGGGCGAAGCAGGGATGCTGCTGTTGCCGTTTATCAAACCTGACAGGCTGTTTTTGAAGATGGTGCGGCTGTCCTGCAGTTGCTTGAATGCCTCAGGGGTGCCCAGCACAGCCTGTTGTGCACCCTTGGCGATACGCTGCGAAAGCATCTGCATTTCGGTGGAAGTACCGATATATTCGGTTTTATTACCTGTCTGAATGGTGCTGTATGTCACCAAGCCTGCTGCCAGCACGAGCAGAGCCAAGGCAGCACCCAGCGTGAGCATGTACTGCTTTTCGATCGGCAGGTGGCCAATGAGTGGTGTTTCTCCAGGGGTTTTGGCAGAAATTTTGCGTAATCCACTCATGATAAGCGTGGTGTGCTCGGGTACGTCGCGAGCACTCCTGGATTTGGCAGTTTTATCCTTGGAGGACTTAAGATTGAAACTGGGAAAGCTGATAGCCATGCTTTTCTCCGCTTAATAATTGATTAAATGAATTATTATTATGATGAAATGCGTCTAGATGCCTGCCTGGAGAAATGCCGGATGCGAAACGAGCGCGCCCATGTCCAGAACTTTCCAGAAAACATCCTGCTCATCGCGATAATGACGAGATATCCATTCCGTATCAGACACGCTGGTTTCTTTGTGACTTGTCTGTTCCGTGCTGCGTAATCCTAATGTCCGGTCGACGAGCAATGCGGCATTCACCGCGAATCGGCTGTGTACCAGCAATAATCGGGTATCCGGCCCAGGTGTAACCGTCGCGTGCCCAGAAAAAGCGGACAAATCGACAACGCTATACAATTTTCCGCGGATATTTGCGACACCCAGGAGCCAGGCCTTGGCAAGCGGCACCCGCACCCATGGACCCGGTGCAATGACTTCGCTGATATTGCCAAGTTCGACCAGCCAGTTTTCATCGCCAACGCGCACTCCCAGGCTGGTTGCCAGGGTAGTGCGGGTATTCGCATCTTGAAGACGGGTGCTCAGGTCTTGCTGGAATTGTTTGAGACTGACGCGTTTTGACATGGCTGTATGTGAATTGTCAGAAAACAGGAGACTTATAAGGTACGAATCTTTTGCAGTAAAGCAGGGCCATCAATGGGTTTGACCATATATTCAATGGCGCCTTGACGCATTCCCCATATTTTGTCGGTTTCCTGGTTTTTGGTGGTGCACAGGATGATGGGAATATGTTTGGTATCGTCGTCGCGTGTAATCGCACGAGTGGCCTGAAAACCATTGAGGCCAGGCATCACCACATCCATCAGAATCAGGTCTGGCTTGGTTTGCTTGGCTTTATCCAGCGCCTCGGTACCATTTTCAGCCATGCTGACTTCATAGCCATTTTTTCCGAGCAAATCGGCCAGGAAAAAGCGCTCGGTGGGGGAGTCGTCTACAATCAGGATGCGTTGAATAGCCATGGTAATAATCTCGTCTTAAAGGTCAGGCAGCTAAATGCTGGGTGGTGTGGCGTTGTACTGCGGTTAACAGGGTGTCTTTGGTAAATGGTTTGGTCAGGTATTCATTGGAGCCGACCATGCGCCCGCGCGCCTTGTCGAACAGGCCGTCCTTGCTTGACAGCATGACTACCGGCGTGGCTTTGAAATGGGCATTCTTCTTGATCAGCGAGCAGGTCTGGTAGCCATCCAGGCGCGGCATCATGATGTCTACAAAAACGACATCCGGCAGGTGCTCGGTGATTTTTGCCAACGCGTCAAATCCATCTTCGGCAAGAATGACCTGACAGCCGGCCTGATTGAGAAAAATCTCTGCGCTACGGCGGATTGTGTTGCTGTCATCAATCACCATCACTTTGATGCCAGCCAGATTTTTGGTGTCGCTCACGCTGTATCCCGTCCTGGTTATGTCGGTTTAAGCCTACTTAATGGTGCAGATGCAATAAGCACCAGTACAGGCTTTGAGTAAATATCGGACTGCGCGGCGAAATCTTTAGTAATTGCTGTGGTTAACTATATCTGGATTAACTCAAAGTCATCCTTGCGTGCCCCGCAATCAGGGCAAGTCCAGTTGGGTGGCACATCTTCCCAGCGGGTCCCGGGAGCAATGCCATCATCCGGGCAACCTTTTTCCTCTTCGTAGATAAAACCGCAGATCACGCACAGATAGCTGTTGAAGGGGGGTGCCATTGAGTCTCCACTTTTAAGTTAAAATGCATATTCTAACTCCTTATGCACTGAATTATTTAGTGCCGCCTCCTTGACCATGACCAACGAACTCCCGCCCATCGTACTCACTTTTGCCGCGACAGATCCTAGTGGGGGGGCAGGTATTCAGGCTGATATCCTTACGCTGACCAGCATGGGGTGTCATGCGTTGTCGGTAGTGACCGCGATAACCGTGCAGGACACGGTTGGCGTGGAAGATTATCTGCCCATCGATGCCGACTGGATTGCCGACCAGGCGCGCAGCGTACTCGAGGATATGCCGGTGGCCGCATTCAAGATCGGCCTGTTGGGCAGTATTGAGGCCATCGCCGCAATTGCCGAGATCGTCAGCGATTATCCCGATGTGCCGCTGATATTGGATCCGGTTCTGGCATCCGGGCGTGGTGATGAGCTGGCTAGTGACGACATGCAGGCGGCGCTTCTCGATATGTTGATCCCGCAGACGACCATCCTGACCCCCAATAGTATGGAAATTCGGCGTCTGTTGCAGGACGACAGTGAAGATAATGCCGAGCTTGATCTGGGTGAATGTGCCCGACGGCTGATTGATATGGGTTGCGAATATGTGCTGATTACCGGCACCCATGAGAACACCCCTCAGGTCTTCAATACGCTCTATGGTGAGAATGGTGTGTTGCGCCGAGATGCCTGGGACAGATTGCCGGGCAGTTATCATGGCTCGGGTTGTACGCTGGCATCTGCTATTGCCGCTGCTTTGGCACACGGCCTGGATCTCCCCGAGGCAGTCCGCGAAGCACAGGAATTTACCTATGAAGCGCTGCGCGCCGCGTTCCGCCCCGGCATGGGGCAGTTCATTCCGGATCGCCTGTTCTGGGCGCGTGAAGGCGAAAAGCCACAATGATCGGCGGACTTTATGCGATCACGCGCGAAACCGACGATAGCGCACGGTTATTGAACGAGGTTGAGGCGGCGCTCAGGGGCGGCGCCGCAGTTGTCCAGTACCGTGATAAAAGCGGCGACGTGGCGCGCCAGCACGAGCAAGCCAGCGAGTTGCTGGTTATATGCAAGCGCTACCGGGCGCCCTTGATTATCAACGATAGCCTGCGTTTGGCTGACCTGGTGGGTGCGGACGGCGTCCACCTTGGTCGCGACGATGGCGGCATTCGCGAAGCGCGCATAGTGCTGGGTCCGGAAAAAATTATTGGTGTGTCATGCTATCAAAGTCTGGATCTGGCATTGGCAGCTCAGGCTGCAGGTGCCGATTATGTGGCGTTTGGCAGTTTTTTCGCATCCACCACCAAGCCCGCTGCGCCGCGCGCGGATATCGCCCTGCTGCAACACGCCAGTCACATGATGCACCTGCCCATCGTGGCAATAGGCGGTATCGCGCCTGACAATGCAGAGTCGCTCATCGAGGCGGGGGCGGATGCGATTGCGGTGATTCATGCCTTGTTTGAGGCGGCCGATATCGAAGCGCGCGCGCGTTGCTTCGCCGATTTTTTCATTGCTGAAACAGAAGACTGAAAACCATGAGTAAAAATGAAGAGCTGTTTGCCCGCGCCCAGCGCCATATTCCGGGTGGGGTCAATTCACCGGTGCGCGCGTTTCGTTCGGTGGGCGGTACGCCATGTTTTTTTGAACGTGCGCTTGGTGCGCGTGTATGGGATGCCGATGGCCGCGAATACATCGACTATGTAGGTTCGTGGGGACCGATGATCGTTGGCCACAGCCACCCTGAGGTTTTGCAAGCCGTGTATGAGCGCGCTGCGCGCGGTCTGAGCTTTGGTGCACCGACGGGCCTGGAAGTTGAAATGGCCGACCTGCTGGTTGAACTGGTGCCGAGCATGGACATGGTACGTCTCACCAGTTCCGGTACCGAAGCGACGATGAGCGCGATTCGCCTGGCGCGTGGCCATACCGGGCGCGACAAGATCATCAAATTCGAGGGCTGCTACCATGGGCACGGCGACTCGCTGCTGGTCAAGGCGGGTTCCGGCGCGCTCACTTTCGGCCAGCCCAGTTCCGCCGGGGTGCCTGCTGAACTGGCTGCGCTCACGCTGGTGCTGGATTACAACGACACGCAGCAACTGGCGGATACCTTCGCCCGCATCGGTCATGAAATCGCTGCGATAATTGTCGAGCCGGTGGTGGGCAACATGAATCTGATTGCGCCGCGTGCGGAATTCCTGCAAGCCATGCGCGATTTGTGCACGCAGCATGGCGCGGTGCTGATTTTCGACGAGGTGATGACCGGGTTTCGCGTTGCGCTGGGCGGGGCACAGGCGCTGTATGGGATTACCCCGGACCTTTCCACCTTCGGCAAAGTCATTGGTGGCGGTCTGCCAGTAGGCGCATTTGGCGGGCGGCGCGAGATCATGGAAAAACTCGCGCCGCTGGGCCCGGTTTATCAGGCAGGCACGTTGTCGGGTAACCCGGTTGCAGTGGCGGCGGGTCTGGCGACACTTGGTCTCATTCGTGAACCGGGTTTTCATGAACGACTGGCTGCCACCACCACAACCCTGGTGACCGGACTGGGCGACGTTGCTTCCAGCCATGGTGTGGTGTTTTCAGCGCAGGCAGTGGGCGGCATGTTTGGCTTGTATTTCCGCGCCACAGCGCCACAAACCTATGCGGAGGTGATGGAATGCGACAAAGAGGCCTTCAACCGCTTTTTCCACGCCATGCTGGATGAGGGCGTTTACTTTGCCCCCTCAGCGTTCGAGGCCGGGTTTGTGTCTGCTGCGCACGGCGCCGCAGAGATTGAGGCCACACTGGCGGCTGCGGATAGGGTATTTGCGCAAATGGCGCGGTAATCGCTGGATGCCCAATAAAAAACGCAGCTCAGGCTGCGTTTTTTATTTGACGATTCAATCAGGCCAGCAGTTTTTGCAACTCGCCGTTCTTGAACATTTCTTGCATGATGTCGGAACCGCCAACAAACTCGCCATTCACGTAAAGCTGCGGGATGGTCGGCCAGTTTGCATATTCTTTAATACCCTGGCGAATTTCGGGGTCGGCCAGAACATTTACGGTAAACGGATCGGCTACGCCGCAGGACTTGAGAATTTGCGTGGCGTTGGCGGAAAAACCGCACTGCGGGAATTGCGGTGTACCCTTCATGTACAACACGACTTTGTGAGAAGTGACTTGCTCGCGGATGGTGTCTTGTGCGCTCATTGTTGCTGGTACTCCATGAAAATTAGGTTATAACGATGCGGGGGAATACCCGACTAAATCAATCAGGAATAATACGCGCGAGCAGACGCCCGCGTCAAGCCTCACCGGAACGCTTATTTACCAGGCTTTGCTTGAAATTGTGAGACGACAGTCCAAAATGAGAGCGTATACAAACTTGGGCACAAAAAAGGAAAAACTGCTGTGGAATATAAGGATTATTACAAGATTCTGGGGGTGGCGCGAGACGCATCGCAGGATGAAATCAAACGAGCTTATCGCAAGCTGGCGCGTAAGTACCATCCGGATGTAAGCAAGGAAGCCGATGCCGAAACACGCTTCAAGGAAATCAATGAGGCCAACGAGGTGCTCAAGGATGCCGAAAAGCGGGCGGCCTATGATCAACTCGGCAGTCGCTGGCAGGCAGGCGAACAATTCCGTCCGCCGCCTGATTGGGATGCGGGTTTTGAATTCAGCGGCGCTCCCCATCAGCGGGGACAGGCTCAGGACTTCAGCGATTTTTTCTCCGAACTGTTTGGTCGTCGGACACGCCATGCCGGCGCTGCGCAACAACGTGCAGCTGGGCAGGATCATCACGCTAAAATCATGCTCGATCTGGAAGACGCCTATCGCGGCGGTACGCATCGAATCAGCCTGCGCGTGCCGGAAATTGATGCGAGTGGACACCTTGCATACCGCGAACGCAGTCTGGATGTACAAATGCCAAAAGGGGTGCGCGCGGGACAACAAGTGCGACTCGCAGGTCAGGGAGCGGCCAGCGCGGGAGGTGCGGGAGACTTATATCTGGAAGTGCAGTTCAAACCGCATCCGCTATATCGTGTGGATGGCTCGGATCTTTATCTGAAACTGCCGGTTGCCCCATGGGAAGCCGCACTGGGTGCAACGGTGAAAGCGCCTACTCCAGGCGGAGGGGTTGAAGTGAAAATACCCCCCGGTTCCCAGTCCGGACGCAAGCTGCGCCTGAAAAGCCGCGGGTTGCCGGGCAATCCGTCGGGTGACCTGTATTTGACGCTGGAAGTGGTGCTGCCGGAAGCGACAACACCGCGCGCGCGCGAGCTATATCAAACCATGGCGCAGGAGCTGGCATTCGATCCGCGTCACTCACTGGGGGTATGACGTAGATGGGACCACATACCACGCCCGTACTGACTGCAGACTGTGTTTTTAAACTGACGCTGGAGCAGCTTGCCTGGACTTGCGGTGCTGAATCCACCTGGATATGCCAACTCGTAGACGAAGCCATCCTTAACCCGGCAGGCACCACTCTGGCCGACTGGCGTTTCAGTGCAGAAGACCTGGCACGCGCGCGCCGCGCCTGGCGGCTGTATCACGAACTGGAGGCCAACCTGGAAGTGCTGGGCTTGATGCTGGATATGCAGGACGAGATCGAACGGCTGCGCGCGCGTTTGCGCTGCGTTTAATTTGCCGCCGAGTGTGGTGGAAATAGCGCCTTGTGCGCCAGGTGATAAGCCAGTAAATGCGCCGGCATGCGCAGCCAGTGGGCGCGCGCATAGAGCAGGCCGCGCGCCGGGACAGACAGTGCATCGTGGCAGCTGACGTGATCAGGTACCAAGGCACGTTGTAGCAGCGTATTCATGAGCTGCTTTGCCGGTGTGGAGGGACGCGCGCATGCGTCGATCTCGTGCAGCACCGGGGAAGGTACCGGCGTAGCAAACAACCGCACCGCCCAGTGCAGCGCGTAATACAGCGGCCGCGCCAGATCCAGTCGTTGCGCGCGCGGCACCAAGTCATCCCAGAACCCTGCCACGGTATCGAATTCGCGCAGCAGCAAGTCGATGTCCGACAAATCGCGCAAGCCATGCTCGAATTCGCCGCAGAATAAATGACTGGCTGAGTGCAGCACCATGTCCGCGGGTGCCAGGGTGAACAGTCCAGGCTCACTAGGAATGGCTTGCGCAGCGGCGAGAAGTAAAGCGGGATCGGGTTTCAGGCGCGCGGTTTCGGGCAGTATGGCGTGATGCACGTCAATTACAGACTGGCGTTTGAGATGCATGAGCGGTGGAATTTCGTGCATCCAGGTACGGTAGTAACGCTGGTCGTAGGCGTCATGTTGAGTGGCGACCCACCCGTGCAGCATGAGCGCGGCTTCGACCTGGTCAATGCATGTTTTTGGCACCATGATGTCGACGTCGGAGAATATGCGTCCCTGACTGGCCATCAGGCCGCCCATACAATAGGCCGCGCCTTTGAGCAGAATGAGTGGTGCGCCGATGTTTACCAGTGCTTGGCAAATTTTCCTGACCTCCCATTTGACTGCACCGGCCTGTTTGCGCGCGATGACTTGCGCTGATTCGAGGTGGGCGCGCGTGGCCTCAGGCAGCGTATTGAGTACCCCGGTTTGCTCCAGTGTCCAGTGTAGTCGGGCGAGCAGGTCGGCACGCCTGCCTTGGCGAATGATTACATCCCATTCGCCGGCACTGGCCTGAACCAGGCCAGTAGGCTCGCGCAGGGCGCGAATAATGGCGCAATCAGCCGTATGCACGCTGCTGTTCTGCCAGTGCATTGAACACGCTGGCGGCCTCTTCCAGGTTGCCATAATGGAAACTGTAAGCGGTGGTGGTATCCATCAGCGTGGCCAAGCGCCGGAATCCGTCTTCCGCTAGCAGACTGTAATTAAAAGCATTGCGTGCCAGACCCAGGAATGCCTGGGCAGGCGCCATCGGCTTCAGAGTGGCGGCTGTGCCGGTGTCGAATTTCGGGAATACCACCCAGGCGGGGCGTGCTTGTTCATGTGCCCGGACAACGCTCTCTGTAGGGGCGCGCATGTGCGAGACCGTGCCTTTGAGCGTGTCCTTTACGACCCGGCCGATGCATGCTTCGGAGGCGAAGTGGCGAATAACTTCGATGGACTCATTTTTCAGGCTGACAGGGCGTGCCACGGGTTGGATCAAGCCGGCTTTCGAGATCAAGCCAAGTTCGTCCGACAGTAGCCGCCAGCCGCGATTCACCAAGCCGGCCGTGAGCGTGCTTTTGCCTGACCCCGGCGGCGCTGGCAGTATGGCGGCAAACCCCTCTTTTTCGATAACTGCCGCGTGGATGATGAGGTACTGATGGGCATGGGTGGTGATACACCAATTGAGCCCCCATTCGAACAAGGCGAACGCCTGGTTGACCGGTAATGGCTTGAATGGGGTGTAACCATCGAAGCGGAAGATCACCTGCGGCCTGAGCCAGCGGCGGTGGCTGGCGGGGCGTTCCAGTGCGACATGGAAATCAGCGAAACGCTGCTCTTCGAGAATCTGGGCATCATGGTATATCTGATGGATACCCTCCGCCACACTGGGGATGGCGCTTTGCACATGCGTAACAAACGCGCCCATACTTAAATAAATGCCCGGGCCGGCCAAGCGCCTGCGCAGTTCGGCCAAGCTATATCGGGCTGAAGCAGTCAAATGTGAAATTCGGCAATCAAGCCAAGACGGGTCAACTCTTCCGTCATGGTTTTGAGAATTTGATGAGATTCCAGTTTCGGTAAAGTTTCTGTCTGGCCGAAGACTCGCTTGGCCAAATCCTCAAAACTGGCCGCCCCAAGCTGCAAGCATTCCAGCAGGCTACCTGCTGGTTCGCTGATCAGATGGGTGTCGCCGGAGGCTTTGTCGAAAATCACGTATTCGTCGCCCCAGGTATGCAGCAGTAACCCGTGACCGGGCGTAATTTGCCAAAGTGTGTCTTTACCTCGAGCAGGCATATTCAGACGGATTATTCAATGGGAGTTGCCATTGCCGCTCGTTGGGCAAGTAAATCCTGTACCTTCTGGTTGAGAGCCCGAATCGCCTGATATTGGACAATCGCGCTGATTCAGAATCGCCAGCATGTTTTTCAGTTCCTCATGATTGGTTGCGTTTCTGAATAGCTGCAGGATTTCCGAAGCGGTATAACCGAACTGATCGGGGAAGGAGGCAGCGTTAAGCAGTGCCGCCACTGCATGCGCACCCAGTTCGGGAAAGAGCGGGTCTTCGCTGCCTTGCAACCACAGCACTTCGTACAAAGTGTAAACATGAGTAAGGGTCGGATTGCAAGTAATCTTGTATTTTTCGACACCGAAGACCGAGTTAAATGTCTCCGTGGTCTTATATCCGGTGCCAATCCAGTCATGCGAGGTAGTATCGACATGGTTGTTTTTCCAGAAACCGGGGGTGCAGCCAGCGCATGTGATCTGACCGGGTGAGGACACGTTACCCGACATCATGCCGGAAATGCTGCACTGTCCTGCCCAGACAGGACGGCTGGCCAAAGTGAAAATGACGGCTGAGCCGGTTAATCCGATTTTGGAAAAACGACGGCGGGCTTCACTCACGCCGGATGGCTCGCCTGCGCTAATCGTTGGCTGGTTCACCTCAGCTTTACCGTTATCTTTGTTTTCCATGAGAGCAATCCTTAGTATTTGGGATTTATCGTGAATAAAGTATGTGTAAATAAATATAAAGCAAGAAACATACCGTTTATAAAGATTGGCCATCCCACACCATGTGGGCAATAGCGTTTTCAGGAAAAAACGCCTTGCTACACAAATCCTTGTTGGGCCGTGTGTAAAGTTAATCGACACACCCGATGCTGACCCGATCGACCCGCGCCAAGTCAGGATAGGTTTGGGTTTCCCCGAAGCCCGCTACAGCAAGCGCATTGCGTGTGTATTCACCCTGGTCGTAACCGTGTTCAAGCAGTAGCCAGCCCTCTGGTTTGAGGTGTCGAGCGGCTGTTTGAATAAGTACTTCCAGCGCGACACGCCCTGACCCCCCCGCTGCCAGCGCATTAATCGGCTCAAAGCGTAAATCCCCCTGCGTCAGATGCAAGTCATTTGCGGCAATATACGGCGGATTGCTGACAATAACGTCAAATTTTTCGACACTGTTCAGTGCGCTGAACCAGTCACTTTCAATAAACTGTACATTGTCCGCTTTTAGATTACGGGCATTGGCTTGCGCCAATTCCAGTGCTTCCGGGCTGACATCTACGGCCACCAGTTCGGCTAACGGGCGCAGCTTGGCCAATGTGATAGCGATGATCCCGCTACCTGTGCCCAGATCGAGTACCCGGCATGGCCGATCCACGGGGATGCGCGCCAGCGCCAGCTCCACCAGCAGTTCGGTTTCCGGGCGCGGGATGAGCACGGCCGGACTGACCTTGAACATCAGGCCGTAGAATTCCTTTTCGCCAAAAATATAGGCGATCGGCTCGCCTGTCAGTCTGTGTTTGAGCCAGCTTGTATAACGCGCTGCGACGGGCGGGGCGAGCATTTCGTCATCATGCGCCAGCAGCCACGCACGGTTGACGTCAAGAGCGGCGGCCATCAAAAGCTGTGCTTCCAGGCGGGCGTCGCAGGACGCAAGACCGAGTGCCTGCACCAGTTGTGCCTGATCGGCGGCGAGACGTTCTCGTATTGCCAGCAAAATTAACGCTCGCCCATCGCTGCCAGCAATTCGGCCTGGTATTCGGACGCTAATGCGTCCAGCAGTTCGGTGAGATCGCCGTCCATGATGGCGTCGATCTTGTACAGGGTGAGGTTGATGCGGTGGTCGGTGATGCGTCCCTGCGGAAAATTGTAGGTGCGCACGCGCTCTGAGCGGTCACCGCTGCCGATCAGAGACTTGCGCGTGGCGGCTTCCTTGGCGGCGATTTCACGCAGTTGCTTGTCCTTGATGCGTGCGGCAAGGACTGACAGCGCCTGCGCCTTGTTCTTGTGCTGCGAGCGGTCATCCTGACATTCCACCACGATACCGGTGGGCAGATGGGTGATGCGCACCGCCGAGTCGGTCTTGTTGATGTGCTGGCCGCCAGCGCCGCTGGCGCGATAGGTGTCGATGCGCAGATCGGCAGGGTTGAGGTTAACCTCGGCCACTTCGTCCGCCTCCGGCATCACCGCTACTGTACAGGCAGAGGTGTGGATGCGTCCCTGAGTTTCGGTGGTAGGCACGCGTTGCACACGGTGGCCGCCGGATTCGAATTTGAGCCGCGAGTAGGCACCACGGCCGATAATCTTGATAATCACTTCCCGATAGCCGCCCAGTTCGCTCATGTTTTCCGAAATCAGCTCGATTTTCCAGCGCTGTCGTTCCGCATAACGCGTATACATGCGCAGCAAATCCGCGGAGAACAGCGCTGATTCGTCACCGCCGGTGCCAGCGCGGATTTCCAGAAAGATATTGCGCTCGTCGTTGGGATCCTTGGGCAGCAGCTCGGCTTGCAGTTCGGTCTCGAGCTGTTGCAGGCGTGCCTTGGCGTCTGCGATTTCGGCCTCGGCCAGTTCCTGCATTTCCGGGTCGGACAGCATGGCCTGGGCATTGGCAATGTCGGTTTCGGACTGACGATAAGCCTTGTAAAGCGCGACCACCGGAGAGATTTCAGCATGCTCGCGGGTGAGCTTGCGGTAATTGTCCAGATCGCTGGTAACCGTCTCGCCGGCCAGCAGACGGTTGAGTTCATCCAGCCGCTCGGTAATCTGAGCGAGCTTGGTTAGCAGGCTTGGTTTCATTCGTGGTGGAGCGAGTACATCCGGGCCAGTAGCGTGGCCAGTTCCTGGCGTTCGTTGTCGCTGGCATGGCTGAGTGCATGCGTCGGCAAATGCAGGAATTTATTGGTGAGCGCGCGCGACAGCACATCAATGACCTCGTGCGGATCGTCGCCGCGCGCGAGCATTTTTTGCGCGCGCTCCAGTTCGTGGCGGCGGTAACGTTCGGCATGGTCGCGCAAACCGCGGATGGTGGGTACCATCTCGCGGGTTTCCATCCAGTGCACAAAGGTCTCCACCCTGGCTTCGATAATCGCCTCGGCCTGGCCGACATGCGCCTGGCGATTGTCCATGCCTTGTTTGACCACTTCACCCAGATCGTCCACGGTATAGAGGAATACGTCGGCCAACTCGGCGACCTCGGTTTCAATATCGCGCGGCACGGCCAGATCCACCATGAAAATGGGACGGTGGCGACGCGCCTTGAGCGCACGCTCGACCATGCCCTTGCCGAGTATGGGAAGCGGACTGGCGGTACAGGTCACCACGATGTCGTAATTTGCCAGATGTTCTGGCAGGTCGGTCAATGCAATGGCGCTGCCGTGATGGCGGTCAGCCAGCAGGCGCGCGCGTTCTTCGGTGCGGTTGGCAACCAGAATATGTTTGGGATGGCGTGCGGCAAAATGCGTGGCGCATAGTTCGATCATTTCACCCGCGCCGATGAACAGCACGTTTTGTTCGGCAATGCTGGGGAAAATACGCTCCGCCAGCCGCACTGCGGCGGCTGCCATGGATACCGAACTGGCGCCAATTTCGGTGCTGGTGCGCACTTCCTTGGCCACTGCAAAGGTACGCTGGAACAGCTTGTGTAGCAGCATGCCCAGCGTGCCGGCGTGCTCGGCGGTTTTCACCGCCTGGCGCATCTGGCCGAGGATCTGTGTTTCACCCAGCACCATCGAATCCAGTCCGGATGCCACGCGAAATGCATGGCGCGCTGCTTCGGCTTGCGGCAGTGCATACAGGTAGGGTTGGATAACCGAGCGCTTGAGCTGGTGATAGCGCGCCAGCCAATCCAGCGCGGCTTCACCCTGCTTGGTGTTGCAATATACCTCGGTGCGATTGCAGGTGGACAGGATGGCCGCTTCCTTCACCGGCGTCTGCGTAGTCAGGTCGCGCAGCGCCTCCTCCATGCGGTCGGCATGAAACGCCACCTGCTCACGAATGCTGAGCGGTGCGGTCTGGTGATTAATGCCGAATGTAAATAACTGCATGGATGTGTTGAAACACTATAACCGTTCTATTTTAACCAATTGTTGAAGACAGCGCAGACTTGGGTGTGTTCAACCTTGATACGAGCTCCTGGGTGTTCAATAGGTTTCCTCACTCTTGGGCTTATGTTCTTCATCGGACGCAGGTAACTCAGGTAGTGGAGAGCTGATGTTTGTATCGGGTTTGAGCGGAGTACCAGGGGTGGTTTCCTCTGGCTCAGAGTCAGGTGCCGGCTTTACAGGCGGCATGGGTGTTGATGCCTTTTTGCTGGAAGAGGGCGACTGTGAATGCTGCGGTTTGGCTTGCGACGGTTGTGGTACCGTTGTGGAGTCTTGACCAGTTTCGGCAGCAGTCTGGCCTTCAATGGGCGCCAGAACATTGCTTAATTCCGGCCCCATTTCCTTGAGCAGTTGAGCCGGCAAGGAGCTGGTAAAACGGTACTTGGCTGCTTCTTCACCGGGGACCAACGCGGTCATGGTGCCGAAGAAACGGTCGCCGAGGAAAAACACCATGGTAGCGGTACGATTTACTACCCGTGAGGTGAGCAGATTGCCGCCTGCCCCAAAAGTTTTGTAGCGGTGGTCGCCGGTGCCGGTCTTGCCCCCCATGATAATGGGATTACCTTTGGCGTCCTTGAACGCGCCATTCAGACGCGCGGCGGTGCCATGCTCCACCACGCCCTGCAATGCGCGCCGCACTACCTGTGTGAGTTCGACGGGGAGCAGGCGCTCGCCTTGCGGTTGCTGGCGCACAAACACGGTTTCGTAGGGTGTTCCGGCAGCAAAGTGCAGTTCCTGGATGGATACCGCCGGCAGACGCACGCCGTTGTTGACTACCACGCCCATCAGTTCGGCGAGTGCGGCGGGGCGGTCTGCCGAGCTGCCGATGGCGGTGGCATAGGAAGGCACCAGACTGTCAAACGGGTAGCCAAGCCGCTTCCAGTCGCGATAGATGTTCTGGAAAGCTTCGACTTCGAGCAGGCTGTGGATGCGCTGATCCTGAGCATTTTTGCGGCTGGTCTTGAACAGCCAGTTATACACCTCGATGCGCTGATCATGGCTGGCAGCGACGATGTCGGCAAAAGTAGCAGTCGGGTGGCTGCGCAGATAGCGCACCAGCCATAATTCCAGCGGATGAATCTGCGCGATGTAGCCACGGTCTGCGAGCGAGTAAGCATCGGTTGCGTTCTGCGAGTAAAGCGTCTGAATTTCCCTGTCCGACAGCGTCGTACCATCCAGCGCGCGGCCCCGCAGAAAGCTGGAAAATGCACTTAAAGACGCGTCCGGAGCGATATATCGGTAAATCGCTGCCAGCCTGCGCGGCACCGGATGTACCTCGGAAAACAGCTTTTCAGTAACCTGGGTGGGCTTCAAACCGCGGTATTTTTTATGAAAACGCAGCAGGAAGGCTTGCCCTTCCCGGTCGGCAAAGCGCTCCAGATAGGTTTTACGCGCAGGGTTGCTGGCATCTTCGAGGATTCTGCCTACGACGCCCGGGTTTTGCGCGATATAGTGACGAACAATATCGCGCATCACGCGGATATAGACCAGGTTGACCGAATTGCGTGTGGCTTCCCACAGATTCATGCGGCGACCATTGTCGTCCTTGTTGAAGTTGACGAAATGGAGCAAGCCGCCACCAGTGAAAAAACCAGTGGATGGGTCCGCCGAATAAGTGCGATTCATCGCGCCCTCCAGCATCGCAGCGAGGCTTTTGTCCTGTGCAGTCAACAGGTATTGAGCGGCCCACTGGGCAATCGCATCGTTATCCTGGTGAGCAATTTCATGCAGGCGCTTGTCAGGCAATTGCAGATACGCATTGCGCAGCTTGCTGACGATTTCCAGATAACTGATCAGGGTGCGCAGTTTGGCGGTGGAACCCAGATCCAGTTTGGCGCCCTTGTTGATGTCGAACGGCTGGTTGAGGTTATCCGCCTGGACCCGCAACAGTGCGCCTTGCGGGCTTATTTCATACAGGGTAAAGCTGTAGATGATCTTCGATAGATCATTCTCCGGACTCAAAAGGTTTTTGCCATAGATGCCTACTGCGTGCGCACCCTCAGGCGAGTTGAGGCTTATCAATAAGCGGCTTACCGCCTTTTGCGCGATAGCGTTCAGGGTGCTGCTGGCGGACAGGTCGAGGCGGTCCACGTCGTACAGACGATTCATGCCAAGCAAGCCGGCCAGCCGTGAACGTACGGCATTGGCGGCTTTTTGTTCGACAAAGTCACGGCTACTGACCGCGCGCTGGATATTGAAGCGCAAAGGAATAGCCAGCGCGGCGTCGCGCAGCGCCGGGCTGATCAGTCCGGCTTTGGCCAGCAGGCGCAGGTAGATGTTGGTGTGATCGTTCAGAGCCTTGCGATTGCTGCCCAGATAAAACGACGGTTTGCGCTGCGCAATCAGCAGCGACAATACGTGTTTGAAGGCATTGGCGGTGGCGTGATCAGGTTGATTGGCATTGAGCAGACGCACCACCTCCCGGTAGTCCAGGTCGTACCATGCCCACAGCGCGTCGGGCAGGCCGATCACTTCGCCAAAGCCGGGCGCGGCAGAGAGCGGCACCGTGTTGAGATAATCCAGCACCACCCTGCGGCGCGCGGGCAGGGTGTTCTCGCCGTCCAGATAAGCTCGTACCGATGCCGATTCCATTTGCTGAAGCTTGTCGCCCATGGACAGGGTCAGGCCATCCGGCGAATGCCGGTATTTTTCGATCTGTGTGGCAAGCGTGCTGCCGCCCGGCACGTCGTGCTCGGGACGGAAAATCTGCACGATCTTGTCCATCACCGCCTGCGCCAGCCGGTCCCATTCCACTGCCGGATTGCGCTTGGGGTTATCCGTCGACAACAGTTCGCGGTTTTCGATAAACAGCAGCGAGTCTCGCATCAGCGCAGGAATGCTCTGAAAATCGCTGAATACGCGTTGCGGCGTGCGGCTGGAAAACATCACCGCGCCGGTGGTGTCGTACAGGGTGAGGCCGGTCTGGTCTTTTTCATGGTAAGGGAGGAACAGATCGCTATCGGCCATTTGCGCCATGGCCGGACTGATGAGCGCCTGCGCAGCGATCGCGAAGCCTGAACTTGTCAGGCGCTTGCTGAAGTCCGGCAGACGGGTATAACCAAGGCGCACGTCATAAGGTCCATCGTGCGGAAAGCGGATGGATGGGCTGGGGCCTGGTTCCAGCTTGAAATGCATGCGCGCGGCATACTCGCTGAGATACTTTGCCTGCAAGGTGGAAGTGGTGAACTCCCAGGCGAGAAAGCCTGCCAGTACGCCCACGATGAGCAGGCCGCTACCGGTAATAATGAGTTTGCTGCGTGTGGATGCCATGATGCCGCTTAGACCCGGTTAAGCACTGGCGAGCCAGTCTTTGCCAGTGAGAAAATCGCTGTACAGGCGCGCCTCCGCCGTACCCGCTTCGGGTTGCCAGTGGTAGCGCCATTTGACCACCGGAGGCATGGATACCAGGATGGATTCGGCACGGCCATTGGATTGCAGGCCGAACAGCGTGCCGCGATCATACACCAGGTTGAATTCCACATAGCGACCTCGCCGATACGCCTGAAAATCGCGTTCGTGTTCGCCGTAAGGGGTATCCATGCGGCGTTCCAGGATGGGCGCGTAGGCGGAAAGGAAATGATCACCCACACTTTGCATCAGGTTGAAACTGAAATCGAAATCGCCCTCGTTGAAATCGTCAAAGAATATCCCGCCGATACCGCGCGGCTCGTTGCGATGCCTGAGAAAAAAATACTTGTCGCACCATTGCTTGAAACGCGGGTAATAGGCGGTGTCAAACGGATTCAGCGCGTTGCGGCAGACGTGATGAAAATGCACCGCATCCTCCTCGAAGCCGTAATACGGCGTCAAGTCCATGCCGCCACCAAACCACCACACAGGCTCGGCGCCAGGCTTGGTGGCCATGAAAAAGCGCACATTGAGATGCACGGTGGGGGCATAGGGATTGCGCGGGTGGAATACCAGCGACACACCCATGGCTTCGAAGCTGCGTCCTGCCAGTTCCGGCCGCACCGCGCTGGCGGAAGGTGGCAGGTTGTCGCCGAACACGTGGGAGAAATTCACCCCGCCACGCTCCAGCACGTTGCCGTCTTCCAGTACGCAACTGATGCCGCCACCGCCCTCCGGGCGCGCCCAGCTGTCGCGCAGGAAGGGCTTGCCGTCAATCTGTTCCATGCGCTCGACAATGAGCTCTTGCAGTTCCAGAAGATATTCCTTGATTGAATCTGTGTTCATGTTTCGTTCCTTAGCTGCGCAGGATATCGCCACTGGCAAAATCGATAATGGTGCTGGGACGCCGGGCTGTGCCGATTTTACCGGGAATGACGCGGATTTGATTGCCGAACATCCGGTGGCAGTCGCGAGCGTTTTTCAGCGGCCTGCCGCCTGCCCGATTGGCGCTGGTGGAAACCAGCGCCATGCCGAGGCGCTCGCACAACGAGGCCGCGAGCGGGTGCGCGGTGACGCGTACCGCCAGCTTGGTGTGGCGTCCGCTGAGCCAGGGCGGGCAATGTCCGGCCGCGGGCAGCAGCAAAGTGACCGGCCCCGGCCAATAGCCGGAATGCTTGGCAGCCTGTAATGCTTCGGCATCCACGTAGCGTTTGAGTTGTTCGACGCGCGCAGCGATCAGTATCAGTCCCTTGGATTTCGGCCGTCCCTTGAGCTGCAGAATGCGCCGGACGGCGTGCGGGTTCATCGGGTCGCAACCCAGCCCATAGCAGGATTCGGTGGGGTAGGCAATGACGCCGCCTGTCTTCAGCCAGCCACGCAACGCGGAATCAACGGGGTTTTTTGTCAATTGCACGGTAACCGATATCACGCCGCATCTGACAGCCGTCGAAGTGGATCTGATCGGCAATCTCGTAGGCGCGGCGCTGCGCAATTTTCACGCTGTCGCCCAGTGCGGTGACGCATAACACGCGCCCACCGCTGGCCAGCACTTTGCCATCCTTGAGCGCCGTGCCGGCGTGAAATACATGGAAGTCTTCCTCATCCCTGGGCAGGCCGGCAATCTCGTCGCCGCTGCGCGGCGCATCCGGGTAATTCGCCGCCGCCAGCACCACGCCCAGCGCGGTACGCCGGTCCCACTCGGCTTCCACTTTGTCCAGCGTGCCATTGACGGCGTGTTCCATGATGCCGACCAGATCGGATTTCAGGCGCAGCATGATGGGCTGGGTTTCCGGATCCCCCATGCGGCAGTTGAATTCCAGCACCTTGATATGGCCTGCGGCGTCGATCATCAGTCCGGCATAAAGAAATCCGGTGTAGGGCACGCCTTCTTTTTTCATGCCGGCCATTACCGGGGCGATGACTTCGCGCAGCACGCGCGCATGGATTTCCGGGGTGACCACCGGCGCCGGCGAATACGCGCCCATGCCGCCGGTATTGGGTCCGGCGTCGCCGTCCAGCAGGCGCTTGTGGTCCTGGCTGGTGGCCAGCGGCAGCACGTGCTCGCCGTCGCACATCACGATGAAGCTGGCTTCCTCACCGGTGAGGAATTCCTCGATCACCACGCGCGCGCCGGCGCTGCCGAGTTTGTTTCCTTCCAGCATCATGTCCACCGCCGCGTGAGCCTCTGCCAGGGTTTGCGCGACCACCACGCCCTTGCCTGCCGCCAGCCCATCGGCCTTGATGACGATAGGCGCGCCGTTGGCGTCGATGTATGCATGAGCTGGTTGTGCGGCACTGAAAGTCTGGTATTTTGCGCTGGGAATGTTGTGCCGTGCCATGAATGCCTTGGCGAAATCCTTGGAGGCTTCGAGCTGGGCAGCAGCCTGGGTGGGGCCGAAAATTTTCTGGCCGGCCGCACGGAATGCGTCCACGATGCCGGCCGCCAGCGGCGCCTCCGGCCCTACCACGGTGAACGCGACATCTTCGCGCCGGGCAAACTCCACCAGGCTGAGGATGGCGCTGACCGGCACATTGGTGAGCGCCGTATCCCGCGCCGTGCCGGCATTGCCGGGCGCCACCAGCACTTTTGAAATGCGTGGTGACTGAGCCAGCCGCCAGGCCAGAGCATGTTCGCGACCACCGGAACCAATGACTAGAGCTTTCATAGTTGACCTGTCAAAACTCAGTGACGGAAATGCCGGTGCCCGGTAAATACCATGGCGATTCCATGCTCATCTGCAGCGGCGATGACTTCAGCATCCTTGATGCTGCCGCCCGGCTGAATCACCGCCTTGGCACCGGCGCTGGCAAGAATGTCGACGCCGTCGCGGAACGGGAAGAATGCATCGGAAGCGACAGCACAACCAGTCAGAGGCAAGTTGGTTTGACCGGCCTTGATGACGGCGATGCGGGTGGAATCCACCCGGCTCATCTGGCCGGCACCCACACCCAAGGTCTGGCCGTTGGCGGCAAATACAATGGCGTTGGATTTGACGAATTTGGCCACGCGCCAGGCGAACAGCATGTCCTGAATTTCCTGTGGGCTGGGTTGGCGCTGCGTGACCACTTTCAAATCGGCGGCGCTGATGTTGAAGGTGTCCGCGCTTTGTACCAGCAAGCCGCCGCCGACGCGTTTGAGCTCCAGCGCGTTGTGGCCTGCAGCAAGCGGCACGGCGAGCACACGCACGTTCACCTTTTTCGCCAGCAGTGCCAGTGCGGCCGCAGTGTAGGCCGGTGCAATCAACACTTCCATGAACTGGCCGGATACCGCTTCGGCGGTGGCGGCATCGACCTCGCGGTTGAAGGCGATAATGCCGCCAAACGCCGAGGTCGGGTCGGTAGCCAGTGCGCGCTGGTAGGCGCCGAGCGTATCAGGTGCCAGCGCCACGCCGCAGGGGTTGGCGTGTTTGATAATGACGCAGGCCGGCGTATCGAAAGTCTTGATGCATTCCCACGCTGCGTCGGCGTCGCCGATATTGTTGTAGGACAATTCCTTGCCCTGCAACTGGGTGTAATGTGCCAGCGTGCCTGCGGCCGGTTTGATGTCGCGGTAGAACGCCGCTGCCTGGTGCGGATTTTCACCATAGCGCATCGACTGCATGCGCTCGAAATTGAGGTTGAGACGGCTGGGAAAATCGGCGCGTTCGCCATTCAGCTCGCGCGCGGTCAGGTAATTGGAAATCGCGCTGTCGTACTCGGCGGTATGCGAAAACGCCTTGCGCGCCAGGTTGTAGCAGCTGGCGGTGGTTACCGAGCCGTGGTTGGCTTTGAGTTCGGCGAGCACGCTGGCGTAATCGGCCGGATCCGTCACCACCGCAACGTGCTGGTAGTTCTTGGCCGCGGAGCGCACCATGGTCGGGCCGCCAATGTCGATATTCTCGATTGCCTCGGGCAGGGTGCAATCGGGCTTGGCGACAGTCTGACTGAACGGATAGAGGTTCACCACCACCATGTCGATGTAACCGATGTCGGCTGCGCGTACCGCCTCGGCGTGTTCGGCGAGGTCGCGGCGCGCCAGAATGCCGCCGTGGATTTTTGGATGCAGGGTTTTCACCCGGCCATCGAGCATTTCCGGGAAGCCGGTGTAATCCGCCACTTCGGTCACCTGGACGCCATGTTCGGCAAGCATTTTGGCGGTGCCGCCGGTGGACAGAATTTCGATATTGAATTCGCGCAAGCCTTTGGCAAATTCCAGCACACCGGTCTTGTCGGAAACGCTGATCAGCGCGCGCTCAATGTATGCCATGTTGTTTATCCTGATTGTTTAAAAAGCTTTTGCCACGGAGTTCACAGAAAACGCAGAGATGAACGGCATATTTCTTCTCTGTGTTTTCTGTGAACTCCGTGGCTAAAAATAAGTTTATTTGATTCCGTATTGCGCCATTTTCTTGCGCAGGGTATTTCTGTTAATGCCCAGGTATTCAGCGGCGCGAGTCTGGTTGCCTTCAGCGAAAAGCAGGACTTGCTCCAATAGTGGCTGCTCCACGCAGGCCATTACCATGTCGTATATTCCTGTCGGCACTTCCCCGTCCAGATCGCGAAAGTAATCATCCATGGCGCGTGCCACACATGCCGGAATATCATTTTCTTTTTCTTTTCTCACCTTGCTGAATCTCCCTGTGCTCGCCGCATCATGCGGCAAGCGATGTTTCGTTAAAGTTGTTATTGTCGGGTTCTACGTAATCGAGGCGCTGTCCGCGTGCGCGGCACCGGTCGAAAAATTCGTTCACTGCAGCTTCCTGTTCGGCAACGTTCTGTAACTGGTTCATGGCGTGGCGAAAGGTGGCAGAGTCCTGCAGGCCTTTGGTGTACCAGGAGATATGTTTGCGGGCAATGCGTACTCCTGCATATTCGCCATAAAACCCGTAGAGATCGTGCAAATGATCGAGTAATACGTGGTGGATTTCATCGACTTCAGGTGCGGGCAAGTGCGAGCCGGTTTGCAGGAAGTATTCGATTTCGCGAAAAATCCACGGGCGACCCTGGGCGGCGCGGCCAATCATGACAGCATCCGCACCAGTGTAGTCGAGCACGAATTTCGCTTTTTCCGGTGTGGTGATATCACCGTTTGCGATGATGGGGATGTGTGCTGCGGCCTTGACTGCAGCAATGGTGTCGTACTCGGCATTGCCGGTGTAGCCGCAGGCACGGGTACGGCCATGCATCGCCAGCGCCTGGATGCCGCTGTTCTGTGCAATATTCAAAATGGTGAGCGCATTTTTGTGCTGCTTGTCCCAGCCGGTGCGTATTTTAAGTGTGACCGGCACATTGGGCACGGCATTGACAACCGCTTCCAGGATCCGCGCCACCAGCGGTTCGTCCTGCAGCAGCGCCGAGCCCGCCATCACGTTGCAGATTTTCTTGGCCGGGCAACCCATATTGATATCGATGATTTGCGCGCCGCGATCAACATTATGACGCGCTGCCTCTGCCATCATCGCGGGGTCGGCGCCGGCAATCTGTACCGAAATCGGGTCCACTTCGCCGTCATGGTTGGCGCGGCGCGCGGTCTTGGTCGAGCCATATAACAGCGAGTTGGAAGTTACCATCTCCGACACTGCCATACCCGCCCCCATCTGCTTGCACAGCTGGCGAAATGGCCGATCGGTCACGCCCGCCATGGGAGCGACTATCAGATTGTTCTTGAGGGTGTGCACACCAATGCGCATGTGAGGGCAGGAGTGAAGAAAAGGCTGCCTATTTTATACGCAATCCGCAGTCGCGGCAAAACTGTATGGCTAGTTTTTTTTGCCTGCAAATACAACGGCATTACTTTTTCTGCGTATTGCTGCAGATCACGCATGCGTGATTCCGGATTGGGGTGGGTACTCAGAAATTCCGGTGGGCGGCTGCCGCCGAGCCGGGTCATTTTTTGCCACACCGAGATGGCGGCGCGTGGATCATAGCCAGCGCGCGCCGCGAGTTCCACACCGATACGATCGGCTTCGGTTTCATGCGTGCGGCTATGCGGCAAACCGATGCCGAGTTGGTACAGCTGACTCCCTGCATTGACCGTGTTCTGGCCTGCGCCGGCCAGCGATGCGCCCAGCAATCCCAATTGCGCCAGCGTCTGCTCGGAAGCTTGCTCGCGCGCATGCTCGCGCAGCGCGTGAGCGATTTCATGTCCCATCACCGCAGCGATCTCATCATCGCTCAGTTTCAGTTTGTCGAGTATGCCGGTGTAGATGGCGATCTTTCCTCCGGGCATACACCACGCATTGACATCCGGCGAGCGGATGACGTTGACCTGCCAGTTCCATTTCAATGCATCCGGTCTGAACACAGCGGTCTGTGGGATCAGGCGGTCAACAATGCGCCGTACGCGCGCAGTTTGTGCCGGATCAGGATTCAGATCACCTTGTTTGGCTTCCTTGCCTATCAGGTCGGTATAAGCCAGGGATGCCTGTTGTTCGAGTTGCCGGCTGGAGACCAGCGGCGACATGATTTGTTTGCGATCTACGCCAATCGCGCCACCTTGCGTTGTATTAACGGTTTCACAGGAAGCGGTGAGCAGGGTGCTTGCTGTAATCAGGGTAATCAAGGCAAGACGTGATTGGGTCATTGTTTGTTCTCCTGAAACCATTTCGCGGATAGTTTGCGTATTTCCGTGCTTTGCAACAGACCTGATTTCAGTGTACCCCATAGAGCAAATGTCAATGGGCACTGAAGCTTGTTCTGAAGCCGGCTAAATGATTTATTGCAGTTTCTTGAGATAGTCTTTGTTAAAAACCTTGTCGGGCAGATCACGCAATTTCATGTTGCTGTAGTCCAGCACTGATGTGTCGCCGACCTTGAGCGCATCCTGTATGAGCATGCGAGCAGGTCGCGGTTTTCCCGCCATGGTTTCGAAGTTTTCGTACGTGCTGGTCTTCAGCAGACGGCCGGAGAGGGAATAGAATTCGGCTTTGCGCGGGCGATAGTTGGATTTGTTGACCCATAGCATGACTCGATGGTAGGTCACGCTTCGGTCCACGGCGTCCAGTTCGAGGACGTAGTACTCTTCACCGTCGAGTTTTTCGGTGCGCAGCAATTTGGAGTTGTAATCGCCTGAGAAATTGGCGCGTGCCAGATCGCCGTTGGCGACCTGGCCGGTCAGGCGTTGGGCCAGCCCAAGCCGAATGGGCTGGGAGACGTCGGGCATGAAGACCCAGAGGTCACGGCCTTTCATTAACATGATCTGCCCCCGTTCTGACGCCGGTTCTAGTATCATGACCACCGTATTCTCATTACCTTTGGAGAGAATCCGGTATTTTCGCTTTTCCGGTGTAACTCCGGGCGAAGAGCTGATGATATCGACGTCGACCTGGAAGCCTTGGGCTGGAAATCGTATCTCGTCGGATTTTTCCAGGATGCTGCGTGCAAGCGAGTCTGCCTTGGAATCAGAAGGCGACTCGGCAGCGATGGCGGTACTCGCCAAGGCCAGGAACAGGAAACTTGTTAAAAAACCGGCACGAAAAATGGAGGTCATGGACATGGTATTAATCCTTCAAACGATGCTGCCTTGTACGGATATGATGCGATGAGTCTGGTCCGGGTCGAAGGCGTAACCAAGGAATATTTACTCGGGGAGCAAAAGGTTATTGCGCTCGAAGATATCACACTCTCCATCGAGGAGGGGGTGTTTTTGGCCATTGCCGGGCCTTCCGGTAGTGGCAAAACGACGCTGTTAAATATCATTGGCTGTATAGACAACCCGACTCATGGCAAGGTTTTTATCGACGATGTCGAAGTGACCGGTCGCTCACCCAATCAGCTGGCTGACTTGCGTGCACGCACCACGGGATTTATCTTTCAAACCTTTAACCTGTTTCCGGTACTGACAGCCTGGGAAAATGTGGAATACCCGCTGCTTCAGCTCCCGGAAATCACTCGCGAAGAGCGGCATAAACGGGTCAAGAAGTTTCTGAATGTGGTTGGGCTGGAGCGCTACGGCAAGCATATGCCTAATCAGCTGAGCGGCGGACAACGCCAGAGAGTCGCGATTGCAAGGGCGCTGGTAATCAATCCGCGCATTGTTCTGGCTGACGAACCAACCGCCAACCTTGATAGCAAAACGGGTGAGAGCATTCTGAATCTGATGAAAGAGATCAACAGGCGTTACGGTACAACTTTCATTTTTTCTACCCATGATCGCCGTGTCATGTCGATGGCGGATCGTTTGATACGCATCGATGATGGTCATGTCACCATGCTTGGCATTAAAACTGACAAGAAATGGAACTCGGTTAGTACAAATTCCACAATGGCGAGTGAGCGAGAGGGATAGCATGATTTTACGTTGGGCAAGGGCGGTAGGGATGGTGGTGCTGGGTGCGCCTGTCCTGGCGGGCGCGTCTGGAACGGATGCCTTGAATATATCCGGCAAACAAGGCGCTTTCTTGCTGGCTGCCGGAAATTCTGAAATGCCGATATCCAGGGATGCGCTCTTCGATGCGCCTCCTGCGACGAGCAGCACAGATAAATCCGTTTCCAAAAAGGCGGCTGAGGCTGCGCCGGAATCAAAGGATTCATTGTTTGGTATCGATTCTGACTCGGATCCGGGCAGCAAGTCCGTGACCAAGGCGGAGAAAGGTGTGCCGGACAGCAAAGCATCGCTTTTCGATGATGCGGGGTTATCGTCAGGCAAGGATAAGGCGCCGTCGCGATGGCACGGGTTTGCCCAAACCGAGTTTGCCTACACTTATCCGCATCCTGCGCATTGGTCGAAAGTCATGGGGCGTTTTGAGCTTGGCACAGAGGGCAACCTGGGTCAGGGTATGCATTGGAAAGTCAGTGGACGCCTGGACTACAACGCAGTTTACGACCTCACCAATTACTATCAGGATGCAGTACGTGATGACCAGCGGTTCGGGCTCCAGTTTCGTGAAACCTATCTGGACTTTAGCGGAGGAGGCCTGGATTGGCGTGTAGGGCGTCAACAGATTGTGTGGGGAGAAATGGTGGGGGTATTCGTTGCCGACGTAGTCTCCGCCAAGGATTTACGCGAATTCATCCTGCCTGACTTCCAGGTGCTGCGCATCCCCCAATGGGCGGCTCGCGCCGAGTATTTCAAGAACGATTTTCATGCTGAGATGATCTGGATCCCCGTCCCCAGCTACGACAAGATCGGCAAGCCGAAAGACTTTAGTCAGCCCGGTGCCGGATCGGATTTCTATCCCTATCCGGCGACGCCTGCGGGTTACCCGGTTGCGTTCCGGGACGAAGTGTTGCCCGGAAATCGCTTAAGCAATACCAATTACGGCTTGCGGCTTAACCAGTTGACCAATGGCTGGGACATGTCGGGTTTCTTTTATAGCAGCATGGATAGCCAGCAAACCTTCTATCGTCAGTTGGTGACTGCACCCACGCCGTATTTCGTATACACACCCAGACATGACCGCATCTGGCAAACCGGTGGAACTCTGGCCAAGGATTTGGGCTCATTCGTGCTTAAGGCTGAAGCGGTGTATACCAGCGGACGCAGTTACAATACGCTGAGTCCTGCTGATATCAACGGTCTGGTGAAACAGAATACGCTCGACTGGATTGTTGGTCTGGATTTCAATCCTACTTCGAAGACCCGGATCAATACGCAGTTCTTCCAGCGTGTTTATTTCAATCACGATCCGAATATTGTTCCCGACCGGATTGAGAATGACGTCTCTCTGCTGGTCAATCATAAGCTTGGCCACAACTGGGAAGTGGAGGCGCTGGCGGTGCATAGCCTAAATCGTAGCGACTGGATGTTCCGACCGAAAATAACATGGGGGTTTGAACGCAACTGGCGTCTGGCATTCGGGCTGGATACCTTCGGCGGTCCGCCCACCGGCTTGTTCGGTCAGTACAACAAGCAGGATCGAGTCTATACGGAACTGCGCCGCGATTTTTAGCCGGGATTCCCGGTGCAGAGCGAAAACTTAAACGTTCTGGCGGAGTGCATCCACCACAGGTATGCGATGTACACGCGCTGCTGGTAGAAACGCTGCGATGAAGGTGGCAATCAGCCCCACTGCGAAAGCGCCTGCGACTACCGAGGGTACGACACGGATGTGAGCGGTGTAGCTCAGATCCGCGTTGGGGGGCGGTGGCATGGGAATGCCGATGGCAGAGATGATCAGCGCCAGGACGATGCCCAGCACCACGCCGAGAGTGGCTCCAGCCAGGCCGATAATCGTGTTCTCCGTGATGATCAGAGCGAATACTTTGCTACTGCGATTGCCCAGAGCCATCATGGTGCCGAATTCGCCCACACGCTCGTACACACTCATATTGACGCTATTGATCACGCTCAACAACACCATTAACAGGATGATGATGCGCAGCACGCCGAACTGCACGTCATACATCTTCACGGTCTTGGCGTAAAAGTCGTTCAACTCCAGCCAGGTTTTTGTTTCCAGGCCGGTTCCGGCAAATTTTCTGGACAAGACAGCGGTGATCGGTGCCGTGTCCCGGGTGTGCTTTAATGACACCACCAGCGTATTGACCCCATGTGTGGCCAGCAGATATTGGGCGGCTGACAGAGGGATGCGCACAGCACGTGCGTCATAATCCTTGGCTAAGGTCTGAAAGACCCCCACGACCTGGAAGTCGAGGCTGTTCAAAGCGCCGTCGGCGGTGTTCATCACCAGGGTTGCCCAGTCGCCAGGTTTGAGTTTCAGCGCGTGGGCCAGTCCGTAACCTACCATCATGCCTTGAGTATCTTTGTCCTCTAGCATTCGTCCAGCCGAGATTACCATACCGCTGCCAAGCCTCGCCTCTCGGGATGCCTCCACACCCTCCCCAACAATGGGCAGATCGGAACGGCCATTATTGAGCAGGCCGGCAAAATAGATTCTGCCCATCACATCCTCCACTCCTTTGATGGCAGAGATTTCCCGGCGTATCGGCTCGGGTTGTGCGATCAGATATTTCTCTGGGCTGCGGGCGCCATGTTCGAAATATCCGGTGCGCGAAAGTTGTATGTGGCCGGATTGAGAATGGATAAGAGCTTCACCTAGCTGAGTGAAGATATCCTGGACGAAACCGCCGCTCAGGATCAGGCCTACTACGCCGGCGATGATTGCCAATAGCGTCATGCCGGTTCGGGCTTTGTGGCGCAGGACATTGCGCAGGGCGAGTTTCCACATACCTGGAGTTCCTCAGCGATTGTGGCGCAGCGCGTCGACAATGACCAGTTGCGATGCACGCCAGGCCGGATAGATGCTGGCGATGAGGGTGGTCGTTAGGGCCAGCAACAAGGCCTGCCAGATAATCGTGGGCGTGATCATGATTGCGGCGATGAACCCGCGCGACATGCCTGGCGCTGGCGGCATGGGAATGCCGATTGCCGAGATGGTGTGGGCCGCCAGATAACCGAGTATTACGCCGCAAGCGCCCCCAATCGCACCCAACAGCGATCCTTCCATCAGGAACAGGCCTAGGATGCGCTGACGTCTGACACCCAAGGCCATCGCCGTGCCAATCTCGACTGTGCGCTCCAATACGCTCATGGTCATGGTATTGCTGATGCTGAGTATGATGATCAGAGCGATGATGGACTTGACTACACTCATCTGGCGGGAAAACAGCGCGACGGTTTTGTTATAGAAGTCTGCAAGTTTCGTCCAAGGCACGATTTCGTAACCCTTTAGTGCCGGGTCTGTTTTCAGTTGTTTCATGGCTTCATCAGTCATTTCCGTGTGTTGCAGAGACACGACCCATAGATGAGAACCCTTGGTACGCAGCAATGTACGCGCCATTTCGATCGGCACACGCAGCATGGTGTCGTCGTATTCCTTCATTGAAGTTGACGACAAACCGCGTACATGTCCTTCCACTGCATTGATGCCACCCGATGCCGTGTTGGCCAGCAACACCACTGTATCGCCGGTTTTTACCCCCAGATTGGCGGCCAGTCCGGTTCCCATCAGGATACCCTTCGGGTCATTTGCATTGAGTCCTTGCCCGTCCATGATGGCCAGATTGCGAGCCGATGGATCCTTGGTTGGGTCAATGCCCTCGCCAATGAAGGAGATGGTGTTTTCGCCATGACTTATCAGGCCGTTGAAAGCCAGGCGAGGCGTCACCGACTTTACACCGTGAATGTGTTCGAGAACATTCAATGCGGGGGCGTTTTCCGGAAGCAGAAAGGCCCAAGGGTTTGCCTGGCCTTCTTCGTGATACCCCGGTTTACTCACTTGTATGTGGCCGAGCTGGTTAACGCTGGTCAGTTCACGGTTTGCCCAGAAAATCCATTCGATGTAGCCTGAAGATAGCATCATGGCGATCACGCCAAAGCCGATGGCAACAACAGCGATGAAGCTGCGCCGGCGCTGACGCAGGATATTGCGCAGCGCAAGGCGGAAATCGACAGCTAGAGTATTGACGATCGACAAGTTGTTAAATAGTAGGCCGCAAAAAAGTTTGCTGGGTAAGCATACTCGACATCATTTGCATCATCAAACCCTTGCGGCACTATGGTGTGTTCTTGGGGATCAATGCGCGGCTTCCCAGTTTAATCCAACACCCAGTCCGATTTTAAGCGGCACTGCCAGCTTGGTCACGTCGCACATCAAACCGGGTAACGCACCGCGTACGCGTTCCAGTTCAACATCCGGCACTTCCAGCACCAGTTCGTCGTGTACCTGCATGATCAGACGGCTGTGCAGGCGCTCGCGTTCCAGCCAGCCCTGCACGGCGATCATGGCGAGCTTGATGAGGTCGGCCGCGGTGCCTTGCATGGGGGCGTTGATGGCGGCGCGCTCGGCGCCGTCGCGCCGCTGTTTGTTGGCGCTGCGGATTTCCGGCAGCCACAGCCGGCGCCCGAATACGGTTTCCACATAGCCCTGTTCGCGCGCCTGTTCGCGCGTGCGTTGCATGTAGTCGGCGACGCCGGGATAGCGGGCGAAGTAGCGGTCAATATAGGACTGCGCCGCCGCGCGGTCGATGCCCAGCTGGCTGGCCAGGCCAAAAGCGGACATGCCGTAGATCAGCCCGAAGTTGATGGTCTTGGCGACGCGGCGCTGTTCCGGGCCAATCTCCTGCTGGGGCATGCCGAAGATTTCGGCGGCAGTGGCGCTGTGGATGTCGGCGTCCTCGGCGAAGGCCTTGAGCAGGCTGGCATCATTGGAGAGGTGCGCCATGATGCGCAGTTCGATTTGCGAGTAGTCGGCGGAAACAATGTGGCTGCCCGGCGGCGCGATGAAGGCCTCGCGGATACGCCGGCCTTCGGCGGTTTTTACCGGAATGTTCTGCAGGTTGGGGTCGGAGCTGGACAGCCGCCCGGTTACCGCCACCGCTTGCGAATAGCTGGTATGCACGCGTCCGGTGGCGGGGTTGACCATGCGCGGCAGCTTGTCGGTATAGGTGGACTTGAGCTTGGCCAGGCCGCGGTATTCCAGCAACAGCTTGGGTAGCGGGTAATCCAGGGCGAGCTGGGTGAGCACGTCCTCGTCGGTGGAAGGTACGCCTCCCGGGGTTTTCTTGATTATCGGCAAGCCCAGCTGGGTGAACAGGATTTCCTGAATCTGCTTGGGCGAGTTGAGGTTGAACGGCTGGCCGGCGGTCGTGTGCGCCTGCTGTTCCAGTGCCAGCATTTTTTGTCCGAGTTCGCGGCTTTGCGCGTCGAGTAATTTAACATCGAGCAGTACGCCGTTGCGCTCGATTTTCCAGAGTATCGATAACACGGGTATTTCCAGCTGGCGGTATACATAGTCCAGCCTGGCGTCAGCGGCGATTCGCGGGTACATGGATTGATGGAGCTGGAGTGTGACGTCGGCATCCTCGGCGGCGTATTCGGCGGCGCGCGCCACGTCTACCTGCTCAAAGCCGATTTGTCCGGCACCCTTGCCGGCGACTTCGGCATAGGTGATGGTGGTTACCCCCAGGTGGCGCAAGGCAAGACTATCCATGTTGCGCGACTGGTGCGATTCCACCACGTAGGACTGCAGCAGGGTGTCGTGTGCCACCCCGGCCAGTTGAATGCCGTGGTTGGCAAGTACGTGCATGTCGTATTTGAGGTTCTGGCCGAGTTTGGCGCGGGTGGCATCTTCCAGCCAGGGCTTGAGTTGCGCCAGCACGCTGTCGCGGTCCAACTGCTGAGGCGCATCCGGCCCGACGTGCGCCAGCGGCAGGTAGGCTGCAGAGTGCGGCTCGATGGCGAAAGACATACCCACAATGCGCGCCTGGAGTGGGTCGAGGCTGGTGGTTTCGGTATCCACGCATACCAGCGCGGCGGCCATCAGCCTGGTCAGCCAGGCATCAAGCTGTGCCTGGGTGAGCAGGGTGTCGTAATGATGCGGCGCGGGCGTTGCGGGCAGCGCGTCGCTGGCGAACATGTCTGTTATGGTGGGAGCCGCGGAAGGGGAGGGCGCGCCATTGTCGAGGTCGCGCAGCCAGCTCTTGAATTCATAGTGGGTGTAGAGCGCACCAAGTGCGGCTTTGTCTGGCGCATCCATTAACAGCTCATGTATATCCACGGGCAAAGGGACATCGGTGCGGATGGTGATCAGCTTGCGGCCGGTGGGTAGCCAGTCCAGCGCGCGACGCAGGTTGTCGCCCACGGCACCTTTCACTTGCCCGGCGTGGGTGATGAGATTGTCCAGCGTGCCGTATTCGGTGAGCCATTTCACCGCGGTTTTGGGACCGACTTTTTCCACCCCCGGCACATTGTCCACCGCGTCGCCCACCAGCGTCAGGTAGTCCACAATGCGTGCCGGAGGAATACCGAACTTGATCAGCACCGCAGCTTCATCCAGGGTTTCGTTGGTCATGGTATTGATCAGAGTGACGTGGTTGTTGACCAGTTGCGCCATGTCCTTGTCGCCGGTAGATACGATGCTGTGCATGCCCTCGGCTTCGGCCATTTTGACCAATGTGCCGATCACATCGTCGGCCTCGACGCCGTCTATCATCAACAGCGGCCAGCCCATGGCACGGATGGCGTTGTGCAGCGGTTCGATCTGGCGTGCCAGATCGTCTGGCATGGATGGCCGGTGCGCTTTATACTCGGGATACCAGTCGTCGCGGAAGGTTTTGCCTTTGGCGTCAAATACGCAGGCACTATAATCGGCGGCGATATCTTTTTTCAACCGGCGCAGCATGTTGAGCACGCCGTAAATGGCGCTGGTGGGTTCACCGGCACTGTTGCGCATATCCGGCAGCGCGTGAAATGCCCGATACAGATACGACGATCCATCCACCAACAGCAGCTTTTTTGTCACCACGATACCCCAAAATGCTTAAAGAAAAATTGCCTCTGCCCGCCGATCCGGAACTTGCTGCCCATGCAGGCTATAACGCACGCGAATCCTGGCGCATGTTCGAGATTATGTCAGAGTTTGTATCGGCTACCGAACGTCTGGGCGAGATCCGTCCGGCGGTGAGTATGTTCGGCAGTGCCCGCACACCTGCCGACCATCCTTACTATGGACTCACCGAGCGCATCGCACGGCAACTGTCGGATGCTGGTTTTTCGGTCATCTCGGGCGGTGGCCCCGGTATTATGGAAGCTGCCAACAAGGGCGCCTATTTTGGCAAATCACCGAGTGTGGGTTTGAACATTCAACTCCCGCACGAGCAGCATGACAACCCTTATCAGGATATCTCGCAGAGCTTCACGCATTTTTTTGCGCGCAAGGTGATGTTCGTCAAGTTTGCCTCGGCATACGTGGTGATGCCCGGCGGTTTTGGCACCATGGATGAATTAATGGAAGCGCTTACCCTGGTACAGACAGGGAAAACCCGCAAAATCCCCATCATACTGGTTCATGAGCCCTTCTGGCGCGGGTTGCTGGACTGGTTCAGGGTCACGTTGGTAAACGAGGGCATGATAGGTGCGGAGGATATGGATTTGATCAAGGTGATTGATCAGCCCGAAGAAGTGGTGCGGGCAATTTTTGACCATTATGAGAAACGCGGTTTTGAGCCTTCGGCGCGGGAACGTGAAATTCAACTTTATTTGTAGGGTGGCGTTGCAGGCTCTGCTAAAATCAAAACAATCGTATAAACATAAGGACGCCACCATGCGCCGTCTCATTGCCGCCTTGCTAATCATACTGCCCATTGCTGCTGCAGCAGCGGATCGCCCGAATAACCTGCAGCCTTTGCCGGATGCGCCACCCCCACCGCCGCCGCCAGGGTTGACCAATGACGCCAATGCGCCTCAGATAACCATCAAGAAACGCGGTCAGGAGAAAGTCGAAGAATACCGTGTGCACGGCAAGCTCTATATGATCAAGGTCACGCCGGCCGTGGGCAAACCTTATTATCTGGTTGACCAGTTGGGCGACGGCACCTTTGCACGTCAGGAAGGCCTGGGTTCAAACATCCATCCACCGATGTGGGTGGTACACGAGTGGTAGTCCCGGCGTTCTAATTTCTGGCCGCGAATTTGCGGCCACGGTCATCTTAGTAACCATGTCTGTATTTACTACCGTTACCCCCGACGAAGCCAGTACCTGGCTTGGCCAGTATGCTATCGGCACGCTGGTCGAACTCAACGGTATTTCTTCGGGGATCGAAAATACCAATTACTTCCTCACCACCACGCATGGCCGTTATGTATTGACGCTGTTCGAAAAGCTGACGCATGATGAGCTGCCGTATTTTCTCAATCTCATGGATCACCTGGCGCGGCATGGCGTGCCGTGCCCGCAACCGGTGGCAACCATCGCCGACAGCCTGCTGACCAGCCTGAACGGCAAGCCGGCCAGTATCGTATCGTGTCTGTCGGGCAAGTCATTGGAAACGCCGGGCATCGCGCATTGCGCTCAGGTGGGTGAAACCCTGGCCGATATTCATTTGGCGGGCAAGACTTTCCCTTTCCAGCGTGACAATCCGCGGGGTGCTGCATGGTGGAAGGTGACGGCACAGCAGCTTATGCCGTTTCTGGATGCCGACTCGGCGCAGGTGTTGCTCGACGAGGTGCGTTTTCAGGCGTTGCACCGTTTGCAGGATCTGCCACGTGGTGTGGTGCATGCAGACCTGTTTCGCGATAACGTGCTGTTCGACGGCGAACGCCTGAGCGGGGTGATCGATTTTTATTTTTCCTGCCAGGATGTATGGCTCTACGATGTGGCGATTTCCGTCAATGACTGGTGTGTGAGCGATGAGGGCGGGCTGGATGAGGAACGCATGCTGGCATTACTGAGTGCGTATCATGCTGTGCGGCCATTTACCCCGATCGAGCGGGGTGCCTGGCCGGTAATGCTGCGTGCTGCGGCGCTGCGTTTCTGGGTGTCGCGATTGTATGACTTGCACTTTCCGCGCCCCGGCGAACTTACCCATGCCAAAGATCCGGTGCATTTTGAACGTATTCTGCGTCAGCGCGTAACCGCTCAGTCGCAGCTGCAACGTGTCTGGGTTTGATTTCCGGTTTCAACAGGTAAATACCATGCAAACCATCCCCGAATTTCGTCGCGTACCTGCCGGTCACGGCTGGTTATGGATCAAACAGGCGTTTGGTCTGTTCAAGCAGAGCCCGCTGATCTGGATAGCGCTATCGGTCAGTATTTTTTTAGTGGCAGGTTTGCTGGGGATTATCCCGCGCATCGGCAGCGTGGTATTTCAACTTATCTCACCGGCATTCACCGCGGGGCTGATGCTTGGATGCAAGGCGATGGAATCAGGTGAGGAACTGGAAATAGCGCACCTGTTCGCCGGTTTTAAATCACATGGTGCGCAACTGGTGACTGTAGGCGGAATTTACCTGGTGGGCTTGATCCTGATTGCCGGCGTCATGACGGCGCTAGGCGGCGGAGCATTGGTTACCATGATGTTACAAGGGCACCCGGAGGCCGGCAATGTCGTTACGCCGGAAATGCTCGGCAGCGGTACCGGCCTGGCCGTATTGGTGGCGCTGGCCTTGTTGATACCATTGTTGATGGCATATTGGTTTGCACCCACACTGGTGGTGTTTCGCAACATGGGCGCAGTCGATGCGATGAAGCTCAGCATGCGCGCGGCGTGGGCAAACATGATCCCTTTTCTGGTTTATGGGATGATCGTATTTGTTCTGTTCGTTGTGGCGGCCATACCGCTGATGCTCGGTTTCCTGATCATGCTTCCTCTGGCATTCATCACTTATTACACTAGCTACAAAGATGTATTTGACGTGACTTGATGAGCTTAGCAGTCAATTAAAAAAGGCACCTCGTAACCAGCGAGGTGCCTTTTTTATCCATGCATCGATACAGTCATGTCACGATGCGTTTCCCCGGCAGGCGGGATGCCGTGCGATTAGAGTGTGCCGTAGGAATGCAAGCCGGACAGGAACATATTCACGCCCAGAAAGGCGAACAGGGTTACGAACAGGCCGACCACTGCCCACCAGGCCAGCATCGGGCCGCGCAAACCCTTCACCAGGCGGATATGCAGCCACGCAGCGTAGTTGAGCCAGACAATGAGCGCCCAGGTTTCCTTGGGATCCCAGGACCAGTATCCGCCCCAGGCTTCCGCCGCCCACAGCGAGCCGAGAATCGTGGCAATCGTGAAGAAGCCAAAACCTACGGCGATGGATTTGTACATGACATCATCAAGCACTTCCAGTTTCGGCAGACGCGAGGCGAGTATGCCTTTGGAAGCCAGCAGATACGCAATGCCCACCATCGCGGCAAGTGAAAACGAACCATAGCCGATGAAGTTGGCCGGGACATGGATTTTCATCCAGTAGGATTGCAGCGCCGGTACCAGGGGTTGAATTTCCTGAGCCTGGCGATCAAATGCATACCACAGCAAAAAACCTACCGCGGCACTGATCACGGGCAACACGAAAGCGCCCATTTGACGGTTGTTATAGAGACGTTCGTAATGCAGATACAGTAATGAGGTGATGATGGAAAACAGGATGAAAACTTCGTACAGGTTGGAAATGGGAATGTGGCCTACATCAGGGCTGATCAGATAGGATTCATACCACCGCACCATCAAGCCGATCAGCCCCATCAGGATGGCGGCCCAGGTCAGTCCGCTGCCTACCTTGGCGGCGAATTCCGAGCGCGTGGCCAGGCTGAGCCAGTAGCTTAAAGTTGCCATGATGAACAGGGCGCTCATCCACATGATGGCGGACTGGCTGGCAAACAGATACTTCAGGAAAAATGCCTGATTGCCACGCGCCAGATCGCCGTGATAATTCGAGATGGCGAACATGCTCAACACGGCTACCCCAATCATCAGGGGGCGAATGGGTTTCCAGTTCCAGCCGAGTATGGAAAAAACCCCGACTGCGGCCAGCAAAATGCTTTTATCGTAGACATTCATGTAGCTGCTATACAGGCTCAATGCGTAGCCGGCGCCGCCGATGAGAAAAGCGGCAAACAGCCAATCGAACCACGATAGGCGCTTGAAAAACGATTCCTGCGGAGCGGTTTGGGTCAGTTCCATGGCTTCAGTCCTTCACGATTGCGGAAATGCGCTGCTTATGGCGCTCAAACTCATTTTCAAAATCCAGGGTTTTGCGGTTGCTTGACATGGCAAACAATACTTGCCCGGGTTTGACGAGTAGCCACAGTCTTCGTTCCCGGATAAAGAACATGGCGAATATGCCCAGTACCAGTAATCCAGAGCCCCCGAAAACAATATTCTCGCCGGGGGAGCGTGTCAACTGCAAACCGCTGGCATTCACCTGGTCATATTCAGCCAGTTGCAAATAAACAGGCGCGCCATAAAAAAAGATATCACTGATGCTATTGAGCGAATCGCGAATAAACCAGCCGGTATCCTCGTCAGCTTTGGGTGCCGGGGCGCCCGCTTTCTGCTCTGCCATGATATAGGCTTCAAATGAAGATAATTCAAGGATTTTCAGATAGGTTTGTGCAGCACGATCACGCTCGGCTGCAGGGATGTGTTTTTCTATAAAATCCGACAATGCCTGGTAGCCACCCTTGCCAAACAGGTCGAGTACTTTGGTTGTGCTATCGGCCAATTTGGTACGTACATCGACTGGAACATTCCCTCCCTGAATAGCACTGGCAGCAAAACGGCGTGCAATTTCAGCGTGTGTAGATGGGTCCAGCAGCATTCCGCGTAGACGCATGAAACCATCCAGGCGCCGATCCTGATCCAGAGGAAAGCGGATATAGTGAAGCGGGTCACCGGGGTTGTTACGCACGCCCGAGAGCATGTACCAGCGTTTGTCGACCAATAAGGGCAGCATGTAATTGCTGTATTCGTGTGCCTGACCCTGCGCATCGCGCACCTTGTACTGGAAGCTGGGTCCGACATTATGCAGGTTGGATTTGTCGCCCACAGCATTGCCCACCATCACGCTGCGCGCATCTTTATTCCGTTGCTCCGCGGAAGGCAATTGACCGGTGTTTTCGATATTGAAGGGACGAAAATCGGTGAATTCCAATGTGTATTGCTGATTATCGGCAGTGATTTTGGTTTTGCTGTTGACCACACCATTCACATCGAACGGCTTGCTGCTGGCCGAGAATAGATTCCAGCCATTCATTTTCAGTTTGGTGCCGCCATCGCCAAAGCTGGCCTGGAAGATCGCAACGCCATCATAAATGAGGGGGTGGTTGACCGTTAGCGTGTGCTCCAGTATCTGCTTGCCGGTGGCATTGTCGAGAATGGCGATGTCGCTGGCAAACATTTTCGGTTGCCCGGTGCTGTAATGCTCAATGTGGAATTTTTTCAATGCAATGGTGAAGGGCAGATCCTGCACCATGTAGCCATCGCCGATATTGAGAAATACCACGTCGGCGCTGGCGCCCTCCGGGATGGTGACGTTGCCGCGAAACGACAGGCTGTTCGGCGCCAGGCGGCTAATGGCGGGTACCTGGCTCTCGGGGATGTCGCGGGTTTCGATGCGTTTCAGCCCGAAGGTCTGTTCAATCTTGAGCGGAATATTGCTGTCGATCAGGGCGCCCAGGCAGATAATAACGATAGCTGAATGGGTAAAAATATATCCGAGCCGGTTAACGCTGCCCACCTTGGCTGCCAACAAGGTGCCTGCGCCATTATCCAATGCGCGCTGTTTGTAACGATAACCTTGTTCCGTCAGGTATTGGATCAAAGCCTCAAGATGGGTGCCGTGCGTAGTAAATTCTGCATGATGCTGAAAGTGGCGTAATGAATTTTCGCTGGCCAGTTCACGATAGCTGCGCATTTCACGCAGCATGCTGGGCATATTGCGGTAGATGCAGGTACTGGTGGATGCGACCAGGAAAGCCAGTATGGTCACAAACCAGGTGGTGCGATAAACGTCATAGAGTCCCAGCCATTTGAATACGGTAAACCAGTATTGACCAAATTGAAGCACGTAATTCAGATACGGCTCGTTTTGCTTGAGCACCGTCCCGATAATTGAAGCAATGGCCAGCACCGTCAGCAAACTGATGGCAAAGCGCATCGAACTCATCAGTTCGTATACTGATTTTGAGAATGTGGCGGAGGATTTACTCATGGCGTGCCTGGAAAAATAAGGGGTGACTCGCGCCACCCCCTATTGATTGCTTATATGCCGGCAGGTTCCGGCAGGCAGGGTAATTTAATGCAGACCGGAAATATATTCAGCAACGGCCTTCATTTCCTGATCGGTCAATTTTGCAGCAATGACGCGCATCATTTTGCCGCCGTCGTTGGCGCGGTCGCCATTCCAGAAGTTGTGTAATTGCGCCAGAACGTACTCACTGTGCTGGCTAGCCAGGCGTGGGAATTGTACGGGAATGCCCGCGCCCGTAGGGCCGTGGCAGGCTGCGCAGGCGGGTACGCCGCTACCGGCATTGCCGCCCTTGAATATTTTCTCGCCTTCCAGAGCCAGTTCCTTGTTTTTGGCGCTACCTGGTTTGGGTGTCTGTGCAGAGAAGTAGGCACCCAGGTTTTTCATGTCGTCCGGGGTCAGGTTGTTGGAGGTAACAATGCCCTGCATGATCGGACTTTTGCGTGCGCCGGACTTAAAGTCCATCAATTGCTTGGTGATATACTCTGCTCCTTGGCCAGCCAGATTCGGGTTGGCCGGCGATGTGCTGTTGCCGTCTGCACCGTGGCAGGCTGCGCAAACCGATGTCACCAGCTGTTGAGCTTTGGCTGGGTCACCTTTGGTGGTGGCGACTTCAGCTTGAGCCGGGGAGAGGGCAGTGAACGCGGCAAGCGCCGCAAGCGCCATGGTGTATTTCATTTTAGTGAGTTCCTCTTACCGTAACATTCTAAAAAGCTAATATTTTAGCTGCGTTTTGGTTTCGACGCCAGTTCCCGGAATACCTATACATGAATCTATTTCAGCATGCAGAGTTTTACACAACGGTAAATCATTTACGTGACTTGCCTCCTGAAAGCGCCATTGAGGTGGCTTTTGCCGGGCGCTCAAATGCCGGTAAATCCAGCGCAATCAATACGTTGGCTAACCGGACTCGATTGGCTTTCGTCAGCAAAACCCCCGGACGAACACAACACATCAATTATTTCAGCCTGGGGCAGAATCGTTTTTTGGTAGATTTGCCCGGCTACGGCTATGCCAAAGTGCCGGGAGCCATTAAAGATCATTGGCGTGAGTTGCTGGCGCAATATCTGGCACAGCGTGAGCAGCTTGCGGGCTTGATCCTGATTATGGATTCTCGTCATCCGATGACCGACCTGGATCGGCAGATGCTGGAATGGTTTTTGCCCACCGGCAAGCCGGTGCATTGCTTGCTGACCAAAAGTGACAAATTGAATCGCAGTGATTCCTCGAGTACTTTACGCTTTGTGAGCAAGGAACTTGCAGCCTTGTCGCCGCTCTACACAGCGCAGTTGTTTTCAAGCCCCAAGCGTCTGGGCATGGATGAAGCAGGAGAGGTATTTGCCAGATGGCTCGGTATTGACACAAAAATAGCGGGCATAAAAGAGCCCCGGTTAAAGGGGAGTAAAACCGGGGCCAAAAAAGCCTCAACTGGTGTCGAGGCGCCCGCTCAGGGAGGAGAAGCGGGAGACGGCAGCGAGCCGTCTGCAAAGTAAGATGGCTCGTTAATAAAGAAGTTCATTTTTTTTTAAATTCTTTATCAAATAATTGATTAATATGATTATTAATATAGGAAGTAAGTATCCGCAGACGCGGATGCGGCGCATGCGCCGAGACGATTTCTCACGTCGACTAATGCGTGAAAACCGGCTCTCCGTGGATGACCTGATCTACCCGGTTTTTGTGCTGGATGGCGCGGGCCGAAGCGAGGCTATCAGTTCGATGCCGGGGGTGAACAGGATTTCTCTGGATATTCTGCTGGAGGTCGCTGCGCAGTGCGTCAGCCTGGGTATCCCGGCAATTGCCCTGTTCCCGGTAATCGAACCTGGATTGAAAACCTTGGGCGCGGAGGAGGCGTTTAATCCTGACGGTCTGGTGCCGCGCACCGTGCGCGCACTCAAGCAAAGATTCCCCGGATTGGGCGTCATTACCGACATCGCGCTTGATCCCTATACCAGCCATGGGCAGGACGGCCTGATTGATGTCCAGGGTTATGTGATGAATGATGTGACGATCAATGTGCTGGTACAACAAGCGTTGACTCATGCCGAAGCCGGCGCCGACGTGGTGGCGCCATCAGACATGATGGATGGCCGTGTGGGCGCCATACGCCAGTCGCTGGATGCAGCAGGCTGTATCCACACGCGGATTCTGGCGTATGCGGCCAAATATGCCTCCAGTTTTTATGGGCCATTCCGCGACGCAGTGGGGTCCACAGCCAATCTGGGTGCGGGCAGCAAGGAAACCTACCAGATGGATCCCGCCAACAGCGATGAGGCGCTGCGTGAAGTGACGCAGGACATAGCAGAAGGCGCAGATATGGTCATGGTCAAGCCTGGCATGCCATATCTGGATATCGTGCGGCGGGTAAAAGATACCTTTGGTGTACCAACCTTCGCTTATCAGGTGAGCGGCGAATATGCCATGCTCAAGGCCGCTGCCGCCAATGGCTGGTTGGATGAAAAGAAATGTGTATTGGAATCTCTGCTATGCTTCAAGCGTGCCGGGGCAGACGGTATCCTTACTTATTTTGCTCTGGATGCGGCAGAGTGGCTAAATCAGGCTCAATTAAATAAATAGAAGAAACTTATGGGCTATGTACAGGTCGGGTCGGCGCTGAACAATCTGCAACTTCTGTTCCTTAAGATTTGTTTTTTTCTAAACTGTCTGCTGTTTTATCCGTTAAATTCAATAAGCATCTGTAATTAATCGGTGTCTCGTTAATTTAGTAGTGGGTCTCACAGGTAGTAAAATGATGACTATTCAACGCAGAAAACCGGCAGACGAGTGGTCCAAGACCATTGTGGAGTTTCAATCTCCCCATAAACTGAGGGAAATGTGTATTCCGCAAAGCGGTGACCAGGTCAGCGCCAAAAATATCACGGTCGACCAGCAGAAATTCAAGATTCGGCTTGCCACGAGCGATGACCGAGTGCAGTCGGCCAGCCTGCTTATCCATAAGATGTATTCTTGGCGTGGTTATGATGCCGCCACAATCAACCGCGATCCCAACCGAGTTACACTGCTTGCCTTTGATCAGGACGCCATCGTAGGTACACTGACGCTGGGGCTGGACTCATCCGTTGGTTTGCAGGTTGACGACCTCTACAAAGCGGAGATTGACGCGTTGCGCGCGGACGGGCGCAAGGTGTGTGAGCTCACCAAGCTCGCGGTTGACGAAAGCGTGAAATCCAAGCAGGTGCTAGCCGCACTATTCCATATTGCTTACATTTATGGACGCAATATTCACAATGGGACGGACTTTGTTATTGAGGTCAACCCGCGCCATGTTCTGTTTTACAAGAGAATGTTGGGCTTCAATCACTTCGGCCCGGAGCGGCATTGCGAACGTGTGAGCGCGCCAGCCGTACTGCTGCGATTGGAGCTTGAGTATAGCGAGCGCGAGATTGCACGGCTCGGCGGTCTTGGAAAAAATGCAGTGAACGAGAAGTCGCTTTACCCCTATTTTTTTTCCAAGCAAGACGAACTTGGTATCACGGCGCGCCTGCAGCGCGGAGAGAACAACCCCGGCGCCTGACAATAATGGTTATGGCGCCCACATGATCGAAATCTTATGCCGGTTTTTTCATACGATGAGGCTTTTTCGCGCAATATCGGTTGGGTAACGCTCGAGGAACAATCGCTCCTGCGGGGCAAGCGCGTGGCCATCGCAGGCTTGGGAGGCGTCGGCGGCTCGCATCTGCTCACCTTGGTTCGGCTCGGTATCGGCGCCTTTAACATTGCAGACTTCGATACCTTTGACCTTCCCAACTTCAACCGCCAGGCAGGCGCCTCCATGTCGGCTCTGGGCGAGACCAAAGTGGAGGTGATGGTGGCTTTGGCCAGGGATATTAACCCCGATCTGGACATCAAAATCTTTCCCAAGGGCGTTGACTCAGATAATTTGGCGGATTTTTTTACTGGGGTCGATCTCTACCTGGATGGCTTGGATTTCTTTGCCTTCGATGCTAGAAGAGCTGTCTTCACTGCGTGCACCCGGTTCGATATTCCCGCCATCACTGCTGCGCCCTTGGGTATGGGGGTCGCGCTGCTGAATTTTCTGCCCGGCGGTATGACGTTCGAGGAATATTTCCGTCTGGAGGGGTGTGACGAAGGCGAGCAGGCGCTACGCTTCCTGCTCGGCTTGTCTCCGGCGATGCTGCAGATGGGATATCTCGTTGACCCGTCGCGGGTCGATCTGGCCGAGCATCGAGGCCCCTCCACGGTAATGGCGTGCCAATTGTGCGCCGGCTTTGCGGCAACTGAAGCATTGAAAATCCTGCTTAAGCGAGGCAAAGTACAAGCTGCGCCTTACGGCGTACACTTTGACGCCTATCGCAACAAACTGGCCCATACTTGGCGTCCGGGGGGCAATCTCAATCCGCTGCAGCGCCTTGCCCTCACGATTGCCAGGAAACGCTTGGCGGCTAAAGCCGCGACTAAATTCACCCCAAATCAGTAGGAGCGGTGCCTTGCCAGGAGTCGCAGAACAGATTCTCGATCTCGCCCGCTGGGCGCCCTCCGGCGACAACACCCAGCCATGGCGCTTTGAAATCATCGACGACCGCCATCTGGTCGTTCACGCTTTCGATACCCGTAACCATTGCGTCTATGACCTGGATGGTCACCCCAGCCAGATTGCCTTGGGCGCGCTTCTGGAAACCATCGCCATAGCCGCCAGTGCGCATGGGCTGCGGGCCGAATTCAGTCGCCGCCCTGATTCTCCAGATACGCACCCCGACTATTCTGTGGAGCTGATCTCTGACAGCCATTTGATGCCTGATCCATTGTTGGCACATATCAAACAGCGTTCCGTACAGCGTCGGCGCATGCGTACTACCCCTCTGATCGAATCGCAAAAACAGGCCTTGCAAAACGCTGTCGGTAATGTTTACACTATTCGCTGGTTCGAGGGAGGAGCGCAACGCTGGCAGCTGGCCAAACTGATGTTTGACAATGCCAAGCTCAGGCTTACCTTGCCAGAAGCCTATCCCGTCCACCGCGACATCATCGAATGGAAAACTCGTTTTAGCGAAGACAAAGTACCCGACCAGGCCCTCGGGCTGGATGCCATGACCCTTAAACTGATGCGCTGGGCCATGACTAGTTGGCAGCGTGTCGAATTCCTTAACACTTATTTGGCTGGGCATCTGGTTCCACGGATTGAAATGGATCTATTGCCCGGTGTGTTCTGTGCCGCACACTTTGCCATTCTGGCTAACAAAGCGCCTGAGACGATAGGTGATTATGTGGCTGCAGGCCGGGCAGTTCAGCGTTTCTGGCTCACTGCCACCAGTTTGGGAATAGGGTTGCAGCCAGAATTAACCCCTTTGATTTTCTCTCGTTATGTGCGCGAGGAAAGGCAATTTTCACAATCTGCTGGGGCTTGGATACAGGCGAAAACACTGGCGGGACGACTGAAGACAGTGTTGGAGGATGACACGCCCCGGACGGTGTTCATCGGACGAATCGGGCATGGCGCCTCCCCTTGGGCGCGCTCTTTGCGCAAGAGTGTGTCGTCCCTCCAGCAGCCTTTAGAGAAACTGCCTTAATAAACTTTTAATTTGTTCTTCCAAGCGTGCCTTACTCCACAGTTTGGACGCTATGCATGCAGCGGTTTTTAACTAAGCCATGCGTGTTCCATTCATGCGAATTCTTTGCAACTATATGTTTTATTATTCTTTAATAAACAAATTTCGGGCTACACCTCATTTTTCTGGTGCACCGGGAGGAGCTTACTGTCATGGACGGGCTAGGGTTGATGGAAGTTGTCGGAGTTTCTTACAAAATCTCTATTGGAAACTGGGATAATAATATTTAATATTTAATATTCAATATGTTGAGTTTGTTGGCATGCTGTGTGCTTTATTACGAACAGCAAACGTAGCAACAGTGAATTTTAGAATTATCAATTTAAGGAGTCCTCGAAATGACACGCAACCGCCTTGCAGCACTAATTAGCACCGCCGTCGCTGTAACTGCATTTTCTTCGTTCGCATCGGCAACCCAAATCACAAACTGGAACCTTGATCTGACCGGGCAAGGGGGTGGTAACACCACAGGTATTAGCAATCTAGCCTTCAATGGAGAGAGTTTTGTCCAAAATACTGGGGCGGGGCCCGTCTATAGCTTTAATGATCTCGGCGTATTTAACATTAACCAATATAACGGTGGCTTAAGTCTTAAACTAAACGGCGGAGAACTGACGGCTGTATTCAAGGGTACAGGCACTACCAACCTCACCACCGGCGCATTTACTTTTAACGCAGGTGGTAGCTTGGATTTTTATTATCAAGCTCTGGGTAGCGCGAATTACGGGACCACCGCTGCGAATTATTATGGGGCAGGTGACGGCACCCACATTGCTACATTTACCCAATTGGCAGGGTACGGTGGTGCGATCAACCCAGATGGGACACCAGCTGCAAATGGCGTGGTCACGGCGGGATTTACGCTAACAAATGAACCAATTGCTGGTATCTGGAAATATCTGGGTGTGGATCTTCCACTTTACTTGACGCTTGGTTTCGTTACAACCAATGCGAGTCAGGATAACTCTGCAAATAGCGGAACCTATACTATTGACCCGAATTTGGTCTTGGCACTGAGTGGTGCGGCAGGAACAACAAATAATGCTCCTTCACACTTCTTCGTTAATAACGGCGGCCAGTTCAAACTGGAAACCGTGCCAGAACCTGCTACGCTTGCCTTGCTAGGGATTGGCCTGCTGGGTATGGGCGTTGGTGGTATGCGTCGTCGGAAAGCATAATCTCGGGAAATCTACAAACGGGAACAGCTATCCAATAGTTGTCCTTTCCAGAATAAAAGCCCCGACCACTTGGTCGGGGCTTTTGTTTTTTTGGATCTCTCCAGATTTCTAATGAATTTGCAATGCGCCGAAAAAATGTATCGATGGATGGATTTCCGCTACAACAGGAATAACGGTGAAGCGGAGCTTTCGAAGTACACAATGACCGGTTTCGCATCAATTAGTCGCTCCCGATAGATATTACATTACATCGCCTTGCATGGCTGAATGGCGCGCAGTCCGTCCCCAGTCAAGCTCAGCAAGTCTTTTCCCGATGTCCTTGAAACTCAATATGGAGGCGGATGTAGTGGTCTAATTTACACAGACACTCCGATAGGTGGATCATTCACCTATGGAGAAACCTGGATGGGCAAGCAACGTCGGTAATTTGATGCTG